>JAACPJ010000020.1 GCA_009995455.1 bacterium
TGCAGGTAAATGCTCATAAAACACCTCGATATTAATTATACAGCCTATTTACCCAACGCGGCTCCCTGCGTAATCGCTCGATCCTTGCGGACTTCTCTCTTCCCGCCTTCCGTGGACTGCCAATCGGGGAAGCGGATTTGTCTCACGATGTCGTTGATGTCGTCTACGATGCGTTCAACCATGATGGGGGTGTCGGCGGTGCGGGATTGTTGGAAGAGTTCGGTGAGGGCGGTTACCATTAAACCAACCCCGAAATATCCATTGCCTTATCCGATCATTCTTTTATGCGACTCTTCGCTTTTCGCTAAAATCCTTCATTTCGGCCAACCGTTTATCCATTTCAAGATTTAGCGAAAGAAATTTATTGTTCGCTTTATTGAAATCTCTTTTTGCGTGCTTCGTCAACTTTTCAATGTCTTCATCCAGGGGACCTGAAAGATATTCCAACCGATTTCGTAGTTCGCCTGCCGTTTGCGAAAGCAACGCCCATTCAACGGTTGACTTGTTGTGTATCTTTTCGTATTCAACCAGCTTCTTTTTTGCGATTTGCCAATCAAGAGCAATTTTACTGGCCTCAAACTCAAACGCGGCATTCAATACTCGCGCAGTAAATTCGCTGACTTGTCCTTTTTCGTAAAACTCAAAAAGTTTGCGAACCCCATTGACGTTTTTGGCGCTTGGTGTCTGGTAGTCGGTCATGGTCATGGTACACCTCTATCTCAATCATACAACCACTAATTTTGGCTACGCTCTCAAACCTGCAATACTGAAATCTGCAAGTGGCAATGAATCTGCTTCTAGCCGCGTGAGATTGACGATCTTGCTGGCTCGGTCAATGTCAATGCCGACGAGGTTGCCTATGTCATCGAAGTCCAGCACGACGCCAGGCGCGACTTCCTGTGAATTGACGCTGGTTTTATCGGAAAGATCAATGTAAAGGGAGTCGGTTTCAGGATAGTAATGGAATTTCATGTTACACCTTCATCAACGCTTCAAACCCTGCTTGCGCGAAGTGTTGGTCGAACGCTAACGCCTGCGAGATTTTCTCCTGCCGCATGACGACAAACGAGACACAATCCACCAAACCCCATTCCTTGTCATGATACTTTTTATATAAGGCAAAGGCTTCATCAAATAACTTCGGTGAAAGTCTTACAACTTTTACTTCGTCTGAGGCCAGGAAGTTGGCGATGATCTCACTCGCTTCTGCTTTAAATCCACGCGCGAGAGCATTTCCGATTTCGAGAAAAACAGCGTCCGTAATCAACATTGGCTGACCATCGTACTGATCGGCTAATGTGCGCGCCTGTTCGTGATAACGGTCGCGCTCGTTGATTAGCGCGATTACGAATCCCGTATCTATGAAAATGCGCTCAGGCACGCTTTTCTCCCGTCACGTACAGGTCGTGGTTTATGGCGAAG
>JAACPJ010000005.1 GCA_009995455.1 bacterium
TCGCTTACCCCCAATCTCATCTACAAAAGTAGAAATTTAATAGGTCTATTTGAGAACTCGAGGGGCGGCGATACGATATGAGATCTACAAAAGTAGAAATTTAATAGGTCTATTTGAGAGCCAAAATGGCTAGAATAAGCCGAAAAGATACAAATCTCAAAAAACATTGATGACGACTTTTTGGCTTATTCATAGGATTTTCAAAAAATTAAGACCGAGGTTTACACATTTCTCAAATAATAGGCCCACAGTAACTTCTACCGTTTTAATTAAAAAATGGTTTTACTGGGAAAAATGAGGCCGAAAAGAACTACAGAAATAGTATATCGCTGTCCATATCTTTTGCATACCCAAATTTGATGGTTTTTGTTTCGGCGTGTTCGGGAATACGAAAAATCATTACGCTGTCGGCACCACAAAACTCCTTGCGGTATCGGTGTTCAATTTCGGTCGTGATATTATTTAAAATTTTTTCACTGTGTTTGATTTGAAACACCGAGTACTGCAGTCGGTGTCCAAATTTTGCCAAAAACTTCGAAAACCGAGTCCGGACTTTGTCATTAGCGATATCGTAGGCAACTAAAATCATCGTTTAAATTCTGGAAAATGAGATTCGTTTTTCATTTGATTGCGGTAAAATTGTTGAATGTATACAAAAATGGCTTCTTTTTCACTCATGATCGCCTGTAAAAATAGCTTGTTGTATTTTAAGATGGCATCTTTTTTGAGGTGATATTGTTGTTTTTTGATCTCAAAATCTTCGCGGTCGAATTGTTTTAAGTTAAAGGCTTTCAAAATCGCTTGATCAATCAAACAGCGAAACGGTTCCACTAAATCACAGGTGAGCGATTGCCGCTGATAAAACTCAGTATGGTAAACCCCTTTATACCGATCAAAACCATATAAACGTAAATGCGCGTCTATAAAATAGAATAAAAAAGTGTAGCCAATATCGAGTAACACATTGATTTCATCATATTTGGTGCGTGGTTTGCGCCCCTGCCAGTTAAGGTCTTTAAAGTAAGCCGAAAAAAACACTTTAGCGGCATTCCCTTCTAAGCCTCGCAAACTGGCTTCGTCTTGTGATTCAGCCACTTTTTTCAAACCCGTTTTTATTTGAGCGCAAGCCTGTTTAAGGTCTGCTGTTTGGGGGCGTACTTTTTTGATTAATTGATGTTGATTATAAATTTTGTTAGCCACAATAGTTTGCGCGGCTTTAAAGGCATAGCGGGCTTGGTATTGTTTTTCTCGTAATAAAAAGTTGCCCTCGGTTTCGCCGCCTATTTGCGCGTATACCGCGAGTGTTTTTTCGGTTAAAATGAGCATGACGCCATACTGGTGACATCTTTTTATAAATACGCTGCTTAAGGTGCAATTCCCCACCACGAAAATAGCGAAAATTTTATGAAACGGGACTTGTTGTTTAATTTTTCCGTCTTGTTTAAGTGTTAGGTTTTGGTTTAAAAACGACAATTCTTTCACTTCATAACTTTCTATAAACAGAATTTGTTTTTCACGGTAGTCGGGTAAAGAAAGCATGTTTTTAAAATTAAAAAATTAATGAGCCGCGTTTGAATCACACAAAGGCGCGTAAATACAACGTCGGCATTTTTCTGGGTTTTGGGTAAAACTGGGGTCGTTAGGGTTAAACTGGCGAATTTTTTTTAGATGGGTTTCAAACTCTTTTATCTCTGCTGGGCTAGGCGGCAGCAAGGCGTAATTTTTGTTGTCGTTTAAAGATCGAAGCACTAGTTTTTTAACTTCATGACCCATTTCGGTTAAACAAAAATACTGGGCCCATAATTGGTATTTATAGCCTTGGTAAATAGTTTTAACCTGCGTTTTGCGTTCAATCAGCGTTTTAGTTTGCGCGTCGTATAAATCAATTTTTCCGCATAAACCATAAGTTTGGCTGTATATTTCTATCCCTTGGAGATAGCGTTTTTCGGTGGAGTAGCTTTGCTTATCAATGCGCTCATGGTTAAGTGTGCCGATTATTTGGGGTTTTTCTTTATAAAGCCCTGCATGGTAGCGGCCATACAAATGATGAAAGTAAATTGATTTTGGGCAGAACACAAAATCGTTCAGTTCGGTGATGATTAGGTAGGGTTCCATTATTAAAAAATCTATCTATTATAGCAGATTTTTTATGTTTTTACGAGTTCTAAATAATTTTAGATACTTTTTAGGACTCTGTTTTTATAAAATTATCCCATTCAATATTGCTAACAAATAATTCGGGGTACTTTTTAAATTTTGGGTCAGTTTGCGAGTGATTGGAAATTTTATTCAAAATCACTATGCCTTTACGTGCAATATTGTAAGCACCGTTATCGTCCCCATTTTCAGGAAGATTGTCGCCAAATTTTTCAGGAATTCTACTATCAAAAAAAGGTTGAACCGGTGAAAGGATAAAGTCTTGTTGATCTAAATTTTTAGCTTGATCATTTGTGTTTCTAATTTGGCAGATGAGATTAAAAAAGAAAATAAAATTCTTAAAAAATTTCTCATTTCCTTTCGGTTCTAACACCTCAATTTTTCCTAGAATATCGCCACTTTCAAAGTCTATTTCATTTTCTTCAAAGAGCGCTTTAAAATTATCGGTTAGGTCCTGGTAATGTTCATATCCACCTTTCTGGTTATTTAAATGCCTATTCCATCGAAATCTCTCTACACTAGAGCAAACCGTCCAAACGGTTTTTTCAGAGTATTCTTTGTTATTAGGCTGAAACTTTTTGATATCGTAATTAAATTCAAAACGTCCATTCACAAACTCAATTTTTGAAAAATTAAGAATATCTTCTTTTGTAGCTAGTGGACCATCTTTTTTTGAAGACTTATATTTCAAATATAAATGTGGTCGCCAACCTGTTATCGGATCAATTTTGGAAGTATAAGCGGCTTGCGTGTAAAAAACAATACCGGTTTGTTTCCCCATGTCTTTGAAAGTAGTAAACGGAGCAGAAAGCTGATAGGCACTTAAAAGATGCCCTACTTCCTCTGGATTTTTTTCCCCTTTTTTCACTAAAAAACTTAGTTTATCAATCAGCGCCTTTTCGAGTTGTTGGTACACGGATTTTTCAATTCCCCCTCGAATCTGTTTAAATCGCATATTGAGATCTTCAAACACAATAATAGCGTTATGTTCAATCGCTAAATCGGCTAATTTGCGCACTACTTGCGATATGTAACCTTTTTTTAAGTCTTTTATTCCCTCTACTGTTTGCCAATCTTTTCGAGCCTGTTCTCTGTTTTTGGCTTTTTCTTCTAGTTTTTGAGAATAATCCACACCATTTATTTCATTGAGCGTTCCACTGTCCAAAATTTCGCTTTTTTGACTGATAACCGAATAATACGCCAAATGCTTTTCTCCACGATCTACTCCAATAACATTTACATCAGGATTATTTGCGAGAAAATTATTTACTTTAGCATTAAATTGTTTTGAACTCATATCTGGCTTGGTTCTATTCAAAGTCAGCGGAACATGAAAAAAGATTTTGTTTTCGTTATATCGTTTATGGTTTACCACTTCTTTTCCAGATTTATCTTTTTTCGTTCCTAATTTTTCTTTTTCCGTCTTTGGACGATAAAAAATTTCTGCTTGACCGTTGAGTTTTATCGGGAAATTTTGAGAGATATTATCCACGGAAAAAAGTGACTCAAAGTAAATCGTGTGTAAATTCTTTGCACCATTTGATCCTTCGTTCCAGTCCTTGTTTTTGATTTGGAAGAGATAGAGTTCTCCGTTTTCGTTTTTCTTGTCGACGTAGGATTCAGAAATATTTTGAAAGGTTATTTTGTAGCCATCCTCTGCTGTGTCTCGAAAAAATTCTCCAATATTTTCTTTATAGTCCTTAGTTGATTTTAAATGTTTAAAATCGTATCCTTTCCAGCCTTCGTATTCATTTAAACACACCTTATAAAAATCAATCATTTTTTGCATACTCTGAACCGAAAAAGTGTCTCCTTTTTTAAACTCGGCGTTTTTATAAATATTCCAGATTTCCTCTGATGGTTGAAAAAACTCAAGTCCTTTCGCAGAAAAACAAACTTTGGGAAACATTTTGGCTTGATCTGGGAAGAATTTATACACTACTTTTTCATAATTCCCCTGTTGGATATTTTGAGAAAATTTCTCTTTATTTCGGTCATCAAAAATTTTGTTGTTTCCGCGGCTCATTAGACCTAGAAAGTATTTTCCATCTTTTCGTAAAATAACGGCAGAATTATCAGACTCTTTGTTTTTGTCCCATCCGTCTGCCAAGGTTGGATTCTCAAAATTTAATTTCCATTTTTCCTCACTGTATGGCTTTCTAGTCAAATAATTTCGGAGTTTGTTGTAGCTCTGAACGATTTCTTCGTAGGCATTTTCGTAAAATAGCAAATATCCGTTTTCTGGATCTGTGTAAAAAATACCAAGCTCATAATCCATATTCCAAGCTCTTTTTTTTACTACCGCAAAATATTTTGCCATTTGGTAAATCGTCAAAACACAGTCGGCAAAGTTTTTGATAACGGCTTTATCTTCTGATGAAAGGTGATCAGGCGTTAAATTTTGAAGCAGATTTTTAAAATCTTTTTTAAAAAAATCATATCCAACTTTAGACCCTTCTCTTTTTTCTGTATTTGTGACTTTTCGTTCAAAAAGTGACGAAAATTCAAAATAGAACATTTCTAAAAACTGTTCCCAATGGGGCATTTCGGGGAAGCCAGCCAGTTCGTAGTATCGCTCTTTCCAAAAATTGGCTGCTGAAATTTTTGTAAGAGCCTCTTGGATAACAGAAAGGGCAATAAAATCTGGGAATGAATATCCGCCTTCTTTTTTTTTAGCAGAAGTAGAAACAATTTTTTCTTTTTTGAGCACTTCATAGAGTGATTCTTCAAAAATTACAGTTTCATTCGTCCATTTATGGGCAATTGTGTTGAGTGATTCTTTGGAAAGATAGATCTGTGAAAGGTCGTACTTTTCTTGGTTTTGTATAAAATCTTTAAAAAGTTCTTTGAGTAATTTGGTTTTTCTTTCGGCACTTTCATAAAAATTTTGCAGATTCTCTAAAAGCGTTTCTTCGATAATTTCATCAACAATAAAGCTCTCCTTTTCGCTTAGAATTTGTTTATCAAGTGTTTTGAAAAATAGTGGTTTATCCCCTTTATGATCTTGTCGATATTTATTAATGTATTCGTTTAATCCTTTCAATTTTTCACCATTTTCTTTGGTTTCTCCCCCTAAAATTTTGTTGTAAAAATCAATTCCATCTTGGAGAAAACAGGTATTGTAAAAATCAATAGAGAAAAGTTCTGAAAGTGGCTTTCCAAAATTTGCTTCTACTTCGGAAAAATCCATTTTTTCTCTCACATTCTCAAAAATTAAAATATTATCGCAAAATCGCTTGAGATTTTGGTCAATAATTCGTGTAGCCAGTGCGGTGGAAGTTCCGTCGTCTTTGTAAAAATTTTCTCGTGTTTTAAAGAATTTCCCAAAATATCCTGTAAACCCCTTCCATGAGTCAAAAACAGAAATGAGTTTTTCTGTGCTTTCGTCTATTATAATGCTTTCTTTCTCATTACCGTAACGTGCTTTGAGAATTTTAAAAATATCCTCTTCAAATAAAATTCCTACGCTGTTTTTTTTTATTCCTAGAGGTGAATATTCAAATGCCCAAATTTTCGCTTGGGCATCGAAAAATTCTACGACTTCTTTTCTCAATTCTTTTTCTTTAGTTTGAAGCTCTTTTTCATTGGCTTTTTTATCCGCTTTCCATTTTTTGAAAATTTCTAAGTATTCATTTAATCCTGATAATGCCTCATTTTCTAAAGCTTCTCTTACAAACTCTCGGTGCAATCTATCAAAGTAAGGCTTAGTGGCTTCGTATTTTTTTTGAATGGTTTCATCTTTTTCGAAAACTTTTGCTTCTTCAAGCATATTTTGCGTATATCCAACCGGCTTTAGCTCGAACCTTAACGTCTTACTTAACGCATATTGATTCGTAAATTCATCCCAGATGCCAGTGTTTTTTGCCGTCATAAAAACAGTCTACAAAAACCAACCCTTTTTTTCTAATTTTTACGAGCTAATATTTTGTAAACGGTTGGAATTAAGGGTGCGGTTTTAATCGCGTGGTTTTGATTTCGAAAAAGATTTATTTCCTTCTCGTTTAGAGCCTTTATAGCCCCCACGACTGGCGGATCCTTTCCCTTTGTTTTGAGGGTAACGGTCGGCGTTTTTATCTTCACTGGCACGTTCAACCCGCACGGTGGCGAAACCACCTTCTTTTTTAATTTGATTAAACGCATCTAAAATCATTTCGGCTTCTCGCATTGGCACCGAAATAAAGGAATAAGAGTCCATAATATCGATTCGACCCACATTGTCACCAGGTACGCCGAACTCGGTATCAATCATATGCAAAATTTTGCCTGGATTGGCTCCATCTTTTCTTCCTGTAGTGAGAAATAAACGAGTCGTTCCAAACGCGGCTGGTTCGCCTGAACTTGATCGGGTGTTAGCCCGACCGCCTGCAGGAGTGTTGCGACCTTTTGAAGTTTCTTCAATTCTTGAATAAGCGTTTTCGTCTAACTGTTTTGAAAAACTATGTTTGAGTAATGAGGCAATAATTACGAGCGGGTTTTTGTCTTCAAACAACTCCATCGCTAAATCTTCGTAAGCCGAGAGTCCTTCTTGATCAACGGCAATACTTTCTAACTCTTTCAATAGTTTTTGTTTTTTCAGTTTTACCATCGCCTGACTATTTGGAATCACTTGTTTAGTGATTTCAGCTTTAGCGGCGTATTCAAAACTGCGTAGTTTTCTAAATTCGGCAGGTGTAATAAGCGTGATCGCTTTTCCGTCTTTTCCGGCTCGTCCCGTCCGTCCGATTCGGTGAACGTAACTTTCAGAGTTTTGCGGAAGACTGTAATTGATTACGTGCGTTAAGTTATTTACATCAATCCCACGAGCGGCCACATCGGTGGCCACTAAGACTTCGGTGTCTTGCTTTTTAAAGCTGCGCAAAATGCGTTCTCGTTGATCTTGAGAAACATCCCCGTGCATTGAAGCGGCACGGTAACCACGATCACTGAGCTGTTTGCTCACTTGATCACATTCGACCTTGGTTCGGCAGAAAATTATTCCATAGAATTCTTCTTCCATATCGATAATTCGACACAAAGCTTCAAATTTATCACGTTGAAGTACTTCAAAATAAATCTGATCGACTGAGTTATTGGCGATACGATCTTTTTCGGTTTTTATAGTGACCGCATTTCGCATGTATTTTTTTGCCAAATTGGCAATTCGGCTCGGCATTGTGGCTGAGAATAATAATACCTGACGGTCTGGGTTTACGTGTTCAAGAATTTTTTCAATATCTTCAACAAATCCCATGTTTAGCATTTCATCGGCTTCATCGAGTACGAAATATTCAATTTCATCTAGTTTTAAAGTGCCTCTATCTAAATGTTCTTGTATTCGGCCAGGGGTTCCTACTACAATGTCTACTCCACCGCGTAAGTGTTTTTGCTGAAGACTCCATGACTGACCTCCGTAAATCGGAACCACTTTTAAGGGTTTATCGCCTTTAAGTGAATTAATTTCTTCGGCTACTTGCACCGCTAGTTCACGTGTTGGAGCCAGAACAATCGCCTGAGGTGATTTAGATTTACCAGGAATTAATCGATCGGTAAAAACAAGACCAAAGGTGGCGGTTTTACCCGTTCCAGTTTGCGCTTGAGCGACTACATCTTGTTTTGATTCGAGTAAAAGCGGGATCGTTTTAGCTTGAATTTCGGTCGGTTCTTCAAAGCCTTTTTTGGTAATGGCGTCGAGTACAGATTGTGAAAGGCCTAGGTCTTTGAAGGTGAGAGTCATGGTAGTTTTTAAATGGATTTGCACCCTAGACTAAAAGGTTTCAAAACACAACCTTCGAAAGGCGATAATTAAAGCTTTAAAAAACTGTGTTTTTTTTCGTATTGCTTAGAATTAAAGCTGATGAAAATTGCTGCTATTTATAATACCGCTGCGAGCGAGGCTTTAAAACAAGATTTAAGACCTGTATTGGACGATTTTTTTAAAGCTAAAACGGTATATGAGCGTTATGATTTTGACCCCGAAAATGAAAATTTTAATGATTTGTTAAAGTCTAAGTTAAACGTTGGTAAGTTTGATACGCTAGTGCTCGTGGGTGGAGATGGGACACTGCGTTCTGGGGTTAACTATCTGTACCATGAAAAATTAGTGGAATCTTTTAAAGTGGTTTTTATTCCTTACGGAACGGGAAACTTAATGCGTGACGCATTAGGACTACCAACAGAAACGGATTCGATTTTGAACGCTATTAAACCAGAAAAATTTAAAGTTTACCGGTATGGAATTTTTTGTGATGAAGTTTTTATGGTGGCGGCTTCGATCGGTAATATTTCGGCTTTAGCTGAAATAAATGATTTACCGTGGTTTAAAAAATTATTTGGGAAACTGAGTTACGTTTTGAAACTCATCGTTTCTGCGCCTGGATTTAAAAATAAATCCTTTGATGTCTCGTTTAACGACACCGAAAAAACCATTGAAGCGCATAGTATTTTAGTTGCACCGGGCGAATTTATTGGTGGTTTTATGGAAGCGCCAAAAGTGACGGATAAAAAATTCTGCGTGATGTTTTTAAGTTTTGGGACTGATTGGTTGAAGCTCATTAAAGCCATTTTCTTTTTACTTTTTTTTGGCAAAACACCAAAGCCTGAAGTCTTTGAAACCAAGTCTATTACTATTAAAGGAAAGAATTTAACCCCATTACAAATTGATGGTGATTTAATTGATGATTCTCCAAGCGAGGTCTTTAATTTTTCTTTAGGGCAGCAAACCTTAAAAATCTTAAGTTTTAAAGACTAAATTTAATGAGGCAGATTTGACGGCTTATGAGTTGCCTCAAATGTAGCTTTAACTTAAACTCGCCGGCGATGAAACCACAATACAAACGCATCCTACTAAAACTTTCTGGAGAGGCTTTACTGGGCGATAAAGAGTTTGGAATCGATTATGGAATTCTAGACCAAATTTGTTCGGAAGTAGAAGCAGTGCACAAAATGGGCGTTGAAATTGCCATTGTGATTGGAGCGGGAAATATTTGGAGAGGGAGTGATAATGGCGACTCAGGAATTGATCGAGTGCCATCAGATTATATTGGAATGCTGGGAACAGTAATGAACTCGGTTGCGTTGCAAGCGCATTTAGAAAAGCGGGGTATTTATACGCGCGTTTGTTCGGCTTTAGATATTCCATCGGTTTCTGAAAGTTATATTCGACGACGAGCTGAACGTCACCTAGAAAAAAATAGAATTGTTATTTGTGCGGCAGGAACAGGGAATCCTTATTTTACAACTGATTCAGCGGCGGCTTTAAGATCTTTAGAACTGGAGTGTGATGTGCTTTTAAAAGCGACCAATGTTGACGGTGTTTATGATTCAGATCCACGAATAAACCCAAACGCGACTCGATATAAATCGGTTACCTTTGATGAAGTTTTAGAAAAAAACTTGAAAGTTATGGACGGTACGGCAATTGCGCAGTGTCGTGATAATAAAATGCCTATTGTGGTTTTTAAACTTATGGAACCCGGCAATATTTCAAAAGTTGTTTGTGGTGAAGACGTTGGTACAAGAATTAGTTAAGTAATTCTTTAATCGAAGATCACATAATCAAAAGCCCCAATAGAGGTTCTTTCAGGAACTTCTATTTCAATTCGTTGTGAGAAATCTTCCTGATTTACATCTGAAACAACGGTATAAGTATTAAGTGGGAAATGTGTTGGCGTGCTGCCATCAACATCTAATTTAAGCTGAAATGGAATACCAGGAACTTTATTTCCGGTAACCGTGTCACTTAATTTTAATAGTGGGCGAATAGTTAACTGGTAATCGCTACAAGTTTCACCAATTCTCACAGGTGGATTTGGGCCGCCAGCGGCGAAACAAGTCCAAAAATAGTCGAGTGAATCTGGCTTGGCTCCTGGTAAAACGCTGCCCGGAATAGCCGCATTGGCCCTAATAACAATGCCTCCTGAACTTATTGAAAGGAGATCATTTTCACATATATAACCCTCATTGCCTAAAAATCCGCTACATTCTTCATTGTTAGTTGGAATAAAGGTTTGAACCCCTTGGACATTGTTTTTTCGGGTTAAAGACCAATCTATTAAAACTTCAGGATCAGCACTGCTATCTCCAAAATCGAAAGAACCTTTAAGTGGATCAAACACTCCAGTTTGAAAGCCATAACGTTCTTCAAAATCAGTTAGAGCATCAGAAGTTGGAATATCTTCTGGGGTTTGAAAAAAGGTCAGTTCAAATTCATCGTTGATAAAGTTTGGTTCGTCGTAACGAGCGGCGCTTACTTGTGGAGCTTGTTGACTTGGGTTGGTAGAGATATCCCATTTAAAAGGGATTTTATAGGTTTGACCTTCTTTCAGTATATCTACAAAAATGGCATCATTGTTAATGGCGTTATCAACCTTGTCGGTTCGCCCTTCAATAGTCCAATTGGTGCTCGCGTTGATACTTGGGTGAGCGATTCTTTGCGAGGAGTGGGTGCCCGTAAAATTTACCCCGGAACCTCTTGAATTATGATGGAAAAAAGCCGCCTCAGCCCCTGATTCTGAAGCAAAAAAGAGCTGTGTACTTCTTTGTATATTAGAGGCCTGGTCTATAGATCTTCCAATGGAAGTTAATGTCGCAAAAGCCAGACTAAGAACTAAAAGTGAAGTTCCCATAGAGATAAAAATCGAGATGCCTTCAACTTTTGTTTTCATATTTACCGCCTTATTTTAGCATTTATTAAAGTATTTAGCGATTTCTTTTCTAGCTGATTCAAGCAAAGGGTATTACAATTTGATTGATGAAAAAAGTATACCTCGTGATTTTAGATGGATTTGGATTAGCCGAACCGGGTAAAGGAAATGCTGTGACACTTGCCCAAACGCCCTTTTTAGATTCGCTTTTACCCGCGGATAAAATATCTCATTTAAAAGCCCATGGTCATAGTGTTGGGTTGCCTGAATTTCAAATGGGAGGTTCTGAAGTTGGTCATGTAACAATTGGCGCCGGACGGCCAGTAAAACATATTTTAACAAAAATTAATGATGAAATAGAAGCGGGTACTTTTTTTGAGAAAGAAAATTTGAAAGATTTATTTACTAAAGCGCAAAAGAAAGGACGGATTCATTTTCTAGGACTCGCGAGTGATGGTGGGATTCATAGTTTTCTGCCGCACTTATTTGGCCTGAGCAAAATGGCCAAAAAATTTAAGATACCAGAAGTCTATGTGCACAGCTTTTTAGATGGGCGTGATGTGCCAGAGCGAACCGCTAAGACTTATCTTTCGGAAATTGAAAAACATGAAGTGGGAACTATGGCGACGATTGGCGGGCGATTTTTTGGCATGGATCGTGACACCAATTGGGATCGAACCAAAGAAGCTTATGATGTTTTGACAAGCAAAAAGAAAGAAGCTACCGATAAAAATTGGGAAACTTTGATTGATGAATTTTATAAAGAAGGGAAGAAATCAGACTATTATTTCCCCCCTCATTTGTTACATAAAAACGGTCAGATTGAAGAAGATGATGTCGTTATTTGTTTTAATTTTAGAACGGATCGTATGCGCCAAATAATGGCCGCTTTTTGTGATGAAGAATTTGAAGGATTTGATAGACCTTTTGTTTGTGATCCCACTAATTTTGGAATCTTTGGAAATTATTATGATCGGGCTAACATTATATTTTCGCTCTCTTCTGAGCCGATTAAAAATACGCTTGGGCAACTGGTTTCAGAGGCTGGAGGCAATCAATTAAGAGTCGCTGAAACTGACAAAGTAAATCACGTAACCTTCTTTTTCTCTGGGGAAAAGAAAGAACTGTTTGAAGGAGAAGATCGAATTCTGGTCGATAGTCCTAAGGTACCAAGTTACGCGGATGCCCCTGAAATGTCAGCGGCTGAGCACACGACTAAAACGATCGCTAGAATCAAATCAGATAATTTAAACTTAGTCGTTCATAATTATGCCAATGGAGATTTAGTCGGTCATTCAGCTGATATTCCAGCCACTATTAAAGCGGTGGAAACTTTAGATCGTGAATTACAAAGATTGATTCCGGTGGTTCAGGCCCAAGGTTTTGATTTAATTATTACAGCTGATCATGGAAATTGTGAAGAAATGATTATGCCTGATGGGGTAACACCGTGCCCAACTCATTCTAAAAATTTAGTGCCGTTTAGGCTTATTAAAGCCGATGGCTCTGAACCAGCGTTAATGAAAGAAGGCACCTTAGCCGATGTCGCTCCAACGATTTGTGAGTTATTAGAGATTGAAAAACCAGAAGAAATGTCGGGCCATAGTTTGATCATTTGATTTTCTTCATGGGGAGCTAAATGGAATTTATTTAAGTAAATCTTTCAGTTTGTCTTCATCTAATTTTGGCCCAATACCGGCGAAGCGGAAGTTTTCGGGTTTGAGTAATTCTTTGGCGAGTTTGTTTACGTCTTCAAGTTTTACGGCTCGTACCTTTTCTTTCCAGTCTTCATAAGTTTCTACACTGCCATAAAGCAGCACGTTTTTAGCATATTCGTGGGCTACGTCTTCTGTGTCTTCGGTGCTAAGGTCTGTTTTCCCAACAATATAATTAATGGCTTTTTCGCACTCTAATTGTGAAATCCCTTTTTCTGAAATTTCATCATATTCATGACGGATCGCTTCGACCGCTTTCAGAACTTCACTTACTTTAACGCCCGCTCGAGTCGTCATTAAGCCCGTATCAGAATATTCATCCACATTGGTTCTAATTGAGTAACACAAACCTTGGGTTTCTCGTACCCGTTGAAACATGCGCGAGCTCATATTCCCTCCTAAAGCCACTCCAAGCACCTTTAAAGCTGGAAATAAGGGGTCGGTTTCGGCTGGTGTTTGGACGCCAAAAGATAGATGATATTGCTCGGTTTTTTTAACGCGAAGTTTGATCTTGTCGGTCGCAAAACTTGCCTCAAATTTAGTTGGTGGAATTCCCCGTGGTTTGTCGCTTACTGGGAACATTTTTTCCATTTTATCGAGCGTCGTTTTATCTACCGCTCCAGCGCAAACGATAATCATGTTATCGGCGGTATATTGAGATTCTTTATAATCTACAAAAGCTTCACGTGTTATGTTTTTAATCACTTCAGCGGTCCCAATTTGATCCCATCCGAGTGGTTGATCACCAAAGACTAAGCGCTCAAAATCCCAACTAATTTGATACATCGGTGCGTCTTGATACATGGCCATTTCTTCCAAAATAACGCCGCGCTCCTTTTCAATTTCTTGTGCCGGAAAAGTCGCTTCAATTAACATATCAGATAACACATCAAGTGATGTATCTAAATTTTCTTTGCCGGATTTTACATAATAGCCAGCATATTCTTTGCCCGTAAAAGCATTAAATTCGCCACCAAAACTATCAACCGCTTCGCTGACTTCTATTGGTGTTTTGTACTTCTTAGCGCCTTTAAAGAACATGTGTTCTAGAAAATGTGAGAGCCCTGTGTTTTCTTTGCTTTCGTAGCGTGAGCCCGCACCAACGAGCACAAGGGTTGTGACAACGTTGGTTCCAGGCATTGAAATAGCCTGCAGTCTCAGTCCGGATTTGGTAGTTCTTTCAAAAAGTTTCATCAAGCTGAGCTTACAAAAAAAAACCTAAGTGGCTACTTAGGTTTTTTA
The DNA here is from genome assembly GCA_009995455.1 of bacterium. GTDB lineage: Bacteria > Patescibacteriota > Gracilibacteria > UBA4473 > UBA4473 > JAACPJ01. The sequence goes on from JAACPJ010000005.1 coordinate 13,736, forward strand.
AATGTGAGATATGAAATTTAACTCTTTTGGTTTTAAATTTCAGACAAGATTATTGAGCTTTAGTTTTAGAAATAACTTCCACTAATTTGTAGGTATAAGCCCCTGCATCAGCTGGAACTGGTTCTGGTCTATTAAATCTTTCAATTTTTAGTTCGTAATTATAACCGGCTTCAAATTCGAATCCTTCAATTTGATCGTACCAATTTAGGCCATCAACCACCAAACATTCCATTGGTCCAACCCCCATACAATCTCTGGTTTGTGGTGCGACGTTAACGACCATGATTTCACCGCTTGAAATTGCCGCTTGAGCGCCACCTTCAACTTCGTACTTAACGACCACGTTATTTTTTGTAGTAGCGTTAATTCGTCCTTGAATAAAATCTCTTGTCGTTGGTTGTGTTCTTCCATCTTTCTCAATGACCCGGAAAGGGACATTATTAATTTCAGCGAGTTCGATAGCTTCTTCAACCGTTAAGCCAATAAAATCTGGCTCCATAGGAACCACTTCCATCATTTCTTCTCCGCCGCCTTCAACTTCGTAATCAACGACAAAGTTATTTTCAACGATTGCGTTGATTCGTCCCATTCTAAAATCTTCAGTCGTAGGTTGCATTTGACCGTCAATCATCACCACTCGGAAAGGAATTTCATTGATGTCAGCTAATTCCATCGCTTGTTCAACCGTCAGCCCAATGTAATCAGGAGATACCGGCATGATTTCAAGTACTTCTTCTTCACCGCCTTCAACTTCGTAATCAACTACAATGTCGCCTTCAACGCTCGCGTTGATTCGACCTGGTCGGTAATCCATTGTGATTGGCAAAAATTCACCATCTCTCATAGTAACTCTGAATGGAACCCCGTTTGTTTCGGCTAGTTCCATAGCTTGTTCCACACTTAAACCTACGTAATCAGGAGTTATAGGCATTACTTCAATAATTTCTTCTTCTGAGCCTTCAACGTTGTAATCAACCACAATGTCATTTTCAACCGTAGCGTTAATTCGGCCAGGTCGGTAATCCATAGTGGCTGGCAAAGGTTGCCCGTCCATCATGGTTACTCTAAACGGCACTCCATAAATAGCCGCTAATGTTTGCGCTTGTTCAACGTTTAAACCAATATATGGCATCTCTGTTTGTGTCGTAGTATCTTCTGCAGTAAGCGTGTTAATCATCATTTGCATTTCAGTAACGGTGAGAACGTCACTTGGTTGAATATCTTCACGTGGTGCTGCACCTAAACGACTTAACGTTTGAATGTACCCCCCATACCAAGTTGGGTGCATTTCTTTCGTCATTGGAAGCTCAAAAGCCAGAGTGGCAATTTTTGCGGCTTCAGCGTAAGTAATTTCTTGTTCTGGCTTAAAAGTGCCATCTGGGTTTCCCCCTACAATGTTTCGGCATGAAGCCACTTGCAAAGCATTTCCATAAGAAGCCGACCAGTCAACGTCAGCGTAGTTGTAGGCCATTCGGCATTGCATGCTTACACTTTCGGCTGCCTCCATAATTTTTTGTAAAAAATCAGCTCTGGTAACAGCGGGCATTTTGGTACAGTAAGTTTCTTCATACCATTCCATAAAACTTCCCCCTAACTCGTTACATTCCATTTTGGTGTTGGCTTCTAAAAATTGAGTGCCTTCCATAAAAGAAAGCGCATTGGCAGAGGGGGCATGGAATAAAACTCCCATAGCCGTTAAGACTAAACCGTAAGTAGTAATGTTGGTTTTCATGATTAATAAGTTATAAAAATATTTCTTTTTTCGTCTGCGGTATCTTAAACGAGCGAAAAGTTAATTCGCAACAACTTTTTAATGAATAATTTGAAATTTAGTGGGAAAAAGCAGTTTTTGCCTTTTGTTAAAAGGAGGATTATTATCAATTTAAAAATTATGGAAAATATTAAATCAGATCAAAGTGTTATTGTTCGCGAGGCCTTTATTCTACCAGTTTTTAAGGTGATTTTATCTCAATTTTTCTTAGGGAATATCTTCTTTTTACTGGTGACTTTTTATGAAATTGAATCGGTTATGGCGAGCATGATTTTATTTAACGCCTTAGAGGGTTCACAAATTTTATTAAGTGTGGCGATTTTTTTAGCTTGGTATCATCGTTCATATGAAATTTCTACGAATGAAATAGAAATTAAATCAGGATTAATACTGCAAAAAACCGCTTCTTATTCTTTAAATCATTTAGAATCGGTTACTTTTAGAAAAACTATGGGCGGTATTTTTTTTAACTATGGAAATGTGAAAGTATCGCTTCATTATGGCACCGATAGCAAAGTGATACACATAAACAACGTTAAAGAGCCGGTTAAATACGCTAAGTTATTAAATCAAAAATTAAAAAAACATACCCGGTAGGTATGTAATAAAAAATGGTGGGTGGGGCGAGGATCGAACTCGCGGCCAACTGGTTAAAAGCCAGATGCTCTACCACTGAGCTACCCACCCATCAGAAGATGGGAAAACTTTGTTAAATTTGGTGGAGCCTATCGGAGTCGAACCGATGACCTCCTGCGTGCAAGGCAGGCGCTCTAGCCAGCTGAGCTAAGGCCCCGTTAATTTAACGAACTGTGATTATAATACTAAACGCCTGGAATCATTGGGCCAAGAGTGGCCTGAAGAAAGGCTTGTAATCCGCCGGTGAGCCACATAAACGATAGAATCGAAATGGCTAACCCCATGAGCTTTACGAAAGTGTAGGTGCCGCCAGAGAGGAACCAACGCTCCGCGAAGTCAAAACGACCGGTGAAGTCTACGACGGGTTTGGTATAGACAATCATTAGAATGCCCCCCACAATCAGGATTAAGCTTATAAGCATGTGCAGACACGAAAAGAACTACCACAGTAGCCAGATATTAGGAGTACGCGGGCTTTTGTCAAAATTTAGTTGTAAAAATAGCTTACAGCCGCTATAATAGTGGGATGCTAAGAGCTTTACATAATCGTTTAAAAGCCCCAATTGCCGCCTTGCTGTTATTGGCGGTTATTAATATTTGGGTGACACCAGTACTGGCACAAAGTCTTTTGCCTATGCCAGTTGAAGGCGCTTATGGAGGGATTCTAGAGAACAATCGAGTGGCTGATATTGTGGAAGAACAGTCGCAAAGTTATAACTTTTTCGAGAGTATAATTTATGGTGTCTTCAGTGATGAAAATATAAAATCTGCCAATGTGGTTATTGGAGTTGTAGCGATTGTTTATTTAGTCGTTATTGGCACGCGTTTTATTTTATCGGAAGGAAAAGAAGAAGAAATTCAGACCGCCCAAAAGCACTTTGGGTTTGTTATTCTCGGTTTGCTGGTTATTTCGGTGGCTCAAATAGCCGGTTTTACCTTGTTAAATCCGGCTCAAAACGTGAATCCAGATTTCTTTGTGAATAATAATATTCAAGAGGTTTTCTATGCGAAAGCGATGCAAATTAAACTCTTTATTCAAATTCTTATTGGGGGTATCGCGCTCCTTTCAATCATCACTTCGGCTTTCCGAATCATGAGTAGTACGGGTAATGAGGAAGTTATTGGTAAAGAAAAACAATTACTACAAAATTTCTTGTTTGCGACCGTATTAATTTTAGCGGCAGAAGTGATTGTGACGGGGGTGTTCTATATGCCTGGTGCAAACCGAGAAGGCGCTACAAATCAAGCCGTTAGTATTGGGATTGAGCAAATTATGGGCCTCATAACGGCTTTACTCAGCATCATTGCGGCGGCCGCTTTGATTATGGTGATTTTAGCGAGCCTTTATTATGTGATCTCTTTAGGAGACGAAGAAAGAGCTGGACGAGCAAAAAAGCTACTTGTGGCGAACGTTATTGCCATCGTCATAATTTTCTCCGCCTATACCATTTTACGATTTTTCTTTTAAACAATGCGAAACCTTATTCTTGGTCTCGGGTTTCTGCTAATGACTTTTTTAAGTGTTGATAGTGTGATGGCTCAATCGGCAGTAACGCCAGATACAAACGCTATTTTTACGACGAATGTTATTTTTAATAAAGATACATTAAGTGATTACACAGGGGTGGAAGATTATGTAAATCCAAATCCAAACAGTGATATCAATCCTGGAACCTTTTTTATGCGTAATATTTTGGTCGTGGCTATTCGATTTTTCGATAAGTTACTGGTTCCAATTGCTATATTACTGCTTACTTGGGCGGCAGTGATTATTGTGGTGAGACGGAATGATGAAGAACAATTTAAAAAAAGATCCTTACAGCTTGTGTGGATGGCGGTTGGTTTTGGGTTGGTAACGGCTTCATTTACCGTGGTTGATAAAATGTTTTTTGGGACGACTGGAGAAATTTTAAGAAATGATAGTTCTACAAATTTTGGATTGCTGGCTCGATTAGAAATGAATGGCTTGGCTGAATTTATTATGGCTTTCGCCATGGCGATTGGCGTGCTTTTTGTCATTATCAGTGCTGTAAGACTTATGTTTGCAGGTGAAAATGAAGAACAAATTGATAAAATTAAGCGTCATTTAACCTGGTCTGCGATAGCCATGCTTCTGCTTTTGATGAGTTATACAATCGTAAACCTGTTCTTCAATTTTGATGAACAAGGACGACTGAAAGGTTTAGATACGGTTGGTATATCAACTGAACTTATTACGCTCTCGAATTTCTTCCTAGGCTTTGTGAGCTTCTTTGCGGTGATTGTGCTTATTTACGCTGGTATTCGAATGGTGGCTAATTTTGGTGATGAAGACGCTGTTAATGGAGCAAAAGACACGGCTAAATATGCCGTAATTGGTTTAGTACTCGCTTTTTCAGCCTTCACGATTATTCGTTTCTTTTTGTTGCCAGGAGGCGGTGTTTCGGGGGTTTAGATTTAAAGCGAGAGTTCAGGCAAAATTCGTGACTTTTTAGGGTTCATCTTTTAAAGTGGTGAGGAATATTTAGAGGAGATTTTTTAAGGCTCCACCCACACCCCATCACCGATGTCTGAGTACCAAAAGTTCACGAGCTTGCTGGAAGATTGGTTTGCGCTTTACGGGCGAAATTTCCCATGGCGCGAAAATCGTGATCCTTATTATGTTTGGATTTCAGAAATTATGTCGCAGCAAACTCAAATTGATCGAGTGGCCGACAAATTTTTTCCTCGTTTTATTAAAACATTTCCTACCCTTCAAGACTTAGCGGCGGCTGAGTGGGAAGCAGTTTTCCCCGTCTGGGAAGGACTTGGCTATTACAATCGAGGAAAAAATTTACTAAAGGCCGCTAAAATAATCGTGGATAAACATGATGGTAAAGTGCCACAAACAGTGGCTCAATTAGAAGCTTTGCCAGGAGTAGGAAAATATACCGCTCATGCGATTATGGCTTTTGCTTTTAATGAAAAAGTGCCCGCCATTGATACCAATATTAGTAAAATTATTACCATTTTATGGCCCGGCAAAGATACGGTTAAAGTAGCCCAATCTTTAGTCGAGGCGGCGGATTCTGGATATGTTTGGAATAGTGCCATGATGGATTTGGCTTCAAAGTTAAGAGCGGATCAAATTATTGAAGGGGAATTAGGCCAAACCTATTTTGCAGAAGAAGCGATTCGAGAGTCTTTTAAACCCAAAAGAAAAAAAACACTGGTTAAAAAGAAAACGGAAAAGCAGAAGAAGAGAAAACATCGTATAGAAGTCGGGATTGCTTGTATCTGGCGTGATGGAAAATATTTGATTCAAGCGCGACCGAAAGGGAAAAGCTTTGAAGGCGCGTGGGAATTTCCGGGTGGAAAACGAGAAAAAGGTGAAAATTTTAGAGAATGTGTAAAACGTGAAATTCAAGAAGAAGTGGGTATTAATGTTTCGGTTAGGCCTCATTTTTACGAAGAGTTACATGAGTTTGATAGAACTGAGTTATTGCTGCGGTTCCACCGTTGCCAAATTCAAGCCGGTGAGCCAAAGGCGCTTGAGGAACAAGAAATTAAGTGGGTCGCTCCGGCTGATTTTGGTGAAATTGATTTTTTGAAAACGAATCATAAAGCGCTCGAGAAATTAAAAGGAATGAGACTGTAAATTCTTGTAGGGTTTATTACTTGCATACAAAGGCACCAGCACCATAATTCAAAGACATGAAAAACTTAATTTTTGCTCAGAGAACTGATGAAAGCGCCTACAAAAGTAGTTGGCTAGAATTATTTTTTGATTTGGTGTTTGTGGCTATGGTGGCGCAACTAACGTACCATTTTAGCTATAATCATTATACGTTTGTTGATTTTGTTCAATTAGGCCTCGTTGGGTATATGATTTTTTTAGCTTGGATGGGGACTACGGCGAATCGCAATTTACGACAGGAAGAAGATTTAATTGATATTATCGGTGTTCAGTGCCAGATGGCGCTCATTTTAGTGATGAGTTTGACTCTGCCACAAGCTTTTGCCGAGTATAAGTGGCTGTTTTTTGGCGCCATGGGACTTAATGGTTTTGTCGGTTTGTTTTTAATGAAAAGACTGTACCGCATGAATCCAAAGCAAAAACCGAATACACTTAATATTTGGTGGGGCTTGTTTGCGGCCTCGTTTTTATGGGGCCTAACGGGGTTTATGGAAGGTGTTTATTTGTATATCGTCGCTTTGATGGCCTTACTAACCCATATTGCGGCTCCAATGACCACCGGCAAGGGTAATGTTATGACGATGCTTGATATGGATCATCTCCTCGAGCGCCTCGGTTTGTTTTTATTACTTGTTATGGGTGAAGCCGTTTTAGTGGTCGCTTTAATTAATAGTGCCGCTGGTGAATTTACCATCGAACAATTTATTATTGTAATGTCTGGTTTCATGTTGATGGTAGCCCTTTGGTGGTGGTATTTCCCCTACATTCACAATCATGCTCAAGGTAAAAGAGCGCCTTGGTTTCAGTTAATGTTGCACGCTCATGGCTTTTTGTACGGCAGTTTGATTTTAATTGCAGGGGGTTTAAAAGACTTACTAAATAACCCTTACCAACCCTTAACGAGTGCTTGGATTTATATCACAGGGGTGATTATAATGGTGGTAACTTTTAACATTATTAGAGGCACCTTGACCCATCATCCCTGGGACTCTTTAAAGTCTATTTTCGGTTTTACTTTTGGTTTGTGCGGCATTGTTTTGACAGGGGTAGGCCTTGATTTATCGGTCTATTATTTAGTTTCTGCGGTGAGCGCTTGGATGCTGTTTTATGTAGCCATTGATTATCGTCGACATTTTGGCAGTAGTTGCGTCATTCACTAAAGCCAAAAATTGAATTTTTTTATAAGATGAGAGGATATTATGAAATATTTTTTCCAATTTGGTTTTAGGGTTTGGGTACCAATAGTAACAAAGACGTGTGCATAGAAACTTGATGAGTGTAAAATTTTCCTAAAAAAAGATTCGTACAAACACCCACCACAAGGCTAAGGCTGATATGATGACGGCAAAAAATGGAACGAAATAGCGATCGAGTTTGAAGTGTTTTAAAGCCCATAAAAATGGGACAAATAAGGCTAGAACTACTAATTGCCCAATTTCTACTCCCACATTAAAGAAAAGTAACGAAGGTAGTAATCGACTGGCTTCAGGAGCGACTTCGGCAAACACACCAGCAAAGCCGAGGCCGTGAAATAAACCAAACAAAAATATGACGCCGAGTCGGGCGTGAGCTTGAGCAAACCAGGGATACTTTTTGCTGAGAAAAACGGTAGTAAAGGCCATATACGCAATTGAGGCGGCAATAATTGGCTCAACAATACTCCCAGAGATCGTCAGAATGTTTGTGCCTCCTAAAATTAAAGTTACCGAGTGAGCGAGGGTAAAAGCTGTTACCATCCCAATAATTTTTCGCCATGGAGGTAAAAGCAAAACTAAACTCATCACAAATAAAATATGATCGAGCCCGATCAAAATATGTTCGATGCCTAGTACAATGTAGTTTTTGGCAAATTGTAACCAGTTTAGATCGTTTTGGGTTTTGTAGGCTTCGTCAAAGGTGTCGCCAATTTGGTTCAGCAACACGAGGTCGTTTAGCGAGAACGGACTTTCATCAAAGCCATCGCCATCAACAAGCGTTTTAATTTTTTCAGCCCAATCAGTGTCTGCTAAAGAAGGTTGAGATTCTATGAAAGTTAGAATTTCAGGTTCGTTAGCGTCGGGATTATCTATTAAAAATTGAATTAGTTCCGGTGGCATATTAAAAGCTTGAGCATTGTCATCGGCCGTCCAGACTTCAGAGGTTTCATTTAAACCAGACTCATCTAAAAAAGCCTGCATTTCTTCGTCACTTGCATCTGGGTTACTGGCCATAAAGGCGAGTAACTCTGGAGGAATACTGTGCGCATAACCACTTCCGGAGAGTAACGAAAAACCAAGAGTTAGAGCGATGATTAATTTTTTCATTTTTGATATAAACCTAAAGCAATTTATATAACTTTTAAAATTTAAATAAAAATTTAGAGTAACAGCGACTACTAAAACTCTTTTCTAGAATCTTTATATATGCATAAATTGCCTTACTTGCCAGCAGGAAGAGAGATTTTTTATGTGGATATTGACCACGATTTTATGCAGTTGGCCTTTAACGTCGCTAGGAAAGGTTCTCTTGATACCTTGCATCCAACGGGGGCTGTTTTAGTAAAAGATGGAGTGCCGATTGGGGCTGGAGCCAATGGTTCTAGTTTTCATACGCGCCTAGGTTGCGTTAGAAAACTTTTGAGGGTTCCAACGGGTAAATTTTATTCGCTTTGTAGTGGGTGTTCGCCAAAAAATCATGCAGAACAAAAAGCGATTAAAGACGCGTTAAAAAGAAAAAAGGATCCAAAAGGCGCTGATTTATATCTATGGGGACATTGGTGGTGTTGTCAGTCTTGTTGGCAAGCCATGATTGATGCTGGAATTAGGGATGTTTACTTGCCTAAAGGGGCGTGGGATAAATTTGCAAAAGGGAGAATAGAAACCCCCCTTAAAGGTTTTTAAAAAATGTTAGGGCCAAAATTAGGGCGATAATTGTCCAGAGAATGAATGTTATTCGACCGACTTTCCACGGGTTGCCTAAGATTATTTTTGCCATCCTGTAGCATAGACTACGGTGCCTGGTGATCCATTTATAAATTCGTTCGCTTAAGGTTGAAAATCCAGGTAAATGCTGGTAGAGCCACCAGCCGCGGTTGTTATCTCCATAACTTAAGGCTTTAAAGGCCGCAGCACTACCTCGATAGATTTCGATTTCATTCACCACCAAATGAATACTTTTAGCACAGTCTATTTCGCTGATTCCAAACGTATTTGTTTGATAATCAATAAAGCTAATTTGCTTTTCTGTGACTTTCTTAAAGTAATCAACGCAATACTGGCAAAATTCACAATCTCCATCGTATATTAAGCTTGGTTTTTGCATGTTTTTATTTTAGCTATACTTTTTTTGAAAAACACTTTTATTGATTTTCTAAAGTAGAGGATAATTTTTATCTATTTGACGAGTCTTTAAAGACTCTTAAATTGTATTCGATATAATTATCGTAAAAATAAAATGAAATCGCCTACTGTTAAAATCTTCGCAATTTTTTGTTTAGGAGTTTTTCTTGGCATTGGTACTGCCTGGGCGTTAAGCGAAATAATTGATTTGAGAAATATCAAAAACTCAGAAAGAAGTTTTACTTTAGCGGCTCAATATACAAATCCATATTTGGAGTGTCCTGGCTTTAGTGGAAACGATATAAAGCTAGAGTCGGCTCGAGAAGAAATTTTAGATTTGATTGACGAAAGAGAAGAAAATGATGATAGCTTAGAAATTTCAGTTTATGCTCGTGATTTAAACAACGGTCCTTGGATGGGAATTAACGAAAAGCATACCTATGTTTCTGCGAGTTTAATGAAAGTGCCCGTTATGATGATTCTTTTAAAACAAGTTGAGGATGGGCGATTGAATCTTCAAGATAAATTAATTTATGAGCCGGAAAAATTAGATCCAACTAGAGAGGTGAATAATGATGCCGTGGAAGCAGTGGCTTTAATGACACCGGGAGAAAGTTATTCAGTAATTGATCTAATGACGCGTATGATTGTTTACTCAAGCAACGAAGCTTTTTTTACTTTACTCACCATTACAGATATTGATGATCGTAATTCTTTTGAGAAAGCGGTAGGGGTAAATTGGAATGAACCTGAATACCCTGCTATGGTGAGTGTTAAAAACTACAGTGGGTTTTTCCGAGTGCTTTATAATGCGACTTATTTGAACCGTGAAATGTCTGAGTTTGCCCTAAGTATCTTAGCGCAAACGCGTTTTGATTTTGGAGTCAGAGCTGGTACTCCGGAAGGGACGATCGTGGCCAATAAATATGGTAACCAAGAACAGTATCAGCCAAATGACAAAGTGCTTGAAAGTCGTAATGAGCTTTATTTAAGTCGTAAAACTAAGTTTTTGCACGATTGCGGAATTGTTTATCACCCCCTAGGTCCCTACGCCTTGTGTGTTATGACAAGTTCAGCCGAGAAAAGTAATATCGCCTTAAGCGAAATTATTGCTGATATTTCTGCGATTGTTTACAAAAATCGTTAAACCTTAATTTGAGAACGGCTTTTAATTACTTTATGATGCCTAAAATGAACGGGCAAGAAAACAAAAATAAAGAATGGCTGCAAACCAATAATATTGGAGGTTTTAGTAGTGGGGTTGTGAGCGGGGCTCCGAACCGTCGTTATCATGGTTTGCTGTGCGCGAGTTTAAATCCGCCAACAGAGCGGCACTTGCTAGTTTCACATTTAATTGAAACCGTTTTAATTGATGATAAATCATATGCTTTATCAACCGAGAATTATTTAAATCATCGTTCAGAGCCCGAAATAGAAACTCGTTTTAAGCAGGCCCCTTACGCTCACTGGGACTACTCCCTAAAAGGAGGCCGTTTGGCCAAATCGATTATTATGATTCCGGATGAAAATACTACGCTCGTGCGCTATGAGAATACGGGTAACTTACCATTAACTTTGTTTTTAAAACCTTTGCTAGCCTTACGTAATTACCATTCATTAAGAACCGAAACGGCCTCGGTTGAAGTTAAAATTGAGGGCAATACGGTTTGGGTTCAGGGTTGGGGTGAACCGAAAGTTTATTTATCGAGTAATGTCGCTAATTGGCAGAAAACTGAAGACTGGTATCATCAGCTTTATTACCAGCAAGAGGCGGAGCGCGGTTTTGACTCGGTTGAAAAAAATTTTTCTCCCGCGGAACTTGAGGCCACCCTGCAGCCACAGAAATCGCTGGTGCTTAAGTTTAGCACGCAAGAGGGGCCCTTAAGTGAAAAGCCTTTTATTGCGGCCGATAAGGCCTACTTACCAACGAATGAAAAAGATCATTTTAAACTTGATATTGCCCGTGCGGCCAAGCAGTTTTTGGTGCACCGGGAATCAAGCAATACGCCCTCAATTTTAGCCGGTTATCCTTGGTTTACTGATTGGGGGCGAGACACTTTGATTGCTTTGCGTGATTTTCAAGATTTTATGCATCCATCTGAGGCCCAACAAATTATTAAAACTTTTTTGCAGTATGAAAAGAATGGTTTAATTCCAAATCGTTTTCCGGACGATGCGCACGATGAGATTGAATATAACACCGCAGACGCAACGCTTTGGCTGTTTTTGGCTTTATGGGAGTTGCAACAAAAACACCGAGACGACGACTTTTTAAAAGAGATTTTTCCAAAGTTAACGAATATTATTAAGTCCCATATTGTTGGCACTGATTTTGGAATTAAGGTGCATAATTCTGGTTTGCTGATGGCCGGAGAAGCGCCATGGCAACTGACCTGGATGGACGCAAAAATTGGCGATCAAATCTTTACGCCAAGACGTGGTTGTGCCGTGGAAATTAATGCGCTTTGGTACAATGCTTTAAAAATTTATCAGGCTTTTCAAAAATCTCTGAAAAACAATACCTTAGATATTTCGGCCTACATTAAGGCTTTTGAAAATCGTTTTACTTTAAATTTTTGGAATCCTAAAACTTTGGGACTTTATGACGTGATAGATGAACAGAATATTCCAGATGAATCTATTCGACCTAATCAGGTGTATGCGCTTAGCTTGCCCTTCACTATTTTGCCAAAAGCGAAGCAAAAACTCGTTTTGCAACAAATTAGCGAAAAGTTATATACCCCTTTAGGATTGAGAACCCTGGATGTTAATGACCCGGCATTTGAGGGTTTTTATGAAGGCGATGCTTGGGCCCGTGACAAAGCCTATCATCAGGGCACGGTTTGGCCGTTTTTACTTCGAGAATACTATGTAGCCTACGAAAAAATTTATGGACGAAGTAAAACAAAGGGGGCGATAAATAAAGATTTAGAAAAACTTAAACATCACTTTTATAACGATGCTGGCATTGGCAGTGTTTCAGAAGTATTTGACGGCCTTAGCCCTGAATCAGGAAAGGGCTGCCCACAACAAGCATGGAGTGTCGCTGCCCTGTGGAAACTCGTAAAAATGGCAGACTAAAAGCTGTTTTATAGAGGAGATAGAGTCTGCCCATCTGCTTCGTCTTTCACAATCCAGCCATGCTCTTTAATTTCATCTCTTAGTTTATCGGCCTCGGCCCAGTCTTTATTTAATCTGGCCTCTGATCTTTTTTGCAATAATATTTCAACTTCTTCCGAAAGGTTGTTTTCTTCGAAACTTAAGACAGCAAAGATTTCATTAAAATCTTGTTCTAAGAATTCTACCATCAAAAGGGCTTCGTCGGCCGAAAGGGCTTTTGAATCCCGTAATTTTAAGCCTTGAGCCACTAAGTCAAAAACAGCGGCTAAGGCCTCGGCGACATTTAGATCATCTGTTAAGGCGGTGGTGTAATTTTTCCGCGCTTGATCTACCAAATCAGAATTTCTATCTTTTCCAAAATCGGGTTCTGCGTCACACAGCGTTTCAAATAAACGATGCGCTTCTTGAATTCTGGCAATAGAATTCCTCGCTTGAACTAAGCTGTCTTCGGTGAAATTTAAAGCCGTACGGTAATGAGCCGCCAATAAGGCATAGCGAATTTCAGCCCCCGTATATCCTTTAGCCAGTAAGTCACGAATGGTGAAAAAATTGCCTTTTGATTTGCTCATTTTTTGTCCATCAACCAATAAATGTTTGGCATGCAACCAAACAGGAATGCGGTAGCTATGGCTGCACTCGTTTTGTGCGATTTCACATTCATGGTGTGGGAAAGCATTATCTTCACCACCAGTATGAATATCGGTGTGTGGTAGTAGGGCTTGGCTCATGGCACTGCACTCAATATGCCATCCCGGGAACCCTTTTCCCCAAGGTGATTCCCACTGCATTAGATGTTTTTCATCGGCGTTTTTCCACAGGGCAAAATCAAGTGGGTCCTCCTTTTCATCGTTTATTTCTACTCTGGCGCCGGCTTTTAAATCTTCAAGTTTATTTTTTGAAAGCTGTCCGTAGTCTTTAAATTTAGCAGTTCTAAAATAAACCGAACCATTGGCTTCGTACGCATAACCTTTATGAATTAAAGTTTCGGTCATAGCTATTTGCTCGGCGATAAAGTCTGTGGCTTTTGGCCGATGATCTGGAGTTTCAATTCTTAGTTCTTGTTCGTCTTCAACAAAAGCCTGCGTGTAAAAATCAGCTATATCCCAAGCGGTTTTCCCTTCGGCTTTGGCTTTTTTAGCGACTTTATCATCGCCGTCTGCGTCTGCTAAATCGTCATTAGTTAAATGGCCTACATCGGTTATATTTTGTACTTTTGTAACGCTGTAGCCCGCATATTGCAACATTCTGGTAAGAAGATCCGCCATTAAAAAAGATCGGAAATTTCCGATGTGCGCAAAATCGTAAACCGTTGGGCCACAACAATACAGATTTACCTGGCCTGGGGTTTTCAGTTGAGGATCTAAAGCTTCCTTTTTACCACTGAGTGAATTGTGAAGTTGTACGGGTTTTATCATCGAAAATCAGCATATAGATTTTTAGCATTGCTTCAATCCGCACGATTCACCTTTAAGTTCTATTTCAATGGTAACATGATGAATGTCTGCTTTTTCGAGTTCTGATCGGATCATTTTTTTCGCATTTTCGGCTTCCGCTTTATTTAAAATAACGGCATGAAGGCTGGCGACATGATGTTCTCCGTCCAAGCTCCAAACATGTAAATCATGAATGGAATCAATCTCTGCAATTTGTTTTAAGGTTTCTGAAAGGTCTCCTAAGCTGACATCTTCTGGAATACATTGCAGAAATATTTCAGCGCTTTCTTTTAATGCTTTAAAGGCGTTATAGAGAATAAAAAGAGAAACTCCAATGGCGAGTAAAGAATCAAGAATATACCAGCCCGTAAAATAAATCACTATGGCTCCGACTAATACAACCGCCCAACCTAAAACATCTTCCCATAAATGCAGCGAAATAACCTTTTCATTCATTGATTTACCGCTTTGCATTTTAAAAACCGCAAAGCCATTCACCGTGACGCCAAAAACCGCCATTATTATCATCAGCGAAGACGCAACTGGTTCAGGGCTTAGAACCCGAGGGATGGTTTCTATTAAAATAAAGGTTGAGCCGCCAATTAAAATCAGAGCGTTAAACAAAGCGCCCATTAATGAAAATCTTTGCCAACCATAAGAATAGTTTTGGGTGCGAGGTTTACGAGCGAGTTTAGCAAGTCCCCAAGCAAGTAAAATCGATAAACAATCGCCTAAATCGTGCAAAGCATCTGAAATAATAGCGACGCTATTACTCAGTAGTCCGCCAATAAGTTCGATGATTGCAAAACCAAGGTTCAACCAGAATACCAGCTTTAAATTTTTTGTGCCGTTGTGATTATGTGAGTGAGACATAGTTTAACTTTATAATTCTGTTTGTTAATAATCGAGCTTATTATTGGTTTAGTGTCTCATGACGATTGATTTAATTCCGAATATGTGTTATAATATATTTTAATAAATTAAATTATGAATTTAGAAAAAAAGGTCTTATTTGTTTTTTTTGGAGCGCTTGGCCTGTTGGCTCTTAGTTTAATGCTTAGTTTTATAATCTCTCAGACTGAGTTGAGTTTACAAAGGCAAGTCTCAACTCCACCGTCAGATGTGGTTTTAGAAATCGCCGGAGAAGACTTAGACCGCGTAAATATTGAGACAGATGATTACACTTCTTTAGATTATTTACCCGGCACAGTGCAAATAGTGGAATTTGATGAAGACTTAGTTCTTTCGGCACAAAGACCGATTAATTCTGAATTTATAGAACAGCGTCCTATTACTCCAGAAAAAAGAACCGATACAAAAGAAAAATACTACGTTGCAGAAGGAACCCAATGCCAAGTAATTCGTTACGCTTGTGAGAGTGGTTGGGATTATTTTTCAGATGAAGTTGGCTGTGGTTGTGAAAAAGTAGTAGAGCCTGAGCTTAAAGAAGTTAAAAACACTGAAACCTTAGATTATCCGATTGTAAAAAGTGATTGGGGACAAAACCTAAACCCTGCTGGAGAAGCCCCTTTAAATCAATGGCAAGCCTTTTATTTTAGTGCTACCAATCCTAATGAAGTGGTTAAAACTGAAGTGGTGGACCGCTTAAGTGTGAATTTCAATTGGTCTGATATGGATATTGAGTCAGAAGAATTTGCCGCCTATTGGGTCGGTGATTGGGAATTTGAAGAAGAGACGGTCTGGGCCATTAATGTGTCGCAAGGTTGGTCTAAGGCTCGAATATTTATTGATGATCGTTTAGTGTATGCGGGTGATTCAAGTGCAGAGCTGCTCCATGTTTTTACAGCCGGAACCCATCGTATTGAGGTAGAATATTTGAATGCTTGGCACACGGTAGATTTTTCGGCTAATTTTGGAGAGCCGGTGGAGCGTATAAGTAAAGAACGTTTACCGGAGTGGATTAAACTTAACCGTCTGGATTCCTTATCTTTGGGGTTGGTGAGTGTGTATGAATCTAATAGTTTTGATACTCGAATTCCAATTTCGTTTGCTGATAAAAATGAGCCAGTATTGCTACTGCTTTCTTCATACAGTGGGGTTGAATGGAATTTAGATTTGATGCCTGAATGGGTACGAGGTGTGGTGGTGGCTTCTTATGAAAATAGTACTCGTGCGGTCGGAGTGCCAGCGTCCGTACCTTTAATCTATTTAAATGATTATTTGGATTTGCCGTATCGCTTGCAGCCTGAATGTAGTAGTTTTGGTGGTTATTCGCACTGTGAGCACACGGGTTTGGTGGGGATAGATGCGGTCATAGAACCATTATTTGCAACGACTCCCAAATACTTTTCTGGAGCGTACAACACTCCAGGGTTAATGATGCCAGATCTTAGCATTTCTGACGATTTACGTAATAATATTAGAACTTCATACGAAAAGTGGAAAGACCAGCAACGTAATGAGGCCAAAAAAAAGACTGACTTTGAGGGTTTGTTTGATTAAACCCAAGTATGACAAATTCTAAGCTTTGAACTAAGCTTAGTGTAGCATGAAAAAAGCTTTGCGATACGCGCTTCCAGTTCCCGTTAAAAAATTTTTAAAAACAACGGTTTATACAATCCTTGATGTAAAAGATACTTTAACTGGGAAGCGTGATAAATCGTATCCTCCGCGGCGACTAAACTTTGTTGGTAGTGCTGATTTTAAAGCGGTTGGCGATGAATTTGCCGGACTTTTTAAAGACTTAGGTGGCTTAAAGCCGACCGATAGAGTTTTAGATTTAGGTTCTGGAATTGGCCGAATGGCTTTGCCTCTAACCGATTATTTAAAAAAGGGGGAGTATGAGGGTTTTGATATTGATGCTCGTGGCGTTGAGTGGTGTCAAAAACAGATTACACCAACCCATCCTAATTTTGAGTTTCAGTACGTTGATTTGTACAACAAATATTATAATCCGAAAGCGAGTGTGAAACCGTCGGAGTTTGAGTTCCCTTACGCCGATAACAGTTTTGATTTTGTGTTTGCGACCTCTGTTTTTACCCATTTGCTACCTGATGATGCCCAGCATTATTTAAAAGAAATTGAGCGCGTTTTAGCCCCGAATGGAACCGCCTTTTTAACGTGGTTTATTTTAGATGAAGTTCGTCTGCAACAGATGAAAACAGAATACGCTAATGCTGATTTTGCTCATCGGTTTGAAGGTTCAGATTTCTGCTTCTACTCTCATCCTGGAAACCCGGAAGCAGAAATTGCATACACCGAAAAATGGTTAAATCAAAAACTAGGACTCTATGAACAACATCGCGGCACATGGTGCGGTGAAGCGGGAGTTTCGTATCAAGATATAGTGATTTGGAACCCTAAAAAATAGTGTAAATAAAAGGCGCTAAAGCGGAGCCTTGTGTAAAAACAATTAGCAAACCCAGTAACGTTAAAATTAAGAGTAGTGGAAACATCCAGAACTTTTTTCGTTCTACCATGAAGCCCCACATATCTTTAACGGTTTTTAGTTTGCTCATCGGCAGGTATTAAATGTTTTTTTAAGATTTTTGTCCAATTTGTGCGGCTCTAATTAATCCATACACCGCTAAACCACTTAGGGCCCCAATGGCATGACCTTGCCAAGAAACACCTGGCATAAAACCAAATACTAGATTGAGCAAAACTAAAACCCCAATCATTTGGGCCGTTTGTGGTTCATCTTGCCAGTAAAAATAAGCCAACACCATTAAACCCAGCCCAATACCAGAAAACCCGAGCACGGCTCCGGGGTTAAAGAAATAGAGCCCTAAAACCGTTAAGTTCCAAACGAGTAAAACCATTAATAAATACCTCCACCAGCCCACATGACGCTCAAGTAGGACGCCCATAAAAAGAACTATCAGCAAATTAGACACTAAGTGAAGAAACGAATAATGAGAAAAATGGGCCAGCCATGCGTTAGCATTCATAGCTCCACCTACACTAATCGGAGCGTCAATAATACCCAAATTAATTAAAGCCCAAACCGCCACGGTGACTACTGTGATTAGAAAAGTTACGGGTAAGTTTTTATGAAAATTCGGCCAATCAATGGGCGCAATCATGATTTTTTAATCGTTTTTTCAACCAAGACTTTAGCGCTCCAAACCGCCCAAATGGTAAACATTATAAACAACGGCCACGCGTTTAAATCCCAAGTATAGATAATAAGAAAAGTTGAACCAAGTAAGTTCATCACTTCATCATAAATAGTGTTGTCATCTAAATCGCCTAAGTTTTTTAGAAAAAATGCGGCCAACATCATCGCGGAACCAATGGCACCAAAAAAATAAATGTAATCCATGGTTTTTATTATAGAATTTAAAAATTAATTTGGCGAGCTAAGACTTAAATTTGCATTTGAGTTTTGGTTCTGGCAAAGTCTTGGCGCTTCGTTTTTATCAAGAGACGGTAAGAGGTTTGGCTCTAAGACCCGTCAGCAACCAGCGCAACGCGCGCAAGGTGCTCCACCCAAAATTAGATAAAGATTGATTAAAAAGGAAGTCATTCATTATTTCCTTATTTTTTTGTGTCATGAGAACTATTTTTACTTCTGAATCGGTAACCGAAGGTCACCCAGATAAAATTGCCGATCAAATTTCAGATTCGGTGTTAGATGCTTTTTTGGCTGCCGATCCAAATTCTCGGGTAGCTTGCGAAGTTTTAGTTAACACGGGTTTAGTGGTTGTTTCGGGTGAAATTACTTCAAAAGCCGATTATATTGATATTCAAAGTATTGCCCGAAATCGAATTATTGAAATTGGATATAATCACGGTGATATGTGTTTTGATGGTCGTTCCTGTGCGGTGTTAACGGCGATTGATGAACAATCACCTGATATCGCGCAGGGGGTGAATGAATTACCAGATCATTTGCAAGGAGCGGGAGACCAAGGGATGATGTTTGGTTTTGCTTGTGACCAAACGCCAGAACTAATGCCATTGCCAATTGCGTTAGCCCATAAATTATCTCGTCGATTGGCGGTGGTGCGTAAAGATGGTACTTTACCTTACTTACGTCCAGATGGAAAAGTGCAAGTGTCGGTGGAGTATGAAGATGAAACGCCGGTTCGAGTAGCAGCGGTAGTGGTTTCAACGCAACACGCGCCTGAAGTTACCCAAGCCCAAATTCATGAAGATATTAAACGCGTGGTGGTTGATCCTATTTTAGGAAGTCTCGTTGATGCTCAAACGCTGTATCATATTAATCCAACGGGTATTTTTGTCATCGGCGGGCCGCAAGGTGACTGTGGCTTAACGGGTCGTAAAATTATTGTGGATACTTATGGTGGCATGGGGCGCCACGGTGGCGGAGCTTTTAGTGGCAAAGATCCATCTAAAGTAGATCGAAGTGCGGCCTATATGGCTCGACATATTGCTAAAAGCTTGGTGGGGAACAACTTAGCGAGAAAATGTGAAGTGCAATTAGCCTACGCAATTGGGGTGGCAGAGCCGGTTTCGGTTCGAGTTGATACCTTTGGAACAAGCTCCACTTCCGAAGAAAAACTAGCCTCTTTAGTGCGAGAAAAGTTTCCACTTCGACCTAAAGAATTGATTGATTATTTAGATTTAAAACGTCCAATTTATACACCTACAGCCGCCTACGGGCATTTTGGTCGAGAAGATCTAGATGTTAGATGGGAAGACATAGCTTCTCTTTGATATTGGTGAATCTTGGTTGCCCCAAAAAATTGATTTTGTAACATTGAAAAGATGTCATTTAAGGTGAAAAAAATACGTGAAAATAAAGGGAAATTTGCCTGGTGGCTTAATTTTCAAGATGCCGTTGGGCCAAAGCTAGCAAAAGGGATATTAATGGCGATACCTTTAAGTGTATTGTGTTTAGTGGGGGTAGCAATGCTGCAAGCCGGTTGGATGAGTGGTGATGGCCCAGTTAGAATTATTCCTAAATTTACGGCGCTGGAACAAACCGATGGTCATACTAATATGGTGTTTTTAGGGGTAGCGGGCCGGAACGAGCAAGGAGGGAATTTATCAGACTCGATAATTTTACTTTCAATTAACGGTGCTAAGGGCACGGTCTCGATGCTGAGTTTGCCACGTGATTTGTATATTGATTCACAAGTAGGTTCGAGAAAAATTAATGAGATTTACGCTAATGCCAGTTATGGGGATCGTTATGAAAATGGTATTAAGGTGGTAAAAGAAGCCTTTAGTAATTTTACGGGGATTCCAATTCATTATGCCGCCGTGATTGATTTTAAAGTATTTGAACAAATGGTGGATGAGCTAGGGGGCGTTAAAGTGTTTGTAGCCGAGGACATAGTGGATCCTTATTACCCAGACGTAAATTATGGGTACCAGACTTTTATTGTTCGAAAAGGGATTCAAGAGTTTGATGGAGAGATGGCTTTAAAATACGCTCGAAGCCGAAAAACTTCATCCGATTATAGTCGAGCGAAAAGACAGCAGGATTTGCTGTTCGCGATTAAGGAAAAAGCGAAAGAAAGCGGCGCTTTATTTAACCCAAACCAATTGCGAAGTTTTTACCAAACTTTTAGTGAAAACGTAGTGACCGATATGGGCTTACCTCAACTACTTGAGTTAGGTAAAATTGCCGCTGGTGTTGATTATGATGGTTTAGTTTCGGCGGTATTGAACGATGATCCTTCTAATCGAGGAGGACTTTTATATGCTCCGGCTCGTGAGTTTTATAACGGCCAGTTTATCTTGCTGCCGTTGAATCTAAAGGACACGCAAAAATTTATTGAGCTGACGTTAATTACCCCAGAAATTTTGCTGGAAAATGCGCAAATGGCAGTGCTTAATGCGTCATCGGTGAGCGGCTTAGCTAATCAAGTGGCTCAACGGCTGCGACGACTGGGCTTTCATGTAATTGAAACGGGTAACTACGACTCAGAAACACCGGTCACTCAATCTTTTTATAATCGAATTTCAAGTAATGAAACGCCTTTAACGGAAACCTTTTTACAAAATTATTTCGGCTTCGTTCCAATGACCGTTCAAGCCCCAGAAGAACCAACGACTGAAAATGAAGCAGTAGAAACTACTCCAGAAATAGTAAATCTGATTGATATGAACATTGTTCTTGGGAGCACCTATACTTCTCCACAATAATTTATTGCTGTGGCATCGATGGGGCCGTGAAGTCTTGCGGTAAAGTTCGGTGGGCTACATCTTGAGTAATCAAATCGTTACTCAGCAACCATTCGATAGTCTTCTTCATTGATACCATTCCGTCCATTTGTCCGGTTTCAATAACTGAATCGAGTTGGAAGGTTTTGTTGTCTCGAATCAAACTCGAAACAGCATAATTTTGGAATAGAATTTCAAAGGCGGCCACTCGTTTGTTTTCGTTTTTAAGCGGTAGTAAAGTTTGCCAAACCACGCAACGAAGTACATCGGCGAGTTGGGTACGGATTTGATTTTGTTGATCTGACGGAAAAACATCAATCAGACGATTAACCGCTCCCGTCGCCCCGTTTGTATGCAAAGTTCCAAGTACTAAAGCCCCGGTTTCAGCGGCGGTAATGGCGGCTTGAATGGTTTCAAGGTTGCGCAACTCACCCACTAAAATAACATCGGCGGCTTGCCGTAAACACGAACGAATCGCTTTACTAAAATCTTTGGTGTGAATTTCGAGTTCTCGTTGTTCAATCAGAGATAATTCATTGTGATGAATAAACTCAATCGGGTCTTCAATCGTTACAATATGTTTGTGATAATTTTTGTTAATCAGGTCGACTAGCGATGCTAGCGTGGTTGATTTACCAGAACCCATGGCTCCAGTAACTAAGACTAAGCCATTCTTATAATCGAGGGCTTTTTTAATTTGATTGGGCAGGTTTAGTTGCTCAAAACTCGGTACCACTTCAGGAATATAACGAAACACAATGGAGAGTCCGCCCATTTGCCAAAATACATTGGCCCGAAAACGTTTGCCGCTGTCTTCAGAACTGATGGCAAAATCGTATTCGGTTCTGTCTTTTAGCACGCCTTGGTTTTCTGCTCCCAGTTGGGCCATTAAATAGAATTCCAGTAGCGCATTAGTTACCGGCGGTTCATCATCAAAAAATATGGTTTTGTTGTTGATTCGGCAACTTGGCTTAGAGCCGGCTGATAAAAATATATCAGAAGCTCCAAGGTCCAGCGCGCGCTCTTTTAAAGCTTTCACTATCTCTACCGCATCCGCTGCATCTTTTTTCATATATCGGAGCATTATACCAGAGCTTGAAATTATATACAAGTTGCGGTATAATGGGGGGAATGAAAAAGCGCTCAAAGGTTTCTGTTAGTTCTATTTGCACGGCCATGATGTTGGCGGTGGTACTTAATTTGACGGTTGTATCAACGGCTGATGCCTTTCTAGGATCAATTAGCCAGGGGGTAGCGTCAATTGGTGCGGCAGTTCAAGCCGGGACGAATTTAATTAGTAGTATTCAAGGACTTTTCGGAGGCGGAGGCGGCGGAGGTGGTTTAGCGGTTTCTAGTGGCGTGCCAACCGTTCCAAATGGTGGAATTTTACCCGGGCCGGCAAATGCGGCTTACGGAGTTTCTTATGCCCGTGATGTGTTTTTACCAAATCTTACCAATTGGATTGTCTCTGTGGTTTTAGCGGGTTCGGTAATTGTGCTGATTGCCGCTGGCTTGATGTATTTAATTGGTGGTGGAAACCAGGAACTCCAAACCAAAGCTCGTGAAACAATTATCTGGGGAATTTTAGGGATGGTGATTACGGTAATTTCTTACTCCATAGTAAGAATTGTTATTACGATTAATTATTTAGGCTAATGAGACTTTTAATATCCGCGATTTTTGCCGCTACTGTTTTTGGTCTTTTGACTACTGGCAGCGCTTCGGCTCAGCTTGAACAACTAACGAACGGTATTAACCAAGCTAATAATGTAGTCAATCAAGTGGGTGGTATTGTGAATGATATAAATAGTATAACTGGCGGCGGTGGCGGAGGCGGTGGTTCAACCACCACTTCAGCTCCAGCACCTGGAGCCGGAATGTTTAACCCTGATACCGTTTTCCCCGCTTGGGGAGAAGGCGGTCAAGTAACAGGGGTAATTGGTAGTAATGTGGGCGCTTTAAATCAAGGTGAAGGCCGATTGCTGATTTATTTTATTCCTAAAATAGTCGAATTGATGATTTGGTTAGTCGCGCCTATTATCACCATTATGTTTTTATACTCAGGAATTATTTTTGTTTATGCCGGAGACCGAGAAGAAGAGGTTAAAAAAGCGCGTGATTTTTTCCGCTTTGCGGTGATTGGCTTGGTCTTCATTGTTCTGAGTTATTCTATTATGAAAGCGGTTTTCTTTATTATTGTGTAAATTTATATGAAATCTTTAGTTCCAAATATTCGTTTAATCATCTCATCGATTTTGGTGCTGGGTTTAATTTACTTTTTATTTCCAGAAGTTCAGGCGGCTGGAATTCCTTATCCGGCACCAGGCGGTATTCCTGGAGCGTCACTTAGCAGTGGGGGCACGCCCCAAGGAGCGGTCGTCGCTTTTGCGGTTTTACTACAAAGAATTGCCGATGGTGCGGCTGCTTTAGCGGCTTCTGTCGCGATTTTATTTATGGTACTCAATGGAGCTCGTCTAACGTTTGCTTTTGGTAATTCTGAAGCTTTAGGAAAAGCCCGGAAGGGTTTAATGTGGGCGGCCGCCGGATTAGTACTGATTATTTTTGCTTATATTGTGACCAAAACGGTTATTGCACTAACCTATTCAGGTTCAGATGGCAGTGCCGTCATTGGAACCGATAATTTAGCCCCAACTACAACCACCCCGGGGGAAATTGATCCGATTAATGGAAACATTGAAGTCGGTGATGATGGTGTCAGTTATTTATCGAGCGGTCAAAGAACGTTGAGTTTTTATCAACAAGGCGCAGAAAGAACTTTCAAAATTTATGTTCCAACAGGATTAGATGCTAGTAAAGTGCATCCGGTAGTTATGATTTTTCATGGTGGAAATGGAAACGCGGATAGTGCTGCCCAGTTAAGCGGTCTTTCAACTGTGGCAAACACCGAAAAATTTATCGCTGTTTACCCAGAAGCAGGCGACCGACAATGGAACGATGGACGAGCGACTACGGCTTCAGCCATTGATGATGTGGCTTATGTAAACACACTTATTAATCAACTGTTAAGTGATTGGAAAGCGGATCCTACTAAAGTTTTTGCCGCCGGAATTTCAAATGGAGGGATGATGACCCAAAGACTCGCCTGTGAGGGTGGAAGTGCTTTTGCTGGTTTTGGATCAGTGGCGGCAAATTTGCCTGAAGGGTTAGAAAATAACTGTGCGGCAAGTGGCGGTGTTAATTTAGTTATGTTTGGAGGAACTGAAGATCCAATCATGCCTTATGATGGTGGTGAAATTACCGATATTCCTGCTCTTGGAGTTGGGGCGGGTGGGTTTGTGCTTTCTTACCCTGATACGACTGAATTTTGGGCGGCTAGGAATCAATGTGGGACAGGTATTTTGACCGATATCCCTGATAGCACAAACGACAACACAACCGTAGAAAAAATTACCTACGACACTTGTGCGCTAGGAAGTTTAGAAGGTTACAAAATTACAGGCGGTGGGCACAATTGGCCTGGTTCAACGGGCGCTTCGGCTTTAACGGGGAATGTAAGCCGTGATGTTCGCGCGACCAATGAAATCATCGATTTCTTCAAACGAAATGGTTTAAGTCCAGCCCTTTAAAAAAATCGCTCTGAAAAGTGTTTCTGTGTAGTGTGTTGAGTGATGGAATTTAAAGACTTAGTACAAGCGCGGCGCTCGGTTCATAATTTTGAAACGGGCTTTAAGGTAGATCAAAATACTTGGAATGAGCTTTTAGAATATGTGCGATTTACGCCTTCTGGTTATAACGCTCAACCGTGGAGTTTTAAACTTATTCAATCGGATTCAGAGCTGCAAAAAATGTACCAACTCTGCTATAAACAAAAGCATATTTTAACGGCTGGGAATTTAGTAGTGGTAATCGGTGATGTTAATTTTGGGGAAAATGAAGCGGAGAGAATTGTGAAAGAGTGGGAAGCTTTTCGTGACTTTTCGCCATCACAAGCCGAAGCGTTAAGAGCTTCTTTGGTTAAAGAAAGAGCGGACTGGAAAAAACGAGAAATGGTAATTCGAAATTGTAGTTTAGCGGCTATGACATTTTTATACGCCGCTGAAGATTTAGGCTTAGCGACTTGCCCGATGATGGGTTTTCGGCAGCTAGATTTAAAGCGTGAATTGGAATTGGAAGAAAATGAATTACCTATTCTGTTGATTGCTTTAGGTAAGTCTGAGGAAGCAGAAGCGGAGCGATTACCGCGTAAAAGTATAGAAGATATGAGTGCCTAGTTGACATTCGAGAGTAGCTTATTAGACTCGCGTGGCTTTAAGCTAGATCGCGGAGTAGAGCAGTGGTAGCTCGTCGGGCTCATAACCCGAAGGCCGTTGGTTCGAATCCAACCTCCGCAACCAAAAAATTTCTGTTATCCGGCAAGGATACCAGAAATTTTTTTATTACTGATTTTAATTTAGCGCTGAAGGCCTCGGCTAAATCGAAGTTGAGTAAGAAGTAGACAACCTTCGCAATCAAAAATTAGATCCCGGGATCAATTTTTGATGCCCACCGTTAGTTTGCGGTTAGAGGGCGGGTGTGATATTTTTTCTTTATCCAAAATGATGGGGCATAGTGATATAAAAACAACCACAATTTATCTCACGGCAACGGCACATTATTTGCAAGAGCAGATAATTAAACATCCTTTAAACCTATAATGCAGAATACAGAAAAGTCAGGGCTAACATTTCTTCGTGAATATTTTAACAGCGAAAGTACACCATATTGGATCAAACTTTTGATTCTATATGTTATTGAATATGAAGAATTGTCTGACGATTTATTGAAAGTGGTCTTTGATGAGTTTTTACGAGAAAATGATTTAATTCAATTAGAAAATAACCAAATTATTTTACGATTTCCTGATGAGCTTACTAGTGCCGAAGAGGCGTTAGAAAATAAAATTCTTAAGTCTTTGACTCATAAAGAAGGTGTTAACGCTATCAAAGAGGGGGCATGTTTAAAATTCTCACCAAACTTAACTGTTATATATGGTAGTAATGGTAGTGGGAAAAGTAGTTATTACAGAATATTTACAAAAATCAGCTCGCAGCCAGGTCTTTATAAAATATTGCCCAACTGTAAAACTGCTGTTTTTGATAATGAGCAATATAATGCCCAAATAGAGTTTTCAGATAAAGTGCGGTTAGTCGAACCAAGATCTAAACACGAGTATTTAGTTGAAATATTTGATCATAATCACACTGGGATTCTTATTAGCCCAAATTCTCATGATATAGAAATTGAACCATTGAAAATACATTTGATAGAAAAAGTGAGAGCGTACTTAGATAAAATTGATAGTTTATTAAAAGAATTCATCTCTAAGAAATGCGTTGAGCAAAAAAACCTTAAAACGATTTTAGAAAACTCGGTATTGGAACTTAAAAATAAAGTAACAAATGAAACTATTTTTGAGTTGAAAAAAGAAATTGAGGAAGGTTCCTTATCTTTAATAAATACAGTTGAAAAATCTTCAGAGGATTTAGAAAATGAGGTAGAGCAGCTCGGTTACGTTTATGATCAAATAAGTTCTGTAACAAAAATTTTAACACCAATTTACAAAGATAAAGATTTTGAGATTTTATTATTAAAAATAAAAACACAAAAAGAAATTTGTAAACAACAGCGTAAAAAATACAAAGCTATAAAAAATTTACCTTATATAGATAATTTTTTGTGGCAGAATTTTATGAAAAGTGGGAAAGCCTTCTTAAAAGAACATTCACATGGTAATTCTTTACAAGTACCAGAGAATTGCCCCTTTTGTAGTCAAAAAATAGTTAATGGAGAAGCTGCTTACGAACTTATAAAACAATATTTTGAGTTTTTAGAAGCAGATGCAAGTTCGGAGTTAGCAAAGTTGGAAAAAAAGCGTGATGAAATACTTGAAACTCTTACTTCTATTAAAAAATATTCTGAAGTTGAGAAATCAAAAATTAACGACTCAACTTTGATTTTAGTGAAAAGCTTTCTTGAAACTTACGAATCTTTATCAAATAGCATCATTGCTACAGAGACAGAATTACCAGAATCTGCTGTGGGTGAAGCACTAAAAACACTTAAAACAGCTTTATCATCAGATTTAATTTTACTATTTAAGCAAAGGCACAAATTGACCGTTAGTAAACTTAACAGTTGCACTGTTTTAATATCTAAACTTAATCTTATTAAGTTAACTGGGCTTAAAAATAATGTTTCTGGAGTCAGTAAGAAAGCGCATAATGAGATTATTTCGGAACCCTTTGCCAAAAGTTTAAGAAATAATTTAGAAAAATTAGGCAGTACACAGTCTAGTACGATAAAGTTAACGACTTCGGGGGCTGGAGGTGTAACAAAAATAATAAAAAAGCTACATGGGCATAATGTAAAAGAAATAATGAGTGATGGAGAGCAAAGGATTTTGTCTTTTGCATTATTTTTAACAGAGCTTGAATACAAGCAATCGAAGAGGCCTGTTATTTTAGATGATGCTGTTACTAGTTTGGACTTTGAACATTTAGAATCTATTGCAAATTTTATTACGGAACTATCTAAATCACAACAAGTTGTTGTTTTTACTCATCATGCATATTTTCATGATTATTTGAGTGATAAAGCGGACGATGAATTTGCTAATACACCAACCGTACTCAAAAAATGCCAAATAGTTTATGATCAAGAAAATGCAGGTGTAGTAATGTCTGAAAGGAATGATACATTTAGAGAGCTATTAGTTTCTGCAGGCAAATCACTTGGAGAAGTTGATAATTATAGACTTGAAAATGCAGGATGGTATCTTGCTGAAGCTATTGAGGCGTTTATCGATGAAAAAATTTTTTGTGGAAAACCATTGTTAATTGGTAGTGGAAGAACAAATGTAGTGAAAAGAAAATCAAATATTAGGTGGGGAACCTTAAAAAAAGTTTTAAGTAATGATCCTGATTTAGTTGATGATTTATCGAGTCACTACAGTTATTTGTCTGACACAAAACGACATCGTACGCCTAGGGATTCACAAATCACAAGACTAAGGGCAATAAAAGAATTTCTTGAGAATTCGGCTAGAGGTATGTAAAGACTAAATACCGCTGAGTAGTACTTAAATCCGTATGCCCCATAATCTGCATAAGCTTAAATAAATTCCTGTAGTTCAAACTGCGAATTTTCTTCACTCCCCTTGAAACAACACCACAATATAACTACCCCCCGGTTCTTGGGTCACTCCGACGCCGGCTTTAGTGAAGCGTGAATTGCTGACATTGTTCCAATGCACGGCTGAATTTTTCCACCAACCAATCGCGGTTTGTGGGTCGCGCCGTCGCCACACAATGCTTTCGGCTACAAAGCCCGGAATACTGGCCAGTTTGGCGCGTTCAAACGGGTCGTTCCCCAGTTTATCGGAGTGAGAATAAATAGCGTTGATTACTAAATGTTCAGCAAAGTTTTGCGCCACGTCTTGTAAATCAGCGTTGAATTGCATGCGGTCTTTGCCGTTGGCGACGCGTTCATCGTTGACGCCTTTTAAGACTAAATTTCCAATTCGATTTGCTTCTTCTCGGCTGAGGGTTTTATTGCTTTCATTGGCCGCGTATTTAGCGGCTTGCCATTGAGAATAAGAGCTAATGTAACCACCACTCACTTGTGGGCCTGGTGGATTGGAGGCAACCACATACAACGGTGAAATCTCAAAATTACTGGCGTTTGGAGTGGGCGCCGGTTCAGCTGGAAAGGTGACGGTTGGTTTTTCAATAATGGGGGTAACCGCTTCTGGGGCGGGTAACGGCGTTGGGGTGACGTCTACAATTGGTTTTACTTGAGTTGGGGCATCAAAAGCGAGTTCGGTCACGCCTTCAACCGGTGGCGGAGATAGGGTGACGGCTGGGTATTGGCTAAATTGCTGAATAGCAAAAGCCATTTGTCCGCGGGTCAGCGCGCTCTCGGGGTCTTCATCGAAAAAAGTAAAAAAGGCGCGCTTTTTCTCTAAACCTTCATAGTAAGATAAATACCAAGGGGCGGCTTTTTTTACCGGATCATCAAAATAAAACTGGTATAAAATTTTAGCGGCTTCAGCTTTATTAACCGTATTTTCAGCGCCAAAGCTGCCGTCGGCGTATCCATCAATTACTTCTCGGGTTTCGGCTACACAAACCGAAGGTCGGTACCAAACGGCGCTCGGGATATCACTAAAACAACTTTTGTCACTTTGCGCTTGGTAGTCCACTTGGCGCTGGTACTTAGTGGCCATTAAAATCTTAATAAACTCTGCCCGGTTAATCCCTTGTTTGGGCCGGTAGGTGTTATCTTCATAGCCCTTTACGATACCGCGCTTGGCGAGTTCGTTAATGGCTGGGGCGTAAGGGCTTTTGCTAATATCGGTAAAATCTGCGGCTTGCACCACTGGCGCAAAGCTGAAAATTAAAATCAATAATAGGAAATTTCGCATACTTTCGTATTTAACGTTTTAAACCGAAAATTGTGAACTTTTAAGATTTGACCAGATTTGTAATTAATTTAAAAAACTAATAATGAAGAAGATTGAAATCGGAACTGAATTACTTTTTCCACAAGCAAATACTTTAGCCTTTAGAGTTTTAAGAGTGATTGATTTGCCCGATGGGACTATAGAAGCTGATGCTTATCACATTCCTCATCAGTCTTCTGATCAAGAGATTTTTGATCATTTCGAACAAATTCGATCTTGTGGTTTTATGCGACAATATCAGGCAGTACAAACACAGCGTGTGGCTATGCCAGAGGTGTGGTATCAAATTAATTATATTATGTCGCTTAGTTTTCCGTCTCAAGTTGATGCAGCTGGAGCCGAGTGGATTCCTCCATATCCTCGATTTGATTGTGAACCTTTTATTGTGAAGCCACTTAATTGATGCGCTTGCGAGACCTCAAATTTTTAATAGGATTTGACCGCCTTCGATGCACGAGTGGCGAAACGGTAGACGCGCTAGCTTGAGGGGCTAGTGAGATTCATTTCTCGTGGAGGTTCAAATCCTCTCTCGTGCACCACTTCATCGATGACTTCAAATCTTTCATTTAAAAAAAATTACAGATTTTTCGTAATCAATTCCTTTTTC
The DNA here is from genome assembly GCA_009995455.1 of bacterium. Lineage (GTDB taxonomy): Bacteria > Patescibacteriota > Gracilibacteria > UBA4473 > UBA4473 > JAACPJ01. The sequence goes on from JAACPJ010000005.1 coordinate 43,834, forward strand.
AAAAAAACCTAAAACTCCCGCCTTCGCGGGGCTTTTTTGAATACTATCTGAAATAGTTTTTATTCTGCTTTTAAACCACTAGACGTGCTGGTTTTTTTGCTTAAAATCTGGTAGAATAAAACCCATGGCTAAAGCCCATCCAAAAACTATTTTACGCCTTGAAGTACCGCGCGGAAGTGCGCGGGGTCCTTTGGCGTTTGAGCAGGTTTTGGCAACATTGCATGGCTTGCTGCTCAAACAAACTTCACAAACGGGGGATGAAAGTGTGAGTTTTGAAATCGCTCGTGTGAAAGGGAGGATTTATTTTTATATTGTGGTGCCAAGTCACTTGCGAACTTTAATCGCTTCGCAGATTTATTCCCAATATCCAGGGGTAGAAATTAAAACCGTCCCAGAGTACTTCACCCAAAGCCTGGTGAAAGATAAACAAGTTTTTACCGCAACCTTGCGACCGCAAAATAATTGGGTTTTTCCGTTTAAAAGGTATCCGCAGTTTGAAGACAAACTCAACCAATTATTTGAAGACCCATTAGGGCCAATGACGTCTGGTTTATCACATTTAAACGTGGCTGATGATGCAGCGATATTACAATTTGTGGTCGCGCCTATTAACCGAAAATGGAATGAGATTGCGCAAAAAACGCTACGTCGATTTATGGGAGGTGGGGTGTGGAAATATGAATGGTTTAGAAATATGTACCAATGGGCGCGTTTGAGTCCTAACAAAAAAGAACGGCAAATACGGTCTCCGATTTGGATACTTTGTTTAGTATTGTTTGGCTGGAAAGGCGCGCCTACGTTAGACGGAAAATCTAATTCGGGTGACGAAGACGATTTGGATCGACAATCAAAATCATCTAGCCGGCATGACCAAGAAACAACCTTTACGGCCGCTTATGACAAATTGATTCGTTTGAATTTTGCGGTTAATATTCGGGCGGTTTATATTCACTCTGATCCAGATGTGATGCATGCTGAAGCCAAAATTCGTGAACTCGCCGGAAGTTTTCAGCAGTTTAGTTTAGCCGATAGCAATAGTATGGGGATTTCAACACTGGCGCGAGATCGTCAGTCAGAAGCCTTTAAAAATGTGTTGCACCGACGTCCAAATGATCCGTTTGCGCTGAGCCAAGAAGAATTAGCCACTATGTATCATTTGCCGACCGAAACGGTCACTACGCCCTCAATTCAGTGGGTTGATAGCCCAAAATTAGAACCGCCTTCACACCTGCCCGGTCCAGAAGAACCAGATATTACTTTGATGGGGCAAACCAACTTTAGAGGGCAAAATAATAAATATGGCATTAAGCTCGATGACCGTCGTCGTCATGTTTATGTGATTGGTAAAACGGGTATGGGAAAATCTACCTTGCTGGAAAATATGATTCGAGCCGATATTGAAGCGGGTAAAGGGGTAGGGGTTATTGATCCGCATGGTGATCTCGCCGAAGCGGTGATGCGATTTATCCCGAAACATCGAACCAATGATGTGATTGTGTTTGATCCGTCTGATCGAGGGTTTCCGATTGCCTTTAATATGCTGGAAGGAAAAAACGTGGAGCAACGGGCGGTGATTGCTTCTGGTTTGGTAGGCGTTTTCAAAAAGCTGTATGCCGAAAGTTGGGGGCCGCGGCTTGAGCATTTTTTACGAAATACAATTTTGGCTTTAATTGAAGCCCCTGATACAACGATTTTAGGGATTCCACGAATGCTGGTGGATAAAGATTATCGCGCTAAGATTTTACATTTTGTAGAGGACCCAATGGTGCGAAGCTTTTGGGAAACCGAGTTCAATGCTCTTCCGCCGGCAAAATTGGCAGAGGCCGTCGGGCCCATTCAAAATAAAGTGGGACAGTTTTTATCCACTTCAATTATTCGAAATATTGTTGGACAACCTAAATCCACACTCGATTTACGGTTTGCGATGGATAAAGGGAAAATAGTGATAATTAATTTATCAAAAGGAAAAATTGGGGAAGATAATTCAACTATGCTCGGGTCAATGTTGATTACTAAGTTTCAAATTGATGCGATGAGCCGCGCTGATACACCAGAAAAAGATCGCCGAGATTTCTCGCTTTATGTGGATGAATTTCAAAATTTTGCGACCGACAGTTTTGCGACTATTTTATCTGAGGCTCGTAAATATCGTTTAAGTCTGACAATGGCGAATCAATACATCGAACAAATGAGCGAGGAAGTTCGAGCGGCTGTGTTTGGAAATGTAGGGTCTTTGGTTTCTTTTCAAGTTGGGATAGATGACGCTAAAGTCTTATCAGAGCAGTTTGATGAAGAGTTAGTTTTGCCGGCTCATTTAGCTGGATTACCCAAATACAAAGTTTATAACCGAATTATGGTGGATGGGATGACGACGCCTGTTTTTTCTGGCGACACTCTGCCACCACCTGAACTTGAAACCGATGAAGACCCAGAAGAACGCGCAAAGAAAATTGTGAATTTTTCACGGCAACGTTACGCCAAACCCCAAGCCGATGTAGAAGAAAAAATTAAGCGCTGGAGTCGCAGTGAACACGAGAAAAAAGGCAAAGAGAAAGGCGGTCATAAATCTTAGATTGACTTTATTATGATAAGTTTTAAAAATTGTTTAGATGCTAGAACAATTTGAGGCTGCTTTAAGAGTGTCTGAATGGCCAAAAATCAAAACGCCTCCTCGGGTTTTAGATTTTTTAAAAGGAAATGAGGTAGATATTCCAGGCTTAGGGCCAGATAGAGAATCATTACAACGCCACTTTTCTCTGAACTTTTTACAGCAAGATTTGCCTGATATTTTATTTAAAAGTCATATGTCTGCCGCAGGCAGAGGTTTAATTGTTTTTCGTGATCAAGTGAGTCTTCGCTCAAAGCGGGTCTTAAGTTTTTTAGATTGGCCAGAAGGTTGGAACCATCCGCACATAAATCCAATGGATGCGGGTGTTGAAAATGCGATAGAAGCCAATATAGATCTAGGACTATTAATTATGACTAATCTTTATACTCGCATGCTGCTGGCTTATAGTGATGCAAATAAAGAACCGAACTTTAAAGCCATCGAAACGGCTTGTTTAAAGGTGGCTCGAAAGGTTATGCAGCTAGCAGGAGAAAATGACACGGTGCGCGATATAGAGTCAATCTTAGGCTGTTTTGATGATCGTAATACGCCCGTATTTGAACTAAACGCGGCACAAAATATAGATGTCACTACTCAAACCAGGTGTCAGCTAATGAGTGTCATGAATCGTGATATGGAAATTATGAATTTATTAGCGCTTGAAAAATGCCCGGCTTTTTATCATGGGTTTATTAATCAATACACCAAAACTATGACCCAGGTTGCCATAGAATCACAAACTACAGACAGCGTTGGGGTTTTACCGCAAAGCGTTTAAAGCGCGTTCAAATTCACGCCTGGCTTGGCTGGCCGTTTTTTCATAGACTTCAAAATTTGGTTCATGTGCCGCTAAATTTCTGGTGCGATGGAGTTTCCAAATAATTTTTTCATTCGGAAGCCTTTTAACAACTTTTTTTATTAAAGTCGCTCCGTTGGTGCGACTGGCTGGGTACATGCTTTGTAAGGCCGAAATAAAAGCTTTGTGGGCATCCATTAATCCATGGTTGGGGTCCAAGTTTTTAGTTTTACTGATGTTTTCTTTAGCCCTGAAAAAATTGTTTTTACTGAGTTTTGGCACTCGGCTGAGTTTCCAAACAATAAATCCTAAAGCGATTGCTACTACGGGTGAGAGCCAAATAAATTCCATAGCCCTAGCATACCGATAGTCACTAAAATGTCGACGAACAGAACCACGGTAAGGCTTAAGGCGTGTTTGGTTGCCGTATTGGTCTACGCATCATTTGTCTTTCTCCATCTAGGATTGGTGGGCGATTTTCCAGCATTCTATCTCTCACTTTGCCTCGCTCACCATTAGTCGTTTGGGACTCAATCTCATTTTTAATTTTAGTTCTTAACTCTGGGCTTGGTCTCTCGCCAGCATTTTTTGCTGCTTCTAATTGGGCGCGAGTCTCGGGGCTTAATCTAGATTCGACTTGGGCCCTTAGTTCAGGTCTTTCTCGAAAGCGATCTTCAATTCGTTTTTGAATATGCTCTTGTATTAGGGCGCGCTCAAATTGCTCTGGTTCAAAGTGTTTATCATCTTTAGCCTGGCCTTTCATTTTCATAATTTGTCCGACTTCTGGAGCGGTTTTCATCGGAGTATTTTCACCAAATGGCACTTCCCAACTTTTTCCATAGGGTCCTTCAAGAGTCATCAACTGATTTTCTTCATCTACCGAAATAACTCTTCCTGAAAGTCGGCCTTTTTCACTCGGATTCCCCCAAAATTTTTGGTGTTTTTCTCGCATCCCTTCATAAAATGAAACTTTTTCTTCTAACGTTTCTTCAATAACTTCAGCCCCCCCAGCGGCATAAAGCCCGGTTCCTAGCACTACACTGGCTAAAACATTACTGCCTACCAAGGTTAAAAGCGCAATTCGGTAGCCACGTTTAGTGTGCTTAAGTCCCACTATTCCGACGCCAACAGCAATCCCAATAAATAACATCCAGAGTAGTGGTAAAAGGGTTAACCATTGTTCTAGTAGTTCTTCGGTTTCTACAAATTGTCCAATAGCAAAATCGGTGTTAAAGCTGGCGTATAAAACAATTGCAAAACTGATAGCTCCTAAAATTATAGCTGCAGCAAATAGCCCCCAAAACAAAATGTTTTTGGCATAAAAATAATATTTAGATCGAGGTTCGATATGCTCCTCTTTAATCTTTTTTAAGATATCGTCAGCCAATTTAGATGGATTCATTTTTAAGATGTAAATTGTCTTTGGTAACTCTCTTTAAACTGTGTTTTCGCCCGATTGAGTAAGGTGGCAATTGTGCCACCTGGTTTCATGAGAATGTCGCTCATTTCTTCGTAGCTTTTGTCTTCAATAAATCTTAAGATCAAGACTTCACGGTAATTTTCAGGTAAGGTTTTCAGAATAGTTTGCACTTCAACGGCAGTCATTTTTTGGTCAATTTCTTCAATGAAATTATTTTCATCGGGCAAATTTTCAAACAATTCTGGTTCAATGATAGATCGGTTTTCCTCGCCTCTGGATTTTGATTTTCTGAAGGCTGATATTGTTTCGTTGTGGGTGATTCGGTAAATCCAAGAGGAGAATTTTAAGGTTTCATCAAATCCATTTAGATTTTTCCAAGCTTTTACAAACACGTCTTGAAGTATTTCTTCGGCCTCTAGTTCAGAAAAATTAGAGATTCTTAAGATATAATATTTCAGCTTTTGTTCGTACCTTTCTACCAAAATGGCAAAGTGGGCTAAATCTTTTTGGGCCGCTTTTACAATAGCTTCGTCAGAGAGGTTTTTTTCAGAATGCATAGACATGAGGAAATCTAGCAGAATTAATTAATGTTGCGAGCTTGAGGAAACTAGAAGCTTCCCCAATCGGAATTATAAACGGTTTTTGCTTTTGCAAAGAGCGGCGTATTGATTTGCGATTTCGAATGCCAGAATTTGAAGAGATTCATGATTTTTTGATAAGTTCATGAGTTTATACGCAGAGGGGCTGATTTTTATTTCACAAAAAATTTGAATTATGTATAAATTATTTTAATTTATGGTTTATGGGATTGAAATTTTTAGGTTCTCTTGCCGCATTAGTCACGCTAGAAGCTGGCTGTAGCCAAAATCTACCTGAACTTGAGGGTGGTTTTAGAACGCCAAACATTTCAAGCTTGCAGAGTTTGAGGATTCAAAGACAAGCCAATTTAACCCGAAAATGTGTCATACGGGTTTTGGGGCGAGACGAGGTTCAAACGATTGTTTTAATTGAAGGTGTCATGAATGGAGAAAGTTATTCGGCTATGAGTAGTCATTTAGAGGCTTCTTATTTAGAAAATGCGACCCGAGAAAGTGTGTTCCTTCAGCTTACACAATCTGACCCTGGTTTAGGGATTGTCATCTATAATATTTATTTACCACCAAACGAAATTGTGGGGGATCCAGGAGGCGATTTTAGAGTGATCGTGCCGCTGCCTCCGCAGGAATTAGAAATAATGAGGGATAGAATTGAAACCCATTGTGCTCATTAAACAAAAACCCGGAGAGCCGTAAGGCTTCCGGGTCTTCATCCCTCTTTATAACAGTTTCTGGGACAGCAATTTTTAGCCTCAGTTCTTGAGTCTGCAAAGCAAGACAGTTTAACCGAGGCATAAGTTAATACGCATTGAACCAGATTTTGTTTCACCAGTGTCGTAACTTAGGCTACAAAAATGGCTAAACGAGTGGCTTGTAATTAAGACTTTTTTGCTCTATAAAAAAGATGATGAGTATTCGGAGAAACATATTATTAGGGGTAAAACAATGGTTTCAGGGAAAAAATAATTTCCCGCCAAATGTGATTGTTTCTTCTCCTCACGGAAGCTCAAAAGTGCCTTTGTCGGTTTTTCCTCACTTAAGACCCGATTATCAAACTTCTTCGCGTTTGCTTCTTAATTTTTCAGATTACGGTACAAAATATTTACTGGAAAAAGTACCCCTAAACCAACAAGTGGTGGCGCATTACGGGCGAATTGTCGGAGACGCTAATAGGAAGAGAGATGCCGAAGATGTGATTCGATTTGAAGATTTTAATGGCGTGCCGATTTTTAGACCTAAATTCCAAAAACGTCTGAAAACTTCTTGGTTACGCCCTTTTTGGCTGAGAAAACTTTTGCTGCATTCTTATGAACCTTTTTATCGAGATGTTTTTTCGGCGATTGATAGAGCGGTTCAAGACCCACGAAATGAAGGACGACCAATTATCATGCTTGATGTTCATGATACAGGAAACCGTTTGCTTGGACGTACTTGGCGAGAAGATGTAACTCGAATAAAACAAAAAATGCCGCCGTTAGTGCTATCAAATGCGCCTGATTTAGAAGTAGATGAAGGCCGATTTGGCACCGCTCCTATTTCTTTTTTGTATGATTTTAGAGAGAAAATTGCTGATAAACTGGGTTTGGACGAAAAAGAAATTGAGATAAATTCAATTTTTAAAGGGGCGAATGTTATTCGTTATTTTGGTAATCCGAGCGCCAATAGAAGACTGCGAAAAATACTGAGAGGCAAAGAAATTTATGCCATTCAAGTTGAGTTTGATCGAGCCCTTTACCTAGATGAAGTCACACAAAGACCAATTGGTTGGAAAGTGGCTTCGGTGCGAAACTGTTTTATGGAAACGATTATTGAACTTAACGAAATGCTCGATTAGTCTTTGAGCAGCTTTATAACAGCACCGAGTAATATCACCGCTAACGTAAAAGGAAATAAAAACACAACCATTAAAACGGAAAACCAAAAGGGAATGGCTTTAATGTCGGTTTTTACCAGTCGCAATAAATAGCGAGTTTGAAGCGCAAAAAGTTGAACATAAAATAAAAACAAAAAACCAACCAACATCAATATCCAAAGCAACGCTCCAATAATAAAGCCGGCTGGATTTGCTGGGTTTTCCCAGTGTGGAAACTGTGGATCTTCATAGCTTGATCGAACACGTCTGACTTGGTTCATGTGGTGATTATAAATATTTTATTTTTTTAGTCACAGAAATCTTAGCCCCAACGTCATCTTTAACCAGAGGGGTTTAAGCCATTTTCCAGTTCGCTGGAGAGTGGCTTTTTCTTGTTTGGGGTGAATACTTCCTCCTAGATAAACCCCCTTAAAAAGAGCTCGCTTTACTTAGGGAACCTACAAGACCCTAAGTAAACACACAGACTTTAAGATTTCATAAATTGGTGGGCGAATTCTGAGATTTTACCCGCTCCCATAAACAACAGAATATCGCCGTCATTTAAACTTTTTGCTAATAAGTTGGCTTCATCTAGGCTTGAAAACTGTTTTAGTTTTGGATTGTCTTCAACAAAGTCTGCTAAGCTAACTGCCGCTTTGTCGGCCTGGGTGTCGCGGGCTTCGTAAATTGGAAACAAGGCACAATGGTCGGCATACCTAAAAGCATCCGCAAACTCATTAAAAAACTGGGCCGTGCGACTGTATTGGTGTGGTTCGTAAAAGAGAGCAATTTTAGATTTAGGATGTCGGCTCTTAAAGGCGTTTAAGGTGGCTTTTATTTCGGTTGGATGATGACCGTAGTCGTCGTAAACTTTTATCGTTTTACTCCCGAATTTTTTGTCGCCTAAAAATTCTTGCCGCCGGCCAGCGCCTTTATAGTGGCTTAAACCTTTTTTAAAGTTATCAGTATTAACTTTTAAAAAGTAAGCTAAAGCCAAGGCTAAGGTGGCGTTTTGTTGATTCGCTTCTCCCCAAATATTTAAAATCGCTTCCCATGAGTTTGGGCTTTGAGCCGGAATCGACAGTTTATTGGTGTTAACGTCTTCAAGCAAGGCTTGCACGGCTTCATCATTTTGATGAAAGAGCACATTTTTACTTTTACTGGCGATGCGTTTGAAGGCTTCAAAGTAATCTTCTTCCGATTTATAAAAGTCTGCGTGATCCCATTCTAGGTTAGTGATAATTAAAACTTCTGGTTTTAGAAATTTAAAATTATCACGGTATTCACAGGCTTCAGCGATTAAGAATTTATTACTGCCAGCTTTGAAATTTCGCCCTTCTAAAATATCGAGCGTTGAGCCGACTAAAATAGTGGCGTCAAAATCAGTATTCGCTAACCCCGCCGCTATTAAACCAGTTGTGGTGGTTTTTCCGTGCGTTCCAGCGACCGCTATGGTTTGATAATTTTTAGAAATTTCCCCTAAATATTCGAAATAACTTTTTTCGGGGATGCCTAATTCTCGGGCTCGTTCGCGTTCTGGGTTTTCTGGAGGAACGGCTTCTGAATAAATGAGCAAATTGGTGGCCGGGGCTAGATTATGAGCGTCATGAATGTCGTAAAGATTTGAAAAACCTTCTGATTTTAGTTTTTCTAAAATTAAGTTTGAACCCAAATTTGAACCTGAAATTTCATGACCTAAATGCGCACAGAGTTGTGCCAAGCCCGAAGTGCCAATGCCGCCGATCCCTACAAAATGAAGTTTCATGTTGAGTCTTGATTTTAAAAAAATTGCCGTAAAAGGCGAGGCAATTTAATATTGTTTAAAATTTATACACTTCTGTTGATTTTATTTGAATTTAAATTATTTAGTTAAATAATGAAGTTGAGTTCTCTGGTAACGAGTGCGGCCATAGCCGCCACGCCAGTTCAGGCGGAAGATTTTAGTTTGGTTGACCCTTTCCGGCTCTATCCACTTTCACCTGAGGTAGCCCAATTTAATGAAACGGTTCCCCAAGCTTTAATTGATTTACAGACGTGTGTTCGTGAGCGATTCGAAGGTTTAGGGGTTGTGACGGAAGATGGCAGTACGATTTATATTCTGACGCTGCCTTTGGCTGATTCCGAAAAAACCTACGATATTACTTTTCCCAATGATTTAGCGGCTGGGATTACGAGTGTTGGAATTTATGAAACGCAAGAAGTTGTGGGAGTAGATGGAGAAACTTTCGTAAGCGAAACGACGGGAGAGGCGGTTAATTTCGAATTTCCAGTGAGTCAAGAGAGTCTCTTTAGAGAAGGAATGTTTGCTCAAATATACCCAGAACGATTTCAGTCGAATCATATAGGCGCTTTGCAAAGAAGAGTGGCGAATTTAAGCCGACTTTGTGAGTCTGGTCGTTTGCAAGGTGAAGATTTTGCGGCTCAGTATGCCGCTTATTGGGAAAGTATGAGCCTCGCCCATCAAGCTGCACGGGATAAGCTTTCGGCTTGTTTGCAATACGGCCCTGCAGATCAAGAGGCCCTGCAGATTATTTTAGAAGCCTACTCTGGGCCAATCGATCAATTTAACCAGCTGGGCTTTGAGCAACCAGAAGATGTAATTTATGAGTTAGATCAAGCATACGCACTTGGTTGTGCGGAGTCTTAGTGTTCTAAACTGGTCAAATAGGCTTCAGCATCAAGTGCTGCCTTGCAGCCAAATCCGGCAGCGGTAATGGCTTGTTGATAGTGCCAATCGGCGACATCACCGCCAACAAAAACAGAAGGAACCGAAGTGCCTGTTTGGTTTGTAACTTTAATATAGCCGTTTTCGAGCTCAATTGAGTCGTCTAAAAATTTAGTCGCTGGGTCATGACCAATTCCCATAAACAAGCCATCAATTTCAAGCTCTGATTTTGCTCCCGTGTCAGTATCAGTTAATTCAACTGACTTTAGCGTTGGCTCTCCTCTAAGTTCTGTTACGTTTTGGTTCCAGATCATTTCAATTTTTTTGTTTTCAAACACCCGTTTTTGCATTGGTTTACTCGCTCGCAGTTCTTTGCGACGGTGAACTAAATATACTTTGTCGGCAAACTTGGTTAAAAAAGTGGCTTCTTCACAAGCTGAATCACCGCCTCCTACAATGGCAACCGTTTTACCACGGAAGAATGCCCCATCACATGTCGCACAAGCGGTGTAACCTTTTCCCCAGTATTTTTCTTCCCCTCGACCAAGGTTTAACCAACGAGCGCTTGAACCGGTCGCAATAATGACCGAATCGGCGGTAATTTCTGTGCCATCAAGATCTAGTTTTAAACATTTTGGATCTGAAAAATTAACCTTAGTAACGGCTTTCATTTGGCAACGAGCCCCAAAGCGCTCCGCTTGTTTGCGCATGTTATCAATCAATTGTGGACCCATAATACCTTCCGGAAATCCAGGAAAATTTTCTACATCCGTGGTAGTCATTAATTGTCCACCAGGATGTGGGCCTTCAAGCACTAGTGGGGCCAAATCTGCCCGTGCGGCGTAAATAGCGGCGGTTAGTCCAGCAGGGCCAGAGCCTAAGATAACGAGTTTTTCAGTATTCATAAGAAAGAGGGTTTAGTTTGAAGATTTATTAATGGGGCAAGCTCCTCCGGGACAGGCAGGGGCAATCTCGGGTTCTTTAATTAATTTAAGTCGAATTAAACCGTAATAAATTTTGCAGCCGATACAAATTCCAAAACTAGTTTCGAGCCACATAAAAGTGAGGCACATTAAGCAAACGGCTAAGTTTATTGGCCCTCTCACTTCAAACACGTAGAGCAATACAATCATTAAGCTGGCCATAGTAAGGCCGATGCTCCAGGCAAAACGTTTCTGAATAGCTCCGACAAACTCAGGTTTTTGTTTTCGAACGATTAAATTTGAAATATGAGAAATAATTGAAAATTTTGGTCCTAAAATTACCTTCGTAAAGAAATCGATAAAAAAGATGACGACGACTATTTTTAACGCCCGAAAGTCTTGGCTTAATAAAGCGAGTGCAAAAGCGATTGAGCCCATTACAAACATAATGCCGGCGCCAGCACGTACCGCTCGTTCATTTAACACCGGGTAAGGCGCTGGTTTCCCATTGATGCTTAACTCTGGAATGATTTTCCCAGGCATAAAGAGGCCGTACTTAGTTTTAAGCGTTGTGATCATTTTTTTAAAATTAAAGGGAGTAGTTTTTGAATTTTTTGGTGATCGTTGTTCTGAAGGCATTGCTCTAGATTTTCTTCTAAGAAAACCCGAAAAGCTCCATCTAGTGCCGATTGGGCCGCTTGGAATTGTAGCAAGATCTTTTCGCAGTCTTCTTGGTTTTCAACTAAGCGAAGGAGCGCTTCGATTTGCCCTTTGTTCCTCTTTAAGCGGTTTATTATTTTCACGTTCATTAAATTCTTTATACCCCCTAGGGGTATTCTGTAAACTCTAAAAATCACAAAATTAAATACCTCATAAATCTAGTGATTTTTAGCGCCTTTAAAAATCTGGCCTACTCAGCTGAGCTGGTGACCCGTAAAAAGACATGATAAAAAGAAAAATGGTGGGCACGCCAAGACTTGAACTTGGGACCTCCTCCTTATCAGAGAGGCGCTCTAACCAGCTGAGCTACGCGCCCTTCCACCAATTTTTCTTTTACTCTAAGTTGTCAGAGCTAGCCAATAGTAAAAAAAAACTAACGGCTGTCAAAAAAATAAGCCGGCTCGGATCTTAGCGTCCTTACTTCTTTTTTGTTTTAGCGGTTTTTGACTCCGAAGCTTTTTCTAAAATAAAAGCCATTACAATTGGCACTAAGGTTGAAGCCAACAGTTTTGCATTTTTCTGGCTCATGCCGGTTTTTTTTGCGAGTTTAGTAATCAGCCAAGTGGCTAAAAAGTTTTCGGTTAAAAATTTAAAGTTCATATTTGGTAAATAATTTGATTCAAACATAAACAAAAATCTATTCTGTTGCAAAAAAGCTGTTATTCCTACCAGGTTATGGTTAGAATGTGTCTTGAAAAATAAAAATTAAAATTTAAACGGCATGTCTTTTTTTCGTAAAACTCGCTCTGCTGCTACTCCAAAGGTAGCTTATTTCTCTATGGAATATGCCTTTGATGCCCAAATTCCCAACTACGCCGGAGGCTTAGGGGTACTAGCCGCTGATATGATGCACTCTGTCGCTGACATGGGCTATCCGGCGGTTGGGGTTGGTTTGATTTATCACCAATCTGAAGAATCTGATAAAAAGTTCCACCCAGAGTACTTCATGAAAAAATTACCAAATACGGTAAAAGTTCAGATTGAAGATCGTCAGGTAACGGTTGGCGCGTGGCAATACGACGTGCAAACGAAAGATGGCAACACGATGCCGGTTTATTTTTTAACCACTTTTTGTGGCGATAATGCGGAATATGATCGAGATATTACCAAATATTTATACCCTAGCACGGGCTATCACCGGATTGCACAAGAAGCTATTTTAGGGATTGGAGGCGTGAAAATGCTTAAAGACTTAGGGATTGCAAGTATTGAGTATTACCACTTAAACGAAGGGCACGCGGCCTTTTCTACTTTAGAAATATTGAAAGAGCACAACTGGGACGACGAAGCGGTAAAAAGTATAACTCGATTCACGACTCACACGCCGGTTCCAGCCGGGCACGACAAATTTGATTACGAATTAGCCTACCAGGTTTTAGGTGATCAATTGCCGTGGCATATTCGAGAACTCGCTACGCAAAATCAGCTAAGTATGACGGACTTAGCTTTAAACTTGAGTGGCCGAACTAATGGCGTTTCAAAAAAACACCAGCTGGTTTGTTTTGATATGTTCCCAGGGCACAGTTTTGAGGGCATCACTAACGGAGTGCACTTAACACGTTGGGCGGCTCCCGCTACGGCGGCGTGTTTAGATAAACATCTGCCTAAGTGGAGAAAAGATCCAAGTGTGCTAAATGATGCGGCCACTAAAATTCCGATGAAAGCGATTCAAGAAATGCGCTATGCTAATAAAGAGCGTTTGCTCAATTGGGTGAATGATAACCCAAATTTCTTTCACTTTGAGGATGATTTAAAGAAAACCGATTTACTAGAAATGGATCGTTTGACGATTGTGTTTGCGCGACGATTTGTGCCCTACAAACGGCCTCTTTTACTTTTCCGAGATCTTGAAAGATTGAAACGCATTGGGAATAAAAAAATTCAAATTGTGTTTGCGGGGCATTGTCATCCAGATGATTATTTCTGTAACAATAAAAAAGAATCTTTACGTAACTTTGCGCAACAACTACGAGGCAGTGTGAAAATTGCAGTGGTACCAGATTACAATATTGATATTGCGGATAAATTGGTAAGTGGAGCTAATATTTGGCTTAATAATCCGATTCCCCCGCGTGAAGCGAGTGGAACTAGTGGGATGAAAGCGGCTTTAAATGGCGCGCTAAATTTATCGGTGCTAGATGGTTGGTGGATTGAAGGTTTAAAACGTAAGAAACGAGCTGGGTGGGGATTTGGTGAAACCATAGACCCAAACTGGAGCGACGACGAAAGAGATGACGCGCATGCGAATGAACTTTATGAATGTCTTGAAAAAGCCGTTGATTTGTTCACTAAACGCCCAGACGAATGGCTAGAAAATGTCGCTCAATCTATGACTCTTGCTGGGCACTTCAACACGCATCGAGTAATTGAAGAGTACGACGAAAAAATGTGGCGCGAGTAAGTGCCTGTGATTTAAATTAAGTTTGCCTAGCAGTAAGGGAGTATGTTACAAGTATATACTGCCTGACTTTAGGCGATTTAATGACAAACAAATACAACACCCCAACTCTAGAGTCGCTGATGATTATTCGGCAGTCTAAAGTATTGCTTGGTGCCAGGGTGGCGATTGTTCATTTGTGTTTTGTGCTAATAACGACTGTTTTTTTTATATTTACCTCAGCCCCGGATGTGTGGTCATTTTTGACCGTCTTGTTGGCAGTGGGCTTTGTGGAGATGATTGTTTTATTTTATGCCGTGATTCGTTGGCACAATCACTACTACATGCTTCGTTCAGATAGAATTTTAACCAGTCGTGGTGTTTTTTTGCGTCGACAACGTTTGTTTGCGATTAAAAATATTGAATCTATTTCAGTGCGTCAGGGGATTATTGGTAAAATTTTTAATTTTGGAACGCTTCATTTATATGCCCCAACACTTAATCATCAGATTAAGATGCTCGGGGTAAACGATCCATGCCACAAAGAAAAAATAATTGAGGAGCTCTTGCCGAATGCAATTAACGGCGAACAACGGTTACGAAATTTATTTATCGCACCAGAAAATCGCAGCCAGGCTGGCTGAGTGTATTTGTCATAGATTAACTTTCATAATTGATGCCTTTTGCTCCTCGCCGTAACACGATGTAAAAATGTTGAAAGGGTGGTTTACTTTTTTTAAAAAAGATTTAAAAGATCTTTAATGAGAAAGTTAAATGAAGCGAGAGCGGATATTCTAGAAGCTAATGTTATCGAGCTAGGGTGTGGCGCTGATTATGGTTTAGTGCCCGCTTTACTGCGCCAAGACAAATTAGCGGTTGGAGTCGATCTTGATCTAACGGGGTTAAATCAAGATCTTTTACCTTCAGAAATAATGCTAAGAACTAGAGATATTAGTCTTAATCAAGGGGAATCCGGCTTTTCTTGTTACCGTTTTTATCCACCAGAAATAACAAACCAATTAGAAGCGGCCACTTTTTTAAAGGCTCAAGTCGAAGCGGCTAAAATTAGAGATCAAATATTTGCTGAACATCTTGGCGTTGTTAGTACGCGTCCAGACTTAATGGAGCGAGGAAGGGCTTTAAGCCTCCCCAGAGTTGAAAGAGATTCGAGCATTGAAAACAGGTTGTTTGAGGGAGACGCCCTTCAAGCTTTAGAGCATGGCGGAACCTTTTCAGAAATCTATGCTTCAGACTTTCTTCATAATATTCAACTTCTGGGGGAACTGCAGGGCTGGCTTGACCGAATAAAGTCCTGTTTAAATAAAGGTGGTACATTAATGCTTATTAACGATGAAGAGCATTTTGGGCCTCTGTTGGCGCCCTTAGTTCAAAACGGTTTTAAATTAAATGAAGCAGAGGAACTTTCATCTCAGAGCGAATGGTTGTCTTTACGCATTCAAGGTCAGAATACCAATCCTGCAGTGGTTTATTTTGGAGCAAAAATAATGGCTACCTTTGAAAAAATTTAAGCTTCCTCAACTTTTTCAATGGGGGCGACACTGGCAACAATTTTTTTGATCCCCATCCCTTTAAAGGCGGCTGAAATGACATCTCCAGCAATTAATATAATGGTGCCTTCGCCCCATTCGGCGTGACGAATCGTATCACCCGTTTTATATTGCGTTTGGTTTTCGGCAACACCAAAAACCGCTTCGGTACGGCTGCCAGGCACTTTTCCCAGCGGTTGGCCACGAAAGGTGTTACTATCATCTACGTTATTAGCGCCCGGGGTTGGGTGTAATAAGGAGTGAGAGAAATTTGGTTTGTTACTCCGCTGACTGACAAATCGGCTACCACTATCGCCTTCATATTGATTGTGCTCGCTGCATTCTTCATCGAGTTCACTTAAAAACTTTGAAGGCGCCGCGTATTGGGTTTGCCCAAAAAGTAAGCGCTGTCGTGCATATGAAATGTAACAACGTTCTTCGGCGCGGGTAATCGCCACGTAACCGAGTCTTCGTTCTTCTTCTAATTGCTCTCCATCAAACTGACTGCTTGAACTGGGGAAAATCCCTTCTTCCCAACCGGGAAGAAAGACCACTGGGAATTCGAGTCCTTTTGACGCGTGCACCGTCATTAAGGTCACTGATGACTGTCCGTCATCTACATTGTCTAGATCCGAAATTAACGCCACGCCCTCAAGGAAGGCTGCCAGAGGGTCTTCGGCTGTGTCGTATCTTCCGGCGACGGAGAACAGCTCTTTTACATTCTGCTGGCGTGATTCACCTTCCATGGTGCCGTCATCGAGCCATTTTAAGAATTGGGTCGCTTCGATTAAGTCTTCAAGTAACAAAGAAATTAAGCGCGTGTCTTTTGCCGCTCTCAGTTTAGAGATGGTATTGTAAAACTCTTTTAATACGGCTCGCTTAGCGTGAGGGAGTTCTTCAAGTCCGTCGACTTCTTCCAAAATATCAAATAATGAAAGATTATACTCGTTCGCGTATTTTTTGATTACCTCTAGTGTAGCTGCCCCCAGCTTTCGAGATGGGACGTTGATTATTCTTAAGAAGGCGATGTCATCACGCGGATTAAAAATAAGTCGCAGGTAAGCCATAATATCCTTCACCTCTCTTCTATCGAAGAAACGAGTGCCTCCCACAATTTGGTAGGGGATTTGGTGGCGCATTAAAGCCTCTTCTATGGCCCGAGACTGCGCATTCATCCGGTATAAAATAGCCATGTCAGCCGCTGTGTAATCACCACTATCGATAAGTTTCTTAATGGTGTCGCCGACAAAACGACCTTCGTCTTTTTCATCAAAGACGCCGTAGACTTGAACCATTTCTCCTGGACTTTGTTCGGTCCAAAGGTTTTTAGCGTGTCCGGTTTGGTTGTGGCCAATTAGTTTATTGGCGTTGTTTAAAATGTTGGCACTCGAACGGTAGTTTTGTTCTAGTTTAACAGTGACTGCCGTTGGGAAGTCTCGTTCAAAATCTAAAATGTTTCGGTAATCAGCGCCGCGAAAAGAGTATATAGATTGATGATCATCCCCCACGACACACAAGTTTTGGTGACCATCACACAAAAGTCGTATTAAACGGTATTGAGCAAAATTGGTATCTTGGTATTCATCAACTAAAACCTGCTGCCAACGTTGTTGGTAGTATTTAAGGGTGTTGTTATCTTCGTCTTCCCATAGTTTTACGACCTTTGTTATAAGGTCATCAAAATCAACAGCGTTGTGCTCAATCAATCTTCGTTGGTGCACGGGGTAGAGTTCAGCCACGGCATCAGAAAATTTATTACTGCCCATGCCAATCGCTTCAAAATGAGCTTGGGGTGAATTTAAAGAACTTTTAATAGCACTGAAATGATTTAAAATCGCTTTCGGTTTGTATTCCTTAATATCATAATGACGATCTCGCATAATGTTTTTAAGAAGGCTCAAACAATCATCGGTATCAAATATAACAAAGCTACGCGTATAACCTTGTCCTAGGTGTTCAATGTCTCTTCTTAAAATTCGAACACATATAGAATGGAACGTCCCAATGCTGGGAGCCCTGCCTGCGGGAATAAGTTTTTCAACTCGAGCCTGCATTTCTTTCGCCGCTTTGTTGGTAAAGGTTACCGCTAAGATATTGTCGGCCGCTGTTCCGTGGGCCATTAAATTCGCAATTCGTGAAGTTAGAACTTTTGTTTTTCCGCTGCCTGCACCCGCTAGAACGAGTAAAGGACCGCTGAGGGTTTCAACGGCTTGACGCTGTGGTTCGTTAAGGCCTGAGAGCAAATTTGAGTTATCCTGCATGGAGTCAGATTTTAGAAAAACTGAGTCGTTTGGTCGAGGGAAATTCTGAGGTTTTTACCTATATCTTTTAAAAACGGTCAAAAAGAGGTTGACAGGTGATTGGTCACTGTTAAGATCGCGCGGCTTTTTTGAAGGTTTGTCCACACTATATGTCAAAGGAAGAAAATATCGAAGTTGAAGGGAAGGTTAAAGAATCCCTACCAGGCTCAAAGTTCCTGGTGGAGCTGACAACTGAAGGTTTCGAAGGGCACATGGTGACGGGCGAAATGTCAGGAAAAATCAGAATGCACTCCATTAAGATTGTTCCCGGCGACAAGGTTCGGTTAAGTATGACCCCTTATAACCTCGAAATTGGTAGAATTACTTACCGTTTAAGATAAAATGAAAGTTGTAAATTCCCTAAAATCTCTCAAAAAAATGGCTGGTAGCCGTGTGGTTACTCGTCGTGGTGTTAAATTTATTGTTAACAAAAAGAATCCTCGTGCTAAAGCGCGTCAAGGAGGCTTGGCTAAAAAGAAGAATAAAAAATACTAATCCTTATTTAACTTAATGCGTATTGCAGGTGTACAGATTCCAACCGACAAACGACTAATTATCAGTTTAACTTATATTGCAGGAGTAGGTCCTAAGCGTTCCGTAATTGTTTGCGAGAAAGCGAAGATTGATCCAAGCGTTCGAGTTAAAGATTTAACAACAGATCAAGAAGAGAAGTTGCGAAAAGTGCTTCAAGAACTTGGTTATGTGCTCGAGTCAGATTTGCGTCGAGAAATTCAATTAAACGTTAAACGTTTGCAAGATATTGGTTCTTACCGTGGTTTCCGTCACCGACGAAAACTTCCAGTACGTGGTCAACGTACAAAAACAAACTCGCGAACTAAACGTGGGAAGAAGGTAGCTATTGCCGGTAAGAAAAAAGTTACTAAATAATCATTGCTCAATTTAATTAATGGCCGTTACATCTAAAAAACGTATCCGAAAGACATTTGAAGCCGGCAAGGTTTTCATCCGTGCTCTATACAACAATACTATTGTTACCCTTACGGACCCCGACGGGAATGTATTGGCTTGGAGTTCGCCTGGAGCGAATGGTTTCAAAGGAGCTAGACAATCTACGCCTTATGCAGGACAAATTTCTGCAGAAGCGGTAGCTGAAAAAGCACAAGCCTTTGGGATGCAGTCAGTAGAAGTAGTCATTAAAGGTGTGGGGCCAGGCCGTGATCAAACGGTGCGAGGTTTAATGAATGGAGGTCTAGACGTTACGTCTATTACCGATAGAACACGAGTGCCACATGGCGGTTGCCGACCTGGTCGACAACGAAAAACTTAAATCAAGAAGTTACAAACTCTATTACTAAAAATTTTACATGCGATATACAGGTCCAAAAGCGCGACTATGCCGACGAGAAGGAGTAAATCTATTCGGTTCTCCTAAATACCAAAAAATTATTGGACGAAGTCCAAATGTTCCAGGTATGCACGGTGGTAAACGTCAAGGGAAAATGACGGAGTACGCTAAACAACTTCGTGAAAAGCAAAAAGCTAAACGAATGTTTGGTTTATCTGAAAAACAATTCAGAAATTACTTTGAAAAAGCGAGTAGCTCTAAAGTGGTTACCGGAGAACGATTGCTAGAACTTCTAGAAACTCGTTTAGATAATGCGGTATACCGATCTGGAATGGCGCTAACTCGAATGCAAGCACGACAATTTGTTTCTCATGGGCTTTTCATGCTAAACGGACGACGAGTCGACGTTCCATCAATGGTGGTTAAGCCAGGCGACGTTATTGAGGTTCGAGCCTCTAAGAAAGGTTCATCTGTTTTTAAACACAATTCTGAGGAATTGGCTCAGTACGAAGTACCAAGCTGGCTCAATGTAGATGCTAAGAAATTATCTTTCGAGGTTGTTTCTCAACCAGAGCAAAAACACTTCGAAGCGCTTATTAATACACAACCAATCGTTGAATTCTACTCTCGATAAAACTAAAACCTAAATTCTTTTTAAACCTCCCTTCAATATGCATATTCTTCATGAAGCGATCGGCGTTCCTAAGCTAAAAATTGAGAGCCAAAGTAAAACGCAAGCCGTTCTTACTATTGCTCCGCTTCCTTCTGGTTTTGGAATGACGATTGGTAATGCTCTACGTCGAACTATTCTTTCTAGTTTGCCCGGTACGGCCGTTACGGCGGTCAAAATCACAGGTATTACTCATGAATATACTACTATTCCTGGAGTACACGAATCAGTACTCGATTTAGTGCTTAACGTCCGAGAACTTCGTTTAAAAAAACACTCTAAAGATCCCGAAGTGATTGAAGTGCCTTTAGTCAAATCAGGAACAATTACCGCAAAAGATCTTAAAGTTTCAAGTGACATTGAAATCTTAGATCCTTCACAAATTATTTGTCACTGTGATGGCGCTGATTCTAAAAAGAAAATCCAACTACGAATTGAAAAAGGCGTTGGATACCGAATTATTTCTAATGAAGAAAACGCGGCCGAAGAAGATCCAGAATTTATCTTGGTTGACGCGAACTTTTCTCCGATTAAAAGAGCTAAGTACGAAGTAAGCCCAGCTCGGGTTGGAGATCAAACCGATCTTAATACTCTAACACTAGAGGTTGAAACAGACGGAAGTTTAGAAGCCGACAACGCTATTAAACTTTCAGCAGAAATTCTTCAAAGTTACTTCGGACTCTTTAATGAGAACGACGCTTACACCGATGAAGATTTCACTACTAGCTTTTCTGCTATCAAAGCTAAAGAAGACGCGGAACGTCAAGCAACTGCCGCTGCCGCAGAAGAATCTTTCACTCCAATTGATATTCTTGGTTTCTCACAACGAACGCTTAATGCACTCGTTAACGGTGGAATTACTTCGGTTGAAGAACTTCTAAAAACACCTATGAGTCAACTAACTCAGTTGCGTGGATTCGGACAAAAAGCTAAAACAGAACTTGAAGAAGTATTAAGAGAGCGTGGTTACACGCCAGGAGCTGGTATGCCCTCTAGCAGTGCTGCAGAATAATCATTCAGAATTAAATTTAAATTATGAGACATCGAAATACGAAAGCCATCTTAAATCGCCCTGCTGATCAGCGGAAAGCCTTAGTGCGCAACTTGCTAACAAATTTGTTTGAGCACGGAACGATTAAAACCACTGAAGCGAAAGCTAAAGCAGCTGCCCGCGAAGCGGAAAAGCTTATCACTCGGATTAAAGGTCGAGAGGAAGCCCACAACGCGATTCGTGATTTAAAACAAGTGATCTTTACAGAGAAAGCTTCTAAAAATGCGCTAGCGTATGCTGATAAAAGCACTAAAACTTCAGGATTTACTCGAGTGACTAAACTTGGGTTTCGAGCTGGAGACAACTCACTTCTCGTTCAAGTAGAACTTATTCAAGACTAACCATGGCCATGATGCAAAAAACGACTCTCCGACAAAATGTTAAAGACGCTGACCGTCAATGGTTTGTGATCGATGCTGAAGGTAAAACTTTGGGCCAAATCGCAACAGATATTGCGGTGGTACTTCGTGGGAAACACCGAGTAGATTTTACCCCTCACGCTGATGGTGGTGATCACGTAATTGTTTTGAACGCGGATAAAGTTGGCGTTACCGGAGATAAAGAAAACCGCAAACTTTACTACCGACATTCGGGGTATCTTGGGAATCTTAAGGTTCAAGCTTTAGGAGACGTTCGTTCTAAAACACCTGAACGGATTCTTGAACAAGCGGTTAGCGGTATGCTTCCAAAAAACAAACTTCGAAAGTGTTACCTACGACGTTTACACTTAGTCGTTAACGGAGCTGAAAATCCACACGCAGCTCAAAAACCTCAACCTCTTCCAACTAACATTTAATAGAACTTACTATGGCCAAAGGTGCTTACTTTTACGCAAACGGAAAACGAAAGAACGCAATCGCTACGGTTCGTCTTTACCCAGAAGGGCAAGGAGAATTAAGTGTTAATGGAGTGAAACTTCGAGAATGGGCGGATGATGAACACATGGTGTTCACGGTTAACCAACCACTAGAAACTCTAAGCGCTAAAAAAGAAGTGGATATTGAGATTATCACTCGTGGTGGTGGTAAAAAAGCTCAAGCTGAAGCGATCCGTCTTGGAATTGCTCGTGCTTTTGTTAAAAAAGATATGACGCTTCGTGAACAACTCAAAGCGGAACACTTCCTAACTCGAGATTCAAGAGTTAAAGAACGAAAAAAACCAGGTCTACGTGGAGCACGTCGATCACCACAATGGTCAAAACGTTAAGAATCTTTTTCTTATTTTATTTACAAGAATCCCCTGCAAAGTGTTGGGGATTTTTTTTTACCGCCCTATAATCATCCTACTATGGGTATAGAAATTTTTTTGGTTATCGGCATAGTGTTTGTGTTGATCGGCTTGGCCGTTGTGGGTTATTTTTTGTGGCAACAGCAACAAGCGCCTAAAGATTCACCAGAGCTGCAACAATTACTAGAATCTCTTAATCGAGACAAAGAAGATCGCTACCGGGAACAAGAAAGTTTAAAGAATGAACTGCGTGAAAATTCGAAGCATTTACGAGAAGAATTCTTTCGGGTAAACAAAACCGTTGATACAAAGCTAACAGAAAGCTCTAAACAATTGAATGAACGACTTGATAAGTCATCGAGTGTGATTGGAAGCTTGCAAAAAGAGCTTGGGAAAATGGGTGAGATTGGTTCTAAGATTGAAAATCTCGACAAAATTCTACGGGCTCCAAAAGGGCGCGGTTCAATGGGCGAAGAAGGTTTAGAAGAAATTTTAGGGACGGTTTTTCCGCAAGCCTTATGGGAACGTCAATACGCTATGGGAACAGGGGCTACGGTTGATGCGGTGGTTAAGACAAACAATGGGATTATTCCGATTGATGCCAAATTTCCTTTACCGGCCTTTGAGATGATTGTTAATGCCGAGACAGCCGAGCAATCAACTTTGGCTCAAAAAGAGTTTCAGAAGGCCTTAAAAGCCCGAATAAACGAGGTAGCGAAGTATATCAAGCCAGAACTAAATACTTTAGATTTTGCCATTATGTTTTTGCCAAGTGAAAGTATTTATTACGAAGCGGCCATTCGGTCTCGTGAAATTTACGAATACTCCCGTGAAAAAAAGGTTTTGCTAACGGGTCCCAATACTTTGGTTTACGTCCTTCAAGTAATTTTAAGTGCTTACCAAAGCCAACAGTTTGCGAAACAGGCTCAAGCCGCGTTAGCGCAATTAGGGGGGGTAAAAAAACAAGCCGAGAAATTAGATGAAGCGGTTCGTTTAACCGCGACCCATTTAGGGCGAGCTTCAAGCCAAATTACGTCGGTACAAACCGAAAACGATAAACTTCAAAATCAAATTGAACGGGTTTCGAGCTTAGATGTGAGCGCGAGTGCAGAATCTTTAGAAACCGAAGAACGCCCTAGTTTACTTTAAAACAATATCATTAAATCCCAGCATGACAGCCTGATTTTTTTTTCTATACTGTCGCTGAAAAATCTTTCCTATGACATTAAAACTCGATTGGTTTGCTGATAACGCCTTAGAACTTTTAGCCGAGCACCGCATTGCTTTGAAGCTAGATGAAGCTCAAGATTTACAAAAAAAATTAGGTCGCCCAATGACCTTGGCCGAAGCGACAATTTTTGGAATTCAATTATCAGAACACTGTAGTTATAAAAGTTCTCGTCCACATTTAAGTGGATTTCCAACCAAAGGGCCAACCGTGGAACTTGGACCCGCCGAAGATGCCGGTGTTTTGCGGGTTTTTGAACATGAAGGTGAAAGATACTGTATTGCGGTGGGGCATGAATCGCACAATAGCCCGAGTCGGATTGTACCGTTTGAAGGTGCGGCTACCGGAATTGGAGGCATTGTGCGTGATATTATGTGTATGGGCGCTCGTCCGGTTGGGGTTCTAGATTCTCTTCGGTTAGGTGATACCATCGACCCAGAACAACGAAATATTGCACAAGGAGTTGTGGCCGGAATTGCCGGTTATGGAAATCCACTAGGCGTACCCAATGTGGGGGGAGATGTTTGGTTTGATAAAGCTTTTAACGGTAACTGTTTAGTTAATGTTACCGCTTTAGGTTCACTTAGAGCTTCAGACCTTATTCACTCTTACGTGCCGAAAGAAGCGGCTGAAGAAAAATGGGAACTGATTATTATTGGCAAGCCAACTGATAACTCTGGTTTCGGAGGCGCTAGTTTTTCATCTGAAGGATTTAGTGAAGACGACGATTTAGAGTTTAAAAAAGCGGCGGTTCAAGAGCCAAATCCTTTTTTAGAACGACATTTAGTGGCTTCGATTATGGATTTAATCGACTCACTTAAAGCAACCAATGAACTTCACAAAATAGCCTGTAAAGATTTAGGGGCTGGTGGTGTGCTTTGTGCCACCGTAGAATTATGTGAAGGCGGTGGTTATGGGGCCGATGTTAAATTAGATGACTTACATGTAGCCAAAGAAGGTTTTTTACCACATGTAATTGCGTGTTCTGAAACTCAAGAACGATTTTGTTTTGCGTGTCATCCTTCACAAACTCAACGCATTATTGACCACTTTGAAAAAAAGTGGGAGCTGGGAAAAGTCGCGGCACACGCTGGAGCTTCAAAAGTCGGTGTGGTTCGAGCTGATGGCCAGTATAAAGTCACCTACGGAGATGAATTACTGTGTGATGCACCAGCCAGCTTAATTACCGAAGGGATTATCTACGATCGTCCTTATACTTCTAAAAAACTTGAGCCTCAACAAAAAGAAGTGAAGTATGAAAATGGAATGGTGCTGTTTGCTTAATGACTAAGAATGCCTTTCAAAGAAAAAATTCTAATCGCGCTGAACCTCATTATTTTATTGTTAGGCAGTATTTATTTTCTGCAATCTCTTAATTTTGAGTTTGTGCTTTATGTGGCGGTGTTAGTGCTTTTGGCAGCTTTTGTTTACCGGCTGCATCGAAAATTTAACCTAAGTTTTACCGTTTTACTCGGTTTATCAATTTGGGCCTGGTTGCATATAGCGGGTGGCAGTCTCCCTTTCGAGGGATCGGTTTTGTATAATTGGCAAGTACTAGATTTAATTGGTGAGCCCTACGTAATATTTAAATACGATCAGTTTGTGCACTTTTTCGGATTCGCGGTGACCGCATTGCTGTTTAGTGAATGCTTAAAACCATCATTATCTCAATCGGCCCGATTAACGCTGGCTGTTGTCTCTTTTTTTGCGGCAATGGGCGCTGGGGCGCTGAACGAAATTGTAGAATTTGTAGCGACGGTTTTAGTCCCCGAGACGAATGTGGGAGGCTATTATAATACGGCTTTAGATTTAGTCTTTAATGCGGCGGGCGCATTAGTGGCTGGCCTTTATATCTTCTTTAAAAAAAATTAGCAGAAACGTCCTTGAGCAAACGGTTATTTAATTTAGGCCACCTTCACTGTGCAAGAAGCTGAAGTCGAATAACGAACCGAGGCTTTTTTGCGCGTAATCAAAACGAATGTGTTTTTCTCGGTTTAAATGGGTTCCAACCGAATGAATATGGGCCGCATGTGGAGCCATGGTGGTTCCAGAGAAAGTATAGGCCACTGGGGCGGTTTGTAAGTTTTGAATGGAGATAAAGCAGGTATTTTTGTCTACCGTGCTCCAGCTGTTGAAATTAGTGTTGTTCCCATTATCTTCAAATCCATTGGTGGTTAATAAATTTGAAATGTCTGCATTGGCTTCCGCTTGAAGCGCCACGGTTGCTCCGGTTATAGAATCTTCACATAAAAATCTCCAAAAGTAACGTCCCGCCGTATCTAAATTAACCGCTACCGTTCCCGTTACCGGGCTGGTTGTCGTTCCAATAGCCGCGTCCGTATCTTGTTGAAATCTAAATTTTTGGCTTTCGAGTGGTGGTAAAATAAATTCGAATTCATCGTCTGGAAAGTTGTCGGCGGTGGTATCGATTATGTTTCTAATCGAGACTTCTGTATGGGCATCTTCAAGCTCTGGGATGATATTCGCGAGATCTGGTTCAACATGATTAATCGGATCGTTTTTCAGTTGCCATAAGGCTTTCTCGACCCCAGATTCCGCACTGAAATAGGCTTTTTCAGATAAAAACAAATCGGCTGAAAGTTCCAGTTCACGCACTGCTAAACGCGCCGACATAACCCCAACGGTAATCATTAAACCAGACAGCACAATGCTGATAAGCATGGCTGAACCTTCGGTTTTCACCTTTGGTTTTCTTAGTTTTATGAATTTAATTTTAAACATTAATATTGTCGGGAAGAAATGGTGGTTTGGCTTGCAATGGCTAAATCTTGGTAGGCTCCGTTTTGTGGGCTTACCTCAATGTAAACCGTTACCTTGGGCTGCATTTGATCGTTGGCTAAAATCTGTGGATTATCGGCCGGTGAAAAAGAAAAATTTAGTGAAGTCACATTAAACTTTTTTGGCGAAAGTAGAGGTTGAGCATTAGACTTTGCATCGGCAAAACTAGCTGGGTCGCTTCCCATTATAAATGATTCGGCCACGGTATCTGAATCTAAATCAGCGTGCTCGAAATAGTAATAGGTCCCATTAGGGTCAATTAGGCATAGTTGTTTACTACCACCCGCATTAACGGATGCACAGTTTTGTCCAGCCGGAATCGCTACGTAGGCTTCATAATCAATACTGGTAGAACGTACTTTGTCTGCAAAACGATTTAAAGCAAAACGTATTTCACTTTGAAGTTCTCGGCTCATCGCCATTTTTTGTTGGGTTTGCAAGAAAGTCCAATAACTGGCTAACACTAAGGTCAGCATTATTCCGGTAATTACCATGGCGACTAGAAGTTCGATCAGTGTAAAACCACTCGGTTTTGTTTGAATTTTTTTAAGTTTCAAACGCATTTTATTAGAAGCAAAATTTAATTTTTTCATCTTAGTTTTTGCGCCAATTAGTAAGCGTTTGGACGGCCGATACGTTTTGAGGTCTACCATTAAATTCCCAATTGACTCGACATTCCAAATCGAGTGTTTCGGTATTTGAATCGGGATCAACATGTTCCATAACTCTGGTATAGAGAGTGTCTTCTGGATCAGCTAAAACGGGGAAATGGGTTAAAGTACTTCCTTCTTTCCAAACGACATCATTCCCTGAACCGAGTGTTTCAATTTTGATAGCGGCCGGCATATTGTTGCAAGCGCCTCCGACATTTACAGAGCCGGTATTTTGTGAAGAGAGCACGAACTCATCTCCCACATTTCCAAAGGCACAGTCCCAAGGACGGTAATTGACCCAGGCCGTATCGCGTAGGTTTCTCGCTAACTCTGTACACTCTTGAGCTAAATAAACCGCTTTGGTGCGCTTTAAATTTTGTTGTGTTGAAAATACCACCGTGGTTAATAAATAAAGCGCAGCAGTCATGCTGCTTGCCAAAATAAACATTACAATTAATGCCTCGATCAAAGTGAAACCCTGTTTAACTTTCATCATGGTGTATCGGTCGTTACCAAGCCTGATTTTGTATACAATGTTAAGTCTGAAGTAAGCCCTATATTATCTAGTATAATTGTGAGCGGATCGGTGCTGGCTGGAGTAACAATCTGCATGTCACCATGTGGTGCTAAGAATTTCACAGAAAAGTCAGCGCTATTAATTAAAGTATTGCCTTCAAGTGGATGTTGAAAACTCCCACTAGCGGCATTGCTAATGGCAGTTCTTGTCGTACATATGTAATCATCACATTCAAAAACTAAATAGTGATCGGCGCCACTATTGCCTTCTAAAAAATAATGCTTTGATCTAGACCGGGCTTGCGAATAAGCTTCACTAAAACCCGTTTGTAATAAACTAGTACTATTTTTTAAATCAATTTTTTGTCGAAACTTTAAATAATCAGGCGCAGCTATAACGGCTAGAATTCCTATTAGAACAATTACTACCAGGAGCTCGATTAACGTGAAAGCGGCCGCGCGAGCTTTCATCATTTATTTAAGCGGTAGAAGCAAATAAGTCTTGGAGGCCAAAGATAGGCATTAATACAGCGAAAATCAGGAAGGCTACCGCGACTCCAACAAAAAGAATAATGATCGGTTCAATAACCGTCGATAGATTTTTAAGCTGAGCTTCAACTTCTAGATCATATTGATCTCCTAGTTTCTGCAGTACTTCCGCCATATGTCCTGTTTTTTCTCCTACTTCTAAAATTTCACCCACCACCGAATCAATGTTGTTTGATTCTAAAAAAGATTGGTGCAAAGAAGCTCCGTTTCGAACTTTCATCTCGATATCAAAAATATCATCGCCAATAATTTTGTTTGGAATAATTTCTCCCATTACTCTTAAGGCCTTACTTAATGGTATTCCTGCCGCCATAAGGGTCGCAAAATTTTGACTAATTTTGGTCACCTGAATGTTGCTTACCAGTTCTTTTGTTGGTGGAAAATCTAAAATAAATCGATGCCACGATCTTTTACCTTCTTCAGAGTTTTTCCATTGAATAAACCAACTAATGACTCCGGCAATAACAAAAAGAAGCAGCCACCAAAAGTTTACTAAGAAATCAGAAGCGCCCATTAGAATTCTAGTACTAAGTGGCAGTTCGCCCCCAAGTTCAGCAAAAAGTGATGTTAGCTTCGGAACAATAAAAAACATTACCGCTGCACCTGCTAGAATTATCGCTGCTACGACCGTAGCCGGGTACATTAGCGCTGACTTAACGCGCATTTCCAATTCAATATTTTTTTGCAATTGGGTGGCAATGGCTTCAAGAGTTGCGTTGATTTTCCCGGTTAGTTCCCCAGAATAAACCATTTTAACTTCAGACTCAGAAAAAATAGCGGGATGTTTTTGAATCGCTCCAGAGAAGGACAAACCATTTTGTTGCATATCGTAGGCAACCGTTTTAAGCACGCGGGAAAAGCGAACATGTTGCGTTCTGGCCGCCAGCATTTCAAGAGCTCTTGTAAACTGGACTCCTGAATTTACGAGCAACTTCAAAGAATGAAAAAAGCGTGCTTTATCTTTTAGATTAAAGGGCTGGTGATCTAGAAGATAGTCATTGGTTTGTATTAACCAATGATCTTTTCGTCTATCGGTTAGACCATATATAACCTCTCTTTGCTTTGGATTTTTTAATAAATCTAGAGTGTTATATTTAGTCTCGGTACTTTTTTTTATTGCCGTTGCCATTAGTTCGCATTAGATTGAGCAAATGTGTAGAGCGGTACCGACATGTCTATAACATCAATTCCGTTGATATTAGCAATGCTATAGCTGAAAGTTTCGAGCCCCATAAATCGAGGACTTTTTTCGATGGCCTCAAGGAAATCAGGGAATTTGTCCGCTCGGCCGGTAATAGTGAAGTTTGCATTTAGGGTGCTGGTTTCAAGTGCCGCATTCTCACCTCTACTAAAGCTGATACTTTCAAAAATAAATCCAGTGCTTTCGGAGATTTTTTGTAAAATTAGAATCAGTTTTTCTTGTTCAAGAGTCGTTGGAACTCGCTCTAAAACTCCATCATAAATAGGATTTTGAAGCAGGGCGTCTAGATCTTTAAGCTGCTTGATTTTTCGTTGGTAATCTTCGGTTTCTGCTTGCAGAACTGCCACATCTTCCTGTTGTGCCTTAACAGCTTTGTTTTGTGGTACGATCCAAAAACCATACAAAGGAATCATTAATAAAAGCGAGTAAAGCCAGATTTTTTTCATTATTGGTCTGATGAAGGAGTGTTGATTTCTGTGTTAGACTCTTGACTCATTAAGTAATCAAAAGTGGCATTAAATTGATATTGTGTCGCACCAGAAATTCCGGTTCCGCTTGGAGAAATAGAACTAATAAATCCGTTTTCAAATTTATCACTTCGTTTCACTAAAACTAAAAAGCTGGCAGCCGTTAAAATATCTTTTGCCTGAGCTTGAACACTCACCATGTTTGCGGCATCGACGGCTACATTATTAAATGTGATTGCTCCACGGTCTGTAAAGGTTTCATTTAAGTCTTTTAATACCTGAGACCAATTTTTACGGTATTTCTTCGCTTTATTTAGAATTTCAGCCGCTTTCATTTTTTCGCCAATTTTTTCTTTTTCTTTTAAATCAGCTAAATTTTGCTTTTGAGTCTCAATCGCTACTAGCAACTGCTGTTCTTTCTGAGCTAATTGGTAGCCTTGCCAACCAATAAAGCCGGCGACTCCAATAGAGGCAATAACAAAAGCCCCCACAATGAAGTTGGGCCAGTTTCGTTTTAGACCTTCGTCTGAGTTTTTTGTATGATTCATGGTGCTCCTTGTTTTTTACCATTATACAGGGCTTAAAGGCATTGAAGCAAATTTTTTGATCAAAAAAGTAATACAGACAATTTTTTTAAGAGTTTGTCACTTTTAAAGGTGTGTAAGCCGGATTGAATATGTGCTTAAAATCTGTTATAATGTTTTGATGAGTTTGCCTATAAAAAACGAAGAATCGATAGCCGTTGATGCTATAAATCAGAACTTTGAGGAAAAAGCGGCTCAAGAAAAAGCCCTTAGCCTCGGTTATGAATACATTGATTTGGCAAAATTCCCGATTAATCCCGACATTTTAAGTACGATTGATTTTGATAAGGCCGAGGCTTTACAGTTAGTTCCTTTTTATAAAAACGGTTATACTCTTAAATTGGCAGCCCCTGATCCTGAAGCAAAAGGTATAGCACTTTTAAAAGATGAATTTGAATCACAACGATTTAATGTTTCAGTTTATATTTGTTCTCAGCGTGGTTTAGATCACATTTTATCGCTTTATCACTCGGAGTTATTAACGAAAAGAACGGTCGAACTAGTACATGATTTCAATGAAAATGCTGAAGAAAACTTCGAGTCACAGTTTTTAAGCTTTGGAGATTTAGAGGCTCATTTAAAAAATTTGCCAGCAGCGGAGTCTTTGAATGAAATTGAGATTTCGGCCATTAAGGTTCGGGCGTCAGATATTCATATTCAGCCCTATGAAAATCAAGCCGTTCTGCGTTTTAGAATTGATGGAATTTTGCATGATATTGCTCAGCTTGATCTGAATCGAGCTAAAAAACTGGTGAACTATATTAAGTACGAGGCGGGTATGCGTTCCAATATTTCGCATATTCCTCAAGATGGAAGTCTGCGGTTTACTGCAAACCAGAGAAACATTGATTTACGGGTTTCGACACTGCCAACCGAAAGTGTTGAATCAGTGGTCATGCGGATTCTTGATAGTCGAAAGGGTCTTAAAAATTTTACAGAACTCGGGTTTGATGAATTTACGGTTGAACTAATTAGCCGAGCTTTGCGTCGTAAAAGTGGTATGTTGCTGGTTACGGGCCCAACGGGGAGTGGTAAAACGACCACGCTTTATGCCATGCTTAAAGAGCTTAATAGCTCAGAAAAAAAGTTAGTCAGTTTAGAAGACCCAGTGGAATATCATCTTGAAGGCGTAACTCAATCTCCCGTTGATGAGAATTCTGACTATACATTTGCCAATGGCTTAAAGGCTTTGTTGCGGCATGACCCAGATGTAATTTTGATTGGAGAGATTCGAGAGGCAACCACGGCAAAGTTGGCCAGTGAAGCCGCATTAACGGGTCACGTGGTGCTGAGTTCTTTGCATACCAATTCTGCCCTTGGGGCTATTAGTCGTTTAAGAAATTTAGGTTTAGAAAGCTTTAATATAGCTTCGGCTATCAATGCGGTTTTTGCTCAACGATTGGTACGGAAGGTTTGCACAAGCTGCACCGAAAAAAATTGGATTAATTTAGAAGATCATAAAAGAGCCAAAGAGCTTTTAAAAAGCTTAGAAGTTAAATATCCGCATTTAAAAACTAGTGGTAAAACAAAAGGTCAGCACGAAGGGAAGACTGGAATTTTTTTAGAAGTTCCGGCTCCAAAAGGATGTGAAAAATGTTCTCATACGGGATTCTCTGGTCAGACAGCAATATGCGAGGCTTTATGGTTCACTGATGAACTTCGAGACGCGATTGCAAAAGAAATGGGAGAGGAAGGTCTTAAAAATTTGGCGACGGTACAAAATGATTCAACCTCTCTTTTTGGCGATGGTTTAAAAAAGGTAATTTTAGGGGAAACAACTTTAGACGAGGTTTACCGGGTGGCGGGTTAAATTTGAGTTGTGAGTCACAAAAATGTTAGCATAAGCGTAAATACAAATACATTTACCCTTTTTGTAACATGAAAAAACGATTTCAATTTTATTGGCTCTCACTCTTTATGGGGCTTTGCTTTTTAAGTGTGCCTGTTTTGGCCCAGTTAAATGATGCGCGCGGAACCACGGCTTCAACTGCCGTTCAGTTTTTAGCTGAACAAGGTATTATTGAAGGTTATAGCGACGGTACGTTCAAGCCTGATCAAGAAATTAATCGCGCTGAGTTTTTGAAGATAGTTTTAGAATCAGCCGACATTAGCGGCAACGAATGTGAAGAACTATCTTACAGCGACGTTGACCCAAGCGCTTGGTACTATGACATAGTTTGTGATGCTACTGCCGAAAATATTGTAGAAGGTTATCCTGATGGAACTTTTCGTCCGGCCGAAAATATTAATCTAGCTGAAGCCAGTAAAATTGTGGCGAAAGTAAATGAGCTCGACACAGAAGTTACAGACTCGACTGAGGCTTGGTACCAACAATTTATTAGAGCCTTACAAGAAAATAAAGTAGTGGCTAACACTTTGCAGGAAGTGACTCAAAGAGTTAGTCGAGGAGAAATGGCTCAGATGGTTTGGGGACTTACAACCGGGAATGAAGTTAATGAAGATAAAGTTGCAGAAACTTTACCTCAGATTGCTTCTTGTTCGGCTTTAGGCACTGAAATCGAAAGATTTCAAAAAAGACAGGGTTCAGGTCGTAATGTTATGATGGATTTCGTAGATATGCCCATGATGGAAATGGAGATGGACGCTGTATCTTCTCAAGAAGCAGGGGCTCCTCAAGCCATGGTAAGAGCCGAAGCGAGCGGCGCTAGCAACCTGAACAAGACTGAAGGAGCTGAACGTTATTCTGAAACAAACGTCCAAGAATTCGGTGTAGATGAGGCCGACATTATTAAAAATGATGGCCAATACATTTATATGATCAAAGGGGCAACGATTCGAATTGTTGAAGCTTTTCCGCCAAGTGAAATGAAACAAGTGGCTTCAATTACCGTCGAAGAAAAAGGTTTTTATCCTTCAGAGATGTACGTGGATGGAAACACTTTGACGGTTATTGGGCAATCAAACCAATATTATTCTTTTGAAACTGAAGGACCTATCCCCGCTGAAGTCGATGGTGGCAACGGAAGCGGTGTTGAACCGCTACCCGACTTTATGGAAGGAGACGAAGTTGAAATTGAAGACCGTATTGAACAAGGTCGTTTGATCAATGGAAGTGCAAAAGTGGCTTTGATGATTATGCCAGGACGCCCTTATTTCCCAGGAAATAACAAACAAATGACGACTTTAGTGGCCTATGATATTACCGATAGAAGTGCACCAAAAGTTAAACGAACGGTGAGCCTAGAAGGCAGTTACCAAAGCTCTCGTAAAGTAGATGAAACCGTTTATTTAGTTTCAAATAAATACAATGATTGGTATTGGGGACGACCGGTGCCAATGTTACGAGATACTGATTTGCCAACTATGAGTGATTCGGCAGATAGTTCAGCAAAACTTATTGCTCCGTGCCAAGATATTTATTACTACCCAAATTTTGAAACGGCTAACTATTTAACCGTAGCGGCGATTGATACGGAGAATACCAAAAAAAAGGTAGGGCGAATTATGATGCTTGGAAGTGGTGATAACGTGTATAGCTCAGCTGAAAATTTATACGTAACTCGAACTCGATACCAAGATAGATTTATTACGACTCAAGATTTTGATGGCTGGAGAAGTGAACCGACCACTCATATTTATAAATTTGCTTTAGACGGAAATGATATTGAATTTACCGCTAAAGGAAGGGTTAGAGGGCGAGTATTAAATCAATTTTCTATGAGTGAAGCGGGGCAATATTTCCGAATTGCGACTCAAACAGATGGAAAAGACGGTTCTATGATGACTATTTTAAATGATGAATTAGTTCAAACCGGTCAAGTCATGGGGATCGCTCCTGGTGAAAATATTAAATCGGTTCGATTTATGGGCGACAAAGCTTACATGATTACTTTTGAAAATGTAGATCCATTGTTTGTAATTGATTTGGCGCCAACGAATCCAAAAGTGCTGGGAGAATTAAAAATCCCAGGTTGGTCAGATTACCTGCACCCTTATGATGACAAGCATTTAATCGGAATTGGTCGCGAAGTAAAACTGGGCGCTGAAGAAGATGGTCGTCTTACTTCTGATGAATTGCTTGGACTTAAAATTGCGATGTTTGATGTTTCTGATTTAGAAAATCCAAAAGAAATCTTTAAAAAAGTGGTCGGCGATAACGGCACCAATTCTGAGGCCACTTACAACCACAAAGCTTTCTTATGGGATGCCGAAGAAAATATTATGGCTTTACCTATTACGGTAATGCAAAAACGTGAAGGGGGAAATGCGTATGATCAAGACATGGTGTTTCAAGGGGCTTTTATCTACGACGTAGACTTAATTGAAGGTTTCAAATTACGCGGCAAAGCTTCTCACTACGATGACGAGTATTTTACGACGAAAAATAAACAACGTCGTTGGGGGAACTATGAATACAATGTTCAACGAATTTTATACATTGGAGATTACTGGTTCACGGTCGCTCAGAACGTGATTGCGGCTCATACTTGGGATGACGTTGAAAAAGTGAAACAAATTGAACTAGATCAAAAAGCCTGTACCGAAATTTACGATGAATACTCTTGTACGCAAAACACCCAGTGTAAAACTATCTGGCGTGAATGGAATGAGTGTTACACTGACGAAGATGACTTTTCTAAAATTTGTGAAGATCAACAAGAATTCAGTCGTTGCGAGAAACGTTAAATAGAGTCTGAATTTCAAAACAAAACTAAAAAGCCGCCCTTTATCGGGTGGCTTTTTTTATCTTAATCCAAGCACTTGGGCGGTTCTGAAACTATAATCTAGTACAGCATTTTTGGTGAGCCATTCATTCGCTTTTTCTTTTGGATCAATCAAAAAATTTATAACCGGAGATTGATGTTTGCGCTCAAATTTTTTTTGGGCTTTTTCTGGTGAAAATTTTTCTTTCTCAGCTTTTTGAGGCAGTTTTCTGCAAGATCTGTAGGCCCAAAGCATACGGGCTAATTCTGGGTGTTCTTCAGCGAGCAAAATAAAAAGACTGGCTCTCCCAAAATGAGGCACGGCTTCTCCAGCAGCAAGCCATTTTCGATGTTCTACGACGCCTTCGCTTAAATAGTAACTTCCGCTCGCTCGAGTGATAGATCCAAGAGCGTAAACAAGCGCGGTATTATTATCTCCGCTAATAAGAAATTCATAAATTGCTGGCAGCATCCAGCCAGGAGCGGCGACAGCTTCGGTTTTTGTAAATAAAGTGAGGAACTCTTGGGGAGACTCTTTTTTTAAGTCTTCTATACAAATATTCGCTTCTTCTTCGGTAATCCAACCTTGGGTTCGGCAAAACTCAATAAAACTAATAAACTTAGCTTCGTCGTAAATAAGGCGTTTTATAACCGTTTCACTAATCTTTTTGATCAGTTGGTTGATTGTTTTTTGGGCTTGAGTGATACGTTCACTTTCGGCCAGGTCTTGGAGCGCGTCGTTTACTGAATCTAAATCGGGTAATCTGGGACATCTAAAAACCGTTTCTTCTTTTAAACTCACGATGTCTTTTTAGTAATATTTCTTATATTCGTCAATGGCACGACGATCTTTCTTAGTTGGACGGCCTTCCCCTTTAGTTCTAACCGCTTGAGGCAGTTCGAAATTATTATCTGCCGGATTCACAAACCGATCAGGTTCAGGTGAATGATCAATGTAGTTTTGGGCTGCTAAATCCGCACTGGTTCTTTTTTCAATAAACCCGGTTACTTCGTAAACTTTGGTCACGTTTTTATGTTGTACTTCAACGCGGTCACCTTCTTTAATTTCTTTACTGGGTTTGGTTTTTTCGCTATTAATTAAAACTTTTCCAGCTTTACACATCGTACTCGCTAAAGTGCGGCTTTTTACCATTCTGACAGCCCAAATCCATTTATCGACTCGCATCAAGCTGAAGCCTATTGATTTCAGAAGAAAAATCACCAATATGGCGGTGATGAAAAATATTGCACTTGAAGAGATTTTGACGGCGGTGGCACTTTCACCAAATGTAGTTTCGAGACGACCCATTTTTGAAAAATATGATAAAAACGTTCAAGGCAATAGTTACAAAGAGCGCGGCCAAGCGGCTAGTGCTGTAATTTTGCCGTTTAATGACTTTCCTGAATTACCCCAAGCTAAAAAGGCGATTGGGGTAACGGTTGGTACGGGAGGGAATCCAAATCGGGCTAAGATTGATGCCCAATTAACCGCTGAAATGGCGATTTGCGAAGCCGCTTTACAAACGAGCTGTGTAGGCGGAACGTGGCTGGGGGCAACAGATTGTCTAAATTTTGGGAATCCAGAAAAAGAAGCACAAATGGGAGAATTTGTGGCTGGTGTCGAAGGCGTAAAAGTGGCTTGCCAGAGACTCGAAATTCCAATTGTTTCAGGGAATGTTTCGCTTTATAACGAAAATAATGGCAAAGCGGTTCCACCAAGTGCTTTAGTTAGTGTTTTTGCTCGAGTCGACAAAATTGAGCACGTAAAGCCGATTACTTGGAAGTCGGCCGAAGCTTACATTTATAAAGTTGGCCCGAGCAGTTCAGCTTTAGGAGGATCTGAATTTGATCGCCTGTTTGAACTGCAATCAACTCAATTACCCGAATTAAGTTACGAGCAAGTTTTGGCGGATAGTGAAACATTAAAAAATCTCATCACTCAAGATTCAGTCGAAGCGGTTATTCCTCTCACTGCTGGCGGTGTTTGGGGAACTTTAATTGGAGTTGCCCTAAATTCTGAAGCTGGGTTTGATTTGAGCTTCAATGAAAGCTCTGTTATCAGTGATTTACTGGCTGAAACTCTTGGGGCGTTAGTCATTAGTACAGAAGAAATCGAGGGTTTAACTTTAATTGGAAAAACTAAATCTGACTTTCTGGCTCAAATTGAAGTTGGGTCTAAAAAACACGATTTTGATTTAGAAAGTATTAAATCAGATTGGAATCATCAGCTAAGAAGTGTCTTCTAAATTATTTCCTAACGGTTGAGGAAGTTTTTGCGCTTGAGTCTAGGTTTAGACTGTGATATAATACTTGGAATTATTCACCTTTTCAGGTTCTATGAAAACAAAAATTAAATTAGGCGCATTAGTGTGGAGTTTATTGATTTTTAGCTTTGCAGGGTTGGTACAAGCTCAAGGAGTGAGTAGTGCTGGTGCGCCCAGTAGCGGAGGTATTAGTGGTGCCGCGGTGATGCCCGTGAGTCCAACTGTGTCTGGTTCATCCGTAATAAATGGATCGGTAAGCCAGCCAAGTGGGCCGGTAAATTTTCAAGAAGCAACTTTTAAATCAAGCGGATTTGATTCTTTTGTTTCATCGAGTGTACAACGAAGTCAGCCAACTGGAGGAACTACAAGTGGTGGTGGCAGTGATTTTGAATCTTTTATTTCTACAACAACGATTCCGCCAGCAGTATCAGGGGTAAGTACTCCAAACACGGGTATTAGTACGACTTACACTTCTGCCCAAGGTAATGTTGGAGGAAGTATTTATGTGCCTTATGACGGACCAGTATTTACTGGACCTGGTTTAGAAGGCGGGGCTTTGCTGGCCGAAAACTTGCTTGATGACAATGTATCTAAAGAACGAGACTTAAAAGAACTCGTTATTGGATGGACGAACTTTTTACTTTCGGTAGCTGCTTTACTAGCGGTTATTGCCATTGTTTGGGCTGGATTCCTTTATGTTACCGCTGCCGGCGACGACGGCCGAATGGAAACCGCCAAGAAAATTATTATTTGGGTCTTTATTGGAATTATCTTAATCCTTGGGGCTTACGCAATTGTTAACACCGTAATGCTAGCGGCCTTTTAAAACGTATCTTATGAAAAAAATTATTATCGGTCTTATCTTGAGTCTAAACTTGGTCTTTGTGACCCCTTCTCATGCTTTCTTAGGAAGTATCACTAGCGGACTTGGTTCTGTAACGGGGGTTGTCAATCAAGTGGGTGGTATCGTTGGTGGTATCAGCGGTATTGTTAATAGTGTACGTGGTTTGTTTGGAGGCGGAGGCGGCGGAGGCAGCGCTGGTACTCCAGCCACTGGTTTATTTGACGGTGACGCAG
This sequence comes from bacterium, assembly GCA_009995455.1. Classification (GTDB taxonomy): domain Bacteria; phylum Patescibacteriota; class Gracilibacteria; order UBA4473; family UBA4473; genus JAACPJ01. The sequence goes on from JAACPJ010000005.1 coordinate 81,894, forward strand.
CTCGAATTTTTTCGGGTGGCGCCCAAGGTGGTTTGAATGTTGGTGTTGATAATATTGTTTCAAGTGGAGTGGTGATAGTACAAGACTTTGACGCTATTTTTCAGTCTATTGAAGGTCGAGTTGGAGTTACTCCAACGGGGCAATTTGTTCTTCCTGATCCTGAAAAATTTAATCAGATTGGAGAAAATACATCTTTAAGACAATATATTCTTAATGTTCTAAATTTTGCCTTAACTTTCTTGGGGCTTATTGCGGTGGCCTTTATTGTCTACGCTGGTTACTTATACGTCACTTCAGGCGGAGACGATGGCAACATGGAAAAAGCTAAAAAAATTATTCTTTATGCCGTGATTGGTATTTTGGTGATTTTAGCAGCCTTTGCTTTAGTAAACACTGTAATTCAAAACGCCGGGCGCGGGACCGGTGATCGAGGCGAAATCCCGGATGGAGCGCTGCCAGCTGGAGCGGTGACGAATTCTAATGGAACTATTACTCTGCCAAATGGCACGGTTCTAACTTCACCAACTTCGGGAAATGGCACTTTAAACGGAAATGGAAATAATATTACAAATAACTTGGCGAACTTAATTACCGTTAGTGGTAATGGCGTACAAGATTTTGGGGGTACTGCGGTGGCAACTCCTGATGGAGCCTTAAACGGAATTACTTTTGGCCTTGCTACTCAAGCGCAAGCACTATTTGATTTTGGTGATGGAACACAAGCGATTTTAAATACAGTTGATAATCCTGGAGCGACAATTGTTCATCCTTTTGGTGAAACTCGTTCGTACCCAGTTCGAGTGATTATTGAAAATGCTCAAGGTACATTACCGGTTCGCAAAGAAATTGTAGTGGGCGGACTTGAAGCTAAATTTAATATGGATCGAGCCGAAATTACCGTGGGTGAATCGTTAAACTTAGATGCGAGCACGACTCAAGTAACCGTTGGTTCAATTAGTGGATACAACTGGACCTGTGAAGGCGGTGCTGGCTGTTTCGGTGAAACATTTGGACGACAAGCGTCCGTTGAATTTACCGCTCCAGGGGAATACACGGTGATTTTAACCGTTGGAAACGTATTAGGACTAGAGGATAGTTATTCAAAAAATATTCGAGTTATTGGGGGTGAACCAGTTGCGAACTTTAGTGTTCAATCTGCCGGTAACTCACAAAAACCAGCCGAATTTTCATTCAATGCTGGTAGCAGTGTTAACCGAACTGGCGATAACAACGGTCTGACTTATTTCTGGAATTTTGACGGAGAATTTGTGGAGAGTCGTACTCCAAACCTAAATTACGAATTTAACACCGTAGGCGGTAAAACGGTAGAACTCGTTGTCGTTGAAAGAATTCAAGGAAACCCGGTTCGATCTGCCGTTATGTCTCAAACAGTTGAGGTTGAAACGGTTATTCCGGTCGACTTTACGGTTGAATAAAAAACTAGAAAAATATGAAAAAAATTACACTCGGTTTGGCTTTGGCTTTCGGTCTGCTTTGGCAGACCGTTTCGTACGCTCAAACAGTCACTTTAGGAAAACCAACTACTCTGCGAGCGCAAAGTAGTTCGGCTCAAAGTTATGAATGGACTTTCCCTGGAGGCGTGGTTATTAACGGCGAAGTGGTTCAATATACTTTTACAGAACCCGGTGTTCAGGAAGTTAAATTAAAAGTGACGGACCAAGAGGGGAATACAAATGAAATTATTAAAAGAATTTTAGTGGCCAATAATGGACGCCCAACAGCGATTATTGAAACTACGGTTAATGGAAAGGTGGTTACGGGGAACGTAATTGAAGCCACTCTTGAAGATTCAATTGCGTTGAAATCAAACTCATTTGCCGTTGAAAAAACGGCTAAAGATTTTACTGAAATTTGGTCCGTCAATGGCCGAAATTATTCGGTTGATTCTTTGCCATCAGTGTTTGATAAAATTGGAACTTATTCGGTTAAACTAGCCGTTCAAGATCCTTTAAATTCAAATCAGCAAGACCAAGCCAGTGTGCAGGTTAAAATCAATAACATGCCACCAGTTATTAAAAGCGTGCAATTTCAACCCCTCGGAAATAGCCAAGAACAATTTCAAGTTGGGGTTGAAGCCGAAGATCCAGACGGAACTTTAAGCACTTATAAATTTGAAGCGTTAGAAGCCGGTAAAACGATGATGACACAAGTAGTAGAATCAAATATAACGGTATTTGATTTAAGTCGTTTTCCAGGCGCTCATACCTATAATTTTAGGGTAACGGTGTCAGATGATCGTTTTTTAAGTACGACTTTTACTGATAGCAAGACTATTACGGTAGATCCTTTAAATACAAATACTCCACCAGAAGTGACGTTGCAAGTGTTGCCGGGTAATCAAGCCTATACTGGGGAGGCCTTTGACCTTAAAGCTTCTGCCACAGACGCTGACAATGATTCACTAAAATATGAATGGATTTCTTCAGACGGTCGTCGATCATCAAGCTCAGCCTTTCAATTAGTATTTAGCAAAGCGGGTAAATATTCAATCACTCTAAATGTTTCAGATGGTCTAGCGACCACTACGGAAAAACTAGACTTAATTGTGTTAGAACCAGAAGTAATTGAACTGCAGAATACAGCACCTGAAGTAGAAATTTACGGAGTGTTGCCGGCTGATACGGCGCCTATGAATTCGATGTTTCGTTTTTATCTTAAAGCTAATGATGCCGATGAAGACCGATTAACTTATGAATGGGATTTTGGAAATGGCGCTAAATCGTTTACGCAAAACGCCGCTATTTTATACAACTTACCGGGTGATTATACGGTTACGGTCAAAGTTTCTGATGGTATTGAAACCGTTACTGATGAAGTTAGATTAACGGTTGAATTAGGTCCAAACGAAATTTATTACGAATCAGTTGAGGATCGTTTGGTTGATTTGCAATCTGAACGCCAAAGAATTTTAGACGCTATTGCTGCAAATGGTGGAGAAATAACTCCTGCCCAACAAGCGCAATTACAAGCTTTGAATAATGATATTGCGGACTTAGTCGGTCAAGCTAGAACGGCCGGAGATTTTACGGCCATTAAAAAACTTGAAGAAATTAGCCGATCTTTAGATTTGGCTTTGCTTTCCATTGAGGCGGAAGTGGTAGACGGTATGACTTTGACTGAACTGGGTGAAAAATTAAAAGAAGAACAAAGTGAAGAGATTAAAGCGATTGAAGATGAAGCTGATATCTTAGCGGAAATTGATGCGGAAATTAAAAGAGTTGAAGCCGAAAGAGTGAAGACCGTAATTGATAATGCGGTGGTCGAAAATGACTTCTTAAAAACAAATATTGCAGAACTAAATGATGGTCTAAGAAAGCAAAAAGCAGATTTAATAATTGAGCTAGAGGGATATCGAGCGGCTGGAGATACGCTAAACGCCACGAGAGCGGCTGATCGACTGGCAGTCGTCAATGGACAAATAGACCAAGCGATTATTGATACAGGCTTAGTGCTAGAGTCTGTAACGAATTCACGCACGGCTTTGGAAACCGAAAAAGCAAGATTGGAAACAGAGCTAGAGGGATATCGAGACGCTGGAGATGTGGCCAATGCCACTCGAGCCCAAGGCCGATTGGATGTTGTAAATGGGCAAATAGACCAAGCGATTATAGATACAGGCTTAGTGCTAGAGTCTGTAACGAATTCACGCACGGCTTTAGAAACAGAAAAAACGGACTTGGAAGTGGAGTTAGAACGTTTAAAAGACGCTGGAGATTTGGCCAATGCAACTCGAGCCCAAGACCGATTGGACATTGTAAATGGGCAAATAGACCAAGCGATTATTGATACAGGCTTAGTACTAGAGTCTGTAACGAATTCACGCACGGCTTTGGAAACCGAAAAAGCAAGATTGGAAACAGAGCTAGAGGGATATCGAGACGCTGGAGATGTGGCCAATGCCACTCGAGCCCAAGGCCGATTGGATGTTGTAAATGGGCAAATAGACCAAGCGATTATAGATACAGGCTTAGTGCTAGAGTCTGTAACGAATTCACGCACGGCTTTAGAAACAGAAAAAACGGACTTGGAAGTGGAGTTAGAACGTTTAAAAGACGCTGGAGATTTGGCCAATGCAACTCGAGCCCAAGACCGATTGGACGTTGTAAATGGACAAATTAATCAGGCAATCATTGATACGGGCGTGGTGCTTGATGCTGTAAAGGCCTCAAGAGAAATGCTCGAAACTGAAAAATTTGATCTGGAAGCAG
>JAACPJ010000010.1 GCA_009995455.1 bacterium
TTTTTTGGATTCCATGGTATTTTACCTTTTTTCTTTATTGTTACTGGGAGAATGTACGGATAAACAATCTCCACTTTAATGTAGCAACTCCAAATAACGACTTGTTTAATGTGGGTGAGCAATTGAGTTTTAGAACAGAAATTGAAAGACCAAGGAGTCTTAGTTATTTCCCTGAACAAAATGCGACGCAAGTTCCTTTAGATGCCGCAATTGGTATCAAATTCGACAAACCCATATTTAAGTCTTCTCAGTCGGATAGTGTTAAAGCAAAAGTAACCATCGAAGGAAATGACTATTCGTTTGATGTTACCTTAAAAGATTCGACAGCCACCGTTGATTTTGATGCAAAAGTATATGTAGCAGGAAAACAAGTTACCGTAGAGCTTTCAAAAGAAGTAGGAACTTGGATCGTAAATGAAGAAGATGTTGTAATCCAAAGCCATATTTGGTCTTTTACATCTCAGTCTTCAATCCCAACCGTACTCAGTACAAGTCCTGTAAATAACGCCACAAAAGTAGGCTTAAGCGATTCTTTGGTCTTCACGTTTGACCAAAATATCACGCTAGTAAATGGTTTTTTAGTGACTATTATGGATGGTTCGAATTCACTTGCTCCAAGTTTTATTCGAGAACAAGATGATAAATTAATAATTGGCACAGAAGGATTTACAAACGGTACAACATATACGGTAACAATCGGAGCAGGCGCAGTTAAAAATGCTCAAGATTTAAGCAATGCTGAAGCTGTACTGAGTTTCCGTACGATTCAATCCGCTCCAAAACCAATTGCGTTTTCTCCTGAAAACGGAGCCAATCAAGTTCCACTAGACGCAAGTTTGAGTATAAATTCGACCAGAAATTGTATCAACATCCCGATGCCAATTCATTAGGCGAAGTGAATGTTATCATAGACGGAACCTCGTATGGAACGCCGGTAAGCATTCAAGATTCAACGCTTACGATTAATTTTGATACTACAAAATTTGTAGCTGGGAAATCGGTAACGATTCAAATCTCACCGTTCAATGTGTATGTAGTAAATGAAGATGGCCTTGGTTTTGATGCGTTTACTTGGAGCTTTACAAGCTTTAAACCAAATCCGGTGTTGGTAAGCTCAAATCCACTAGACAATGCTACTAAAGTAAGTCTAAGCGATTCATTGGTATTCAACTATAACCAAAACATCACGCTAAAAAATGCCGCTTTAATAAGTATTAGTGACGGAATTAATTCCTTTGCACCTAGTTTTGTTCGAGTACTAGATGACAAATCAATTGTTGGCCCTAACGGATTTACGAACGGAACTACTTACACCGTAACCGTTGATTCTGGAGCCATTGTAAATGAGTTCGATTTAGCTAATAGCAAAACCGAATTAACTTTCCGCACCATTATGAGTGCTCCAGTGGTTTCCAGTCTTCTTCCTTTAGCTAATCAACAAAGAGTGGCTTTAGGTAGTCCGATTCAGCTTAGCTTAAATCAATCAGTGAAAGTAACTGATGTGCTTGAAGTTAGTTTAACAGCAGAAGGTGTAGCTTCTATAAGCGGCGTTCGTGCAAGTCTAACAGATACCTTATTAACTCTTTCTGGTTTCACACTAGAAAATGCAACAAACTATTCTGTTGATGTGAAGTCTGGCTCCTTGATAAACGAAGATTCAGTAGCTAATTCTGCAATTTCTTGGAATTTCCGCACGATTATGGCCGCGCCAATTGTGACCGAAGTTTCTCCTGCAAATGAGAGTGAAGATATCGCAACAAACGGAACTGCTGTAGTTCGTTTCTCACAGGAAATAACTCTCGCTGATGCTTCAAAAGTCAGCTTTAGTCCGGCTGTAACGGATTTAAGTCTAAGCACTTCTTGTGATTCATTAGTGATTGCTTATACCAATCTGCAAGCCATTACGACTTATACCGTTACTGTAGAAAGTGGAGCGATTGTGAATGAAGAAGAAGTTACAAATACCACAAAATCGTGGAGTTTTACTACTTTGATAGCACCACCTGCAGCGCCTGAATTAGTTTCTCCAGATTCAGCTGCGATTAATCAAGCAATTACTGGTTTAAGCTTTACATGGAATACACCACAATATGCCGAAACGTATCAGATACAAATCAGTGATTTAGCCGATTTCTCTTCACTCATTGAAGATGCCACTAATTTATCAGTGACAACTTTAACTCCGACAATGAGTTTGGAATATTTCAAAACACATTTCTGGCGAGTAAAAGCGTTCAATAAAGCAGGAGAGAGCGATTGGTCGGTAGTTTATCGTTTAACAACTGTTCCAGCTGCGCCAAGTCAGGTTTTCCCACAAATGGCACAAACTGAGATTTCAACTGCGCCATTAATTAAATGGAATTCGGCTCATACTGATGTGCGTTTCAACTTAGTTGTGGCATCCGATACAAGTCTAACGACTGTGCTAAAAGATACCATGCTTAACCAAAGTGAATACCAATTCTTCGGTCTAAACGCTGATACCAAATATTTCTGGACAGTTCGAGTAAACGATGAGCGTGGAACATCGGCTTGGAGCGATACAAGAGTATTCTTAATGCGTCAAGATCCGGTTGTAACCGAAGACAAAGACGTAGATGTAACCTTCGATTTTGGTTCAACTTCAGGTTCAACAACAACGCCTGGCGGAACTCCAACGGAGAAAACTAAACCACAACAAACCGATTACAGCATGGTTTCTTTACCTGGAACAGATGGAATTCGAGTTGATGCATTCTTCAAAACAGAATACAAGAAAACTTGGAGAGCCTTCATCGAAACTGGCGATCCGCTCAACTTCTATAATGAATACACTCCAGAAGATAATCGCTTCGTATTCACGCCAGGAATTGGTTTCTGGGTATTGAGCACCGAAATCGTAGCAGATGTGCGTAAATTTACGTCTGTAAATACAAACGAAAACGATAGTTACGCCATTCCTGTTCATGCAGGTTGGAATATCATCGGAAATCCGTACCAATCGAATGTGGATTGGAAATTAACGCTTGCGTTTAATAGCAAACAATCTTGCGAAACGGTAAGCGGCGATTTATGGGGCTATGAAAAAGCCTTCATCAAAACCGATACTTTAAAACCGCTGAAAGGCTATTATTTCTACAACGATCCGAATTGGAGTCTAGATACTTTGTATCTGCCCTACACCGGATTTGACCAACGTGGACAAGACGAACAATTGGCCAAAGATCTCCCCGCAGAAACGCCAGTGTTAACCGCTACAGCAACCTACGAAGACGGAAATCATCTTGATGTGAATTGGGTTTTTGCAAAAAGCTCAGCGCTCGAAATGGACATAATGCGACGTCATCCAATGTTAGATTTCGTGCAACAGGGCATGATTCTAACGGACAAAAACGATAAATCCGTTGGTTATGTGCGTCAAGAAAGTGAACTCATCGAAGATGGAACAGCCTACGAATTGGAACTCAAAGCCAGAAGAGGAAGCACCGTTTTGTGGAAATCGGTGATGGAAAACTTGCCACAAGGCACCAAACTCTTGCTAGTAAATCAAATAACTAAGCTAAATTACATGGTTGGAAGCGAAGAGGAAATCAAGCTAAAAATCACTGAGCCAAAATCATTATTTGATGTGTACATCGGCTCCGAGCAGTACTTGCAAGAAGTGAAAGAATGCTTATTGCCAGGCGAATTTACCTTGATGCAGAACTATCCGAATCCATTTAATCCAACAACGGTCATTCGCTACGGATTAAAAGAAGCTGGCATGGTGAAATTAGAAGTCTTCGATATTCTGGGAAGAAGAGTACAAACCTTGGTGAATAAAAACATGCAACCAGGTTGGTATATCGTGGACTTTAACGCAGTGAATCTGTCGAGTGGCGTGTATTTGTACAGATTGCAATCAGGTAATCAAGTGAAAGTGCATAAAATGGTCTTGGTGAAGTAGGTTGAAAAGGTGTAATAGGAGTCGGGCTTCTGGAGTCTGGAGTCAGGGAGGGCTTGGTTTTTCCCTGACACTAAAGCAGAACCCAGGCCCGAACTTGAACTAGAAACTCGAACTCCAAAACCACCTCGAACCCAAACTCCCCCTTACGCCGATGTCTGAATTCCAAAAAGCGATGGCAGAAAATCGGAGGGGGATTGAGGGGGAGGTCAACTCGAAACCAAACTCTGAACTCGAACTTGATTCTGAATTCGAAGCAAACTCGAAACTCAATTAAGAAACTCGAACTCCAAAACCACCTCGAACCAAAAACTCCCCCTTTCGCCGATGTCTGAATTCCAAAAAGCGATGGCAGAAAATCGGAGGGGGATTGAGGGGGAGGTCAACTCGAAACCAAACTCTGAACTCGAATATAAAACTCGAATTATTTCCTGACCACCCTCTCGATCTCCCTCCGAATGAAAAAACGGAGAAATTGCCGAGAAATCGGGCGGAGGGAGAGGAAATCCGCACTCGAACCAAAGAATTTAAAAATTTATCCTACGAATAAACCATCAAAAAAACGTATGAAAAAATCAGTCCAACTCTTACTCATTCTAAGCCTGTTTTTTACCGGCTTAGCCTCGGCTCAAACTGAAACTCAAACCATCGTCTTAATCGAAGGTGGCGCAAGCACAAAAACAAGCAATGCTCTGAAAGCAAAAACAGAGTTGATCTTGCAAGCTATAAACGGAACAAAAGAATTCCCAGACGAAAGTGGAATATCCGAACTCAAAACCCTGATCGAGGAAAAACAACTCGTTTCCACTTTAGACACACTTGGAACCGTAGTCATCAAATCGGGAAAAACCTTTGAATTACCACGAATCGTATTACAAAAAAAAGGTGGAAAAGCCTACGAAACAACGGATTTGATTTTCCAATATGATTCAAATTATAAGCTAACAGGTGTGAGACAATCGAATGTAAAACGCAATATCGACCGAATTCTATCCAGAGAAATCGCCGTTGACGCTGAAGAACAAGCAAAAATTGATGCCGTCATTCAAAGCTACATTCAAGCTTTTGAAACCAAACAAATAGAACAACTCACACAGCTTTTTGCCGAAGATGCGACCATTATTGTAGGAACAAAAAGTCGTAGTTTTGATGGATTCGATATTGTGAGCAACGAAGTTCAAAATTATCTTGAGCGTACGGGAAAAAGAACCTTATTAGCTGGAAATCAAATCTCACTAGGTTTTGAAAACCCTCGTTATTTCCGTCATCCAGATGTAGAAGGAGTTTTCGGATTCACAGCCTTACAAAACTGGACAACGACGGAATACTCAGATAAAGGGTATTTCTTTGCTATTTTGGACTTAAGTAATACAAACTCACCGAAAATATAACTACGTCAATAGCAAGAAAATGAATTTGCCGCAAGTCGCTTCAGTGATATTTCTCCTGATCCATGGTTTTCAAATGCAGCTGTTACAGGAGTAGAATCCAAAGCAGAAAACACAACAAACGGAGTGATTCACCTAAGTTTAGAAACCTCAGACGCCGATTATTTCTCCTTAGAAGATGTAAAAACACAGCTAGAATCCGATTCGATACAATTTAAAGGAATTAAGATTGAATCAAGTGAATTTATTTCTGACAACTCTGTAATAAAAGTAAACTACAGCTACGAAGCCATGAAAAGTCAAGAGTTGCCCATTGAGCTTCAAGTAAAAGAATCGGGTTTAGTCTATGCTCTTAAAAAAGAACTAAAGGTTTATCCAAGTCGGATTACAGTAATAGGATTAACTTTAGCAGAAACCAAAGAAGCATTGGGTGAACATGAAAGCATAAATCCTTATGGAAACGCACTGATTCAATTAAGTCCAGATCAAGTGTTAACACAAGTTAGAGAAGCAGGAGACAGCACCAAAACGCTTTACTCAGAAATCGCGATTGATTCGATAGTGAATTTACGTCTTTTGGAAGGAAACTATGAGTTAGAGTTCTACCGAAACGGCTACATCACCGAAACAAAAGAGCTCAGTGTAAAAGCTGGTGTCGATTCAACATTCGCAGTAAACTTAGCGCCAGTAGTAGTAGTTGCAGAAACTCCACCAGTAGCGCCTGCCGAAAAACCGACAAAAGTAGGAAAAGCCAAATGGTGGATTCTTGGCGTAGCAGCAGTATTAGTCGGCGGAGGTACAGCAGCGTATTTACTTATGGGTGGAGATGCTGACGCCGGAATTCCTATCCCGCCAGGAAGAACAGTTGGAATAAATTAAGTTGGGCAAAGACAAAAGAAAAAAAATTCCTCGACTACGCTCGGCATTTTTTGTTTTAAGAATAAAAAAAGTCATTCCGAGCGTAGTCGAGGAATCTTCCGTTTTAATGCAGGGTTTTGCTTTGGCGAAGAATTAAGTGGAAGGTTAATTCAAAATTAAATTAAGCATTCAGAATTTATTTCGAAGGTCTCTCCACTCGATTCGTTCGTATTTCTTTCTTTGTGGAGAATAAATCGGCTCATCTCCGGTCGAGATGACTTTTTTTCTCATTGCTCCTTCATCATTTCTCATTTTATAAACGAAAATCTCTCAACTCGTTTCGTTTTGGGTTCGTGTCTTGGGGCAAAGAATTGTGGATTAAACTGATCAACGGATGATTTTTTAAGTGTTCAAAGAAATTAAATCCTTCATATATTTTACTTCAACATTAAACTATTTGTGTAATTTTGATGTTTAGTTTAATATCCAAATGAGATTTAAAATGCTTATTGATTTAAAGAATTTGACAGACCTAGACAAAGACAGAGTTATCGAAATGGCTTGGGAAGACAGAACTCCTTTCGAGGCTATAGAAGGACAATTCGGACTTCCCGAGAGTGAAGTAATCAAATTGATGCGAAAAGAGTTGAAGTTAAGCTCATTCAAACTCTGGAGAAAACGAGTAAATTCGGGTGTTAGTTTAAAACATTTACAAAAGAGAAGTCCAGAAATTACGCGTTTCAAATGTTCAAGACAAAGAGCAATTTCGAATAATAAGATTTCAAAACGTTAGGAATAACTGTTTGATTGCCAAATATTCATTAAACAAAAAGCGTATCTCTAGACTTAAATTGTTCCTAGGCCGAGCTGCTGATTTTCATTAGCATGACTGCGGTTAAATTCCACAACGAATTGCAATAATCATTTGATTGCCCAATAATTATTAGGCAAAAAGCAATTTAAGTAGCATAAATAGTTAATAGGCCGAGATACTGATTTTCATCAGTATGACAATAATTAAACATAAATCACAACCAAAACTAAAGAATGATTTAACTTTC
>JAACPJ010000021.1 GCA_009995455.1 bacterium
GGAGTCACTGCCACAATGCACGGTGAGGCAGGGTCCGCTGGCGAATTTGCCGCGCGAGGCGGGGAAGTGGCTGGGGGTGTGATGGTTGAGGTAGACAGGAGGTCGTCATGAATATCCCCTACTGGCAACTGCAAGATGCGAAGAAAAAGTTCAGCGAGGTTGTTGAACGCGCTCTCAAGCAGGGCCCGCAACTGATCACGCGTCACGGGGAAAAGGCGGTAGTTGTAATGTCTTACAAGGAATACGCGCAGATGAAAAAATCGCAGACGAAACTCTCGGAGTTTTTCCGTGCCACACCATTATCAAAAATTGACATTATCTTGAAACGCGATAAGAGCCTGCCGCGCAAGGACGAGAAACTATGACAATTCAGGGCTGGTTAGCGTGTCTGTGATTCTGCCTGATTCCGCGTCAATTATTTGCAGAAATTAGCCATAAATGGCGCAAATAACTCTCTGCCACTCACAATGCGGCTAACCAGCCCACAATTCATCAAATTCAGGGGCGGAAATTTTCAATCCGTGGAAACTGTAGTTCTGCAAATACGGGCGGCTGTTTTTGGAATCGTTGCCACAATGCACGGTGAGGCAGGGTCCGCTGGCAGGGTTGCCGCGCGAGGCCGGAAAGTGGCTGGGGGGGTGATGAGATTAAATATCTTCACAAATCTTTTTGAAACTGATGTAGTACCAACTATTTCCGTTCTCTTCACGAAATCCATCTACCCACCAAGGTAATAGATGTTCGGCGCAATCTTTTATTGACACCTTGTAGGCTAGAACAATGTGTTCTCGCTCAATATATCCTTGTTCAATCAAATGCATTAAATCATTGAAGAAATCAACCACTTGGCGAACTTGTTGTTGAATTTCTTTTGCCTCCTTTTTCTTATACGTTTTATAGTCTTTGTATTTCAAACTCCTTATCACATCCATACCTTGTGAAAACCGAATTTCTCTCGCGTGATCAATTATCATCATCATTGTCTGCGCTTGAATGGCTTTATAGCTTAGGGTATTTTGTTCCGCTGCCTCGCGGACTGCTTTCCAAGCAAAGAACACGCTCAAGGATGCCACTATAACACTACCAAATGCAAGAGCCAATTCCCATGTCATGATTTTCTCCTTTCAGACAACATTATTGCTTTTGCTTCGATTGCACTTCTCGCAAAGCAATTCAATGTTTCGGGCCGTATTACTTCCGCCTCTTGAAATTGGGACAATGTGATCGTACTCCAGTCTATCCCGACTCCCACACCTAGCACATTTACCGCCATCCCGCCGCCAAACTTCAACACGGACGCTTTCGGGAATTCGAGGCCGCTCAAATGAATTCTTTTCGTTTGTGTTTTGATTGAATTTGGCGTTTAACTTTTCAAAATATATTCGTTCTTTATCGAAATTTTCAAGTATCAAAAGCCTAATTTCATCATCTGTGTAAAATCCTTTAACTTCATACTTGTGTCCCTTAAAAACCCATAAATCATAATACGTCGAATCGAGGTAAGACATCCGGAATTTCATTGGCTCCTTGTCAGACAAAGCTTTATCTATATCATTTAATTCAATAAGGCCCAATTTTCTTACTGATTTCATAATATTCTCACAACCCTTTCACATTAATATGAACTACAAAGATTGCCATACAGATCGCGGACGATGTGTGGCGAATTACCGCGCTAGCGGTATCCGTGGAGGCATGGCAGAGGAAAACACGGAGTTTGCGGTCGGGCATGAGGGTGCGTCGCACCTTTCTGAATGGGATTCGTCCT
>JAACPJ010000022.1:0-174 GCA_009995455.1 bacterium
TAGCAGAATTTGAGCCATTAAAACTACTTGCAATTCAAGACCAGATGTTAAATAATGATAAATATAACTAATATGTTTATGAAGAAAATTTATCAGTTCTTACAATCAAAAATAGGGCTAATTTTAGTTATTGCTTTATATTTCATACTAGCCATTCCACTAACAACTTCAGCA
>JAACPJ010000022.1:239-1368 GCA_009995455.1 bacterium
TTCTCCCTCAGAAAGAATCGAACAACATCAATCCGCACTAGATCTAGTCTTGGAGCTTGAGTCCATAAGAACCAATCGAAATGAAGACGCTAAGTGATCTTTTAAGCATTCTAAGTCAATCAAATATTGATTTTGTAGTTGTAGGTGGATTTGCCGGGGTCCTGCACGGTTCAACACTTGTGACTCGCGACCTTGATCTTTGTACCCTCTTAACTCCTGAGCATATTGCAAAACTCAAACTTGTTTTAAAAGATTTTCACCCCAAACATCGAATGACACCAAACAAACTTCCATTTTCAGAAATTCCTCCAGAGGGACAATCTCTTAACAATCTATACCTCGAAACTGATTTGGGGGTGGTGGATTTTCTAACTTCCATTACAGGAGTAGGTGACTTTGAAAGAATTCGCTCTAAAGCTGAGGAAGTTGAGATTCGAGGTCAAAAAATTAATGTCATCAACCTCGAGGACTTAATTAAAGCTAAGGAAGCCATGAACCGCGATAAAGATCGGCTGGCCGTGAAAGAACTGCGCGCGATTCAAACAAAGACAAAAAAATAGAATTCGGAGAATTCCATGATCAAAAAATTACCACTTATTATCGCACTATTCTGCATTTTGGGCGGGGTTGGAATTTCGATCTTGTTCGGTGTTAACGAAGACATTTTCAAAGATCGGATTTCCGCAGGGCTTCAGCAAAACATCAAGATCCAACAGATGTCAGACCCCGCTCAGAAGGCGGCAAAGATCGCTGCTGAATCCGACAAGAACTGGCGCTACTACCAACGCTTTCATTTTCATGCGACTGGAATTGGTGCGATGATGATGGGAATATTACTTTTGCTTTCTAGTCTCAAAGCTCCAAACAAACACAAAACTATTGCTTCCTACATGGTGGCCATCGGCGGCACGCTCTATCCCTTTGTTTGGCTATTCGCCGGAATTTACGGTCCAGAGATGGGAAGAAGTGAGGCAAAAGAAGCTTTTGCCTTCTTCGGATATATGGGCGGAGTGTTTCTATTAGGCGGAATCTACACCACCATCTTGACCATCAAATACGATCTTATGGTTCGTCCAAAACTGAACTCATGACAAAGAAGACTTTGGCATCAAACTTCCACCCTAGGTTA
>JAACPJ010000023.1 GCA_009995455.1 bacterium
CAAAAAACCTCAGCTGGTTAGCCAAGGTTTTTCTAGGATTCAATTCTGAGAAACTGCGGCCAAAGGCTGCAGTATTCCAAAGTTTATTTTTGGCTCCGGGGCTTGGATTCGAACCAAGATACACTGCTTCAGAGGCAGTAGTCCTACCATTAGACGACCCCGGAATGTGGCCGTATAATAGGTTTTTTGATCATACTCGTCAATGCCCTTTATTGACCTCTGATATAGGCTTTACGCTGACCCTATATGAAACTATCCGATTACATCGTTACAAGCGCCCTCATAGAGGGCTACGGCGACAGCCGTCTATGTTCTAGGCATTAGAATCTTTTTATCCTCTTTAGGGACGTTCTCCATAGGCAGCAAAAAAGAAATTTTCTTGTACCTGTCCTGATGCTTCTTCTGCTTGTTATCTCAGTCGCGATCACTGGATTCGCCGTCTTTGGAAAATCGATTATGTGGTATTTGGATGGAAAGAAAAAAGAGGCACTATCTCTCCTTTTTTTAACGATTGGCTTCTTTGCTCTTATCTTGTTTTTTGTTATAGCCGCTCTCGTTTTCTAATGGGGTTTTCAAAACACGAATCAGATATAATCAAAAATCCCGTCTCATTGAAACGGGATTTCTTTCTAGCGTGATTACTGTTCCGAAGCGTCAGAAGCGGGAAGCGTACTCTTCATGATGCTTTCTTCTGTAGGAGGCTCAACCTGTTTGAGCAACATGCCATGTGTTTCATCGACGAGGCGCTCAACGCGATCCAGACGATTCATAATGCGCTCAATATCCGCTCGATTCGCATTCTGGCTTGAAAGCGTAGCGTCATGCTCATTTTGCTTTGCTTGAGCTGCGGTAAGAGCAATGGCTCCTGTGAGAACGAGGGCGAGTCCAGTTGTTATTGCGGCAGCCCAGATATGCTCCGACCCCCTGGCAGCATGCCAAGCATAATGATCGCGCAGATGTGACACGGGACCGACATAACGAACACGGCAACCGTCTGTACCGCAGCCTTCATGGCTACAGACTGGACCGCTTGGGATTGGGCTTGATGCCGCCTTTTTTGTTGTGCGGCGACGTATGGTTTTTTTTGGTTTTGCTTCTGGCATACGAGAAAGAACTGTGAAGAAAAGAGAAGTAATGAATAACACGCTCAGTATAACACAATCCCATTCAAACGGCCAAAACCCTCCCCCTGAACAAACGTTGACGTGATGGGCGTCGTCGGATACCATCAGGTCGCCGAAATGCGCGCATAGCTCAGTTGGTTAGAGCGTCACATTGACATTGTGAAGGTCCGTGGTTCGAATCCACGTGCGCGCACCATGAAAAAAACCATCCAAATTTGGATGGTT
>JAACPJ010000007.1:0-822 GCA_009995455.1 bacterium
GAATCTTTTGCCAAGGCCTTATCAATTTCACGCAGCCTTTCTTGCGAATAAAGCGGCATTTTCCATGCACCATTTACAAGATGCTCATTGATGATACTATCTCGCGAGGCTTCACTTGTTTTTTGCAGTGGTTTGGGTAAATGTTCTGCTTGATCTGCGCAGCTCAAAGCAATGGCTGCCATACACGCTATCCATAAATTTTTCATGCAGGGTAAATGGTTGATTCACACCAAATGAAGTGAAACACGCCTCCGTGCGAAAAACAAATAACATCTGGTTAAAGAATGCCCGATTGAATAGGTATTGCTCTTCGCTTCGAGCTATCCTAAAAAAACAACTTAAACCAAGTACAATTCAACGCTCGTGCACAAGTCTTCATCTCACAACGAGTTTGAGGATAAATTCTGATTCAACTTCAATTGAACCTGCCGAACTCCATGAAGGTGGATTATCACAAAACGTAGGGTCATGCTGAGCTTTCGCTGAAAGCGAAAAGGTCGAAGCAGACCCGGTTAAGAACCCTGAAATGAACTTTTGAAAATTTTGTGTCGTTTCAGAATAAAAAACTTCAAACGACACATAGTTGTGTCATTTCAACATAAAAGTTTTGCAAACGACAAAGAGTTGGGTGTGAAGTTTTTTGGGTGACAATGAATTTGTTGTCAGAGACAAGTCTGTATATCTCATTGTTATACAACAATGAGTTATGGCATTTAGCTAGATGAAAAATTCTAATCCAGTTTAATTAAAGCAATTTATACGTTATCAGCAGAGACTTTGGAATTCTTAAGACGGTCTACCTTCAGTTTTACTTATGATTCC
>JAACPJ010000007.1:831-5808 GCA_009995455.1 bacterium
TTGGTCACGCCAAAGTTCTGGAAAAGTATACGTTCTAAAATGACGCGAGGCGATAATAAAGAGAAAGAAGACTCCATGTTGACTACATGAGAATTCATTAAAATCATAATTATTTGATGTCTGTTCTATCAATGTCATAGTTTCCGACATGCTTCGACCTTCCCACTCTATAAGATAGGCGGTTCCCGTATTCATTGCACGCTTTGAGTAAAGCTGCTCTTCTGTTTCTGAATCGGGGAACCACAATTGGAAATCTACTTTTTTGAAATCTTTAGGTAAAAAAGATATTAAGGCGTCATAAGGAACTTCCAAACTTAAAATTGCCATTAACTCCAAAACACATGAAACAAGTGAAGAAGATTCTAGAGGCGCTATTGCCTCCCCGAATTGGATATCGAATAATAAGTTCTCATCTGAAGTCAGCAATGGAAAAAAACCAGTCAACCTGTATTGTTCTATTAACCCTGAACCTATATCGGAAATCCATTTTTCGGCTGCCGGTTTATGATTGGTTTGCACCAGAAGCAAAAATGCTAAGCTGATCTCAATCATATGTTCATCAAACATTGGATATTTAGACGGTGGATTGTTATTCAGCAACGCGACAAGGTACTCTCCGATGGTCTGAGAGTTTTCGAAATGAACCTGGATATCTTTCAAATTTGAGCCGTCATGCATTAGCAATCCGTAATGAAGCTCAACAAGACCAGCCATTGAAAGCACACCGATCTGCTCCCAGACTAGAAGGGAATACTCGATAGAGTTTCCTGTGTTTTTTGAGAGCCCGTCCTGTGTCCATAGAACAGGGCTGATTTTGTTAACATATTCGATACAAAGCTTTCGGAACTGAGTTACTAGCCGAAAATAGGCTTGTCCTACGTATTTCTCTTTAAAATGTCCATCACGTATGACATCCCATAGCTTGAGTAGCCCATATTCAGAAGTTTCAATTCCTAATTTAAGATTATCCAAATCCCGTGACCAACGATTTAGCATCTCTTGAAATACGATAAGTAATCTAAGCTGCTTCTTACTATTTTTCTTTTTTTTAAATTGAATCCCATCGATTAGCATGTCAATCATCTTGTATGAATGTTCCAGATTGGCATCCGGTATATCCATAAAAGCCAAAGCCTTCGAAACCATTCGTCTGTTGGACTCTGGAAACAAGCTTTCCGAAACCATGTGTTCATTCATTTTCAAGGCTAAATCACTGAGGTCCCAATAGTCAAACTCTAGCCTGTCTTGAACGCTGTGTTTTTCCAAATAAGTTCCCCAATCAAGTGCTATTGATTGATGAAACTCACCATTAAATGCAACCACAATCTTTTTAGGTAAAGCCTTTTGTAAAGGGCTTAGGTGCGTCTCAATGAAAACGTTATGAATGTCATCAAGTGAAGCTCTAACTCCAGTTAGAGCTTGAGACCAGGTAGTCCTATTTAAATCACCTTGCTTTACCGTAATAATAAATAACTTTTGTTTAAAATTATCTTCAGGGTCCTTACCTACAGCAAGAATATCTACACCATACTGACGTGATCCTTTTTTAGGTTTGATAGGAACTCTAATATCCATGAAGTAGAGTAAATCGCAAATTAGAGAATCCAATTCACCTTCTTCCTTTAAAATAGATAGATATTCAGCTAGAGCTAACTTCATGGACCTTGTTTTTTTGTGCTAAATGTATAATCCACGCATATTTAACTGGATCCACTTTCTGTCCTCGTGGGAACTCAATGCTGAATCCGTAATTTCCCATTTGCGTTCGTGACTCAAACTTTCCAGGGTCTCCAGAAGCAAATGCGCCCCCTCCAACTAACTTAATCTTTCTTACTTGTGCCATGAAGCTTCCTTCACTAGCCTTTTCTCGGCTCTTATCGATCACTGTACTGAAAACTTCCATATATTTTGACTGATGTCGCATTGGTGGTGTTAACTCTTTCAAGACTGGTAGCTTAGTAATTTCTTCGTAATAACGGTCGCTCATTGAAATCAGGTTTTTGGCAAAGGCCTGATTCTCTAGCAAAAAATCATTTAATTGCCTTTCAATATCATCCTTAATAGAAGGAAAATTAAAAAGCACAAAATCGTATAACAGAGAGCCAAAAAGACCAGCTTCTTGTTCATTCATTTCCCTGCACCTAAGCACATTTACAAACATCATACTAATTCTATCCTTACTTATGAAGAAACCAATGATTGAATTCAGAAACGTAATAAACTGCTTCTTGTCCAAAATTTGAAGTTCGGATTTCTCGAACCTCGGGATATCGCTTTGAAAGGCCTTCATCGAAAGCAGAGGTCTTAAAACCTGTCTGGCATGCTCATGATGGTGTGTCATCCAATAAATTAGCAGGCGCCTATTAAATCGCTCATGTTTTCTTCGACATTGGGAAAAGAACCAATCAAACATTCTAATATCCTCATGTTTGCGTTGACCATCATCTAACCAGCTTTCAAAGAATTCGATAACCAAATCCTCGTTTCTCTCAGCCTCCTTTATCAGCAACTCGTTCAACCATGTTAAGCTTGATGGCCCTTTAAATGGCATCTTAGATAGGCCAAGGAAAACAACTTTATATTGGGGCTTTCTTGGTTGAAACTTCTCCCTACTTAAGTTCCATGCAATCATTGACATTGCTTCCGCGTGACGAGACTCCAATATCTTGTAAAAGGCTCGCTCGCAGTTGATTAAACGATCCGCGTTCGAAGTGTAAATTCCCGCAATGACTCGGTATACGGAGGTCATCCCAGCCTCATTATGCTTGTTAATGGTCTTTGAAAGAAACAACCAATCAATTTTACCCTTGACCTCATCCTGTTCTGACATTAAAACCGCATAGTAGGCTGTCTCTATTTTTACTGGGTCCTCCGACTTTAAATAGAGTTTGACAAAATCCCAACCCTTCTCATATTCATTAGCTTCTAGTAACCCACTTAATAAATGTGAAAGGACATCCACTTGTCTGCCTTTGATATCGGCTTCAAGTTTACCAAGAAGATCAACTGCAAGCTCAGGTCTAAGTTTCGCATACTCTTTCACCCCCCTGGTCACAGATGTGAAAGCCACATCTGGTTTAGCCCTATTGAATATGAAAGTCACCAAATCAAAAACTTCATCAATACTACCGATTAAGTATGGGAATATTGTCTCAAGTTCTGACAGTACAAAGAGAAAGTCACATTTATCAGATCGCAAAAAGGTGAGCCAGTCAGTGGCTTTTGCACCAACAATAAATAGGGTTGCCAACCTTTTTGGATCATCCTTTTTAAACTCGGCTCGATGCTTGAATTTTCGACTTTGAAAAGCCTTGAAACGATCGCTCACATCTAACTCAGAATCAATCTGGTTAGCAACATAAAATGCATTTAACAAGCCTCCTATGTGCGAGTCTACGACCTCCAATCCATTTGCGGTATGTACAAGTATGCCACTCCCAATTCCAACCTGTTCAACATCAATACGCACACTTTGCCAATCATTCGTGTGCTGACATAAAGCCATTGACCTCACAATTTCTAGGTTGGTTTCTATAAGGTGAAACAGGCCGTCCATGCGTTGATCAATTGAATTCATCCACTTTGTTTATTTGGTAGCAAACAAACTTAATCCAGAGAATTCAATCCACAATAACTTCTTTCTGAATAACCAAAAATACTCTGGTCAAGTACTATTTTGACTTGTAAAAACCTGAATAAAAATACTCCCACTTGAGCAAAAAAATTTCATAAACTAATAGTCAATTTCAACCCAAAACCCCATCACCTCAACCTCTCCCCACCAACATAACCCTTCTTTTTGCCATTGAGTTGGATTACTACACTTTTCCAAATCATTCCAAATTATTGAAAAATTAGGAGGTTTTTGGAGTGTTTCTAAAACTCATTTCAACAAAAAACCCCATCCACTCTCGTGAACAGGGTTTTAACAAAGTAAAAAGTCAATGCTAGTTCAAGCTAAAAACGCGAGAAGTGACTAAAAGCGCTAGGGCAATCAAAGGCATCATGACTGCCGAAGTTGGGTCGCCCACCGACACATGCAAAATGGCGGCAGAAATAAAGGTGATGCCAAAACCTGCATACGCCCACTCTTTTACCATTTTGGGCACTACAGGCACAAGCAAGGCAATCACACCCAATAGTTTGGCAATGCCAAGCTCAATTCTAAAACTGTCTTGAAAACCCATTTTATGAAAGTTTTCCATCACCTCTGCCGAAGTAAAATATGCTGTTGCGCTGCCAAGCATCATCAACGATAGCAGCCCAGTACTGATCCAGTAAATCCATTTATTTTTCATTGGTATTAAAATTTTGGGCAAGGTTAGCCCGCTTTACTATACTTAAGTAAGTACTATCATGGAGTATAGGACTTGCCTTTTGTATAGTTCAGGCTATATCCACACCTTTGGCTTATGAATCAAGAAGTAAAGCACGGCAATTGCCAAAACGGAATGGTGCTTCCGGTGCGCGATGCGCTCGAACTACTGGGCGGAAAATGGAAAATTCCGATCATCGGAGCGTTGTTTTTTGGCAACAAGCGTTTTTCTGAGCTTTCGCACGATTTGCCTGGTATTACCGATCGCATGCTTTCAAAAGAATTGCGCGATTTGGAGATGAATCACTTGGTGAAGCGTACGGTGCACAACACGTTTCCGGCAACGGTAGAATACGAGCTTACCGAGTATGGCAAAAGCCTGAGACCTGTAATTGATGCACTAAGAAATTGGGGCTTGAAGCACAGAGAAAAAGTGGTAGAAGAGTTTGCCAAGAATTGATGTTTAAGACAAACGGAACAGCTTCGACCAGTGCGTGCCGCTTTGCGTCACGCCCAGCATGACCTAACCGAGCAGCTAAATAAATGAACAGAACAAGCGGTTTTTGCGTTTTACAAACCTTGACCATCGAATGAAAAATCAAATGCT
The DNA here is from genome assembly GCA_009995455.1 of bacterium. Classification (GTDB taxonomy): domain Bacteria; phylum Patescibacteriota; class Gracilibacteria; order UBA4473; family UBA4473; genus JAACPJ01. Next base: position 5,754 of record JAACPJ010000007.1, read on the forward strand.
GATTTCTTCTCTGAAACCCAAATTGATCTCACTGGTCTTTGCCCTTTTTGCAACC
>JAACPJ010000008.1 GCA_009995455.1 bacterium
CTTTCAAGTTCTTTATTTGGCTACCGCAAAACCAAAATCCTACTTGCTATGTCGAATTTTTGTAGAATGTCAGAGTTGAGTTATTGACACAACATAGCTTCGTAATTTATAGTTTGAAATAAAACATTTTATGGTACGCTGGTTGAGTCTAGCCTCATACAATGTCAGTAGAATCACCGTTGCGAGCCCCCATCACAGAAGAAGACCTTGGAATACACAATCTAGATGGCCATATACTCCATAGTAACCCCTACCGTGTCCATGGCCTAATTACAGGTAGCTTTGATCCTCCCCATTTAGGACATGCAAGTGCTATTCAGCGCGCGCTAGTTGAATTACCAGATCTGGAATCAATAGTTGTATTAGCTCATGATTGGAATAAGGCGAAAAATCAAAGGCCATTAAATGACAGGCAACGCTGGCTCCATGAAACATTGGGGGAATTCGTAATGGATCCCCGTGTGAGGATTTGCGATGACCCTAACGTAATTGATGACCCTACCCACCTAGATGGGATTTGTGATTTATACAGATACCGTATATGGCGAATTATCGGCGGTGACAAAGATCCTGAGAAACTACATCACCGAAATAACGTAAATACTATCTTAGTAATCCCAAGATCTTCCGACGATATAAGTTCCTCTAAAATTAGAGAGGCAATCCAAGCAGGGAGAATAGAAGATATCCAAGCGCAAGTGGCGTCAACAGTATTAAATGAAATACTTGCAATGCAATGTTACCAACGATAAAGTTAAAATTAACCACAAACTAAACACAAACCCTATGAAAAAACTCCATATCCTCATCTCCTTAGTTCTAGTCTTGGGCGGTTGTAGCAGTACTCAGCCTAATACAGTTTCTATGCCGGAAGAGCCAAGCATTATTCGAACAGAGCCGTTGCCAGCTTATGACCCCATACCGGTAGATCTTTCTTCAAGTTATCTCCCTGCTGATTGGCATGCCGAAGGTCAATTTATGTATAGTCCCGAAATGTATGATTATAGAGAAGATGGCCCTTTTAGCTTATACATAACTATTAACGGCCAATTCTCCACAATTGACGAATATTTAGCCGACAAAGGCGACTGTGTTAAAGATAAAACTGAACTCACCGTCAGTAATTACCCTGCCGTTCATTTTGTCGATTTTTGCGCTCAAGCAGGTCCAAAAATTACCGCTATTCAAAAAGGGGATCAATTATTCGAAGCTTTTAGCCATTCACTTTCCGACGAAAGCGCTGAAATTACAAAAATCCTAGAATCCCTACTTGTAACAAAGTAATGATGGACTCATTCCCTCAAGCACTCATTATTGCATTTAGAGAAGGGATGGAAGCATTTTTGATTATTGCGATCTTACTTAAGTTTCTTGATAAAACCAATAATCGGAATCTTAAAAAGTCTGCCTAGACCGGCACTGTTGCCGGCGTGATTGCCTCACTTCAAAACACCGAATTCGAAGCCCAAACTTTTAAACATGTCGATTTTAAGGGGCAGTCCTTTAGTAATTCCAGCTTTAAAGATTGTGTTTTTGAAAATTGCAATCTCTCTAATATCGATTTAAGCAATACCCAGCTTCAAAATGCCAAATTATTGACTGTGATTTTTTGGCAACCAATTTAACAGCAGCCAACTTTCAGAATTCCGACCTCAAAAATACCCGCTTTCAAAATGCAAATTTAACACTCGCCTCGCTAAAAAAATAAATTCTCAATCCCCGATGTAATCGGATTACTAGATGTTTTTGATATCGAACTTATTTGGTTGTGCTATAATCTATTTATCACATACTAACTTGGCAAAATGGAACAAAAAAAATCCAATTACGGTAATCTAGCCATTTTTATTGTTATTACTGCATCGGTTATTGCACTTGGCATGTATTATTTACAAAAGCCCCCCAGTGTAATGCCAGTCACCCAAAAAACACTATCCGAATATTATAGTAGTAGAAATCAGTTTGTGGATAATTCTATGAAGCAAAACCCAGAAGGATTAGGTTTTAAAGAAATTGCACGAGTTACAGTTGCGTGTCCCAAAAACCTAGACAAACCATGTGCCACGGATCTGCTTATTTTAGCCAAGGACGAGTTACATTCAGGTGATCAAGATTTTTATTTAGCGCAAGAAGGCACCGCCGGATACGCATACTATGGTCCATTTACCGACAATCTTAAACATATTATTGATGAAAGTAACACCATTGCCCCTCTATAATCTATTTTACAACAAATGAATAAAAAAATTTACTGTGTCGATACATCAAAAGAAGTAACACCTATAATGGTAAGAGACGCCATTATCGAATGCTTTATAATGGCACACGCTGAAATCTTAGAGATGATGAAAGAGTTTCAAGAATTTAAAACAAAAAAAGAATTTGAAGATATGAAGCAACTAGATATTCGGCTTTTAGTCGAAAAACAGTTTCAGGAACTTGACCTCGATTTTAGCAACCCCACAAAGCAAGACTTGATCGACGTCGTCGCAAAATTAAGCGAATATGCAACTAATTTCCGGAAACCGGATGTTATCAAAAAACATTATAATGAGATTATGGTTTTAATTAATATTCTCAAAGACTAATGCCCAGTAGCCCCCATCCAGCCCGCGGATTTTGGCATCTCTTGAAAAGCGAATTTGTCGCTACCATTAAGCTTTATATTGATGTTGTTAGGCACCCATCCCATTTATTTGCGGGGATTTATCACGTCGTTAGGGATATTGCGTACGAACTGCCAATGTCTTTTTTTGGCAAAGGGAATGTGCCCGAATCAGTCTCAACAAAACTGCATAAGAGCGCATCGCAAGCTTTGGTATTAAGTGAAATCATTACAATTTTCGGCACCTTTGCCGGCGTGTTTTTATTTAAAATTTTAAAAACGGATGACTACACCGCTTCGGTAATTGGGGGTGCAGTGGGGAATTATTTCTCGGGCGCTTTGTCATACGTGATCGCCTATAGTTTACTGACTGTAGACCGCAAATCGTACTCTCTTAAACATTCTATTAGAGATGGTATTTTGGTTATTAAAGACTGCTTCCCAGCTTCAATTGCACTGTATATTAGTGAAGCACCTATTATTATCGGCTTTTTGGCCCTTGGTTTATCCCGCAATTTGGCTGTCGGGCTCAATTTAATTATTGGCATCACAATCTTTACTGGGGTTGCGAAGCATTCAGCTAGGGGTATATTATACCGTTATAATTAAGATTATGTTTAACAAGATCCTTGGAAACTGGAAATCTGGGCTTACCGTTAGCCTTGTGAGCATCCCGTTAGCTTTGGCATTGGCCATTACTACGGGGGCAACGCCAACGCAGGGCTTAATTACCGCATTTTGGGCAGGATTAATTGGAGCAATTTTGGGTGGCAGTAATTTTAATATTATTGGACCCACGGGGGCGCTTTCCGGTATTCTACTCTCTTATGCTTTGTTGCATGGATATCAATCTTTGCCGCTGATTGCCATTTTGTCCGGTATAATCATTCTCGTTGTTTACCTCCTCCATTTAGATCGATACATTATTTTTATTCCCAGGTCGGTAATTCACGGTTTTACACTGGGTATCGCTTTTATTATTGGTTTCGGTCAAATAGATAACGCTTTAGGGATCACCGGTATTCCCAAGTCTGAATATTTTGTTAAAAATATTTTAGTTAGTTTGCAGCATCTTGGCGAAGCAAACTGGGGTATCTTCGCAATCTTTATGATTAGTACTTTGTTCATTGTACTTTGGAACAAAAAATTCCCCAGAGTCCCCGGTGCCGCCGTTGCCGCTTTTGCTAGCATTACCATCATCATATTCTTAAATTATTTTGGATATGAAACGTCTGTCCTTACCCTTGGCGATAAATATCCTACAATTAATGCCACCCTCTTCGAAAATCCATTCACGCAGTTCAGTTGGAAAATTCTTCTGCAAAAAGATCTTTGGCTAATTTCAATCACCACCGCCGTAATTGCCATTTTAGAAACATTACTTTCCAGTCAAATTGCCGATGTTATGACCAACACAAAGTTTAAGCGTTCTAAAGAAGTTTTTGGTCTATCAATCGCCAACATTGGCTCCGGCCTAATGGGTGGTATTCCTGCTACTGCCGCCTTGGCAAGGACTTCTCTCAACATTAAAAGTGGCGCCAACCATAAAACTTCCGCAGCAATTAGCTCACTTTTAATCGGAATCATTATCCTCATTTTCCTAGGATTTTTCAAGCAGCTTCCTATGGTTATTATTGCTTCTATATTGGTTGTTGTCGCCATTGGTATGGTCGAAAAAAAGCATTTCATTCACTTAATCGAAAATGAAAAAACCGCATTTATTCTTTCCCTGTTTGTCGCCTTTATTGTCATTGTCGAAGACCCCATGATTGGTATCCTTATTGGTACTGTAATCGCCTTACTAATTTTTGTTAACAAGCTTTCCTACGGGCAAACCGAAGTGCTAATTTGGAAAAACGGCAAAATGATCGAAGCGCTACTCAAAAATGAATTCCTTAAAAAGGCAGTCCTGGATTCGGATATTATTGTCTATAAAATTGCCGGAACCTTAACATACGTCAACATGCCAGCTCATTTAGAGGCGATTCAGAACATCAAAAACAACAAATATGTGATTATTTCCCTCAGACATACATTTTACGCCGACACAGACGGTATTGATTATCTAGAAGAAATCATCGAACTCCTCAAGCAAAATAATGATAAAATTCTTCTCGCCGGTATCAACAAAGAAATAGAATGTAAAATTCACAAAAAAGACTTTTACAAAAATAAATTGATCGCAGGTAAAATCTACAAAAGAACTTCGGAGGCGATTAGCGAAATTACCAATATCAAATCAACACAAGAGTAGACTACCTACATTTATTAGTGTAAAATAATATAAAAGTAAATAATACAAAATATGCAACAAAAAATCCTCAGTTTTTTACAAAGTCAGCATTTTATGGCAATTGCAACCGTTTCGCCCGAAAATAAGCCACAAGTTGCCACAATGTTATACGTCATCGATCAAGATTTTAATATCTACTTTGCCACACACAGCTCAGCTAGAAAGGCCACTAACATTGCTCAAAATAATGCTGTGGCACTAGTTATTTGGGAGCATAATAATTTATCTATTCAAATAGAAGGTGTTGCTGATGCAGTTACAAATCCTCAAGAACTACAAACTACATTACAAAAATTGGCTGACGCTGCCAGTGGGGTCCCCAATTTCTATCCGCCAGTATTAAGAATGCCCGGCCAAGACTACGCTCTATTTAAGGTTGCAACACAAACATGTAGATACATCGATCTTAAAGATGAAAACATGAAAGGTTATTCTGCAGTCGTTAACGAAATTAAATTTTAATATGAATACAGATCCAAAACCAAAGGTAGTAATTGTTGAAGACGATACTTTCTTGGTTAAATTTTACAAAGCAAAATTTGAACAAAATGGCTTTACAGCAGTTGGTATTGAAGATGGCCTGGGGGCTGTCGCCAAAATTAAAGCTGAACAACCGAATTTGATTATACTGGACATTGGCTTACCAAATGTAGATGGTTTTAGCATTCTTCAAGAACTCAAAAAAGATCCGGAAACAAAAGATATCCATGTGATTATTTTAACTAAACTTGCGCAAGACAGCGACCGCGAGATTGGCTCAAAGCTTGGCGCCCCAAATACATGGTCAAAATGGAAGTACGCCTCGATGAAGTAATTGAAGAAGCTAAGAAATGCGTCAACGGCAAATTTGTACCGGTTGAGCCTTTACCACTGACATTCTACAAAAATTCATAAGACAAGGTTAAATTTTTCTTTTGCAGCAGCTGCATAATGGACTTTAGGGAAGT
>JAACPJ010000002.1:0-340941 GCA_009995455.1 bacterium
TGTACAGTGATAGTCATCATAACACTATAACTCAACTCATCATGAGAGATGCCCAAGATGTTCAGTATGGACGACTTTACGGTTCTGGAAATGGTTCAGATTTTGGTTTGCTTGATGGCGATGCCCATTGGGGAATTCGTATGTCAAAAGACAATTACACTTCATTCAACATCAACAACACAGAAAGAATGCGAATCTTGGCTAACGGGCAAGTTGGGATTGGTGATTCAACGCCTGACTCAAACCTAAAACTTGATGTTGAAGGTAAGGTTGGCGCGAGTGAATATTGTGATAATGCAGGGAATGGTTGTATTGATGTTAACCCTCCAACGGGCGCTCCAAGAATCGCCCTGTTTGATGATATTCGATACGTTGGGACGAGCCTTTCAGATATTAGAAGTAAATGGAATACACTCGTAAACCAAGTTGAAAACAATGGTGGTTCGGAAGTAGCCGCAAGTAGTTGGAAAGAAAACTGTACTTGGAACAACAATGAAGCCGTTCCAACCAGTAGTGCCACTCACGCCGCAGGTCACGAAACAGTGAGAGAACGGCTTGATTGGTGTGGCCGAATTATGTGTAGCTATGCCAACGAAATCAATGGATTTGGTCACTTGGTATATGTCGGTGCGCATGGAGAGTCTCCATGGGTATACAATGTAGATTGCTTAATACCGAGCTAAAAACTAAATATCGTTTATATAAAAAACTTACCCAAAGGTGAGTTTTTTTTATGTCTTTAATAACACTAGTTTTAATTATTTAAAAGTGCTATTATTAGCGGAATGCACCAGGTGCATTTATGCTTTGGGATGATTAAAAACAAAAATGAAAAAAATAATCGCAAAATCGCTTTACGTTAGTGCCGTATTTTTATTTACCTGTCAGGCTCAAGCTGCCATAACATGGGGTGAACCAATTGCAATTGGTACAGCTATTAGAGCTACCCAGATTAATGAAATTAGAACGGCTATTGAGACAATTCAAAATTCAATTGATGCCGGCACTGTAGGCGCTTGGTCTAATGGAGCCGGCGGAGATATTTATTACAACAGTGGGGATGTTGGTATAGGCGTTACGAATCCTATTCAGAAACTAGACGTAGTGGGAAACATTAATGCGTCTGGAGATTTGATGGCAAACGGGACTTATATCTATGGTGATGGAAAAACATTGTTCAGTATAATGATGGTTGGTTGCGTTTGAATCAAAATGCAGATTTTACGAGTGGTACTTATACTCCAGGTGACTTTGTGGCAGTTGGGAATGTAGGTATAGGGACTTCAGCTCCCGCTGAAAAACTGCATGTAAACGGAAATATTAGAACTGACGGTAGAAATGTGATTTTTGGAACGGGGGAACAGAGAATTTATGGTGATAATAGCACTGGGTTTTATGTCGACAGTAACAACGCTACAGGCGTACAAATGATTTTACGTGACAGTGATGATACAGTGTACGGTCGAATATATGGTTCTGGTGACGGCTCTGATTTTGGATTTCTCGATGGAGACGGAAACTGGGAGATTCAGATGAAGAAAGATGTACACACTGGGTTTTTAGTGAACAACAGTGAGAAGATGCGAATTCAAACTAACGGGAATGTTGGGATTGGAACCACAAGCCCAGACAGTAATTTGACAGTCTATGGGGCAGATCCTGTGTTGAATTTACAGAACTCAGCAACGGCTGGTGGCTCTGGAGGAGTGGTACGATTTGGTCATAATCAAAGTGGTGGGACGGTACCTATGGCAGAAATTAGAGGAGAATTAACCAATGGAGGCACCACGACTCGAGCCGGCGATATAAGTTTTTGGACGGCGGCTGCCGGGGTGTTGGCCGAAGAAATGAGAATTACGAGCGCTGGGAATGTGGGAATAGGAAAAACAAATCCTGCAACTACTCTGGATGTAGCCGGAACGGTAACAGCGACTAATTTTTCGGGGAACGGCTCTGGGTTAACGGCTATTAATGCTTCTAATATATCAGCTGGAACACTGAATTTAGCACGAATTGCAGATAACTCAATTACGGCTGGCAAGTTGGCGGCAAATTCGGTGGCTTTATCTGAACTGAGTGCAACGGGTACGACTAATTCTTCAACTTTTTTACGAGGGGATAATACTTGGGCCGTACCACCAAGTGGGGCAGATAATTTAGGGAACCATACAGCTACTACTGATCTTAATTTAAGTAATAACGCGCTGCTTTCTGCTGGAGGTGGAAATTTTGATTACATCAAGCATAATGACTCCACTAATACTTGGAGCCTTGGTAGTGACAGAGCTGATACTAATACTCAAGGCGGTTCAATATTAAATGTGGCAGAAATTGAGCTTACTGGGCGAAATATAAAAATAGGAACAGGCGAACAACGTTTATATGGAGATAATAGTTCTGCGTTATATTATGACGGGGAACATAGCACCGTGATACAACAAATTTTCCGTGACAAAGAAGACACCGTTTACGGACGAGTTTATGGAGATGGGGACGGAGCTAGTTTTGGTTTAATGGATGGAGATGCTAACTGGGGAATTCATATGTCCAAAGACGCATACACTCGCTTTATCATCAATAATAGTGAGAAAATGCGAATTCAAACTAACGGGAATGTTGGGATTGGAACCACATCCCCAACGGCTAAGCTAGAGGTGGTAAACGATGGAGTCGTAGCCTCCTTTAACCGAAATGCAACGCAACAGTTAGAAATGATTAATAATAGTGGTGGACCAGAAATTCAAAGTATTTCAGCCGTTAATAATGCTAAAGGATTAACGATTGATGCTACGACTCCCAGTAATGTGGCTCCAACCTCTGGTTCAAATTATCTAAGATTTAACGTTCGTGGCACAGAAGCGTTAAGAGTTGAAGATGGGGGGAATGTTGGGATTGGAATTACAGATCCTACTCAACGACTAGATGTAGCCGGTAATGCACGGATAAACGCTGGTGGAAGTTATACAAATTTAAATATTGGAAGTGATCCGTATGATCAATTTTACGCAGACAACACAGCGGGGGGAAGTTTCGGAGGGGGCATGTGGTTCAGAGTGACGAATGCCGCAGGTACGGGGTATACGGATAATTTCCGGCTATCTGAAAATGGAAATGTAGGAATTAAAAGAAATCCGGCGGCGGGGTATTCACTTGATGTAGCGGGAACGATTAATGCCGATAGTCTTAGAGGCAACGGGAGTGCTATTTCTGGTTTAAATGCGAGTAATATTACGAGCGGCACGTTAGATTTAGCCCGAATTGCTAACAACTCAATTACGGCTGGAAAGTTGGCCGCGAATTCGGTGGCTTTATCAGAACTAAGTGCAACGGGAACCACGAACTCGACCACATTTTTAAGAGGCGATAATACGTGGGCCACAATTCCTTCTGTGAACGCCGTTTTAGACGGTACTCCAGGCGATTGGGAAGTGGCTTCAAATAGTAACAATAGTATTTATACTAGCGCGGCTTTAGAAGTACGTGAATTGAATAATGGAGGGGCACAGTCTGGAACCCTCGCTCAAGCACCACGAGTGGCTTTTCATTGGGGCGGGCGGGTGGCCAGTCAAATTGGAATGGATACGACAGGCGCGATTAGAACGTTTGATAATCCCGGAACAGGCTATGCGAATTTTGTAGCGAATGACATTGATGCTAAAGGATCAGCCTATTATGGAGATGGAAAAGAAGTGATTCGATTTAGTGATTCTTGGTTAAGACTTAATCCAGCCAATGCCTTTACGACAGGAATTTATGCAGGAACGGGTGTTTTAAGAACCGATGGTGAGTTACAAGTGGGATCTAATGGTTCAAGCTTTGTGGTAAAGGGTGGAAATGTTGGGATTGGGACTAGCTCCCCAGCCGGTAGACTAGAAGTGAGTAATACAGGCGGTATCGCCAGCATGCGAATATCAAGTGCTAATAATTCTCAATCTCGTATTCAGTTTTATGATGCAGCCAAGAAAGGGTGGACTTTATTAAATTTAGAAAATGGGGATTTCCGAATTCATTACGATAACACCGAAAACACCATGCAATTAAACGCATTTATGATTAAGCCAAATGGTAATATTGGTATCGGAATGACGAACCCAGCTTACGCTTTAGACGTAAATGGAACAGCTCGCGCGGCGGCATTCCTATACACCTCTGATGCGCGTTTAAAACATAACGTTGATTCCATTTCTGGATTAGACATGATTAAACAACTACGGGGGGTTTCTTTCAATTGGAATGTTGATAATAAACCTGCCATTGGTTTGATCGCACAAGAAGTAGAGTCAGTTTTACCTGAAATAGTGGAAACCGATGCGGATGGTTTTAAATCGGTTCAATATGGAAATTTAGTAGCGCCATTAATTGAAGCCGTTAAAGAACAACAGCTACAGATTGAAGCCTTACAGAAAGAGGTTGAAATTCTCAAAACACAATAATGAAATTCTACGATTCTTCTCGTTTAAAACATTTAGCTGGACTAATTTTGCTAGGGTGCGTTTTGATCCCTTCATTTTCTTCAGGACTAAATACAGTTTCAACTGGCTACCAAACTACTACAGCTGGAAAAGTAATTAATGCTCACAGTGTCTGTAAAGAGGTTGATCAAACAGGTGCGAACTCTTTTTTTGTGCCGACTAAAAGCGCCGCTGAATGGACCGCATTTCGTAATAATAAACCGAGTAATATTAGTATTACGGATCCTGAATGTATCCCTGGTAATATTACGAAACAATCGCAGCTTGATGGCAGTCTTTATTTGTCAACGGCGATTAAAATATCTGGAAACTATGCCTACGTAATTAGTGCAACTGGAAATTTGATGATTTTTGACATTTCAAATCCCAATAGTGTGGAAATGGTCGGAAAAGTAAAAGATTTAGCCATGGGCAATGCTTGGGATATTGCGGTTGCGGGTAACTATGTTTATGTAGCCGCTAGTAATTTTGGCGGCATCATGGCTTTTGATGTTTCGGATAAAACAAATCCTACCAAAGTGGGGCAATTAACCACCAATAAGATGCAAGCGGCTAGAGGTATAGCTGTTTCTGGGAGTTATGCTTATGTAACGGCTATTTCATCGGATTCTATGGCGATAATTAATATCTCCAATCCGGCCAACATGACTCAAACGGGTAGTATTACAACTAGTAGTGCAATTCCGCTTTCAAATCCTCAAGGCATAGCTATTTCGGGGAACTATGCCTACATAGCCGCTTATGATTCCGGTAAGCTTACGGTAATCAACGTTACCAATAAAGCCGCTCCTGTTTTAGCAGCGTCAATTAATGCCCCGGCCATTTTTGATTTAGAAATTGTGGGAAACAATGCTTATACCGCCAGTATGGGAAGTGGATTTTCAATTTTTAATATTGCCACTCCGACAAACCCCACTTTGCGCGATCATTTTAATTCGACAGACCTAAATGGGTTAGACGATTTAGCGGTTGTTGGCGGTTACGCTTATGTCGCCTCTTTTAATAATCAACGTTTCGTGACTTTAAATGTATCAGATGTTAATAATATTTCTCAAACCAACGTTATATTAGATACTAATTATCGCGGTCTGCGAGGGGTAGCCGTTTCGGGTAATAATGTTTACTTGGTTCAATATGAAAACAGCGCTGATGGTGCCTCATCCTCCCTTTTTAAAGTTGATGTAACCAATAAGACCAGCCAAGTAAGGTCAACGGCGTATAGGACCCCTATGCTTGGAGTCAATGAAAACATTGAAGTGGTTGGGAATTACGCCTACATAACCTCTAACGAAACAGATATTCTTTATACCGTAGACATAACGCCGATGATACCTAAATTGGTTAGTGCGGTTGCACTCAGTGGTAATAGTGGCGTAACCGGAAATAATGATGTAGAGGTGTCTGGTAATTATGCTTACGTTGCGAGCATCAATCAAGATCGACTTACCATTGTAAATATTACTAATAAAACAAACCCGGTTGTTACAGGGAGTGTCTCAAATACGAATTTAGACGGCGCTTACAGCGTAGCCGTTTCGGGTAATTATGCCTATGTAGCAGCCCAGAACTCCGGAAAACTTTCGGTGGTTAGTATTTCTAATAAATCTGCTCCTTCGGTGGTTAGAACCTTAAATATTGCCGGAGCAAGAGAAGTAGTAATTGATGGCAACTATGCCTATGTGAGTAGTTACAACAATGATTCGTTTACCATCGTGAATATAACCAATCCTACGAGTGCTTCTATCACAGGGTCTATATCAAATACGCAACTTAATGGCGCGAAACATATCAAAGTTGTTGGAAACTATGCATATGTGGTTTCAAACCTTGGAAATGCGTTGGTCACGATTAATATTTCTAATAAAGCAGCGCCTTCAATTGTTTCGAATTACACAACGCCCTCTCTTAATCGTCCGAATGGAATTGATGTGGACGGAAATTATGCCTTTATGACTTCTGAAAATAATGTTCAATTAACCATTCTTAACATTTCAGATCCCGCCGCACCAACGGTGTGGAAAACAAATTCTTACCCGGATATAAGTGGTATGTCTGGTTTGAAAAAAGTAGGAGATACCATTTATGTTTCGGCTAATAATTTAAATGGCTTTCTCGGGGTCGTGAATGTGAATTGTTCCACGGGCTGTTAACGAGTCAATTGAAAGCGATTGTTAGTCATAGCTCATTAAATTCCAGAGCTTTAGAATTGGTCTTTAAAAGCGTTAAAAATCATAATAGTCAGAAACGCCGTTATAACGCCTAAAACTTGTAATACACTTTGTAGCGTACTTAAAATAATATCTGGTGGTGGTATTGCTTGAGCGCTATACCAGGGCGTTAAAATGACGATTAACCAACCCAAATATTTCATCTTAATGACTTCTGTTTTAATTATTTTAGAAATTCTATTTAAACTAAATTTTTTAGGAAGATTTATATAGCCCGAAATGGGGGTTTTGTTATACTGCTTTTACTCATGTCAAAAAGCTTTGTTAACCTCCATACGCACTCGTTTTACTCTATTTTAGCGGGCACAATGCCGCCCAAAAAAATTTTAGAAGTAGCCAAGGCTCATGGTTGCCCAGGGGTCGCCTTAACCGATAGTGGCGTGGGCTATGGACTGGTTGATTTCTTAGAGCAATCCCCAAAATTCGAAGGCGTTAAGCCAATCTTAGGCGCTGAATTTTTTTTATCTGAAGCCTCCAGATTTGAAAAAAGACCGACCATTGATGGCCAAGAAAAACATATAGTTTTACTCGTTCAAACCGAAGAGGGTTACAAAAACTTACTACAACTTATTTCTAAATCACATTTAGAAGGATTTTTTAATCAACCAAGAATTGATTGGGATTTACTCGAAACTCATAAAGACGGTTTGATTTGTTTAAGTGGAACTTCAGAAGGTCATTTAGGAACTTTATTTTATCAACAAGGAGCGGCTAAAGCTTTAGATTTTTTAGACAAACTAAGATTACTTTTTACCGATAATTTATACTTAGAAATTTGCGCTCGCCCGACCGAAAACCAGGAGGCTTTTAATAAGTTTTTGGCAGAACAAGCAAATCTTGATTTGCCTTTCGTGGTTACCACAGATGCACGGTTTGCAGCCGAAGATGATGAAGAAGCGGCTGAAACCCTTTACTGTATTGGCAAAAATTCTTTAGCGACCGATTCACAAAGACTACGCCCTCTAAAAGGAAATTGGTTTAAGCCTTGGAATGTGATTGAAACAGAACTCAATTATTTACCGGCCGATCTTTTGGAATCAGCCCGAAAAAATACCCTCGCCATTAATGATTCTATTGATTTTGAAATGAATTTTGGGCAAGATCTTTTGCCTAATTTTGAAGTACCAAATGGCGAAAACACAGCTTCTCAATTAAAAAAAGAATGTATCGAACAAATTCCGGTTCGCTATGAGACCCGACCTGATTTAGTGGAAGAAGCTCATACTCGTCTTGATTACGAGCTGAGTATAATTGGAAAAATGGGATTTGAATCTTACTTCCTCATTACTTCAGATTTTATTAATTACGCCAAAGACAATGGCATTGCTGTCGGCCCTGGGCGGGGGAGTGCGGCTGGTTCGATTGTGGCCTACTTACTGGGAATTACCAATATTGATCCGCTGCATTACGAACTTCTCTTTGAAAGATTCTTAAATCCAGAAAGAATCTCGATGCCAGATATCGATATTGATTTCTCTGATGAAAGACGGGATGAAGTTTTGCAGTACGTGATTGAAAAATACGGTACCAATAAGGTTTCCAAAGTTTGTACTTTTGGAACCTTAGCGGCCAAGGCGGCCTTGAAAGATGTTGGGAGAGCTTTAGGGGTTCCCTACACGTTAATGAACCAAATGACGAAGTTACTGCCTAATAAACCAGGCTTTACACTCAAAGATGCTTCAGAAATAAAAGAGTTTACCAGCTTTGTTTCGGCCACTCCGGCTTTACAGAAAGTATTTGAACTGGGGAAAAAACTAGAAGGCTGTGTGCGTCATGTCTCAGTGCATGCGTGTGCGGTAATTATCGGAAAAGATGAACTGAGCGGTAACACGCCTTTGCAATGGGCTCCTGGGGCTGAAGAATTGAAAATCACCCAATATCCATACCAACAACTCGAACACGTCGGGCTTTTGAAAATGGATTTTTTAGGGTTAAAAAATCTGAGCGTGATTGAAAAGGCGATTCAAAACATTCGACAGGCACAAAAAATCGAACTTGATTTAAACATCATTCCTTTAGATGACGAAAAAACTTTTGCGATGCTCGCTGAAGGTGAAACGACCGGAGTTTTTCAATTTGAATCAGCGGGAATGCGTCGTTATTTAAGAGAACTAAAACCAACAGAGTTAGAAGATTTAGTGGCTATGAATGCGCTTTATCGTCCTGGGCCAATGGAGTACATTCCCCAGTATATTAAAGGAAAACACCAACCAAAGTCGGTGAAATATATGCACAAAGATTTAGAGCAAATCTTAAAGAAAACCTATGGAATTGCGGTTTATCAAGAACAAGTTTTACGTATTGCCCAAGAATTTGCGGGCTACAGTTTAGGAGAAGCCGATATTTTACGAAAAGCCATCGGGAAAAAAATTGCTACTATTTTGGCAGAACAACGAGAAAAATTCATCAACGGGGCAATGGCCAAAGGCTATGCTGAAAAACTGGCTGTTAAAATTTTTGATGAAATTATTGTTCCGTTTTCTGGTTATGGTTTCAATCGTTCTCACGCGGTTTGTTATGCCAGAATCGCATATGAAACGGCTTACTTAAGAGCGAATTACCCCGTAGAATTTATGGCGGCCATGATGACGACCGATCGAAATAATACCGATCGAATTGTGCTCGAAATGAATGAATGTCAAACCATGGGGATTGAAGTTTTGCCTCCGAGTGTGAACGAATCGGGCAGCCATTTCACGGTGATTAAAATTGATGAAACCACCCAAACGTTTTTTAGCACAGATGAAGACGAAAATAAAGAACGCAGAGACCAGTGTATTCGTTTTGGGTTAACGGCGATTAAAGGTTTAGGGGAAGAAACCGTAAACCAAATTATTACCGAGCGAAATCGAGGCGGGCATTTTGCGAGTCTACAAGATTTCGCCAAAAGAGTTCCAGCCAAACTCATGAATAAAAAAACTTTAGAAGCCTTAGCTTACTCTGGAGCTTTAGATGCCTTTGGAGACCGAAAAGCAATTGTTGATAGTTTGGATGAATTGGCCAGTTTCGCGAAAGACTTTCAACTTAAACAAGAGAGCGGACAAATGGGCCTCTTTGGAGGCGTTGATGAAGCGGCTATAGAATTTACCTTGCGGGATACAAAAGCGACGAAGGAAGATATATTAAGATGGGAGCGCGAAAGTTTGGGTCTTTTTGTATCCGACCATCCACTAAAAGGATTAAAAAACTACTTTGCCAAATACGGAACTTTAATTGGCACTTTAACCGAAGCTGAAGATGCTGGCCAACAACGAACCCTGCATGCTCTCGTTACCAGCAGTCGACAGATTATTACTAAAGCCGGCAAAAATATGGCGATATTAACCCTTGAAGATACTTCTGGTAAAATTGAGGCCGCGATTTTCCCAAAGGTTTATGGTTCGATTTCCCGTTCGGCGATGGAAATTGATGCCTTTGTGCGGGTTCAAGGTAAAATAGATGATCGTGATGGGGTTCTTAACTGTATCGTGAATGAAATGAAAGTAGGGGACTTAAAAATGGTGCAATCACAGCAGCATTTGTTCACGGAACCTCCCCAAACAAATTCCCCAGCAAACAAAACTCCGCAGCTTGAAGTTTATGAAATTAAAATTCCTGATAACGCGACAAAAGCGCAAATATCAGACTTGAAAACTTTGCTCAGAGAACACGAGACAAAAGAAAAATCGGCCATCAAAGTATCGGTTCAAGTTGATGGAAAAACAATTCCACTTCCAATTTCAATTACGGTTACAACTGAACTTGAAGCCGCCATTGGTAAAATTTTAAACTAAATGAAAGCTTTTATTTTGGCTGGTGGTTTTGCAACGCGGCTCTGGCCCTTAACAGAGCATCGGGCCAAGCCCATGTTACTGGTTAATGGCGAACCTATTTTAGCCCATATCTTAAACCAAATTCCAGCAGAGACTGAAGTGTTTCTTCTTACTAACTCGCGTTTTGAACCTGATTTTAAAACCTTTCTTAAAACCCAAAATAGAGAAGTAGAAATTTTTTGTGAAGACACGCATTGCGACTCTGAAAAACTTGGCGCATTAGCAGCGGTTGCGACCGCAATAAAACATTATAACATAGAAGATAATTTGCTCGTCCTGGCAGGAGATAACTTATTGCCAGAACTTGATTTAAATGAACTTATTCCTTCTGATAACACCGCGCTTTTAGCGCTTAAAAACGTGCCAGACTTAGAGAGTGCCAAGTCTTTTGGTGTGGTTGAATTCGCTGATATTGAGGAAAGTAAAACTGGATTAAGAGCGATTCAAACTTTTATAGAAAAACCTGAACAACCAAAATCTGCGGCGGTCTCGACGGGCTTTATGGGGATCGGTAAAAATTTATTACCCGTGTTACTTGAATTTTCTGAAAAATCTCCTGACGCTCTAGGCGCCATAATTACTGAATTTTTACACCAAAATTTTAAAGTGTCTGGCTTGCTAGTTGAAGGGGACTGGTTTGATGTAGGCAGTTATGAAGCCTATTTATCAGCGCATAAAAGTCTTCAGTCTAAAGATTTATTAAAAGGCAAAAGCGTTGAAATTACTCACGGAACCTTTGAAGGGAAAGTTTACTTAGGTGATGGGGTTAGGATTGAAAATTCAGTGGTAATTGATTCTGTTATTTACCCCGGTGTGAAATTAAAAAATTGTCACATAAGTCAGTGTGTAATTGATGAGAATTGTGATTTTTCTGGTGTCGATTTAAGTCGAAAACTAGTCAGACAAAAGACAAAAGTGCATAGTGAAGAAAAAATATGAAAAACAGCAAATTGCGAGGCGACTCTCCGTTAAAATTAATAATGATTACGCTCCTTATTATTTTCTTTATTGGTATTTTTGCCTGGCAGATTGAAAAGTATTTACTCGTTTCACAAGATACCAAACTACAAGCAGAAATTAGTAAATTAAATTTAATCATTGAAGCGGAAAATATGGCCGCTTTTAATATCCATAAATACGCCTACTTACACCAGGAAGACAATATTGCCGAGCCATTAAGTACCAAAAATTTAAAGACTAATTTTGAACCCGTTTCAACGTTAGTTAACTTATTTATTAAAAATGGAATTTATCCAAAAGGCGCAACCAAAGAATCCTGTTACCTCTATATATATTTCCCGCCTGGCGAGGCGAGCGAAATTTTTGATTTCTACGAAGACAGAGACCCTGGTTACATTGCAGCCGGATGGAGTCGCTTTGAAGCGAAACCTATAGTTTCTGCTTCTACAGGCTTAACGGCTTGGGCCGAAAGTAATCTAAAAGAAAGTGATTTCTATTGTGATTCAAAATCTTTATCTCCAGATAAACTGGCGGTTGATGGTAATGGCTCGATCCTTGATTTACCGGGAATTAATTTCCAATTTTCGGGCCTTAACTTTTCAAAAGTTAAACTATAATTTCAGCTGTGTTTTGAATCAGCGCTTTGTTGTAGCCGTACTTCATTCTCATCGGCCCAAGAATTCCAAAAGCGCCTTCCGCATTAGCGGTTTTAAATTTTGTGACCAAAAGGGTACAACTTGAAATTTCTTCTAAGATATTTTCTTCTCCAATAAAAATCTTTACCTCTCCCGGTTCAATATCGACTTCGTTTAAAAATCGTCTAAATTTTTCACGGCCTTCAAGTATTTCAACTACTTGAGCGGCTTTTTCGGGGTCAGACATAAACTCAGGACTTCTGAGTACATTTGAAAGCCCTAAATAGAAAGTTTGATCATTTTCCACACTAGCAAAGGCTACATTGCCAGAGAGTTGTGCCAGTAAACGCAAGGCATCAAAAACAGACTCTTTACTTTTTTCTAGCCGATAACGTTCGCGGTGTGGCGCGAAAGCAATATTCACTGTCGAAAAATTATGAGCTTCTAAGTCGGGTAAGATTTCATCCACAAAAAAACGGTATCCTTTAGCCGTTGGAATTTTGCCAGCCGAAACATGTGGCGAGACAATTAATCCTACTTCTTCGAGCATTGAAAATTCGTTCCTAACCGTTGCTGAAGAAATTTTAAATTGGTTACTTGAGAGTAATTTTTGTGAAGCCACTGGACTAGCGGTTTCAATAAAATCTTCTACCAAGGCCTTCAAAATTAGTACGGTTCGTTCTTTCATCACGTATTATTTTAACTAAAGTAAAGTTACTTCACAATGCGCTATTATCAAATTGCCTTACGCCAAGTACAGGACACTTATACTTGGGCCTCTGAGTCAGCTTTAAACGTTGGCGATTTAGTGGAAGTCCCGTTTAGGAATAAACCTAAAATTGGGGTGGTCGTTTTAGAAGTTGATGAACCGGAGTTCAAAACAGCCCTTGTAACTCAAACCTTTGAAACAAAGTTTATTGATCGATTATACATAAACCTCGCTTTGTATTTAAGCCAAACGCACTTTACCGCTTTAAGTAAAGTCCTGACGCTGATGATTCCTGAGGCTTTTTGGACCAAAGCCAAACCAATAAAGCATATCACTCAATTCAAACTTGATGAAGAACTCACACTTGAGTTTTTAAAACATCCAACTCAAAAAGGTTACTTTGAATATTTAAATTCCAAAAAGGGATTGATTTGGGAAGATCAAGTTCCAGATGAATTTAAAAACACGCATAAGACGTTTCTGAAAAAAACTTTTTTAAAGGCCATTAAGTCATCGATTAAAACCGAACACAGTTTAAATTTGGCCCCGGCTAAATCAGACCAAAATTTTGAGTTAACACCAGCGCAAGCTTCAGCTTTAAAAAACATTACCAATAATTCAAAAGGAAAACTACTCTGGGGCGTCACTGGCAGTGGAAAAACAGAAGTCTACAAACATTTTTTTAAAACCCTGCAAACGAAAGATTCAGAGGCTCAGTTTTTATTTTTACTGCCTGAAATTGCTTTAACGCCGCAACTCATTAAAGCGTTCCAAAATATGTTCCCGGGGGAAGTCGCCGTGTGGCATTCTAATTTAACGGCCAATGAAAAAGTTCAAGTATGGGCTCGAGTTAAAAATGGCGATATTAAAGTTTTAATTGGCACCCGCTCTGCCGCTTTAGTGCCGATGCCAAATCTAGCGGCTATCGTCATGGACGAAGAACATGAATGGACCTTTAAGAACGAATTTAATCCGCGCTTTTGGACACATGAATTAGTCGAGTTTTTAGCCAAAGAAAAAAACATTCCTTACGTTTATGGTTCAGCGACGCCTAAATTAAGAACGTATCATTTAGTTCAAACTGGCGAACTGGATTTGGTGGAATTACCTGATCGGGTTCATCAAACCGCTTTACCAAATATTGAAATAGTCGATTTAAAACAAGAAGCCAAACGAGGTAATTTTGCGCCCGTTTCTAAAAGACTTGAAGAAGCGATCCGACACGCTTTTGAAAATAAAAAACAGGTCGTTTTATTTTTAAACAAACGTGGGTTTTCAGGTTCAGCTATGTGCCGTTTTTGTGGCGATGCCTTTGGCTGTGACAATTGTGACATGTCATTAAAACTTCACCGCAGTGGCAACCGAAGTATGCTCATTTGTCATGTTTGTGGAGCCATGAAAAATTTCCCAAAATGCTGCCCCGCCTGTAAAAAAGAAGAATTTAATTATCGGGGGTGGGGGACACAGCAACTTGAAAGTCAGTTAAAAGAACTTTTTCCAGAAACTAAGCTTTTCAGGGCTGATCGCGATAGTATTACGGGGCGGTATGATTTTGAAAACCTGCTTTCAGAATTTAAAAACACACCGCAAAGTATTTTGCTCGGAACGCAGATGATTGCTAAAGGTTTAGATTTCTCGGATGTGGCTTTAGTCGGCATTGTGATGGCTGATGTCGGCCTTCATTTGCCCGATCATCATGCCGAAGAAAGAGTCTACCAGTTATTAGAACAAGTCTCTGGCCGAGCAGGGAGACGCCATACCCAAGGGCAAATCTTAGTTCAAACCTATCAAGATGAACTTCCGCTTTTTACTTATTTGAGAGCGCATGACACCAAAGGTTTTATGCAGCAAAAATACAACGAACACGAAAAGCTAAAACTGCCCCCCTTTAGTCAGATTTCAAAAATCATAATGGTTGACCCCAGTAAGGCGTCTGCCTTCGCACTTTGCAAATCGCTTCATGCAAACTTAGTGGCGGCACTTAAAGAACAGAATTTAAACGATAATATTGAAGCGACTTGGGCCCCAGCCTTTTTTCCAAAACTTCATAATAAATATTGGTTTTATGTGTTTCTCAAAAGTGACGATGCCAAAGCTTTAAATAAATTTATGCAAAGTTTTGATTGGCCTAAAGGGATTAAAATTGATGTTAGTCCGGTGAGCCTCATTTAAAAAAAGACCGACAGTTTGTCGGTCTTTTTTAAATTTATTTTGAAAAGTTACATCATTCCCCCCATGCCGCCCATTCCCCCCATGCCGCCAGACATGCCAGAGTTTGCTGGCTCGGCTTTTGGAATTTCAGTAATAGCGACTTCCGTGGTTAGAAAAGTAGCCGCAATTGAAGCGGCATTTTGCAGAGCACTTCGCGTCACTTTTTTAGGATCGATAATTCCGGCTTTCACTAAATCTTTCACCACCCCTTCGGCGGCATCAAAACCATCATGTGGGTTTTTGGAAGCTAAAATTTCATTCACTACTACCGAACCTTCGTAACCGGCATTTTCAGCAATTTGTCTCACAGGCGCTTCAAGGGCTTTAGCTACGATCTCAATACCTACTTGTTCTTCCGCGTTTCGGCCTCGGTATTCTTTTAATACTTGCGCTGCACGCAGTAAGGCAGTCCCTCCTCCAGCGACAACGCCTTCAGCTGAAGCCGCTTTTGTCGCTAGCACCGCATCTTCAATTCGATGTTTTTTCTCTTTTAATTCAACTTCGGTTGCCGCTCCAACTTTTATCACAGCCACACCTCCACCAAGCTTCGCTCGTCTTTCGGCTAATTTCTCTGTGTCATAATCAGAAGTGGATCGATCCATAGCGCGTTCAATTTCTGCGATTCTAGCCGCTAAGACTTCCTTATTACCCGCCCCATCAATTACAGTACAGGTATCTTTAGTGGCGATTACTTTTTTGGCATTTCCTAAATCAGCAATAGTGGCGTGTTCTAAATTTAAACCCACTTCTTCCGAAATAACTTTTCCGCCCGTTAGCACCGCAATATCGGCAAGCATTTCTTTGCGTCTTTCCCCAAAACCAGGCGCTTTTACCGCGAGCACTTTAAACGTGCCGCGCATGTTGTTGACAATCAAAGTTGCGAGCGCTTCAGATTCAACATCTTCGGCAATAATCACTAAATTTTTGTTGCCCGATTCAACCACGCCTTCCAGTAAAGGAAGAATATCTTTGATATTACTAATTTTTCTATCCGTTAATAAAATCATTGGATTTTCAAGCTCTGATTCCATCGTTTCCGGATTCGTCACCATATAAGGAGATAGATAACCGTTATCAAATTGCATCCCTTTGACGACCTCTTTCTCAAGGCCCATTGTGTTGCCTTCTTCAACTGTAACGACTCCATCGGCGCCCACTTCTTCAAAAACCTCAGCAATAATTTTACCCACTTCTGGATTTTGGGCAGAAATAGTCGCCACTTGTTCAATTTTTTCAGCCGAGTTAATTGGCTCTGCCATTTTTTCAAGTTCAGCTACCACCACTTGAACCGCTCCGTCAATCCCGCGTTGAATGGCAATTGGGTTCGCTCCAGCCGTTACATTTTTCAAACCTTCCTGAATAATTGCATCCGCTAAAACCGTTGCCGTGGTAGTCCCATCGCCAGCTAGATCATTGGTTTTCGTCGCTACTTCTTTTGCGAGAGTGGCGCCCATATTCTCGTACTTATCTTCAAATTCAATTTCTTTTGCAATAGTTACCCCATCGTTTGTTACCACTGGTGAACCATATGATTTTTCTAAAATCACGTTTCGTCCTTTTGGACCCATCGTAACACGAACTGCGTCCGCTAATTTTTTTACGCCTGAAGCCACTCTGGCTCGAGCATCGTTACCGTATTTAATATCTTTGGCCATTTTTATACTTATAAATTAATTTTTTTAAGGATGAATCTGTTTTATTTTTCTACCGCTAGTAAAGAGTCAAAACCCATAATATAGAGTTCTTGGTTATCGACTTTAATTTCAGTTGGCGCGTATTTTGTAAACACCACAATATCGCCCACGTTAACCGGGCATTCGATTTTTTCACCATCTTTGATTTTACCGGGTCCAACGGCAATCACTTCACCGCGCATTGGTTTTTCTTTTGAGACTGTGTCAGGAATTACAATGCCTGATTTAGTGGTACTTTCACCTTCTAGTGGTTTTACCAGTACGTTATCTAGTAGTGGTTGTAATTTTGCCATGATAAAAATTGATTATTTTCTATCACCATTTTAGCACTCTAGGAAGAGGAGTGTCAAAACATTTTAGCAATTACCCCTACAGACTGCCAATGAATTTATTTAATTGTGAATCACCGTTAAATTCTTAATATAAAGGCAATGACTAGAATTTTAACGGGTATGCAATCAAGTGGGAAATCTCACTTAGGAAACTATTTTGGGATGATGAAACAAGCGAAAGCTTTACAAGACAATCCCAGTAATGAATGTTTTTACTTTGTGGCTGATTTACACAGCTTTACCAGCAAGCAAGACCCAGAACTCTTTAAACAAAATCAACTCTCGGGAGTTTTAGATTGGTTGGCGCTCGTAATTGACCCAGAAAAATCAGTCTTTTATCGCCAGTCTGATATTCGGGCTCACACTGAACTCTTATGGTACTTATCTTGTTTGACCCCATTTGGACTCATGGAGCGGGGGCACGCCTTTAAAGATAAAACGGCTAAAGGCTTAGAGGCGAACGTCGCGTTGTTTACCTACCCTATATTAATGGCAGCTGACATTTTACTCTATGATGCTGAAATTGTGCCCGTTGGAAAAGATCAAGCCCAACACGTAGAAATGGCACGTGATTTAGCCCAGAAGTTTAATCATCACTTTGGCGATACCTTTGTTTTACCTGAATCTCAAATTAAAGAAGAAGTGCAAACCATTCCCGGTCTGGATGGGGCCAAAATGTCTAAAAGTTATGGAAACACGATCGAAATATTTGCCGATGAAAAAACCATGAAGAAAAAAATCATGAGCTTAAAAACCGAATCGGTTGAACTCGGGCAACCAATTGACCCAGAGACTTGTAATGTAATGGCCTATCATCGGTTATTTGAAAATCCAAACTTAGCTAAGTTAGAAGCGGATTATCGGTCAGGGAGTATTGGTTTTGGAGATTCTAAAAAGCAATTGTTTGAATTGGTATGGGATTACTTTGCCGATGCCCGAGCTCGACGTGAAAGTTTAGCGAATAATCCAGCAGAAGTAGAAAGAATTCTTAAGCTTGGCGCCCAAAAAGCGAGCGCTATTGCCGAAGCTAAATTGCAGAATGTTCGCACTAAATTTGGTTTAAGTGCGAACCATTTGGCTTAAAGGCTCTAGTTTCAACAGTATTTCAAAAATACATAATACTCAGTAATGCAAGTCTAAGCAGTTGCCACTTATTTTGAAATAACCTACAATCGCGTGATTTGTTTACTTCAATCACATGTCAGACTTCGACTTCAAAGATTTAGAAAAGCGGCGCCCTTTATGGCAAGAGATTGTCTACTTTGCTGGATTTTCATTATTAATGTATGGACTCGTACATGTAGGACTCAACAGCAGCGCTTACAGCGAAATTGCCGAATTTAAGTTTGGTCAGTTGAAAGCTTCTGTCTTAGAAATCTCAGATGAAGTCATTACAGCGGTAACCCCAGAAGTTGTGGTTGAAGAAAAATTAGAAAAAGTGGAAAAGAACGAAGCGCCTAAAACCTTTCGTCAAAAAAACTTAAAACCTCGAAATCAAGCCGCCCAAGTGTTTGAGGATATGAAAATCTATCCTTCAGACAATCGGCTCTATATTCCTCGGATTAACAAAAATGTGCCACTTATTACCGTGCCACAGCATCAAAACTGGAATCAATTAGAAAAAAATATTCAGTCTGGGCTGCAAGAGGGCGTGGTAGTACACCCCGTTTCGCACTCACCTGGGAACTTCGGAAATTTCTTTCTAACGGGTCATTCTTCATACTATACTTGGGATGATGGTCGATTTAAAGATGTTTTCGCACTACTCCATGAAGTTAAAGTAGGGGACTCGGTTGAAGTTTACTGGGAAGGGAAGAAATACGTTTACAAAATTAAAGCCGAAGAAGTGGTATCACCGACCGCCGTTGAAGTTCTAAACCAACCTAAAGACAAGTTCCTTATCACGTTAATGACGTGTACGCCAGTGGGCACCAATAAGAACCGATTAATCTTAACGGGCGAATTGAAATCTCAAGAATAAACTTAGTTTTGCTCAGAAGCTTCATAGGCATTAAAAACCTCATTCGCTCTCTCCATGACTTTCTCTGAATAATTTGTCCAGTATTGATAAGCCAGAAAAACCATCAACAGGAAAAAAGCCGAAATAATAAGTAAGACTTTATCCCGATCACCTGTTTGATCGACGACAATTGGTGAAGCGTATTGATTTTTTTGTGCGGTATAAGGGCTCATCATCTTTGGCTTATCAACCTTGGAGTCATTTTCTAAATCGCTCCCTAAAAAAGAATCTAGATTCATGTTTTTAATTATCTTTCCAAAATCAAGCTGATTAAAATGAGTCCAAAAATCTTTATTTGTCAGATAAATGTTAGATTTGTGGAGATAGTTTTGGGCAAGAGTAATACCAAGTATACTTTGAATAAACAACGGAAGTGCGCCATTTACAGTGCCTAAATCTATTTGGCTAAAGCTGCTAGCTAGAATCGGGGAAACAAAATTAACCAGCACCACAATACCGGCAAATAAAGTTAATTGACGAATCAATTTTTGACCATTTGAAGGGTAATTACTTTGGTAGTCATTTCGCTTAAACCAATCATAAATTATAGCGGTAATACCCGCCAAACCACCAAAAAAGAAGACAAAAAACAGCGCCAGTACTTGCAAGTTTTGTGAATCAATTTTTTTAGCCGGCATACTATTTAGTGGAAACCAAGGCTTCCGTTAAATTACTAAAATTTTTCCAGCATCGAATTTGCGCTTCATCATACAAGAATCCAGTCCACCAACGATCATTATCGCTTAAAACATAATAAAACTCGCCACAGAGCAGTATTTTATGGGCCGTTAAGGGCAAAAAGGCTTCACTCTCGGTTGAAGGTAAATGCGTGACCGTAAAGTTATCCGTTTTAAGAAAAGCAAATTCATCATGCCCTAGCGCTGATTCTATCACCGCATTAACGCTGTCATCTACTTCTAAATCTGGGGCTTCGCCCGATAAATCCGCCAGTGTCGTCTGGGCTAAGGCTTCGGCCGCTGGTAAGTTTTCAACCGGAAAAGGCCCAGCAATTCGTTCCCAAGTAGGTTTTCCTTCGCTGTCTAATTCTTCCTCATTCCAGTGA
Source organism: bacterium (assembly GCA_009995455.1). Lineage (GTDB taxonomy): Bacteria > Patescibacteriota > Gracilibacteria > UBA4473 > UBA4473 > JAACPJ01. Next base: position 20,137 of record JAACPJ010000002.1, read on the forward strand.
TAGACATTAACTTCAAAGGCATCACCTTCTTTATTGACGATTGATTTGTAGTTTAAATTATGGCTGACGTATTCTTCTAAGGTATTCATACTCTAACTGTACATCAAAATACCAATCACCATCAAGATATGAATTGAAATCCAACAGGTATGAGTGAATATAATGGGCTTTTGTTGGTGTAAAATTCCATAAGTGAGCCAAAATGCGGCCGTAAAAATGTAGGCGCTCCACGTAACAATTGAAACTCCCGCCGCGTTTTGTTCTATCCAAATGGTATAAAGTTGTGGAAGTGTCATGACCGGGCCAACCGCCCCTACAAAATAGACCAAGCGGTCAGTTGCGAGTTTAACTTTATCTGGTTGGGCATGAAATAAACGCCACCTTTGTCCTCTTTGCCGCATGTTATAATGATGCAAAGGTTCAATGTGAACTCCTGCAGGCAGGTTTTGATTTCTTTTGAAAATTGAGGTTATAGTCGCGAAAGTCATTGTGTCATTATAACACAAATTCATAAAAAAACTAATATTGATTTAGTGAAAATCAAATCGTGAGTCATAAAAAAAATAGTTTCAGACCTTATGATCTAAAACTATTTTTTGTTCTGGTGAGCGCGGAGGGATTCTTCTAGCTCAACTAACGTTTTCGCCAAAGCTTCCAGCGCCAAATCAAAGATTTGGGCTTACAGTCGAACCTTGGGTTCAAATCCCTCAAGTTTCTGCGAAACTTAAAAAAATAGTTTCAGACCTTATGATCTAAAACTATTTTTTGTTCTGGTGAGCGCGGAGGGATTCGAACCCGCGACCTCCTGGGTGTAAACCAGATGCTCTAGCCAACTGAGCTACGCGCTCTCAACAGAAACTAAAAAGGTGTTATACGTTGTCGGTCGCGACCTCCTGGCTGTTCACCAGATGTGTCTCCGCCAACTGAGCTACGCGCTCTCCACCAAAATGCTTTTCTAAAGCCGAAAGAATATAAATATTTTTTTAGGGGCTGCAATACTTTTTTTTGCTAAGAGTTTTTAAATTACCAAACTCGACCAATCTTAGTGGTTTTGATAAGCTATTATGGAAAATGAACGACGACTACAACCAAATTCTAGATTGGCTTCACACAAGAGCCTCTGAGGCCGCTTTTTTTAGAAAAAAGGAACTACCATCTCTTTCAGAAGTAAATCGCGCCTTAGATTTACTCAAAAGACCCGACAAAAGCTTCAAGTTTAGAGTTATCGTCGGAGGCACAGCGGGGAAAGGTTCTGTTTGTCGACACATTGAACAAACGCTCCTTCAAGAAGGAATGAGTGTCGGGCTTTTAAGCTCTCCTCATTTACAGGTAGTAAATGAAAGAATTCGACTTAATGGAAAAATTATATCAAAGGCAGATTTTACGTACATCCTCACAAAGTTAAAAATTCTTATTGAAGCCGAAAATTTAACTTTAACGTATTATGAAATTTTAGTGGTTGGCGGAATTTTATTGGCCACTGAAAAGGGGATTGAAATTTTAATTTGTGAAGTCGGTTTAGGGGGAGAATTTGATGCCGTAAATGCCGTGCAAGGAAAGCGAATTTGCGGGCTCACTTTTATTGGTTCTGACCACCTAGAAATTCTAGGTCCAAAGCTTGAAAATATAGCCGAAACGAAGTCTAAAATTTTTACTCAAGACTCTATTGCTAATTTTACTTACGAACAAAAATTTAGATCAATATTAGAAAAAAATTCGCACCATAAAATTGAATATATAAAAGGCATTAAACAAAAATTGAATAAAAAATTAGCTCGAAAAATATTAGAACAAATTTTTAGTTCAAAATCTTTTGAAATGCCCCCGATACCAGTGCCTTGCCGTTGGGAGAAAATAGATAAAAAAACATGGCTTGACGGAGCTCATTCGAGGCCGAGATTCGAGTATTTAATTGAGACGAAACTCAAGAAAAATCCAGGGCCCTACACCCTCGTTTTAGGGATGCAAAATCGTCACGAATCAGAAGCGTTTAGTCTGCTTTTTCCCTTCGCAAAAAATATAATTTGGACCGAATCTGGGGAAGCGGATTGCCGAAAATCGGAGGACTTAAAATCTGAATTTAGAGTGGGGGAGTTTATAAAAAATCATCAAGCAGCCTTCCAAGAAGCTTTGAAGCTTGAGGATAAAATCTTAGTAACCGGCAGCTTGTACCTCTGCGGAGCGATTCGTGAAAACGTTTATTCAAGCCAAGCGATACTTGATCAACAAACCGAATGGCCTCTTTAAAAGAGACTTATTTGCGCCTCAGCCGATTTAACTCCGTTTTCGGTATCACCTACAAGGTCATCATTTAACACCGTACCAGAAGGGGATTGAGCGGCCTCATTGGCTAGCTCGTCCGCCCGTTCATTCCCCAAGTTGCCCGCATGCCCCTTTACCCACTGCCAACGCACGTTTAGTTCTTCATTCAACAAATAGCAGGCCTTAAATAAATCTACGTTTTGAATCTTTTCGCTGCCAGATTTGTTTCTGGCCCACCCGAGCTGTTTCCACTTGTGACCCCAGTTAGTCACACTCTCCATTACATACTTACTATCTGTGTGCAGCGTCGCATCTTTAAGATTTTGGGCTTTAATTTGCTGGAGGGCATATAAACAGGCTCGGTATTCCATACGATTGTTCGTCGTATGCTTATAGCTCTGACTGTGTTCGTGCACAATTTTACCGTGCTTAATCATCACAACAGCGTAACCACCAGGCCCAGGATTCCCAATACAACCTCCGTCAGTATAGATCTCCATACGATTAAAATTGATCGATTACTTCCGATAGCGGCACCATTTTAGTTTCGCCAGAACTTCGATGCACAATTTCCGCTTCATCACTTTCAAGCAACCTTTCAGACAGCACAATACGGTAAGGGATTCCCATGAGCTCATGATTGCCAAACTTTTGCCCAGGGGTTGATTTTTTATCTTGCCGGTCATCATACAAAACCTCTACCCCTTTTTGCAGTAAGGCTTTATAGATTTCATCAGCTTTATCATAAACTTCCTGATTTTTACCAATAGGAGCTAAATAAACTTGAAAGGGCGCAATCACCTCGGGCCAAATTAAACCTTTCTCATCATTATATTTCTCGGCAATTGTGGCCATAGTTCGCCCAAGGCCAATACCGTAACACCCCATGTAGTACGGCACGCCTTTCCCAGATTCATCAATATAGGTCGCGTCTTTCATTTTGCCGCTGTAGTGAGTGCCCAGCTGGAATATGTTTCCGACTTCCACCCCCACTTTTTCTATTAAGGTTTTCCCATCAGCGGTTTTTGCGCCGTCATAAGCCTTCGCCACATCAGCCAGCATTTCACATTCAAAATCTCGGCCGTAGTTCACATTTTTCGTATCAGTGGTTTCTGTTTTTTGACCACCAATAAAGTTCTTAACACTGGTGAGAGATAAATCTCCAATATAACGCGCTTTGTGCCCCCAAGAGTGTACAAAACCAGATTTGGTGCCGAGCGCCGCTAAATCTTCGTCGGTAGCGGCTTCAAGTTGGCCGGTTAAATTTAAGACTTTCTCTAGTTTAGTTTTATTGACCTCTAAGTCCCCTCGAATGGTGACAATAATAATTTGATCACTGGTAGTGACTCGAAATACGACGTTCTTTAAAAATCGGCTGGCTGGAAGTTCATAGTGCTTTTCGTTGTCTTCCATCGTTTTAACCCAATCAGGTTGCTCTATGACCTCCAAAGGTAAAACTTCATCATTTGGATTTACTGGTTCGCGCTCAAACACCGCCACATCTTCATGGGCACAGTAACGGCCGTCTTCAGTTTCATAAAAAGTCCCTTCACCGATCGGGCTTTCAACCTGATACTCGTGACAATAATCACCGCCAATATAGCCCCCATCGGCTTCCACTTTTTTAGTTTCAAGCCCTAAATCATTAAAAATATTGGTGTAAACCTCCGCCATTTCGTTGTAAGTTTTTTCAAAAGCCGCTTCATCTTTATCAAAAGTGTAAGCATCTTTCATCACAAACTCACGGACACGCAAAAGCCCACCACGCGCGCGCGCTTCATCTCTAAATTTAGTTGAGAATTGATAAATATTAAACGGAAGTTCTTTGTAACTAATCTGTCGTTTCCGCACCACATCAACCATCATTTCTTCAGCGGTTCCACCTAAGGCAAAAGCGGCTCCACGTCGATCTTCGACGGTCATTAACTCAAAACCGGTGGTGTTGGTTCGGTTCGTTTCTTCCCATAATTCTAGTGGGTGCAGGGTCGGCGTAATCATTTCTTGTCCGCCAACGGCATCCATTCTTTTTTTGATGACGGCTTTAATTTTGTCGTGTACGCGCCAGCCCAGGGGCAAGAAAAAATAACGCCCTGCCACGGATTCTGAGATAAAGCCTGCTTGTTGTAGCAATTGATGACTGCGCATTTCAGAGCCGCCTTGATCTTCTTTAACCGGTTTGCCGAATAATTGTGAGTATTTCATATCTACGCCAGCTTAATAAAACTTGCCTTGAAGCGCGAATTTTAAAACCTTGATTTTTAACGCTTTAGTTTTAAAAAGGCTCTAATGAAGAAATTAGGTCTCATTGATGATTCTGAAATTATAGATGTCAGCCATCCTCAAAAATGGTTGTCGGCTAATGCAATCCTAAAACGGATTGATGAATCAAGAGGTCCAGGATTAAGGGCTTTTCCCGGGGCTATCCCTGGAGAAAACTTTTTGCGTCAGCTCCCACACATTGCGTCTAGAGGTTTAATTGAGCCACTTCACCACATAGTAAAGTCGGCTGAGTATTATGGACTCGATAATGAGCTGGCTGAGCATTCGCTTTATTTAACTTACACCAATCATGTAAATCATTTAAGACTTTTGTTACGGGGAATGGTGGTTCGGCAATTAATGGAAATGAAATGTGCTAGTGAGTTGCAAGATGAACCTTGGTGTGAACCTAAGCCCGTGAAATCATATGAGGAAGATAAAGCGGCACTTTTATTTCATTTTGGTCACCCAGATAATTCAAGTGGTGATGAAACCATTGATCATTTAAGAATTAGTGAAATCTATAAATATGGAGCTGGACCGGCTTATTACCGATTAACCGCTAATGGAGAAGCCATAAAAAGAGAAAAAAAAGAACGTGCGCTAGAAGTAATTGGTGTTCCTCAAGAAGTTTAGGAATACCTTGGAGTAAATTTTTTCATTTCTAGATAGCCGCAAAACCGTAAATTTCAGTCATTAATTTGACTCACTAGTTTAAGTGCTTAAATTTAGGTAACTAACCTCACACGAAATGGAAGCGGTTAAACAGCCTGACTACAGAGAACGTGCGGAGCAAACCTATGAAGCGGTGCAAGCGCTTTTAAAGTTGTCTCAGAATCCAGAAATTAAAGAGTTGGGTTTAGACTTAGAAGCCGAAAAAAACAAAGCGGAACGAGGTCTACGAAGAGCGCAATTGCTGACTAAGCTAAAAGACGCAACCGGTTTCAATTTTGCCGTTTACGAAGGCAGCCTAATGCCTGGGGCTGCCGGTTTTGTTAAAACTAATGGTGAACAAACCATCTATATAGCCGAACATACACTTGATGAACCCGCTTTTGCCGACCATGTGGCTAAACATGAGGCTTATCATTTAAAAACAATGCTGTTTTTACCGGTCGAAACCGATTTTTCGGCCGAGCATTTCTTAGCTTTGAATCTATATTTACCGGAAAAATTTGAAAATAATGAGTTTTACTTAGAAGGATTTAACGAATGGCTCACCGCGAATCACGATGAACAAGGGGAAGAAGTTACGGCTTATGGAGCTCATGTAGCCGCCGCTAAACAGCTAGAGGCTTTGGCCTACGGCGCTACCGGTGAATCTCTTATGAATTGTTTTGAAACTGGAGATTCCCTTGGCTTTGCAAGAATTTTAAAAACTACTACTGATCGTTTAATGCTTCACGAAGCCCTTGAAGCAGGGGAATATGAAGACTCAGAAAAAGCCGCGCTCCGTCCATTTATCAAACTTTATCCTGAGCCAGTTGCAAGCCCTGAAAAGGCAGAAGTAATTATTGAGTCTTGGAGTGCAAAAATGAAAGCCGATAAACTTAAGGAACTACTCCTTAACGGCGAAATGGATGAACTTAAAGAAACGATAGAGTCACAGAGAGCCAAAGAATTAATATCTGCATGAGAGTAAATTATTTCACTTTTTCAAAGCCGGCACTTTTAGCCGCGGCTTCATCCGCAAAGCATTGCTCAGCTTCAATTCGTTTGTACCAGCCAGAAGCTGGAGTATGAAAAGTTTTCTTTGGATTTTTTTTTGAACCAGCCACATTCCCTTTAATAGGACAGTCTGGATCAAACTCAAGCAGGGGCGGTTTAGATTCAGCGTTATTTTCATCTGACTTAATAATTTGGCTTGAACAATTAAGCCACCAATCCGGAGCGACATTTTCTTGGCTGGCACTCAACGCAGCTGATTTTAGCCGATCAACATATTTCAGATTTAGCTGGGTTTGATCGAGCAACGCTAGATTATGAGAAATTAAATGTTCATTTATAAAAAGAGGGGACTGCCAGCGATTGCCTTCAAGCCAAACATAGCGTTGCAAAATTCTTCCTGTAGTGGTGAGTTGCAGTTGGTCTTTTTCTAGCCTTACTTTTTTACCCAGTAGCAACGACTCTAGCTCTTTTACCGTCTGATCTTGCCAACAGCTTTGCAACTCTGATTTTTGTTTGGGAATGCCTAACGCCTGTAACTTTATCTTTTGTCCATTACTCAGTTCTATTAAATCAGGTGAAATTATTCGGCTGACCCAACCAGTACTGACATTACTGAGCATTGATCTATTTTCTACCGCAAGATAATTGGTTAAACCTCGAAGTCTTTGCCGCTCCCGCAAGTTGTACCAGTGGTCACATTCACCCCAGAGTCCTCGCCGATTAACTTGTGCCCTTATTTGCGCATCATGATAGGGCTTTAAAGGTTTTTCTGTATTTTCACTTAATTGAGCCCAACCGTTTTCCAGCAAAATTTCGGCTAAGCCATATTTCCCCTCAAACTTAATCTGCCCTTCACGATATAATGCTTGGCTTGAATATTCTTGGCTAAATTTAATTTTTAAAGGTTTATTAATAATTTTGGTTTTAAGAAAATTTTCAAACCGTTTTTGATAGCACTGATTAGTATAATCTACCTGTTGCATTGCAGGAATAACTATATCACTCGGATTAATGCGCCACCGTTCCTTACTCAAATAAAGGCCTGGATTGATTAAAGTCTGTAGTTCTAATTTTTGCCAATTCGCCCAAACAAGCCGCGGGGAAGCGGATAAATAACAAAGTATTAAAAGCGTTGCCAAAAGTCGGTATTTACTTAGCATGCGGCTCGATTAATACCCTTAATATGTCGAATTACAAAACACTCCCAAACTCGAAAATCAGCTTTGAACTAAAGATTGATCAAGCCGCTCTAGATAAGAGTAAAGCCGCTATTATAAAGCGTTACCAAAGTGAAGTTTCTATTAAAGGATTCCGAAAAGGACACGCGCCTGAATCGGCGGTTATGGCTACGATTGGTCAAGAACGTTTAGCTTATGACACCTTAAACCAAGCCGTTGATAAAGCGTACGTTAATTTTTTACAGACTGAAAAATTGCAAGTCATTAACCAGCCGGAGGTTGATATTAAAGATCCAAACAAAACCCCATTAGAAGTGAAAGTAGAAGTTGAAGTCTTTCCAGAAGTTAAAGTGGGCGACTACAAAAAAATTAAAATTAAGCCGACGAAAGTTGAAGTTGAAGACAAGGAAATAGAAGACGCTTTAAAAACAGTTTGTGCCCAAATGGAAGTCGCCAAAGAAGTGAAACGAGTGGCTAAAGATGGAGATTTAATTGAAGTTGATTTCTCCGGGAAAAACGAGAAAGGCGAAATAATCCCAAACACTCAAGGTGAAAAAACCAAGTTTCGCATGGGAATGGGCCATTTCTTGCCGGACTTAGAAGCGGCTTTTAAAGGCATGAAAGCTGGAGAAGATAAAAAGGGGGTTAAAGTTAAATTCCCGAAAGATTACCACTCAAAAGACTTTGCTGGTAAGGTCGTGCCTTTTGATATTAAACTACACACCGTAAATGAAATTGACCCAGAAGCCTTAACCGAAGATCAAATTGAACAAATCACAGGCCAAAAACAAGATCTTGCGGCGCTAAAAAAACAAATGAGAGCGACCATCGAAGCCAATAAAAAGAAAGCCGCAGAAAAACAAGATATGGATGCTTATACCAAAGAACTTGGAAAGCTGGTTAAAGCTGACCTGCCTCAAAGTTGGGTAGAACGTGAAGTGAGCAGCCGATTACAGCGCTTACAGCAAAATCCCCAATACCAACAAGACCCGGCTACATTCTGGCAGACTATGGGTAAAACAGAATCAGCCTTTAAAAAGGAGTTAGCCGAAGAAGGGGAGCGTGATCTATTAATTTTCCTCGGACTCTCAGAGATCGTAAAAACGGAGGATATTGAGTTGGATAAAGATGAAATGGGACAAGCCCATCATCTAGCACATCAGCATTTGCAGGATGCAGAGGATCATCACAGCCATGCACACCAAGCAGAGATGGAGAAAGCCGTACTTAATCTCAAGATTGACAAATTTTTGCGTACAGCTATAATGAAGTAATAAAATAAAAATAAATTAATGCGGTATATTTATACGACCTTAGCTGGAACATTTGGAATTATCGGTTTGATCATTTGTTTCGAGAACATTCAAATGGCAGCCACGATCATGATAGGATTTAGTTATATGGGAGGAACGAGCTTGTTCTTCCCGTTACTAATCATTCTTTGTATAGGGATTATTGCTGGCTTTTTTGCCGGACTGGCCTTAATGGCCGGTCGAAAAAAAGACGTCATTGATGAGACAGACGATTTGGATCTGTAAAAGACTTTCTAAATAGAAAATAGATTTAAAAGCCCTTCTGGGCTTTTTTTATACCTAATAGATTGTTCAAATTTTTTATTCATTTAAAAAATTAAGAATACATTTTTTATACAAAATGATAAAAATATGAGTTCATGGGTATACATTGTAATCACAAAAATCCACTCATAGACACAACGAAGTCAACAGTGTCACAAAAAAAATTGACAGTCGTACCAAAAACGAATAAGTTTTTTGTACTTAATTGTTCTGCGCAAAAATAATGCTCAAGAAAATGTTTGGATCCGGTGCGAGAGTAAAATTACTACAACAATTCTTACTCAATCCAGAAGAAGAATTCTTTATTCGAGAGCTTACAAGAATTTTAGATGAACAAATCAACTCACTTAGAAGAGAGTTAGAAAACCTTGAAAACATTGGAATGTTAAAGTCTCGAGAAAAGAACCGAAAAAAGTATTACCGTATTAATACGCACTTCCCATTACTACACGAATTCACTTCAATCATTCGCAAAAGTAATGAAAAGTACCAAAGCATTCTTAAAAAAATGAACAAACTTGGTGACATTGAACTTTGTATTCTTTCTGGAGCCTTTGTTGGGAATAAAAGCAGTGTTGATGTATTTGTGGTTGGAAACTTAAATGCACAAGAGTTGCAAGACTTTGTTGATAGTGAATTTGAAGAAGATGGCCTTAAAGTTGGGGTTATGAGTAAAGAAGATTTCTTATACCGAATTACCCTTAAAGATAAATTTGTAGCCACCTTATTTTCAGATTCAGATAATTTGATTCTGAAGAACAAGCTTAAAAAAGATACAGAACACCTCGTTTCTTAAAGAAAAAATTTGCACCGGCTTAACAAGCCTTCTATACTCGCGCGGATTAATGTTAAATTAAATATGTCAAAAGTACTTCAAGAGTTCGGAAACCAGTCATGTAAAGCCTCAGTTCCAGATTTAAAACCTGGTTACTTAGTGGCGGTACACCAAAAAATTAAAGAAGGGAATAAAGAACGGGTTCAAATTTTCCAAGGCACGGTTATTAAAACAAACGCGGGTCATGGGGTAAATGACACTTTCACGGTTCGAAAAATCTCTGAAGGAATTGGTGTTGAAAAAACGTACCCAATTCATTCACCAACAATTGTTAAGATTGAAGTGGTTCGCGCATACAAAGTTCGGCAAGCTAAATTACACTACCTTCGAGACCTAAGTGGAAAAGCTCTACGGATGAAAGAAATTCCTTTAAATCTACGAGAAAAACTTTTCGCTAAACCAGAAGCCCCCAAAGCGGAAGAAGCTCCAGCCGCAGAAGAGCCAACTGAAGAAGCGACTGCTTAATTCATTGAACTCTCAAAAAAAGCCTTAGTATGAGGCTTTTTTTTTATTGATTATATTAAAAGGTAAACAGACATTTTACTTCAGCGCTATAATCTTTCGCACTAAACATCATTTGTATTCCCTAAATAGGTCGTATAAAGATAGTTTGTTTGCGCTGGGAATTCAGCCGCAAGCGTATCAACCTGTTTGGCAACGGGTAAGATGTTTAGTTCACGTCGAAGCAAATAGATGTCTTTAAAGGTTTTGCTTACAAGTCGGGCAATCATTTCATCTGAGAATCCGAGTACTTTGGCCGCCCTGAGGCTCTCAACGTCTAAGGTTTTATTTTTTTCAAGTGTTTGCGCCATATCGGTGACTCTTTTGACTTGGGTCAAAAACCAGTGATCGATTTTAGTAAACTCAAAAATTTCTTCTACGGTATAATAATTTTTATAGAGCGCTTCAGAAACCGCAAATAAGCGACGAGGCGTCGCTAATTGCAAGTATTCGGTTACCTCCGCTTTATCTTTAAAGGCAATTGGCGAATCAAGAATTCCTTCACTCCCTAAACCAAGCATTCTGACGGCTTTCTGCAAAACCTCCGGGAAGTTTCGCCCCAAGGCCATAACTTCTCCTACCGACTTCATCTCCGTGGCAATTTGCTCAGAGACTTTTCTAAATTTTTGAAGATCCCAGCGAGGGATTTTTAAAGCGACGTAATCAAGTGCGGGTTCAAAGTAAGCCGTGGTAACTTTGGTAATTGCATTTGGAATATCAGCAAGTCTTTTACCGAGCATGATTTCTGCCGCCACCGCCGCTAGTGGATACCCCGTGGCTTTTGAAGCTAGGGCTGAACTTCGGCTTAAACGTGGGTTTACTTCAATGACACGATATTCGTGTGGATCATTTGGGTTTAGGGCATATTGAATATTACATTCTCCAACAATACCAAGATGACGAATCGTTTTAATGGCCACGGTTCGGAGCATCTGCCATTCTTGATTACTTAAAGTCATAGAAGGGGAGATCACAATCGATTCTCCGGTGTGAATTCCAAGTGGATCAAAGTTCTCCATATTAACCACCGTAATACAATTATCTTCACCATCTCTAACGACTTCGTATTCTAACTCTTTCCAGCCACGCAAATCTTCTTCCACTAAGACTTGAGGGGAAAATGCGAATGCATCTTTTACCATCGCTTCAAACTTATCCTTAGTTTCACAAAATCCAGATCCTTGTCCGCCTAAAGTAAATCCGGCACGCATAATAAGTGGGAAACCAATTTTTTCTGCGGCGGCAAAAGCCTGATCCATAGTTCTAGCCGGAATTGAACGAGGCGTTTTAACGCCCACTTCCGTACATTTTTGTACAAATATTTCTCGGTCCTCTGTGGCTCTAATCACGTCGACGGGAGTTCCGAGCACTCTTACATTGTGCTTGGCTAAAATTCCAGCTTCTTCTAAATCTAATCCACAATTAAGCGCGGTTTGTCCTCCAAATGAAAGAGCGAGTGCATCGGGTTTTTCTTTTTCAATAATTCGCTCAACAAAATCTGTCGTTACCGGCAAAAAATAAACTTTATCGGCACAACTTGATTCCGGCGCAAAATTTTTAGGGTCAGTTTGCACAGTCGCAATATTTGGATTAATCAAAATAACTTCATGGCCATTTGCCTTAAAAGTTTTAATCGCTTGCGAACCTGAGTAATCAAATTCACCCGCCTGCCCAATTTTCAGAGCGCCAGAGCCTAGAAGGAGTATTTTCATCTGATTTATGTTAAAGGATTATTTAAATATTTCCAAAGAAAATAAGTTTCATACTGCGTCTTATTTCTGGGCTTTATAGATGAGCGCTGGAGGGATGTTTCTCCAGACTATTTTTGAGGTGATTACTTCGTCAAAATTCTCATTTAAAAGAGCTTTAAATTTTTTACCTAAGGGAAGGTAAGTGCCTTGCACATAGGCAAAGGTTATGAAAAGTCCTTCAGGAGATAAAACTTCATAAAAGGCCTTCATTAAGCCTTTTTGTTGAACTTGGCTAAAAGCGGCCCAGGGTAAACTTGAGATAATACAATCACATTGGGTGACGCCTATTTGAGATAAATATTGCTTTATATCTTTACCATCGCCTTCAAACAAAGTCACACCAGGGCAACGAGATCTGGTTAAGGCCGCAAATTGAGCGTTAAATTCGATGGCAAAAAAAACACAATCATTCGATTTCGTTCGTAAAATCTCTTCTGTAAAAACACCTGTTCCAGGTCCAATTTCAACAATGACTTTTTTCCCACTTAGTTGAGCCTCCTTAACAATCGCGCAGGCCAGTTGCTTTGATGAAGGCGCAATGGCACCGGTGACTCTCGGGTTTTTTATGAATTGAGAAATAAACTTCATGCTCCCAGTTTTATAAAAACAAATTAAATACCGAGTCTCCAATTTTTAAAGAAAGCCAACCAATTTAAACCAAACAATACCACAAAAATGAGTCCGGCCATTCCAACACTAAAGAGAGGATCAACTTCTTGCACCCCAAGAAATCCATATCTTAAACCATCCGCAAAATAAAAGAATGGATTAAAGAGCGAGAGAGTTTGAGCCAGTGGTGGTAGCATATCGAGACTATAGAAAATCGCTCCCAGAAAACCCATTGGGGTTAATACAAAGGTTGAAAAGCCAGAAATTTGATCGAAATTTTTAGCCCAGATTCCGATTAACGTTCCGAGCATGGCAAAAGCCCCGTTTGAAAAAATTAACATCGCTAGAAAAATGAGCCAGTGTTCTGGCATATATTTCCCCGTAAAAACACCTGCCACGGCAAAGATAAGAATTGAAACCATTAAACCTCTTAGTAAACCTCCAAGTAAGTAGCCTAAAGTTTTTTCAAGCGCCGATAAAGGCGGCAGCAAAATATCAGACATCGTGCCGCTGTATTTAGCAATGATCAAAGAGCTAGACGGATTCATGTAAGCATTTGTGGTTGATTGCAAAAGCACTAAACCAGGAATAATAAAAATTGAATAGGGGACGCCCTTTAGTTCTGTGATACGACTTCCCAACGCTCCACCAAATACCGCAAAGTACATAACGGCAATCACCACTGGTGAACCAACCGTTTGCGTCCAGACCTTCAAAAATCTTGAAGTTTCTTTATAAGTAAGCGTCCAAAGTCGAATTGGGTGAATCATTTTTTCTTTGTAAATTCTAAAAATATGTCTTCAAGTTTTGGTTCAATAACTCTTAAATTGTGAGCTCGCGGGTAATCCGCCGAAATCTTCTCCAAGTTAAAGCCTCCCTTTTCACCTTCTTCTAAAGTGACCACTTCTCCATCTTCATTGGTTAATTCTAAAATTTTCTTTTTTCGGCCGAGTAAAGTCTTAGTCGATTCAAAAATCAGAGTCTCACCGGCATCTTGAATCGCTACTTTATCGGCTAACAATTGAGCTTCTTCAATATAGTGCGTCGTTAACACTATTGTCATGCCTTCCTTCTTTAACTCTCCTAAAAACTCATAGAGGGAATTTCGCAGTTCAACATCCACCCCAGCGGTGGGTTCATCCAATATTAGAATAGTTGGTTTGTGCGCTAAAGCTTTAGCGATCATGAGACGTCTTTTCATTCCGCCAGAAAGTTGGCGGGCTCTTACGTTTTTTTTGTCGGTTAAACTTAGTTTGTCGAGCAACCAGTTAACATATTCCTCATCTGGTTTTAAACCAAATAAACCTCTTCGCATTCGTAACATTTCTAGGGGTGTAAAAAAAGGATCAAACACCAGTTCTTGTTCCACAATGCCCAAAGCCATTTTGGTGTGTAGTGGGTTCACTTCTGGGTCTTCACCCATTACTAAAATCTCACCCCCATCACGTTTGGTTAAGCCGTTTAAACAATTAATAAGCGTTGTTTTTCCCGCTCCATTTGGCCCGAGTAAAGCCACAAATGTTCCGGCTTCAACCGTAAAAGAAATATTTTTAAGCGCCTTTAATTCGCCAAAACTTTTCTCAACTTTATTGAATACCAATGCATTTTGGGTCATTTAGAGTGTATTAATAAAAGTTTCAAATAAATACTGGGCGTCTTCAGGTCCTGCACAAGCTTCAGGATGAAACTGTACGGCAAAAATGGGTTTTGTTTTATGCTTGATGCCTTCTACCGAGTTATCATTTAGATTCTTAAACCACACTTTAAAATCCGCTGGCAAAGAATCTTCTGCGACTACATAACCGTGATTTTGTGTCGTGACAATACAATGGTTCGTTTCTAAATCTTCAACCGGTTGATTGACGCCACGGTGACCATATTTCATTTTCTCTGTTTTCCCGCCCGCGGCTAAACCAAGCATTTGGTTTCCCAAACAGATTCCAAAAATAGGTTTCTCTTTTTGAAGGGCAATTTTCATAGTTTCAATCGTTTCGGTCACTGTTTCTGGGTCTCCTGGACCGTTTGAGAAAAAGATGCCATCAAATTCGTACTCTGAATCATAAGGGTTCGCGTCAAAGGGAAAACGAATCACCTTAACGCCTCGATCTAAAAAGTTTCTAAAAATTCCGTTTTTCGCGCCGCAATCTACAAAGGCTACCGTTTTGCCAATGTCGCCCTTTGTGGGTTCCAGCACCGTAACTTCTGTTGGAGCCACCTCTGGTACATAGCGACCGTTTAATTTATCGGTGAAATCTAGGGCAGGGGACTCTCCTATATTACCCATTATACAACCACTTTCTCTCAAAGTTTGGGTGAGCTCACGAGTATCAACATTTGAAAGGGCTGGAATATTATTTGCCTTTAACCAAGCTGAAAAATCTTGAAAAGCTTGATGATGAGAAAACGCTTCTGACCACTCGGTTAAAACAACGCCTTTGACCCATATTTGTTGAGATTCGTAAGTTTCATCAACTCCAGGCGCCATCTGTTTTGGTTCAAACACGCCATAGTTTCCAATAAGCGGAAAAGTAAAAACGACTATTTGCCCAAAATAACTTGGATCGGTGAGTGTTTCTAAGTACCCAGTCATTCCTGTGGTAAAAACCACTTCGCCTAAACATTCTGCGTCCGCGCCAAAAGCCGATCCAGAGAAAGATTCTCCAGATGCGAGGTGTAATTTTTTCATGTCCGTGCGATTTTAATAATTGCGAATCAATTTGTCACGATAAAGTTTGTTCAATTTGATGGGCTATATTTAAGGCTCTGTCTTCAGCAAAGGCTTTACACAAAAACTGAACGCCAATTGGAAGTCCGGCTTTTGATTTTCCAATGGGAACCGCCACGCCACAAATACCCGCTAAATTAGCCGGAATAGTAAGAATATCTTCAATATAATCTCTTAGTGGATCTGGATCTCGTCCAACTTCAAAAGCAGTAGTTGGGAAAATTGGCGCCAGCAAAGCATCGACTTCTTCAAAAGCGTTATCAAAATCTTGCTTCACTAAAGTTCTAACTTTTTGCGCTTTTCGGTAATAAGCGTCGTAATAACCCGCAGATAAGGCGTAGGTTCCAATTAAAATACGGCGTTTTACTTCATCGCCAAAACCTTGTTCACGCGTTTGGGTATAGATTTCCTCTAAACTATTACCTTCAACCGCAGATCCATATCTAATTCCGTCATATCGTGACAAGTTCGCAGAAATCTCTGAAGGGGCAATAATATAGTAAGCCGCAATACCGTATTTGGTATGCGGTAAAGAGACATCAACTACTTTTGCGCCAAGGTTTTCTAAAATCGCTTTCGTTGAATCCACTACTGAAACTATTTCATCATCAATGCCCTCAATAAAATACTCTTGAGGAATTCCAATGCGTAATCCTTTTAAGGGTTGCTCTAAGCATTCTGTATATTTGGGTACTGACTCTGGTGGAGTCGTACTATCTTTTACGTCTCGGCCTGCAATAACTTCTAGAACCATAGCGCAGTCTTCAGCGGTTTTAGCCAGACACCCAACCGAATCTAAGCTTGAGGCCATTGGAATCGTTCCCCAACGAGAAACCCGCCCGTAAGAAACTTTTAGTCCTGTACAACCGCAAAAGTGAGCGGGCTGACGAATCGAACCGCCCGTATCGGTTCCGATTGAAGCGACGCAAAAGTTGGCCGCTACGGCCGCCGCCGAACCACCAGAACTTCCCCCAGAAACTTTCGTTAAATCATGTGGATTCTTCGTCACGCCAAAAGCAGACGTTTCAGTGGAAACGCCCATCGTAAATTCATCGGTATTTACTTTGCCCAGTAAAACCGCTCCAGCGTCTTTCAATTTTTGCCACACTGTCGCGTTATAAGGCGGCACAAAGTCTTTTAATATATTTGAACTGGCGGTCGTTTTAACTCCAGCCGTACAAACCACATCTTTTAACGTGACGGGCATTCCGTCGAGGTCAGAAAGCAAAGTATCGTTATTATAACGACTATCAGAAGCGTCTGCCATTTCACGAGCGAGATCGAAAGTGGTCGTCACGAAAGCGTTAATCTCAGAATCTCTGGCTTCTATTTCAGCTATAAAAGCTTCTGTGATTTCTCGAGAAGTAATTTCGCCCGCTTGAAAAGCGGTTGATAAGTCTTTGAGGGATTTTTGAACTAAACTCATATTTATAATTTAAATTTTCTTACATCTCTTTGGGGCGTTACATGATTTTTGGAATCTTCACGCTATTATCTTCCACTTGATGGGGTGTACAGTTAACTAAAGCCGCTTCAATTTCACTCATATGAATTTCATCAGAGCGCGTCACGCTTTCAAGTCCAGTTACTTGAGAGGTTTCAAGTACCCCTTCTGTATCAACTTCTTCAAGAATCGCGAAGTAGTCTAAAATTCCAGATATCTGTGGAGCTAAGCGCTCTACATCAGCCTCGGTCAAATTTATCTTTGCCAGTTTAGCAATATGACGGACTTCATCTTGTGTCAACATATCAAATTTATTATTTTACAAACGGTATTATAGAAATAAAAACGAATCAATCTAATTAACTTTAAACCATTTTTTTGCTATAATAGTCTGATGAACGTAGAACTACCCGTAACTGCCGAAATAGCTGGCGAAACTTGCCAAGAAACAATTGAAGATTTGCTTAACAGCATTGACGATCATCAGGTACTTGGAGACTTCAAATTTGAGGGATGTAAAGCTTTGGCTCGTGACTTAGCGGCGCTTGAAGTAGAAACTCTGCCAACTACACGGGCCTTAATGTTTGATACAAAAGGCGAAGTGTTACTACTCGGAAACACGAAAGACTCTACTCGAGGCGCCACCTATGAAGTGCCTGGGGGTAAAGTGTCTAACAGTCTTAATGACTACAAAGATTTCATAAAATCAAGTTTGGCTAAAAAGGTAGAATCTATACTGGCAACTGTATTAGATGAAATTTCAGAAGAAACCCAACTTTTTATGACTGATGGTGTTTTTCGATATGAAGGAGCCGTAATAGGGAATTTAGATGGGGCTTATTTTTTAAAAGGGGATAATACAAACTACACCACTCCTTTAAATAAAAGACAGGTATTTTGGTTCTCTGGAGCCTTGCCGCCGCTTTATAAAGAAAGAGTTCGTGCCGGACAAACCTTAAATGAAAAAGGGAAACAAGAAGATGAACATGACGAGTTTATTACCGTTCCTGGTAAAGAATTTCAAAACCACACAGATGTTTTGGCCCAGAATAGTGAACTTCCAGATAAACTTAAAAACCGAATTGTCGAAGTTGGATACCGGGCTGTTGCGGACCAAGTTTATAGCGTCATTGATAATGACTACCCGCAAAAAACAAAACTTAACTTTACTGACCGAAGCACTCTGCGACAAAGACACATACGTAAGTTAATGCAGTCAAGTAGTTATTTTTATAATGAAAAGGAAAGAAAATTGGAGGTGCAAAAAATAAAAATTGTGGGCGCAAGAGCCATGAATTGTGTGCGAAATTTTTGGGGGGTTGATATTTCTGAAAAAGTATCACAGGCTTTTTATGGCATCAATAGCTTAGCCGATGTGGTTAATTTTGTTGGAGGGCGAGGTTTTTCTAGCGAACAAGATTTGGAAGCGATTCGCTTAATTTTAATTGCCTTAGATACCTACGGAATTCTAGCCGCTAAAGGTTTTTTAAGGGACGATTTAGAAGAAGTAGCTACAGAATTTCGCGAACGATATCTTAAGGAATTTAATTTCAAACCAGCAACAAAAGCCCATAAAGAAGAAAGCAATGTGCTTTGGAAAAACTATGACAAGTACACTTTTAGAGATCAAAGTGGAAAAACACATAATGTTTTTGTCAGAAAAAATGCTAAGGCCGAACCGCGTATTGTAAATAAGTATATCACTAAACCCACCCTGTCTGAAGACTCAGATATTAAAGACTTACTCGGCCTAAGATTCGTTTTTGAAGATCAAAAAGCCGTCGAGTCTTTTAATTCTTGGTTAGACAAGAAAAACGTTAAAGAAAAACTTGAAATTAAAAGAGACGAGGAGGAAGGCAGTAATGTTGAAGGCAGCCGTCGGGCCGATCAAGGTGAAATTAAATACATTGGTCAACACGTATACCTGCCTTGTGAAGTACAAATTGTGCCCGTTGAATTGCATAAAGAAGATGAAAAAGGAATTAAACATCACAGCAATTATAGTGGTAAACAATTCTTGCAAGGAGCGGCTAGAATTGGAAATACAGGTCTAATGTCGAATGATAGAGTCAGCCAAAAAGTGCAAAAAATATCTGGTGAAATTGGAATAAAACCAGTTGATAACTGGACGAACTGGCGAGAGAGTTTTTTTAAAGGTCCAGATGATATGTGGTATTCCTTTGAAACCGCTTTTTCAATTATGAATACGGATGGTCTTATCAAAGATCAGGAAAGAGTTTTAAAAGCCTTTTTAGCCCTTTTAAATGGACAATGTGGAATTAGTCAGCAGGAAATGACAATAGCCGATTGGTATCATTTGTTTAATGCGCCGCAGAGTTTTGTTTCAAACCCACAAAATCTGCGTCGATTAAAAAGAATTTACCCTCGACTCAGTAAACTTAAGGCTCAGCATTTACAGAAAGTTGTGATTCCAATTATTAAATCTAAAGTAGAGCCAAACATAGATTAATATTATTAAAACACTCATTGCTGGCACTTTCGATAATTTCCATGTGGGACATCAGTGGCTGATTTGGAGCGCGTTTCAAAAAAGCGAATCGATGTGCATTATCGTTGCGCGAGATAAAACCGTTGCAAAGATAAAAGGACGGCCTTCTAAAAATTCTGAATTAGATCGATTAGAAAGAGTTCAAACCGAAACAAATTCAGAGCCAAATATTAAAGTGAGACTGGGCAGAGCTGATGGCGCGTTTTGGGAAACCCTTAAAGAGGAAGCCCCCGATAAACTAATTCTCGGGTACGATCAACATTTTAAAGAAGCCGATATTTTAGCGCATTTTCCGAATCTAAAAATTGAGCGCGCGACAGCTTACGCTCCAGAAATTTTTAAAAGTTCTAAGTTTTAACTAGCGGTGAAAATAGCCGTTAAGTTCTGAGAAAGGCACAAAGTGATGATTTGGTCTTCCATGCGGGCAAAGCAGTTTCCAATCGGTTTTATCAAAATCTTGAATCAACTTTTCCATTTCCGACGGCTCTAGTTTGTCACCAAACATAACGGCTCCGCGGCAGGCTTTGTATTCCAGCAGCTTTCGCATGATCTGGTCTGAAACATTTTCACCTAACTTTTCGTTTTCAAGGTAGGTAACACACGTTTCCAACAAACCTTTCATATCTAGCCCGACCAGAAGTTCTGAAACCGCGGTAATGCAAATCTCATCATCGGCGGTAAAATCGAGTTCAAAGCCCAACTGAGTTAAAACCGTTTTGTGCTCTGAAAGAAGGCTGACCTCGTTTTCACTTAAGTGAATAATAGCTGGCACCAGTAAGGCTTGAGTGGTTAAACGGGCGGCTTTGTACTCTTGCCAGAAAATTTCAAACCGTTGTCTTTCATGCAAAGCGTGCTGGTCAAAAAAATAAATACCAGACTCATTTTGCGCCACAATATATTTATTATCGGCCTGACCAATCAGTCTTATTTCCGAATCACTGGTGGCGGTAAACGAGTCTTGATTTGGCACAATATTTTCCGGTTTATAGTTTTGGTTCCGCTTCGTGAAAGAGGGGAGTGTCGTTGTGCTGGCCAACCTTTGATTAAAATGATTTCCCGCCTGAACCTGAGGGTATGTTGGTCTGGCAGCGTTTGACTGGAACGATGGCGTTGAAGGCCCAAACGAATTGCTGGTCTGGTTTGAGTGGATAGGGGATGCGTAACTGACTTTTTCTAGCGCTCTGGTAGCCGCCATTTTAACACTCCCAAAAACTTCTCCGGGTTCGGCAAATTTAACTTCTAACTTGCGGGGATGCACATTCACATCCACCAGAATTGGATCAATTTTTAAGTGCAGCACAAAAGCGGGAAACAAGTGTTTTTCAATGCCCGCTGATTGCACATAAGCCTCACGTACCGCGTACGCTAAACGATGATCTTCAATGCGTCTGCCATTTAAAAGTAAGTGTTGCTGGTTTTTATTTGAAAGTCCCAGGCCGGGTTTTGAAGTGAAACCCGTAATTTCGAGATTCGGTGATTTATATTCGACGGCGCATAAACCCTCAGCCGTTTTCTTTAACACTTGTCTGACACGGTCTTCATCTGTCGTTGCCGTATAATCGATGGCGAGTTTATCGTCTTTGTAGACCTGAAAACTAACACCTGGATTGCCCAAAGCAAAACCATTTATTTCTTTAATACACGCTCGATATTCGGCCTCGTCTGATTTTAAATATTCGAGTCTAGCGGGGACGGGCTTAAACAAATTTTTAATGGTTATGGTGGTGCCTTCGTTTCCAGCGCTAGAAACCACGCCTTCAAATACGCCCGCGATGCCTTTCAACAAACTGGCTTCATTAACATCAGCCGTTCTTGAACTCAATGCAAAATCAGAAACAGACGATACGGCAGCTAAAGCTTCGCCGCGAAAACCATACTGCTGCAGGTGAAATAAGTCTTCGGTTTTTGATATTTTAGAAGTGGCGTGACGAAGTACCGCTTTCGGTAAGTCTTCAGCCGTCATTCCCACACCGTCATCCACAATTTTGATAAATTTTTTCCCACCACCATTTAAATAAACTTCAATATTTTTAGCGCCCGCATCTAATGAATTTTCAACACATTCTTTCACCACTGAAGCGGGACGTTCTACCACCTCACCGGCCGCAATTTGGTTACTGATTTCTGGGGGCAAAATTTTTATGCTCATACGAGCTTCATAGTAAATGTTAAATTTTAAATGTTAAATTTTAGATATATTTCTAGAGTCAAAAGGATGAAAATTAGCAAAGGCCTCGAACTTGAACTAGAAATCACAGACTTAGCTTTTGGCGGAAAGGGGATTGCTAAAATTATGATAGACCCAGAAGCGGAAAAACCTTTTACTATTTTTGTGGATGGGGCACTCCCTGGGCAAACGGTCAAAGCCCGAATTTCTCTTAAAAAAAGACGTTACGCTGAGGCCAAAGTGCTAGAAGTTTTGAAACCATCAGCCGATGAAATCGCTCATGATTTTCAACCAACGCCGGGAGCGCCTTGGTTGGCTTTCCCCATTGAACTACAACAAAAACATAAACAAGCTCAAGTATTTGAATTGTTTAAAAAATTTGCCGGAACAAATTTGGCGACGGTATTTGATGAATATATTGAATCACCAAAGATTCATTTTTATCGAAACAAAATGGACTATAGCTTTGGTCCGACGACAGAAACCTATACCGAGCAAAAGGGGACTCGCGGTGAAGACGATTTTTATAAAGTCTGGGAACACAGTGGCTTTGGTTTTGGTTCAAAAGCGCGCGGTCAGTTTTGGCTGGTGGAGAATTTAGAAAACCCTTCTGGTTTATTTGATAAAGACTTTGAATCACATTTGCCGGCCTTTAGAGCTTTATGTCAATCTATTGAACCCTCTGTTTACAATTCAAAAACTAATGAAGGTTTTTGGCGACAACTGGTCGTGAAAAAAAGTTTTCACGAAGATAAATTTTTGCTCAATATTATTACGAATTTAAGTGAAGGTGATTTTGAAATTAACACTTTGGTTGATTTTTGGAAGGACGCTTTACCGAAGCAGATTAAAGGCTTTTATTGGACGCAAAGCGACGACACGGGTAATGCCAATGACAAATTTAAAACCCGTGATTTAGTTTATGGCGAAGCGACCTTAACGGAAAAAATTTGTGATTTGGAATTTAATATTTCTATCGATTCATTTTTTCAAACCAACATATTTTCTGCAGAAGAACTTTACCAAAAAGCCGCCAGTTATGTGCAAGCCTCAGACCACATTTTAGAACTTTTCGCAGGAACCGGAACGATTAGCCAAATACTCGCGCGGCAAAACCCAAAGGCCAAAATAACCAGCGTTGAAATTGTTGAAGCCGCTGTTAAAGACGCCAAAGCCAATGCCATTAAAAATAAAATCTCAAATATTGAGTTTGTTTGTGCGGATGTAAATGTATTTATGAAAACCTATGCTGGAAAACCACCTGTAGTAGTGCTGGATCCACCACGAGCGGGAATTAGCCCAAAAGTATTACAAAAAATTATCGACTTTGCCCCGCAAGAAATTGTCTATGTGTCTTGTAATGCCGCTACTTTAGCCCGAGACACTGAAACTTTACAAAATAGTCATTTTAGTTTAAAAACATTTAGCTTAGTGGATCAATTTCCCCATACTGCCCATGTTGAGTGCGTCACCAGATTTGTTCGAAACGCCTGATTTAGATTTTTCTACTGAGCTGGTAGGGGAGTTAATGTTAAGTGACTACGAATTCGTCATCCCCGATGAAGATAGTTTGATTGTTTCAATGCCACCCATTGAACGAGAAAAGTGGTTTCCGGTAATCATAAGACTTTTATTTTGTGCTCGTGGTAAGAGAGTTACCAGTACTTTTTTTGCCGAACTTATTAACCGAGGAGCTTTGACTCAAGAAACCTTGGAATCTTTTATTTTAACCTTAGAGACAGATCCAGACACTCTTAATTTAAAAGAAATCGAACTCTTCTCAGAGGTTTATCAAAGATTAAGATCCGCTCATTCTGTCGCACATTCAATTAAAGCCGCCAACATTACAAATGCTCTGGTGGGTTATGCCTCTGATATTGAGGTACCACGGGCAGACTATATTCAGAACTGGCTAACAGAAGTTGATGAACTGCAAACCGATGGCGTGCTGATGGATGAGGATTTAATGCTTAGATTTAACCAAATTACTTTAGATAAAATTTTAAGTTTACGGCCGCAAAACTAAGTTAAAAAAACGGCAAAAGCCCCCAGATAAAAAGCAATCAGTATCACGGCAAAGCCACGATCAATTTTTCCTCGGAACCATAAAACGGTCATAGCACTACTACTGGCAATGAACCACACAGGCATGGCTTGCCAGAGTAAAAAGTCTGATACTTGATACCCACCAGCGAGCACTGCACCGATCCCAAGTGAAAACAGGGGATCCGTAATATTTGAACCGAGTAAATTTCCGAGTGAAATTCCGTTTGATTTTCGCAGTAAGGCCATCATAGAAATAGAAAGCTCTGGAATAGAGGTGCCAATCCCAGACAGCAAACCAATCATACCTTCTCTTAAACCCAGTTCTCGGCCAGCGTGAATTCCAACGGTGAGTAAGACTTCGGCTGAAATCCAAACCAAAGCGACACCAAAGGTAAAAGCCACAAAGCTTAACATTAAATGCGCATCACTTTTTTTAACTTTCCACTTTGTACGATTTGCCACTAACAAATAATACAGGTAACTGGCGTACATCAACACCAAAAGTAAACCCTCACCCGTACCGATTGAACCATCTAGCCCCAGTAAAAAGAGCAGAACAATACTGCCTACTACCATGGCTCCATCGCGTTTGAGTTTACTTTTCTGGCTTTTCATTGGCCCCCCCACCAATACGCAGAGTGCGAGAATAAAAGAGATTTGCACGAAACAACTTCCCACAATATTTCCCACCCCAATATCATCGACGCCCCGCATACCCGCCGAAATATTTACGAAAATTTCAGGCAGGCTTGAGCCAATCGAAACAATCGTAAGACCAATAATGAGTTCCGAGATACCAAACTTCCGGGCAATCCGTTTGACGCCCCAGATAACTTTATCAGAACCAAACCAAAGCCCAGCAATAGCCATAATCGCAATTAAGGCTTGGGCTGGATAAGGAAGCACCGTAAGTGATTGAAGAAGTTGTTGCATTATAAGTTTTTTGAATCAAGAACTACGCGGCTAAAAGCATTTCTAAAACGGCCAACCAATTGTTCATCAAAGTTTCCGTCAGTCGATTTTTCATCGCTTAACAACTCCATTATTTGTTGTCGGGTATTGGCTAAAGTAATCACCAATTTTTCTTCAGCGCTGGTGCTTTCCCAAAACGTGAGTAAGTCTTGGTCGGTGTATTTATCTACGTCCACCATTAAGAAACGTAAGACGTCTCTAACGGCGCTTGAAACACCTTGATTATCGAGAGGGTAATTTGGTAATGCATCCATTTAGACGAGAATTTTAAAATCTACGCAAACGGCTCGAGTCTCGGTAACCATCACTGGATTAATATCTACGGAAGTAATCCCTGGATAATCTAAAACTAAACGTTGTAAGCGTTGCATAACGTCTATTAGTGGCTCAACTGCTTTGGCTTTTTCACCGCGCACACCGTGTAAAATTTTACCCACTTTTGTTTCATCAATCATGGCCGCAAAATCATGCGTTGGTAAAACTCTAACCGTCGTGTCTTTAAAAACTTCAGTGTAAATTCCACCGGAACCAAACAGCATTACCGGGCCAAAATTATCATCACGCGTCAATCCCATTATGATTTCAGTGCCTTGCGCGATTTGCTCTTGTATTTGAATATGAGCGTCTTGGTAACCAGCAATTTCAATAGAATTGGTCAGGGCTTCCCAGGCAGATTTAAATTTATCGTCATTATTAACGTTTAAAACTACGCCTTGAACATCGGTTTTATGTAGCGCCGCTGGCGCTGATATTTTTAAGACTACATTGCCTGGAAAGATTGATTGAGCGCACTCTAGGGCCGCTTCATACTTTGAAAACCCACAATTATGAGGGAAATCAAAACCATATTTTTCTAGAATATAATTTACTTGGTCTTGTGGAAGTGACGGCCAACCTTTTCTTTTGGCGTCATCAAGCCAAGTTTCAATTTGTGGGTCGTTATTAAAACTTAAATGCGTGATAGGCGAAGTTCCATCTTTAATATCTTTTCGATTTGCTAGTAAGCCCATTACGTGGGTGGCATCAACCGGAAACTCAAAGTGGGGGACTTCAAGCTCGGTTAAAACGGGCCAACCTTGTGAGCTTTTTTCTCCTCCAATAAAACTCGCCATAATATTTTTGTCAGAACGGTTTTTTATTTTTCCGATAAGTTCTGCCGTTTTGATGATTTCTGTACTGCTCTGTGGCGTTAGTAAAACGAGTATTTGATCCACATTCGCATCTTCTGAAACAATTTCAAGTGCGGCTTTGTAACGGTCTGCTCGCGCATCCCCAATAATGTCGACTGGGTTTTTAATGTTGGCTTCGGCGGGTAACACCGCTTGCAATTTCGCCTTGGTTTCACTGCTAAACTCTGCTAATTCTAAATTATCTGATTCGGTTAAATCCGTGGTTAAAACACCAACTCCACCCGCATTTGTTACGACTGCTAAGCGTTTTCCAAAATTTTTGTCTCGATTGAAACTTAACGTCTCCAGTAAACCAAACATCGCTCTCATACTAAAAACCTGAATAGCGCCCGCTTGTTGGTAGGCCATTTCAAGAATTCGTGAGTTTGGAGCGAGGCTTCCCGTATGACTCGAAGCCGCTTCGGCGGCTTTTACCGATTTACCCGGTTCTAAAATAATGACGGGTTTGTGAGGCGCTACTTTTTTAATTTGCTCAATAAAGTGACGACCGTCTTTTAAAGACTCTAAGTAAAACGCAAAGATCTCGACGTTATCGTCATTCGCTAAATTTTCTAAGATATCATTTTCGCTCATACCAGCCTTATTCCCCAAAGAAATAAAGTGTGAAAAGCCAATTCCTTTTTGCGATGCCCAATCGAGCATGGCTGTACAAAAAGCCCCAGATTGACTGACAAAACAAATTTTCCCTTTTTGTGGGTATCCATCTGCAAAACTGGCATTTAAATTCGCATAAGGGAAAATAGCTCCCAAACAATTTGGTCCAAGCAAATTAATGTCATTGTCTAGGCACTTTTTGGCAATGCTTTGTTCAAGCTGTGATTCACCGACCTCACTAAATCCAGCCGATATAATCACTAAATTTTTTGTTTTATTGGCTACGCAATCTTGTACGACTGATTCGACAAATTGACTCGGAACAACAACTACCACTAAATCAAGTGGTTGATCAAGGTTCACCACCGAGTCTACACATGGTTCATTGAGCAGCGTTTCACCGTTCATTTTAGGATTAATGCCATAAATTGATCCCTGAAAACCACTCTGTATAATGTTTTTTAGAATGGCTGTGCCGAGTTTGGTTTCATCGCTTGAAACTCCGACAACGGCTACTGATTTTGGATTAAAAAAAGACGCTAAATTCATATTTGTTTTTATTTAAAGCTTATTATAGCAAAAAAACGCCTTAAAAGCGAGTCACAATCTTCATAAAATCAAATAAAGTTTGGTTTTAGGTTTCTTCAAGTATGGAAAGCAATAATCTTCGATAAGGGGCTTCTATTTGGTCTATTCTGGTCTGTTACAGAACCCGCTCAATTTTCACCGTTACGCCTCCGACTTCTGGATCAGAAACATTTTCTAAATGCTCACTGGTTAATAATCGATCGAGTAAACTCATTTTGTTTTCTTCGTATCAAAAGCAAATACAGCGGCAAGGCCAACACAGAGAACCATAGGGAAAAGTCCCCACCATAAAATTTGATCACTTGGATAGTCTCCATATTTTTGGCTTAATTCTGCTGGTAAATCGAGTATGTATACCCAAGCAAAAATAGTTGGAGCGATATATTTAATCAGCGTATCAAAGGCCACAGGCATTATAAATCCAGATACATGATTTATATAAATTCTTAATTTTTCAACTGGCAACCACCAGCCTATAATGATGAGCTGTAGTAAAATAGTGAAATAGAATAGGTGCCCAAAAATAAAATGATCGAGTATATCTAAACGATACAAGCCATTGCCACCGGCAAACACTAAAGACCAAAGGAAAAACAGGAAACAAAGTGCCGCCGTAAAAGTAGATCTATGGAAGCGTGCCAATAGGCCAAATTGTCTTCTTAAAGCGGCTGAAACCGTTTCAATCATGGAGAACAAAGAGTCAATCGCGAGCGTTAAAATGGAGATAAAAAATAGAACCGAGAAGATTTGCGCGCCTGTTGGTAGCAAAGCTAAGGCATTAGGAAGGGTTACAAAGGCTAAAGTCGGACCAGAGGCAATCAGATTAGAAATACTAATGCCTTGCGCCTGAGACATCCATCCTAGAGTACCAAAGATCACCAGGCCTGAAACTAAACTTACGGCGGCATCACCGAGAGCAATCAGTAAACCAGACATAGCGACCCTTTGGCGTTGGGGGTTACAACTTGAGTAAAGAATCGTAATTCCTAAACCAATATTCATCGAAAAAAAAGCTTGGGTTAAGGCATCTTTCCACAAACCAACTTGCGCTAATTGTGACCAATCTGGGACTAAAAAATAAGCAAAACCAATCTTACTTCCAGGCAGATACAAACTATTTATAAACAAAATTAGGAGTAAAATAAAAGGCAGAGGAACGGTCCACTTTACCGCTTTGCCAACAGATTTTATCCCTTTAAAAAGACAAAAATAAACTAAAACATAAGTGGCCGCCAAAGCAAAAACTACTGGCCACGAGAAACCGTTCCAAACACTTGGCCCCTCGCTTAAGCTCAGTATTTGGTTATAGAAAAAATTTTCTGGATCTTTCCCCCAAGCCAGCGTTGGACTGGCCAACAAAAAATCTATACCCCACGCAATTATCACGGCGTAGTAACCGGCAATTAAAGTTACGACCCCCATGACTAAGTAGCCGACAAAACGGCCAAAATTACCAGCCGCGTTTCGGTAGGCTTGCACGACCTCCGTTTGAGCTCTTTGCCCAAAAGCCACTTCCATAATGACTAAAGGCAACCCAAAACAGAGCAGTATTATGAAGTAGGCAAACAAGAAAGCGCCGCCTCCATTTTCATAAACCATGTAAGGAAATCGCCAGAGATTCCCCAAACCTGCGGCCGCTCCAATGGCCGCCAAAATAAATATTGTTTTCGAAGACCAAGTTTCTTTAAACGCCATTAAGCCAAAAATAACCCAAGGTTAAACATTAAAAAATAGAGAGTTTTTTTTGTTTTGAGATTAATTTTTATATTGCACAGTTTTTTTCACATAGCAAATTTAGCCGTAAGAATAATTATTAATTGTGTGAGGTTGTTAAGTCGAGTAATCTGAATTTATGAGCGATCTTTACATTGTGGCCACCCCGATTGGAAATTTAGAAGACATAACTTTACGCGCGTTAAACACCTTAAAAGAAGTGAATTTTATTGCGGCAGAAGATACCCGGCACACGAAGCGATTGCTCGATAAATATGATATCAAGACGCCTTCAATTTCTTATCATTCTCACAGTGGTGATGCCAAAATTAACTTAGTAATTGAGCGGATTAAAAAAGGGGAGAGTGCCGCCTTAGTGAGTGATGCTGGTACACCGTGTGTTTCAGACCCTGGTTTTAAACTCGTTAAAATGGCTGCACAAGCGGGTATAAAAATTATTCCGATTCCAGGCGTGTCGGCAATTACTACTTTAGTTTCAGCCAGTGGTTTTCCTACAGATACGTTTACCTTTCACGGGTTTTTACCGCATAAAAAAGGCCGTCAAACCCTGATTAAATCTTTTAAAGAAACCGAACACTGTCAGATTGTTTATGAATCGGTGCATCGTTTCCCCAAACTTCTAAAAGAACTGACTGAATTTGTGGGGGCGGATCGATCTATTTGTGTTGGCCGAGAACTCACCAAAATGCATGAAGAAATTTGGAGAGGTACGGTTATAGAGGCTTTGGAGCATTTTAATGAATCCAATACTAAGGGAGAGTTTGTTGTAATTGTCGCGCCTGAAAAGTTTTGTTACACTAAGGCTTGATGAATAACGCCAACACAAATCCGGTTTTAGCTTCAAAACGAGCTCGAATAAGTGACATTGATGCTGGTATTCTTTCTTTACTGGACGAACGAATGCGCTTAGCTATTGAGATTGCTCAGATTAAAAAAGAAACGGGTAAAAACATTGAAGATTTAGAACGCGAAACCGAATTGCTCAGTGATATTTTAAAGCAAAACCGGGAGACAATTTTAGAAGACGCCAAAGTAACCGAAATTTGGCGGGCTATTTTTAAGCTCTCAAAAGAGATTCAAGAAGAAGCCTCAAAAAAAACAGGTTAAGCCCTACTTTGTAATATTAAGGTTTTGATTTTGAGTAGAGGTGTATTGGCTCCTACCTTCGCCATTTATATTCCCTGTTTCTACCGCATCGCCACTGTAAGAATAAGTTGGATCAATTAAGCCACTGCGACTGAGGCTAAATTTAACTTTATCTCCATTTACCGCACCATTACTTATTCTACCCGTCAGCAGAATTTGTGAATTTGGTGGTATTTCAAATGAAGAATCAAAAAGTAAGCCAGAACCTCCATTGTAGGATTCAAATTGATCGGTTGAATCTACCCGCTCATTATTTACGAACAGATTAAAATTATTAAAACTCTGACTGAAGTCTTTTAGATCTGTTTTACCATCACCGTTTTTATCACTTACTTGGGAGCCGGAAGCAATACTGAGAAACAAGCCCTCAACTTGGGTGTCCACTTTACTGTTTAAATAGGTGCTGAAGAAGTTAATATCTTTACTGCCTGGTGAGTAAGTTTGATTGCCTGAAGGTCGGTAGTAATACCGATTTGTCGCAGAAATCGTGTTTACACGGGGTCTAAGGCTCGGAGTATAAACCGAACGAGCGGAAGAACCATAGTACCGGTAAGAAGCATATGGCGACGTGGAACGTATATAAATACCACCGGCTTTAAGTGTTTTTGGTTGAGCGATAACCGATTCACACTCTCTACACTCAAGACTGAAATAATCTAAACCAATAATTGAGGTATTTAGATCTTCTTCACGGCGGATACCGAGCTCAACGGTTTCGCCTGATTGAGCGTAAATTAATCGAGCCTCAACGGATAATTGCAAAGCCTCTCCTCGGGCAATAACAACGTTATCGAAAGTAAACGTGACATTGTTTCTGTCGGCTTGGAAAGCCGCACTTATAGTTTGGTTATTATCGGTGATAACAAAATTTTCAAAACTTTCTGATAAATCAGCTGTTCCGTAATTTCTCAACTTTAGGCGATTAACCGTTATATTTTTTCCACTTCGATTACTAAGCCTAAACTTTGCTAATTGAGCCGTTTCACCCATTCTTATAGTTCCACCACTGCCTTGAGCTTGCAACTCTACGTAGGCACCTCCAAGTGTAGTTTGCGCTTGTAACGTTAAAGGGGCAACGATTATAGCGAGTACGAATAATAAGTATCTCATGTAATCTTAGGTTACTAAAGTTTCGACGAAAGAGGAGGGGAAGGTGTGACTTAAACTACTAAGATTTAAAATCGCTTCATATTTTCAACTGTAGCCCGACAGGCAGAGGCGAGTTCGGTTCCTTTAACACACATATGATCAAAGAAAAATTTATGCTGATCGGGGTTACTGCCATCTTCAGCAAAGGTTTCCTTTGGAGTTAAAACCGCTGAAAGCACTGGAATACCAGTTTGTAGTTGAACATTAACAAACCCCTGCAGGATTGCGTGAGCCACAAACTCATGTCTATAAATACCGCCATCGGTGACAAATCCCGCACAACAGATGACGTCATAATCATGTGTTTCGGCTAGTTTTTTACACATCAAGGGCATTTCTAAGCTGCCGGGGACCTCTATCACTTCGACTACATAATTATCGGGAACATGGGCAATAAAAGCGTCTCGACATTGCCCCACAATATCTTGATGCCATGAGGCTTGAATAAAAGCGATTCGAACGGTATTCATGAAAAAATTAGATTTAATTAAATTGCTCAAATTCATCTTGGCTCGCCGTCGTCAATTCACCAACATAATTTGTCCGCATGGCTTCATTAAAATCAGCCACAGATTTACATAAATTATTTCCAATGAGCCACGCAATTTTAACACTTACAACAGCTTCTGTTTGATCAAAGCAGGGGATAGCCCCCGCATGAAGGGCTTTCATACCGGGTTCATATTCTGCCCCAGAGGCATTGGCTGCCGCCACTTTAGAAGTTAAAAATACCGGTATGTTTTTAGTTTGAGCCAGTTTAACAATCGGTATTAAATTATTTTTACGTTCACTTGGCAGGTTACCTGCCGCATAAGTTCTTATAATCAAAGCTTTTACTAAATCAGTTTCCAAGACCGCTTCAATCACTTCTGGATTTAAACCCGGAGTCAGATCAATTGATAAAATCCGATCGTCAAAATTAACTTGGTCGTTTGAGGTTGGTAAGAACCGATCCTTGGTATTAACTAAGCTTTTACTGATAAATAATTTTTGCTGTTTTATCTGACCAATGTTTGGGTAATTAGGCGAAGCGAACGCCGTGTAATCCATTTCACTAATTTTGATTACCCGAGCCCCGAGCATCACCTCCTTATCAAAATTCACTAATACATCCGCGATGCCTTCTTCACAGGCATGAGCAATAGTTTTAAAAGCGTAATACAGATTATGGTAGGCGTCTGTAGCTTGGGCATAAATACTTTTTTGTGAACCAGTGATACAAACTGGAATTCTTAAAGAAGAACCGTTCGGGTTGCTGCCATGCAAAGCTAAGGCCAAAGCGGCGGCCGTGTAAGCCAAAGTATCGGTTCCATGTGTTACAACCACCCCATCATAAAGTTCTTCGTTTTGCGCCTTTTTAATTCTTAAAGCTAAATGGGTCCAATCGGATGGAACCATGTTGCTTGAATCTTTCGTGGTTACAAATTCGGTCGTGATTTCAAGATCACCAGAAAAACGAGATAAAATGCCAGCGCAGGCCGCGGTAAATAAATCTGGGTCTTTTGCTGGAATTAAATACTTGTGGCCATTTTCGTCTTGGTGTTCCAATTGACTAATAGTGCCTCCGTGCAGTAAAAACAGTACTTTTTTGGTCATGTGGTTAAAGTTTAATACTAAAAAAAAACCCCGCAAGGCGGGGTTTTATATTATAAGCTTTATGACTTATTTATCTTTGTAATCTGGGTGGAACTTATCGATTGTTTTTTGGTTCAAACGTTTTAGTTCTGAAATTGGGAAAGGTCGTAGTAACTCCCAACCAAGTTCTAAACTGTCGATAATATTTCGATCAGAATCAAAACCTTGTCCAACGAATTCTTTTTCAAAAGCATCGGCAAATTTAAGGTACGTTTTATCCACTTCAGAAAGAGAACTTTCTCCAAGTACTACCGCTAGTTCCCGTACGTCTTTACCACGAGCGTAACAAGCAAATAACTGATCTTTAAGTTTTGAGTGATCGTCTCGAGTTTTCCCTTCCCCCATACCCGCTCCCGCTAAACGAGAAAGCGATTTCAATACATCTACTGGAGGTTCAACTTGTTTTTGGTGAAGTGATCGATCGAGTACAAACTGACCTTCGGTAATATAACCCGTCAAGTCTGGAATTGGGTGGGTAATATCGTCTTCTGGCATTGAAAGAATTGGCATCTGAGTTACGGAACCACCTTTCCCTTTAATTCGACCCGCTCGTTCGTAAATAGTTGAAAGATCGGTGTAAAGGTAACCTGGGTAACCTCGTCGACCTGGAACTTCTTTACGAGCGGCAGAAACTTCGCGTAATGCCTCAGCGTAATTGGTCATGTCAGTGAGAATCACTAACACATGCATATCTTTTTCAAATGCTAGGTATTCAGCGTATGAAAGCGCCATTCGTGGCACTGCAATTCGCTCAACCACCGGATCAGCAGCGGTATTAATGAAAAGTGTCGCTTTTTCAATCGCGCCCGTTCGCTCAAATTCTTTTTGGAAGAACATCGCTTCTTCAAAAGTTACCCCCATGGCACCGAAAACAACCGCAAACTCTGAACCATCATTTACTTTCGCATTACGAGCGATTTGCACCGCCAGCTCAGAATGAGGGAGACCAGAACCAGAGAAGATTGGCAATTTTTGTCCTCGAACCAAAGTATTCATCACATCGATTGTTGAAACTCCCGTTTGAATAAAATCAGAAGGGAAAAGACGAGAATAAGGATTAATAGCCGCACCAGAAATATCAACGTGTTTTTCAGCCAGTACTTGCGCTCCACCATCAATGGGCAATCCAGCTCCATTAAATACACGTCCAAGCATGTCATTTGAAACCCCTAGAGTGGCAATTTTACCTAAGAATTTAGCTTTAAGTCCTTGCGTACCAAGTCCTTGAGTTGATTCAAACATTTGAACCATCGCTCTATCTGAATGAACTTCTAGAACTTTACCCATTTTTTTGCTGCCATCAGCGGTGGTAACTTCTACTAATTCTTCGTATTTAGCGCCTTGTACACCGTCAACCACTAAGATTGGACCGGCAATAGACTGAATGTTTTCATAGGTTTTTTGCATCTTACAAAAGGGGGATTAAGAGTTTCGAATCTTTAGAATAAAAGACAAATCGCGCGGATTGTAAAAGGGTTTTGGGGTATGTCAAAGGTTTGGGTTCGATTTTTTGGTGCCACCACTAATTTAAAAAATCCCAACCGAAGTTAGGATTTAAAAGAGGGGAGAGCGCGTCACTAAATTATTTCTTTTTAATGACTTTATCGATTAAACCATATTTACCATATTTTGCCGCTTGAGCCGCTGGAATAAAATTATCTCGGTCACAATCACGAATAATTTTTTCTTTATCTTCACCGGTGCAATCATGAATCATACGGTAGAGCGTATCTTTGGTATCCATTATATGTCGAGCATGAATTTCAATATCAGAAGCTTGACCTTGGGTTCCGCCAAGAGGTTGATGTATCATCACTTCTGAGTGAGGCAGAGCAAAACGTTTTCCACGAGCCCCAGACATTAAAATCATCGCCCCCATACTAGCCGCCATTCCAACACAAACCGTTGAAACATCTGGTTTCAAATAATTCATGGTATCTATAATCGCCAGACCAGCTGAAACAGAACCTCCTGGAGAATTCACATAAATGGTAATATCTTTTTTAGCGTCTTCCGATTCAAGAAATAAAAGCTGAGCGATTACGAGATTCGCCATATGGGCATCAATTCCTGTCCCAACAAAGATCACTCGATCTTTAAGAAGCCTAGAATAGATATCATATGAACGTTCACCGTTATCTGTTTTTTCGACCACCATTGGCACTAGGTGATTGCTTATATTGTTTGTCATGAAAATAAATTTAAGTTCTTGTTATTATAGCGCAATTATAGGGTTTCTACCATTAACTCTACTTGATCAATTAAGAGATTATTTTATATCGATTTACTCTCTAAATATAAAGCCACTGCGCTTACTTTTTTTTGGCCACGGTTACGCCAATACCGAGGATGGCTACTAACGCTAAAATCATCCCAATCAAACTGTAGGGAATAGAGCCGTCTCCGTTACTATTACCAGCGCTACCAGTCCACTTTTCAAACACCGACTCTTTGGCATAAGCATTATCACATTCATCCCCAAACTCATCTTTATCGCGATTTTTTTGGTCTGGGTTTGGCAATAATTTGCAATTATCAATTAGATCAGCGACGCCATCGCGGTCTACATCTAACTGAGAATAGTTTTTCACTTCAACCGCATTGTCACAAGGATCCCCAATACGATCTCCATCTTGATCGGTTTGCGTTTTATTACTCACCAGAGGACAATTATCGGTTTCATTTGGAATTGAATCTCCATCAAAGTCCTCAGAGGCTAACGGATTGAATTTATAGTTTGCAAAGTTGAACTGCTGATCTGAGGGTTGAGTGCTTGAAAGTCTTTCCGAAAAACGTTTGTTATCAAGATTCATATCCCCAAAAAGTAGACGGTAACGTCGCTCTGGTTGCGCCGTAAAATAAACTTTTGCCGCTGGTTTTTTGAAAAAATTAACATCTTCTAGCGTCACATTGGTTCCCCAGAGTTTAATCTCTAGCCAACGAAGTGGAGCATAGTCACTATCAATAATAGGACTAAAAACCGTTCTGCGTTTTAAAGTACTCAAAGAATCTTTACTGTTACCCGCTCGGAGTTCCATACCCGCAATTTCAGATTCAAAAGTAGGCCATAATTCGATTCGATGAAGTTCTACTAATTTCCCAAAATCCACCATAATAGTGGCAGGGGAATTCGCCTCTAAAGGTTGGTCAAAGGCAAAGGTGGTTAAACGATTATCATCAAACAGATTCTTTGGCTCTTGCTCATCTGAAATAGTTGAAAGCTCAACTGCGTTGACGTTTCTAACCGGTCCTGCCGGTTCGTCGAACACAATAAAGTTAACCTCTCCGTTTAAATCATCCAACACTTGTACATTCCCGTAGTCCGTACGAATAAGCCTTAAACTAGGGCTGGGAAGAGTCGCCTGTACTCGCTGCTCGATTTCAACTGGACCTGCGTTTAAGCTAGCCATATAAGGATATGCAGA
Source organism: bacterium (assembly GCA_009995455.1). Lineage (GTDB taxonomy): Bacteria > Patescibacteriota > Gracilibacteria > UBA4473 > UBA4473 > JAACPJ01. The sequence continues at coordinate 56,101 of JAACPJ010000002.1, forward strand.
AGGAGCTGGCGCAGCTGCACTCGCAAACTGAACAAAAAAAGTACTCAATAATAGGGTCGACAATAAATGGTTGTTTTTAAACATCTCTATAAGGATAAAAAATAATTAATGATGACCGACTAGGCTTTTACCTTAGCCGCTTTAGCCTCTTGTTCTTCAATCATATTTTTGATCGCCATAACTTGAACAATGGCTGAACGCTCGGCTTCTCCAAGCTTCATTTTAATAAACTTCAAAGTATCCTCCAAATCTGGAATTAAACGATACTCGAGAGCATTAACTCGCCGTCGAGTTTTTTCAATCTCTAAAGCTAAATTTTCAGCTGATTTTTCGATTTCAGCTAATTCAAGTAATAAAAGGAAAACTTTTGAAAATTCAGAAATGGCTAAGTCTAGTTCTCCACGAGTTTGGGTTAAACCATAATGGAGCGCATTTCCTTCCGTTTTAAGTTTAAAAACCGGAATTCGAACCGACATTACATTTTTAGTCTTCACCTGAAGGCTTAATTTTTGCGTCGGGGTAGACAGGACGTTTTCCAGAATTTCTTTCGGCATAGCGGCTTGTGCCAACAAAAAGCTTTCATTTGCGCCTTTAATAGCCGCTTCTACGTCTGTTCTGAGCTTTTTAGCTTTGTGTACAATCGTTAAAAACTCCTGCATAAGGCCGTCTTGCTTATCTTTTAGAAGTTTATGGCCCCGTTTGGCCACCTTAGTTTGATTTTTTAGACCGAGCATGGTCATCCGAGTAGCGGTAACGTTTTTAATGGCCATAGAGAGAACTTAAATAAAGTTTTATATTTCGCGCGCGATTCTAAGACACCACCGTTGTGTGTCAAAACTAAAAACTCCTTTTATTTCAATTTAAACACTTTTTAGTTAAAACAAGATATATTGTGTTAAGTAAATTAAATATCTCTAAAAACCCCCTTCTCTCAAGCTCTGAAACAAAAAATTGGTACTAAGACACCACTCGATTAAAAAAATCGCGCCAAAATTTGTCGGCTTCTGGCTGATCTTGCTGATTTTTTAAAGTATGTTCTGGATGCGGCTGAATACCCCAAACATTATTTGATAATTGAATTAGGTATGGCATTTCTTCTGGCCCAAGGCCCAAAAGCTTAGAATTAGCAGGCAAGGAAGTAATATAGTCCTCGTGGTCGGTAAAACACTTGGCTAAAGGATTGTCATCGGCGTCGGTAATAAAGACCTCTCCATTAAGCGTTTTTGACCGTTTTCCAAGCTTGCCCCCAAAGGCTTCATTCATTAGTTGGAGTCCAAAACAAATTCCAATAACAGGAATGTCGGTTTGAGACGCTAATTCTTTGGTTAAAAGTTTCACGTTTTTAATCCAGGGGTGTGAGTTTTCTTCCTCCGTATTAAATGGAGACCCACTGAGCCAAATTGCGTCCCATTTTTTTTCATGCGTAAAATGCTCTAAGCTGACGTGTTCATATTTTTCCGCCTCTACAATTTCCCATACGATCGGTTCATTCCAATATCGTTCCAAGCCTTTAATGCGCTGATGAGCACCCGCTCGATGAGAAATAGGGCATTGCCCATTTGGATACGAAAAGCCCTCCTTAGGAGCGTAATTTGAGAGCAATAAGAAATTTTTCATACGTTAAAAAAGATTGAATCGAATAAACAAAAACTCATACGTCTGAGGGACGCACTAGTTTCTGCTTAAAACCAAACAACATAATTTTTTCATTTTTATCATCGCTCATTTTAAAGCCTCAATTGATTTTTGTCTAATTTATGATTTCAAAAGGGTTTTTAATCTCACTATCAATGCTTCGGTTTCCTCCAAAGTAGTGTCCCATCCCCATGATATTCGCAGGCCTTGTGCCGCCTCTAAATCACTAAAACCGAGCGCTTTTAAAACCTTACTGCCTTCAACCGAGCCACTGCTACAAGCACTACCAGCGGACAAGCCAACCCCTTGCAAGTCAGCTTGAACCACGAATAAGCTAGACGGTGTTTGAGGTAAAATCAGATGCAAAATGTGTAAACCACTTCCCTCTTCTGGAGTGGTCATTTTTACTTCAGGAAACTCTGAGTTTAAAAAATTTATCAGTAATTTTTTGATGGTTTCTAAGTTTTGATTTTGTGCCTCTTGATTTTTAAAGAGGGCTTTAAAGGCTTCATGAAGGGCTAAAATTCCTAAGGTGTTTTCGGTTCCCCCGCGCCAACCCCATTCTTGAGTCCCCCCTTGCAAAGGGACGAGCGATACATTTTCTTTTTTTAAGAGCACCCCAGTACCACTTATACCGCCAATTTTTTCCGCTGATAAAGTGAGCAAATCACATTTTTGAAAATCTAACCCCACTCTTTCACTTACCGCTGAAGCGGCCGTATCCACCATAAATAAAGGTTTGAGATTCCCTGATTCTTCGGCCCATCGGATAATTTTTTTTCCTAATTTAGCCGCTGGTTGCAGAATCCCCATCTCAGAGTTTAAGTGCTCTATGACTATCATATCACTCTCCCCTATCAATTTTTCATCGATACTTTCTAAATCAATATGTCCCGTTTTTGAGAGCGGCAGCGGCTTCACTTTAACCGCGTAATTTTGAGCTAGAAAATCTAAGGCTTCGTGCACACAACTATGCACTAAGGGTGAAGTATAAATCACTCCTCTTTTACTTTTTAAAGCTAAATACGCACCAATAATCCCGGTATGAGCCGCCTCAGTTGCGCCTGAAGTAAAAATAACTTCTGAGGACTTAACCATAAAAATTTCGGCTAAATCTAAACGGGCTTCATCAATTAAGCCTCTGGCTTTTCGCCCAATTTGGTGTACAGAACTTGGGTTTCCTAAATTTTCGCCAAGGGCTTTAGCCACTGCTTGTTGCGCTTGGGGGCGAACCGAAGTGGCCGCGGCATGGTCAAAGTACAAATAATCTTTCATTTCTCGTTAACTATGCCAAGAACGAGTCTTTTTAACAAGTGGGCTATTGGCTTTCAATAAAACTCTGAATTAAATCAATATTTTGAAACTTTTTTGATTTATCTTCATAAATTTCATTCGCATTATTCCACGCTTTGGCTTCTTCTGTATCAGGATTGCTTTTTCGGTATTCACCAGATTTTTGCTTTTGAATGTGTTTATCTTTTAAGAATCTGACTTTGCTTCCCTCTTCTCCGCCTAAGAACTGCGAAATCGAGTCTGTAACTCTATCATACTGCGCGTCACAGTCATTGTTATTCCATTCCGCCTGACTCAGTACTACCGCCCCGACCGAACCACCGGTATCCCAATTACCCGCCAATACCTGACTGATCATAAAGTAACTGCGCATCATTTCCCCAAACCGTAGCAGTTGGGTTTTTTTACGATCTTCATACCCGGGCGCTTCTTTATCTTCAACGGTTAAAATTCGTTTCATATAAGCTACACTGTCGTTAAAGTTGTTTTCAAAACTCCCAATTAGATTTACGTAATATTTATCATCCGCCGGACGTTTATCCCCAGAAGCGTAACGCAGAATTCCATCTCGTAGCCGCTCTGACGAAACCAGTAACGGTAAAATACCAGCATCATCTCGATCAATTCCGGTAAGTTGCACTTTCCCCATCCGATCTTGTGAATCGTTGGTGGTTAAGAGCGTTTCATTGAGCCAGGTTCGAACACACTGGATGGTGTGTTTTTTATTGGCCGCACTATTGGCGGTTCTTGGGTCAATCCCTTCAAAATATTTGGCCCAAGCCTGAAAATCCTCGTACGTCCAATTTTTGTGCGAACCAGGCGTTCCGTCTGGCACAACACGTCCATTTAGCTTGGCTGAATTTCCATCATCAAAGGCATCCATAAACGGCATTTTGTTTTGCAGTTCCCCAAAACGAGAAAGCGTATCTGGACTTAAAATTGTATCGCCTTGCGCGTTTTTAAGCGTGAGCCCCATGATAAGATAATACCAACGTCGATCCCCATTTGGATACCCATTCATTTCACCGTTATCAAAGGCATTTCGTAAATAACTTTCAAATTTTGAGCGCTCGAAATTCGTATCCATTTCGGCTCCACTGCCCCATTGCTCAAGTACATTCCCCAGGTAGGTATCGACACTCCCCTTTTGCACTTCTTCGCGGTAATCATTGTTATGACTGTCCACTCGAGATTTGTATTTGCTCGGTAAGTCTTCTTTCCATTGTAACCAAGTTGGACGATCCCAAATTTCAGTCACGGCCATCCCGATTCGCTGTTTTAATTGCGCTGGATTTTCAATGTACTGTTTAATATCTTCTTCTGGATTGAAGGTTACGGTGTCTTGCAAACGCCCTAGCATACCTAAAAATTCAGGACTATCCCAACGCAGCTCCCCTTTTTCCATCACCAATTCTACGGCTGCTTGAACCTCATCTTTATCATTTTGAGCATTTGTAGCCGACTCAATTATGTGAAAGAGCTGTTTGTAATTCGAACTCTTGTGCACGTTTTTAAAGTCACTGACCCGTTGATCTTGTTTTTCATTGGAATCACGAGCAAATTCCCGCCCCAGCCAACTTTCACCAAATAACTTAGAACCCAGCTCTGAAGCCATTCGATCATTCCGACGCTCCGTTCGTTTAGACCAAAATTCCCAAGCTTGTTTTCCCATCATGAAAATTGATCGCAGTGAATACCAACTAACCGTAATTTTATAGCGTTTTTTAAACCAAAGAGTGGGTTTGTTGTTGTCATAGTCTCTTCGAAAAGACAAAAGCCCGGTCGTTTCACCGGCGAAATCTTCTTGCTCAGGACCAAGAACATTCTTAAATTCTTTAAAATTATCCATAAACTTTAAGGCTTTTGGCTGTGTTTCTGGGTTTTCGTAGTCCGCTAGCCATTTATCAAATACACTGGCTTCGCCGCCTTTGTAAGGGCTTTCATCCTTCCCAGAGAAAAAATCGAGCATCCAATTAGCATCTTGTAAACGCGCTTCATTGGTACTTAAAATTTTTCTGGCCTGTTTTTTTGGCAAATGATGTTTATAAAGAAATTCTTCTTCATTAAACTTTTTTAAATCTTTCTCTAGTCGTTCTTTGGCCCCCTCCCAGGCTGATTGGTAATCACTAACCGTCGCTTTATATTCAGAGAGTTGATTTTTGTATTTTTCTCGAGCTTTTTCAGCCCCTTCTGGTTGAAGTACGCCCAACTCATCTCTCACATATTGGTGAGTTTTAGCGGCATTGTGCAAAGTGCTGTCTAATTTATAAGATTCAGCCTTTGCTAAAGTCCCGTTTTTTAAGTCAAAGAGTGGTAAAATTTTACTGTTAACCAAAGCGTTCAAAGTTTTAAAACCTGCATCGGTATTACTTAGATCACGCTCTTTATCATTATGGTTTTTACGAAGCTGCTCAACCCCCGTATCTAAATGGGTTAAAGACTGCGTAATTTCGCGCTCTAAATTTTCGGTAAACTTTATTCTCTTTCCATCAAAATGTAAGTCACATTCAGCGACCATAGCGTCACGCAGCGCATTGAAACGAGGTTTTAGATGATGATCATAGTTTTGCAAAAAACTAGAGACCAGATAATCAGGGTTTTCACCTTTAGAGATAGAAAGTTTAATTTGGTCGAGGTGATTTTGAAATTCTTCTCCAACGTTTGAAGCTTCCACTTGCACCAACCGAGTTCTTCGAGAGAGCTCTAATCGATCGCTCACCCCTAAATTGTCTTCGTCGGTTTGTTCGATTTGATTGGCACCGTGCTTTAAAGCTTCTTTGGCTACTTCGGCAGCTTTCATTTGATCGAGTTTTGCGAGCAAATCTTGAGCGATTTGTTCTAAATGATTCCGATCATCGTTTTCGGGCGTCACTTTGCCCTTAAGTTCATTTACAATTGCCGACTTATAGCCAGATAATTGAAGCTTATTCGCCGAATGAATAAAGCCACCTTCCGGTAATCGAGCTTGAATTTGATTTAACACCGAAGATGCGGAAACACCCGTTCTCAAAATTTTGTTGAGTCCTTCAAGCAACGCGCCTTCTTCGGCTTTAGCAAATAATGAACTTACTTTTTCGTAGGCATGCTCATATACATCATGTACTTTTTCTTGTTTTTCTTTTTGAATATCAGCACTGAAATTAAGCATCTTGGATACTTGGTCTGTGTTGTTAATCGCGTGGTGTTGCCTTGAATAATGACTAATAAATTGATTATAATTCTCCGAGTTTCTTGTTTGCTCAGATTCAATGTTCTGCATTATATCTCGCCGAACATCAAGGGTGACCGCATTAATAACCTGCCGTGCATCAAGTACTCCGGCTTTATCGAGTTGCTCAAAATTTTTAAGTAGTGGGCTTTCTTTACCGCTGGTTTTAATCTTAGAAATGGTTTGCAAAACCCCTTCGTAACTTAAAAATTTGTCTACTTTTGCGAGTTCTGTTTCACTTAAATTATTCAGATCATTGATCTGTAGTTCAGACGCTAAAGCTTCTTCTACCAAACTTCGCGTTTCGGTAATTAAACCTAAAACCTGATGCGCTTTACTCGGATCTCCATCTGAAATTAAATCTGATAAACCCGGTTGATCGTTTTGATTCAACTGGGCCATTAAATCTAAATCTACGGCAAGTAAGCGTCCGGCTTTCAACCGAGCGTTAAAATATTTTTTATGGCTTTGCAGGGCTTTATCTGCTTCTTTACTGGGATTATCGTAAATCCCCATAGCTTTTTGCAGTTCGGCCAGTTCGGTTTCTAAATCTTTAACTGATTTATTCGCGTTATCGACGGCCTCCTGTTGTTCTGCTAAAGCTTCTTTTGAGGCCTCTGCATTTGATTCAGAAATTTCTTTTACCGTTGCCTCTCTCCACGCTTTAAAGGCTTTTAATTCACTGTTTTCTGACTCCGAAGTTTCATCTGTTTCAGAATCTTTAATCTCTAAATTAAGCCAGTCATTATTAAAACTGTTTTTTTGAATTGAGGTTAACTTAGGATGTGACTTTAATTCTGCTGGTTTAGCTTTTTTAAGCGCTTCAATATCGGCTTTTGTTGCCGCTTGGGCTTTATCAAAATTTTCCTGAACTTTGGCTTGGTTGGCTTTAGCCGCCTCAAGCTGTTTTTTGGTTTCGCCGTTCGTATCTAAATTAAACTCCGTCGTACTTTTTTTAAAGTCCTGTAAGAACTGATATTCTTCAAAACTTAACAGCATCGGTACCTGCGCATCGGCAACTTCAGCGCCACCTGCATCTTTCGCTAAAAGGGCTTGTACACTTTCCACCTGAGCACTTCGCTTTAGCCAAGTAGCCATGACAGAAGTCGTGTCATCTAAGTCTGTAGGCACTAAGGTATCCCAATAGGTATATGCGTCTGCGGGAATATTACCCCCACTCTTGAGTGTTTGCGCCAGACTGGCTTCTATCTCTGAAGCTTGATTAAAGACGGTTTGATAAACCGCTTCGTTGCCCCAGTCATTACGACTCGGGAAAATGTGTTTCAATTCAACAAAAAATAATTTATCAACCGGTTTAAGTTCTGACTTCTCTATAAGCCTTGCCGCATAAAGTTTTAAGTTATCCCCCGTATTTTTAATCTTCGGGTTAATTCGTAAGTTCGCTGTGTTTAAACGGTTCCGCACAAATCGGTAACTTCTAGCGACTCGAATTGCTTCTTTACTATCCCACTTTTCAACTGGGTTATCGCCTAACTTTTCAAGTTCTTTTCTTTCTTTGTTCAAAATTGACTCTACTTTTAGGCGTTGAGACTGACTTAGAAATTGCGCCAAACTAGGCGACCTAAAAATCCCAAACAGCGTTCTAGAATGAGTACTTTTGTCATTTTCGTTTTCAACCCGTGCTAATTGGTAATTCACCAAATTTAAAAACTGAGATTGTTCGACCGAATTTAATTTGTGGTCTTGTTGTTGGATTTTCTTTTCGAGGCGCGGAATATCTGACAGACTAAAACTCAAGGGCTGTTTGAGTAAAGACTCAATCCCCCGCTGTTTTTCGGCCGCATCGTCTACACTTCTATCTAAATAGACCACTCTCGGTTTTTCCCAGTTTTTTAAATCTTGAAAGTGAGTGATAAACTTCATTAAGCAGACATTTTTGTGTCCGATTATTATACCTTAAAGACAAGGTTTAAGCGATCATTCAAGGTTTACAAAAGCATTGTATTGTTTTATTTTTATTTACTTAAAAAAGACCCCCTTATTGAGACACAAAAAAGCCCTCAATTGAGGGCTTTATAAAGGCAAAATTTGCGTAAATATTATTAAGTTCCGGCCGCAATATTGGCTAAATTTTGTCGAATTCTAGTAATTGCTGCTGGGTCAGTAATATTTGCCGCACCCGCAATTTGAGTTGCAATCGCTTGTAATCTAGCCGCATCTAGACCCGCTAAATTGGTTTGATTGAAGACCGTTGATAAAGCAGCCTGATCGACAACACTCCCACTTGCCAGTTCAAGCGTAACATCACCACCAGTAACATTAATCGTTTCATCTACAGCCGTAGTAGCTGCTGCAGCTGGAGGATTTGTATTAGCAGGATCTGGTGCGGTTGTAGGTGCTGGTGTTTGCTGAAATAATCCTGTTGCTGGCTGGCCTATTCTATCAATAGCATTTCTTAAATCAGTGCTATTATTAATGGTATCTGCATTAATTTGTGTCCCAGCTGGTAAAGCTAGATTCAAAACTCTCATAAACTCTTGCCTTTCAGCGGCACTTGCATTTTGAAAATCTGATAAAAAAGCGGCTTGATCTCTTCGCTCAAGACTTCTTTGAGCCGCATCGCGGCTTCTCACATTTCTAAATTCGTTCGCAGCCCCAGAAGCAGATTGACCACCTCCCACTACGCTGGAAAAACTGGTATCATTTCCCGCTTCAGCTCGAGCTCGGTTACTGTAAGTATTTAAAAATTGATTCGGATTGAGCCCTCCACCAGGCAATAAGCTGGCTAGCGTCATAGATTGACCATTCCCCCCTGGAATCCCAATTGGAACTTGATCGGCCCCAAATGATAAGGCCGCGCTTCCGGCTTTTTCACCAAAGCCTTTAATGGCAGCGGCTCCTGGCATATCTTTAAGAGCAAAGTTAAACACCACTTGCCAGAAAAGTATCACCGTTAATATAGACCAAAGCATCCGCCATCCGCCAAACTCATCAGGTCCCCATAAACTTCTAAGGGAAGCTCCGGGTTCAATTACCGATACAAAAAACTCACTCGGGATCGTCATCAGTTGCAATTGTGAAATCATCACAAAACCAAAAGCTAATGCCGCCGCAGCTTTTACAGGCACCAACAAATATTTCCAAAACTGATCGCCGATTTCGGGCAGCTTAAATCCAAAAACCCAACTCGTCATTATAATTGGTGAAAATATGATAAACACCCACATCATTACGACTCTCACCAGTAACACAATCATCATGGCCGCTAAGGCCAATAAGTAAGCTAAACCAAATACGAGCGAGAAAATAGCACTATCAAGTACATCTAAAATTCCGCCGGTATCAGCAGAAAGCAATGGCAACGATTCAAGTTTCATAAAGAAACTTCCAAAGGCGAGCATTATGTTTTTCTTCTCCGGGTTATTCATTAACTCAGCCTGCGCTCGAATTTCAGAAATTTCTCTAATCTGAAAGAGACAAGCTTCTTCTGAAGAACAGAATGTATTGTTTACTAGCTCTCGCACCGTTTTACAATTCGGACCACCGGCCCCTCCTCCTGGCGCACTTGGCCCACAAGGTTCAAAGGTTTCAGTATCAATACTTCGCGCGTAATAATCGGCCACATTGTTGATGCCTTGAGCTTCAATCACCGGATCAGCAATACTCAGTAAAGCAATCGTGCCAACGTGTACTACATCTACCATCACTCGAATAGCCAGCATCGAAAAATTAATCGCCACTAAACCCAGTAACACTGGGCCTAGTTTTGATTTAATGTTCCAATCATTAATCCCTTTTCCTGAAGTCACTAAGTTAGAAAAAGCCAAAAACAACATCATTCCTACGAACGCGATATTGGTTAAATTACGAATGTAAATCCACATCGGGCGTAACATATTGGTGACTTGGTCACCCGTAATAAGTTCACTTCCCCAAAGTGGTGGAAAGAACTGTATCAAAAGCATAGCCGCCGCTGTAATCACGTGTACCAGTGTAGAAGCAATTTCTGAAAAGTTTTTTAAAGCATCATTGCTTTGCGCAAAGGCCATATCTGGCATGAATAAAAAACTCAGCAGTAAAAAGCTGCTGAAACTCAAGGCTGTAAAACGCTTTAATAATTGACGCATAAATAGATTTAAATCTGATCATTATACCAAATTTAAGCCGACTTTACAAGCTCTTTAGGTGGCCGTCGGGGCTTCATCCGTTTCGGTTACGGTTCCAACTAAACTGTCTCTTAAATCGGTTAGTTTAAAGGTTTGCCACCCGGCGCCATCACGCGCATTAAACTCAAAATCAGTCCCGTTTCGTCGTAACTGTAAATACACATCGTTACCTTGTGGATTCTGCATCCGCAAAGTTCTCTCTTCACCGGTGTTGGTCATCCAACGATAAAAATTCCGCGGATTCCCAATTTGGGCCAATTGTTCAACGGTTGTGAATTGAAATTGTCCGCGTTCAGGGGTACCAATTGTAAACTCTTGGTCGCCCAATTTAAGTACTTTTGATTCACCACGACCCGCGAATTTATAAAATAAGTCGAGACGATTCAAAATATCGGCATACAAATAGTAATCTCGACGAGCTTTTAGGTTTTCTTGTTGTTCAGCATTCAAACTTCCGTTTGATGATTCAAGCATTGAGAAAAATGAATCACGTAAGGCTGCACGACTCGTGTTATCGTCGTTTGATAAAGTAATTAACGCATCATAACTATCTTGGTCTAACTCTTCGAGTGTTAAATTTCGCACACTGCTATCAAAGTCACTACGACTGTCGAGCACCTCGGCTGCCACCAAAGCCGCGACCACGGCCCCCACTTTATTGGTTTTATCGGCCAACGAATTTCTAAGATTGGTTCGTTCTCCTCGGCTTAATGTCTTTTCGGCATCGGGTGTTCTTCGGCGCGCGGCGCGCGCTTCTCTCGCTTCTTTACCTTTGTTGTAAACGCCTTTAACCCCTTGCACCAGCATAATGGCGTAGGTTAAAGATAGATAGGCCGTTAAAGCTAAGCCCACAAAACCGTGCTTGGTTAAGTTTTCAAAATTAATTTCCATGCCGTTAACATTGCCTTCAAAATTAGCCATTTGTTGCGGACTCCAGCTAAAGTTAGCCGCATTAAGTTGATCTAATTCGGCTGGGCTGAGTGAAGCAAATGCTTGCTGCAAGCTTAAAGTCCCCGTTTCGTTTTCGTAAGCAGCCCGCACAATTGAGGCTTGAGGCTGAAGGGCGTTTTCACCAATAAAACTGTTGTTGATTAACATACAGTATTTACCCAAAATATATTTTTGTTTTTCTTCGTTGCTTAAAACTTCACCAGCACGACGTCTTTCGTCAATCGCGATAAATTCGTCTGGGCTAACTAAATCTTCAATTTGAGCGATAAACACTCCAGCAGTTTGTAATTCTTGGTGCGTTGGAATTCGAGTCAAAGGCCCGCCATTTCTAACTTCTAGCAAGTATTTCATCAGCGGCACCAATTCTTTAGGCGCAAAAGCTTCCCCTTGTCTTAAAAATTCTTCAAGTAAAACATTACTGTTCGGATTTGAACTGATATCAAAATCCCCATCAAAGGTATAGCCAATACTATTAATAACATCATTTCCTAAGCCGACCGCATTTGCTTGAATAGTATCGAGCAGTCCTGGTTGCCCGAGCCCAGCAATAATATCGGTTGTACGCATGGCGCCTCGAACGGGTAAAGCCGCCACTTGAACGGCTCCCCGGCCAACTCCACGCGCTAGATTTATAGTTGCATCTGTTAAATGAGGACTTTGAATCGCGGTGGCAATTCCCCCCAGTCCAACTCCCCAACCGGCACTGCCGGTAAGTACGAAGCCGCCTAAACCAGCCCCAACGATAGTCAAAATTCCTTGGGTATCGAGTTGCGATAAATCTTGAGTCGCCCCTTCTAGGTTATGGCCCGCACTTTGTACGGCACGGGTAATAGCGGCTCCTAATGAATTAGAATTAATGCCTTGGGCTTCAATAATTTCTGCCGCTCGGGCAATAGAAGCATTTAAAATTCTCACATAAGCTTGTTGATCGGCAGGATTTGTAGAAATTTGTAATTGATTCACGAAATCAATAATTTCGGCCTGTGTTTTTCCTTCTAGCTCTGGAAATTCCGCCACAGCCACTTCACGCAGGGCGGTTTGTTGTGCCTGCGCCATCGCGTCTAAAATTGGCGTGTCGACCGTTTCAGCATGAGCTGAAAGTTCCGCCCCTACGCCTAAATTTTCACGGTCGCGTTCCACAATAGCGTCAAAATCCAAATCTGGGTGTGGATCATGACCTTCAACTCTTTCATGGGCGCGCGTTCTATCGGCGTGACTCATGTTTTTTGGTTTATAAACGAAATACTCGACTCCATAGATCGAAACCGTTTTCTCTTTTGTCGGCTAAGTGTTTGAGTTCAATCTTCTCCATCGCTCGGATAATTTTATCGGTTTTGTTTTCACCCAATAAAACCCGAACCCGATCTTGGTTCCAACTTTCACTTTCAAGAACTAAAAGTCTTGAATGGTGATCTTGTAAAAACCAGTAACCATCAAAACGTTGCCACGGAATAATAGCTCGTTCGCCAATTTCAATTCCATTTTCGTAAATCGTTACTTCTTGTTGAGTTTCGCCTTCGCGGTGCACCCATAAGTAAAAAGCGGCCATTAAACAAATACAAGCCACGGGCACACTGCTTGATTCTGGATCCATTAAAAAAATAATCAGTGCACTACCAAAAGTGAGAAGCCCAAAGCTAATATACCAACCAATCCCTCGTTCGTAAGGGTGATAATCAAGCGCTTTCCAGCTCACTAATTTTTTGCCATAAAAGGTTTTATCAATGGCTGCTTTGTTAACCGGTTTGGTTTCGGCTTTCATGAGTGACATAAATTAATCTCACAATTATACCAGAAATTAAAGCATTAAACAAGTACGCCTCTATTCTGAATCTATTAAAAAAGACCGATGCCAAAAGCACCGATCTTTAGTAAAGCTATTTAAGTAAGAATCCTTTATTTAAGTTTCTGCCTTTGAATTGCTTTGTAACCTTCTACTCCAGCTACTGGCACAAGTGAAGCCACAAACACGATCATCCAATCGGTCGCATTTAGTGGATATGTTCCTAAGGCTTTATTCAGGAATGGCACATAAATCATCACTAAAACCATTAACACAGAAGTAAACACCGCCACGAGCAACATATAATTACTAAATGGATTCATGGTAAAAACCGAACGCGTAAATGATCGAGCTGAGAACGCATTGAACAGCTGAACAATTACCAGCATAGCAAAGGCGACGGTTTGTGCTTGTAGTAACGCTGTTGGATCTACATCTAAACCTTGAGCAAAGGTCCAGCCATACTGATATAAAGTATACAGAAAACCGACTGTCATCACGGTCCCCGTCATAAACCCAGTCAGTAAAAAGTGTCGTACAAACGGCCATTGTAAAAGTTTTTCTTTCGGATCTCGTGGTTTCTTTTTCATTAAGCCTTTTTCCGCTTCATCCACCCCTAGGGCAATCGCCGGTAAAATATCGGTTCCTAAATCAATACACAAAATCAAAATAGCGGTGAGCGGCAACGGTAAACCAAATACAATAGCCGCAAAAATCACAAACAATTCAGCAATATTACAACTGAAAATAAACCAGACAAACTTCTTAAGGTTCTCGTAAATACGCCGTCCTTCTTCAACGGCCGTTACAATAGAAGCAAAAGAGTCATCGGTTAAAATCATCGTGGCCGCTTCTTTACTCACTTCAGTTCCCGTAATTCCCATAGCTACACCAATGTCGGCTTTTTTAAGCGCCGGGGCATCATTCACACCGTCTCCTGTCATGGCAACCACTTCCCCTTGTTCTTGTAATAACCGAACAATCCGCATTTTTTGCTCGGGCAAACTTCGGGCAAAAATCAAAGGTTTACTGCGGTCTTGCAGCATTTTACTTAGTTTTACGTCTGAAATTTGAATCACTTCATCACCGGTTAAAACTTGCACTTCGTGTCCTCGAACAATGCCTAGTTCACGTGCAATTGCTTCTGCGGTTACTCCGTAATCACCGGTAATTACTATCACTCGAATCCCCGCACTTCTACAATTATGAACCGCTTCGCGAACTTCTGCCCGCGGTGGATCGATCATGCCCACTAACCCGAGAAAGACTAAACCAGATTCGGCTTCGGTTTCATTGGTCGGTAATTTTTTATCGTTGAGTGCTTTTTCCGCACAAGCTAAAACTCTCAGGGCATTCTCAGCCATTCTTTGGTAATGGTTTTGAATTTGAGCGCGCTTTTCATCTGTCAGTTCATGGGTGGCATTCCCATCACTCCAGTGCGTACATTTATCAAGTAGTTGATCTGGTGATCCTTTAACCAGTAATTTGGATTTATCGGCCGTAATCACCGACATCATTTTTCGGTCTGAATCAAACGGGAAGATTTCGTTTACTTCCACTTTATCTAGATCTTTTAATTTTTTTGCCTTGGCGTAGAGCGTTAATAAGGCGCCTTCTGTTGGATCGCCTAGAATGGTGTAACGGTGATCTTTATGAACCAAGCTCGCTTCATTACAAACATAACAAGCTTCAAGCATTAAGTTTAGCAGGGCTTCGTTTTCTTTGTGTTTTGATTGTCCACCAACGTAATTCACACTTCCTGATTGCGGATCATAACCAACCCCAGAAACATGATGTACTGAGCGGTCAGGCAAATAGAGCTCTCGAACCGTCATTTGATTTTTGGTCAGCGTTCCCGTTTTATCGGAACATATAGTGGTTACCGCCCCAAGCGTTTCTACCGAAGACAGTTTTTTCACAATCGCTTTTTTACGCGCCAAAACGGTCGCCCCTAAAGCCAACGCAATAGTAATAGTGGTTGGCAGTCCTTCTGGGACGGCGGCAATTGCCACTGACACCGAAAACAAAATACTCTCTACCACGCCATAATCACGCCATAAACCAATTCCGAATAAAATTACACAAAGCACTCCAGTTACTTTAGTTACAAATACACCTAAACGATTGAGCTCAATTTGGAGAGGCGATTTCATTTTTTCAGTTTCGGTCGTGAGTCGAGCAATTTCACCAAACTTTGTATTCATCCCCGTTAATGTCACTTCAAACACCCCTGAACCTTTAGCAATAGAGGTTCCCATAAAGACTTCATCTTCAAGCCTTTTTTCAATCGGTAAACTTTCTCCTGTTAAAGCCGATTCTTCAATTTTTAAAGAATGTGTTTCCAGCACTACTCCATCCGCTGGAACTTTGTCCCCTTCTCCTAAAATCACAATATCCCCCGGCACTAAATCTTTAGTTTCGAGTAATTTCTCTTCGCCATCCCGCCAAACCCGAATCTCTGGGTGCACCATTTTCTTCAGGGCTTCTAAGGTTTTTTCCGTTCGAAATTCCTGCACAAAACCAATCAAGGCGTTCAAAATTACGATCCCTAAAATCACAAAACCTTCGGTTGGGTCATGGGCTAAGAAAAAAGACAAAATTGCTGCCACTAATAAGATGATCACCAATAAGTCGGTAAACTGCGAGAATAAAATTTTATACCAAGGATTTGACGCTTTTGCCGTTAAAACATTGGGGCCAAATTTGGCTAAATTTTCTTGAGCTTGGGCTTGGGTGAGTCCTTTATGGGGCATGGTGTTTTTGTTTTATTTTCCCCCCATTATAACGTATTTTGAGCAATTTTACAACTCTATGAAGCCATTATTTCCCACATAATTTCAAAAATCTGCACTTGGGTTTCAAACACGGTTTTCGATTCGGTCAGAATGGCAAAAATTTCTGGCTCAAAAGAAACAATCAACATTCTTCCGTCATAAAGTTTAATTTCATTTTCAAATTTATGGGCTGAAAATTTGGCTTGGTTAATAAGTCTGATTTCACGAAAAAAATTAGCATCTTGAGATTGAACTTTTTTTCCCATCGCGTCTCTCGGCGCTAATCCACGAAAAAAAATCTTTTTTTCGGCTCGTTTGGCCACGTACTCTTCATCGTAATTTTCCCAATGATCACGAATATTTTTTGAATTCGCGTAACCCAAAATTTCTGTCTTAGATTTTAAAGTGTCAGCATAAGCTTTTTTTACGCCCTCTAAGCCTTCAAATAATTGCACCGTATGATGATGCATTTCAGCTGATTGCAATGAATTTAAATAAGGAACCGCTTGCTTTAAGGCCTCAAATCGGTTTTCAGTTGCGGCTAAAAGAGTGCTGGGGTCAATGGCACTGAAATGCTTGGTTTGCCCCACAATAGAAACATTTACTATCCCCTTTTCAAGCAGTTTTTTAAGCGTTTCATAGGCTGTAACGCGGTTAAGTCCCGATTGCCGGGCGAGTACGGAGGCCGGAACGGTCCCAAGTTCTAAAGCGGCTAAATAAACTCGGACTTCTTTTTCAGTATATCCTAAGGGCCGCAAAATACTTAAAACATAATCTTTATTCATTATAGCAATATGTAAATATTAAAAACTATTAGAAATAGTATTCATTCCTTAATAGTTTATAAAGGTATGTAATATTGATGTAAATTTTTTCTACAGAAAGATTTTGCACTTGAATTAGGTTTGTGAGGTTTAAAGAGAACCTTAAATTTCTAGTTAATTCTTAATCAACAGATTTACCATGTCAGAGTTAAATGTTTCACAAATTGCGAAAGAAGACGCCCTCGTCAAAGCTTTAGTCACGGATCTTGCTGGCGGATTTAAAGAAATTATTTTTCCGTCTAAACATTTACCTGAACTGATTAAACCAGGGATCGCTTATGACGGTTCAAGCTTTGCTGGAATTAATCACATTAATGCGAGTGACGCAATTTTAGCCGGGGTTGAAGCGACCTTAGTGGCCGTTCCAGAAAGCATTGCTGAAAGCGAGAAACCCGAATACTGGATTATTTGCAATATTCTAAATACCAAGCATGAACCTCACCCAAATTGTGGACGCGGCAAGCTGATTGAAATGCAAGAGGCCCTGGGTAAAACCTGGGATGGGGGGAAGCTTTTCATGGGCGCTGAACCAGAAGCTTTTTTTGTGGCTCAAGCCGATAAAGAAGCGGTCGGAAGCGCAGGCGGCGGCAACGGGAATTACTTTAATCCTAAAGACCCAAAGAGTTTCATTATCGCAGAAATTTCAAACACACTTGATGATATGGAGTATCAAATTGAGCGCGCTCACACAGAAGTGGGTGATGACCAATTTGAAATCAATTGGCGTTTTGATACCGCGGAAAGAACAGCTGATAAAATTCAAATTTTTAAACTCGTCGCTCATAAAATCGCTCGAAATTATGATTTAGACGTTACTTTTTTACCGAAACCTTACCCTTCAAGAAATGGTTCTGGGATGCACTGCCATTTATCAGTGCAAAATGAATCTAAAAATTTATTTTTTGATGACTCGGCTACTGATCAAAAACAATTTTCAAACACGTCACTACAGTTTTTAACGGGCATATTAAGCCATGCTCGTTCTATATGTGCTATCGCAAACTCTGCTGAAGTTTCATACGCTCGGCTCGTGCCAGGTTTTGAAGCGCCTTGTATTGTGGCGATTGGTGAAGGGAATCGAAGCGCGGCTTGTCGAATTCCAGCGATTCCAAATGCAGAGTTGAAAAAATACGCCATGCGAACCGAAATGCGTTTCCCCGATCCTTTATGTAATCCGTACTTGCTGGCGGCTAGTTTTATTGCCGCTGGAATTATTGGCATTGAAGAAGAAATTGATTTTATAGGTTTTACCGAAGAGAACCTTTATGAGTATGGCGCCAAAGAAGTCGTAGAAAAAGGCTACACTCTACTGCCACGTAATTTATGGGAGGCCTACCAAGCCTTTAGTTCCGACACAGCGTTAAAACAAAAATTAGGAGCATCAATTACTAATTCGTATGAAGATTTACTGCTCGATGAAATTGATGGCTGCCAAGCGTTTGCAAATCCAGAGTCTGTCAGAAGGCACTATTTAGATTAATACCAACTTAAATTCACCCCAGACTATTTACCCGGTATAAATTCACTTTTATACCGGGATGTTTTTTAATAAAAATAATGTTTGAATTTTGGCTAAAACTATGATACAATAGCCTACTCTTTGAAATTTCGTGGTGCTTTACCAAACCCCCCGGGAGAAATCTCGACTTAGCCCTTGTGTCCCCATTTTTGGACTCCACACAAGCGCCGCCGAGTCGAGGTTTCTCCCGGCCCTTCCTCATCTAAAACAGAAGAGGTTGAGCTATTAACTGCCTTGCGGCGAAATTTAGACCTCATCCCTTCAAATCTCACAAAAGTCGAACAAAAAACAAAACAAATACAAAGAGCGTTCTACCCGCTTTAAAAAAATCGGTAGGTGGAAGTAGGCATCACGGAGAACCAAACTTTCAAAAACCCAAATCTTTGCCCCTCTGTCTTTTAACACGGGAAAAATAAAGATTCGGGTTTTTGTTTATATCAGTGATTTATATGGCTTGTAAATGAAGTGATTTTCTGGTATAATCTTTTGAATATGACGAGTCAAAACAACCCACCTTCGGTTCAAGGCAGTACCAATGCGAAAATTTCGCAAAACGGTACCGGCACTGGTGTGGCAACGGTTCCACCGCAAGTGACGCCCACGGGCAGTTTGCAACCGGTGAGTGATCGAACGGGGGCTAAAACTCTTACTAATCAAGAAGTAGTGGTAAGTCTTGAAAGCCTGCAGGCCAATCAAGCGCCCAACTCAAACACGGCACCAGTGGACGTCACAAATTCGGTTAATCAAACCGAGCCAAACGTGAGTGTACGGGTAACGCCAGAAAATACTGATGATGAAAAAACGGGTATTCTGGGGAGTTTCAAAAATAAATGGCAGCACCACATTGATAAAAACAAACAACACGCTCAGGCCCGTAAAAATTTAGAAAAAGATGGAAAGCTCGGGGAAAACGATGCCATTACTAAGGCCACTGATCCGATTGAAGAATTATTTGAAAATTATGATCCTAAGAAAGATCGGAAAAAACTAACCCCTGAATTACGAAGAAAAATTATTGCGGCCGAAAAATTTTATCAAGAAGGAACCGTTAACGTTAAAGACTTAATCGCTCCGAGTTCTTTTGAAATTAGTCCTAGAAATTTAAGACTTAATAATCTGCATGTGCGCAGTTACTACGTGTACAATTATCCGCGTTATTTAGAAACCAATTGGTTAAATCAACTGATTAATTTTGATGCAACCTTTGATTTGTCATTGTTTGTATACCCAACCGATTCGGCAAGAATGATGCGAATTTTACGAAAAAAAGTAACGCAAATGCGAGCCAGTGCGCACATGAAAGCCAGCAAAGGGATTACCAATGATACAGCTCTTGATACAGCTCTAGAAGATGCCGAACAATTAAGAATTGATCTGCAACGAGGTAAAGAACGATTTTTCCAAGTAGGCGTTTATTTTAGTGTTTACGCTGAAACAAGTGAAAAACTCGATTTAATTACCAAACAACTCGAAACTATTTTAGGCGGACTTTTAGTGTTAACGCGGCCAGCTGAATTTCAAACCGAACGCGGTTTTAGTTCAACGCTTCCACAATGTACCGATGATTTAGATATTGTTCGTAATATGAACACCGGTCCTCTGTCGACGACTTTTCCGTTTGTTTCGTCTTCTTTAACTTCAAATGAAGGGATTTTATACGGCCTGAATCGGCACAACAATTCACTGATTATTTTTGACCGCTTTAAACTAGAAAATGCGAACTCGGTTATTTTTGCCAAATCTGGGGCGGGTAAATCTTATACCGTTAAACTGGAAGTACTGCGTTCGTTAATGATGAACACGGATGTGATTATTCTCGATCCAGAGAAAGAATACGAGACCTTAACTCATACGATTGGGGGTTCTTATATAAATATTTCACTCAATTCACCACACCGGATTAATCCTTTTGATCTACCAAAAGCCTTAGATCCAGAAACCGATAACACGGCTTCATTATTACGCGAAAGCGTGATTACCTTGAGTGGTTTAATGAACTTGATGCTGGGGAAACTGACGCCAGAAGAATCCAGTTTAATGGATAAAGCTTTGTACCAAACCTACGCCATCAAAGGGATTACGGCCGAACTACAAGATCCAACCGCATACCAAATGCCGACCATGATTGATCTGCACAATGTGCTGCTTTCAATGCAAGGCGCTAAAAGTATGGCGATGAGACTCGAAAAATATACCACTGGAACTTTTGCTGGACTCTTCAGCCAACAAACCAATGTTGATTTAAGTTCTGGTTTACTGTGTTTTGGAATCCGCGATTTAGAAGACCAACTGCGTCCGATTTCAATGCATATATTACTGAACTTTATTTGGAACCGAGTCCGTTCGGAAATGAAACGCCGAATGCTGGTGATAGATGAGGCCTGGAATGTGGTTCAACATGAAGACTCAGGAAGGTTTCTGCATAATCTCTGTAAACGAGCTCGTAAATACTATCTTGGAATTACGACGATTACCCAAGATGTGGAAGATTTCATGCATTCTCCTTGGGGAAAACCAATTATTACCAATAGTTCCATGCAGGTATTGCTAAAACAAGCGCCCTCCGCGATGGAACTTTTGCAACCGGTTTTTAATCTGACCGAACAAGAGAAATATTTACTGCTCAATTCAAATGTGGGGCAAGGGTTATTCTTTGCGGGAAACCAACACGTAGCCATTCAAATTATTGCGAGTTATGGGGAGGACAAAATTGTGACGACTAATCCACAGGAATTACTTGATCAGCAGAAATAGTCTTTAAAAAAAACTGAATTTAAAATCTTCGACAGTTAAGGCTTAAATCCATAAAGTCAGTCGGCATGAATATTGAACAACTTATCTGGCTTGGTTTATTTTTACTGACTTTTGTAACACTCGTTTCTTTTATTTGGGTGTTTGCGCCTTATTTCCCAACGAGAAAAGGCCATTTAGAACTTATTAAAAAAGTAGCTGATTTAAAGCCTGGAGACGTTTTTTACGAACTGGGTTGTGGTGACGCTCGGGTGAGTATTGCCATTGCAAAGGCCTTTCCAAAGGCGCAAATTATTGGCTTAGAAATGGCTGGTCCGCTATTTTTTTGGGCCTGGACGAAAGCAAAGTTGAGTGGTTGTAAAAATCTAAAAATAAAATGGAAAAATATTTTCTGGCAAAACCTAAACGACGCCGATGCAGTCTATGTTTTTGGGATGACCGAGAGTTTAAATAAAAAACTAAAAGAGAAATTTATTGCTGAACTTAAACCAGAAAGCCGGATTATTTCATACGTCTTTACGATGAAAGATTGGTCTGGTAAAACCGAAACATTTAAAGGTAAAATCAACCAAAATGACCAAACAAAAATTAGCGTTTACACCGTTGTAAATAACTAAATTTCAAAACCTAATTGGGATAAAACTTATTGATTTGCGGTTTAGATTCATAATAAAACCGTCCTTCAGAAGCTAATTTCAAGTCTTTAATGGTAACCGAAATTTGGTTATCTGCTTCTTGCTTGGTTCCATTTTCGGCTAAACCCTGAAACGACATTTTCACATCAAGCGGGGTGCCTAATTTAACCAATAATGGTTCGTCAAAACGAACCACCACAATACCACTTTGGACATTTTCCCAAGCTAGCATCGCCTGCCCTAAACTTAATTGATTCGATTCTTGGGCAATTTTTACCCAAGTATTTTGCCCTCTTTCTAAGCCATTTAAAAGAACTTCAAAACGCAACTCGCTCACCCAAACATTTTCTACCGGAGCGATTAAACTGACGGCATAAAAAGGCAAGTAATCTTTTTCTTGAGCGATAATTTGGGTTGGTTGTTGGCTGGCGTGTTTGGCTTCTAGCATAATTGAGCCACGATCGGCACTGGGACAAGCCCCAGGCGCTAAATCACTTGAAGGCGTAAGGGCACAATCTATCAACTTATATTTGGGAAAATGGCCCGCATCATCACAAAAAAACTCTACGTATGATTTTTTACCCAGCCAATTTCGATCTCTAAAAGTACGCTCTAAAAGGACGGTTTCACCATTAGAAGCTTTTATGGTGACTTCTCCACTTTTCGCAATATTTATACCTCCATCACTGTCACTGCAACTCACATTAAGTTTAGCCGAAGCACTTGGCGCAAAGGCAAAAAAAACAACCGCCCAAATAACAAAACCTAAGCGGTGAAGAGTCATAATTTCAGTTTAGTAGACTAAGACGGTTAGCGTCAACTTAAGGGAGATGAAACTATACACTTTCTAGAGGGGTAATTTGTTCGGCTAGTTCGTCCCAGACTTTAAGCTTGGCTTCAAGTTCGATTTGTAAATCTTGGTATTCAATTCCCAGGGTTTCCATTTTGAGTTTATTGCCTTGCCGGTACGCTTTTGCAAAATGCTCTTTATTGGCCAGTTGCCCTTGTTCTAGTTTATCGATTTCTTTTTCAACCTCTTTCATTTGCCGCTTCAAAGGGCGCAATAATTTTTGTAACTCTTTGTTCGATTTTTGCCGAGTTTCGTTGGCCGAAGTCGCTTTTTCTAGAGGTGTTGATTTGGCTTCTTCTATTTCAGACACAAAGCCTACATTCTCCAAAAACTGATCATAAGTGCCTTCATAAGTTTCCACTTTTCCGCCATCAAAAACAATTAAACGCTGGGCGATGGTTTGCAGAAATCTTTCGTCATGGGTGACAAAAACTACCGCTCCATCAAAATCATGAACGGCATTAATGAGGGCTTGCACCGATTCATAATCCAAATGATTGGTGGGTTCATCGAGTAGCAAAACATTAACGGGGGTTAATAAAACTTTTCCTAAATTTACCCGGGCTTTTTCTCCTCCCGATAAAACTTCAATTCGTTTGTACGCTAAATCACCTGAAAAGAGTAAACTCCCCGCAATACTGCGCGCTTGTTGTTCGCCTACCTGATTGACGGTTAACAACTCTTCTACGATTGTCCGCTCCCCTTCTAGGCGATTTATATTTGATTGGCCTAAATACCCAAGGTGCGTGTTGAGATGTTTTTTATAGGTACCAGATTTGGTTTTTAACTCTCCTGCTAGTGCTCGTAAAAGCGTGGTTTTACCTTGGCCGTTAGCGCCAATAATGCCTACACGATCCCCTGGAAAAAGTTCTAGACTGATGCTTTTAAGTAAATCTTTGCCGCCTGGATAGGCAAACTGCAAGTTATGCGCTTCCATCATTTTAGCGCCGTTAAAAACCGTTTCGGTAAACTTAAATTTAATAGGGGGAATTGGCTGCAGGGCTTCTAAGGTTTCTCTCTTTTCCAGCATTTTTATTCGCGATTGCACTAGCCCCGCTGAACGAGCCCCAGACCGAAACTCACGAATAAATTTTTCTTGGCGGGCGCGTTCTTTGCTATCGTTTTTCATGGTGCGCTCATGAATCACTTCTTCAGACGCAATCGCTTTTAAACACTTGGTTGGACCTCCAGAATATTTTTTAATTTTTAAACGATGAATCGCTGCAGTATGCGTCATGGCTCTTTCTAAAAAAGCGTGATCGTGCGAAACACAAATCACCTCCCCTTTCCAGGTTTGCAAAAATCTTTCCAACCACCGAATCGCCAACACATCTAAATAATTCGTCGGTTCATCTAGTAGTAATAAATCCGGTTCTGACAGCAGCAAGGCCGCCAGTTTAATCCTGATTTGAAATCCCCCACTAAATTCACTGGCTGGTCGAGTAAAATCAGTGGGAGCAAAACCAAGACCTGACAGTAATTTTTCTGCGCGCCAGGCTTCGTGCTTTTCCGATTCGGGTAAAACTTGGGTTACTTCGTCCGCGATTGAGTTCAGGTGAAACTCCAAATGTTGGTCTAAAGCTCCGATTCGGTAGTTTTCGGGCTTCACAATTTCTCCATCATCTAAACTATCTTTCTCTTCGAGCAACCGAATAAGTGTCGATTTACCGTGACCATTGCGGCCAATAATACCGACTTTTTCACCGCGATTCATTTGAAAATCAGCGCCCTTAAAAAGCGGCTGAGCCCCAAAAGATTTATAAAGATTTTTCACAAATAACATCAGAGAGAAACTTACTGATAAAGCCTTAAGAGTCTAATTTCAGTTTTAAAAAGAATTATAAAAATAGAATTTTTTGAAAGAAAAAATTTAGGCGTTCGTATTTACCCCCGAGACCTCTTACTAAGAGTTCCCTCATAAAGTTCTTTCTAAAAATACTTCAACCTTTTCAGTTGATCTCAAAAATCACTCTCACGCTATAGGCGTCAAATAGATCAAAAAGTAACGTTGAAATTTATTTAATAAGATCTGTTCGAAACTCCAACCACCCAATTTCCTAAACCACTCTTACCATGAATTCAAAATATTTATTACTGGCCACTATTCCCGCTTTCGCTTTTATGATTATGCCGGAAGCCAACGCCGCTGAGTTTGACCCAAAACGATATGTCTTCAGAAACGTAGACAGAAGCGTGACCGCGCTTGATAATGGCTACCAATTAGTTTTATCTTCTGAAAAAGAAGGCCTTTCAAATGCTCTGGTTAATAACGCTGACACTCGTGAATCTAAATCTAGACCTCGGGTCGACAAAACCGTTAACACCACAACCGATGGCATTACTGTGACCAAAACAACGGATGCCCAGTACCTAGGGAACCGCATGAGTCGTCGAGCGACTTATCCAAAAGCGACGGTTTATCGTTTTAGCCAACGTTAAAATTTCACCGTATTTTCAGATAAACGTTAAAACCTCTTTGCCCTTGGCTAAGAGGTTTTTTGTTTTCTAGGAGAAAATTTGTCTGTATTTATGAAAGAATTTTTTTCACCCAGCGTATTACTTCACGAGACCAAATGCCATTCGGAATTTTCTCTCACCCAGCTCTTACATTTTATTACAGCGGTACAACCTACAAGATTCACAAATTCAAAATACACAACGCTTCGAGCGTTTCACTAAATCTAAAAGGTTAAACCGAATATATAAAAAAAGAGCCACGGCTGAACAGAAGTTCAACCGCAACCCAATTTCCTAAGTAACTTTTTAACACAACCAAACATGAAAACCAAATATTTTGCACTCGCTTTAACGCCAGCCTTAGCCTTAGTTATCGCTTCAGGCGCAAGCGCTAATTTTGATGGCGGCCAAAGAGGTGAAGGTCGAGGCATGGGGATGAAACTCATGGGAATGCATAAATTTATGCAAGATGTAAACAATAGCGTTGAAAAAACGACTAATGGAATCGTCATGACCATGACTTCAGACGACGCCGACACCGTTACAAAATTGCAAGAAGGAGCTGCAAAACGAGCTGAAAAAGAACGTGCAAACGTAACCGTTTCTGTGGCTAATATTAGCAATGGTGTGGTAGTAACAACGACTTCTGATGATGAAGAAATCGTGGCTAAATTGCACACTAGGGCTGATAAAAAAGCCGCTAAAGACAGTATCACTAAAACCGTTACCAACTTAGATAATGGCGTAAAAGTAACGATCACTTCTACTGATTCAGAAGTAGTGACTCAAATTCAAGAACGAGAAGAACGAGAACCAAAAAACGAAGAAATCAACCATACAAAAACCAACATCAGCAATGGCGTAGAGCTGACGATTACCACTGATAACGCAGATTTGGTAGAGCGTATTCAAGCGCGAGCCGAAAAAGGCGGTAACGGTCGAGGTTTTGGAAAAGGACGAGGCGGAAAACGTGGTCAACGATAAACATTATAACCGATCCCGGGATCTTTCTCGGGGAGTGTCACGCTCTTTAACTAAAGTTCGTTATAAAAGTGGTCACATTTAGGTGACCACTTACTCAAGTCTAGAATAAAGAAACTTTCACTTGAGTTTCAAGGCCCTCCAGAAAATTTATCTGCAGGGCTTTTTTTTAATTTCGTTTGACTTAGGTATGCCTAAAAATAGATTTAAAGATGATTAACTTCTTTTTTATTTGCAACTTAGTTGCGTTTAAGTAAAAGATTAATTGTACTCCTAACCAAATTTACCATGAAATTACAACCAGACGCCTGCGCATGTTCTGAGCACTGTTGCTCAGTTGAGCACGAAGCTAATAACCAAAACAAATCAGCCATTGAGGCTGGTAATATGGCCTTGGATTCAGCAGTTATTAATTTTGTTGCAAGATGTAGTGGAGCGCTTAATGGTGGCCCGTGTGTTACTGTTCAGGGAGCATACCATGCACAACAAGCACATGGATGTCCAAAAGCTTCGGAATGCGCCCTTAAAATTTCTAATGCTGGACGAAGCCAAGCTTCATCTGAAAAAACAGCTAAACGACGCCGAACTGTATCTTAATTTTAGGCTTCAATGGACAAAGAGAAACTTGATAGCCTAGAGTTTCCATCGGTTGGACATCCTTTCATTAATGAAAATCACAAAGATGCTTTAAAAGACGCTTGTATTTTATTGCAAGAAAAATTTGGCAATGATTGGGATTGGAACAAAGTTAAAAGTAATCTTGAGAATTGGTCTAATGATGAAGAGGAGTTAAAAAGCCTTTTTGCTGAACTTGAGTTCGGAAAAGACCGATCCAGTTTACTTAATGCGCTAATAAGCTCTGTAAATCAATTTAAGGTGCAATTGGAAGAAAATTCTGAGTCCCCTTCTGACTTAATTCAGGAATTTTACGACAGCGCAGAGTTTGAAGCCTTATATCAAAAAGCAGCAGCCTTAAAAAAAGGCGGTGAGCGTGTTACTTCGAAAGACATTGGGGAGCTACTTCAAAAAGGAAGTGATAAAGAGAAAGCACTTTACGCCCTTTTAGTGTCGGATGAACACAAAGATCTAAGTCGTACTTTATGGGAAAAATCAGAAGTTCGACGTAAGTTTAAAGAGTCTTTTGAAAGCCAAGAAGTAAATGATATTGCTGAGTTTTTTAAAGACTTATCAGATATTCCAGCCGAAGACCAAAACGACCCCAAGAAGTTAATTATTGCCTTTCAAAAAAAATTCCCAAATTACCAAAATAAAGAAAACGAAAAGTGGTACCTCGACAAATTCTCCGAACAAATAAATAAACTTAAAGCGCCTGAATTAAAAACTCTGCAGGATTTTTATAACAGTGAAGACTTTAAGAAACTTTATAACCAAGTTAGTGCGAATTTGGGCCAAGCGCCCCTCTGGAGTGATATTCAAAAAGCATTAACGGCCAGTGGCTATGAAAAAATAGTTACTTTGTCAGTAAAACATAAACCCGAAAGCCACGCCATGTGGGACGCGGTTTGGAAAAAAGCCAAAGAAGAATTCGAATCATTTGAAGCCTCCGAATTCGATAAATTTACCGATAATCTGACCGCTAAAGATTTTGCTGATATTGATAAAGTGGCGCTTGATTTTCAGAACACCCGTAAACGGTTTTCTGGTTCTAAAAGACTTGATTGGTACAAGCAAAAGTTAGAGTTTAAAAAGCGCTTAAAACAGTCTGAGTGGAAAGACCAGATGAACCAGTTTTACGCGAATCAATTGCCGGGTATTTACGCCGAAGTCGCCCGTGAAAAAAGTGGCGCGCCTGAGTGGCAAGATATTCGGGCGAAACTCATTCAACGCGGAGACACCGAAACCCTTTATATTTTAGAAAACCTGTTTAAGGGCGAAAGCGAAGGGAAATGGAAGGCTTATTGGCAGAACCAAAAAGAAACTTTCGATTCTGCGGAAAACAAAACGGCTGATGAGTTTTTGAAAAAATTAAGCGCTACAGCACTCGATAACCCGAGTGGCATTAAAGCAAAATTTAACAACGAAACAGAATTTAGCGCTGACAACCAATGGTTTGAAAATAAACTTTCCGCCTTTTTAGAAGCCAAGAAATCAGAGTTTGAAAACCGACACCAAGCGCTGGTGAGTTCCCTCCCCGATTCGGCTTTAGCCAATGCAATGCACGCCGGTTTCACCAACGCCAAAACCTTTGCCGAACGCGAAAAGTGGTTACAAGAAAACCAAGCCAAAGTAGCTGAGTACGCACCACTGATAAATCAAAACCTTGAGCAAGAAGCTCGCTTAACCGCCGAAGCCGAGCGACACTCTGATTTAAAGAAAAACCTAAGCAAAATCAGAGCCGATTACGCCGCTGGTAAAAATAATTATGCCGCCGGTTTTTATTCGCCCCGTAAATATGCCGAGGCGCTCAACACCCTAAGCACGCAGTTGCAAGAACGTGAAGCGTTGGTCGATCGAACCATTGATTCGGTAAAACAAAAATCGCTGCGCGACGTGCCAGATTTGCCGAAAAAGAAAACTTCCTTTGAAGAATTTCGCGACGCTTTAAAAAAGAAAAAGTTTTATGCTTTGGATGAAAAAGCGCGCAAAGATGAACGTGTGCGAGACCAAATCAAATCCAAAAACCAAGAACTTTATTCTCAGTGGCAAACGGCTCGTGAACAGCATTTAAATATCGATACCCGCACAAAAGTTGATAAAGCCAAGCAAACGATCAACCGAGTAAAACTGCCCAATAAATTACCCGACAATATTCAAACTCCGGCCGATTTCACAATGGCCCTGAAAGACGCCAAAGTTTACGCGGCTTTGTCGCCAGCGATGATGAAAAATGAAACCGTTCGGCAAAGTGCGCGCGAAAGAAATCAAGCCATGTGGGAACAATATCAGGCGCAACAAGCCAAAAAACAAACCGCTGAAAAAGAATTAAACCCAGAAGCGAACCCTAAAATTGAAGCGGCAGAGCAGAAAATAAAATCGGTTAAACTTGATTCCGCCTTACAACTAAAACTAGTCGCTAAACTTGCGGGCAAAGACGCGACCGATAAAAACAACTTCACCGTGGCTTTGCGAGAACTAAATGTTTATGGCGGTATTGATTCGAGTTTATGGCAAAACCCACAATTACGGGAACAAGCCTGGCAACAAAATATGGAACTGCAAAAGCAATTTTTAGCGAGAGTTGATAACGCCGAAGAAGCCACGAATAAGACACCGGAAAACGAAGCCGAGAATAACAATTTTGGCCTGCCGGGACATTACAAAATTAACTGGGACAGTTTAGACCGTCACGTTAATGAAAGCCAAAAAGCCACGGCCATTGAACGGTTTAAACAAATGCATAACCGGTCTGATATTGGATTACAAACCGTGATGCAACAGTTTCATCAGCCACTGGGAACTTTTATTTTAGAGACCTTAGCGGTGATGCCAAAAGACAAATATGATAAAGCCCTAAACGCCTTAAAAGACGTGCGAGTAGAAGCGGGTAAACGCGAACAAGCCAGTAATTGGTTGAAAGTTTTATGTGAAAACGCGGGTCTAGGTTTCTTGGAAAAAGAAGCCAGTTCGGCTTTCAGCCAGTTAAAACAAAACTTTAGTACGCACTTTGGCACTAGCCTCGATAAAGCCTGGGAAGATAAAGACGAAATAACCGAAGTGGAAAAAGAAGCTGAAACTTCAAGCGAAGTTCAAGCTGAAACTAATACTGAAGCCGACGATAAATCGGAGGAGGCTACGACGTCACAAACGCAGTCAGCTCTGTCAGATGAAGAGGAATTAGCAGAATTAGTCGACTCGGCGTCAGAAGAAGAACTTGAAACCAGAGAAGATCCGCCAGATGAAAACCTAGAATCGAATGAGGATAATTTTGAAACACCTGACGAGGCAATTAATTTAGATGAAAGCCTTGATAACTTAGACGCAGAAGCTGCTGAAGACGTTATCGAGGAGGCTTATGAGACTAATTTCGAAGCTGGGTTTGAGACCGATTTACAAGAAGAATCCTATGAAGATTTTGAAGCGGAAGAATCTAATATTGAGGACGAATTTGAAGCCCCAGAAAATGATGAAGTTATAACTGAAAGTGAGACAAATACCGGTTCAACTGAAACCATAACCCTTGATGAAGCAGATTTAACGATTAATGACACAAACCTAGATGACCCTGAAGATATTATTGAGGCGGGCTTGCTGGCCGAAGAAGAACCAGACGCAGCGCCAAATTTAGAAACTACAGAAGACTCCGAAACGAGAGATGAAAATTTGGATGTGGTTGATAACCATGTGTTGGATGATACCGAAACTTCTCGTGATGATTTGGAGGATTCTGATTTTGAGGACTCCACAGAAACCCTAGACGATGATTTAGAAACCGAAGATGAAATTTTTGAAGAAACCGAAAATCCAGATCAGAATTCGAAAATTTTGGATGGTGAACCAAACCTAATAGAAGACAACGACGAAGAAGCTGAGATCACTGAGACCGAAGAAATACTCGATCGAGACGAACCTGAAACCGAAGCGAGGGATGAAGAAATAGCCGGTGAAATTTTGGAAGACCCCGATACTCCAATAGAGATTAAAGCAGAAGCCCCAGTCATAGTGTTAGAAACGGATGATGAAAATGATTTAGATAAAACAGACACCAGTGATGAAAATTTAGAATTAATTCAAGAGAAGGCCGTAGATTCAGAAAATTTAGCAGTGGAATCACCTAAGCCAGATATTTTAGAAAATGAATCCATAGAAGGTGAAGGTGAAATAGAGCGTGAAGTAAATGAAGAAGATTCTGAAGAAGAAGTGAAAGAACCTGAAACTTTAGAGGTAGAAATTCAAGAGGATGAAAATAAACTTGAAGGGGTTGAAGAAATGCCAGAACCAGAAGTTATTCCAATGGTAAAAATCGAACACAAAGAGCAAGAAGCTGGCGTTCATGAGGCTTTAGTGGCTTGGAAGAATTTTACTGAAACGAATTTGCCCTTGCCCGTGAGCCAAGAATCGGCCGATCTTAAAAAACAGTTTTCTGAAATTTTAAAAACTGGTTTAGATGAAGCCACGATTGAAAAACTCAAAGCTAGTGGTACGTGGGAAAAACTTATGGCATCACCCTTGCATCAGCAATTGTTAAGAACCCACTTAAAACAACATCAGGCGCTGAGCAACGAAGGGCTCCACTTTTTTACTGTCCTGCAACAAGAATTATTTTTTAGTAGCAGCCTGACTGTGAACAAATTTTTAGAACAACTTAAAAGTTATATACAGTTTACCAAGGAACTTAAGGCACAAATCACCACTCCCCTTTCAAATACAGAACTCAGTAAAGAGTCCGCTCAAGCCCTGTTCAATGCTTTTACGAAAAAATTCCATAGCACTCCGCAGATTAAATCTATTAGTCTTGGATTTGAAAATGGTGAATTACGAGTAACCGTTTCTCAACCTAAAACCAAGTCCGTTTGGCATTTTACAAATCCCGAACTTGCGGAAGCCTAAATTAATTTGCCAGTCTTCAATTTTTTTCTAAACTCCTTTGGCTCTTACCAAGCAAACTCTCGCTTAAGCCTTAACGGGCTTTAAGAAGAGTGATGTCCAGAAATTGCGAGTGACGTTTTGCATCGCAGAAATTAACCAACAAATTTTGGACGACGGAGGGATGGCAGAGTGGTCGAATGCACTAGTCTTGAAAACTAGCAGGGTGGCAACATCCTCCAGGGTTCGAATCCCTGTCCCTCCGCCATAAAACGCACTAATGGCAGCCAATTCCTTTTCACTATGGTGTACGAGGCATTGGTACATTTGGCGTATTTAGGTTTGAAAAAGCCCTTGGAATCGTCTCAAGGGTAGGAGTTTTTAGTTCCTATCTTAAGGAGGCAGTAAGGGCGATTGTTTTAATCAAACAAATTTAGATTTTCTACAGAAGGAAATTTTAGAAAATCAGTGCTTAAATCCGTAAAATTCCATTCACCATTAATGATTTCGGCAGATGAGAATGTACCAAATCGATTAAACCGACTATTATTCATTCTTGCCCCCCCTTTATTTAAACGTTGCATTAATGTTTTGAGATTGTAACAAAGGGGATGTTTCTTCTTCTCTTTATCACTGCAAAACTTTTCTTGTGGTTTTAATATTCCCAATCGGAATGTCCCAAGAAACAAATCGGCCAAATCTAAAAACACTTGATCATCGTCATTTATTGAATTTCCAGAGATCGTACATTCATTTTTTAACGAACAGTATGTACGAAAATTTCGATTGAGCCTTGATAAAACTGTATTTTTATCAAAGTCTCTTCCATGAGCAATTTGATAATGATCTTCTCTGTCTAGAATTATTTGTGCAATTTCTAAGGGATTCTCTTGGTTGAAAAGATAGCTGCAAGCTCCTTGAAGCCCCATTCTAAACGTTGTTTCTATATTGATTAAATTATCAAAGCCTTCCATGTCTTCATGGTTGTTTTTCTGTTGAAAAACAGCTATTTTAAGCTTTGGAGAGGTTGTGAAATTATTGTGATTAGGTTTTTTCCGTCTTTGGACAGGGCAATGTATGGAGTCTTTACCTAGATAGTATGGCTCCATTTCATTTTTGTCATCTTGCTGGAGGGCGGCACAAAGAATTGAAAGCCAAATCCTTGTGCACTCAATAGAATTATTACTCCCAATATTTTTAAAACTAAAATCTGTTAAATTTAAGCAAGTAACTTCTTTTGCAGCTCTAAGTTCCTTTAAAACAATGGATTTTGATTCATTAGGAACAAACAGGAACACGTGCCAAAAAGCATCTTCTTTTGATTCATCATGATAAACTGAATATTCCATTATTTTGTTTGAAAAACTACTAAAATCTTGTGTAATTCTTATAGCATTAAGCTAATTAATATACTACTTAAGATCGGAGACCTACACTCTCCGCCAGTTTAAAAAATTTGGATAGCCCCTCCAGGGGTTGTCCAAATTTTTTATTAGCACGAAGTGCTGGATACGAAACAAACCAGATTCGACTGTAAGCCCAAATCTTTGATTTGGTGCTGAAAGCTTCGGTGAAGCGTAGCGAGCAAGAAGTATCACTGTCCCCCCTCCAATGAACCAGAAAACGATTTCAAGAGCCAGTGGACTAAGTCACACTGGCTCAGTTTTTAACTCCTTACTCAATACCAACTACGATAGATACCATTTTAGCCGTCTCTGCACCGGTCACATTATTGCCAGGCCTAAACAAGCCATCTGCATAACCACTTACTACCGCATTCGCCTGAGCGTAAGCCACGTACGATTCATACCAGCTTGCCGGCGTCGTATCTGGGAAATCCATGTTGCCACCACTTATTTCAAGTTTCCCTAAAGTTTGAGCGGTTTCTAAAATAATTTTTAGGGCCTCAACTCGCGTTATAGTTTGTGTTGGACGAAACGTTTTGTCTTCATAACCTTCAATTATTTTTAATTCCTTTGCCTTTGCGGCGTAAGGAGCAAAACTGTCATCGTTTGAAACATCAATAAACGGTGACTCTGTAACAGATTCTGAGGGTGCAATACCAAACGCTTTTAGAATAATTTTAGTAAAGGCTCTTCGATTTAAAGCCTCGTTAGCCTGAAATAAATCTCGGTCACTTTGAGCAATCACATCCGCTTGCGCTAAAGCTTCAACATAAGCGACACCCCAATGCTTTTGGTCTAACCCATAAACAGAAAGATCTACTTCTGTCTCTACCTCGGCCGTAGCGTTTACGGACGTTGAGTCTTCTTCAACTTCGGTCTCAACCATCGTTTCAAGAACTGTTTCTATTTTATTAACACTTGATTTTGAATCAGTAATGGCAGGTTTAATGGCATAAGATTTTAACTGGGAAATTGATTCATTAGTAGACGTAACTACTTTTGCACCAAAATTTGTTCCAATTTCTAAACCGACAATATTGTTCAGATTTTCAATTTCTAATTTAATGAAATCGCCCATTTCAGCAGAGTCAATATCGGCTTTTACGATGAAGTCCATTTTAACACCTTCTTCAATTATGACCCCTCCAGTCACCCCATTATCAAGATAGAAAGTTATATCATTCCCCTCAATATAGGTTTCAGCAGAAACTATTTGGTCGGAAACATAAAGAGCGGTATTTGTAAGAGACTCTTTTAAACTGGCGGTACCAATATTTTTAAAAGTAATAAATCTAAGTTCTAAGTCCTTATTCGTATCCGTAGAATTCATTAAACTAAAAGCACCAATTTCAGATTGTTTATCTCCTACATTAATTTCTGAGTTATTTCCAGACGTTGAAAACTTCAATAAAGTTGTTTCATACTCTGAAATTAGCATTTCTTCTCCTTTTATAGGGAAATTACTATTAATAATTGAAGCCGTAGTAGCTATGTCTTTAGGCTCTAGCAATCCGAAGATACTCTTGTTTCCTATATTCTTACTTGTCTCTGACAATGAGGCTACAACCTCCGCAATAATGGTTTGACCAGCCGGAATTTTCAATGGCAAACTGAAGGTTATTCTCGCAATATTATCATTATTAACTGTGACTTTATCGCTCTCAATTACTCCAAAAACTTCAAGCCAAACATTTTTAAAATCAATATTACTTCCTTCACCAAGGCGGGTAAAAGTTATAGACGAAATTTCAACGTCAGAACTATCCCCTGCCGTTAATTCTACAGAAGTAAAAGGTACAGAAGAAGCGTTAAATGGAATGTTAGTGCCTCGTGCAGTTTCATTTGAAAGTGTCACTTGGAGTGTTCCATCTGACATACTTTGAGCCAAACTAACATTAAAACTTAAAAGTAAAAATGCGGGAAGCGCGAGTAAAAGCCTTTTCCAAATAAATATTCGATTTTTTTTATTTAACATAAAAAGAGGGTTTAAAGAGTATTATAAGAAACTTTAATAGATTATTTTTTATTTCGAAAACTTAAATTTAATCTCTTGTTCATATTCAGACGTTCGAAATAGCAAAGTTTTTAAAAAATCTTTAATATATCAAACATGGAAAACCACAAAATATTTTCTATGGCGTTTGGGAAAGTTTACTCGCTGTACGTACAAAAAGCCGAAAAGAAACATCGTACTAAAGCAGAAGTCGATCAGATAATTTGTTGGCTAACGGGCTACTCACAAAAAGAGTTAGAAACGCAGATAAATAAAAAAGTCGATTTTGAAACCTTCTTTGCCCAAGCCCCGAAACTGAACCCAAATGTATCAAAAATAACGGGCGTGATTTGTGGCTGGCGGGTCGAACAAATGGAGGAAGGCTTAATGAAAAAAATTCGTTATATGGATAAACTCATAGACGAATTAGCCAAAGGCAAAGCTATGGAAAGAATTTTACGATCGTAAGTTTTTGCGCTTTACCCTTTAAAACCCTAAATCTATTTTCTATGAAAAAAAGCCTGCAAACTGCAGGCTTTTTTTATAACTCTATTCAAACTTTTTTTTTACTTACTGCAAGCTCGCTCGAATTTTAGTTCGCAGTTGCACTAATACCGGGAACTCATAAAAGAACTGTACTTTTTTATCTTTAACGGCGCTGCCGGTTGGCTTATCTTTCATCACAAAGTAACTAAAAGATTCAGCAATATCTTCGGCAATACTCGTGGCTGCGTAATCGGTTACGAAGGCCTCTGCATTATTTTCATAAAAGGCATCAGACTCTTGGGCAACCGCGGCTCTGGCTTCTTGCATCATTTTTTTGCCCCAGAATTTTTTAAAGTAAATATTTACAAAAGCGTCATCCTTCGCACAACCTTCGCTTAAGGTTACGTTTGGCGCACAAAAATCGTCATCGGTTTCATCATCTACCATCACGCCTGGCTGCATTTGGTCGATGTTTAACGTCAAAATGTGCGCAAACTCGTGCACCAAAACCAATGAGAATGGACCGTCTTCTTGGGTACTGCCTTGTTCGGCATCTAAAATATCAACCGCTACCGCCCACTCACCATTTTCTGGGTCACCAACGGGAACCACAAACGCGTCTACTTCACTTTCACCATCGGTGAATAATCGGTACTCCACAATCCGGTTTCTTAGTTCGGCAGGAATCACCTTCTTCACGCGTTCCCACGTTTTTTGGTGAACCTCGGTGTTTTCCCATAAATCCCCCACTTTTATCGTGGGGATGCCAGTGGTTTCTTTGTAAGTAATTTGGTCACCTTCAACGCTGTAGATAACATTTTGATCTTCGTTTGAAGCCTCTCCTTCAGCGTGATCACTTGGGTTTTCATCCCAATTATCGTACCAGCTATCAAATTCATCTTGGTCGGCTTCACAGCTGTCATCCCCTTCTTCACACGTTAAATAACACATTTGATCTTCTTCATCAAAGTACTCATCTTCATAACATTCATCGGCCGTCATCGGCTCGAAACCAAAAGTGTCGTTGCTGTAATCGGCTTCACCGGTAAAATCTTCGTACGCAATTTGGTCTTCTAATTCGTCGTCCAGATTCCAGGCGACAAAGTACGCCATTTCACCCCGAGTGACTTCGTGAGCGGCCGCGTTTTCGGCTTCAAAATAAAACATCCCTTGGTAATCGGCTTCATCTAAAAAGGTTTGGTACCAAGCTTCGTCGTCACCAGAGGTCGGAATATCATCGTAAAATGAATTCAACACAATTTTTAAAGCTTCCGCCTGATTGATAGCATTTGCCGGTTTAAAAGTTCCATCTGGATTGCCTTCCACAATGCCTTCTGATTTGGCAAAACAAACATATTTCGCAAACCAATCGGTGGCTTGAACATCCGAAAAACAATTTTCGGCGGCCTCGGCAAATTCCTCTTCATCGTAAATACTTTCAATCACAATTTTTGTCAGTTCGGCTCTATTTAAAACTTTATCGGGTTGATAAGTTCCGTCTTCGTACCCTGCCACGACGCCCGCATTTTGCAAAACCTCAATTGATTTTTCCCACGGGTAAACCGCTGTATCGGGGAAAGCGGCCAAACTTAAGGGCGCAAACAGAAACGCACCCAACGTAAGCGACAAGTGAGAAGCTAATTTAGCCACCGACTCGAAAGACAATTTTTTCATTAAAAAATGAGGGAATTAAATATGGGCGAATGTTACTTATTTTCTTTAAATAAGAACCACCTAAACATCTTTAATTACAGCGTTTCACCTTTAATATTTTAAGAAATATTTAATTTATATTTTCTTCATAAATCTGGCTAATTCTTAAACCGATACTTTTTTGGTTCGGGTTTACACACTCAGTTCTTAAGCGTAGCTTTAAATTATGAACACAACCCAAACGTTTACGTTAGAACAGGCGCAAGAAGTAGCTCAAAGTTTTGGCATTAATTGGCAGAACGTTGAGTTTAGCCCAGAGGAATTTTTAAAAGGGATGCTGGTAGAACTAGAACATGGCTCAAAAGACCCCGAAACCGATGTAACCCATGATGACCCTATTTTAACCGGAAAAATCGCCTGGGCGCATTTAAAAGAATTTAGTGATTATTATACCCGTTTAGCTATAATGGAGGCCGAAGCTGAAAGACAATAAATTACTTACTACGATGCTCAACCCTTACCTTGAATACCTAAAAGACAATCCCAATAACTATTGGTTCAAAGCCAAACTTTACGGTTGGGGTTGGATGCCCGCCAAATGGCAAGGCTGGTTGGTTTTACTGGTTTACACGGCTGCCGTTTTGTTTCTAGCCTTTCGGGTGGAGGATAATTTAACCGAAGAAAATGTTTTATCGGAATTTATTTTACCCCTCCTGGGGTTAACGCTTATTTTGGTTTTAATTTGTTATAAAACGGGGGAATCCCCTAAATGGCAGTGGGGACTAAAAAAGAAATAAAACATGTCGAAAATTAAAATTGAACCGGGCGTTGAAGAAGTTCACGAAATTCCACAAGACATTAAAGATGTCTTAGTTTCAAACGCGGATGTACTAGAGAAATGGAACGCCATTACTCCCCTGGCCCGCAACGAGTGGATTTGTTGGACGACGATTGTGAAAAAGGCCGAAACTCGCGCCGAACATATTGAACGATTACAGGAAGATTTATTGGCAGGAAAAAAGCGACCGTGTTGTTGGCCGGGGTGCCCGCATAGAAGGGAAAGTGCGAAGAAGTATTTTAAAAATTTTTGAGTTTTTGGGGCTGATGGCAAACACATCCCGGGATCTAATTTCTAATACATTTGTAGATCCCGGGATGGATTTGCAATTTAAGAGAAACGAATCTTAAAAATTTAACTAATCAAAAGTTCCAAAAGCCTGTATTGATTCTTCGATTTTAAAATCTTTATTTTTGTAAAACTGACTATTAGCAAAATGAGTCTCTTTATTTAAATTTTCTTTTGGGAATAAAGAATAATTATATTTTCTATAATAACCATAAGAACTATTGTTATTAAAGGGTTTATCTCGTATTCTCTTAAATAAAGGTAATAAACTTAATGCTAAAGATTTTCGAGCATCATTAAGCTCAGTTGGATTATTAAAACATGCTCGTAACGCCCCACCTAGCAAATCACAAATTTGAACAAAATGACTACAATTTTTGTAGTTAGATTCTTTGTTATGATCTGAGTTTATAAGTAATACATTGTTGCAATTAAAATCAATATTCTCAGACTCTAAGTCTAATTTAAAAATTATATGCCAATAGAAAAGCTGATGTTTCTCTAAAGTTGTGGAGTGGTCATGAAAAATATTATCGACAACAATTTTTTGGTTTGGGAAAAAATTTTTAACTGCGTTTTTAATTGTTGTGCGGAAAAAACGATTATAAAAATTAGTATACTGTTCTTTTTTTGTTTCCCCAAAAACTGAATAATCTAAATTATCTCTATTTATACCCAAAATATTGAAATAAAAATTTTTTGAATCTTTGTCACTTAACAAACTATTTATTACTCTTTCTGCAAACATGAACTTTGTACTGTTCAGACTCTTTTTTATTGTCGAAAAACTAAACTCATGATGAAATTTGGTTTCTACTCTAATTTGATTTAACAAGCTTATAACCGTGGTGATTTTATTTGTTGGCACTATTAAAAGTGAGATATAAGTGAAACTTTCATTCTCCGTACAATGTGTCTCATCTGCAAATATTGTTATGTGTAAACGCTCTTCTGGTAAGAACTCGTTAAAAAGGTTTATTTTGGAATTCATTATTAATTAACTTTAGAACTCTAAAGTATATTTTTTAATGTAATTTTCAATCTCAGCAAACTTATTACCCTATTCCCCTTCAAACTATGCTACACTCACCTCAATGAGTATTAAAGTAGCGATTACGGTGAAAGATTCCCTCGAACACGTGTGGGAATGCTGGACGCAACCCGACCACATTAAAGAGTGGTATCACGCCGCCGACACTTGGTATGTACCCAGTGCGGAGAGTGATTTTAAAGAAGGGGGCGCGTTTAAAACCCGTATGGCCGCCATGGATAAAAGCGGCGCTTTTGATTTTGCTGGCACGTTTACCAGCATTGTGAAGCACGAACGCATCGCCTTTACCTTAGACGATGGCCGCAAGGTCTTAGTTAAATTTGAAGAAGATGAAGACGGTATAAATATTACCGAAGAATTTGATGCCGCTCCCGGGCAAGCGCCCGACGCCCAACAAATGGGCTGGCAGTTAATTCTGCGCAGTTTTAAAAGCTACGTCGAAAACTAATATGGCCAATATCATTAGTGAAGAACGATTTCTCAGTCAGGCGCGTAAAGCCAAAGAACAGTATTTGTTTTTGCGTGAGAAATTCCCCGATGACAAAGATTTTAAAAGACTAAACCGAGTGATTCGGGCTTTTCACGGTTTATATGGCCGCGATAAAGTTTATGCCGTTAAACAACTAAACTATTTAGAAAACGTACAAATTAGTTTTCAAGAAGAACGTCGCGCCTTAGTGGTGCAAATGATCGAGTTATTACAAAAATTGATTCTGCATAAAAAACTAAGTAAAGATTTTAGTTAGATTTTTAAGGCGATTCCCTTAACCTTATTAAAATATAGTCCTTTTAGACATGGAAACCGCAAATATTTTTGTACAAAACCCCGCTTTTCTCGATTTATATGTTTTCAATAGCAACGCCATTATTTTAATTGGCTTTACGCTGCTGGGCTTTTTTGTGATTCAAGGCGGCCTGCTTTACGCTTTTGCTAAATACAAAAGCTGGTGGAGTTTGTTTTTCACCAACCTTGTGACCGCGGGTTTTGTGTGGATGACGACTATTTATTTTTTGTACGCGCCTTATATTCTAGATTTCTTGTTTTAAAAAAAGCCCCGTTTGGGGCTTTAAATTAAGATTTAGTTTTGAATTATTACTTAGTGAACCGTTCTAGCATTTGCGTGACGGTTTTTTCGGCTTGAACAATCATTGAAAGGGGCTTGTTGACATAGTGAATCGTAAGATCGGTTAAATCATTCACTTTTTTTAAAAGTTGAGTCGCAATATAAATGGCTCGAACCACAAAGAAAACCAAAACCAAAAATCCAAAGCCCAAGCAGAGCCACATAATTTCGAGTGCGTTTTCGATGAGGTAATCCATTTTTTATTTTTTTATCAATTCACTTCCGACTATAGCAAAGATTTTTAAAAGAACAAAATATTTATTCGTTCCTAAAGCCCCCGGGAGCAAAGATCAAATGAACTGATAGATCCCGGGGTCTGTAACCGCACTAAGTGTTTAGCTTTTTATTAATCGCCTGCATAACCAGTGGTGGATTGGCAGAACCGCGAGACATTTTCATAACTTGTCCCATTAAAAATTGAATCCCTTTATCTTTTCCGGCTTTAATATCGGCCACTACTTCTGGGTTTTCCTTCATTACTTGGTCTACCCAAGCGTCAATTTCACCACTGTCAGATTTTTGCTCTAACCCTCTTTCTTCCATAATTTCTTTGGCGGTTTTTTCTGAATCTTCCATTAAAGCGTTCAGAATTTCTTTGGCGGCTGAAGCTGAAATCTTGCCTTCGGTTTGAAGAATTAAAGTATCAGAAACGTGTTGGGGCGTGATGCCGGTTTTTTGCCAATCGGTTCTGGCTAAAACCACTGATAAGAATAAACCCGCAATTTTTCGGGCTTCACCCCCTTTATCAACCGCTGATTCAAAAAAGTCATACAACTCAGGTGATTCAGCAATTTTTAAAGCTTCAGCGTCGGTTAATTTTAAGTCGTTAATATACCGATGTTTTTTGGCTAAAGGCAGCTCTGGAATGCGCGCTAAAATGTCTTTAATTTCTTTTTCGGTAAAAGTAACGGGTGGCAAATCCGGCTCGGGGAAATACCGATAATCCATCGCTGATTCTTTGTCTCGGAGTAACTTTGTTTCTTCTTTATCGTCTAACCAACCAACGGTTACTTCTTGGGTAGAAGGACTTCCCGCTTCCCAGGCTTTACGTTGTTTTTTAACTTCGTATTTCAGAGCTTTAAGCAAAGCCGAGAACGAATTTAGGTTTTTGATTTCGGTTCGTGGATATAGTTTTTCATCGCCCACCGGACGCATTGAAATCGAAGCATCAAACCGCATCATCCCCTTCTCCATATCGGCGGTTGAGGCCCCAACCGTTCGGAGGATTTTTTGGATTTCTTTAGCCAACGTTTGTGCTTCTTCGGGGCTGCGCATATCGGGCTCGGTGACAATTTCTACTAATGGTGTTCCGGCTCGGTTATAGTCACATAAAGTGCCGTTCACCGTGTGGGTTAATTTCCCGGCATCGTTTTCAAGATGAACCCGAGTAATACCAATAATTTTATTCCCGCCTTCCAGTTCGATTTCGACTTCGCCGTGTTCAGAGATTGGTTGGTCAAATTGAGAAATTTGGTAACCCGTTGGTAAATCGGGGTAGAAATAATTTTTTCGATCAAATTTAGAAAAAGGTTTAATCGTGCACCCCAAAGCGGCCGCGCCTTCAACGCCCTTTCGAAGTGCTTCGGCATTCAGCACCGGCAACATGCCCGGGAAGCCCATACAAACGGGGCAAACTCGAGTGTTTGGCTGCACGCCAAAGGCATCATTATCACAGCTACAAAATAGTTTGGTTTTGGTGCTGAGTTGCGCGTGAATTTCAAGACCGATAATGACTTCCAGTTCCATCACAAAAGTTAGTTTTCGAAAGGTATTTTAGACGTAATTGTTCCAGGGCTCAACCTTGGTTTGTAGAAAAGTGGTTTTTGTGGTAAAATATTTAGATTTTTATTTATCGCGCCCAAGTCTATGAAGTTCCTCTCTCAGTTTTCAAACACCAAGACCCGCTCAAAATATATTTATAATGCTGAATCACCTAGTGTTGATCCCGCGGAAGCGGCCCGACTCGCCTTAGCCGCCGAAAGTTCGGCCGAGCGAAACGAGATTTCGGCAGAACTAATAGAAGAAGCGATGGGTATTGCACGAGCGGTTGATGGAATTAACGTTGATGCCACAACTGGAGAATTTGTTCTGGCGGATCCTTTTACTGGAAGCAGCGAAGGCATAACAGTACGACTTCCAATAGGACTTATTGCAAATGCGGGTCTAGCCAGACAAGTGGTTGATCGATACGTTTTTCTATCAAATAACGGGAATATCGATATCGACGGAGCTGATATTTATTATATGGCAGACGTGGATAATGATGATGAAACGGTTATAGACTCTGAACGACTCGAAGCCATTTTATTTGATGATAATACGCCCCAAAATTTTTCAGAGTACCAAGACTTTGTCGCGAATCCTGTCGCTTTAGGCAACGTGGCGCCAGCGGTTGCGCCAGAACCAGAAGTTGAAATTGGCCCAGCGGTAGTGGCGGTTTCTCCGGGAGGTTTACCAATGGTTCAAGCCGAAGCGCCAGTCATGCTTCCGGCCGATGATCCCTTTCACCCAAATGAAGTGGCTCTTGCTCCGGGAATGGATACGGGCACTCCTCTGGACGCCAATGCAGCCGATTTATTACCGCCAGCGCCAGAAAGAGCCGAAGTAACCGCCGAGCAATTGATTGACCCAAGTTTTACCATTTCTGAAGCCGAAATTCAGTATTTAGCTCGACCCGAAATAGCCGAAAGACTGATTCTTTTTCCTGAAGAGAACGCCAACATTGCCGTACAATTAAGACAAGCTCTGATAAATGAATTTGGCGGAACCCTTACTGCCGACGACTATGAACAGCTAACCGATGAAGTCATAATGTTATCGGAAGGCAGCAGACGCCCGACTCCAAGCGCGGCTGAAATACAGTCCAGACTTGAGGCCGCTATTATCGGTACAACGGCCCCTGAAGCGGTAGAATCAGGGACTTTAAACGAATCACAAATTGCACAAATTACGACTATATTAGGTGCGGACGCGGAATCTTTTTTAGCCTCAAGACCCGCTAACGAAACCCCAACTGAAACCATGGCTTTAGTTCGAGCTTTGAGCGTATTAAAAGGTGCTGCCGCCGAAGTGGACGCACAACTAGATGATATTCAGAACCAAATTGATAACATTGGCAATACGGTTATTACCGATGACCAATATGCTATGGGAATGAGTCTTAATGGTTTGCTAATGGGCCTAGAAGCCCAGCAAGTAAATTTAATGGGGACACAAGAAACCTTTCTTGAAGGGTACCAAGATTTACTCAGTGGTGAGGCCCTAGCAACCGATCGCTCTATCCGTAATTTACTCGACGCGGCACGAGCCGTTGATAGCGGTTTAACAATTTCGGCTCAAGCCCATGATGATGGAATTGAAGCCCAAGAAGCGACTCCAGAAGTATTAGCCCAACTACAACAGGCCAAAATATTTATTGACGCTTTTGCGCAATTTCGCCCTGGCAGCGATTTACCAACGCGAGCCTATCAACTGATTAACAACAACGATTTAGCAAACACGACCGCCGTGGTTGAAGAAATGCTCGATGGAAGTGTTCGACACTGGTGGCATAACATGTGGGGCAATGAAACGTATCAAACCGCTCGAACCGATCAAGGCTTAGAAGAGGCCCCAAGCCTAACCGCCGAAGCCATTATGACTGACCCGAGCGCTTTAGCTCAAGCACTTCGAGAAATTGAAGCGTTTGAAGCCGCTGAAGGCGTAATGCTGCAAACTACTCAAGCGGAATTGACCGCTGAAGGCGCAGAGCTTTCCGAAGGTGAAACGGCCATTGCCAATGATTTACACGCCCAACTTTTTGATGAAAGTGGAAATTTTGACTTTAGCAGTTCAGCGGCAACTTCGGCCGAAACAGAAATCAATAATCTTATTGAACATTTACGAACGGTTGATCCTTTAGCGGTTGAAGCCGTTGAAGCACAAAAAGATGAACTTATTATGAGCCGAGCAACCAGTACGGTCTTTACGAATGTGATAAACTCGTATCTTGAAAACAATGGCTCTGAAGATTTAAGTCATTTAATGAGTGTGTACGAAGATATGACCGGAATCAGTAATGATTGGCGCGACTTATCAGATGAAACGCTCAATAGCGCGCGCGATGTAGCCTTATTTATTGGGGGATCTTTAATTCCTGTAGGGGCCATTGTGGGTTTTATGGCACGGGCTGGAAAAGCGGTTAACTTTGTGGCACGAGGCACTGCCGCCGTAGTCAGAACACCAGTGGACGAAGTTGCTCGAGTTGCGGCCGGGGGCGCAAACTTTATCGATGATGCGGCACGAATTGGAGCGGGATCACTCGATGATGTCGCCGAAAGAGTGGTTTTACGTTTAGATGATTTAGATGATATAACTCGTGGCACCCTAAATGAGCTTAAAAATTTACAAGGCCGAACTAGCTTAAGAGCGCAAGAAGCCTTTACCGCAAGACGATCTAGTATCGCTCGAACGTTAAATGTTGGCGATGATGCGATTGATGATTTATTACGTCAACTAGATGAAGTACCTGGA
The DNA here is from genome assembly GCA_009995455.1 of bacterium. GTDB lineage: Bacteria > Patescibacteriota > Gracilibacteria > UBA4473 > UBA4473 > JAACPJ01. Next base: position 100,724 of record JAACPJ010000002.1, read on the forward strand.
TTTGCCAGTGTTGCGCCGGTGGTTGCCGATGATCTCGGTTCTTTAGCCCTAAGATCGGCCGATGATATAGCCGTTCATGCCGATGACGCCTTGCCAGTTATCAGACCGAGTGTGGTTGATGATGTGGTTATTCGTCCACCACAAGCCCTTGCTCGACCAGTATTAGGTTTAGGAGATGATGCACTCCGTCTGGCCGATAATGTAACCCCGCAAAGCCTCAGTTTTGAAGTAGGGGGACGAACATTTACGCGTGGCGAACGGGTTCTTTACCAAACAGCAGATGGTCAAACCATTGAAAGATATATAGTCGGTCAGTCGGCTGATGGGGGCGTTATGTTACGTCACACACCGTTAGATGATGCCTTAATGAGTGCCGATACTGCCGTTGATGATTTATACCGGGCTTCGCAAATGAGCGTGGTTCGACCTGATGCCTTGGCTCGAATTACTCGATTCGACGATATTCCAGTACCTCAAGTGGCTAGTGCGCTGTATGTACCACAAGGCTTTGTACCTCGAATTGTGGGAGGGACTGACACCTTACCGCCGCTAACAGTTGTTAGACCTCCAGCGGTTCCGGCGGCTAGAAACCTCCCTCCTCTGCGCGTAGTTGGGGAAGCTGACCGATTACCTTCCGTTATTCCAGCCGCTGTCGCCAGACCTTCTTTTGCGGCCATGGTGGTTCCACCAGCGGTGCTCGGAAGCGTTGCTGCGGCCGAAATATCCTTGGATGACCCAGTTATTGTTCCAAGTGCCGCAGATACCACCATTCCAGATCAAATTCGACCAGATTTAATTTCACCAAATTTAGAGGCTCCGTTTACGCTGCCTGACGTAACGGTTGAAGCCCCAGCACCTGAGCCAACTTTAGCGGAACAAATCGAGGCGATCGGGTCTCACGAAATTCGAGCAAAAGCCAACGAAATTCGAGCCATCTTGGCCGAACACCAAAATTACACCCCCGGGGATTGGCAGAATATTTCAAACGAAATCGCGCAATTATTTGAGCTTGAACTTACGACTGAAGAAGAACGAATCAGTTTTGGAAATCGAATTCAAGGCCAAGTACGAGACATTCTAGGGATTGATACGACTGTTGAAAATTTGAACGATGGTAAAATTGGTCGTGAAACCATGAGTCGTTTAGACACCGCTTTAATAAGCGTAAATCAAACTGAAATCACCAATCGAACCGACGCGCTTCAAACCTTTGAAGCCCAAGCGACTGGCGGTTGGCGTGCCAATAATCGGGCTATGGCTGAACTTTTTGGCATTAATTTTGCCGAAGACGCGACCGACGCACAACTCATCACCTTTGGACGATCTATTCAAGCTTTTGCTGGTGGAACCGATGGCCAAATTGGACCTCGAACCATTGCCCGCTTGAAAGAACGTTTAGCTGCGCTTGATACCGCTTAAAATTAATTTTTAACCCAATAAGTCTTTATTTGCTTTGACCCATAGGCAAGGGGTTTTTAGAATAACCGCGATTTCATTTATTCCTCCCCCCTCTTCATGGAAACGCAAAAACTTACGGCCGGGCACGTTAAAGACAAAATAGTCGCGATTCGAGTCGACTTTAATGTCCCGCTTAAAAACGGAAAAGTCTCTGAAAACACGCGTATTGTAGAATCAATTCCCACCCTTAAGTTCTTACTAGAAAGTGGTGCTAAAAGAATTCATATTTTATCGCATTTAGGCCGCCCAAAAGGAATTAACGATCCGCAACTTTCACTCGCATTGGTGCAACCAGAGCTAGAAAAACAACTCGGACAGACGGTTGAGTTTCGAGGTGATTTCACTCCAGGTGAAGGGCGAATTCAGTTACATGAAAACGTACGTTTTTATGATGGAGAAAAGAAAAACGATCCCCAGTTTATTCAATCTTTACTGGGCCTAGGAGCCGAAGTTTTTGTGAATGATGGCTTTGCGGTTTCACACCGTGGTCACGCTTCGGTGATTGGTTTAGCCAGTTATTTACCGGCTTACCCGGGTTTTTTACTGCAAAAAGAAATCGACCATTTAACGCCTTTTTTATCCAACAAAAAAATGGCTGGGTTAACCGTTGTGGTTGGCGGCGCTAAAATTGAAACAAAAGTTAAAGTGCTCGAACATTTTTCTAAAACCGCTGAAAACATTCTTATCGGCGGCGCGCTGGCGAACACTTTTTTAGCCGCTAAAGGTTTTAACGTTGGGGGGAGTTTTTACGAAGAGGATCAATTAGAAGTGGCTCGGCGTATTATCGCCGCTGCTGAAAAAAACAATACCGTTATTCATTTGCCCGTTGATGTGGTTTGTGGGGACACTATGGAAAGCGAAGAAACTTCCACCACTACTATAGAAAAGGTCGAAGGCGATATGAAAATTTTTGATATTGGACCAAAGAGTATTAAAAACTACCAAGACGTTTTAAATCAAAGCCAAACTATTATTTGGAATGGCCCACTCGGTTGTTTTGAATACCCGGCTTTTGCCGCTGGAACCAAACAAATTTTAAAAACTATTGCCGCCTTAAAATCGAGTCAAACCATTCTCGGTGGAGGCGACACGCTTGATGCACTTAAGAAATTTGGCGTTAACAAATCAGCTTTCACCCATGTTTCAACGGGTGGTGGCGCTATGCTCGAATTTTTGGAAGGCAAAGAACTTCCAGGAATTGAAGTTTTAAAATCTTAATTAAAAAAGAATCATGATTAAAGTATTTGGACACTACTCACCCGACACCGATTGTACTGGCAGCGCCATTATCGCCGCTTGGTATTACAGTGAAATTTTAGGGAAACACGCTGCGCCTTACCTATTGGGTGAACTTAACCCTGAAACGAAGTTTGTTTTGGATTACTGGAAAGTACCAGCCCTACCAATACTAGAAGACGTTGAAGCGGATGACGAAGTCGTGATTGTGGATACCAACAATGCCGAAGAATTAGTGGCCAACCTTGGCAATGCACAAATTTTACAAATCATTGATCACCATCGTTTAATGGGCAATATCACTACGGCTTACGTCGTCGATACCACTATTAAACCGCTCGCTTCAACGGCGAGTGTACTATTAAGTCTTATGTCAGATTCAGACCGAGAACAAATGCCCGAAGCGATTAAAGGTTTGATGCTTTCGTGTATTTTATCTGACACACTTGAGTTCCGGAGCCCAACCACGACGGATTATGACCGAGCGATTGCCGAAGAACTCGCGGCCGAACTTAATTTGGATATGCCCCAGTACGCCGCCCAAATGTTTGAAGCTAAATCAGATGTATCAGATTACAGCGCTAAAGAACTCGTAAAAATGGATAGCAAAATCGCTGAGTTTAATGGCAAAAAATATCGAGTGGGCGTGCTTGAAACCGCGAGCCCTAAAGTTATTTTAGAGCGTAAAACTGAACTTATGGAAGCCCAAATTGAGGTTTGTAAAGAAGAAGGTTTAGCCGAAGCGTTTTTATTCATCATTGATATTTTAAATGAAGAAGCCACACTGCTAGTACCAAACACGGCCACTCAACTAATGGCCGAGAAATCTTTTAACATAGAAGTTGCCGGCGACACCGTGGTATTGCCGGGAATTGTGAGCCGAAAAAAACAAATTATTCCTCAGTTACAGGTTTAATTTTTTAAAACCGATAAGACTATAAAACGCTTCATCAAAAGATTGAGCGTTTTTTTACTATTCCCCCCAACCCAGTTTATTACGCAGGGTTCTAAAGTAATGCGACTTTTTAAGCCGAATGAATTTAGCCGTTCTGGTGGCTCGTTGCAGCGTGATTTCGTCGGTTGATTTAAGAGAAAAATGAATCTGTCCATCAATCGTCATCGAAATCGTGTCGACTCGGGCGTCAAAGTTCAGGTGCATCAAACTGTCCCCGGGTAACACAATCGGTCGATGGGTTAATTTATGCGGTGCGACCGGCGTAATCGAAACACATTCTAACCGAGGCGACATAATCGGGCCTCCGGCACTCATGCTGTAAGCCGTTGACCCCGTTGGAGTCGAAAAAATCAAACCATCACTCCTATAGGTCGACAAATAACGACGATTAATTTTAACATTAAAGTTAGTAAGCCTGGCCTGACCACCATGGCCAAAAACGATTTCATTTAAACCATAGGCTCGGTAAACTTTTTGTTTTTTCCCAGCTTCGTTTTTTCTTTGCACAAACGCTTTAATCAACATTCTTTCATCAACAGTAAACTCACCAGCAAAAATTTTTGGTAAAGCGTCTAATGCATTATGAGGCGTGACTTCAGATAAAAATCCAAGCGTCCCAAAATTCACGCCTAGAAATAAGCCGTCATTTTTTTGCAGCGTTCGCATCATCTTCAGCAAGGTTCCATCGCCGCCAATCCCAATTTTTAAATCGTAACTTTTTTCGTCATCAATTAAAGGGACCGCGTTTCTCAGCATAGAGACGGTGCGCACATCACCGTGAATGTGCGCGACGCCTTGCTGATGAAAAAACCGCAACATATCGCGCATAAAGCCCGCCTCTGCTTTTTCTTTTGCCGGTTTGTGGTGGCAATAGATCGCGACTGATTTGAATTTTGGAACGGCTACTTTCATTCGCGTATGCTTATAACAGATTTGAGGGCTAAACGTCAAAAGGTTCGGCCACAATCCCCTTTCCAACCCGGACGATATCAATGCCAGCGTCTAAAGCGATTTGATAGTCTCGACTCGTGCCAGCAGAAGTTAAGCCCTGTGGAATAAACTTATTTCGAAGTTTAATGAGGCTCTCAAATTCTTGTCGTTTTTGGCTTTCGGTAAATTCGCCCCAGCCCATACTCGATACACCAACAACCGCCAAATTTTTCAGTGGGGCTAAAGCCTGCAAAAAATCAGGTAAATCAATCGGCGCAATCCCCTCTTTGGCAGGATCTGCCGCCACATTAACTTGGATAAAAACTTTTAATTTTGAATAACTATTTTGTTCAATAATTTTGTTTAATTTCTCTGCATGTTTTAATAAAGCTAAACTATGAATCGTTTCACAATGCGCCGCAATTACGGGCAACTGCCGTGATTGTAAACGCCCAATAAAATGAGTCTCACTTCGCTCTAAACTTTTTTCTTCTAAGGACTTAACCCGATTTTCTCCCCAACCATAAATACACGATTCATTTCTGAGCGCGGCTATAATTTTTTCGGTTTCTCCTTTGCCCCAGTATTTAGTCACTACTAACAATTTTGCATTCGCTTTTTCTACAGCCGCTAAAACATCCAGATTGATTTTCATAAGTACCGCTATGCTACGAAAATTTATTAAATGAGCTATGTCTTAACTAAGTTTTGGAATTGGTCTCAATACCTTTAATATAAAGTCGATGAAGAAAAAAATTATGTTTTTTGGAACCCCAGAAATTGCCGTTCCAAGCCTACAAGCTATTGCCCAACTAAACGAGTACGAAATTGTGGGCGTGGGCGTTTTTCCAGACCGGAAAGTGGGACGAAAACAAATTCTAACCCCCTGCCCCGTAAAAGTGGCCGCCCTCAAATTAAAACTCCCAATTTTTGAAATTGATTCTAAAGCAGAACTTAAAGCCTTATTTAAAAACGTTGAATGTGATTTAGCAATTGTGATTGCCTTTGGCCTTATATTCCCAAAATCAGTTTTAGAAACGCCTCCCTTGGGCGTGGTCAACGTTCACTTCTCGCTTTTGCCTAAGTACCGCGGAGCTTCACCGGTCCAGACCGCTATTTTAGACGGCCTCACAGAAAGCGGAATTACTTGGCAGCGCATGGTAAAAGCCTTAGATGCCGGAGATGTTTTATGGCAAACAACCCATAACATTGAACACCAAAATACGGTTCAGATCTGGCAAAATTTTTCACATTTCACGGCCCAAGCGTTCCCAGAATTTTTGGCGGCTTACACGCAAAGTAAAATAAAACCCACCGTGCAAATAGAAGAGTCCGCCAGCTTTTGTGGCAAGTTTGAGAAAACAGATGGTCATTTGAATTACAAAGAACTTGAAGCGGCAAAAATTTACAACACTTGGCGCGCCTTTTCCCCTTGGCCAGGGGTAAATTTAAAAACCAAAAACGGGCTGATTAAATTAATTGATATTTCTTTAACCCCGGAAGAAATAACTGTGCCCATTGTTTGCGCTAATAACACAAAACTTTGGATCAACACCGTTCAAATTCCTGGTAAAACGCCGCAAAATTTCAAGGAAATATTAGAGCGTGACCCGCAATTTTTAGAGATTTAAAAACTTTCTGTATTAGATTCGTATTTTAGTTTAAACTTTTGCTGAAAATAACCTCTTTCTAATGGAATTATTGTGGATTGCTTCAACTTTTGGCATGGCTTTTTGGATTTACAAGCTGCAAGAAAGAGTGAAGCACCTTGAAGATCCATTAGAAAATTCTTTTTCCACTCCCGTCCCTCAAACAAAGGTTAAAGAGATTAACCAAGAAGAAGACGATGGCGTTGACCGATCAAAGTGGCCGAGTCATCTGCAACAAACTGTTAGTAAATCAGCCGCAATAAAAAGCAAAACGGTTGAAAAAGCACTCCCCTTTGATCTGGAAAATTTTCTGGGGCAAAAGCTATTCCCTATTTTAGGAGCCACTTCAATTGTGGTCGCGATTGGATTTTTTGCGGTTTGGGCGTTCTCAAATGGTTGGATTGGCCCCATGGGAAGAATCGCTTTGGGCATTCTGGTTTCACTTTCTTTAATTGGACTCGGTGAATACTTAAAAAACAAATACCCCGACTTCTTTTGTTATTTAGTCGCGGCCGGTTTAGCCGGACTCATTGTCACCACTTTGCTCGCGCACTATGTTTACGATTTCATTTCTGCCACCCAAAGCTTAGTTATGCTCGCCCTGCAAGCGGGGGTTGGAGTCATGCTGGCTTTACGCTACAATTCTAGAATTCTGGCGAATTTCAGTATTGCAGCGGGTTTACTTGCGCCATGGTTTTCAGGACAGCTAGAGCCTATGCTCGTTTTGCCATTCGTGCTGGTGTTAGCCGTGGCTGGTTTCGTGCTGGCGTTAAACAAAAAATGGCCCGAGATTTTCGTCTCTCTGATTGTTTTCTCGAGCAGCTATATATTTGCGGCCTTAGAACAATTAGGTCGTGAACTTTTAGATCACAACTACAACCTCAACAAACTCGAAGTGGTCAGTAGTATCAACCCAATTCAGTTATTGCTTTTTGCCTTCATTATTTACGCCCTGATTGGTTCGGCCGGTGTAGTCCGGCTCATACTTAATTATAAATCGAGTGAACCACCGAAAGAAGAAGTGCATGAAATTGTCTTGTTCACCATCGCACTTTTACTCTTTAATTTGTGCGCCTCTGGTGCATTTTACGCCCAATCGTGGGAACACATTGGGTTTTTAGTGGGGGCTCAGGCACTGGGTTTACTGGCCTTAGCTGATTGGTTTAAAAGCAAAAATTGGTCTGTTTTTCACCTTATCACCCTAAGTTCTAGTTTACTGTTTGTGGTTATTGCCACCGCTTGGGAACTCCGAAATTACAGCTCGCTTATTCTGACGCTGACATTGATCTTTGAAGGGGTCTTTATGTGTGGTGTGGGTCAACTGTCAAAACAAAAAATTTATGAATGGTTTGGTCGGGGCACCTTGATTTTGGCCCTGCTTTATTCACTAGCAAATAATATTTCCGAATTCGCCTTAGAGGCCGTTCTCACCTGCACCTTTGTGACGGCCTTTGTTTATTCAATTGGAAATGTTAAACAGGTGGCTGAAAAAATCTGGCTCGGTTTCAGTATTTTTCTTAGCACGGTACTGCTGTTTGGTTTTTCTTTTGAAGCGAACGAAATTCCAGATTCGTTAAAAAGCTTACTGCCAGCGCTTTGGACACTGGGCTTGCTTTACTTTGCTTACCAGCAAAAATCATTTTTTATGCGAGTCTCTACGCTGCTCGTTTATGCCATTTTTTCATTAGTCGTCATTAATCAGTTTGTGGCGAATGATTATCTTTTTGTGGCCACGTGGTTACCAATCGCCTTAATTGGTTCGCTTTATTACTACGTCTCACTTTCGTTTAAAGAAACTTCAAAAGCCGATGAAGTGATGGCTTATGGTTCCATATTAATCCTTTCAATAAGCTGGATTTATCAAACCGGACAATCTTTTGCAGAACCTTTGCTGACGGTTTGTTGGCTCGCTTTGATTGGGATTCTAATGACGCTTGGGCTTATGTATAAACCCCTTAAAGAGCTTCGTTACATCGGCCTTGGTATTACCTTATTTATTATTGCGAAGCTTTATTTAGTCGATATTTGGCAGTGGGATATTCCGGTGCGCGTGATGGCTTTCACCGCTCTTGGAGTCGCCTTACTTAGTATTGGATTCTTCTATCAAAAAACATGGCTCAAAAAATAACCCGCTTTCTGCTTACGCTTTCGATCGTTTTTGGCACTTCTGCACACGCCCTTGTGATGCAGTATCCACCAGAGCAAGATCTCAGTCGTTTTCAACAAAAAATTAATTTTACGGTTGAAGGTATTACGACCCCTAAAGTGGTGACGTTTAAAACCCTACAAACATTAGGAGATTTTGTAGCGCTACAAAACAGCTTTACCAAAGAATTTATTCCGTACCGTCTAGACCAGGTAACCGAGTCTAATTTTTGGACGCTTCCAATCAGTGGGACGTCTCTGTTAACTGACGGCAATGTGCGTTTTGTGCAAGACCAAAACCAGCAAACCTATATTACTTTTAGTAACCAAGAAGCTACCTCTAAAACCCTTAACTTTAATAATCCAGGGTTACTCAGACCTTCAGTACTTAAAATGACCCTTGCCCCGGAGACTCAGACGCCTAAAAGCGTGACCATTAGAGCCATTTTACCAGGAGAAAGCCAATGGAGTACGATTCTTAATAAAGTGCCTTTTAGAAACACTCTGAGTTTCCCCCAAATTCAACCGAAACAACTAGAAATTGAATTTGAAACCAATAATCTTTTACGACTCGCCGAACTTGAATGGACGACCACAAACCCAGCCCTCGTCAAAAGCCAACAAATTAGTTTTTACGCGGCAGAAGGTGATAGTTTTATTTTGTTTACCCAACCAAGTTTCGGACAAAACAGAATCACAAGCGCGGTTGATTCTCCAACCAGAAAAGAATTAAACACCCCCGTTTTTAATCTTCCGCCAGCGATGGAAAATCCGATTTATGACAGAGATTTTGATAAAGACGGAATTTTTGACAGCCAAGATTTATGCCCAAGAGTAACAGATCCTAGTAATGCTGACACCGATAAAAATGGAAAAGGCGATGCCTGTGAAGATCCAGATCAAGATGGCTATAATTCAATTGAAGACAACTGTCCTTATGTATCAAACCGAGACCAACTAGACAGCGATAGGGATGGACTGGGCGACAAATGTGACGACACAGAAGGTCGACTCAGTGAACAATCTGATTGGTGGATTAATCTCAGCTTTGGGGTTATGATTATAGCGCTTTTGTTTTTAATGGGACGCAGTGCTTGGCCAAAAGTTAAACCTAAAAATAAATAAACTATGAAACTTGATATTCAGACAAAAACCGAAAAAACTAATTTCCTTGGTTTGTTACTCTTTATGAATTTTGTACTTGGAGGCATTCTATTTTTCTTGTTAATGATTCAATTCTTTTACGCGCCTAAATATTACGCGGTTACCTGGACTTTTATGCTGCTTATAAGCTTAGTCGTTTCCTATTTTAATCTCCGATACTTTAGAGCTCAGTTTAAAGTAAAACATCTATGGCAATGGCTGAAAAAACACCAATAGACGAAACCATTTTAAGCGACCTGAAAGCCCAAGATATAGATTTTGAGCTCTATGAACATCCGGCTTTTAACAGCTGCGAAATTTCTGCTCTTTGGCATAAAGAAAGTGGCCACACAGGGCAAAGGGTAAAAAATTTGTTTCTTCGTAATAAAAATGGAAAACAACATTTTCTTTTAATGTTACCCCATGAATATGATTTCGATAAAGCTCGCTTTAAAGAGTTATCACAACAAAAGTGTGGACTCGCCTCTGACGATCGTCTGTGGGAATTCTTGAAAACTAAACCGGGCGCGGTTTCTCCCCTTTCTCTTTTATACGATGAAACTAAAAACGTAGAAATTTTTATAGAGGCTTCTCTGCTTCAGGCGGAACAACTGCACGTCCATCCTGGGACCTCACAGGCCAGTGTAGCTTTAACCCCCGACGCTTTACTTCGTGTCTTGAAAGCTTGGGGCTATCTTCCACACTTGATTGTTTGGCAGACTTCCAACTCTGCCGATTGAAGAACCAAAAAGCCCCTAATATAATACCCCCGGGACTTAGCCATAAATTGGGAGCCAGTACGACAATACCCCAGAAGAGTAAAGTTCGGTATTGAAAGTTTTGACCATGCCCAAGGGTTAAAAGCCAGAGAGTCGGAATTAAGACGCCCATTAACCCCCCTGCTTCAAACCACCACCGGCTTAAAAGTGGCGTATTGGTAACCACACTGCTTGGACTTTGAAAATTTGTCTGTGCCTGAAATTGAGCCCATTCAAATTGCCCAATCCCCACACCATGCCACCAAGAAAATAGGTCTCCTAAATATGGGGTTGCGCTCAAAGTCTTTAAGTAAAGATTCAAATTAGGAATTAAATCTAAGCCAATAAACGTAATAATCCCGGCCACTACAAGCCCCCAGAGCCAAAAAAGTTTTCGACGGTAAAGACGGTAATCTTTCCACAGTAAAAAGAGCCAGGCCAAAACCAGAAGCCATTTAAGACCTAATGAAATACCCAATACCGCGCCTCCACCAAGGGTTAAAATAATTAAAGCTAATTTAACCCATAAATGATTTGATTGCTGCCAAACATGCAACCCTCCCAAAAAAGTGCTCATCAGTAATAAATCAACGTTTATAAAAGGCGGATACAAATACCAAGATACAAAACTAAGCGTGATTCCGGCTGCGTAAGCATACCAAACCCACCGCTGTTTAAATTCGCGTTCAAGTTGTAAACTAAGGGCTAAGCTCGCCGTTAGCCAAATACTTAAATACCCGAGTGAGCTTTCTGGATGTACTGAAAAAAGCACATTAAGCATCAAAACGCTTACAAAAACCAACAGATAAAACCAACGCGTTACGTGAATTCGTCGTAGTTCACCCAAGGCCCATTGTGAGAAAAAAAGTCCCCATAAAGCCAGTCCAGAAAAAGGAAAAACGAGTTCTAGCCATGGTAAAAACGGCCCTAAAGAGTACGGATCTCCAACCACATTCCAGCCTGCATTCCAAGAAAAACTAATCACTAAAAAAACGAGTGAGACGTAGAAAACAACTTTCAACCCGAAGGTTAAAAAGAAATTAGCAGATTGGTTTAAACCAGACATTAGCGTTCAATAGATTTAGCGCGACTAATTTCTTGCTGCAAAATTTTACTGACCGTAAAGGCGGAAGTCTCAAGAGCTCGTTCGCTCGACATACGCCCGGCATTAATCGCCTCAACCCCAGGTTTAAGAGCTTCGTAAAAATAAGCTTTTGGAATCGGCATTAAATTCGCTCTGGCAAATTTGGCTTGTCGAACATAAATACCCACTAACGGCACTTGCTCTTGCTCCAAGAGCAAATCGAGCCTAGGCGATGGCATCAACGTTTCTTCGTGCCATTTTTGCAGATTATCTTTTTGGATCGCAAATTTTAGAAATCTCCAAGCGGTGTCAGGAAATTTAGAATCTCGGGTAACGGCTAAAGCTTTCACGTCTCCAACCACTTTTCGGTTTGGGCTAATTTGTGGATCTTCAACCTGCGGTAAAAAAGCCACTCGAATATTATCATCGTCAATGGGGTCTTCGTTAGTGGCCTCAAGATCATCAATAATAGCTTGAAGTCTTGGCAGGTCTTGGGCTTTGGCGAAAACCATAGAAGTTTTTCCTTTGGCAAAAGTTCGAAGATCTTTATCGGTAGTACTACTATCGGCTAAGGCGGCATTCCAGCTATGATTTTTATAGCGTTCATCGGCAAAACTAGTATAAAAATTAACCGCTTCGACGCCTGCGTTTACTTTTCTTCCACCAGCCGCCACCGCTTCTGTTTTATCAAAAGTCGCTAGGGTTTGGCTGGCATCAAAAAACTCAACGCCAGATTGAAGCATTATATTTTCAATTATTTCGGCCCCATAATTTATATTATCGGTTCGACCTAAAGCCACACCAGAAACAGTAAAACGCTCAAATGAATTATCTTTTTTTGAAAGCACCGCTGCGTCTTCTCTTAATCCTTCCCAGGTAGTAGACGGTGTATTTCGATCCGGGAGACGATCGGTAAGATGCTCATCATTAAAAAGCAGTGCTAAACTATCAACCGCCATTGGAACGCCTAAAATACCGGTTTCACCAACCAGTAGAGCGTCATTAGCCGATTGAACAAAAGTGTTTCTAAAATTATCAGGGGTAAAACCAGACTCAACTTTCGCCATCGTTAGTTTCCGAGGGTTCCCGGCAATCCACTCGCCATCAGTAAAGATAATATCTGGACCTAAGCCTTCCGATAAAGAATTAACAATTACTTGCTGCATTTCTATATCTTCTTCAAAGGTGACGACTTTAAACCTTAAGTTTGCCGCGCCTATCTGACTTGCAAACTCACGCCCGAGGGACTCAAAAAAACGGGGTTCATCGGTGGTCCAGATGGTCAGTTCGGTAATACCATTCCCAGCCGTTTCGCCTGGGGCGGTTGGGGTTGGACGACGTTCACATCCACTCATAAATAGAACGGCCAAACTTAGAATCAGAATCCATAATTTTTTCATACTGTTTAATGGTAGCAAAAAAAATTAAACCTTCACAATTTTAATGTGCTCTACCTTTTCTGGTAAATCTAGCGCTTGAATTTTTAACAGCAAAGTTTGGGTTTGCATAAAGAGCTCTGCCCCGCTACTGCCTTGAGCTCTAATCGTCAAACTCCCTGACTTAAATTTTAACGGTGCCCAAAGGGCAGAAAAATTTGGATAATCCGCTGCAATCAGTCGACGAGTTCTTTCACATATTAAGGCACCCATAGCCACATCATCTAGTTTATATTTAGAAGTGGCGGTAAACATGAAGTTTTTGGCGGGTTCAAACATTTGTTTCTTGAAGAAAGCTAAAGCGTTCTAAAGTTATACCGTTTACCTTTACCTTTTCAAGCCACATTTTTAATGGACGCACAAAGGTTATTTTTTCTCCATACAAATTTTTATCAAAATTTTTTATTTCATACAGGGCTTGATAATGCACCATCGCCTCTCGGGTTTCGGTATGCAAGACCACGCCTAAGACCTCGTATTCTTTCCCCTTATAATGTAGATATTTGCCTCGCTTTAGCATGTACTCTAGAATTTAAACCGTATTCCCCTTGGGGGCAACTTCACCAAAAAATAATGAGCGATCAAATTACGCCTTTACTAGAACAACTCAAAAAAAATGAAGTCTTACTGCAACAAATTGCCACCACGCAAGTTGAAGCCTTAGAGCTCAGTAAAAAATCACTTCTTACTGAACGTTACCGCGTGGCTATTATGGGAGCTAAACTGCTCTTTATAGTTATTTTAACCTGGGTGTCTTTTGTGTTTCTCGATGATATGATTAAAGGCTTAATGACCAGTATGGGCGGCAGTGGTGGAGCGCTTGAACTTGGCGGAGCCAATGAATTAGCCGATCAGCTTAAAAGCTCTCAAGATTTGATGAAAGAAATCATGGGGCGCTAGATTTATTGAGTGGGCCTGAGTAACCCCAACCAACTAACTCCGAGTTCTGTTTTTAGTTTTCTGCCAATTTCCATAACTGGCACGCCAATTATGTTTTGAAAGTCGCCATCTATAAAATCAAGAAAGAAAATACCAGGGCCCAAAATTGAGTACGCGCCGCATTTTCCCTGCCAGTCACCAAAACTCAAATAGTGCTGTATTTCTTCCTTAGAAACATCACTTCTAAAATGAGCTCCAGTGGCTTGATGAGCAATGATTTTAAAAGTTTTGCCCTGGTATCGCCCGATCAGCGCAAACCCAGAAACAATTCGCTGTGACTCTCCGACAAAACTTTCAAGCATGGTTTGGGCTTCTTCCACGCTGTGCGCTTTGCCTAAACTCCCCCCTTTAAATTCAATCATGGAATCAAATCCCATCACCATAAAGTCTTGTTCGCCTAAATCTAGTTGATCTAAAACCGATTGCGCCTTTCCTTCTGCAAAGGCTTCCACTTGAGCAAATGGCTCAAGTGCATGATCAATAATTTCTTCGTAATCTGGGGCCAACGCTTCATAGGCAACGCCCATGCGGTCAAACAGTTCACGACGATTTGGAGACGTAGAGGCGAGGATAAGTTTCATATTATTAAAATTTTAAGGTCCACAATAAAATCCCGCCGCCCAGTAACAAACAATAAGGGGCAAACCAAATCCAGCGTTTTTCAACCAGACTTTTCATGGTGTAAATGGCCAGCCAGGCGGTTAAAAATGAGGCCACAAAACCAATCAGAGTGGCAGCCGTAAAACTCAAACTCCCCCATTCATCTTTGAGCATAAAGACTAAAGCGCCTAAAATTGTGGGGATTGATAGTAAAAACGACAACTTAACGGCCAGCTGACGATTAAGTCCTATCAATATTAAAAACGCAATCGTTAACCCAGAGCGAGAAATGCCCGGTACGACGGCTAAACCCTGTACTAAACCCAAAGTTATGGCCAGCCCCCAGCTAAAATTTATTTCTTTTGAACGTCTGAATTTTTCAGCGATCAAAATTAAAAGCCCCGTAATAATTAAGGTACCAGCCACCCACTTTAAGCTTAAGAGGGTTTCAAAGTAAGGTTCAATAAGCAACGCGACTCCCACGGTAAAAACGGTCGCTAAAACTAATTGCCACGCCAAAACGCCATCGGGGGCTAATTTTTGAGCTTGCAAAGCTTTAATATCAAAACCAGATTTTATTAAATTCCAGACTTCTTGTCGATAAACCAGTATAACCGCCAGTAAACTGGCCACGTGGAGTAAAATGGTGAAATTAATATCGGGCACCAGCCCGAGCCAAACTTCAGCGAGAAATAAATGACCGCTCGACGAGACCGGAAAAAACTCCGTCACGCCCTGCACCATTCCTAAAATCAAACTCTGCCAAATTTCCATAACTTCAATTTATTCAACTGGTTTTTTATTTCCATTATTCTAAATTTTTTGTATAAAGAATCTCCCACAAAAAACGGGCAAAAGCTTTGGAAAAGAGGGTTCATTTAAGAACCGAAATATATAAATTCATAAGCTCTGCAAACATCGCAATTATTTCTTTAGAAAATATTTGCCCACACTACATATTGTGCCATACTACTTTTTGCACCCTAGATGTTGGGTAAAATGCCATTTATGGCTTAAGCAAGTTTTAATAAAAACCTATTTAAAAAATACGGTTTTACGGGGTTTCTGGCCTTTAAAATATTAAAACTTTAATACGAACTTAATTACTGTTTATTTTACTCTAATTTTCTAACTCCCCTCTTTGCGCCCATGCCGATCACTCACATTCAAAAACGAGACGAAACCATCAAAAAATTTGATATGTCTAAAATTGTTCAGGCTATCTCAAAGGCCATGGACGCGGCCAACGATGGAAATGCAAAAGACGCGCAAAGAATTGCCGAAGAAGTGATTCAAACTTTAGAAGATATTAAACTAAAAGATAAACGCTATATTCCTTCGGTTGAAGGGGTACAAAATATTGTGGAAGACGCGCTCATGAACAGTGAATTTCATGATGCAGCCAAGGGCTACATTCTCTACCGAGCTAAACAAGCCGAAGATCGAAAACTCGATATTTTCAAAAAACGAATCAATCTAAAGCCTTACGAATACCCAGAATTGCTCGAATATACAGATGCGATTCGTCATTCTTACTGGATTCATACGGAATTCAATTTTACCAGTGATATTCAAGATTTTAAAGTGGGTATGAACGACCACGAGCGCGAAGCTATTAGCCGAACGATGCTGGCTATTTCCCAAATCGAAGTCGCGGTAAAAAGCTTCTGGGGGAACCTAAGCGATAAACTGCCAAAACCAGAAATTGGCGCGGTTGGAGCCACCTTTGCCGAAAGTGAAGTGCGTCATCACGATGCTTATTCACACTTACTTGAAATTTTAGGTTTGAACGAAGAGTTCGAAAATCTGAAAAACAACCCGGTTATGATGGAGCGAGTTGAATACCTTGAAACGGCCCTTAAACACTCTCGTAGTGAAGATAAAAAAGACTACTCCGAATCTATTTTACTCTTTTCGCTCTTTATTGAACACGTGTCGTTGTTTTCACAGTTCCTCATTATGATGGCCTTCAACAAACACAAAAGTAAACTTAAAGGCGTTTCAAATGTGGTTGAAGCCACTTCAAAAGAAGAGCAAATTCACGGTAACTTTGGCATCGATATCATCCAAATTATCAAAAAAGAAAACCCGCAATGGTTTGATGACGCACACAGCAAAATGGTGCAAGATATGTGTTTACAAGCTTATGCCTCTGAGAAAAAAATTGTTGATTGGATTTTTGAGCAAGGCGAACTCGATTTCTTACCAAAAGTAACGATTGAAGAATTTATTAAAGATCGATTCAACCGATCGCTCAAAAGCCTCGATATTGAACCCGTATTTAAAACCGATGATTTCTTGCTCGAACAAACCGAATGGTTTGATGAAGAAATTATTGGAACGAAGCACATCGACTTCTTTGTGAAGCGTTCGGTGAACTACAATAAGAAAAGTAAAAGTATTACAGCCGACGACTTGTTCTAAACGTTTTAATTCTTTGATTTTATACCTCGTGTTGCTGCGAAAAAACTTGGCAGTGTCACTTTAAACTAACACTTAATACCCCTCCAAAACATGAAATGGTTAACAGACAACAGTCGTCAATTCCTCGAACGAGGCTACTTGCTTCCAGGCGTAACGCCGGAAGATCGTATTCGCCAAATTGCGGATAGAGCGCAAGAAATCAATGGCATTGATGGCTTTGCAGACAAATTCTATAAATATATGTCTGAAGGATACTATTCACTCGCTTCTCCGGTTTGGTCTAACTTTGGTCAAAAACGAGGGTTGCCGATTAGCTGTTTTGGTTCTTTTGTGGGCGATGACATGGGAGAAATTTTATTCACTCAAGCCGAAGTGGGCATGATGTCTAAAATGGGAGGCGGAACGTCTGGTTACTTTGGGAATTTACGTCACCGAGGCGCGCCTATTACCAACAATGGTAAATCATCTGGAGCGGTTCATTTCATGCAACTGTTTGATAAAATGGTAGATATCGTTTCTCAAGGCGCCACGCGTCGAGGTCAATTTGCCCCATACCTGCCTTTAAGCCACCCAGATGCCAACGAGTTCTTAGACTTAGGAACCGAAGGGAACCCAATTCAAAAATTAACGCATGGCGTTACGGCCAGTGACGAATGGATGCAATCAATGATTGATGGTGACGCCGATAAACGAAAACTATGGGCCAAAGTGATTCAACGACGAGGGGAAATTGGTTACCCTTACATTTTCTTTGAAGACAACGTCAACAAAAACACAGTGGATGTGTATGCCAAAGAAAATCGTCGAATTTGGGCGAGTAACTTGTGTACTGAAATCATGTTGCCGAGTAAAAATGATGAATCATTTGTGTGTTGTTTATCTTCTATCAACATTTTGCACTATGATGCTTGGAAAGATACTGATGCGGTGGAAACCTTAACGTACTTCCTCGACACAGTGATGACCGAGTTTATTGAAAAACTTGAAGTGTACCGTGATAGCGAAGACCCGCACGATAATAAAGTTTTCATGTTCATGGAACGAGCTTACAACTTTGCTCGTCGACACCGAGCCCTTGGGTTAGGCGTTCTGGGGTGGCACTCGTACCTACAAAAAAATATGCTCAGCTTTGAAAGTCGAGAAGCCGCTAAACTGAACCACGATATTTTCAAACTGGTACAAGAGCGAACCTACAAAGCTTCACAAGAAATGGGGGAAAAATTCGGAGAACCAGAAGTGCTTAAAGGTTACGGCCGACGAAACACCACCACAATGGCGGTGGCCCCAACCACTTCATCGGCCTTTATTTTGGGGCAAGTTTCGCAAGGAATTGAACCGATTTGGTCTAACTGTTACGTAAAAGATATTCAGAAAATTAAGACTACGATTAAAAATCCACTTCTAGTTGAACTGCTAGAAACTAAAGGCAAAAACGACACAGAAACGTGGCGCCACATTCGCGATCATGACGGTTCAGTTCAGTTACTCGATTGTTTAACCGACGATGAAAAAGCGGTTTTCAAAACCTACCCAGAGATTGACCAAATGGCCATTATCTACCAAGCCTCAACCCGTCAGAAATTTATCGATCAAGGTCAATCACTCAACGTAATTATTCACCCAGACACGCCGATTAAAGATATTAATAATCTTTACATCGAAGCCTGGAAACTAGGCATCAAAACCCTTTACTACCAACACAGTATGAATGCGGCCCAACAGCTAAATCAGAAAAAAGTGTGTGCGGCTTGTGAAGGCTAAATTGTTCGATCGATAGTGGCTCATTTAATTCTAATACTATTACATGAAAAAAAATCACGAAGAACCGGCAACGCCTATCAACGAAGTGATTCTAAACGATACGCCCGAAACCACGCAGAAAACCAACCTTACAATCAAAGTCTATTTATACGGGGAAGATACCCCAACGGACACCTACCAATTTGA
This sequence comes from bacterium, assembly GCA_009995455.1. Lineage (GTDB taxonomy): Bacteria > Patescibacteriota > Gracilibacteria > UBA4473 > UBA4473 > JAACPJ01. The sequence continues at coordinate 119,428 of JAACPJ010000002.1, forward strand.
TGCTTAAAAAAACAAGGCTCCACAAGGAGCCTTTTTTAAAACTCAAAAAAACTAAATCATCAATTTTTAGATTTAGGAAGGAGGGGCGTCCGAAGACGCCCTCACGTTTTCACGTGGTTCTCTCCAGTGGATGGTTATGCGGTTTCAAACAAAACGTTCGGACCATAGTCCAAATCAATCCAAGAGTCTGCCGCCGTTGCCGGGACAATTGGGCTATTCGCCATCAGCTCTCTAAGCCACTCAGGCTCTTTTACTCTGCCAACCGAACCGTAAGTTGGGATGCTCGAGCCGCCGTTGCCGGCGGCGGGGTTGCTTGCCTGAGACATGCCTCACGCCTCCATCATCAGTTCCGCGGGCGGAACTTCAGTCAGGAAGCCTTGGAAAGCCTCCGGTACCTGCGCACGTTGTGCGTAGGTCAATCCAGCCTGAACCCGAAGTTCAACCAGGGCCGCATCAACAGCCTGGCGAATTTGCGAGTGCGGAAAGGGCCCCATCTCGGAGTGATCAACAACAAGCAGGGCCTCATCTTCACGGCCAACAGCCGTGAGCGCATCGAGCGCTTTCAGGCGAACTGCCTCGTTCATGGCGGTAAAATCACCGCCGTTCATAGCCAGTTCACTGCGAAAGGGCTCCTCCCAGGCACCGTAACGCGTGGAGAGCGCGGCTTGCACTGCCTCGCAGATGGCGGTAAACGAAAGGGTAACTTTGCCAGCCTTCAGGCCTCTTACTTTATCAAACAATGTGTAGTCCTCTTCTTTTTATAAGCCCCCACCCTGGGGACTTTTGATTTGCTTCCTCCCTGTCAGGAAAAAGCGCCAAATTATTAACCTTAATAACTCAGCGCTTTCTCCGTTTAGAAAAAAGAAATTAAAAGAGAAACATTAAAACAAAACAAAATTGATTTAACTTTATAACCAACGTGAAAGAACAACGAGGCTAAAGACTTTTGTTTCGCGTTGCGTACAGCAAACAAACCAAAAAATGAATTTAGCGTTTCTATTATACACTATTTGACTTTTTTTCAAATTATTTTTACCAGCTTTGATTAAAGGGGCGCCGGTGAAGGCGCCCACTTAGTTAGTTTGTTCTTCAGTCAGAAGCTTTAGGCGTCAGCGAGCGCAGAATGCCGTTCGCGGTAATACTGAACGCACAAGGCCAAAAAAGCCATGAGCACTTCATCCTCCGAGTCTTCAATCACGCCCAAGGCGTGTTGATAGGTTTCGGTTACTCTTGAATCGAGTTTACTGCGAACCGTTCTTTCAAGCGATTCATCATCAGCAAGACTCTCTGGAAGCGCTTCACAAAGTGCTGTACACTCGAAATGCAGTTGCTTCCCCCCTCCAAAAGTGATGACCAATTGACCTGTTGAAGGAGTGGCAAAATTAATCGTTTCTGGCATTTAGACTTCTCTCCTGTATTTTTTTGTGCCCACTAAGGGGCATTAAAATCTCTTACAGGAATGTAAGAGACAAACAAGGTTCTTTATATTTAAACCCTCTTCGCCTCTTACATAAATTTCAACCAAAAGTACCCAAAGAACAAACGCTAGAAATCGCCATCACAGTTTTGCCAATTTCGCACTCTGAGATAAAAATATTTTTAGCGCCCTGTATTTATTCTAATTATTTTTTTCCGCAAATTTTTTCAATATTAATCATCTAAATCAATATCTATTCCGCCAGTGTCATCTAAATCTTTTTCTACTTCCATATCAGGCATATTGTCATAATTTTTTTTGTGGAACTCTTTTTTACGAGTCTCTTGTGGAGCCGTAGCTGGGTGAGAACGGGCACTACTGGGAGTCGATCTCTGCAAAGCCACTTCTAGCACGTTTGGATCAAACGTGGTTTCATAACGTGATCCGCGTTGTTCTCGCATTGGTTGGCCGGTTTCACCAACGTGTCTTTGCACTAAACCACTGAGTAATCCTTTCAAGGCCGATTCTTCAGTAAAATTTTTCTTATCTAAAAACCATTCGCGATAATCTTCAATAATTCTCGCTGTTTTAGTGGGCCGACCAATCCCCTTCACGCTGTGCATTTCTCCCCCATTAATTTTCCCGAGTATTAAGTTTCCGTAGTTCAACATAAACGACTTCACGCCATTTCTTTCCACGGTAATTTCATCTAAATTATGAAAATCAATTCTGGTAGAACGTCGTTCCCATAGTTTAGGCCAATCGACAATTATTAAACTTTCGTTCGTCATCACCAATGAATTGAAATACCACTTCCACATCGGGGCAAACGTGTGCACAAAACCAACAACCGCTAGACCTTGCCAAATATAACTGACATTAAATTGATTATAAGCGGGATAAAAAAACCAAACCGCCGCGACTAAACCAAGCCATAGAAGGGCTCTGATGGTAAATCCAGGAATCGAAAATAAAATTGGACGACGAAAAACACGCAGTACATTTTCATCTTCTTCCAGAAAAGCTCTAAAACCCCATCTCATAGGTTAATTATGGCAGGTTCTATTCTTAATTTAAAGCCGATTTTAAGTCTCCCTAAAAAGAGCAGTCTTTTGAATAATAATTGATAATTATCGGGGGCTTAATATGGTGCTCTCGATGATAAAAGACGATGAACAATCTTGGGGCTCGTTTGTGCTAGAAATGGTTATATTGCTGGCCATTGTACTGTGCGTCAGGTTTTATGTTTTTCAATTTTTCAGAGTTTCTGGCCCGTCAATGTGCCCAACCCTAAATCAACTTGATGGTGAATGTGAAAGTGGCAAGGGCGAGTTTGTATTTGTAAACGAGTTTTTATATCACTTTATTAAAGACCCTCAGCGGGGTGAAGTGGTTGTTTTTAGACCCCCAACCGAAAAAACTTATTATATCAAAAGAGTGATTGGAGTTCCGGGTGACACCATTACGATTAATGATGGTAAAGTCTATTTAACCAACGACCAATACGACGAACTTGAATTACCAGAAGAATACTTATCGGCCGTAAACCAAGGCCGAACGATTACTCAGCAGAAAGTATTCACCATCCCGGAAGACCACGTGCTGCTGTTTGGAGATAACCGAAATCAAAGCTTAGACGCCCGGCAATGCTTCAAAAGTTGTTATGGTGATGTGAATGAAAACACCCCTTTTGTACACGAAGACAAAGTTAAAGGGCGAGCGGAGTTTGTTATTTGGCCTTTCTGGACGGCTCGATGGATAGAGCAAGCAAATGCCGATCTATAGGAGAAAACTCAACTCATTTAATTTTTTGAAACCAGTTGTCACAAAAGTTATTTATGACACGTTTTTATTAGACGCGTGCTTTGTAATGTCAGTCGGCTTGACCGACTTTAATCTAGAGATTAGCATTACGCTCGCAAACAAAAATTTTTAACCTTTAATTCCCATGAAATTCAAACATTTAGGCCTCGCGCTAATGCTTGGTATGTTTTTGCCGTTCCTTACGACTAACGCGGCCAAAATTGCAAACGTAACCGTTAACGCCGATAGAGATAATTTAAATCTACTTTGGGATCCATTATCAAGTTCAGACTTTGGTGATGCAGACGGATACGCGATTCAATTTAGCGAGAAACAAGGAGACGTTCAGATTACAAAATCGGTCACCAGCTACCAATCAGCTGATGATGTGTCTTTAAGACGAAATAGTTTCGAAAATAATACGTATTACTTTGCTCGAATTTACACCTACAAAATCGATGATGAAAATGATCGAGTTTTAGGGAACGGTTCTGACATGCTTAGATTCAGAGTTGATTTCAACGATCAAGTTGAAACCAATACTATTTCGGTAACCGATCCAGTCATTTCGTCTTCTAGTGGAGAAGAACAAGATAATAGTGATTACGAGTTCGGAGTATTGAGAAAATATCCTTACGACACTTTTACGGACTTATTTTGGTCTCAACCTCGTTTATTAACGAGCAGTGACTTTGATGGTTTTTTAATCAAAATTTCAAAAAGCTCTGATTTAGAGGATCCAATTTTAGAAGCCACAGTAGACTCTGATACTTCAAGTGTTCGAATTACAGGACTCTCCCCAAATACAACTTATTACGCTCAAGGCTTCTTTTACAAAGAACAAGGTGGTGAAAACAAAACCTTTGGTGATAGCCCGGTTAGATCTTTTGAAACTATCGTGGCTATCCCACGTGATAACGGCACACGTGAAGCTCGAAACATTACTAAAGTAGAAAACAGAGCGATTCGAAAAATAGATATTAATTCAACGAGTTCTAGCACGACTTCATCTTCAAGCTCAAGTACAAGTTCCTCTTCATCAAGTAGCTCGAGCTCTAATTCAAGCAGCACGAGCATTTCAACTAGCTCTCAAGCTGAAATCAATAGTGCCAGCCAAGCTGAAATTAAAACTAAAATCGCAGAGATTAAAAAACAAATTAATACGCTTCAAAGCGAACTTCGAAAATGGGAAGCGAAAGTGGAAGGATCATCAACGACAACCGCTAAACCAAGCTACAATTTAGGACTTTCAATCCGTGAACGTCTAAAATTAATTTTAGAAGCGAAACGAAACCAATAATTTTTAATCTCAAAATCAATATGAACTTCCGACCTCTCCTCATTCTTTCACTCTTAGTTCTTCCTTCAATAAGTGCTCTAAGCGCGCAGGAATCGTGCATTCAAATCATTCAACCAGCCGTGAGTCCAAATGGCGTATGCCAAGAGTTTGCGAACCCTTGTATTGTTCCAAACGATTGGAAATCAGTTCCTAGCTGTGACCTAATAGGAACTTCTGAAAGCCAAAAAACAACTCTTGAAAACAGAATGGATGATCGTATTGCTAAGATGCGGGCCTACTGGGATAAGAAGAAAGCCGCACAAGAAGCGGAAGAAAAAAAAGTCACCAGTACAAATTTTAACCGGATCGGATCTGGAAGCTTTACCCGTCAAGCGTCAGCCCCACGGCAAGCCACCAGTACGGCGCCTTCTACCGTTGGTATTAGAGCCTTTACGGAGAAAGATTACAGTTCTGATATTGCCGAACGATACAGCCAACGAGGCGGTTATGAACGTGAAGGTGACACGACGAGTGAAGAACGTCAAGCACGACGCGCATATACACCACCACGAATTAGTAGTTCAGACGCCGTTCGTGAAGGAAATCTAAATACAACGGTTAACTGGAATGTAATGTCTCGTCAGTTTACAACGAAGAAAAGTTACGGACCAAATCCTTATACCGTTCGATCTCAATATCTAGCGGATCAAAAAGCTAAAAGAGACGCTTCAAATCAAGAAATTGATGTATACGAAAGAATGATGAGTCGTTCTCGCGTTTACCGAGGCGAAAGAATGGACGGGAATTTAGATGGCTCAAGTTTACTTGAAAAAGGCTTAATTCCGGGTCAAGAGTAGAAAAATTCTTAAATTTAAATCCCATTAAAGCCTCAAGAAAATCATCTTGGGGCTTTTTCTTTTTACAAACCCTTGCAGGGTTATTTTTTTTAATTAATGTGCGTTAGCTCTGTTTAAATTACGCGCGAGTGGTGGAATTGGTAGACACGCTGGTCTTAGGAACCAGTGACGAAAGTCGTGAAGGTTCGAGTCCTTTCTCGCGCACCATAAAAAAATCTTTTAAACTTCATTATTGAGGCTTAAAAGATTTTTTTGTTATTAAGTTATATTTCTTAGGCTTCAAACACTTTCTTCAAATTTTTACGTAAATTCCCCCAATCATAAGGAAACTTAAAGTTTTCGTAGGCTCTAATGATAGTCGCTAAACATTCCCACTGGTTTTCGGGGTTATAAAGAAAACAGTTTCCCTGCTCTTGTTGAACATCAAAACTGGCAAACTCGATTAAAGCATCATCATAAGGCATAATCGGCACCACGCCCTTTCGTGAAAGCTCCTTAATTACTTTTTTATCTGGACTGCTCGTAAACAGAACAACCTGCGATTTTTGTACCACTTTGTCTCGATTAGCGGGAATAGACTCAAGTAGCTCGAAATTATCCGGAAACTTTTGAGAAAGATCAAAACACTTTTCCTGAGACGCTTGATCGCCTACAGCGAGAACCGAAAAGGTAAAACCAAGATCACATAAAGGTTCAACCGTTTGAAAAAACAGTTCAGACCTATTCGTTTCGGTTAAGGGGAGAATTACCCCAATGGTAAATTTTTTCTGAACAAACTGAGTTGTCAGTTCTTCTAAGTATTCGGGAGCTGTTTTAGTTTTCATGTTTAAGTGAATCTGACTATTATACCAAAAAATAAAGGCTAAGTCGATCATTAAGAATTGCCGAAATCACTAAAAAGTTAAAATATAGTAAAAATGAAAAACTTCCTTCTCATAGACGGATTCGCCATGATGTTTCGAAGTTATTACGCGGTTCGGTTCGCCCCTCAACATGAAGGCAAGAATATTAATGCGGTTTACGGGTGCGCTACGACTATTATGCAAGCCTTAGAACAGTTTAAACCTGAAAAAGTGCTAGTGGCCTTTGATGCTCCCGAAAAGACCTTCAGACACGAATTAGACCCAGAATATAAAGCCCAAAGAACCGCCGCCCCAGATGAATTTATTGCCCAAATTGATCTGGTTAAAGAACTCATTGAAGCCTTTAATATCCCTCTTTTTATCCACCCAGGGTTTGAAGCCGATGATATTATTGGCACTTTGGCGACACAAGCCACCGACTATAAAAGCTATATTCTGAGTGGAGATTTAGACTTTTTGCAGTTAGTGAATGATAGAATTACGCTGGCTCGCTTTAATGGAAAGGGGCCTGAGTTGTTTGATGCTCAGGCCACAGAAGCGAAACTTGGTATTCCACCAAACCAAGTCATAGACTATAAAGCGATGTGTGGTGATAGCTCAGATAATTACAAAGGAATCCCAGGACTTGGCCCTAAAGGAGCGGTCAAGCTACTCAAAGATTTTAACAATATTGAAGGCATCTATGCCAATTTAGGCCAATTACCAGCCGCACAAAAAGCAAAATTCGAAGAACACCGAGACTATTTAATGCACTGCCAACATTTGGCGAAAATCGAACAAAATGTGCCGCTAGATTTTACCCCTCAAACAATTCCAAATTATGAATTTGATAGTGATTCCTTGGAGTATTTTTTCCGAACCGTCGGATTTAATAGTTTGCTCAATCGGATGCAGAATTTGAACCATAAAAGTGATCAAGATATTTTTCCAGAACAAGAAAATGAATCAAAAAATGATGATTCAAATCAACAATTAAACCTATTTTAAAAATTTTAAGCGTTTAATTTCAGTCCTGATTTTAGTGAAGATTACCCTCTAAAAACCTCTAAAAGACGCTTAAAACAGACCTTGAGCACAAATTTTGTTATATAAACTTTTTTATTTTGAACAGCTTTTTGAAAGAGCCCTTATGAGCAAACGAATTTTATGGATAAAATTTCGGTTCATAAGCGCTCTGAAAGAAAAAAACATTTGCACAAGAAATCTTATTTTGGTACGGTTTTTCAGCTTTACGTAAGGGATTTTCCCCAAAAAATCAGAGCGTAAATTCCCCCAAAATTGTATTAAAAAGAAACATTTAAAAACCTACCCAGGATTTATTCGCATGGCTAATCAAAAAACAATCGTCGGTCTTGATATCGGCTCTTCAAAAATACGGGTTATAGTCGCTACCGTAGAAGACAAAAAGAATACGGTTAATGTTATTGGAGTTGGTGTGTCGCCCTCTAATGGGATTCGTCGAGGAATGATTACCGATATTGATGAAGCGACTTCTAATATTACGGCCGCTTTAGATGATGCCGAACGAATGTCGGGTGAACCCATTCACCGAGTATTTGTAGGAGCCTCTGGAACGCATATTGAAACCTATGACTCAAAAGGAGTTATTGCTATCAGTGGTCAAAACGCTGAAATTACCGAAGACGATGTTGACCGAGTACTTGAAGCGGCTCAAGCGGTTTCACTACCTGCAAATCGAGAAATTTTGCGAGTCATTCCAAAAAGCTTCTCGGTTGATTCTCATAAAAGCGTTAAATACCCAGTTGGCATGACCGGGATTCGTTTAGAAGTTGAAGCCCATATTATTACGGGCCAAGTTTCAGCGATTAAAAATATTGATAAGTGTTTGTATCAAACTGGAGTTGATCCACAAGAAATTGTTCCTTCCGTGCTCGCTTGTGCTGAATCGGTGTTAAACCGAAAGCAAAAAGAGCTCGGTTCAGTGTTAATCGAAATTGGTTCAAGTTGTACGAACATTGCTGTATTTGAAGAAGGCTCAGTTATCTACTCGGCCGTCGTTCCGGTTGGGGGTGAGCACGTAACCAACGATTTAGCCATCGGTTTACGATGTAGCATTGAAACCGCCGAAAAAGTTAAAATTGAATACGGAACTTGTATTCCAAAAGATATAAGCGAACGAGAAGAAATAGATTTATCTCAAATCTCTAAAACAGACAGCCATGCGGTTTCAAAAAACCAAGCGGCTAAAATTATCGAAGCTAGGTACCACGAAATCTTTTTGATGTGTCGTGATGAACTTTCTCGTATTGGCCGAGACGGTATGTTACCCGCTGGAGCGATTTTGTGTGGCGGCGCGGTAAAAATGCCTGGAACCATTGATTTAGCCCGAGAAACTTTGCAACTTCCAGTACAGATGGGCTTCCCACAAGATATTGAAGGAATTGTAGACCGAATTGACGATCCGAGTTTTGCGCACATCGTTGGTTTAGTGCACTTTGGGCACCGTTTTGGGGCGACGCCTTCTATGTTTGATTTCAACTTTGGCCGTATTGGTGAAAGTACCTGGAAATGGCTCAAAGGCTTACTGCCCCAATAATTAAAATAACCCACTAAATTTCATAACTACTTACTTCCGATGAAAGACCTTTTACAATCTGCTATGGCTCAAACACAATCTGATAAAAAAAGCATTCAGGCTAAAGACCGACAACCACAACCTGGTTCGGCTAATAATATTCCTGACGTAGCTCCTATCGCTAACATTAAAGTTGTTGGTGTCGGAGGCGGCGGATCGAATGCGGTTAACCGAATGGCGAGCGCTGACTTTGCGAATGTTGAGTTCATTGCCGTTAACACGGATGCGCAAGCTTTGTATCACTCTAAAGCGGAACACAAAATTCACATCGGACGTGAAGCCACTCGAGGTTTAGGCGCTGGGGCAAATCCAGAAATCGGAAAAACAGCCGCCGAAGAATCGATTGAAGAACTCAAATCAGCTTTAAAAGGCGCTGATATGGTGTTTGTAACCTGTGGTTTAGGAGGTGGAACCGGAACGGGAGCCGCTCCGGTAGTTGCCAGTGTTTGTAAAGAATTAGGGGCTTTAACGGTTGGAGTCGTAACTCGACCTTTCTCGTTTGAAGGACAAAATCGAGCTAAAAAAGCCGATGAAGGTTATGAAGAACTTAAAAACAATGTTGATACGTTGATCACCATTCCAAATGATAGAATTCTTTCTATTATCGATCGAAAAACTCCGTTAACAGATGCTTTCTCTGTAGTGGATGAAGTACTGCGACAAGGGGTACAAGGAATTGCCGATTTAATTACGCTTCACGGCCTGATCAATGTGGATTTCGCTGATGTTAAATCAATTATGATGAACGCGGGAACCGCCCTAATGGGAATTGGGTATGGTGCGGGTGAAGATCGAGCTATGGCTGCGGCAAAAGCCGCCATTGAATCACCACTACTCGAACAATCAATTGGGGGAGCGAAAGGAATTTTATTCAACGTTACGGGTGGAACCGATCTTTCAATGTATGAAATTGACGAAGCCGCTAAAGTTATTACGGAAGCCGCTGACCCAGACGCCAATATTATTTTCGGAGCGGTAATTAATGAAAACTACAATGGTGAAATTAAAATCACCGTGATTGCGACTGGTTTTGCGCCTGAAGGACGTAAGAAACCAGGACACGCTCAATTGATGCGCAAAGCCTTCTCTATGCCAGGTGAAAACCCACCAAAAGAAGATGGCAACGATTTAGATACTCCAGCATTCCTCCGCAACAAAATGCGTTAATATTTTGACCCACAAAATATCTAGAAGTTAAGTAAAACCCCGCAACTGCGGGGTTTTTTATGAACTCAATTTAATCCTTCGGCTCCACGTGAATAATCACAGAACCAAGTTCTGGCATTTGCTCGTGTAAATAATCTTGCAGATTATGCGCAATATCATGTCCAGCACGCACGGTAATATCCCCATCAACAATCAGGTGCAAATCAACTTGGTATTTCATCCCCGCTTTGCGAATAAAACACTTTTCGGTGTCCACCACCCCCTTAACCTTTAAAGCGGCGCTTCTGATATCATCGATCATATCCTCATACAGATGTTCATCCATTATCTCCCCCAACGCCGGGCGTAATAATTTAAAGCTGTTGTAAACGATAATTCCAGAGGCCAGTAAGGCGGCATAGTCATCCATCATTTCATAGCCTTCTCCTAAAACCAGCGCTGCCACAATCCCGATAAATGCCAGTAAAGACGTAATGGCGTCACTACGATGATGCCACGCTTCGGCCAGTAAAACGGTGCTATGGGTCGTTATGCTTTTTCGCTTGAGCCACTGAAAACACCCTTCTTTCCAAAAAATAATGGCCGCTAAAATCCAGAGTGTCCAGGCTTTTGGCCCTGGCCCAGGATGTAAAATATTTTGGATACTACCGTATGCAATGATGCCCGCGGAAAACACCAAAAACAAAACCACAACAAAGGCGAGTAAAGGCTCAATTTTTCCGTGGCCATAAGGGTGATTTTTATCGGCTGGCTTCGCCGCAAACTCCAAACCAACGAGCATCAATATAGAGCTAAACACATCAACCGTTGATTCTATCGCGTCGGCAATTAAAGCGTACGAGTTCCCTAAAATTCCAGCCGTAAACTTAATGATCGCGAGGAAAAAATTACTCACTAAACTGAGTAAAATGGTTTTTCGGGCGATTATTTGGTGTGGCATTGGTACGATCTTGGCAAAATCTGTCGGAAATAGCTTAGAACCCTTAGAGAGAATAAAAAACTAAAATAGTATTTTTTGTAATTGGTTTTAAGCCGAGCAACCTCTAAAATAATATTGATGACTAAGTCAGAGTTTCAACAAATTTTAGCAACCCTCGAAAAACAATGGCATGATTTGTGCGGTAAGCTTGATTTAGCAAAACTAAAACTTGAAGTGACGGCGCTTCAAGAAAAAATTAATCAGCCCGGGTTTTGGGATAATCCAGATGAAGCGCAAAAAATTTCTCAACAGGCATCGCAAAAAGAAACTCAATTGAACCGCTGGCAAAACTTGGGCGATAATCTCAGAGACTTTTCAGACATGGCCGATTCAGCATTAGAGGCCGAATTGAACGAGTTTGTACCTGAACTTGAAGTACTACAAAAACAGCTCAAAGACATTCGAACTGAAACCTTACTCGACGGTGAATACGATGATCATAATGCGATTGTAACGCTTCAAGTGGGAAATGGCGGACAAGACGCTGAAGATTTTTGTAAGATGCTACAGCGCATGTATTTACGCTGGGCCGAAAGCCAAGATTACAAAGCCGCCATTTTAGAAGAATCTAGATCTGATGATGGTTTACGTTCTTGCCAACTCAGTATATCTGGGCCGATGGCTTATGGGTTTTTACGCAGTGAACATGGGGTTCATCGCCTCATTCGTCTCTCCCCTTTTAACGCTAAAAGTTTACGCCAAACGTCGTTTGCAAGGGTTGAAGTGATTCCTGAAATTGAAAGTGAAACCGAACTCACTATCGACCCAAACGATTTACGCATTGATGTTTTTCGGAGTGGCGGCGCTGGTGGACAATCGGTTAACACCACCGATAGTGCGGTGCGCATAACCTACCTGCCCCTGAATTTAGTCGTCACGTGCCAAAACGAAAAATCTCAACACCAAAATAAAGACTCCGCCTTGAAAGTTTTAAGGTCTCGTTTAGCACAATTAAAAGCTGAACAACAAGCGGCTGAACTAAATCAATTACGGGGTGATATGCTGGAAAACTCTTTTGGTTCTCAAATTAGAACCTACACCTTGCAGCCCTATAAGTTAGTGAAAGACCATCGCACCGATTACGAAGAAAACCAACCCGACCGTGTTTTTGATGGAAATCTAAAAGGGTTTATTGAAAGTTATTTAGGGCAATAGTTGAAAAATTATTCTGCTCATCTAGTCTGCCGCATGAATAAAAAATAAATGGAAATTCTAATTTGGCTCGCGGCGTTAATTGGTTCTCTGACCTTGCTGGTTTTTTCGGCTGATTATTTTACCAAAGCAGCGGAGCGCATTGGTTTATTTTTTGGGCTTTCGAGCTTTATTGTCGGCGCCACGATTGTGTCTGTAGGAAGTTCGATGCCTGAACTCGCCACTTCCATCATTGGGGTTTTAAACGGTGTGCATGATTTTCCTATTAGTAATGCGATTGGTTCCAATATAGCCAATTGTTTATTGGTGGGGGGAATTTGCGCGATTATTGTGAAAACCCTAAAAGTAGAACAAAAATTGGTCGATGTGGACCTGCCGTTCTTTTTTTTGTCGTCCGCTTTATTTATTTTGTTGGTATTAGACAAAGAAATTAGCCGAGCCGATGCGACAATAATGTTGCTCCTGCTGATTGTGTTTATGGTTTACACCGTTATGGAAACGGGGAAAAACAAAATTGTGACTTTTGTAGAAGAGAAGATGAAAAAGCGACCAAAACTTAAATTACTGGACGCCGTATATTTAATTGGAGGAACGATTGGTATCTATTTTAGTGCCGATTTCACCATTCGATCCGTCACTGAGTTAGCGACTATTCTTAATATTAGCAGTTCTATTGTGGCCATGCTTGCCGTAGCGGTGGGGACCAGCTTACCAGAATTAGTGGTCTCGGTTCGAGCCGCCATAGCGGGTAAACACTCCATTGCAATGGGTAATATTTTTGGATCTAACACCTTTAATATTTTAGCCGTTACGGGTATTCCTGCCTTTTTTGGGAAAGTCGTTATTAGCGATGAAGCCTGGCTGATTGGGATTCCTTTTTTAATTGTGACTACGCTGGCCTTTATATTTGTAACAACCGACGACCGCATTCAAAAATGGGAAGGGATGGCCTTACTGGTTTTGTACGTAGCGTTTGTAGGAACTTTAACTGGACTCATTTAAACCGCTCCCGTAAAAATTTCGTCTATATCATCGACTTGATTTAAAGCTTCTAAAAAATCATCAAGTTTTTTTTGATCGCCTGACGACAATTCAACCGGGTCTTTGGCTTGAAAAGTTGGTTCGGCTTTTTCAATTTCAATCCCCTGCTCGGTTAAAGCCTGGCGAACTTTGCCTAAAGATTCGAAAGTCGTGCTCACCATGACCGTATTTTCGTGCACTTCAAAATCATCGGCTCCCGCGTTGGCAATTAATTCAAACAGTTGCTCTTCGTTTCGTTCGCCAAGCGCAAACTGAATTTCACCGACATGATCAAACATAAACGCCACCGAACCGCTGCTGCCCAAATTACCACCATGCTTGTTAAAAGCCGTTCTTATGTTCGTAAAGGCTCGATTCGAGTTATCGGTTAAGCTACTGACGATAATTGGAATTCCAGCTGGTCCATAACCTTCATACAAATTTTCGGTAAAAACGGCTGCGTTACTCCCCTGTCCAGAAAGCTTTTTTAAAACTCTCTCAATGTTTTCTCGCGGAACGCCATCAGTTTTAGCGTTGACGATGGCATTTCTTAAGGCCGCATTCGTCTCTGGGTTAGGATTATCGCGCCCAATGACTTGCAGCAATTTACCGTGCTTAGTTAAAAGTTTGCCCCGCTTTAAATCGTTGGCCCCTTTTTTATGTTTGATCTGTTTCCATTTACTGTGTCCAGCCATCGCGCGCAATTATCTCTGAGCCACTATTATTTGCAACTCGCAACTTAACTAGAAATAAAACCTAATTTCGGGTATAATGCTTTAATGTCTTTTGGAGAAATACCCTCTAGTCACGAATCACCTTCCCCGAGCGCTCAAGTGCTGGTGGAACGCTTAATGCCCAGTTTTGAAACGGTCGAAACACAAGAACAAGCGATTGATGCGATACTCGAATTGAAAATGCAGTGTGTTGAGAATGGGGTTGATTTTAATGAAGCTACCATGCTAACCGCGGGTTTAGCAGAAACCGCACGGAGTGTCGGTATCGGTTTAATCAGAGGCGTATTAACCAATCCACAAGGATTAACCGCCGTTGGTCAGTTATTAAGTTAATATTTTAAAAGAACAAAAAAAGAGCCCAACTTTTCCCCTTAAACAAAGGGTTATAAGAAGTTTAAGCAAAAAAGTTTTGACAAGAGAGATAGTTCTGATTACTATGTTCTGAACACTTCGCTTCAACTTAAAAACACCAAGCAGTGCTTCACCAAAAGAGACAGAGAAAGGTTAGGAACACAGACGGAGACAGGGAATGATCTTTTACAACAACGGTAACCAATTCACTTCTTTCCCACAGAAAGAAGACGAATTACTACATAAAACAGTGGAGAGTAAAGAGCCGAGACACTTTATTCAGAACTTATATCCTCACCCAACGTACTCGTCGGTGCACGGCACAAGTTCTGCATAAATCCCGTTCATTCGGGCCTCGTTTCTTTTCTCTCCGCTCTGCGACGAGGTTTATAAAGCCTTAAAACCACTTTATAAATTCCCTTCACAAAACGGTTGAGAACAAAATGCTAGTCCTTGATTTGATTCTAAAATAACTGATTCAAAACGTGTTTACCGCAAGGCAAACACAATCAAAAGACATTACATATTGCAATGCCTTTTCGATTCCAACCACTAACGTTTTGTAGAGGTCTAAACACTTGGTTCGCACTATAAATAATTTACCTTTGAAAGTAAATACCCTGATAGCGCATATGAACCCCGTAGGTACTTCGGTATAGTACCCAAGCAAGGCGAGAGTTTATGTAGGCTGGTAACCTATAGAATCTTAGGAGCGGCTCTAATTCACTTATATTAATAAGACCTGATTAATCCACCGCTCCTGATTCGTTTCTTTTCTTAAGAACAAAAGTTCCGAATTACGATTCATTTACGCAAAACACAAATTCAAAAATGAACAACTTCTAAATCGCACTTAGCGTCTTAGAAGTTTTTTTAGATTGACAAATTCAAAATTTATTTTTTTTGTTTTTTTAAATATTAAAGTGATATCTAAGCCTTAAAACAGACAACTTTAAGCATACAATTTTAAGTCATAAACAATTATTGTGTTCAAAAAAACTTGCGTTCCGGCTACTAAAATTAATGATAGTAAATGACTCTATAAAAGTGACTTAAATGAAAGCCCATTTACTTATCGCTGGCCTCGCACTCCCTATCACAAGTTTTGCCTTTAGTGATATTACTATTCGAGACCAAGTATACGACTCAACTACCTATTTAGAAGCGGTTGAAGTTTTTAAAGGCTATGACGACGGTTCATTTGGGCGCGATAAAACTATTAATCGAGCTGAAGCGCTTAAAACAATATTAACCGCGGCTGAATTAGAAATGCCAGAGAGCACCACGAATCGTTTCAGCGACGTGCCAGATGGAATTTGGTTTGCCCCTTACGTAAATTATTCTGCTTCAGAAGGCATTGTAAAAGGCGATGATACAACCGGTCTTTTTTCTCCTGGAAGAAACGTAAATAAAGCCGAGTACTTAAAAATGCTAATGCTTTCCTTTGATGTGGATCCTTCGCAATACCCGGTTATTACAGACGTAAAAATCAATGACGTAGAAGATGGCATTTGGTACGCGCCTTATTTTAAATTCGCGGTTAAGTTTAAAATCTTAAATGTAGATGGAGAAAATAACATCAATCCAGGCGAAGAGTTAAGTCGAGGCCAAGCCGCAGAAATTTTATTCTCTATGATTCGCCAAGGTAAAGGCTTAAAACCTCAAGTCTTACTTAACCTTTCAGAACTACACTTACTCAAAGCCGTTGAATTTATGGATATGGAGTCTGTAGCCACCGCCCAAATTTTGGTAGACGTAGCCAGTATGTTCTCCACCTATACGTTAGAAATGTTACCAGAAAATAACATTGTTCAATCGGCCGACCGAGTTATCGAAGCCATGAAATTATTAACCACCACTTTCTCCATGAGAGCAGAAGGAAATTACGATGCCGCTATTCAAACCGCTAAAGATGCTTGGGCCAAAGCGGATGAAAGCTTACAGCTTAATCCACAGAACAAACTATTAACGGATAAAATCAAAGAAATAGCGGCTGGTATCGCCGATAAAGCTCGAGCAGAGCAATCTTAGACCCCTTGAATCACCTCCCCAAATCTGTAAAAAAAACAAAAGAAAAACCCAGAACTCTCGTTCTGGGTTTTTCATTAAATTAAGTTCAAAGTCTCAGTTTATTTAACTTTGATATTGAATTTAACTGGTCCTAGGTAAACCGGATTAGCGTCCGTTCGAGTCGTTCCTTTTGAAGCGAATCGAAACGTAAGTGTGATGTATTCCCCAGGAGTAAAGGTTCCACCGGCGAAAGTTACGTCTGCATCATCTACCCAAGTATCAGCTGTTCCACTCACCAAGCCTGTTCCACCAGTAAGTGTTACAGCCGCTCCAGCGGTATCAAGCATTGATACGATGTCTAATCGATTATCTGAGGCAGTCGTTAGATCGGTTTTGTAATCAAGTTCAATTTCAGGATTTGTGTCAGAGAAACCAACAAAGTTTTCTGGAACCATCCATTGAAATACTAGATCGTAATCGTTTAAAGCATCCGTACGACGAGTCGTCCAAGCGTAGTAATTACGGTCAGTAGTTGCATCGTGATCTGAAACCATCGTTCCACTATTGTTCGTTCCATCAGCGGTTAGCGTAAAGTTAGAGAATTCTGGAACAACTGTGTAGAAAGTTTCAATTTCAGCCACATCGTCTCGAGTAATCGTTCCATCTAGAATTTTAGCGGAAGTTACAGCATCGTCTTGAATGGCGGCAGTGTCTACTGCATCATTCGCTAGTTCATCTGAAGTAATGGCATTATCGGCAACATCTGCGGCAGTAATAGTGTCTGCGGCAATTTTTGCTGAAGTTACGGCGTTGTCCGCAATAGCGGCAGTGTCGACTGCGTCATCCGCTAGTTCGGCTGAAGTAATCGCATCATCGGCAATATCTGCGGCAGTAATAGTGTCTGCGGCAATTTTTGCTGAAGTTACGGCGTTGTCGGCAATAGCGGCAGTATCTACTGCATCATCCGCTAGTTCTGAAGACGTTACAGAATTTGGAGCTAGATCATCAGCGGTAAGCGAGTTGTCGGTAATTTGAGCGGATCCAATTTCGAAACCCGTTAAATTAATATCTTCGGTAATAACCGTTCCATTTAAGATTTCAGCCGTGGTGACCGCTCCAGTTGCAATATCGCCTGCAAGAATTGTATCAGCGGCAATTTTTGCTGAAGTTACGGCATCATCTTGAATGGCTGCTGTATCAACAGCGTCATCGGCGAGCTCGGCAGAAGTAATAGCATTATCCGCAACGTCTCCTGCAACAATCGTGTCAGCAGCAATTTCAGTCGTCGTTACTGAATTAGCGGCTAATTGTAAGTCCCCTGTTTCGTCAATCGTGGCATCACCACTAATCGCTACATTAATCCATTCACTGTTCACTGCGTCGTATACCGTTACATCGGCATTCGCAAGACCAGTAAAGTTAGTGTCAGAAAGTCCAAAGAATGAACCTGCAGCAGCCGCTGCCCATTCAGGCGCTGTGGCTCCAGCATTAGTTGTTAAAACTTGTCCAGACGTTCCAATTCCAAGACGTAACCAATCGGTTCCATCAAAGTAAATGGTGTCTCCTGCGGTAGTACCAATCCCTAATTTGGTTCCATCAATCGCGTTGTTCGCAATATCAGCTGTCGCAATTGTTCCGTCTAGAATTTTCCCAGAAGTAACCGCGTCATCAGCTAGTTCTGCTGTATCAACGGCGTTAGCCGCGATTTCATCAGAATCTACTGAATCAGTTCCTAAATCAGCCGCTGTAATAGAGCCGTCAGTGATCACACCACCAGCTCCACCATTTACCGAACCATTGGCTAAATCACCCGCCAAAATCGTCGCATCTAAGATTTCAGCAGTTGTTACGGCTCCTGTTGCAATATCTGCCGCTACGATAGTATCAGCGGCAATTTTTGCAGAAGTTACAGCATCATCTTGAATGGCCGCAGTATCAACTGCGTCATCGGCTAATTCTGAGTCTGTAACTGCGTCTACAGCAATTTCATCTGTATCAACAGAATCAGTGCCTAAATCAGCCGCAGTAATAGATCCATCGGTAATCACACCGCCTGTTCCACCATTCACTGAGCCATTTGCTAGTTTTGCGGCGGTAACATTCGCGTCTAAAATAGCGGCGGTATCGACGGCATCATCTGCTAGTTCAGAGGCCGTTACCGCGTCTGCAGCAATTTCATCTGTATCAACAGAATCGGTGCCTAAATCAGCCGCAGTAATAGAACCATCGGTAATGACTCCGCCTGTTCCCCCATTTACTGAGCCACTAGCTAGATCACCCGCTAGAATTGTCGCGTCTAAAATTTCTGTCGTTGTTACGGCTCCCGTTGCAATTTCTGCAGCGGTAACTGAATCGGCGGCTAATTGTAAATCACCCGTTTCATCAATTGTGGCATCTCCACTAATCGCTACGTTAATCCATTCACTATTTACCGCGTCATAAACGGTTACATCCGCATTTGCTAAACCGGTAAAGTTTGTGTCAGTAAGACCAAAGAATGAACCCGGTGCTGCCGCAGCCCATTCAGGCGCTGTCGCTCCAGCGTTTGTGGTTAAAATTTGACCAGAAGTCCCAATTCCAAGACGTAACCAATCGGTTCCATCAAAGTAAATGGTGTCTCCAGCGGTGGTACCAATTCCTAATTTGGTTCCATCAATCGCGTTATTCGCAATATCAGCTGTCGCAATTGTGCCGTCTAGAATTTTTCCAGAGGTAACGGCGCTATCGGCAAGTTCTGCTGTGTCAACCGCGTTGGCCGCGATTTCGGCAGAATCTACTGAATCGGTTCCTAAATCATCAGCGGTAATCGTACCATCAACAATTTTTGCTGAAGTTACTGAATCATCGGCTAAATCTTCGGTTAGAATCGTTCCGTTTAAGATTTCGGCAGTGGTAATTGAACCAGTCCCTAAATCTTCAACAGAATTAAAGGCAAAAGTACCACTTCCAGGTGTAATCTCATTACAGATCATGACCGAAGCGGTCGTTGTATCGTAATAAGTGTAGGCTAAATTGGAAAGATCACAGGCGACTGGTGCCCCTGCATTTGAACCAATTCGGAAATTTTGAAGCTGATTCGCTTCAAGGTCTAATGACCCTGTTAAAATGAAGTAACCAAGTGAATCGTTATACGTTAACGCTTCACCAAGGTTAGCCCCGAAGATCAAACTTAGATCTACATTATCGGTTAGGTTCACCGTCCCATCCACATCGAGTGTATAAGTGTCGGCTTCTGCCCCATCATCCTCTGTAGTAAAGATGAGTCGTGCTTCTGCAGAGGGAGACAGAATTGCCGCTCCTAAAGTAATGGCTAGAAAACCACTTAGGAATGACTTAGCACGTCGTTGTGACAGCCGGTTAAACATATTGATCATTAAATTGTGTTACAGATAGATCAGAGCATTGTAACAAATATTGGCTTTAATTTCAACTCAAAAAACCGAGTTATTCCAGTTATAGACTCATTTTAACATAAATACAATAATTTTAAATAATTGCAAATAATGTATTAACTTAAACTCAGTATGGCTTAAATAAAAGTAAGTATTTACGAACTAATAATCACAATATTATCTAAAGCCGTGTCTCCAGCAAAATTCGCCCCTGATGTGTAGAAAAATCTAAGCCCCTCCACCGGGAACGGACTCAAATCAATAAATTGGTTTAAATACGCATCTCCCTGAGCGCCTTGTTGTTGGCCAGAAAGCGTGAAGCGGGTAGTCCAAACTCCATCGTAAAAAGTCTGTAGTTCAAGTACCCCTATATCGGCCCCAACCATATGGTAATCAAAACTAATAGACTCTGCATGCGCAAAATCCGTTGTTTGAATGCCGAACTGAACATTTGGAAAATTAGGGTTACTCGTTTCAGTGTAAATGTAGGTGGCTCCAGCCGAAGCACCATTCGGTCCCGTTCCGGCCGAACCGGTGCCTCCATTATTTCGGGTCCACGCTGCGGCTAGCCCCGAGCTCACCCAACTTCCAAAATTGGTCTCAAAACTTTCGGTATAGGTTCCAGCGGCTCCAGTACCAACTATTTGAAGGACTTCTAGTGAATCAATGCCATTGCCGGGCCAAGTTGTATTATCAGTCCCGTTGTTATCAATTACAATGTCGTAACTATTTTGGACCGCTACAGTTGTAATATTTAGGTCAATTTGGGTGGGGGAAACAACCGTGGTGGTATTAATAGTTCCAGGAAATCCGGGAATAGAAACGGTTGAATCAGGAATAAAACCAGTACCAGTAATCGTGATATCAAAGGTGCTGTTGGTTCCAATCACTGGAGGAGACACACTTTCAACAAAAGGCGTCGAAGATCCCGCTGAACCAGATGCCACCAATTGCACAACTGACAAGGAAGAACTATTGGGAATCATGGTCGCAACGCCTGTCGCACTTTCTCGATCAATCAGCACTTCAAAATAATCTCCCGCATTTAAATCTAAAATAGTTGAGAACGTTAAAGAAGTTTCATTTTGCCCACTGGCACTTCGTATATACCCTGGTTGGAAAGTTACAGGTAAAGTGGTGGTACCGTTAATCCGAAATTTAAGAATCCCGTTATACCTTTGCACCGTTGAAACGATATTTACAGAACCCGACACCAGATATTTAGCCGTTTTAGTAACTGCTACACGACTATTATTGGTGACGGTATCATGCAAAAATGTTGAATCTTCGAAATCTTCAATATTCCAAGGGACAATATTGTCGGTTGCGGCACTATTAATGTTAGTTGAGGAGCTATCACGGTAAAGAGCCGTCGCCAACGGCTGTGGTGTAGAACTTCCTCCACCGCTCCCTAATTCTACCCAGTCAGTACCATCACATACCAAAGGCTTACTTAAAACCGTATCGTAATAAACTCTCCCCGTCGACAGCGCATCGCAACTCGGTGCGCTGGGTAAATTTTCAAATCGAGTATTGATTAGTTGAGCCGACGCTAAATCTAAATCAGCACTCAATAAAAATCGACTATTGGTATCATCCCAACGTATGAACTCGGCTAAAGTAGTACCAAATTGAAGGGTGACGTCACCGCCAGAATCATCTTGGTCCAGCGTGAAGACATTTTCATTGGTTCCTAATCCAACGCTTCCAGGGGCTCCATCTGCGCCTGGAACCCCAGGGTCACCTTTTATACCTTCAAGCTTAATAATTGAGAAATAAATCTCATCTTGGGTTACATCGACAGTCGCATCACGTTGCAATTGCAACGAAATAAAATCCCCGGCACTTAAGTTCGCCAAAAAAGAAGCGGAAGTAGTTGAAAATTCACCTTGGTAATTTTTATTTACGGACTCAGATCCAGGCAAAACGGACGTATCATTTACCCTGACTCGTGCCCTAGCTTCATGTGTACCAGTAGCACTCCCACCAGCCGTGTAACCATAAATTATTTGGTACATGGCGGTAGCGCCAATATCGATACGATCCCGCAGAGTGTCATCATGATCCAACGTCGAAACATCATTTTCTAAATCTGTCGTATCTAAATCAACATCCCCGTACGTAGTGGGGAGCGTAAAAGATGTTGTGCGCCGTGCTTGAACTACAGGGAACTCAATCGTGGCATTTAACGCATTTTCAAACGGGTTCCAAATGCCAGCCCCATCACATGAATAAGTAAGCTTATCACTGGTGTTGTAATAAATTTGTCCTAGCTTACCAGCATCACAAATGGGCGCACTTACTAAATTTTCAATTCGAATATTTATTAACTCTTGGCTTTGCAAATCAAGCGAATCTGATAATGAAAATCGAGCATTTACACTATCCCACTGTAAGGTTTCACCCAGGGTGTTTCCAAACTGAAGGTCTATATCACCGCCCGTATCGTCACCATCAAGCGTTAATACATTGGCACTAAATGTCACATCTGTTTCGCCTTCAGGTACAAAATCATCTGCATAGCTTATAGAAGCTATGCTTAGAAAAATTAGAAAACCTGTACTTAAAGCCGTATAACGCACGCTGTCAGACTACATATTTAACCTTAATTTTCAATAGCTTCTAGCCAAAAAACCTTATTCTACTCGAATAATTTCAACATTCGCGTTCCAAATACTTGAATTTATACCACCAGCAGCGGCAGCCCATTGAAGTTGAACTGTTTTAGTTCCTGGGGTCGTTACATTTACGTAATAGGTGGTTGAAAAACCATATTTTTGATCTGTCCCGGTTCCCCCAAAAGCTCCAGCGGTATCTTTGGGTTCTTGACGATGCATTTCATTATTGTAAGCCGCCGCTAAATTTACCCCGTCAAATAAAAATCTTCCTAAAAAACCACTGGTAGCACTATCGTAATTCCAATTATAAGAAATATCTATTTTATAAATTCCAACCGGTAAAGCCGTAGTTGTGTCATTAATTTTGTTTTGAAAAGTCGTTGTGTTTTGAGTTGAAACAGCCGTACTTTGAAACAAATTGAACTCGGTGCCATAAACCGTCGTCATTTTACCAAAGGCTCCGTTATTGTTACTTAACTCCCATTGATTTGAGGTGGCATTGTAACGAATTTCTCCGTTCAAATCAGTCCCCTGTTCCGACACAATTGAGGTATTGGCTCCAGCACCAGCGTTATCAGCATCTAACGTTAAGGTGTTACCCGAATGTTCTAAATTACCACCTAAACGCAAATCATCACTTAAGCTAAAACGTCCGTTAGTATTATCCCAGGTGAGGAATTCATTCAAAGCCGCCCCAAACTGCAAACTAACGTCCCCGCCCGTATCATCTTGATCGAGAATAAAGGTTTCGGCGTCTGTCCCAGAACCCGCTCCACCGGGGGCATCGGCGCCTTTGGCGGCCAGTAGTTCCCAATAGGTGGGATTCGTTGGATCTTCATTACTGACGGTATTTAAAATACAAACATAACTCGAACCATTAAATTCAACCGCTTGGTTCACTAAATAATTTTGCGCCACCCAAGGACCTTCCCAAGTAATATCTCCATCGGCCCCATTGGTTCCATTTATTCCATTTGCTCCGGCCGCTCCGGTCAAACCGATATCGCCCTTGTCCCCTTTCACGCCTTCAATTTTTAAAATCGAAAAGAAAACATCGCCTTGTGTACTATCCGCCGCTGCATCTCTGGAAAGCTGAAGTGAAAGAAAATCTCCACTATTTAAAGAAACAATAAAACTAGAAGAAGTGGTTGAAAACTCACCTTGGTAATTTTTATTCTGGGAACCAGAACCATTTATTACGGTTGTGTCATTTAAACGCACTCTCCCAAAAGCTTGATGAGTGGCGGTTGCCGTTGCCCCAGGCGTGAAACTATAAATGACTTGATACAAACCGGTTTCGTTAATCAAAATTCTATCACGCACCGTATTATCATGATCAATAATCGTCGGGCTATTTTCAACGTCCGTCGTATCTAAAGTTATATCGGTGAAAGTGGTTGTAAGCGTGTAGGCAGTGGTTCTTCGCGCCTGTACTGCGGGAAATTCTACCGTGCTTCCCAGTGTATTTTCGAGGGGGTTGTACTGCGTTCCATTACACACATAAGAATTTAAATCTGTCGTATTAAAGTACATCCGCCCGACTTGAGTGCCATCACAAGCCACCGCCGGTGAAACCGCATTTTCCAGACGCGTATTATAAAGTTGATTTCCCCCCAAATTCAAATTGTCACTCAAGCTAAAACGAGCATTGCTGCTATCCCACTGCAAGCTTTCTGATAAGGCTTGCCCAAATTTTAATTCAATATCCCCCCCCGTATTGTCACCGTCTAGAGTTAAAACATTAGCACTAAAGGTTACATCATCTTCGCTTTCTGGCACAAAATCATCGGCAAAAACGACTAAACAGTAAATAAGGTTTACCCCTAGTAAGGCAAAGAAAGCCGAAATCCGACTCAATTTTTTCAACGCAAGTAACGCTGTTCTCATTTATTAAAAAGATCAACGCATTATATGCCTGATTTTATAAAAAAGCTAGCCTCAAAATTAGAATTTTTGGTTAATCGTATTTAACCCAAAAAGTTCCCATACACTCTGTCCAGCTTCCACTTTCAGTTTGAGCGTAAACTCCTACTACATCATTGGCCCCAAAAGCCACATTACAAGATGTATTTGCTACGCCACCAATGGTAGCGGGAATACTTAAATCACAAGCACTTGAAACATCGTTAACCCGAATTTCAGCACCGAGAGAGGTTCCGACCGATCCTGTACAAGTAGCCGCAAAACGTTGCACCGTCCCGCTACAACCCATCACACTTCCCCAAGGGGTTTGTCCGTTCCCCATTGACCAGGACTGATTTGAAGCCACCCCCCCTCGTTCCGCCCAAAACGCGGCACTGGCTCCACAATCACTGTTAATATTACCGTTTACCTGCAAATCACCATCAATTTGGGCGTTAAGAGTACTTGATGTGGTTACGCCATCTTCACTCCAACCGCCACCACTAACGCCATCAGCCCCCGCTGGGCCTTGTGGACCTTGTGGACCAATTAAACCTCCGCCGTTATCAAGTCGAATAATTTTCAACCTACAGCTATCAGGCACGGTTTGTAAATTTCCGTTTGAATCCCCAAACGCTTGAAATTTAAGCATATCTCCCGCTGAAAAATTTTGATAATGACTAATGTTTGCATTATCACGCCCATCTCCGACGGTTCGGTGGTAACTCACCGTTCTTGTGCCTGGAGTTTCGGTAAAACCACTACCGGTATTAATCATCATATAGTGAGTAATCAGGCTTCTGTCATCTGTCGTAACTTCAGCCGTACAATTATAATCTACCGAGTAATTACCAGCGGTGTTGATAGTTACCTCTGCGCTATCTGCTGCATGCATAAACTGTGCATCTTCCCTAATTTCGGTATCAAATGGGATATCAACTGGAGTTAAACCAATCGCGGTATTCCCCGCTGCATCATAGGCGTAAAATATTTGGTCACTCGCCGTACCCGGCTCAAGCGCAATAAAAGCACCCCCATCATTACTTACCTCCCAAACATTGTCAGTAGCGTTATAACGAATTTCGCCGTTGTTATCGGTTCCTTGTTCGGCCACGATTGATACGTTCGCTCCAGCCGCCGTATTATCGGCATCTAAAGTAAAAGTATTCCCTGCTTGCAACAAATCGCCACTCACATTCAAGTCGTCACTTAAATCAAATTCACTGTTTGCACTGTCCCAAGTGAGAGATTCTGACAAAGTCGCCCCAAAAACTAAACGAACGTCTCCACCAGTATTATCATTATCTAGGGTAAAAGTATTACTATCGGTGTTATCACCAGAGCCGCCAGGGTCTCCAGGATCTCCTTTATCGCCTTTTATTCCTTCAAGTTTTACGATGGAGAAAAAGATTTCGTCTTGGGTTGCATCTACCACGTTATTTCGAAACAACTGCAAACTAATAAAATCTCCGGCGGTTAAATAGGCTAAAAAAGAAGCCGAAGTGGTTGAAAACTCTCCTTGGTAATTTCGATTCACAGATTCTGACCCGGTTAAAACCGTCGTATCATTAACCCGCACCCGAGCCCGCGCTTCATGTGTACCGGTGGCCGTTCCTCCAGCGGTGTAGCCATAAATAATTTGGTACATCGCATCAGCACCAATATCAATTCGATCTCGCAATACGTCATCATGATCGAGCGTCGTTGCATCATTTTCTAAATCTGTCACATCCAAAGCAACGTCGGTGTAAGTGGTTGTTAAAGTAAAAGAAGTGGTTCTGCGTGCTTGAACCACCGGAAACTCAATCGTGTTATTAAGCGCATTTTCAAGCGGATTCCACACCCCCATTCCATCACAAGAATAAGTCAATTTATCAGTGGTATTATAGTACAATTGACCTAATTTCCCAGCATCACAAGTAGGGGCGCTGGCTAAGTTTTCAACCCGAATATTAATCAGTTCACGGCTTTGTAAATCTAAAGAATCTGATAATGAAAATCGAGCATTCGCACTGTCCCACTGTAAACTTTCCCCTAAGGTATTTCCAAACTGCAAATTTATATCACCGCCTGTATCATCTCCATCAAGCGTTAATACATTCGCACTAAAAGTTACGTCTTCCTCTCCTTCTGGCACGAAATCGTCCGCATAAGTTTCCCCCGAAAAAACTAATGTAAGTAGTATAAAGCTGAAGATTATTTTAAACATTATTGAAGTTCTTTACCCGTATAAGAAATTCTAAGTTGGTGAATATTGATATCGCCGGCATAAGTGTCAGCAGCAACTCCAGGGGTTCTCGCTAAATTCAGATTAATCATGTCATCCAAAGCTAAACTAGCCGCTGGAATATCTTCACTGAGTTCGTAAATATCAAGCTCGGTTGAAGCCGCAATGCTTGCGGCCCCTGTTACGGTATCAGCAAACGAACCCGATGTAACCGTTTCGCCAATCCCAAAAGCCGCATGCAAAAGTTCAAATTGAACATTCCCAGCGGTGTTATCTGATGGTGAATAGTAGACGTCCACATTGATATCCGTCCCCACTTGCCAATCTGATGGTACTGGCAATGAACATCTCATTTGACTGTTATTATTGCCGTCAAACCGAATCACTGGCGCGTTTCCTCCCGCCACAGTCCCTGCGGTAGCCGACCCACGAATACAACCAAAAATATCAATAAATTGGTATTTAGTAGCGGTGCTATTATTCCAAACTGGAGCCGTAGCCCCTGGGTTCACTTGTAAGACTTGGTTTGCGGTGCCAAGAGCTAAACGCGCCCAATCAGTTCCGTTATAAAACATTAAGTCCCCTGTTGTGTCGCCCCCTAAGGCAATATCCGTTCCATCAACCGAATTATCTTGAATCGTAAATGCACCGGTATTAGAAAGACTTAAATCGCCAGAAGCCGTTACGGCTGTGGCTAAGTTAGAGGCGTTACCCACAAAAATATTCGCCGAAGTTAGGGCTAAATCATTCGTAAAATCAGCTAGAGTAATATCGGTGTTGTTTAGATCGGCAAAAGTGATCGTTCCATTGGCAATATCACCGGTGACAATCGTTGAATCTAAAATTTTTGCACTCGTTACGGCATTATCTTGAATTTCTCCGGTAGCGATATCCGTGCCTAAATTGTTACTAAAAGTAGTACCTGTTAAAGTTAAACCCGTTCCCGCTGTATAAGTCGTATTCGTGTCTGTAGTAATAAATCCCGCATCATTGGTGAAGTCATTTAAAGTTACTTGAGTGTAATTTATTTCGGAATCTCCAACAGCATTGGTATCAATTGCATTTGCATTCACGGCTCCAAAAGCAATTTTTGCTGAGGTAACGGCATTACTCGCTAACTTATTAGCCGTCACGTTTCCATCATTAATTTTAACGGTCGTCACGGCATTGTTTGCCAATTCATTGGTGCCAACCGAACCATCCACAATCTCAGCCGAATCTACCGATCCAAACGCCAAATCATCTGCCGTAATTGAGGAATCTTGAATAATTCCCCCCGTCCCTCCCGTTACCGAACCGTTAGCCATTTTAGCATTGGTCACCGACCCAGCGGCCAGCTCATTGCTCCCCACCGAACCGTCCACAATGGCCGAAGATCCAACTGAGCCAAAGGCTAAATCATCAGCCACAATAGTCCCATTCGCAATTTTCACAGAGGTAACAGCGCTATTATTTATTTTGCTCGTCGTAACCGCATTATCTTGAATTTTAGAACTAATAATTGCGTTGGTCGCAATATCCTCCGCAAGAATGGTACTGTTGGTAATTTCACTACTTTCAATTGCCGTGCCCAAATCATTACTGAATGTTGTGCCGGTTAACGTTAACCCTGCCCCTGCCGAATAGCTGGTTCCACCAGCATCTGGTGCACAAACCCACGCGGATCCGTTCCATTTTGCAACTTCCCCTGATGCACAACTTAAAGCATCAAGTGTATCTGAATCAATGGTAATAAACCCCGCATCATTGGTGAAGTCATTTAAAGTTACATTGGTAAAATCAATTTCTGAGTCACTAACAGAATCATCCGCTAAATCTGCCGCCGTTAGGGTCGCGTCTAAAATTTTTGCTGAAGTAATTGCGTCATCAGCAATGTCCGCTGTATCAACCGTTCCATCCGTAATTTGCGCCCCGGTGATATTTTCATTATCTAAATATTCAAAGACCGCTCCGTCGCAAACAAAGGTTCGGTTAAGGGTGGTATTAAAATACATTCGCCCAATTGAGCCAGCATCACAAATTGGCGCACTTGCAAGCAGTTCAATTTTGAAATTTTGCAGCTCCAGTAAACTTAAATCTAAATTTCGGTTTAACACAAAACCGTCTTCAACCACGTTGTAGCGCAATTGAGCCCCAGAAGAACTGCCGAAGTTTAAATCGACAAAGTCATCTGATGAATCGCCTTTGTTCAAGTAAAACACCGGGCTCTCCACTCCGTCTTTTTCAGTACTAAATACCAAAGCGGCCTCTGCAGAGGGGCTGCAGAAGGTGCTGAAGGCCAGGGCCATCAGCATCAAAACGCAATTTCGCTTAATAAATATATACATAGGTATCAAAAGATTTTAGCTTATCTAGATAAACACCACAACTATAATAACTTGCCAAACACCTATATTATATTTAAGTAAAAAACCCCAAACGAGTTTCGCTGGGGTTTAAATAGAAAAGTAAATACCTATGGTGCTACTGAGAAACGTAATTTATTTTAATATTTCCAACTTTAGCCGATTGAGCGTCTTTTGAGAACATTTTAATTTTAATTTTTATCGTATCACCAGCGGTCCAAGTGGTGGTTCCGTCGAATGTAAAAGTGCCGTTTGACCAAGTATTTGAATTAAGACCAATACCCGCTCCTGAAATTTCGTCATCACCGTCATTATTTCGTTCAACCGTTAAATCAACTTTAGCATCGGCTACCGTTCCTTCCGTTAAATAATCTAAGTTAAGCGCTGGCGTTTGAAAGCTATCAAAACCTTCTGGTACGGTAAATTGAACCACGATGCCATAGTCCTGTAAAACCGCTTGCCCAGAGAACCATCGTAAAATAGTGCCGACAATTCCACTGGCTAATGTTTCTTCTTCTTCAAACATCGAACCAGTGTTATTCGTGCCATCGGCTTCAAAAATTGAGCTTGGGTAGCGAGGGCTTAAAACGTGACTGACATTAAAGAATCCCCCTGCGCCTGAAGGCGCACAAACCCAGGCCGTTCCATTCCATTGAGCGACTTCACCATTAGCACAACTTAAATCACGCAACGTATCATCATCGGTCGTTACGTACCCCGCGTCATTGGTAAAGTCAGACACCGTAATATCAGTTAAATTTAAATCTGCCGCAGTAATCGTGCCGTCGGTAATTTCCCCCGTTTCAATACTGGTACTAAAATCATTGGTAAAATTAGACCCGGTGAGGGTAATTCCGTCTGAGGCTGTATAGGCTGTACCACCCGCATCAGGTGCACAAACCCAGGCCGTTCCGTTCCATTTAATAATCTCACCGCTAGCACATGAAATATCGGCTAAGGTATCTGTATTATCTAAATAGTCTGAAAGATCGACTGTGGTAGCATCACTGCTTAATGAAAGCGTGTTGCCTGTTCGGCTTAAGTCTTGAATCTCATTTGTAACGCTGCCATCCACTTCAGTGGTTAAATAGCCCGCATCGTTGGTAAAATCACTGACGGTAACATCGGTTAAATCAAGGTCTTCGGCTTTTACCGTTCCGTTTTCAATTTCTGTTGAATTAATCGTCGTTCCTAAAGTTGATGAAAGGGTATCATCGGTTAAAACAATCCCCGTGCCCGCTACTAAATTTGTGTTGTCGCTCACATCAACCGTGCTGAGGTAACCGGCGTCGTTGGTAAAGTCACTCACCGTAATATCGGTTAGGTTTAAATCAGCGGCAGTAATCGTGCCGTCGGTAATTTCTGAACCTTCAATCGTGTCGCCTAAATTAATCGAGATTTGATCACCCGTTAAAGTCGCCCCAACCCCCGCCGTAAGATTCGTGTTATCACTAATATCAACGGTGGTTAAGAACCCAACGTCGTTAGTGAAATCGGCTAAGGTTACGTTCCCAAAATCGAGTTCATCTTCCCCAACGCTGTTATTGGCAAGCGTAAAAACACCCGTGTTACTAATGGTTGCATCACCAGAAAGTGTTACTTCTGTAGCAATATTAGAAGCATTCCCCACAAATATTCGGTTATTGGTTAACACCAAATCGTTTGTGAAATCAGCCAAAGTTACATCAGTAAAATCCAAGTCTTCATCTTGAACATTTAAATCTGGCAAAACTGAATCTGGTAAGCGACCGGTAAAATCTAAGTACGGAATATTACCGCTGCCAAAACCAAGGTCTCGGTAGTCCAATTTATTAGCATTAAACGCGAATGGAACCGAAGCAATGACTTTTCTGTCATCGGTATCGCTGGCTAAATTAATATCCACAAATTCATAAGCGGTGTCTGGGTCGACTGAATTCTTAACCTCTACTTGAAGGAACAAATTGTCTCGGTCAAACATGCCCGCAATAAATGGTGTTACCTCACTTAAAAGTAGTGAAAATGAACCATCATCAAGCGTCGTTGTACTTTGCGCTTCCATCCAGCCTAAATAGTCGGGTGCGGCCGCATTAATGGTTCCACCAACTACATCCGTGGCTTCGTAGTCACCATTATCCCAAAAGCTAAATCGGAAAGTATAGTCTCCTGCCGCAGGAGCGCCTAAATCATCTAGTAACTCCCCTTCATAAATAAGAATTTGAGGCGTGGTAGTACTTTGTGCTTGTGTTACAGCCGTTGAGCTGAGAAGGAGCACTGACATTAGGCCGATTGATTTGAGGAATTTTTTCATGTTTTTTACAAAGTCTTTGAAGTGGTGTTTTTTGAAGTGTGTGAGCATATAGTGCAGAATGATAAGTTGTATGATCGCATTAATTAGCAGCAGTAGAAGAATGAGCAACCACCACCAGATAGATATCTCGCAAGTTCTGTCCTCACAGGTTGGGCAATCCACATAATCTAATTGAGTGGCGTTTACGATTTCTGACCGATCTTTAATTAGGCTTGGAGCGGCACCGTATAATCTTTCATATTTAGAAGGACTCACCGCCCAGGTACTTAAGTCGGAATAATCAATTTCACCTTTATATGGGGAGTTAAACTGAGAACCAAAATCCAGTACTAACTGACCTTGTGGTTTCGGGGCCGCGCCCAATAAAATGTCTTCAGCGGTTAAATTTTCTGAGATGTAAGGGGTTTCGTTTTTTGAAATACCAGGGTCCTCATCTTTTACATCTTCGGGTAAAATTGGATCCTCAACGGTTGAAGAATCTCCTTCAGCATCCGCAGAATTATCGATTATTAAATCCTCTTCTGATTCAGTATTCACGAGTTCCACTGTGTCAGGATTCGGAGGAAAGTAATCAAATCTATCTCTTGGATCTTCTGGAGCCGAAGCAAGGAATGGTTCATCCGCTTCATCTCTGTCTCGCACGAGCTCGTCATACTTACGTTGTAAATACCAATTTGAAGAATAAGACGTACTGTTATCAAACTGTTGTCCGCCATTACCGCCTCCATTATTGTTTCCATTTTCAACAACCGGTGGCGTTACAGGATCAACTGGTGTTGGGGGTTGAGCTGGCACTACTAAATCGGCCGATCGAATTGTCAGTTTTGGTTGAATCAACATATCTGCACTAACCCGAAAATTAGCCGACTCAGCAAAAGGCTTACTCTTCATTACGCTCAGCGTATCCGCGTTTCTAATTTCAAAAGCCTTAACTTCCCCATACGGGACTATACTGGCGATCGAAATAACCGCGAAAGCTGAAGCCAGCGTTAGGCGCTTAAAGATAGAATTTCTCCGATTCAAGTAATTTGACATCAGACCATTTTACCATTCTTTTATCTAAAAATCAAATATAAGAATAACAAAAACATATCTCGTCAAGCCCCTGTATTTTTAGGCTATGCTAGTAAACAAACGCAAACTCAGATTCATTTACTTCGACAAAACTCTTCGTGTCGGCTTCTGGTAAATTTTGAATTAATTCGTTGCTTTCTAAAGCGTATAAACTGTTTGGAATTGCCAAACTAATATCAATCGCTTCAATTTCTTTATACAAGGCTAACTGTTGTCCTTTCAAGATTTCCATATCAAACCCTTGGGTCGCTAAACCATTGAGCATTACTAAATAAGTTACCGCTAACATCACACTTGAAACAATAATCCCTACTTTAAAATACTGCCAGTGCAGGGTTATTTTCAAACCTGTAAGTTCAGGAGCGTGGGAGTGAGCTGGATCAAAAAAAGTTACGTTCATATTTTTATATTTTTTCAGCGATACGAAATTTAACCGATCTTGAACGAGGATTGCGTTCAATTTCAGCCTGGCTCGCGCTTATAGGTTTTTTAGTAATCAGACTTATTTCAGCTGGTTCTACGGTTTCATGAAGTGAAAATTTGGTCGCCTCTGTTTTAGGTCTACTACGGTGTTGAAATTGCTGTTTCACCACTCTATCTTCAAGCGAGTGATAACTCATCACGCCAATTCGATCCCCTGATTCCATCAAATCAAAGCTTTTGTCTAAAGCGAGTGACAAATGGTGTAACTCTTGGTTTGTCGCCATTCTAAAGGCTTGAAAAACACGCGTAAGGGCTTTTTTCCGGTCACGCGGGTGCACCGATTTTTCTATAATTTCTTTTAATTCACTGGTTCTGGTCAGCGGTTTTTCTTCACGGGCCGCCACAATTTTTAGCGCTATGCGGTGGGCAGATGGCTCTTCACCAAAATCACGCATAATTTTTGTTAACCCCCCAACCGATTCTTCGTTTAATATTTTTTCACAATTGTGTTCCTGATTCGTACTAAAGGCCATATGAAGCGGGCCATCCGCTTGATGAGAGAAACCTTTGGTTTCATCATCTAAATGATTCGAACAAACTCCTAAATCAAGCAAGATGCACGTTGGACGCGGCAAAGGGTGCGCTTTATTAACGGCATCAATTTCTGAGAAATTAGCTTCAACCCCCACAAAACGTTCTTTGTAAGGCGCTAAAAACTCGCGCGCCGCGTTTAAATGTTGGCCGTCCAAATCGGTACCGACGTACAATTTTATATTAGGAAAAGACTTTAAAATTAAGTCCGCGTGACCGCCTAAACCTAAAGTTCCATCAAAAACTGAAGCCGCCTCTGAATGTAAGAGGGACTCAAGCACTTCATTTTGAAGTACAGAATCATGTTTAAGTGTTTGGTGTTGCATTAATCGTGAACAATATTTGGTATGATGTGCAAAACTTGTGCACACCTCGTGGATAACTTTTTTTGAGACTAAGCCAGTGATAGACTCAAGCAGCTGTATATTGAGCTAAATATAGAACAATAAATTTGTTTATACAACGTTTTTTCATAGTTTATGATTGATCTAATTGGAATCCTGTTTTATTTTTTTGTTCGTTAAGAATAATTTTATTGTTCTTCACATTTTATCCACATTTTACGCCACTTAATGGAATATTTTTACACTTATCTTTGGTCTATCACACCAGTGGTAGAACTGCGTGGCGCCATTCCTATCGGATACTTGCATTACGATTTGGGTATAATTACGGCGACATTGATTGGAATCTTAGGGGGCATCACCATTGTGATCTTTTGTTTACTCACCCTGCCGCTTCTTTTTAAAGCTTTAGAATACGTGCCGGTTTTAAACACCCTTAAAGAGGCTGTTCTAGAAAAGACACGCACCAAACATTCCGAAAAAATGCTCCTCTGGGGCGAGTTCTTCCTCGTAGTCCTAGTCGCCATCCCCTTACCTGGTAGCGGCGCGTTTACAGGCAGTTTAGTGGCTTATTTATTTGGAATCCCAGCCAGAACCGCCTTTTTACTTATTAGTTTAGGAACGATTATGAGCGGCATTATCGTGGCTGCCTTAACCGTTTCAGGCCAAGGCCTATGGGGATTAATCACTGGGATTCTCTAAATCTATCGAATTCTTTTAGGCTTATTTGGCACTGTGTAATCCCAGATTTCAGACGGAGAAATAGAATCATCTAACACAGGTGATTCTGAAAAAATCAGAATCTCACTCCCCCACTCCCCCACTATCTTGGAAGGATCGTAGATATTACTTTGACCTGATAAATTGGCTGAGGTAGCCGTTACAGGGTAATTAATGGCGCTTGCTACTGCTGGCCTGGTTGCGATTCTAAAACCAACCGCATGGTCTGGCCAGAAAGGTGATTTAGGTAAACTCTCTTTCGGTTTTAAGATAACGGTTCGAGGGGAGGCTGTAAAAAATTTTTCGGTCAAAATTTCTGGTACTTCCGCATACTCGTTTAACATCTGCCAATCTTTTACCATTAAGCTGGTAAACTTGGTGACGGGCCTTTTTTTAATTTCGTAAAGTCGGTCGAGCATTTCTTCATCGTCAGCCCTAACACCAAGCCCATAACTGGTATCGGTGGGATAGGCGACAATTTTTCCATTAGCAAACATGCCCCTAGACTAGCAAAATTGATTTGACCCCCCAAGCAATTTTTTTAAGATCATCGAGCTTTGGAAAACAAAGCGAATGAGCGCGTGTCGTATAATGGCTATTATCCCGGCCTTCCAAGCCGATGACGTGGGTTCGATTCCCACCACGCGCTCCAAAGAAAGTCTGTTACTCCCGAAGGGGGTGCCAGACTTTTTTTTTGATTTCACGTCCGTGAAATCACATCGAACCCATGGGTTCGCAAATTTCTCCAAGAGCCACAAGCGATTGGTTAGAAATTGCCTCTGTTCAAACTTTGTTTGATAAAGAGTTTCCCACCACGCGCTCCTCTAATTAAACAAGAGTCACGACAACTTTTCCAAAAATGCTCAAAAATAAAATGAGTATACATAAGAAAAGAAATACACGACCACTCTTAGTGTTAATGAAGTTAGGAAAAAATGATATTCCAAGTGGCAAGACTAAGAGCAACACAGCCAAGGTAGAAAAAGGGAGCAAGTATTCAGAATCTAACAATACCTGTTTTATGTTTGGCAATAGCTCATCCTTAGAAATCCGACCACTATAGAAAAGCCACGCAATAATTAATGCCCAAAGAGTCGTGTAAATATAAAGACTTGATTTAACAGTAAAGTCTATACTCTTTTGGGCTATTACACCTTTTTTGTAGAGATATTCCGCCCAGGTTATCAAAGTTTTTTTTATTCTATTTAGGTTACGGCTTATTTTTCCTTTCATGTATCCATAAATACTGGTTAGATCAAAATAATCCAGTAAGCCTGAATCTCAGCGCCTGTGATGGCAGTCATCGTTTGTAGGCTGTGTACAGTGCGTGGCGCTCGAGGCTGCCCCGAGCCCCCTTTCTAAGTAAAGGTTAAAATTCAATTGGTTCAACCGTCTCAAATTTAAAATCATCTGTTTGTTTATTGATTATATGAATCAAGGCCTCACCAATATGAAATCCTAAATTCACAGGCACAGCATTTCCAACTTGTTTGTACTGAGAATTCACAGAACCATGAAACGCCCAATCATCAGGAAAAGTTTGTATTCTAGCAGATTCTCTAATAGTTAGAGGGCGAGTCTCTTCTGGATGACAACGCTCAGTTTGTTTTTGTGCAGGGCTACAAAGAATCGTTAAACTTGGTTCATTCCAGCTAAGTCTCCTAGCCATACCAGTTTTCCCTCCACCTAAATAAAAACTTTTCCCCATATATTCTTTCTGAATATCAATTGGTAAATCCTTCCAGTATCCACCAGGTGGTACTAGCTTTAAGATTTTATGCTTCTTTTCATTGTAAGCCTGCCCTTCAGACTTTGGCACATTTTCTAAAGCTTCTTTTAAAGACACTGTGTAATTTTTCTCCTTAGGATATAACATTTTAAGGTCTAGGTCTTTTCTAATTGCCATAATTATAAGACGCTCACGTTTTTGCGGGACATCTAAATACTGTGATTTCATTAATTTAAACGAAACTTTATATCCAATTTCATCAAGTACAGATAACATGGTGTCTAATGTCTTTCCCCCATCGTGGCTAATTAATCCTTTAACATTTTCACCAATAGCTACCTTCGGCGAAACCTCTTTTACACAACGCGCGAACTCAAAAAATAAAGTACCGCGTGTATCGTCAAATCCTAATTTTTTACCCGCGAAGGAAAAAGCTTGGCAGGGGAATCCAGCCTCAACTACATCAACTTTATTCTTATATTTTTTGAAACATAGCTTTGAGACATCTTCATTCAACACATCA
The DNA here is from genome assembly GCA_009995455.1 of bacterium. Classification (GTDB taxonomy): domain Bacteria; phylum Patescibacteriota; class Gracilibacteria; order UBA4473; family UBA4473; genus JAACPJ01. Next base: position 155,834 of record JAACPJ010000002.1, read on the forward strand.
ACACTTTTAAAGTTATTTTTAAGTGTTTGGGATGCATCCTTATCAATTTCTACTAACAATTTATGCTTAAGACCTGCGTTTTTAAATCCAAGAGCAGTCCCGCCAGCCCCAGAAAAAAGGTCTATTACTTGTATATCATGCGACTTATTGTTTTTTAGAATCTTATAATTATTTTCATTACAACTAATTCCGCTCAACTTTGATTGAATTCTAGAAACTTCCTCAGTATCAAAAATACGGTAGTTATTTTCGTTACGCTTACCTTTTATCAAACCCTGTTTTTCCCACCGCCTGACACTGTCAGCACTAATATTTAGAGCCTTACATACGTCATTAACAGTCATAAAAACAGCGTCGCCTTGGGTTTTCACTTTCATAATAATTAATTAAGCGAAATCAATCTAATTATAACCATTGCATAATGCAAGGGTTACTCTTAATGTTAACTTAACAAACCCGACTCTTCAATTTCTTTAGCGAGTTTTGTTGCTCCGTCTAACAATAGAGTTTCAGTTTCTAAATCAAATATCATTTGATTAAGACTCACTATTAACTTCGGATAAAATAGCTCAAACCCAGTTAACCGATGCCACAAATCTTGACCGACTAGAACTGGATAAGTTTCATTAATTATTTTATAGTGCTGACTTAACTGTACTTCCTCTGCATATAAAACACCAAGAACCAAGTCAGAGTTATTTAGATCAATAACATTAGTTCGTGCTAAATTTGCGACTGCATTAAACTTTTGAATCAATGGTGCTACATCTTCTGAATTTATAGTATTAGGTCCAGCTTTTAACTGACACCATTTCTTTCTTCCATCTATTTTATCAATAAATTCAACATCCATCCCTTTTATCAAAGATCCACTTGCTAAGCCTAAAGCCACAATCATATTTTGGCTTTGTGTTCCAAAAGAAGTATTAATCGATGTTCCTAGAACTCTTGGATAATAATAGAGCCTTTGCGACCCCTAAAGGGCTAAAGTCATTTTGTAATATCTTTGCTAAATATTTAACAACAATCGGGTTAACATTGTAAGATTTTAGTTTCGTGTTTTTACCAGCTGAAGAACTCAAATGTTTTTCAAAAATAACCTTCTTAAGGTGCTCTGTAACTTTCAAAATTAGTTGATCTTCTGTCATATGTTATTGTGTTTTTTACTTATCTAACAATAACTCTTTTAAAACATTTTCATACAAATTAAATTCTATTCCGTAACAATTTCCCATAAGTAGCCCCATAAAAAATTTCTTAAGCCCCTAAGGGTTTGAGAAATTTTTTATTTAGCACGAAGTGCTGTGGTGGGAATTGAACCCGGGTTCGATACAAGGAAGCCTATAAAAACAAGCGCCGCAGGCATTTGTTTTTTAGGCGACGCCGTCACGATAAAAGCAGGGTGAAACGAATGGAATATTCCCAATACTCTCTTAAAAAAAGCCCTATCAATTTGATAAGGCTTTATGGTTTAGAATCTCAATCACAAACTAGTAGTTGTACATTGGAGTTGGAATTTCGTAAGGACGGTAGACATACCCGTCACTCACACGCACCGTAGTAGTAGTTCTAGCCGTTTTTCCTGCTCGGTTTTTAACGGTAATAGAAACCGTGTAAGTTCCCGCTTGGTTGTATTGGTGTGTAAAAGTTGAGTTTTGTACAAAACCGCTTTCAGGCGCCATCATTGATCGAGATTGAGAAGCATAATTTCGATCCCCGTAATCAATTTGATACATCAAGTCTTGATTGTTTGGATCTGAAGCTTGAACTCTCCAGGTTCCGGTTTGGCCGGTGGTTAGTGTTGTTGGGCCACTGATACCATGTACAACTGGCACCGCATTATTATATCGGCGTTCGGTTACTTTAACGGTAAGCACTTTTGTCGTGCTGCCCCCAACACTCGTAGCCGTTACCCGAACCTGATAAGTCCCCGGTAAATTGTACACATGTTGAAAGCTTCGGCTTGATCCCCAACCGCGATAATCGTTTACATCATTATTTTGGGCGTAAACTAGATCGCCCCAATTGATACTGAATTCTACTGGGCGATCGGTTGGATCTGTAGCTACGACCTTAAAGTTTCCGGTTTCCCCAACTTCTAAAGTACTTGGTCCTGTGAAAGATGAAATCGTGGGCGCGCCATAATTACCGTTTTGAACTCGAACCGTTTTAGTAGAAACCGCTTGTTGACCATTTTGGTCGCTTACCGTTACACGAACAGTATACGTTCCAGCTTGCGAATATTGATGTGTGAAAGTCGTTGTTTGCGAAGGTCTAATTTGAGACATTTGTCGCACACCATATAAATTTTCGCCCCAATCAATTGAGTAGCTTAATTGACTATTATACCCGCCTCGAGCTTGAACCGTCCAAGTTCCGGTTTGATTAACATTAAGGCTTGAAGGCCCATCAAAACCAGTAATTACAGGCCGTCCTCCTGGATTTGGCGTTTCGCTACATTGGCCTTCATAAAGAAATCGAGCTCCCGCTAAACCAAGGTGACATCGGCTTGAGTAGGTGACTAAACGATCTCCGCCTAAGCTTCCACAGACAGGATCGTAAATCGCTGGGCAATAAGCCGAATCGTCTTGTGTTCTATCACAGAAAAAGTGAGTTAAACATTGCGTACCCGCATTGTATTGAGCTTCCCAAACGCCGTTACATTGACTGTCTGGTGGACGATTAACCACAGGACAAAAACTTCCGCCTTGGCACTGCCAATCTATCGTACATCCATAAGTATTAGTAATCGGTTCAAATCGCCCGCCTTGGCAAGTACTTGGGTTTGGGCGAGGCGCTGGATTACATTGGGTAGCAAAGGTATTAGCTTGAAGATTTCTGCCAAAATATTCAGTGTAACCTCCCCCTGTATTGCCATAAGTATTATTATAGCCGCCATTGTTGTTATAACTGTTATTGTAAGAGTTATAATTGTTGTTTGAGTAAGTCCCATTCGCGGCGTAGTAAGCGGTCAAACCACCACCTGTGCTGTTTCCATATCCATTGTTACCTGAAAAAGTGTTATACCCTCCAATACCGACACTGCTTGGATTTTGAGCATAATTCTGATTGTAATTTGAATTGTAATTATAGTTATTGGTGTAGCCGCTACTGCCTACGTAACCATTATTAATGGGTTGATTGTAGTTAGAGCCTCCTCCAAATTGGCTTTGGTACCAGGCCGTGTAACCACCAGCCGCATTAGCTATACTAAAGAGTGATAAAGCTCCCAACGCGACAGCCGACAAAGATAATTTTTTCATAATGATGAAATACTTTATTAATTTATAACGAGTTAATAATTATTGAGTGACTCTGTTATGTTTAATTTATAAACTCCTATACATAGTTTGTCAAAGCCTTTTAATATCAAGTTCCAATATGTCAAGCTTTCAAGTTTTTTCTCTCTTCTAACTATTTGGTCATAAGCTATTTTTATTCTACAATAATTCAGAAATTAATCGCCCGTATTACTCATGACCAATCTGCCCCTAAACCTAGTTCCTAGTTTCACAAAAGCTTGTCGTCGTAGCATTCTTAAAATGCTTCACACTTCACAATCGGGTCATCCGGGGGGAAGTTTAAGCGCGTTAGACTTTTTAGCCGTTCTTTATACTCAAAGACTTGGTTCTACTCATGAAACCGTCGTTGTTTCCAATGGGCACATTTCTCCTGGGGTATACAGTGTGCTCGCAGAAATGGGGGCGATCGACCAACAAGCGGTGAATTCAACTTTCAGACAAATTGGTTCTATTTACGAAGGTCACGTTACGCGTCACGTAGCGGGAGTACATTTTGGTACAGGTCCACTGGGGGTTGGAGTTTCAGCGGCCTCTGGCTTTGCTAAAGCCGAAAAATTAAAAAATTCAGGCAAAAAGGTTTTTGCCGTCATGGGTGATGGCGAAGCGCAAGAAGGCCAAGTGCACGAAATGGCTTTGTTTGCGGCGAAAGAAAAATTGAATAATTTTACCGTTTTTTGTGATTATAACCGTGTTCAATTAACCGATAGTTTGGCGGATACGATGCCCGTTGACGTAGCCGCTATTTTTGCGGCTTGCGGTTGGGACGTTTTAGAAATTGATGGTCATGATCACGAAGCTTTGCTAACGGCGATTAATCATGAATCGGATAAACCAGTGATGATTGTTGGGCAAACTATTATGGGCTACGGTGTGCCAATGATGGAAAGCGCGGGTCGAAACGATAAAGCCGATTGGCATGGAAAAGCTCCTAGTAGAGACGATATTAAAGCTCAGTTAGAAACCCCTGAACTGACCCTCAGTGCTGAAGAAGAAGCTCAACTGGATAACTTTAGAAAAGACGTAAAATTTAATCCGGGAAAAAATAGTTTCACGACCACTGGGACGCCTTTAAACGAGGTTTCAGCTGGTGAAGCCATAGTTTATGATCAAGACACTTTAACCGATTGCCGAAGTGCCTACGGGAAAGCATTACTTTCACTCGCTCAAGCCAATGAAACCGTGTTAGCTGGAACGGCTGATTTAGGGGGTTCTGTGATGACAAAATTTGTAAAATCGGAACTGCCTGACCAACACATTGAGTTTGGTATTTGTGAACAAAACATGGTGAGTGTAGCTGGGGGTTTATCTTTCTCTGGTTTCACGCCGTTTGTTTCAACTTTTGGCGCCTTTATGAGTTCTCGCGCGAAAGACCAAGCGCGCGTAAATGACATTAACCAAACCAATGTTAAAATGGTTTCCACCCATTGTGGTTTGAGTGTGGGCGAAGATGGTCCAACCCATCAAGCGATTGATGATATGGGAAGTTTCCTCGGAATGTTTAACACCATGGTGGCCGAACCCGCAGATCCAAACCAATGTGATCGAATTATTCGTTATATGGCGACGCATTATGGAAATTGTTACGTTCGCATGGGACGACACAAACTACCGGTTTTAACCAAAGCTGATGGTTCAATTTTATTCGATAAAGACTACCAATATTCATACGGACGTACCGATATTTTACGCGAAGGTTCGGCCTTAACCATAGTGGCTTCTGGCCCCATGGTCATTGAAGCGCAAAAAGCCGTAGAAGCCGCTGGTATTGACGCTGAAATTTTAATTGCCTCAAGCCCAAAACAATTTGATGACGGCCTTAAAAAGTCTCTCGAAAAAACCGGGAAAGTCATGGTGATTGAAGATCATAATGCTAAAAGCGGTTTTGCCTCACAGGTAACCCTATACGCGGCCCAAAACAATATTACGCTCCATAAATTTAAATCAATTGCTGTTGGTGAATATCAACTTTCTGGTTCACCAGCAGAACTATATGACTCAGCGGGAATTGGATCAAAAGCAATTGAGATGGCTTTAAGCTCTTTCTGAGATTAAATTACGATAAACTCACCCTACTCAGCGGCTAAATCAGCCGCTGAGTGATGTTCATATTTAAGAATACTTTCTTCGATTGGTTTCGCTCCTCGCTTTTTAGGTCTGAATTTAACAATCACTTCCAACATGGCGGCTATTTCTAACAATTCAGCGGGTTCGGTTTGAACCCACGACACTAACGCCTGGTAAGACGCTTCTTCTAAATGATCATGGTTCGGAGATGGAACCTCAATTACGATAGTTAAACAAGGCTTAAGGTAATCACTGTAATTTTCGATTGGTAAAGGTGTCGGTGCTGAAGCGGATAAATTTTTAGATTGTTTAAAAGTTAACAGGGGCATACTGAGGCTTTGCTCTTTATCCCAGAAGGCACGAGCCGCTTCTAACAAGCTTTTCTGCAAACGTTGGCTCTCTTTTTTAGGAATTTTTACTTTATCGCATTCGCTTAAGAATTTTTGAATCGCCGACTGTTTAAGAGTCTCCTTTCTTTTTTGCGCGGCCTTGATTCTGCCATCTTCAACGAGGTCTCTAGCGTCTCTAATTTTGGCTTGTTCAGGTGTTTCCACTAAAGGTTGGGGTCCTAATATATTTCCCCTAGGCGCTAAATCTTGATTCACTTTTGGCTGACCAACCGGCTTTGATTTGACTCGACGGGGGGCTCGTGAAGTCTTTGGCTTTATGGATTTCTTACGTCCAGCTTGGGCCGCGTCCATTTCTTCCCAAACAATTTTTGGCACCTGCCAATTTAACGTACGAGGGTCCAAGTCACTCAATTTTTGATTCATATCTCTAAGAACAACATGAACCGACTGCCGCACTTTTTTAGAAATACTTAAAACGAGTTCCCCACTCCGGGCTTCAAACCCAATCCCCCCTTTCATCGGTTTTAGATTATTGGCTTTCTCTAATAATTCGAGACCCGTAACTTCCATGGTTTCGATTGGTTCGATTTCAATGATTGATTTAGAAGGTTTTTCTGGCGCGTTAAGCGCTTTGACCTCCGCTTCTTCCTCTTTAATTTCTAACGCTTTTAAAGAAGCTAACTCCACTTCCCAATCTAAAGTCATGGGGTCTACATTAGAAAGCAAAATCGTATCGCGATAAACCTGAGTGAGTAAGTTTCCCTGACCATCTGCAAATACCACCAGCTGCTTATCGCCTGACCGTCCATTTAAAACAGTTGAGCCTTTTCTATTAAGGTGTTTATGACATAGTAAAGTTTTTAAATCAGCGCCGCTCATCGTGGTTTTTGTTTTTTCTGTGCGCCGCTCTGTTTTGTCGGATTTGGCAGGCTCTAAGTTTTCAGGCAAAACCAACTGCCAATGGTGTTCAACACATAAATTAGTCAATTCTCCTGACATCAAAAAACTTATTTCACAATGACGTCTAATTAGGTCTCCCCGATAAGAAACGCCCCCACTTTTCCCCTTAAAAGCTTCTAGTGTTCCTATAGCTTCTCCGGTTTCATCTAACACGGTTAACGCACAAAAAGTTTCTAAATACTTTGTTGAAGAAGTTTCAATCGCCTTAAAAACAACGTTTAATTTATCTCTTAAATTTTTATGATCTAATTTTCTTTTCGCTTCAACTTCTGCCATTTCGGTCTGTAGATTTTGAATCCAGGTCAGCAGACGTTGATGTCTATAACTTTCAAATTGAGCCACATTAATTTGTTTCGCCACTAAGGCCTGAATACTTTGAATTAACGGCCAATCAATGGTGTTCGCCTCAAGCCCAACCGCCTTTGAATTTAAAGCTTCAACCAAAAAAGCGGACTCAATAGGCTTTATTTCGCCAGCCAATTGGTCTGGCAGGTTTAAAACTAAAGCTTTAGGACGGAAAAATATTTCTTGCTGAGCTTTCTCTAAAGTCCAATCCATGGCTTCTAAAAGTTCTGCCATAAAAACATCAAAATGATACTTTTTCCCAGGTTCTAGTGTAGAACGAGCATACGCCCCATCGTGCTCATGCGTGAAAAACCAAGCTTCTACGCCGCCCAAATCGTCCTCCGTTTCTGTTTCCAACAAATAATAAGGCACCGAAGAATCATAAACGGATTCATCACCAGACTGCCAAGCTGCTAAAAATTTTTCCCCCTCTAAATCAGTCGGACTCACGAGTCTTAAAATAGAATCTGGCAAGCCTAGGAATCTGTTATCAAACTCCGTTAATTCATCTCGGTTAACATTTTCTGCTTCAACTGAAACCCGAGATAGAGTTATTTTCATTAACTTAAAATTAAAACCAATTAGTGAAGCTTTGCAATCGGTTTTACCAAAACTAATCTTTTATAGGGCGTCATAAACTTGCCCCTAAAGCGTTAATCTTCAATAATAGAAAAAACTAAATTCAATATATGAAACACTTTTGCTTTATCTGCGGACTCCTCGGATCTTTTCTTATTTTATCAACGGTAGAAGCGGCTTTTACTGATGTACCGTCTAGCCACCCAAATTACGAAGCGATTAATTATGTACAAGCCAAAGGGATCGTAGAAGGTTATGGCGACGGCACTTTTAAACCTGATACGACTATTAACCGAGCCGAGCTCACTAAAATTATTATTGCCACTCAATTTGAAACAAACTTAATTACAAATTGTAATGTTTACAGTACAAATTTAGCCGATGTATCAACTGATGCTTGGTTCGCCTCGTTTGTTTGTACCGCCAAAGCTGAGGGCATTATTGCTGGATATGGTGATGGCACTTTTAAACCAGGGCAAAACGTTACTTTTGTGGAGGCCGCTAAAATTATCAGTCTTGGTTTTGGGCAAACTTTTGCCGCAGATGCAGAACTTTGGTACCGGCCATACGTCGATTATTTATCGATTAAAAGCGCTATTCCTGAATCGGTAAACGCCGTGGCTAAAAATATTACCCGTGGGGAGATGGCGGAAATTATTTACCGTTTGCATGCAGCGGTTAGCAGCCGCCCTGCGCAAGCTTTTGTAGACGGCAGTTTAACCCCTATGACAACAGAACTTAAAACTCAAATCAGTGCTGAAGCTAAGTTAAATCCTTCAACTTCAACCACGACTCCTACAACCACTAACACGCCAAACACACCTGGAACTAGTGCTGAAGTTTTAGGCAATACGACGATAAACTTAAATAACCCGATGATATGTGAATCGTGTCAGGCCGGATTTATTGGCCAACCGAGTAATAGCTGTGCTTGTGAACGGGCTTACATTTTTGAGCAAACTTACCCCGCTGAACAATGTGGAACCGTTGAATTTACTTGCGGTGAAGGCTATGGATATTTTACGAACCCAGAACAATGTGGATGTAAACTAAAAGAAGAAATTATTGAATACTGGTTAGCCACTGAGCCAACATTTAAACTAAATGCGCTTGATGAAACCGCTCCTATTGTGCACGGAAGTTATGAAGCCTTAAATGCTGGTGCGCTTGAAGCGGCTCTTGGAAATAAGAATATTATTCTTTTCTTTCATGCCGATTGGTGCCCGGATTGTGTAAAAACAGACACTGAAATTAAAGATCGAATTACCGAATTACCAGAAGACTCGATCATTTTTAAAACCGATTACGATAAAGAAGTGAAACTTCGACAAAAGTTTGAAATCACGTCTCAACACTCAATTGTTATTATCGATAAAAATAACGCCTTACAGTTTAAACAAACCGGTTTTGATTTTGATGACATTGTCTCAGTTCTTGAAAAAATCAAAGAGGCTGAGAATTTAGAACAGTAGTTAAATTATTACGGCTGTTGTCAGAACCCGGGATCTTAGGCCAAAAGAGCTTATAGATCCCGGGTTCTTTATTTGAGCGCGCCTTTATCGATACCACGCCGGTTCATGCACTCTTAAATAAGCCGCCCCAGTTTCAATAGCTCGCTTAGCCGCGGCCAGGTTTACTTCTTTTCCAAATCGATCTTCCCCTAAAAAACGTTTCTTAGAATGCCCGATTAGAACTTCAAATTCAGGAGTTTGTGCCGCAAACGCAAGCAAAGCCCAATTTAGTTCTGGGGTTTTCCCAAAGCCAATTCCAGGATCAAGAATAATTTTATTTCGATCAACCCCCTGCCCAATCATTTGCTTAGCACGCGCTAGAAGATCCTCAGTCACCTGACTTATTGAACTAATTTTTTGTTCATGAACTTCACCCACACTTTTGCCAGGAAAATGATTCACGACGCAAGTCGCCTGATACTCAGCCGCCAACACAATCATTTCTGGATCTTGAAAACCCGATACGTCATTAATAATTTTTCCCCCAAGTTTTAAAAACTGTTCAGCCGTACTTGGGTTTCTGGTGTCGAGACTAAAGTGAGAAATATCTAACAAATCTGAATCTACTACTCCCTGCCAAAACTCAGACATTCTCTCCCACTCTTCTGTTGGTGAAATAGCATTAGCGCCTGGTTTGGTCGATTCTGCACCGACATCAACTAGGTCCGCGCCATCCGTTATAAGTCGCTTGGCTTGAGTCAAAGCCAAATCAGTATTTGCGTATAATCCCCCATCTGAAAACGAATCAGGAGTGATATTGAGAATGCCCATAATTTTTGCCATCGCTTTTAGGATGACACGACCCGCAAAAAAAATAAACTTCTTTAAGATGACTTACACAGACCTTATTGGTTACACGGCCTCATTACTAATTATGGTGGCTTTTTTACCGCAAGCCTACCAAGTTTGGAAAACTAAATCAGTCGAAGATGTATCGTTAATGACCTACACTATTTTAATGTTTGGTTCGGTTTCTTGGACGACCTACGGACTGCTAAAAAGTGACTTTCCTATCATTATTACCAACGTGACTCTATTCGTGGTACAAGGTTCTATAATGGTCTGTAAGCTTAAGTACGGTAAAAAAATCATTACATGAAAGCCCCTATAATTGTTCTCGAAGGTTTAGACGCTTGTGGTAAATCAACGCAAACCGAACTGCTGATGGAAAACCTGGCCGCTAAAGGTTTAAAAGCGGGCTGGAAAAGATTTCCTGGCTATGAGGATACAACCGCGGGGAAACGAATTGCCGCCTATTTACGAGGTGAACTGGGAGACTTTCACCAAATAGACCCAAAAATGATAGCGGCGTTGTACGCGGCCGATCGATTAGCCCAAATTGAAGAAGTCGAAGCGCTAACCGCCAACAATGAAGTGGTTATTTTTGATCGAGGCGTAACCTCAAATTTAATCTACACACCCGCTCGGGCTGAAATACCAGAAGATATAAAGATGCTGTCGGACTACGTGGAAAAACTAGAATATGAAGTATTTGGTTTTCCGCGTGAAAGTTTAGTTTTATTTCTCGATGCCTCACCCGAAGCTCGTGCTTTAATTCATGCTGCCAAAGGCCGCACCACTGATTTACATGAGTCAGATGATTCTTACCTACAAAAAGTTCGCGAAGTCGCGTTAGAACGATGTGAAAAAGATTTCCGCTGGAAAAAAATCAGTGTCGATCGAAGTGGCGAACTTAAACGTCGTGATGAAATCAGCGACGAAATTTTAGGTTTAGTTTTAGCCAAGTTACAAAAGAAGTAATTTATAGATCTACCAAAGCCCCCGTTTCAAATTCCGAAGTCGCCCCCGCCCACTTAATAAAGTAAGGCACTTTTTTTTCACGGGCCACAATGGCGGAATGAGAAAGTTGGCCGCCTTGTTCTAAAATAATGCCTTTAAAGTCACCAATGCGGGTGACCCAAGCATTATCAAAGTAAGGGGCTACCAAAATGCAGTTCTCTGGGAAATTACCTCGAAATGTTTTTGGACTTTTCACCACAAACGCAATGCCTTTAATTTTGCCTTTTACGACCGCCACAGATTCACCACTCGAATTCTCTGCAAAGTTGGCTGGAAAATCTAAGCCTGAAAACGGTAACTCAAACGCGGCTCTCTTTTCTAACTCAGATGGAGATATGGAATCAATCTCATCCACCAAAGCAAAAGCCAGCCATGGATTTTTGTTCACTTTGGTTTTTAGTTTACTGAGTTCAAACAAAAACAAATGTTTATAAACATCTCGCCAATCAGCCCAAGTCATCTTTTCTTTCGCTTCTGGAAAATCTAAAACTAGTGTTTTTGAAACCTCATATTCTTGCGGCCAAGTACGGCAAGTCACCTGCTGTGCGTTTTGATTTTGCTGGGCGTAGAAGTTTGCGATTTGCCAATGCGCAAAAATTTCTTTTAAACCTGAAAAACTAAAAGCCTCACTTGGTTTATAACTTTCATAAAAAGTCTGCACTTGCTGGTTAAACTTAGGCGACTTGGCACTTTGCCAAAAAGGGGTAAACCAGCTTTTTAACGCAAAAAATTCTTGTTGCGCTTTTGGGTCCGCGTATATTTGCCCATTTCTACTTCGCTTTAAAAAATTAAAGTTATCCGCCTTAAAACCCAAGTGTTTAAAGGTTGGCACGCTCGAGTTAAAACATTCTTCAAGCACTGAAAAACTGAGCGGCGACAAAACGCCAAAGGTTTCTGCGTAAGCGTTAATCTGCCAATCGGCTTGATGTGATTGATTTAACAAATTTCGCTCGGCTTCCACTTGTGATTCTGTTGGTACCGCAAAGGCTTGCAGCGGTCGAGTCGCTGGGCGAACTTGCAGCAACGTAACCTTGTTATTGTGCGCCACCCATTCGGTATCGAGCGGATAATCGAAAAGATTCTACAGTTTCACTACTAATGATTTTAAGGCCTCTGTTGGAATTTTTTCTGGAGATAAAGTATCGGTCGCTTCTGAATTTTTGCCGAGTAAGAAAAAACTAGAATCCACCCCTTCCACCGAAGCTTCGGCGCCACCAGTTGAAACTTCTCCCACAAAGTGACCCGGGAAATATTTCCAACGTGAGAACAGGACCCCGCCGAGCTCTGCCGTCATAAAAGTTTGAACCATCAAGTTTACTTCCCCGTTTGGAAGAATCTTTTTTTGAATCAAATTATTTTTTTTAAAGTAGTCCGCTACTGCCGTTTCAAGCTGCTCAGGTTTAATTCGACCTGAACTTTCAAAGTGCCCTGCCATTGATACATCAACGGCGTCTTCTCCACTAACGCAACTTCTAACGATATAAAAAGCACTCTCGTTTTGATCAATAAATTTGTTCAATAATTCAGCGTAATTTTCATTCTCCAGTACGTTTTTTTCTAGAAAGAGGGTGGCTGGAGTAGCCACCCCAGCGGATTCGGCCTCAGCTAGAAGTCTATACTTTGATGGTTGCATTAAGGAATGGCTTTAGTTATCCACAACACGAATACTACTAGAATACTCAACACTAAACAGCCCAAAGTAATCATTAATCTTCGGTGTAATTGCCACCACAATTTTAAGGTGTCTTTTAACAAAAAAAAGCCGGAGATCAAAAAGGCAGCGGCCACGCCAAAAACTTGCAGCGCCGACTGCATCCCCGAAATTAAAATGTCTGGCGGTGGAATTGCCAGAGCGGTTTGATTGGCCGTTAAACCAATTATACCAACCGATGTAAAAGCTAAATATCGCATTAAAATTCGTAATAACCAATAATATTACCGCCCATTTGCTCATAAGTATAAGCGAACATACGAGCATCGTAGCACTCCGATTCGGTGTCGCAAAGCAGCACCACACTTTCTTGTCTGAGAGAATCAATAAAGTCTCTTACTTGAGCCGTGGTTTGCAACTCGCTGTTAAAAGCTTTGGTGTTAGGAAACGTGAAGCTAGAAATTAACGCGTTTATTCTAAAGTCTATTTTTAGAGCCTCTAGGTTTTCCACTTCGTTTAAACTTAAACGATTATAAGCGCTTGAGAGAAATTCAAAATCTTCAAAAGCGCCTTTAGCGGGTAAACCCGCCCCATACCAAGCTTCCAAACCACCCCTAATAAAAGCAACTTTTTCAAACCCCTGCGCTTTTAAAAGATTCGCCATTAAATATCCACGAAGCCCCGAATAGCAAATTAACACCACTCGCTTGGTTTTATCGAGTTTCGGTATTTGGTCATTGGCTAAGTCACCGTATCTAAAATGAAACGCTCCAGGGATACCATAGCCCTCAAATTCATAATTCTCTCGCACGTCTAGCAACTGTGTTTCCGGGTATTTTTCAAGTAAAAGGTTGAGACCATTTGGAGAAAACGATTCTACCGTCCCTAAATCTACTAGGTCTAAATTTTGGGATTGCCGGTACGCATTTAAGTTGTTTGAAAGCTCTTTTAAAATGTTGCGCTTCCAAACACGCGACGTTACGTCAGTATCAGCTTGAAACACGGTTTCAATATCCCAATAATCGCCGCTTAATGGCTCTTCTGTGCTTTGTGGAACATTGATTTGGTTAAAAATAATGAAACCCGCAAACAGGAAATTCAAACTTAAAATGACGCCTAATAATTGTTTTTTTAATTTTTCAGGCTTGGCAAAAAACAGTACAAATGGCAGTGCCACCCACGAAGGTAGTGCCAGATACTGAAGAATGATAAAAGTTAATTCATACCAATTCATGCTTTATTAGTATAACGCATAAGATTGGGAAAACACGACAAATCCCCATTTAAAAAAAAATATAAACCAGTATGGTGAAATCCCTTAAGCACTAAATATGACGGCTCTAATTATTTCTGGAAAAGACATCGCTGAGAATTTACTCGATAACGAGCTTGTACCTCGCGTTGAAGCTTTAAAAGCCAAAGGCGTTACGCCACGGTTGATTGTAATTCTGATTGGAGACCACGCCGCTTCGGCCAGTTATGTTCGTCAAAAAGAAAAATTTGCGGAACGAGCCGGCATTGTCGCCGAAACGTGGCGTTATAACGACAGCGTGACCGAGGCAAAAATTTTAGAAGAAATTAAGAACATTAATGAAGATGCATCTATTCATGGTGTGATCGTGCAATTACCCGTTCCGGATCATATTTCAGTGGAAAAAATTCTGCGCGCCATTCACCCCAGCAAAGATGTAGACGGCTTTACCCCAGAAAACGTTGGTCAATTATTCTTAGGGGAACCAACGCTTGAATGTTGTACTCCAAAGGGCATCATTCGGATGATTGAAGCCTCAGGCGAAGACTTAAACGGGAAGCACGTTGTGGTCGTCGGCCGATCAAATATTGTCGGAAAACCAGTGGCCATTTTAGCGCTTAACAAAAATGCCACGGTCACCATCTGTCATTCGCGCACCAAAGACTTAGAAGCGCAAATCGCTCAGGCAGATATTCTGATTGTGGCCGTTGGGCGTCCAGAAATGATTAAGGGGGATCAAATTCCTGAAGGATGCACGGTGATTGATGTTGGAATTCACCGGAAAGAAGGCGGTGGTTTATGCGGCGATGTAGAATTTGCCAGTGCCGTTAAAAAAGCCCGCGCGATTTCACCAGTTCCTGGCGGAGTTGGTCCTATGACTGTTTTTTGTTTAATTGAAAACACGATTGAAGCGGCCGAAAAATTAAGCTAGTTTTGGGTTTCTGTTTTTAAAGCTCTATCTATTTGATGCAGAGCTCTAAGTTCCGCTAATTGTTGCGCGTTTAGATTTAGGGCCTGCGCCACCAGCTGTTTAACGGTCTGATTTATAGCGTGACACCAGACTTCGGGCCAATTGGTTCGTTGTGAAATACCATATTCTTTTTGAACGGGCACCGACTTACATTTATGCGAAAGATGCCAGAGGATTAAATCTTCAAGTCTAGCTGTATCTCGGGCTAAATCTCGATTACGATCCGTTACTTGTAAACTGGGCAAACCATTATGCGTTAAAATGTTTTGCAAATTTGCGACTAGAATGGCTTTCACCCGCGCTCGAGTTTCGCCATCCAAGTCACCTAAAAGATTCATAATCTCATTCGATTGCTCAAACTGGCTGGCTAAATAACAACTTACACTTTCAAATTCAGTTTGGCCTGCCGTAAAATCTAAATCTCTCATCTTCCTAACATTAGTTCTGGTTACAAATACAAATTTTTCATTTCTTTCCAAGAAATCATGCGTTCTAATTTTTCATCCCAGAACTTGAGTTTCATCGTTTCCCAACAGTTAGCCAGAGTTAAGGTAGTAACTTCTGTTTGTAGTACCTCATTCTCGTTGTGACACGCTTCCAGTTCGTAATTAGGAATTAGCGGATTCAAATGATGCACATGGTGGTAGCCGATATTCCCGGTAAACCACTGCAAAATTTTAGGCAGTTTAAAGAAAGAACTTCCGTGCACAGCGGCTTCGGCCTGGGTCCAGTTTTCGGTTGGCCGCCAGTAACCATCTTCGAACTGATGTTGTACATAAAACATCCATACCCCCATCACGGCGGTAAAATAAATAATCATCAAGTGTACCCAAGCAAAATTCCAGCCGAGAAAATAAATCCCCACCCCAAACAAGGCTAGTAACCAAGCGTTAGTGAGCCAGACACTTTGTCGGTACACTTTGTGCTGACGGTGCTCTTTCCAATAAGGCCAGCGGTAAAAACCAAAAAATACCCAGGCGGGACCAATTAAAAAAGTAGCCGGTGGAAAGCGATAAATGCGATATTTAATTTTTTCCCAACGAGAAAGCGCCACGAACTCAGCCGCCGTGAGCATTACAATTTCCCCTAAATCACGATGTTCAATCTTACCACTGTGTGCATGATGCATGGCATGTTCCCACTGCCAGCCACGGTAAGGCGTCATGGTAATGAAGCTGCAAACGATCCCCACCCGATCGCGCCATTTCATACTTTTGAAAAAAGAACCATGACCACAGTCATGCTGAATAATGAAAATTCGCAGCCCGAATAAGGCCGCTAAAAAAGCGACTGGAATCATGAACCAAAAACTGACCTCCAAGGCAAAATAAGCCAAACCCCACAATAATAAAAACGGACCAAATGAGTTCAACACTTGCATCCAACTTTTAAAGCTATCTGGTTTTTGAAAAGACTTTGTTAAAGCGAGCCAGTGTTTTGAAGAAATTGATTCCATTTTTGGGCAAATTTATATCCGCCGCATTTTAAAAGATTTAAAACTTAAACCCAACTATTTAAAGCCTTTAATCTTGTAGATATTTCAAAAAAAGTCATTCCTACATTTACCCCTCATTTTAAATCGCCCCCCTTATTCGCTTTGATCAAGTTTATTGCCGCAATTCTTACAAAACCTGGCATCGTAATCATGCTTAGGAAAATGACAGAAAAAACAAACATGATGCTTTTTACCAAAAAAATGATCAATAAACATTTTCGTAATAATCGCCGTAAAAATGGCGATTACCCCCAACCCCATAAACATCATCACCCCAGCGAGTATTTTTCCACCAACCGTGATGGGTACAACATCACCATATCCAACGGTTGAAATGGTTACCACGGCCCACCATAACGCTTCTGGAATTGTATCCAGTAAAGGATTCACCGCTCTTTCTAAATAATAAAGCCCACTGGCACTTAAAATTAAAGCCACTGCTAAGGTAGAGAAAAAGATCTTTAACTCGTTGCGGTAGTTCTTGAACGACACAAAGAAACCCAGCAAAATCTCTGAGTATCGAAAGATTTTCAAAAGTTGTAGTATTTTAAGCACTCTAAAACTTCGCAAGAAGATAAAATTACTCACCGATAAGTAGAAAGTTAAAATCACAAATAGGTCGAGCAAGGCCAAGGGAGACAAAATAAAATTACGTCTGCGCGGCGCTATATAAAGACGAATCAAGTATTCAATCGCAAAGATCGTCACCACAAATAGATCAAAATAGTGAAAGTACTCGAGATATTGGTAACCGATCGGCGTAGTTTCAATTACAAACAAGCTGATAGAGATAATTATCAGTGTTACCAAAAAATAACCAATCCACTTCCCAACCACTGAATCGTGGTTGTTGAATATCTCGCTGAGGAATGATTTAAATTTAGACATAAAATTCTGGGCATTATACCATAATTTTTGATGGAATTCGAGTCCGTATAGTGGTTTTTAATCAAGGCAAAATCAGGGCCGAGTGTCTTTGACTTAGAAAGATGAAAAGGTATAACGGGCCTACAAAATTTAGGTATACCCAAGTTAAGCATGCTAGAGATTAAAAATGTACACGCGCAGTTTGAAGAAACCCTGATTCTTAAGGGAGTCGATTTAACCGTAAACCCAGGAGAAGTTCACATTTTGCTTGGGCCAAATGGAAGTGGAAAATCCACGTTAGGACGAGTGCTTTTAGGAGATGAAAAGTACGAAAAAACGGCCGGTGAAATTATTTTTAATGGTGAGTCTTTTGAAGACATGGATCCGAGTGAAAGGGCCCAAGCGGGTTTCTTCTTCACGTTTCAATCTCCGCCTGAAATTGATGGAGTCAGTGTTAAAGACTTTTTATTTGCGGCTAAAAAAGCGTTAGACCCTGAATTCAAATCAAGTTTCAAATTTAAAAAAGGGCTCGAACAAACCTTAGAAGATTTGCGATTGCCAGCCGAATTTGTCGATCGTGAAACCAATCTTGGCTTTTCAGGAGGCGAACGAAAGAAAATCGAAATGGCTTCACTTATGACCTTAAATGCCCAATGTGCTTTTCTAGATGAAATCGATTCTGGAATCGATATTGACACCATTCGTCAGATTGGAAAAACCCTGCGTGAGTTTTTAAGTGATAAATCAAAATCTGTTATTTTGGTGACGCATTCTGATAAACTAATCGAAGAAGTAAAACCGACGCATGTTCACGTGTTTGGTAATGGACAAATTTTAAAATCTGGGGGCCCAGAACTGGTAAAAGAAATCCAAACAAGTGGGTTTGACGCACATGTAAAAAGATCCAGTTCTTTAAACGTACTTTCGTAAATGAGAAACTATTTTTTAAGCGCTTTTCTCGTCTTATTTGGGGTTTTTAATGTAAGCCCGACTTACGCGAACCCGGTAACAGACTTAGTAGAAAGTGCCACAGACCCCGCCAATTACTTTATTGTCGGCCAGATTAAAACGTACTATGAACTCATTGATCAACTTGATAGCAAAAAAGTAGAGCTTCAAGTTTTAGATTCGAGTAATGCCGCTCAGCAAAAGAAAATTGATCAGACTAAAATAGCGATAGCGCAAACTCAGGAAAATCTGGAAAAAGCCGAGTTAAACCTGAAAAGTTTACAAGCCAACACCGACTTAACCCCAGCCGATAGAGAACGGAGCGCGGCTTTAGAACAAGAAATTGAGAACCTTGAAAATTCTCTCGCAGAAAAAAAAACAGAGCTTGAAGCGTTGGAAGCCACTTTAAATCAAGATTTAGGGGAAGGCGAAATTTCTAAAGAACAAGCTTTACGAAACGATATCAGCCAACTACAAGAAGAACTAAGTAAAAGTCAAATTCGACTCAAAAGTTACACGGAAAGTTTTGTCAAAAAAGTTGTTTTAGTAGTGCTCATTTGGTTTATTTCGATTGTTGTTAAGACCATTGTGAGTCTTATTTTTAAACGCGTTAATTTTTATTTAACCCCACAAAGAAAAGCATTCATCTTACAACTCATCAAGTTGGCGATTAACCTAATAACCTTTATTGCAATTTTACTGGTGTTCTTTTCCCAGTTGATCCGAGCCCTTCCCTACTTTGCCATATTTGCAACCGCTTTAGCTTTTGCCCTGCGGGATGTGATTTTGTCAGTCATTGCCTGGCTGATTATTGGAACCAAAGATGGTTATAAAGTTGGGCATTATCTTCATATCGGAACTTTATGGGGAACCGTGGTCGAGATTAATCCTTTTAATACGATTGTTCGCCAAGGTGGCATGTCTGGGCAAACAGGGCGCTTGCTGACTTTTCCGAATAAAAAAATATTTGAAGAGTTTTTAGAAAACTGGTCGAAGCTTTATAATTTTACGTTTCTTAAATGGGATTTCTTTTTAGAACAAGGCTCTGACATTGAAAAAGCCGAAGCTATTTTATTAAAAGTGTTAGAAGCCGAGCAGAAGAAATTCAAAGAAACGATTACCAAAAAACGTTCTCAATTTATAAAAAAAGGGTTAAGCGATGATGATCTTCAACCACGCATTTTTTGGGAAATTCAAGCCAATGGTATTTTACTGCGTGGGAAATTGCTGGTTGATTTTGATCACTTTTTTGAAATCAGAAGCGCGGTGACCAGAGCCTTCATTATTGAAATAAACAAAGAAGAAAATATTCACCTTCGCTTTGTCAATAACTTACTCCCTAATGCGTTATAAAGTATGAAAAACTCTGCGGTGGCTTTCGATGAAATTACACGTGACGATTTAGATCGCGCCGATGACCAGAGTTATATTGATAACTATGAGAAAGGTTTAAGCGAGAAACTAATTCGACTTATTTCGGGCGAAAAAAAAGAACCGCAATGGGTGCTTGATATTCGTTTAAAAGCTTTTGCGGAATTTCAAAAAAAAGCGACGCCAACTTGGGGGCCAGATTTATCAAAACTCGATTTAAGCCAGATTCGCTTTTTTGCCACCGCAGACGGGAATAAAAATCAGAAATCTTGGGATGATGTGCCAGATGATATTAAACGAACCTTTGAACGCCTTAAAATACCAGAAGCCGAACGCGCGGTTTTAGCGGGCGTTGGAGCCCAATACGACAGTGAAACGGTGTACCATAATTTAAAAGACGAGTGGACGGATCAAGGCGTTATTTTTGAAGATTTTGATTACGCCATTGCGAATCATCCAGAGTTGGTGAAAAAATATTTCACTAAATGTATTCCTATAAATGATCATAAATTCGCGGCCCTGCATTACGCAATTTTTTCTGGTGGCACGTTTTTATACGTGCCAAAAGGCATAAAAATCAGCCAACCGCTCCAAGCCTATTTTAGAATGAACGCTAAAAATGGCGGACAATTTGAACACACCTTAATTGTGGTAGAAGAAGACGCCTCAGTGGAATATATCGAAGGCTGTAGCGCTCCTAAATTTGGAGAAAACTCACTGCACGCGGGCGGGGTGGAAGTTTTTGTGGCTGATGGTGCTCGGGCTCGATATAGCTCGGTAGAAAATTGGAGCCAAGATACCTATAACCTCAATACTAAGCGCGCCATTGTACAAAACAACGCTCGGATGGAATGGATTGGTGGCAACCTCGGTTCTGGGACAACGATGCTTTACCCGGCTACGATTTTGGCAGGCAACAGATCCCGCGCCGATCACTTAGGCGTGGCTTTTGCCAACGCTGGGCAGAACCAAGATACCGGCGCTAAAATTACGATTGTCGGTAAAGACTGTCGGGCTTCAGTGGTTTCGAAAAGTCTGAGTAAAGGTGGCGGCATCTCTACGTACCGAGGTTTACTCGATATTAAAGCCAGTGCCGACCGCGCCATGGTGGCGGTTGAGTGTGACGCTTTGATGCTCGATGACCTGGGATCGGTTTCCGATACCATTCCCCATATCATATGTGCCAACGATACCGCGCAAGTAAATCACGAAGCTTCGGCCGGAAAAATATCCGATGAAGTGCTGCTTTATTTTCAGTCACGTGGGATTGACGAAGAAACCGCTAAAGGCATGATTGTGAATGGATTCTTAGACGAAATCGTTAAAACGCTCCCCCTTGAATACGCCGGCGAATTAAACCGTTTAATTGAACTAGAAATGGAAGGGAGCGTGGGATGATATTTCTCCCGTGCATTGGCTTTACTTCTACGATTGCAGCGTCTTAGTAAATCACCAACGATTCCCCAAAAACACGTCTTGCGGAAAATAAGGATAGTACGCCCGGCCAATCCCTTTTAAAGATCTGGAATTTTCTCCATCTCCGATATTAATAACGCGTTGCTCTGTGGCGGGCTGAGTTCGGTGTGACTCCAGTATCAGCGCTCTAGTTTCTGGGCACAGCGGATTTAAATTGGGCCACGTTTCTACTTGTCCATTAGTAAACAAACGCGTGACTTCAATAGCTTTGGGAACATGTGCCGCTTGACTCATATCTATTCCCGCTTCGGCTAAAGCCTCTAAATTACGGAGAAAAGGTTCATCATTTTTAGGTTCAATCGGATCAAGCAGACGAGCACTTGGCATCGGCAAATTTTCATTTACGATAACTCCTAACACTTGATCTTGCACCAGCAACTGGTAGGTATTGGGATCGGTTGTACTGGCTTTTACAAAACTAAGTCGATCTGCGGAGGGCAAAGCTTTATTTAGATTTATAGCCTTTTCAACCAAGCCCGCGTCATGCTCTATACCGACGACACGCATTTTAACTCCTTGCTGTAGAGCTGCTAAATTTATAGCATGGGTGAGCACACCGGTTCCACTGCCTAAATCTAAAGCCAAGTTACCTTCCCGAATTTTCGTTTTAAGAACCATTTCTAGTAAACCGGCAGTTTTTGCAAAATCAAACAAACAGCGTTCCCCCATTAAAACCGCAACGGGCTCCTGTTTTAACTTTAATCGCAAGGCTAATATTGCCTGAACTAATTCCGCTAACAGCACGGGCTCTTGCGCATCGTCCGGAAAATAAAACGCGTTGAAATATTTGAGCACCCAATTAGCAATAATTCGGCGAGCCGCTTCTATTTGGTTAGATTCAAGACTTACTATTTGCTCGCTCAGACAAGCTAATGATGTTGGATCATACCATTCATCTATTAAGTTTTGATACTTTCCTGCACTAACGTCTAACATAATAAATTAATAAAATATTTTTACATCATGTCAATTTATTAAAAAGGATTTTTACTTTCTACGCTAGACGTTAGGGCCGCTCAAAAAGTGGTGGATTAATCGGCGGCGTTAAATCGAAGAGTTCTCACTAAATCGAGTTTCAATACTACATTCTCCTGGAGGGCTTCGGCCAAAGAATTCTCAATTGAGCTAAAAGTAGCGCGTGTAATTGATTGCGATTCTAAAATCACCAGTTTTCCTGAAACTTCCAACGCCTCCTTTGTGTCGGTCAAACTGATATCCTCAACCCCGGCTCCAGGAATTTTTTCCTTCACTAACTTTTGTAATTCAATTTGAGTTCTATCAACTTGTTGCCTTTGAATTTCGATTTGCTTGAGGTTATAACTTAATACCAGCCACAATCCCAGCAACGTCAAGAACAAAAAGGCGAGCTTCCCCAAAGAAGATTCTGTTTCAGAACGGTGAGGATTAAATCCATAAAAAATAAACAACACTGCGCCGACCGCTAAAATCGCCACCAGATTGGTAAGGAAAAGTAAAGTGGCTCCTAAAGCGAGTTCCCAATTACCCCACCAAATCTGCATTCCAATTACCACTAAGGGCGGCATTATCGCTGTAGCCATTGCCACTCCAGCCACACTTTCATTTAAACGTTTATAAGCAAAAGCCAAAATCGCCACAACGGCCGAAAATATGGCAATTAATAAATCGAGTAAATTGGGTTGGGTTCGAGCGGCAATTTCTGATGTGGATTCAGTACCTGGGAAGAAATACAAAACCACTATCGGGACTAAAATAGAAACCAGAACACTGAGTGCCAGCAAGCGAAAAGCACGTGCAAACAAGTACGGCCGGCCCAGTACAATCGAATAAGCTAGACCTTGAATAGGACGCAAAAGCGGCGCAATTAACATCGCCCCAATAATAACGGCTACCGAATTTTGCATTAGCCCGAAAGTCGCAATCAGGGCCGACAAAGTAACCTCTAACCAATAGAGTTTGTTGGTCTTTATGCCCTCGTTTACCGCTTGTGATATTTCTGATTTTCGTTCATCTGTTTGTTGTAAAATAGCCAGCCGATTAAAGCTTTTATCAAACACAAAATCCCAAGAATCATCTTCTGTTGCCCCAAATAAAATTTTTATTTTCTTTTGTGTTTGAATCCACCAAAACCGTATTTTTACGAAATCCATCGCCCGACAGCATAGTGGAATAAAATGGAAGCCAAAGTTTAATTATCATTATTGCATCTAAGCATGTTCTCCCTTAAACTTACCCAGAAATATGCATTCCTTCCAAGATTTACTTTCTAAAAATTTACCCGTTTGTGTTCGGGTTGAAACCAACAACGTTTTTAACGAAAGTTGGTCACAGCAAATAGTTCTTTTTTTACTTATAACAACTACCTGTTTAACCGGTATAACTGTTTTAAGTGCTTTAACTTACCAATTTGGTTGGCATAATTTACAACCATTTGGGTTAGAAATTCAACCACTACTGTTATCTTTTATTGCCCTTTTATTTATCGCTTCCACCATTTGCATGGGGTTTTGGCTTCACGATGATAGATACAGTGATAAACAATTAGGGGCTCAAAACAGCGAAGAACTTGATTACATTTTCCCCCAATCTCATTCACTACACATCAAAGAAAAAGCTTGGGATTTAACGAACGCATATCGCATAATTCTTGATTACCCAGACCGAGTTATTGTGCATTTTAAAGACCCCGATCAGACCTTTATTTTGCGAGATGATAAAAGTGGTTATCCATTCGAGGCTACCAGTGATAAAGAGCTCAAGCGTTTAGCCTACAACAGCGCTTTATTTGTTTATTTAACGGGCATTGATTTGCCAAACAGGGCTATCTATAAAACTAATTGGTGGTGGAACATTGGTGCGGGATTTATGTTTGTTTTTGCTACCATGGTGCCCTTCTTTTTTCAAGCTGTGGGAATGCCTTTTTACTGGGTAGGATTTTTAGCGATTCCAGTAAGCTACTTAGCGTTTCGAGTCGGACAGAAAGAATTTCAACACCATCATTTTTTTAGTTACGCCCAATTTTTGATGGACCACGACCGCCACGTTGATATGCGACTGTACCGGGCGCCTTTAATTTAAGTAAGTCTTTTGTGATTTCGTCTTAATTGATTATATTATTTTACGATGAAATTTACCGATCCTTCTGGAAATAAAACGATTCAAATAATTGATGACATCCCTGTCGAAATATCACTGGAAGATTTTTCTAATGGCAGTCGTGACTTTAATTTGACCATTGAATTAATCGCTGAAAATGCAGAGTGTCATGTTAAAGGGAGAACTCAATGCACGGGTACAGACAAAAAAAGTTGGAAGGTAAAGCAACTTTTTAAAGGTAAAAACCAAACCGGTTCCATTGATTTACGAGGCACCGCCGAAGACCAAAGTTTTTTAGGTTTTGATGGGAATGGAACTTTAACCTCAGAGTCGGAACAAGCCGACGCCAAAATTACTGAAAAAATAATTTTATTTGATCAGGCTAAAGGAAAATCTTTACCCGTTTTGAGAGTTGAAACCGATAAAGTTAAATCAGCCGGGCACGGTGCCAGCATTGCCCCAGTCGACCCAGAAAAAATTCTTTATTTTCAAGCCCGCGGCATTAACAAAAAAACAGCTGAAAATTTAATTAAAACTGGATTCTTAAAATAATCACTCTTTAACTTTATTCCCCTTATGAATTTTTCAATATCGCAAGAAACACTTCAAGAACTTTACCAACGAGCTTTAACCATGCTGGTTGAATACACGCCTAAATTTATTTCGGCCATCGTGGTGTTGGTTATCGGTTGGATTGCGATTGGCTTTGTAATGCGAGGCCTTCGAAGATTTTTTAATCGAGTTCATTTAGATCCAGCACTTGAAAGTTTCATTATGAGCTTTTCTGGGGTCATGCTAAAAATTGTTTTACTGGTGGTTGTCGCCACCATGTTTGGAGTGCAAACGACTTCATTAGTCGCCTTGCTTGGGGCCGCGGGTTTAGCGGTTGGTTTGGCGTTGCAAGGCAGTCTTTCAAACTTTGCAGGCGGCGTGTTGATCTTGTTTTTTAAACCCTTTAAATTAGGAGATTACATTGAAGCGCAAGGCGTTAGTGGGACGGTAAACAACATTCAAATTTTTAATACTATTTTAAAAACACCAGATAATAAAACGATCGTGCTACCAAACGGAAATTTAGCCAATGACGTTCTAACCAATTACAGCACCGAGCCTTTCCGACGTTTAGATTTTACCTTTGGTATTGGTTACGGTGACGACATTAAACTGGCAAAAGATTTACTGGAAAAAAATGTCGTTAAAGACGAAAGAGTCATTAGTGATGATCCAGACCGAAAACCACAAATTGTGGTCGGAAATTTAGGTGAAAGTAGTGTCGATATTTTCTGTCGGGTTTGGGTTAAAACCGATGATTACTGGAACATATTTTTTGAAAAAAATGAAGCGGTAAAAGAAGCGTTTGATAAAAATGGTATCTCTATCCCTTTCCCACAACAGGATGTCCACCACTACTATGAAAACGGCACCGGCCCCACTGACATTTAATGAACAGTGCTATAAACTTTTAAGCACGGTGCCAAAAGGCAAAATTACCACTTATAAGTATTTAGCCGAAGCGTTAGGCACCAAAGCCTACCGAGCCGTTGGGAATGCGATGAATAAGAATCCCTATCCGCGTGACTTAGTCCCCTGTCATCGCGTCGTAAATAGTGATGGCCGACTTGGCGGTTATGCGGGAAAAACTAGTGAAAAAATTGCCCGTCTTCACGATGAAGGCGTTGAAGTTTTTGACGGCCTCATTGTGGATTTTAAAAATAAACTCCACACTTTTTAATTACATTTATGAACGATACCTTATGAAAATTGTATTTCTCGATACGCAACTAATGGGCCCAGATATAGATCTTTCTTCCTTTGAAGCCTTAGGAGAAGTTATGTTTTATGAATCAACCACGCCCGAACAAGTGGCCGACCGAATAGAAAACGCTGAAGTTATTATCACGAATAAAGTAAAACTCGACGCTTTTAGTTTATCGGTCGCCAAGTCTTTAAAAATGGTAGCCTTAACCTGTACCGGTACTGATGGAGTTGATTTAGACTACGCTAAACAAAGAAACATTGCCGTCGCTAATGTGGCTGGATACAGCACTCAAAGTGTGGTGGAACAAACCTTTGCATTGCTGTTTGCTTTAATGCGTCACACCGCTTGGCACGACGAGTTTGTAAAAACAAAATACGCTCAAAACGCCACCGGTATGATTACTAGTTTCGAAAGAATGTACCCTGAGTTATCGGGTAAAACCTGGGGTATTTTAGGCCTGGGGAGTATTGGTAAAAAAGTAGCCAGTATTGCGGAAGCCTTTGGCTGCAAGATAATTTACCACTCAACTTCAGGACGGCATATCGATGGCCCCTATCCCCATGCGACCATGAACCAACTGTGTGAAAAGTCAGATATTATTTCGATTCATGCCCCTCTTAGTGAAAGAACAAAAAATTTGATCAACAAAGAAAATTTAGAATTAATGAAGCCCAGCGCTTATCTCTTAAACTTAGGACGCGGAGGCATTGTTAACGAAGCTGATTTAGCAAATGCTTTGAACAATAATCAACTCGCTGGAGCTGGCCTAGATGTTTTTGCAGAGGAACCAATTGAAAAGAATAATCCGCTGCTCTCTCTTACAAACTCAGAAAAATTAGTCGCTTCCCCACACATTGCGTGGGCCAGTATTGAAGCGCGCACCAGACTAGCCGCTGAAGTTATCGCTAACATTGAAGCCTTTAAAAATGGCGAAGAACGGAATCGAGTGGTTTAATTATTCGGGCCAAGTTTGAATAACTCTTGTAAAAAAATCGTCTAAATCTTTGATTGAAGTAGCTCTCCTGGGGTTTGTGGCGAATGTTGTAGAAAGATTCCCACTCGCATGTAATGAGACTAAATCTGCTTCATACAACAACATTTTTCTAAGACGATCTTTAGAGCGACTCTCCGTTTCGGCTACTCGAGGGTTTCGGAGATAAATATTATTATCATCCTCTACTGCAGAATCTTCGTGGCGACGACGTTGAGCAAAGAAAGGTTTAGTCCCTAAACTGGCTAAATTCCGAGACCTGTCCGCAATTTTAAGGCCCTCTAAAATCAGTAAAGCATACATTTTACCCTTTTCGCAATCGGTTAAAGTCTCGCTCGTAACCACTCTTTCTACTAAAAGTTTAAATTTTTGATCTAGCTCTAAATCCGCTAATTCACAAACATGCAAAATTCGAGTCACAATAGCGCGCGCTTCATTTTCTAATCGCTTTTGTTGCGCACTAGCCGCCAATGCAGAAATTGCTTCTGGTCCGTGACTGCTTAAAGGGGTTAACTTCATAACCACAATTTAAATTAAAAAATATTCATGTCAATTATTGAGGTTTATGATTTAGTTATGAAAGCTCTTAAAGACTATATTTAAGACTATCGATCCGGTGGTACTTCAAAATAATCAAACAAGAATTCAGCAATTCTTTGAAACGTAATAGCGGCTGTTTCAGATCCAAACTGAGAAGTTTTTGGATAATCGTATTTTACCAGCATCACAAATTTTGGTTCTTGAATCGGACCAAAACCCGCAAAACTCGCAATGGTTGTTCCCACGCCTTCTAAAACTTTACCATTACGATAAGTTTGAGACGTACCCGTTTTGCCCATCACGCTGTAACCGCTAACCCGGGCGGCGCGTCCCCCACCAGAAGTCACCACGTTTAACAGCATCGATTTTACGGTGTTATAGGCTTCGTTCCCTACTACACGACGAACCACTTCTGGGTGAAAAATTTTAGCGGGACGGCCATCTTGATAACGCACTTCTTCCACAATAATTGGTTTATATAAATAGCCTCCGTTTGCGAGTGACGCAAACCCCATCACCATTTGCAAAGGCGTTACCGCAATCCCCTGCCCAAACCCTCGAGTAATGAGTTCTGACTCAGACCAGTCTTGCCAGTATTCAAGCCCCCCGTCGGCTTCACCAGGAAGTTCAACATCGGTGTACTGACCAAACCCGAAATCACGCATATATTCGTAGACCAACTTAGAACCCATTTTTCGGGTGACGAAAGCGATACCCGTATTAAGTGATCGGTTTAAAACCGAAATCATACTGGTTGGTCCGGCGTAAACTCCGTCAGAATTACGAATATTAAAGTCATCAACTTCAACAGGACCCGTATCTTGAAAGAGAGTCGTTGGCGTCACTTCAGCGGCATTAATTGCCGCGGCCATAGTTAAGGCCTTCATAACAGAACCAGGTTCATACAGATCGGCTACCAGTTTATTTCTGAAGACCGTGGGTCCCCAAACATTGAAATAACGAAACAAGCGGCCATCTTCGTTAAGCGTCGGAATTCTTTGGTTAAAGTTTTCGTCTTCCAAATCTAGCTGATATTGCTCTGGTGGAATTTCATATTTCAGAAAAGCTTTACCGTACTCATTTGGGTCAAAACTTGGCGAATTGGCCATCGCTAAAATTTTACCGGTGTTTGGTTCAACTATTATCACTTGGCCAAAATCAGCCTGAAAACGTTCGGTATCTTCTTCCAAAATTTTCTCGACTTGCCCTTGAATGACCCGATCAATCGAAATGACAATATCGGCCCCATCTCGAGCTTGCGTAATACCCGAATCTTTCCCCAGAATTCGTTGCCCCCGTGTATTAGTCGCTCCATAAATATAACCTTCTTGTCCGCGTAAATCTAAATCAAACCGACCTTCAATCCCGTACTGTCCATTCCCATTTGAATCGACAAACCCCAATACCTGAGACGCTAAAGAACGCTCTGGGTAATATCTCCAATATTCATCTTTCATTTGGATACCGCGCATTAAAGAGGCATATCGAGGATTCTCTTTCATTTCGGTAATTTTTTCCGAAACTTCTGGCACAATTTTGTTCACTATTTCCACATAGCGTCGAGGTCGCCGTTCCAGCAAACTAGTGAGCCTATCCACTTCAATATTTATCATTGGGGCCAAAGCCTGCGCCGTCATCTCAGCATTCAAAATCAGCGTTGGATTTGCCACCAAGGTGGTTCCCTCCAAGCTGATACCTCTTAAAGCAAGATTTTCAATTTCGGTAATTCGATTAGGCGCTAAATCACTATCCAGCACCACTCGAGTTCTTTCCACTTGCCCCAGAATTTCACGTAATTCTTTTTCGTAGGCCGTAATCGCAATTTTTTCTGGTGCGGTCCAAGACTCAGGATCGGTATTAATTTCGCAGCCTTCAATTTCTTCACAATGTGCGTGAATTAAAACGGGAGCCAGTAAAGCCGCGACCGCATTAGGGTCCCCTTGTTCTTGTTCATTTAGAGGCAATTGTGGATTATACTTCGGATAAGCCAAAACTAAAGGATCGACAAACAACATTTTTAAAGTGTTATTCGTCGCCAACGGTGTTAATTCTTCATCGATGTAGTTTTTATGCACCAAAATCTTCCCTCGTCTGGCCGGTAAAACAGAGCGTTTTTCGTGTTGTAACTTTGCCTCTTGCGCGTAGGTTTCAAAATTTATCACTTGCAAACTAAACAATCGCCCCGTAAAAACCACGGCCACCAAAACCAAAGTGATTTTTACAACTTTTAAACGGGCTCCAAAATTAGTTCTCATGCGTATTTTATACTAAGACTGCGGTCAAAAAAGGCCAAGAAAAATGGACAAAACAACGTTGATCTACCATATTAAATTTTAGCGATTATGAACTTAGCCACTACCCCAGAATATCAAGCTCAATTTGAACAAGATTTAAACGATATCTTGTATCAAGTAGAACATTATTATCCAAATTTAGATGAAGCTAAAAAGGATAAAATTAAACGGGCTTATTGGTTTGCGGAGAAAGCGCATCAAAACCAATCTCGGTTTTCTGGGGAGCCTTACTTCATTCATTTGGTCGCCGCTACCAAAATCTTACTGCAGATTCAGCCCGATTTAGAAACCATTTGCGCGTGTTTATTACATGACGTAATTGAAGACACCCCCGTGACACCCGATGAAATCGAAAGACGCTTTGGGAAACGAATTCGGTTTCTTTGTGAAGGGGTCGAAAAAATTACGAAAGTTAGACTTCAAGGAAAAGAACGAGAACTCGAAAGTTTGCGAAAACTATTTGTCGCTATGGCCAAAGACGTGCGAGTAATTTTTATTAAACTGGCCGATCGAATTCATAATTTATCAACCTTAGATCACGTTCCACCAGAGAAAAGAACCCGAATTGCCCGAGAATCTTTACAGATATATGTACCAGTCGCCGATCGACTTGGGATTCACGAGTTCAAAACCCAAATGGAAGATTTGTGTTTTAAGAATCTAAATCCGGAAGAATATGAAATGCTTTCGAATCAGATTAAACAGTCTAAAAAAGTTCGTGAAAAATTTATCAATGCGGCGGAAAAAGAAATCCGAAAATTACTGACTAAAGCCGAAGTGGAATTTGTAACGGTTGGTGGTCGAGACAAAAATTTGTATTCAGTGAGTGAGAAACTCAAAAAGAAAAACTGCAATCATGTCTCTGAAATTCATGACTTGCTCGGACTTCGCGTGATTGTGAATGAACACTCAGACTGTTATCGAGTACTGGGTTTGATCCACTCACATTGGAAACCAATGCCTGGCCGATTTAAAGATTACATCGCCGTTCCAAAAGCCAATGGCTACCAAAGTTTACACACCACCGTTCTCGGTTTGGCCCAAAGTAAAGTACCGACTGAAATTCAAATCCGCACCAAAGCCATGCATTTAGATGCTGAATATGGTCCGGCTGCGCATTGGGCATATAAACAAACTTCAAATGCTCGATTTGATGAAGATTACCTAGAAAAAACGAGCTGGATTCCAGAAGATTTAGCTGAAATTACTCAGATTAAATCCTCCGAACATTTCTTCCGTTCGATTTCAGAATCTTTATCGGCTAAAAGAATTCACGTCTTAACCCCTAAAGGTGATGTTAAAAATTTACCCGCTCATTCCACGCCTATAGATTTTGCCTACGCGATTCATACCGATATCGGAAACCAGTGTTTTGGAGCTAAAGTAAATGGAATTATCAAACCTTTAAATCATGAACTGAGTGCTGGTGATGTGGTGGATATTATGACCAAAGCCGGTCGGGTGCCAAACCCTGAATGGCTTAAGTTTGTTAAATCTGCCAGTGCGCGACACAAAATTCAAGCCTCAATAAATAGCCATACTAAAGAAGACGAAAAACCACTCGATAATTCACCTAGAGTCAAAACTCAGATTCGGACGACTCCACTCGGAGCTGCACCCGTTCGAGAAGCCGGCTTTAACAGTGATCATTCTATTATTATCGGAAACGAAAGTGGCCTTGGGCATCATTTCCCAAAATGCTGTAGCCCCTTACCACATCAAGAAATTGTGGCCTATAACACCCGTGGCCGTGATTTTGTAATTCATCAAAAGGATTGTAAAATTTTGGCAAAACTAGAGGATGAAAGAAAACTTGAGGCCCAAGTCGTCATGCAAAAAAAATTCACTATTACCGCCAAAGACCGTGTGGGATTAATGCGTGACTATTCAGCGATTTTAAGTGAACGAGATATTTTTATTTGGGATGTGAAGTTTAAAAAACCAAAGAACGAAACCCTCATAGGAACTTTCACGGTGCACATTCCCGACAGTAAAACTTTTCGCGAGGCCATGCAGGCCTTGCAAGGCGTTGATAACGTGAAAGAGGTTCAAGTAATTTGAGATTGGCTGATTGCTATAAATTTTTAAATCATTAAAATAAAAGTCCTTAACAATTTAAGGATTGATCTTTTTGGTAACGGGGGTGCACTGGCTTCGACGGAGTGAATCGAAGCTCTGTACGGGCGTTTTCGGTTGGCACAGCGTACCGGTTATCCACGATGTGCAATTCTAAGTGCAACAGCATTTACAAGTAAGTTCAACCAACTTCGTCAAACTGCAGCTCGAGCTTTAGCTCCTGCTCCAGTATTTGCTTAGTTTTTTGGCTTCTAGGATAAACCCTAGTTGAGCCAACGCTCCTAGGTGATGTCTCGCTTTACCACGCAGCGTTTCATCAAACTCAGTGGTGTAGAATTTAAAATTTGATCGACTTTAAATTTGAATCTCAGATCACCTTTTCAAGTCTTTTGTCTGCTTTAAAGCTTGAATCGTAAACAAACAGACTACAAACGTAGAACGTGCATTGTTTCCACTGCGGACGCGGGATCGATACCCGCCACCTCCACCAATTGTCATTTCAGACTTCATTAGTTTTAAATCTATTTCACAGATTTTTCACATTATTACGTCTAAAATTCCTCTTTTCAAAAAAACCTAAAACTCCCGCCTTCGCAGGGCTATTTGAATGCAGTGAAAAGTACTTTAAAGTGAGTCTAGATGAGTTTTTACTTTTACTTAGCCCGATGCAGTGATGACAGTTTATATGCTGGTTATTGTAAAAATTTAACCGAGCGTGAAGCGACTCATAACAATGGCACTGGCGCTAAATACACTCGCGCCAAAGGACCGATTGAAATGGTTTATTCTGAAAGCTTTGAAACAAAATCAGAAGCCATGAAACGAGAATACGCCGTGAAAAAAATGACGAAAGAGCAAAAAGAAAGCTTGATTACTCTTGACTCTGAGGCTTCTTAAAAACTCTAAACCAAAGAAAAAACACGACGTAACCAGTGGCAAAGTGAAGCGGCGTTAATACCGCCCAGCCGGTAATGGCATGACCAATTGATGGTAACAAGGCCATGACTGAGCCAAATGGATCGGTGGATACATAATCCCACATTTGCGAAAAATTATAGTTCAGTCTTTCGGCCTTCCAGATCCATTCCCCTAAACGAAGGTGGGGGAAATAGAGTAAAAAAAACGGCACCATAGCGAAGTAATTGGTAATCAAAGCGACGCTTTGTGGCATCTTGAAAATCCAAAAAAAAACGATCGCCATTAAATGACGAACGCCAATCATCGGCCAAAGGGCCCACATCCATCCCCAAGCATATACTTTTACAGAGGCTTGGGGCTTTAAATTTTTAAGGTTAAACTTCTTCACAGTTTTGGTATAAGTTTTCTTCCCCCTGCATTACCATCGCGGTAGTGCCTTTGCTCCAAAAAATCATTCCTCCATCTGATTGGTATTTTTCACCTGAGGCCGCTACAGTTCGGTTCATCACTGTCGCGGTTCTGGTTTGTGTATCAGAGAACATAACTTGCTCTGGTTGTAATTTCATAATAGAATCACCCGAAACATATTCCCCAAAAGAAACCATAAATTTGTTACCTTCATCGCATTGGTAAGAAACCTTTTTGCCACGACTTGGCGCGGTAATTTCTTCTGGGTTCATAGCTTGAGAGTCTAAACAAACCGGTTTTTGATATTCCATACAAAACATTTCCGTACAAGTCTCCATATCTGAACCATCGGCTCGGCTACACGTATTACAACCATCAAAAAATGATCTACAACTTTCGTCTACAATTGTTTTCCAACTGTTTTCATTATAAGCGTTTTTTTTTGGCATCTCCGCTTCTTCTTCGCCTTCAACGCTATAACTGGTTACAACGCCATTTTCAACGACCGCATTAACCCGCCCCACCCGGTAATCCATTGTAACCGCAAAAGGTTCACCATCAGCCATCGCAATTCTAAAAGGAACGCCTTCTGCTTTCGCTTTCGCTTGTGCCTGAGGCACCGACATACCCACGTAATCACCGCTTAAATTTTGGGTTTGAGTGGTTGGATTATTATCAGTATTTTCTGGATTTGAATTATCATTCGCGTCTGAACAAGCCGTTAAAGTTAAAGTGATTAAACTAAGCAGCAAAATAATCGTTGAGTTTTTCATAGTATAAAAAAGGTTTAAATAATTTTTTCAAAATCTGGTCGGGATGACAGGACTTGAACCTGCGACCACATGACCCCCAGCCATGTACTCTACCAACTGAGCTACATCCCGCATGTTGATATTCTCTGCTTGGTTCAAG
This sequence comes from bacterium, assembly GCA_009995455.1. GTDB lineage: Bacteria > Patescibacteriota > Gracilibacteria > UBA4473 > UBA4473 > JAACPJ01. The sequence goes on from JAACPJ010000002.1 coordinate 189,748, forward strand.
AACCTGTGTCCTCATAACCCTCGCAGCCGGGGTACTCTACCAACGGAGCTACATCCCGTCGTCGGCACTCACTAATGTCGTTTGGATAAGCCAAAAACTCGTGCCTTTGTGTGTCATCTCGTCTTCCTCGTAAATCCTTAATCCGACTTCACGGGGTTTTATTCGGCAGACTTAAGCTTATGATATCAATGGCTTTAAGGCTATCAAGCAATATCAGGCCAACCTTTTAACGGTTTAGAAATTAAAGGACCATGGCCGGGTAAAATATAGTCTGGGTTTTCAGAGAGCAAAGCGTTCGCACTTTGGCGATAGAGCTGGTCGTTATAAGTATAAGGCAATTTTTTTCCTTCTGAATCAACAACAGCTTGGTTTAAAGCATCGCCACTGATACACAATTTTTTGCCTTCAAGATTTATAACGTCTTTATTATATAACGTTAATGTTTCGGCGTTTGTGACAAAAAAAGAATTCATACATTCATCGTGTCCAGGGGCTTTCAAAGCCATTATATGTGGAATAATTTCTGGTAAGCCAGACTGATTGAGATCTTTCACTAACTCTTTAGTCACGGTTTGAGACCATTCATGCGCCCAAGCAAACACACGCGCCTTTGTAAAATGGGACACATTAAAACTGTGGTCTAAATGTAAGTGAGTTAGAAAAACATAATCAACGTCATCCGGCAGAACGCCTAAGTTTGCTAGATTGGTTTTCACTTCAGGCCAAGCGGCCCGACTGCCGGTATCGATTAAAACTTTTCCTTCTGACGCGTGAATTAAAGTCACGCTGCCCGTATGTTGCGGAAATTCTTTTAACCCAGCTTTATTAATTACCTGATCATGTCGACCTTCAAGTACTTGGTAGACTTTCATTTACTTCTCGTCGCTTTTATTAGTCCATAAATCGTTGTATTGCACCACAATCATATAGAAACCAGCGGCAACTAAAAAGAAAGGCCAGTTTTGCCCCAGGTTTAGCAAGGCGATTAAATCAAATTCTGGGTAGTAATTTCCAATCCAAAAACCAAGTCCAAGCACACATAAAATTACTCCTAAGACCATAGTCGCGCCCGTGTTGTATCGTAAAGATTTCATTTTAAAGAAGGTTTAAATCCTCTCTATATTAATGCTTTAAGACAAACTGTTCAAAAAAGAAAATCAGAATCTCAAATACGATTAACAGCACAATAATGGCCTCTAAAATCAAAGCTTTACGGCTTTCAATAAAACCAAGAATTAATTCGGTGTCTTGGTAAAAGGTACTCAGTTTGTGGTCTAAGGTTTTATACCGAGCTTCAATCTCAAATTCTTCGTTTAAAGTAATGTACAAGTCATACAGTTCTCGGTCTTCCCAAGTGGCATCTGGCGCACTCAGTAAATCCATAGCGTGAATCACCTTATGGCGAATCTGCATGGCAGAAGCGATTTTTTTAAATAAATCTTTGGTCGAAAGTTTACTCGCGCCCCGTTCTTTAAACTCAGCAATAATAGATTCAAATTCATCAAAAGATTCCCCTACTGATTTTTCGTGTGTTTCTAGTGCCAGCGATCGCCCCAGCACCATCGCCATTAAACCGACTTTAGCCGCATCTAAGGTTTTAACGTGCAACGCTCCTGCCACCATCCCTTCTTTTTCTTGGTTTATTTTGAGCGGCATGGTTTCACTTAAACGAGTCGTGCCTTCAAAAAACTCACTTAAATCAACGACCTCAGCAATATTTTTATTCGTGCCAATATAAACAAACACGCCGTATTCTAAAAACACATAATACGCATTATCATCTAAAGCCACCACCAGGGGTGACTTCTGCACAATTTTATCGCCAAAGGTGGCTCTAATATTTTTAAGTTTATAGTTTCGTCCGGCTTTGAGCGCGTAGATATGCATTGTAAGAGTTATTCAAATTCAAAAACAATCTATTGAGAGAATAAATTTTGGCAATCTGGTTTAAAATCTTCATCAAAACTTAATATAATTCAGTGAATCAGTAGCATCATTGGGTATGAATAAAAAATTAATTGCGGCTGGCTTAGGCGTTGTAGGGCTGATTGGCGCCAGCTTGTCAGACATTAAGGACAATCCGACTTCTCAAGTAGATTTAAAAGCCAGTGTTTTAGCGATTAATCCTTCTTCAGAAGTAGTTGAAATCCAAGAAATAGTTGAGCCGGTTAAAAACATTGAAGAACCGGTTAATGAGACATTCGTGAATGAACCTATTTCAAATGAAGAACCGCCGATTGAGAATGTTGAAATTGAAATTCCACCAGAAGTACTTCCCGTTACCGAAGTCTTTAGGGCTGCCGAAATAGAAATACCAGCTGAGACCGTTGAAGTGATTGAAGCGCCGATTTCAGAACCTACGGTTTCTGTGCAAACGGTTTTGCCGGTTGTCTCGGTTGAACCTGAAACGATAACGCCGGAAGTTAGAGTTGAAGAAAACCAAACAGCAAATTGTGACCCGAATTATTCGGGTTGTATTCCTTTAGGTATATTTGACGCTGATTGTGCTAGTGGCAGCGGTAATGGGCCCTATTATGTTGATTACCGAGTGCAGGTATTTGGTGATGACCCGCATGATCTTGACCGTGATGGAAATGGCTGGGGTTGTGAAAATGAGTAAAAAAAATCATAGCTCATAAAACACAATTCAATTGAATGAGATATTTTAAAACACAATTTTGAATCTGCGATTGAGTTAAATTTTTAATAATTAATCGATAAACATTTCTTAAAAATATTCGCAATAGCATTCATGGTGAAGCCTCTTGTAGGTTTAAAAAAAGCAGAAATAATGGGGGCTAGTATTTCCTAATTATAAAATACCATGGGAGACAAAAACCCAAAAGCCGCTCCAAAAAAAGGCGCCGGAAAAGTTACCGGGAAAGGCGCTCCTAAAGCCGCACCAAAAAAAGTGGTTAAAGGCAAGAAGTAAGCTAAAACTTAATTTCGTAAAAACGAAAAAAGCTTTTCTGCAGAGAAAGGCTTTTTTTAAGGGTTTAAATGGCGGGACCGACGAGACTCGAACTCGCAACCTCCGCCGTGACAGGGCGGCGCTCTAACCAATTGAGCTACGATCCCGCGTCAATGAAAGCTTTGCTGACTCCGTTTTAAAATTAAAACTTCGTGGCTTCGTTTCCATTTCCTTTTCTCATAAAACCTTTAACCGCCTTCGCGGGGCTTTATTCGAGCGGGGCTTGTTAAGCCGGAAGATATTAAGGCAAAACGAAAAGACGTCAATTTTTTTTTAGCCTATAGATTCTTAGCGCTTTCAAGCACTTTCGCTTCCATAGATTCTTTATAGTTGTCGAGAGCTTTTGCCACCGTTTCGTCACTACTGCCTACAATTTGGGCCGCTAAAAGACCCGCATTTTGGGCCCCATTTATCGCAACGGTTGCCACTGGAACTCCACCAGGCATTTGCACAATTGAAAGCAGTGAATCAATGCCTTCAATTGAGTTGTGTGATTTAACCGGAACCCCGATGACGGGTAAAGAAGTGTAAGCCGCTGTCATTCCTGGTAGATGAGCCGCTCCACCAGCCCCAGCAATAATAACTTTTAAACCTCGTTCCCGAGCCGTTTTAGCGTACTCAGCCATGCGGTCTGGCGTCCGGTGAGCGGAAACAATTTCTATTTCGTAAGAAACCCCAATTTCGTCTAAAACATCCGCCGCTTGTTGCATAACGCTTAAGTCTGACTGGCTGCCCATAATGATTCCGACAAGTGGCATAGTGTTTAAAATTAAGTGATTTAGTTTTAACCCAAAACCCAATAGAAATCAAATTGCTCTAAGGGGGCTATAAATCTTTTAAGGCTTGTAGAACGGTTCTGACACGATTTCGAATAGTATCTGTAAGTTGATACCCCTCCACGCTAAACCCACCTTCTGTCATCAAGGTTTGTGGCTCAGTATTTGGTGTTCTGCCTTCTGATACAGCTAAACGATGAGCGATGGCGGCCTGCTGATTTTCAACGTCTTGTTTAGTTTTGGTTTCTAAAACCGTTCCCGCTAGTCGCATGGCTTGGCTTTTAAAATCTAGAGCGTTAGGATCTTGCACTAATTCAGGGCAATTCTGTGCAATAAAATCCGCTAACCGTCGTTGTAAATCGATCTCTAATTCAGAATTACCGTTTGCTCTTAAAGGTTTCTCAGGCATTTTTAATAATATTTTCAAGCCTGCTTTTAAACATTGCGTCTCTACCGTCAATCAAAGAATTATTAAGCGATAACTTTTAAATCAATATCAATCTCGTCTGCAATAGATTTTGCCTCTTCCACAGTATTTCTTAAAACCGTTACATGCGCCATTTTTCGCCCTGGCCGAGTTGTTTTTTTCCCATACCAATGAAGATAGACTTCTGGAAGTGCCAGCACGTCTGTTTCACTCCAAAGTTCGGCTTCGCCTTCGTATCCCATTTCCCCCAATAGGTTTAACATCACACTTGGCTTCGTAACCGAAACCGGTGGTAAAGGAAAACCCATCACCGAGCGAATATGCATTTCAAATTGCGAAATACTGGTGCCTTCAATCGTTAAGTGTCCAGAATTATGAACTCTCGGGGCGCACTCATTTACTAACACTTCCCCCGATTTGGTGACAAATAATTCTACGGCCATTATACCAACTAGCTCAAACTTGTGCGCAATTGAGTTCGCCATTTGAATACATTTTTTATTCAGCTCTTCACTAATTTGTGCTGGACAAACCACGTATTTAACCAAGTTTAATTCTGGGTCAAAATCCATGGAAACCGGTGGAAAAGCCTGCACCTCACCTTGTGCATTTCTGGCCACCATCACCCCAATCTCCATTCGCAAATCAACCAAGTCTTCCAACACCGAAGGCGCATCAAACGCTTTATCAAAATCCGTCGCTGATTTTAAAATCTGCACCCCTTGACCATCGTAACCGCCTTTTCTCATTTTCTGAACAATCGGAAAATCGGTAATAGAAGCCTTATGTTTTATCAGTCTAAAGTCTGGACTGGGAATATTTTGATTTTGGTAGAACTCTTTCTGCAGCCCCTTGTCTTGAATGGTTCTTAAAACCTGACTTGAAGGGTTAACGGCTTTGCCTTCCTTTTCCAATTTTTCAAGCGCCTCAACATTTACGTGTTCAATTTCGACGGTAATTACATCTACCGTTCGTCCGAAGTTCAGCACCGTTTCGTAATCATTAAAATCCCCTACCGTTAAATGCGCCGTAAATTCAGACACACTACATTCAGGGTTTGGATCGAGGAAATAAACCTCTACGCCTAAATCGATACAAGGCGTAATCATCATTCGCCCTAATTGTCCGCCGCCCAAGATACCTAGTTTTTTTTCCATCAAAGTAATGCTAGTTAATTCTCTTCTTCATACAAATTTAGAGATTTTTCTCGCCCAAAGAAATTTTATTTTTATAAAGTATTGTGAATGAAACCTCTAAGGCACCTGGCCACATTCACCCCAAAAGCAATGACGATTGCCTGTCTTTCTGTAGGCCCCCCCAGTGCGGGTGCAGAAGAACTTAATTGGCAGCAACAACTAAAAACTCTTGAATCGCAATTTGCCAATGAATGCCAGTCACAGCAAATTACAGGTGAGGTAAATCTCGATCGTAATATCAATTTAGCCACTATCAATAATCAAATTGAAGCGGTGTTAAAAGCCGCTGGAGTTGAAGTGGTCCGCATTAATAATGGCCAAAGGTTTTATGTTACCGATCAGGTTTATAAAACCGGTGCTGATGTCGATCTAGTCATTAACGACAAAGTCGCTAAACGTTTTCCCAGTTGCTCTCGATCACACAAATTTGTGTCTAATTAAATCTGAACTCGTTTCTTTGATTTTGGTCTTATCCAGATTCTTCACTAAAGCCTCGATCCCCTCTTCAAGCTCAATTTTTGGGTCAAACCCCAACTCTTTTTGAATTAAATCAATATCGGCATATTGCCCGCGAACGTAACCTTCTTTAACCGGGTTTGGAATATAAATCGGTGCTACTGATTTGTCTAAAGCGGTATTAATGGTTTTAAAAATATCATTAAAAGAAGTGCCATCACCCCGACCAATATTATAAACTTTATTTCCAAAACCTTCTGGCGTGTTGATCGCTAAATTCATCGCCTGAACAATGTCGGCTACATTGGTGAAATCACGAAACTGTTCACCATCTCCGTAAATGACAGGTGGCAAATCACGGGCAATATCCCACAAAAATTGCGAAATCATATTAGCAAACTGCCCCTTCGCTTCTTCATTTGGCCCATAAACAGACATAAATCTAAAACCAAAAATATCCATTTCAGGGTACACCTGATAAAAACACTTCGCGCAGTGTTCGTAACAAAATTTTGTCGCCGCGTAGTGATTGAGCGGGGTAACGGTTTGTGTTTCCACTAAAGGTAGAGGGTTATTCCCATAAAGAGATGAAGTGGAGGCATAGATAAATTTTTTCACTCCCGCTTTACGAGCAAATTCGATCGTGCGCACAAAACTGGCTACTGAATTAATATAGCCCTCCGCCATTCCGTCATCCATAAACATGGGCGCCGAACTGGTACCGGCTAAATGAATGACGACATCAAATTTTTCACCACAACTTTCAAGATCAGATTTTTGGCAGGCATCCCCTTCAATAAAAGTAGTCCCTTCGTTTAAATTTCTTGGATCCCCCAAAAACAAATTATCTAAAGCGACAATTTCATATTGATTATTATTTAGGTTACAGAAATTTGATCCAATAAAACCTGCTCCGCCGGTAACTAAAACTCTTTTCTTCATCACGGCGAATTCTAGAGTAAAAAAAAACGACTGTCACGAATGACCGTCGTTTCTTAAAGCCAAAAGTTAATTTAAATTAACTTTTGGTTACTTTCTCTACTTTTTTATTCACGGTTTTTTTAGCCGCTGTGGCTTTTTTATTCACTGTTTTGGCCGCTTTATCCACTTTTTTTGAGGCCGTGGCTTTCGCTTTGTTAATCGTTTTAGTCGCTGATTTAGTACCACGATTTAACTTATTTGTCGCTGAAGTTTTCAACTCTTGTGCCGCTTTAGTTGCGTTAGCCGCTACTTCTTCTAATTTTTTTTGCGCTTCTTTTCTCGCATCGTCTGTCATTTCTTTACCAGCGGCTACAACCGCGTTAAATTGATCTTTTCCAGAAGTCATTACTTTTTGTAATTCTTCGGAATTTTTAGCCCATTGGATAGCGGCATCGCGCGCTTCTTTGTCGGCTTTAATGCCTTCATTAAATAAAGTCTTTAACGGATTATCAGACTTAGCCAGTTCTGAACGAAGCTTTTTACCTGGTTTTTGTGCAAATAGTAAACCATATGTAGCTCCTATTACGACCCCTCCGATTAGTTTTGTTAAACCTTTCATATTATTAAAATTAGTTCCTCTTGGTTCTATCATTTAAAACGCCATTTGCAAGCATTTCCCCTTGCTATTTTGACCAAATTCAACTACACATAAAACCAGTGTTTGGTCAGTCTCCACTGTTATTTAAATCTGACCGAGCAAACTTAGTGCTAACAGATCTCAATTATTTTTCACATGGCTAAACATTTTAAAGCTCCAACAGGTACCGTTGATTTTTTGCCAGATTATCACGACTATTTCACCTTTGTTAAAAAGGTTATACGTCACCGATTTAGACAATCTGGATTTAGAAGAACTTCAACGCCCATGTTTGAAGAAACCGAAGTATTTTTAAGAGCTTTAGGTGAAACCAATGATATTACCGCTCGTGAGCTTTACAGTTTTAAAGATCGTCAAGATCGTGAATACACCCTTAGACCCGAAATTACGACGGGAATAGTGCGTTCATTTATTGAGCACGAAATGCAACTAGAAGCGCTGCCAAAAGAACTTTATTACATTGAGCCTTGTTTTCGGTTTGAAAGACCAAATTCAAGAACTAAACGTCAATTTTGGCAATTTGGAGCTGAAGTTTTAGGGGAATCTGATCCATCGATTGATGCGCAAATGATGTATTTAGGGCATAGAATTTTAAAAGATTTGGGCTTAGACGATATCTGTGAATTAAAAATAAACACAATTGGAAGTCCGGCTGATAGAAAAGAATTTTTTGAAGCCTTAGCAAATTTTTACAGCGGTAAAGAACGAACACTTACGCCTGAGTCTCAAGAAAAATTAGCCCAAAAGAAATATCTAGAATTACTGGATCCTAAAAGTGAAGACGAAGAAATTTTAGTCCAAATGGCCCCTAAAATCACCGACTTCCTGAGTAAAGATTCACGACAGTTTTTTGATGATGTGCAAGAGTACCTTAACAGTTTCGGTATCAAATACACGATTGATTATAGCCTCGTTCGTCCGCTTGATTACTACACAAACACTGTTTTTGAATTTCATGAAGTGGGCAACAAAAATAAAGTACTAGTGGGCGGCCGTTACAACGGACTGATAGAAAAAATGGGTGGACCAAACTTAGGAGGTGCTGGTTTTGCGGCAGGAGTTGACCGCATTATTAGCCTTATGAAAACCGAAGGCATTGAAGTTCCACAAAAGGATGAGCTGCAAATTTTCTTAGCCGCCACTGGACCAGTCGCTAAAAAACACGCCTTACCGATTTTAATTAAACTAAGAGAACATGGTTACCATGCCGTTGGAGTTCTTGGTCGAACTTCTATGCAAGAGCAACTTGAACGAGCCCAAAGATTTAACGTGCCTTATACGTTGCTTATGGGAGACTTAGAAGTGAAAAAGAAACAGTTAATCGTCCGAGATATGGAGACGGGTAAGCAAGTTTGGATTGATCAAGACAAAGTGCTTGAACACATGGATGGATTGCTCGGAGCGCAAGTGAACCTAGATACCACGACTGATTTTTTAGGGCATAACTAAGAAGCTCAAACTAAGGCTAGTTTTTCTTTTAAAAGCTTCTAAAATTTAGGGGATGCAAAATCTGCCCCAATCGATTCAAAACGCTATTGATGCTTTATCGGATTTACCCGGTATAGGTTCACGAAGTGCTGAACGCTTAGTTTTTAATTTATTGCGCAACGAAAGCGGCCTTGACCAAAAATTAGCCCTCGCCGTTGGAGCTTTAAAAGAAAACGTGCGAGAATGCCCGATATCGTTTAATTATTGCGATGGTGAGTATTGCCCGCTAGCGATTAGCCCAAATCGCAATGACCGCGTTTTATGTATCGTTGAAACCCCTATGGATTTACTAGCCGTTGAAAGAACCAGTGAATACAAAGGCCGGTATCATGTTTTGCATGGTGCTTTATCGCCTTTAAACAAAATTGGACCCGAAAAATTAAGAATTTCCCAGTTGATTAAACGAGTGAATCAATCAAACGAAATTGAAGAAGTTATTCTTGCCTTGTCTGGTAATGTGGAAGGTGACGCGACGGCTTATTATATAATGGATAAACTGGCCGAAAGTTTTAAAGGCCGAGTCACAAGGCTCGCCCGAGGGATCCCAACGGGCGGTGATTTAGATTATTTAGATGCTGGTACTTTAAGCCGAGCGCTAATGGATCGTCGAGAATTTTAATTAAAGCCCAAGCCACGCTTTTTTCCAGGCCCGCCACCAGCGCACTTGCGGAATAAATTTAAACAATCCGGCCCAAACTATGATTTCTTTTAAAAGGGCTTTTTTAAAACCCACCGGCACAATTTTCACTTCTGGATGCAGGGCTTCAAAAATAAAAGCGTTTTGTCTGGCAGATTTAGTTTGATCAATCATCCGCCCGATATTTTGTTTGTCATCGTGGTACACTTTAATTGACGGCTCATAATATATATTCAAACCATGCTGCTGTAATTGATATCCAAATTCGGCATCTTCAAATCCCCAACCACTAAATTTATCTGAGAAACGCAGCGTTCCAATAATTGATTTTTTAAGCGAAATGTTAGCAGTATAAAAGTGACGCCAATCTGGTGTTCGCCCTTTGTCTAAATTTTTGAAATCAAACTGAGCGTGCGATTCAAGCCATTGGTGAAATGGATCATCGGCTAAACTTTTAGCCCAAAAAATTCTTCCTAGTAAAGCGTCTTGAGCGGCTGGGTATTGTTGGTGCCAAGCAAAAGTAAAACTTAACCAATGAGGATCCACGATCGTGTCATCGCCTAAAAAAGCGACAATGTTACCCGTGGCTTTATCGAGCCCTAAATTACGGGCACCACTGGCAAACTGCTTGCTACCGGTTTCTAAAATTTTTACCCGAGAGTCATTGACGAAAAACCGGTCGGGCTTTTTCCCATCAAAGATAATCAAAATTTCTATATCATATTGAACAATATTTTTGCTCATAAATAAAGACTCCAAAACGGGCTTCAATGTAGATCTACCGAGTGTTGGGATAATAATTGAGAGCTTCATAATTCGGATTACTCACGAATAATAATAGGCCGAGAGTTTAAGTCTAAATTCCAACCAGAACGCCAGTCTTGTCTATTGCCCGCAATAACCGCACCCGAAAAATCAGTCCAAACCCAATCGGCTTGCTCTAGCTGACTTAAAGGATACTTAGAACCATTTTGAAAACTTTCCTGACGTAATTGAATCGCCGCTCCGTCATCATCCGCTTCATTGGCACTGTCGTTTACTAAATTAGCAATTTGTAATTCCAAACCTCTTGAATCATTTGGTGGAACGACAAAGTCCGCTAACTCGATTTGAATTGAAAGTGCCTGGCTGCTGTTCCGGTTATCTTGCACGACAAAAATTTGCGAAGTAGGAACGCCAATTGGATTTGTGTCTGGCCCAATTTCTACCACTTTAAAATCGGAAGGAGCCAACATAGCCCCATTCTGTTTTTCTAATCCCATAACGCGCATTTCTAAGGTGGCTCTTCTTAATTGAGCTTTATTTTTGGACGATATATTTTCCACACGCATTCGATAAAAAGGTTGTGGAGATAACGAAGGACTGGCAATTGCCACTTGCGGGTTTAGATGTGAAATTTTAAGCCCGGATAAACCGCGGGAAAAAACGTTAGTTCTAGAGGGATAAACTAAAATCTCGCCATAAGCTAAAGTGCCTTTACCATTTTTTGCCTGGACACCTTTTGAACCTAGTGCTGGATTTAAGACCCAACGAATACTACTGTTTCCGGCTGACGCGAGGTTCGCTTTTGGCTTAGCCGCGATTCCTACATTTAACTCTTCGGTTGAAATCGTTATTGGATTGGCTGATAAATCAAAATAAAGCTTTCCATCATTTGTGGTAACACCCGAAACGAGCTCGGAACTTGGCCCGACTAAGGTGTATTCATATTGGCTGGCAGCCTGCTCCTCCATTTGGGTTAGGCCCTCAATTTCATCCACATTATTCACAAAATACAACTCTGTCACTTCGACCGGATTATTCGTCCCACTTTTAAACAAATAATGGGTAATAAACTTAAAATCATCTCCGTCTACAAGCGTCTGGCTTGTATCCACTTTTCTTTGTTCAATAATTAATTGGGGCACAATACCGCTCACTACATTGCTACAAAAAGGAGCCACCTTCGCTTCGTTACAATCAAACAACTGATATCGAATAATGTTCTGGGCACAATAAAAAGCCACATATTTATTTCTTGAAACCGAATAGGCGTCGGTAAAAACACGGTTAAAAATTTTTTCGTTGTTCTTAACCCAAGTGAATTGAGTTTTCCCGGCTGGAGTTACCACTAAAGGTCCCATATCTGAATCTTCACAAAAAAATTCGTGCACATCTTTTGCGCCTGCTTGAGACAGCATTACAAAGAAAGCCATTAAGCACCATAAAACTTTTTTCATACCCCACTAATTTAGTTTATTTACCGGCAAATCAAAATCTAAATGACATTAACTTCAGCCGCTAGCTCAATCGAGAACCTGTCAGAAACCGACTGCATTATGTTTTTGGCCAGTTCCCAAATCTCTAAACCAGTGGCGCCTCCGTAGTTTACCAGTACTAACGCCTGATCTTTGTGCACTCCAAAGGTACCAAAAGTCTTACCTTTCCAACCCCCTTTTTCAATTAACCAGCCAGCTGGAACTTTAAAATGTGAATCAGACACCGCAAAATTAGGGATTTCTGGATGTTCTTTTTTCAGCTTTTCTAAAGCGGCTTTTGTAATAATAGGATTTTTAAAAAAACTACCGGCGCTCCCGAGTGTTTTTGGATCTGGTAGTTTTGCTTGCCGAATAGCCGTGACCGCTTGGCTTACCTGCAGAGGCGTTGGGGACGTAATATTGTGCGCCTCAAGCACGGACTTAATGGTGCCGTACTCAATTTTAACCGCCGGCATTTTAGACAGTTTAAAAGTCACAAAAACCACAATCCACTTTCCCTTCTCGGCATTCTTAAAAACTGAATCACGATACCCAAAAGCACATTCTTGTGCCGTAAAAACCTTTAATTCGCCTGTTTGAATATTTAAAGCTTCAAGCTGCTGAAAAACATCTTTAATTTCGACGCCATAAGCTCCGATATTTTGCAAGGGAGAGGCGCCTACTGAACCAGGAATAAGTGATAAATTTTCTAAGCCATAGTAACCTTGGCTAAGGGTATAAAGCACGAAATCATGCCAATTTTCCCCTGCGCTAGACTTCACTAAAACCTCATCACCGACTTCAACAACAACTGGCTTTTCTAATAAGCTTAGCTTTAAAACCAATCCGGGCCAATCTTGCGTGAACAGCAAATTACTGCCGCCACCTAAAATGAGTAATGGCAAATTTGGTTGCGATCGATACCAAGTAAGGATGGTATCTAAATCAGCCAGAGTTTGGACATCGGCAAAATATCGCGTATGGGCTTCTACCCCAAAAGTATTATAGGGTTTAAGCGAAACATTTTCTTGGGCAATCATACGGCGTCATTTTAGTGAATGTTAAGTCAGTTGCAATAAAGGCACTCAGGTTGAGTTCCCTAAAAAGCTAATTCTTATAGCTTTCACAATAACAAAAACAATCGGTGGTGTGATCGATTACTAAACCCATCGATTGCAAATAAGCATACACAATCGTAGACCCCATAAATTTAAAACCTCGAGCTTTTAGATCCTTAGCCAAAGCATCTGAAAGTTCTGTTCGCGCTGGCACTTCGGCTAAGGTTTTTGGATGATTTACTTGGGGTTCATTTCCTACCCAATCCCATAGATATTTGGAAAAAGACCCAAATTCTTTCTGTACCGCTAAAAAAGCTAAGGCATTAGTTCTCATGGAATATACCTTTAAGCGATTGCGAATAATGCCAGAGTCAGTCAGGGTTGCCTCAAGCTCATCATCAGACATAGCGGCTACTTTTTTAGGGCTCAAATCATTAAAAAGTTCAAAATAACGCGGCCGCTTTTTTAAAACTGTAATCCAACTCAGTCCGGCTTGAGCGCCCTCTAAACAAAGTTTTGCAAACAACTTATCGTCATCATAAACGGGTCTCCCCCACTCTTCATCATGATATTTTATATATATCAAATCTTCTGTTACCCATGCACATCTTGTTTTCATTAATCTATAAAAGCTCTAGCGGCCGCTTCAATGGGCACTAAAAATCCACGCATGAACCGATTGGTTTCAGAAATACCGGGTAAATCAGACCAAACAATATTTGAGGCAGTTTTTAAAAGTCGTGCCTCTCTGGTGGTGCTTTTTCTGTCGTCACTTAAAATGGTAAATGCATAAGAATCATCCGCTGGACCCCCTGTGTCAACGGTTCGATTTAAAAACAAGGCGTAGGTATTAGTTCTGCCGGCCAGAATTAATTGGTCTTTAAAATCTACACGAACCATGGCCTTTCGCTTCGTACTATCTAGCATTTCTACCTTAACATTATCTACCACTGGTTTGGTGAAATCGGGCATCCCTTCTTCGTCTACGACAAAAACTCGGCCCTCAACTTCACCCGAAAATTGCATGCCTTCCAGCAAAACTTCAAGCGTCAATTGCTCTATTTCGGCTGGTCCAGCCGAGTCCGCTTCAACCGTAAAGTGATAAAACTCCTGACCTCTTAAAGCGGCCGTTACTTTCTCTGGCTGCGCCCTTGCATGACCTAAACTAATTTTAGTGGCGGCGTTAATAAAAAGCTCTGTACTCGGCCAAGCTCCAATTTGCCCCAACACGACTTGTTCTACAAAATTTAAACTTTCAGCACCGATAGCCTGAATGCCACTGCCTTCATAACTTTTATCTAAACTTAATTTGAACCACTGCCAAGATTCATCAATGGTATCGACTAATGGCAAATCAACTTTTACGGTAAAATTTTCACTTCCTGAAAGCATAAACTCAGACGACGTAAAATCGAAATAAACACGGCCAGCCGAACTTTTGGTTTGAGCGACTAAACGATCATCGGAATCGTAAAGCTTATAGTTATAAAGTTTAGCGGTTTTAGTTTCTCGTAATGAAATAGAGGCAGTAGTGTTTGTTTCTGGTGCTTCTAGTACAAAGTGAAGACCTTGCAAAATGACGTCACCATCATAGGCATTGAGACTGAAATTAAGAACGGGTAATTCTTGAGTTCTTGGTGTAATGATTTGTGAAAACACAGGGCTCAAACTTTTCACTTCAATCTTGGGTTCAGCCGCTAAAGCTTCTATTACCGGACAATTTTTGCCGAGTTCTTCATTTGGGCAAGCCACAATTTCGTAAGCCGGCTGATTTCCATTACAGTAAAATTCTAAGTAACGATTTCGACTGCCCGAAAAAAAATCTTCGTAGGCTTGTTCTTTCACCAGTTTTCGATCTTGGTAAAATTTCAGATTCAGTTCTCCTTTTAAAGCTAAATTTTTCCCTTTATCAGAATCAGTACACACAATGTTTACTTGTGCCAGAGCACTAGCGTTAAACAGAAAACTGCTGCCCATAATCATGGGCAGCAGCCAAAGCAAAGACCGCCATTTAAATTCCATCAATTTTTGTTTTTTATTTTAGTCTAGTAAGCCGTCCAGAAACTCATCAATTTCAGAAAAGTCATCGCCTACACTATATTTTTCTTTCCATTCGTTAAGTGTTTTATCTAGATAATCGACCATCTTGATACGGACGGTTTTACCACTTTCCCACTCATAGAATCTTTTTTGAATCGCTTCAATACGCTCAATTTTTTGCACGTTCGTTAAGCTTGATTCCTCTAAACGCGACTGAAAGTTCTCAAGCCAAGCATCCAGTTTTACGTATAGTTTTGCGTAAAGCTCCGCTTGTCGGTCTTCCATCATTTTTTTTCGTTCCGCATCTTGTTCGGGTTTTTTCTCACTTTTCTTCACCTCTTTCTTTTCTTCCATTTCTTTCTTTTTGGTCTCCATTTCAACTTTTTTCTCGGCTATACGTTTTTTTGCTTCGTTTTGCTTTTCGTTCCACTCTTTTCGCTCTTTCTCTTTTTGCTCTTTTTCATTTTCGCCATCTTCACATTCCCCAGTGCTTGAAAAATTTTTACAAGTGGGTTTAGCTTCCATTTTCTCTAGCTCGATCCACACCACATTACTACAGTGTCGGCCATTTACGTCAGTGATAGCACAAATGCGGTAGTAAGCACTTCTTTCGGCTTTTTCATCCGCGTGTCGCAAATCACCAATCTTATCTTTTACCGCAATGGCGGTTTCTTCTGGGTAAACCGGATTCGGGTTCGAATAAGAACGTATTACTTTATAATACATAAATTTTTCATCGTTGAAGCCTTTGTAAGCCGTCCAGTTCATACTGACTTTGTTTGGGCCACTTTGTTGGGCCTTAAATTCAAGACTGTCGTATTTAGGCGTTCGGTAATCAGATTTTTGATTCGTTGAATCCGTTTCAGCATATGCCGTCGGCATCATGATAAAACCTAAAGCCCAACTCAAAATGTAAGAGAAAACAATTTTTCGCATGGAATATGTGTATTAGTTTTTCTTGGTTTTAGCACAAGTTAGGGTTTGTGATCAAGTATTTTATTCTTAAAAAACAGAGAACCCTCACCATTTAAGGTTGTCTCCACTAAAAATGAAAACGGAAACCCCGTTAGTGCTTATGGCTGCAAATCGCCCAAGCAATTACCAAAAAGCCAATCCCCGTAATAGCGGGTGGTGTTAGTGGTAAACCTTCAACGGCGCCCGTACCAACCAAAATCATTAAGAGCCCTAAGGCCGCGACGAGGCTAGCGGTGATCTTTTTATTCATGTTCTCAAAGGTAAAGGGTCTGGAAGTTTTTGGCAAATCATGGACTTCAGGAGGCTAATAATACCGGTCTCAAAAAAATAAAAGGTGCCTCACCAATCCCGGGATCTAATTACAAATAAACTTGTAGATCCCGGGATTTGATGCTTTTAAAATATTGAAGATCCTGAAGTAAATTCTGGATGAAACACTTATTTAACCACAAACCCCACAATTTTCCCTGGGACAAAAATTTCTTTCATTACCTCACCTTCACTTAACCACTTCGCCACGTTTTCAATATCTTTCGCGGCGGCGATGGCGGCGTCTTTTGAAGTGTCGGCCGGCAGCGGCATTTCGGCGCGCAGTTTTCCGTTCACTTGCACGGCGTAAGTCACGGTATCTTCGACTAAATATTGTTCGTCGTAGATCGGCCAAGTAACGTAGGTTAATCCATCTTCATGCCCAAGATTGGCGTATAGTTCTTCGGCTAAATGCGGCGCAAATGGTGACAAAATCACGGCAAATTTTTCAAGCACGTCAGTTGGCACTTTATCAATGGCCGTTAATTCGTTCGTCAGCACCATCATTTGTGATACCGCGGTATTGAATTTAAATTCTTCAATATTTTCGCCCACTTGCTTAATCGTTTTATGCATCGTCGATAAAACCTTTTTATCAATGGTGGCGTTAGCCTCCTCTTTTTCAAACACACGCGTCACTCGTTCCAGCCATTTTCTGATCCCTCCTACCGAGCCCATGCTCCAGGCTTTGCCTTGTTCAAACGGGCCCATAAACATTTCGTAACAACGCAGCGTATCGGCGCCGTATTCAGCAATCACGTCGTCGGGATTAATGACATTCCCTAAAGACTTAGACATTTTTCGTCCGTCTTCTGCCGCAATCATGCCTTGATTGACCAAGGCTTTAAACGGTTCTATGGTCGAAACTAACCCAAGATCAAATAACACTTTGTGCCAAAACCGACCGTATAAAAGATGTAAAACCGCGTGCTCCGCTCCACCAACATATAAATCAACGGGCCCCCAGTATTGTTCTTTTTCTTTTGAACAAAATTCTTGTTCGTTGTGCGGATCCATAAACCGCAACCAATACCAACTACTCCCCGCCCAGTTTGGCATGGTAGAAGTTTCACGGGTAAAGCGTTTTAAACTCCCCCTTGTTAAAGGGGGCTGGGGGGATTTCTCATCCTCCACAATAACTACCGTCCCCGACTCCGTTTCATAACCAATGACGTTCACCCATTCTTCAATTTTAGCCAGCGGAGATTGCCCGTCAGCAGATGGTTCATAATTAGGCGTTTCTGGTAATTCAAGCGGCAATTGTGAATCATCAAGCGCGTAAACTTTACCGTTTTCATCAAACACTAAGGGAATTGGTTCGCCCCAGTAACGCTGACGGGTAAAAATCCAATCACGTAACTTGTAATTGGTTTTCTTGGTTCCTTTACCATTATCTTCTAACCATTGAATCATGGTTGGAATCGATTCTTCAACCGTAAGTCCATCTAAGAATTCTGAATTCACTAATTTCCCCCCAGATTTCTGGAAAGGATCGTCTAAACCAGAAACCACTTCTGTGATTTGCAGACCAAATTTTTCGGCAAACTCCAGGTCCCGTTCATCATGCGCGGGCACGGCCATAATGGCGCCGGTTCCATAACTCATTAACACGTAGTCAGCAATCCAGACAGGAATTGGCTGATTGGTAGCCGGGTTAATGGTAAACGCGCCCGTAAAAACGCCCGATTTATCTTTATTGAGTTCAGTTCGCTCTAAATCAGATTTAGCCGCCACTTCGGCTTTATAAGCTTGAACCGCAGCTTGTTGTTCCTCCGTGGTAATTTCATCCACAAGTGGATGTTCAGGCGACATAACAAAATAAGTCGCGCCAAACAGAGTGTCAGGCCGCGTGGTGTACACGCTCACTTTCTCACCCTTAATTTCAAAATCGACTTCCGCGCCTTCAGATTTTCCAATCCAGTTGCGCTGCATGGCTTTAATTTTTTCCGGCCACTCGGTTAATTCTTCTAAATCATTGAGCAATCTTTCGGCGTAATCGGTAATCCGAAACATCCACTGTTTAAGGTTTCGTTTTTCCACAGGACTGCCACAGCGTTCGTGCATCCCCTGTTCCACTTCTTCATTGGCGGCCACAATTTTACATTTTGGGCACCAGTTCATCGCTTTGGCTTCTTCATAGGCCAACCCTTTTTTGAAAAGTTGTAGAAAAATCCACTGTGACCATTTGTAATAATCAGGGTCGGTGGTAGAAAAACAGCGTTCCCAATCGTAACTAAAACCCAGGGCTTGAATTTGACGCTTAAAGTTAGCTTCATTTTCGGCTGTAGAAATTTTTGGGTGCACACCGGTTTTAATGGCGTAGTTTTCAGCGGGCAACCCAAACGCATCCCACCCCATTGGATGTAAGACGTTAAAGCCTTTATGACGTTTATAACGACTCATAATATCGGTGGCCGTGTAACCCAATGGATGCCCTACATGTAACCCGGCCCCACTTGGATAAGGAAACATATCAAGCGCGTAATATTTTGGTTTATCCGAAATATCTTCGGCTCTAAATTTTTTATGGCTTTCCCAAAATTGCTGCCATTTGGGTTCGATCGCTTTATGGTCGTATTTCATAGTGGGCCAATTCTATGTCAGAGCGCTTAAAACTCAATCTAATTTACAGTTCAAATAAGATTACCTAGGCTTAGTAGTAATGAAATATTTTGCCTTTACCGTTCTCGCTTTAATTATAGCGGGCTGCCAGGTGCAAGCCCCAGACAGGCCTGAAGGAGTTACAATTGAGCCCGCAATGCTAAGTGAAGAAGAAGCCACCGCGCGCTTTAATGATTTTACAGGACTGCCACAGTTTGCCGAAGTTAGCACCGAAACCGTGACGTATTACACCAACGTTGAAGGAGCCGCAGTAGAAGGTTATTTAGCCATGCCAGAAGGCGATGGCCCGTTTCCAGCTTTAGTTTTGATTCATGAATGGTGGGGTTTAAACGACAACATTCGTGATTTAGCCGAACAATATGCAGCCGCTGGCTACGTCGCTTTAGCGGTTGATTTATACGACGGTCAAACTGCTGCCACACCACAAGAAGCGGGGGCTTTAGCGGGAGCCGTTCGAGAAAATACCGAAGGGGCTTTTGCTAATTTAGACGCCGCTTTAGCCTATTTAAAAGAGCAACCGACTGTGGATAATAATCGCCTTGGAAGTGTGGGCTGGTGTTTTGGCGGGCAGTGGAGTTACAAAATGGCCAAGAATAATTTGGGCACCAAAGTTTCGGTTATGTACTACGGTCGCTTTAGTATGGAAGATGATTTAAGCATGATGAAAGCGCAAATTCTAGGACACTTTGGAGAAGAAGATACGGGTATTTTAGTGGATGACGTAGAGCAATTTAAAGCGAAACTTAATACGCTTGAAGGCGAACACGCCGTTTATATTTATCCAAACGCGGGTCACGCTTTTGCGAATGAAGACAGCGACGCTTACGTCGAAGAAGCCGCCGAAAAAGCTTGGGAAAGAACCATCGATTTTTTAGAAACAAACCTGTAGCAAAATATTAATTTGCGCGTTTCTAAATTAAGCCTAAAAGATCAGCGTTCGCGCTGATTTTTTAGTTTTACGAAAGAAAAGCGGTAAATGACAAAACAATAAAATGCGACTCGGTAATTTAGAATTAAAAAATACATCTCAAGCCCCACAAAGAATCGCCCAAATTTTAGCGACTTGTGCGGTTTTAACTTATCCAGAGAGATTACAAATTGAATCCGGAATTCAAATTTGGATACCAGCGGTTGAGGGCTTTTCTCAATCGGTAAGCCGGCAAGTAGAAATAGCTATTCTTTTACCAAACGTGGCATCATCTGAAGAAATTTTTCCGCCTATCGATTCGCCAAAACGGCCTCAAGAACCAGTAAGTGATGAGCTTCCAACTGAGATTTTTGAGCCAATCTTGCAGCCCCCATATCCCATAGAAGTCGTGGAGGCAGAAGCGACCGAGATGAACGCACGCTTTGAGTCTGTGCTTAATGATCCCGAACGGTTAGCCCTATTTGAAAGCCTGCGTGCTGACCCACGGTTTTCCCCAGTAGTGGCTTTGCTCGGTGTGATTGAATCAAATCTTGAACCTGGCGCTAAATCTGAATCTGGAGCGATAGGACCATTTCAAGACATGGGCGGTTTACAAGGGGCTTATGGGGATCTTGAAACCGTTGAATTACTGGCGGCCAACGATTTGTTACCCGTTATACAAAACGATGAGTACAACCAAATTCTAAGCCATTTAAATAATGGTGTGCGCATGGACCGGGGCACGCTTTTAACTTTTTTAATTAACCAAAGAAATGCTAATTCTGCCTTTTGGCAAAACTTTGTAACCCAACAAACATCTCTCCTCACAACACCCGAAACCGCCGCTGAAATTGCTTATCTTTACCTAAGCGTTTTAGACGCCAAAGTGCGTGATGAATTTGAAATTGAAGACCCGCTTGAAGCCCAAAATATGGCGATTATGGCTTATAATTCTGGCTTTGGGAACATGCGTGATTTGCATCGTGTTATGGAAGCCAGCGGAGAAACAGAGTTCAACACTCATTCTGTATTAACTTTTATAGAAAGAGGCCGAATGCAAACTCCACACGAACAAGCTCAAGAGTATTTAGCTCGCTTTATCGCACTTCAAACGGCAATTAAAACCATGTTAGAGCTTAAAGTTTCTAAAATAGAGACTTCAATGCATTTTACAAATACAACAAATTCAGCTAAAATAATATAATGCCTTTAGATGGAATTGAGGAACCAGGACGCCAATCTATTAAATTTTTAAAAAATTTAGAAGGTCGGCTCGAACCTGGGTTTAATGAGATTTCTCAAAGCTTGTTCTATCTAGACGCTTTAGCCGGCCAAGCTGATTTTGAGGATTCTGACGTTCAAGACTTTGATCAAAACCTTTTTGATGTGGCGTTCAAACTTCAGCAAGCCCACCTTTTAGGTGAAATTAATTTGAATCCAGACAGGTTTTTAGAACTGTTTTTAGAAGAAGTTGAAACCTTGTTTAACGCTATGCCAAAAAGCTTGCAAGCCATGCACAACGAAACGCTTCGCAATTTAAACGAAGTTATCGAAACGCCTGAAATTCCACAAATAGAAGCTCAAGCTGAAGAAATCGCGGTGCTGCCCGCGAAAGAAAAAATTCAATTAAAGAAAATCTTAGCGTTATTAAAAGAGTCATCTGTGGTGACGCCAAAAAGGCTGATTAAAGTGCTAGCGGCCTGTGCCGCCTTAAGCGTATCATCTGATAAATTAAACTTACCAGAAGCCCCAGACACTTTTGCAGTCGATATTAATACTCTTTCTGCGCCCGTGACGGAGGCGGTATCACAAGTGCTCGTACCAACCACGGTACCACCAGAAAGAATGGTGTCGCCAAATACGCTAAGTGCACCCAGCCCAGAAGATTCATTCCAAGCCTCAGGCACTATTGCCTACCCAGTGGAAATTGTAGCCGCAGAAGCAGCAGGCATGGCCAGTCGATTAGCGTTTGTTCTGCGTCAACCAGAGCGCGCCGAGATTTTTGAAACACTTCACGGAAACCCTAAGTTAAGACCGGTAGTGGCATTGCTGGGCGTTATTGAATCAAATCTTGATGCTGGAGCGATTTCACCCTCTGGGGCGCGGGGTTTATTTCAAGACATGGGCGGTTTGCAAGGCGCCTTTGGTGACCCAGATGGAATTGATAATCTAGCAGTCGATGATTTGTTGCCCCAAATAACTAATACCGAATACAACCGCATTATTAATAACTTAAAAAATGGGGTTTCAATGGATCGTGGGACTTTACTCGAATTTTTAAAAGACCAACGCGACGCCAATACCGACTTTTGGCAGGAGTTCTTAACCGAACAAAGAACTTTGATTACCTCGATTGAAACCTCTCCAGATATTGCTTTTCACTATATAGAAAGTTTGCAAGACCGAGCCTTAGCGACGCTCCATTTATCCGACCCAGCCCAATCGCTTAACTTTGCCATCATGAGTTACAATTTGGGCATGGGTCACTTGCACACGCTGCGACGTATCATGAACCAAAATGGAGTTTCGAGCTTTAACACCGATACCGTTTTAAGATTTATTGATAGAGAAGATTTCCACCAAATTTTGCGCAACAACAATTTGGGTGATTTACATAATAACTATGAAGAAGCCCAGCAGTATTTAGCGCGCTACATTGCCTTGGATGAAATTGTGCGACACAATAATTCTAAAGCTTTGGATTCCACATTAGGATAACCACCGCCAATAAAATTACTAATGCGGCGGCGTATTGAAGGCTACTAATGCGCTCGCCAAAAACATAATAACCGGCGATTAAGCTTAAAGTTATGGCGAGTGAAGGCATGACGAGTAAGGCCATGGTGAGCGAGTCTTCTTTGATAGCCAAAAACATTAAGGCCCCGCCTGCAGAATAAAGAATAAGTCCCACAATAAAATAAGATAATTTGTCGTTCAGGGCCCAATACTTTCCCAGTATATCACCGCCAGTATAAAGGAGCGCCCCCATAACCGAATAAATGAGAAACATTACTGTACGATTGAGTCGGCGATGCTCCACAAAGTGTCTCTGAACTCAACGGGGCCAGTAATTTCAAAGACCGTGCTTTCATCACGCTTTTTAATGAGTGTTACCCCATTACCGGTAATAAGTTCGGTTGTACCGTTGGCTGGCTGATTTTTGGAAAGCACTTTCACCCAAAGTTTTACGTCACTTGGCGTTTCCACGGGATTATTAGCGACACCAACACTGGCAATTGAACCCTCAATATCTCGAAAGCTTCTAAACCAATTTCCGTAAGGCACTTTTAAGCTAAAGCCCAAATCACTTTCATAACTGTACGCTCGGTCATCAATTAAATTTGTGTAATCTGTGTTTTGTACCACGGTTGGAGCTGGATCGACCCAATCAGTAGAATTAATTGGCATTTGATCAACTTCCGTTGAATCAAGCTCATTTTCTTCATCATCCTTACCCGAAAGCAGACCACTAATTAAACCTTTCGCTTTATCAACCGCTGATTCTTCATCTTCAGCCGCAATTTCGGCCTCTTCATTCTCTAGAGCTTCTGCTTCCGCTTCTAAAGCTTTTGCTTCTGCAAGTCTTTGGCTTTCTGCATCGGCTTTAGCTTTTTGTTCGGCTATTACCACTGCTTGCACGGCTTCCTCACCTTCTACAAAAGATTGCAATACATCAAAAACCGCTTTTTTGGTTTCAAAATCATCAAAGAAGTAAGTCGCAGTAAAGAGGTATTTTTTATTATCAATATTTGAATAAAGCGTAATAATTTCTCGTTCTTTACCGTTATCATCTGTTTCCGTTTTTTTAAATCCAGTAAAACCATTCATGGCAATATTGGTTTCAATTTCTCCAGACTCAGGCGAATAATCTTCTACCGAAAAAGTTAAGAATACTCGACGAGCTGGATCTTCTTTATTCAGGAAATACGCCACTCCATTTGGTGCTAAGCTATAGTCCCAATTATTAGGAAGCTGCATGGTAAAGCGCTTAGTGGTAAATCTTTGTGGGCCATCATCTTCTTCTGCCATATCGGCTAAAGATGAAACTTTAATACTTTCGACCCAAAATATTTGTCGCATTTTTTCATTTCGCCAAATCCCTTGTAGCATAACGTCTTGCCCTTCAAATTCAGCCAGTTGAACTAAGTCTGAAGCCAGGTAACCGACTAATTTGCCATCACGCTCTAAACGGTGCGTTGCCCGCGTAGAAACCGAAACTGAAAAAGGAAATAACTTCCCTTCTATGGTTTCTAAGTTTTCTTCTGGCAGTCGCTCAAACGGATCTTCTTGCTCGGGCAGCACACATGCCGTGAGTGTTAGCAGCGCGGCAACAAGACCGAATAGAAAGGTTTTTTTCATGAGTTGATTTTATGTTGATCCATTGATCATTATTAAAATTCTTACTTAAAAATCAAATAAGAACAAATATTTTGAACATTATAAAATTTCTATTTGGTTTAACGATCGAGCCTTTTTAAACGTGACTGAGCTCATTAAAATTCTAAGCTATTTTTGAATTCCTCACTCATTTTTTGGTAGTTCCCTTTCTTCTCATCATCCATTTTATTTGCCATCGCCACCATCATGCTCCAACGGTGATTTTGTTTTAGTTCCTCTGAATTTTTTAAAATCCAATTCCAGTACAGCGCGTCCCAAATATCGGCCCACCCACCCGTTTGGTAATGGCTCATTTTTTTAATGTAGTTTGAGCCGGAGAAATAAGGTTTAGTGGTTATCAGTCCCCCATCGGCATTTTGGCTCATCGCATACACGTTCGGAACCATTACCCAATCATAACTGTCGATAAACATTTCCATAAACCACGTGTAGATTTCATCGGGATCAATTTCACACAAAAACATAAAGCCCCCCAAAACCATTAAGCGCTCAATGTGATGACAATAACCCGTTTCTAAAATTCTTTTAATCGTATCATCGATTGGGGTTATCCCGGTTTCAGCGGTATAAAAAGCCGTTGGCATTTTGTTGCGGTGCTGCCAATGGTTTGTGGTTCTCATTTTTACCCCAAAGGTTTCATAGCTCAGGCGCATAAATTCTCGCCAGCCAATAATTTGGCGGATAAACCCTTCAACACTGGCAATAGGAACATTATGCATTTCAGCGTATTCCAAAGCTTCATTCACCACTTGCTCTGGCGTTAAAAGCCCAATGTTAAGCATTGGGGTCAGTACACTGTGGTACAACCAATTCTGCCCTTCTTCGATAGCGTCTTCATAAGGGCCAAATTCCTTGAACCGTTCACTCAAAAATAATTGCAGCCAACTTTCGGCTTGTTCGTGATTAATTGGATAGAGAAAGGTTTCCAGCGAACCAGGATTATTTTTATAGTGTTTTTCAACATATTTTTTAGCTTCACTAACGGCTTCCGTTTCTGGGGGAAATGACAACAAAGGTAAATCGTTAATTTTGGTCTTTGGTAGTTTTTTTCGATTCTCTTCATCAAAACTCCATTGCCCGCCCTGTGGTTCAGCCTCATTCATTAAAATTTTTAGTCTTTCTCTCTGCTGTTTATAAAATTCAGCCATTAATAACTTCTTCTTTCC
This sequence comes from bacterium, assembly GCA_009995455.1. GTDB lineage: Bacteria > Patescibacteriota > Gracilibacteria > UBA4473 > UBA4473 > JAACPJ01. Next base: position 214,990 of record JAACPJ010000002.1, read on the forward strand.
TATCTGATAATCGTGGTTAACTTCAGATGAATTTAAAAACAAGGGAGACTCCAACCAGTTAATTTCCATGTTATGCACAGAAGCGAGCCTTTTGAGCCTTTTTTCTAATATAAAATCAGTTACTTCACAGACACTTATGACTTTGTAAGATTCAATTTCAAGCTGTTCAAATATTTTACTCAACTTTGATTTTTCTTCAGCCATTTCAAAGTAATGCACATTTTTTCCACTTTTGGTTAACTCATCCTTGTAAGAATGAAGACTTGCGCGGTGCAAAACTAACTTTTGTTTATGAAATTTTAGAGGATATTTTTGGTCACCAAAAAACAATGAATCTTCTATTAAACAGATTAAATCAGGCTTTGAAGCTAAACCTGGGTGAGTTTTAAACAATTGATGTGGAAAAATAAATAAAGCTGTTTTCATGGATTTAGATTTTACGATACTATGAGTTTCCTGACCATGAATCCTCCTAATTTTTACACCGATTACGAAACTATTCTAAAACGGATTCGAGCTATCGACCCAATTAAATATGCCAAAACGAGAAACTTTGTTAACGGTGAAGTGTCGTACCTAAGCCCTTATGTGACGCACGGCATTATTTCAACGAAAACGATTGCCGAAATTGTGCTTGAAAAATACAGCGTCAAAGAGTCCGAAAAACTTCTGGCAGAACTGGGCTGGCGAGAATTTTTTCATCGAGTTTGGCAGGCTGAAGGCGATAAAATTTTTAACGATTTACGATACGATCAAGCTCAAGTTACTTCAGGTATTACACCAAACGCTATTATTGAAGCCCAAACCCAAATTAAGGCACTTGACCATAATATTTCACGCCTAAAAGAAACGGGATATATGCACAATCACGCTCGCATGTGGACGGCTAGTGTGAGCGGCAACGTGGCCAAAACCCACTGGTATCAACCCGCTCGGTGGATGTATTACCATTTACTCGATGGTGATTTAGCCAGCAATACGCTCAGTTGGCAGTGGATTGTGGGTAGTTTTAGCCATAAAAAATACTACACGAACCAAGAAAACTTGAACAAATATAGTGATCAAAAAGAGCGGCAAACTTGGCTCGATGTGCCTTACGAAGCTTTTGAAGCTATGAGTATTCCAGCGGTACTAGAACCAAGAACCGAACTAAAACTTGAAAACGAGTTTCCAGTTTCTACCGCAAGCCCGATAGAAGAAGCCGATAAAACCATCCTGCTATATTCTATTTGGAATTTAGACCCACTTTGGCGCCAAGACGAAGAGGGACTTCGATTACTTTGGATTGAACCAGAGATGCATAAAGATTTTGCCCTCAGCCCAAAAAGATGGAAATTCATCACTCATTGGGCCTCTCAAATAGAAGGTTTAAAAATTTTTGTCGGCACAAAGGATCATCTTTTCAAAATAAACGCCTCAGAATTAAAGATTTTTACTCGCGAATACCCGGCAACTCAATCCTGGCCTGGAAAAAGAGACTCTCGGTATTGGTTATATCCAGAAACAAGTGGTTATTACAAAAACTTTTTCAGCTATTGGAAAGACGCTCACAAAGAAATTGAAGGTTTAAAAAAATTACATCAACCTCACAAAAGTTCATGAATCTGAAAGCCCAAACAAAAATCTGCCTGGTTTGTCACAGACCTTTTAACAATCGAAAAAAATGGGAGAGCCGTGGTCTTTGGCCAGAGATAAAATACTGTTCTGAAAAATGTCGCCAACAAACAAAACATGAAAAAACTTAAAGAAAAACACGTCGAGCGTTTGATTAAAGGCAAAAAATCCGGAGTTCATCTAGGTTCTCGGCAAGTGCCACATCACTTGTATGCTTATGAACAGAAACAATTTGACTTAGCCATTAAATACGGGTTTTTAAGTCTCAAAGAAAAACACCGGGTAAACCTGCTAAATGTGTGGGAAAAATATTGCGCCGCGCAAGAACGGCCCATGCTTGTTTTAAAAAAATATCAAAACGGGAAAGCTGAAGTATGGATTGATTATGAGATTCTAAATTTTGATGGCGCCACCCAAGCTCGAAATAAAATTTCAGAAATAACTTAAATATTTTTTTCAATAATTACCGACTCGGCTTCAAGTTCAACATCAAGTACAGTTCGGCCAACTTCTGATATTTTTTGCGTCCACCATAAAGACATGGAGGCCAATACAAACACTGAAATAAAGACCACACTTACCGAAGTGATGTAGTACAAAAGCAAGGTTACAATTGCAAAAGTAAACAAATAAACCCCTTGGGCCAAAAAGACTCTAATATGGGCCCGCTCAAGGGTGTTTCCGGCGTGAATCCATTTATAAAATTGCATATCATAGGGCACCTTCATAGTTTGATCATTCACTTTATTTAAGCTGTCGATTATCCCAATGGTGATAGGCTCCCACCAAACACCACGAATCAAATTTAGGGCTATAGAACGATAGGCGCCTTGTCTTAAAGTCGTCTCAGGACCTTTTTTCCCACTATCCATTCTTTTACCTATCCAGAACGCGACCGCCATCGCCACCCCAGAAGAAATTCCGGCGACTAAACCGATACTTGTCATATTTGTCAGCACGATGATTAAGAAAAGCGGCCAAGCCACAAACATCACGCCATCAAAAAACACACGCCCAAACTCGGCTTGTAAAAGCGATTTTGGGGTTTCTTTTTTCAAATCTAAAATAAATTTTTGCGGCGAATACGGAAAATTAAATTTTTCATCTGGCGTTATCATAAGCACCCCAGCGGCCAGTAAAAAGAAACCTAAACCAATATACGTGGTATAAACAAAACCAAATTGGTCGGTAATAATACCGCCCATTATAGGCGCTAATATGGTGCCCACCATAATTGCAATCTGCAGGTAAGCCAAAGATTGCCCGCGACTTTGTTTGTTTAGATGATGCGACAAAAAAATGTCATAAGCCATATTTGAAGTAGCCCCAAACAGGCCTCTTATAAAAAACAAAGGCAATAAATAAAGCATCGTTTGACCAAAGTTTTCACTTAAAAGTAAGGGCAATAGTAACCAAAACACAAATAAGGCTATGGCTCGAGAAGCTATAGAATGTTTAACTCCAATTAGCTTGATAATCGGCCCGACTAAGGGCACAGGCAGTACCCAAAAAATTTGCCCAATCAAAAAATACGCGGCGATTTGCCACAGTTCATAGCTTAAATTGACATACATATGGTAAGCCAAACTGAGCACCACTAAGTTACGACCTAAGTAAAAGAAAAGTTGGAACAAACCCACTTCTAACATCTCTTTATCAAACTTAAGTTGAAACAGGTTATGAAAATCTGCGTTTATCGCTCGGTGAGTCATGGTTTAGATAAAGTAACACCAAGCTGTATAACCAAGTGAAGTAAGTAAAATAGTCAGCTTTAAACCGTCTTGTTTAACCGTTTTAACGAGTAACGAAGTCAGCAAACCACTGAGGCGGAAAAAAGAAGTTTTTTCGATAAAGTGCAAAGCCTGCATGATTTTTTTTAGTCCTTTTTCAAGACCTTCATTAACTTTGAAAAGTAGTTTAACCAGTGGCTTTTTAGCTATCGCCTTAACTTTCTTCATCAGCTTAGTGTAACAAGCTCTCTGAGCGCGTTCGGCTTTTGCCAGCAAGATATTTCCCGCTTGAGAAAACGTAAGTGATTTGGTTAGAGTAAAAGTCATTTTTTAGCGATTAAATTTGAAATTGGGCCAACGTTTAAGCCAGCCAGTAACAGTAATTCATTTTTTTGATTCATAAAAGCCAGCTGCGCTTGTTGATCCGCGGCTTGCTGCTCGTTTTCCGCGACTAGTAATTCATTTAGAAGTTCTCGAGTTTTTGGTCCCACGCTGCCCGCTCCAGCTGAAGTTGCCGTTTCAATTAGGCCTTCGGCCAGTTGAAATTCAATCAAAGCTTCTTTAGTTAGATTTCCAAAATAGCCCGTTGGTTGATGATCGAGTAGTTCGCGTTGCACTAAAATCTCTTGCAGTTTTAGAACCGACTCGTCACGTTTTCCTTTAGATAAATTATCTTCAAAATTAAAGTCACTCCATCTTTCAATTAACGCCTTTTGCGTTTCGTATTTATTTAGAGCGGCACTTAAAGCGGCTTGAGTTTTGGGTCCAAAACCACCCGCTCCGGCTTCGGTTTCTGAATCAATCACTAAGTTAGTTAATTGAAAGTTTAAAACCGCTTGTTCAAGTTCAGCCTCAAATTTTCCGTTAATGGTTCCAATGTAAAAACCTAAGGTTTGCAGGGCTTTTTGAAGTTCTTCAACTTCTTTGCCTTGAGACCCTTTATAGAGTTTCTCTACAAACTGTTTTGCCGCTGGAATGTTAAGTAACCGAGCAATTGGAGTTACCGCCTTAAAGTTTACCGCTATATCAATACCGGCCGCTTCAGAAGGTTCGTATAAAGTTCCTTGCGTATGCCAAAGACCAAGATCTAAGGCTCTAGCGAGACCTTCATCTCCGTATCCCATCCATAAATCTAAACGATCATGCCGAGCAATATTTCGACCGCCCGCTTCAACGATAGCCCCTCCACGATCATGCACCGAACCACAACCAAAATCTGGTAAACAAACCACCGTTCCAAAAGCATATGAAGACGGGGCCGCAATCATTCCTGGGAAAACAGGGGTGCCATCCGCTCCTTGAATACCGTGACCATTAAGTCTTTTCTCGGCTTCGTAACTACCCGTTACATAATAATCTTGGTTTGGAAGTGGTGAATAATAACCCGTAACGGTAAACTCACGAGCTTCGCCAGTGGCTGCTTGAGCATTTAATCCAACCACCGTTTGGGCCGCTAGAGCTATTGCCAGACTGAGTATTCGTTTCATTTAGAGTGAATAAATCAGGCTATTGTAGTACTTTTAAAAAGACTTAGCAATCCACATTGATCGACAAGTCATAAGGAAAGACGTTTTTTAATAATTTATTAATCGTCTTCATTTTCGGATTTTTGCGCCGCTAAATTAAGTTTACGGTGCTCTATTTCCGTTTCGTTTAGGGGAAATTTTTTTTACCAAAAGACCCAACAGTGACTAGCGATTAATAGAGCGAATAAATAATTATTTATCTTTTTTAATTTTAAAAAAATATGTCAATAGACCTTTGCCAGACTTTTCTGTACAAAAAAATTGACCACAGATAGAACACAAATTATATTCAGTTTTGATGATGAACTTGGCGCTCTTTTCTTCCACGTTTTACCAACCAAACAAGAAATCAATGCGCCTCTTTCTTCTCACCTGCTTATTAGGACTCTTAGGCCTTTCTCAAACGAGTTTGGCTTTTACTGATGTATCACCTGATGATAGTAGTTACGCTATTTTTGCGCATTTAAACGATGTAAACATAATGAACAGCCGTAACGGGGCTTTTCAACCAGACCTTATGGTTACCCGCGCCGAAGCGTTAACCGTTTCTTTAAGAGCCGGTGGAATTAGCGTTCCAGCTAACTTTGACGGAACCATGCATTTTGCCGATGTAGATCCAAATCAATGGTATGCACCTGTGGTTAATCGAGCCGTTGAAACAAAAGTTTTAAGTGTTAATGCGACAAATTTTAGACCTGACGAATTGGTTGATAAAGCTGAATTTTTAACCATGCTTTTCCGAGCCAGCCAAGTAAATCTGACCCCTTTTTATTCGGCTAGAAACGTGGCCAATGATATTCCAAATGACAGCTGGATGCAGCCCTATTTTGCTTACGCCAAACGATACCAAATCGCCCACTTACCAGCAGATGGTTATTACTTACCCAGTAAAAATTTAACGCGACGTGAAGTGGCGTTAATGACCTACCGACAATTAAGAGTTTTTCACGGGAGCACCGAAACAAAATTGCTGGTTGAACTCCAAGGTTCTATTCAACAGTTTCTTGAGTTAATTAGACATGGGAATACGGCTGAAGCGGAGTTTCAAGTTCACAGCATTATGTCTTTGAATGATAAAATCATGAGAAGTCACAACAACGAAGATGCTGTCGCGGCTATGTCGATTTCGAGATCCATGGAACATTTAAGTGATAGTCTGCGATACTTTAAATACGGTAAAAACCTACGAGGCATTTCTGAATTACACCTCGCCCTAAAACAAGCCGAACGTGCCGAAACAAAATCAGTCAATATGGCGCCTTTTGCAAATGAGTTAGCTCAAATTATTGGTGAAAGTCTGCAAGCCTACACTGAACCGAGCTTGGGAACTTTCACCCTCAATCAGTAAAATTTGACTTAAAAACACTTTAACCTAAGTTAGATACACAGATGCAAAATTTGTTTTTAGTTCCCGCTCCCCGTCGCCCGCTTAATTAGCGAGTGATTTTTGCGTATTAACTAAAAACAGAAATTAACTTCACTCGCTCTAAATAAATATAGATCGGGGTTTTTTATGTAAACATTATGGAAAAAGAAAGAATCGGTACCGTCGTTAAAGTAGGCTCATCATCGCTTTACTGCCCTGAGACTTATCAACCTTATCTTGAAAGTTTTGGCAGAATGGCCGCACAGCTAAGACAAGTTGGAAATAGTAGCCTTATTTCTTCAGGAGCCTACCTAGCCGGTAAAAAATTAGACCCAGAAGAAAATGATACGGGCTATTTGACTAGTATTGGATGGAAACAATTACTCGATCAGTGGGAGTCGGCTTTTGGTGAACCAATGCCTTCTGTTCTAGCCGAAGAAATACATTTTCATCAAGCCGTATCCGATAACGGTGACTATCAACCCGCTCGATTTCAACATATAGTAAAAACATTTGTAAAAGCCTGGGAAAAAAAGAAAACACTCATCACCAATCAGAATGATCCTGTTTCAAAAGTTGGTTTAGCGCCTGAAATTTTAGATTTTGAAGAAGGCCTGCCTAGCTTTCACGGCGACAATGATCTTTACGCATCAGAAATCACTAGGGCTCTTTTAAAGCAGAAAACCTTAGATAGAGTCAACTTTATAATTTTATCTGGTGGATTAAACGGTATTACCGATGAACAAGGAAAAACAATTCCAGAAGTGTCAGTCCGAACAATTAATGAAATGATGCAAAATCCTGGTGCAGCGAGCCGTGAAGGCGCCAATGGATTCCGAACAAAAGGCACGGCGCTATTAAGAGCCCATGAAGCTGGCGCAGAAGCTTACTTAGGCTCAAGCCAATCAAAGAGTTGTATTCTGGAGGCCGCTGGCCTGAAAACACAAACGCAAGTCACCAAAGTTATTTCTAACCTCACAGAAGTTTAAGCTATGATTTACTCTAAATATTTCCTTCACGCTCGTCGTCGCCGCTACCGTCGGAGGTGATTTTTTGTACAATTTTTTTATTCATAAATCACTTCTATACCTCTGTACTAGAAGTGATTTTTTTAATGCAAAACCATGAAAATTTTTAATGCCGGCGACACCCTTTCACTTTATGGCGAAACCGTAGCTATAAGCAAAGTAGAACAGCTTGTAGATACACAGCTTATTTATTGGCACAGCCAAAACAGTCCCCTGTGTGGGCTAAAAATCCTCACAGAAAAATCCGAAAAAAACATAACCTTTAATTTAAAATGAAAATATCTGAATCACTCGCTGACCACATGGCGGATGCTATAGCGCCCCTTTCGGGGGAAGGCATTTTGATGCCCAAAACTGCCGCCGAGATTTTTGCCAATCAAGATCAATGGTTTCCAAAATTTGGTCCTGATGGAAAGTTACTTGGTTTTTTTGAATTCAGAACTCATCAAGACACGGCTCTCGCTGAAATGGGCAGCGTGCTAGTTTTAAAGCCAAGGATGGGCGTAGGGCAATGCTTACTGCAAATTTTTAACACTCAGCGTGATATTCAAACTGCTAGTGGTGGCTTTGCAGTCACCAAAGATTTCAAAACCGCTTACGGATTTTTTGGCGAGCAAACTCAGGGTGATGTAACAACGCAATTTCCAGACTGGTTTGAAAGAGAAAAATCTGACCGATATTTCATTCAGTGGAAATAAAAAAACTTAATTAATAACTATTTTTATCATGCAATCTAAAAACACTTACACCAAAACCGCGAGCCATGAAGCCATAAAAGGTTCGTTCGATACTTGCTTACTGCTCTATTCAGGAGGACTAGATACCTCAACAATGTTGAAATGGATTCAAGACGAATACCAGTGCCAAGTCATCACTTTAACTATAAATCTCGGTCAAACGGCTGACGATTTAAAAGCGATTCAAAAAAAAGCTTTAGACCTCGGTGCAAAAGACGCATTTGTTTATGACGCCCAAGAGGAATTTGCCGACACAATCATTACAGAAGCCATTAAAGCAAACGCTGACTATCAAGGTGGATACGCCCTTTCAACGCCACTTGGGAGAGTCATGATTGCCAAAGTAGCCGTTAATATTTGCGAACAATATAATTGTTCGGTTGTGGCTCATGGTTGTACTGGTAAAGGTAATGATCAAGTTCGTTTTGAAGGCTATATAACGACGCTTAACCCAAACCTTAAAACCATCGCACCGGTCAGAGAATGGAGCATGGGGCGAGACGAGCAAATTGAGTTTTGTAAAATCCACAATATCCCGGTTAAACAAACCAAAGATAAGCCCTATTCATATGATGAAAACATGTGGGGCAATACCGGTGAAGGCGGCGAAATTGAAAACCCAGAACTTGAACCCAAATTACATCAAATTCTGCAATGGTGCCAAACACCTGAGCAGGCACCAGACGAGCCAGCTTTTGTCGAAGTAGAATTCTTTAAAGGGATTCCAATAGCTATAAATGGCCACAAAGATAAATTAATGAATCTTATCGCAGATCTTAATAAAATTGGCTCATTACACGCTATCGGCATCTTCCCTTTAATTGAAGATAGATTTGTCGGATTAAAAGTCCGAGGCGTGTATGAAAACCCTGGGGCAACAATTTTAATTGAAGCCCACAAGAAGCTTGAAAAATTAGTTTCTACCCGAGAAGAAAATGAGCTTAAAAGTTTTATCGATACCAAGTGGGCCTATTTATGTTACGCCGCCAAATGGTATGACCCGGTGATGTACCATATAAATGCCTTTATTAACAGTATGAATAAAAAAGTTTCGGGAAACGTAAAAGTAAAACTTTATAAGGGGCAAGCGACGGTTGTTAGCCTGAGCTCTCCTCATTCATTGTTTGATGAAAATTTATCCACCTTTAATAAATCAGGTGGCTTTAACCAGAACGCAGCGGCTGGTTTTATAGAACTGTGGAACCTGCCTCAAAAGACTGCTTACGGTATGTACAACTGGGAATCAGAACTTAATAAAAACTAAACATGACACTCTGGAAAACCGATTCCATTGAAAACAACACGCTGCAAAACCTGATTGAAAAATTTACCGTTGGGAATGACCCCCAATTGGATCAGACGTTAGTCCCCTACGACGTAGACGCTTCAATCGCTCACGCCGAAGGTTTAGCTTCAATACACATTTTAAACGTCTTAGAACTAAAAAAAATTATTCAAGCTTTGGAAGATATCAAAGCGCTACACGCTAAAAGTCACTTCCCCATTACCCAAGCCCAAGAGGATTGTCACACGGCGATTGAAGATTTCTTAGTGGAAAAACTAGGCGATACCGGCAAAAAAATTCATACTGGCCGGTCAAGAAATGATCAAGTATTAGTCGCAATGAGACTGTGGGAAAGAGATACAATTGATCAAATAATTTATTCAACAAAAGAGTTAGCACTTGTTTTTATAAGCTTTGCTAGCAAGTATGAATTTATGCCCATGCCTGGATTTACCCATACTCAAATAGCCATGCCCAGCAGTATTGGTATGTGGGCTGGCAGCATATCGGAAATGTTACTGCTAAATATAGAGGCGCTCACAGACTTTCGAAAAACGCTAAACCGCTCCCCTCTTGGGTCAGCGGCCGGATTCGGAGTCGGATTTAATTTACCAAGAGAAGAAATGGCGCAATCGCTTGGATTTGATGGCTGCTTGCAAGTGGCTCTGACGTCCCAAAATATGAGAGGGAAAATTGAAGCTGACTTTGTCAGCCAACTTGTAAGCCTTAGTGCGACTTTAGCTCATTTTGCGAATGACTTAGTTTGGTTTAGCAGTTCCCCGTTTCAATTTTTTGATGTTGCCCCAGAGTTAACGACGGGATCTTCCATCATGCCGCAGAAAAGAAATTTAGACCCAGCAGAGCTACTAAGAGGCTCGCACTCTCATATGCTTGGGCACGAATGTTCCCTCAGAAATTTAAGTAGTCATTTAATTTCTGGCTATCACCGAGACTTACAACTCAGTAAAGAACCAACCATGAAAGCGGTAAACTTAATACAATCTATGTTAGAAATCGCACAGGCTCTAATAGAAAATATAATGCCTAACGAAGAAGCTCTAATTAAAGCTTTTACACCCGAAATATTTGCCGCCGATAAAGCCAACACCTTAGTGAAAAAAGGCGTGCCATTTAGAAAGGCTTATCTTCAGGTCAAAAAAGATCTGAGTGATATAAAACCGATGACTAAAGCTGAAATTTTAGAAAACCTAAAATGCAAAACTCACTTAGGTGCCTCAGGAAATTTAGGCCTCGATTTATTAAGGCAGCGCTTAACTAATTCGTAATTTCAAAAAACCTTTCTATAATCGCACCGATGCAACAACAAGTCATAGATTATCTTTCAAAAAATTGGAGTGCTGATAACGCCGCAAAAATTGCTTTTTCACCCGTTCCAAAAGGGCAATCTGGCGATCTGGCTATGCAATTTTTTGCGCTTACCAAAGAGCTCAAACAGTCTCCGATGCAAATAGGCGCTGAAGTCGCTGGAGTTTTAAAAAATTTCTCTTTGGTCGAAAAAACTGAAATGTCGGGGCCCTACTTAAACTTATTTTTTAGTCAGACCGCCTTTTTTGAAAATGTGTTTCAAACACCGTTAACTACCAGTCTCTTTAATGGAGAAAAAGTCGTGTTGGAATATTCTTCACCGAACACTAATAAACCACTGCATTTAGGGCACATGCGAAATCATGCTTTGGGAATTTCCGTGGGAAACTTGCTCGAAGCCGTTGGGGCTGAAGTAATTCGCACCGCGATTGTGAATGACCGTGGCATTCATATTTGCAAATCAATGCTGGCTTACCAGTTATTTGGTAACGGGGAAACGCCAGAGTCTACCGGTGAAAAACCAGATCAATTCGTCGGCCGATATTATGTCAAATTCGGGGCTGAAGTTAAAAAAGACGAATCTTTAAATGAGCAAGCGCAAGCCTTGCTCAGACTTTGGGAAGAAGGCGATGGCGCCACAAAGCAACTCTGGAAGCAAATGAACGAGTGGACCTACGAAGGCCATAACGCCACTTACGCTCGGCAGGGAGTGGTGTTTGATAAAAAATATTTTGAATCGCAAACCTATGAACAAGGCCGAGAGTTTGCTTTAAAGGGATTAGAGGATGGCGTGTTTTATAAAAAAGATGGTGCGGTCTGGATTGATTTAACCGATCAAGGTTTAGACGAAAAAATTATTATTCGGTCTGATGGAACAACCGTTTACGTGACGCAAGATTTAGCCACCACCTACCAACGAGTTCAAGACTTTCATTTTGATCAACATATCTGGGTGGTCGCTGATGAACAAAACTATCACTTCCAAGTACTAATTGCGTGTCTTGATAAACTCGGTCTGGCCGAAAAAGAAAAACTGCATCATTTAAATTACGGTTTAGTAAATCTGCCGGAAGGCCGCATGAAATCACGCGAAGGCACGGTGGTTGATGCAGACCCACTTATGGACGAGCTACAACGCCTAGTCACCGTAAAAATGCAAGAAACCCATAAAGATGATGATTTATCGGATGTCGAAATTGAGACGATTTCCGACCAAGTCCAAAACGCCGCCTGGAAGTTTTACCTGCTGAAAACTTCTCCCAATAAAACAATTACCTTTGAAGCCGAAAAATCGATTGATTTTCATGGCGCTACCGGACCCTACCTGCAATACGCTGGCGTGCGAATTAAATCCATTCTAGCCAAAGCGAAAGTAGCTGGTTTAAAACCAGATAATACGGGGGCTTTAGGCGAAGCGGAAAAAGCCTTAGGGGTGAAAATTCTAGAATGGCCTGGCACACTTAACCGAGCTGCAGAAACCAAAAACCCAACCTACGTGGTGACGTTTTTACTCGAATTAACTCAAGCCTGGTCAAGCTTTTACGCCGAAAACTCAGTGCTTAATGCCGACCACGACGACCTCAAAAAGGCGCGTCTCGCTCTAGCTTCTAAAGTGCTAGAAGTACTTGAAGCCGGTTTAAATATTTTAGGCATTGAAGTGCCAGAAAGAATGTAATTTTTATACCACAGCCATAGTCTGCTACAATCTAAGCTAATTAATCCCTACTCATGACTCCTCTCTTAGTTATTGGCGGTGCCGTTGTCGCGCTCATTGCTTTTCTGGCTGGTTACTACAATCGATTTATCCAACTGACCAACAAGGTTCAATCGGCTTGGTCTGATATTGATACCCACCTAAAAAAACGATACGACCTGATTCCAAATTTGGTAAACATCATCAAAGGCTACGCTTCGCACGAACAAGAAACTTTTGAAAACGTGGTTAAACTCAGAAATCAAGCCCAACAGGCGTCTGGAACCAAAGATCAAGCAAATGCCGAAACTATGTTAACGGGCGCTTTAAAAAGTATGTTTGCCTTATCTGAGGCTTACCCAGACTTAAAAGCCAACACAAACTTTTTAGATCTTCAAGAAACCCTAAAAAAAGTCGAAGACGATATCAATTTAGCTCGTCGTTATTACAACGGGGCGGTTCAAGCCTACAACACGGCCATTCAAATGTTTCCGGCTAATATCTTAGCCAATATTTTTGGTTTTAAAGACGCCGACTTTTTTGAAGCTGAAGTGGGTGAACGGGAAAACGTTAGTACCGAATTCTAGCATGAATAAATTATTTGTTCGCTATTTTTTTTTGATTCCCCTATTTTTTGCGAACCAAACCTTTGCTTGGACGATTGAAGAGTTTAATCTTTTCGCTGACATTCAAGCTGATGGAACGGTTCAAATCAAAGAAACCATTCAAGCTGATTTCACGAACGAAACTTATAAGCATGGTATATTCAGAGATATCCCCGCTGAATATAAAGATGAAAACGGAAAAACTTTTAAGACTCCAATTCAAAATATTACCGTTACTGATGTCGACGGTAATAGACGAAATTTTACCCAATCGATGGAGGGTTCTCACTTATCGCTTAAAATCGGCGATGCAGATAAAACCGTCAGCGAAAAAGAAACCTACGTCATAAAATATACGGTTAGTGGTGTCATAAACGCTTTCGAGGAACACGATGAATTTTTTTGGAACGTAACGGGAAACCAGTGGGACTCACCGATTGAAAAGGTAGCGGTTGTAGTTGGCATCCCTGAGGTCTCCAATACTTACCCAATGGAATGTTTTACCGGAACGGAAGGCTCAACCGAGCAAAACTGTAGTTCCCAATTAGGAGAAAGTATGGATATTGCTTTTTTTAGAACCACCGAGCCGTTAGCTGTTGGGGAAGGCTTTACAATTGTTTTTGGATGGGATAAGGGTTTAGTGGCAATCCCAGAAAGAATTTATACCTTTGATTTTCAGTATTGGGCTAAACGCCTGCAGTATTTATTTTTGTTCTTTCCGTTATGGGCGACTTATCGTAATTTTAGAATTAGAAAAGAACTAAAACCACAAAAAGCGCTGATCCCCCTCTATCATCCGCCTGAAAATATGGGCGTGGGGCTGATTGGTTTTTTTGATAGAGGCAAATCAAACACTCGAGACCTAACGGCGGTACTAACCCAATTGTGTGTTAAAGGTATTTTAAAGATTAAAGAAATTCCCGCATCTGGTGCCTTTGGTAAAGAAAGCTACGAGTTTACGGTTTTAAAAGCACCAGACCTACCCCTCGATAAAGAAGAGCAATACGTTTACGACCATTTAACGCTTCCCCCTGGTAAGTCTGCGACGCTTAAAGAACTCACTAAAGCCAGTGGTTCAATTTTTAAATACGGACAATACCAAGGCTTGGTAAATCAAATTCGGCTTGAAGTCAGTCATTACTTTCGAAATTCGTCAGTCACGCCTCTTAAATTTTTGGGGCTGACGTTTGTTTTCTTCTGGGCGTTCTTCTTTGGCATTGTAGGTTCTGCAATTGCAAACAGCCTCATCCCCACTCTTTCATTAGTCGGCGGAATTATCGCTTTAGTGGCCTTACCAATGTTTGGTGCTAAAGGACAAGCGCTCAAACACGATGTCGAAGGCTATAAATTATTCTTAACCACGGCCGATAAAGACCGTATTAATTGGAGTGAAGCGCAAAATATTTTTGAAAAAAATCTGCCCTATGCCATTGCCTTGGATTTAACGGATAAATGGGCTCAAGTTTTTGGCGACAAAATTCAGCCACCCGAGTGGTATGAAAGCCCAAATAATTCGATGAATTTCGGACAGTTACAGCGAAATATTACGACTTCTGCGGCCAGCTCCATCACTCGCTCTACACCTCGTACAACTTCAAGTTCCAGTGGCAGCAGTGGCTTTGGTGGCGGCGGTAGTTCTGGTGGCGGCTTTGGTGGTGGCGGTGGTAGATCTTGGTAAATTGCCAACGTAAAATAATTACTTGATGAAAATTGGGGTGTTTGATTCTGGATTGGGCGGACATTTCACTTTAGACAAGTGTAAGCCGTTAATGCCGGAGCATGAATTTATAGGTTTTTTTGATCAAACCAATGCGCCGTATGGTGATAAATCGCAAGCGGAGATACTACAACTCACAGAAAGCGGTGTTAACGAACTGTTTGCTGAGGATTGTGACCTCGTTTTGATTGCTTGTAATACTGCCTGCACACAAGCCCTTAGACGCTTACAAGAAAAGTACCCAGATCGTAAAATCCTTGGGTGTCTAATTCCGGCAGCGGAAATGGCGGTAGATAGTGAAGCTATTTCAATTGGACTGATTGGAACCAGCCGCACCATTGAAAGCAAAAAATACGAACGTGAAACTTTTAAAATTAACCCTCGAGCTAAAATTCATGGTTTAGCCACGCCCAAATTAGTTCCTTTTATTGAAGCGGGAAATTCAGATGATTTAGAATGTGAAATCTATCTAAAAGAAAAGATTCAAATGCTAATCAATGAACACCAAATCAAAACCCTTATTTTAGGTTGCACCCATTACAGCGTGCTTAAAGCAAGAGTCACTAAACTTTTTCCAACACTAGAAGTTATTGATTCGGCTGAAGCACAAGCTCTTAAGTTGGTAGGTTATTTAATGAGACATCCAGAACTAAAGTAACAACTTAGCGGGTCGAAGGCCGTCAATTTTTTGAACGAGCGGTAAATCGGGCACGCTAATTTTACCGACGTACAAATCGGCTATGTCGCCGCCTTTTTCAATAAAGCGATCGACTTCACGCATCCCCATAAAATATAAAGCATCTTTGGTAAAAGCGCCTTTAGCCTCACTGTTGTCGTACCCACGTTTTGATTTTAAACTCAGTTTCCAAGCCAGTTCATCTGATAAATCAAAGGTTGATTTAAGATAGTTAAATAAATCATGAAAACCCATTTTCTGAGCCATATACAAAGCCACAATTTGATAACCTGGCGTTAAGAATTTATCCCCTAAAGCTAAGCCCAACTGATTTTGATTCCACACCGCTAAACCTTCCTCGGTTCGTAAATAGTTAGCGGTTCCCCGCTCTAAAATTCGAAGCGGTTGAGTTTTACCATTTTCATACCTAAAGACATGAGTTCCTATTTCATGAACGAGTAATGCTTTTAAACGATTGGAAGTAAATTTGGCGCCTTTTTTCACCAAAATGGCTTCCCGTTTCGTTACTTGAATATCGGCCACAGAATCTTCTAAAATTTTAATCTGCCAATGTCCTAAGTTATGTTCCACTAAGAAGTCTTTCAAAATTTCAACCGCTCTTTTAGTGTCTAATTCAGCGCTGGAATCTGGCGCTAAATTTGGTTCATTAAGTCGAATAAATTTAAGGGCTTCTTGATATAAATGGCGCGTAACGGTTCCAAAAACTTTTTGTGATAAATCTGAGTATTCACTTGAACCACGGGCCTCAAGCATCATTAATTTATATTCTAGCTCTTTAATTTTGGCATTATACAAAGGGTATAAAGCATGATTAACGACTGGTATTTTTTTCAAATCATTTCGCATATGCGAAAAATCCAAGTCTAATTCTTTGTAAGAAAAACGAGGTGAAAAACCAGAGTTTGCTAAAAACAACGCTTTTTGCTCGTTGATATTTCGCGGATTGATATAACTGAGCAATTTAATTTGTGAGTCAATTTCACAAACTTTTTTATCAATATTGCGAAGCATCCGTTCATCAACTGAAGCCGTTGAAGTTTCAGCCAGATTTTTTTGTTCAAATTTTTTGTTCGCATCGATGTAGAAATCGGTTAAATACTTCCCCGCTAAAATTAAGTCGGCCTCAACTTTATTCCCCTTCATTTTTTCAATCGGTAACTTGAGGCGCTTGCCTTCTAAAGTAATGTCGAGCAGTTTTTCTTTCTCATCAAAATACTCGGCAGAGATTTGGTTCATCGAACTGTTTAAATCAATCTTAGCCACTAAACTTCTGGGGGGCACGGTATTTAGAAGTACGTTTTCGGTAATTCCTAAAATTGGTTTTGGAATAAAACTCGCCTCGTAAACTGATTTTTCGGCAAACAAAGTTTTGGCAATATCAACGCCTTCTTCTGGGGTCATCACTTTCAAATCAACCACTTTATCAAGTCGACGCTTCATGGGAACTTGATTGGCCACTTGGATTTTTAAACCCGGACGCGCATTAACTTCAAGTACGGCAACTCCTGCCCGTGTTACTACTAGATCAACCCCTAAGAAACCAATTTTGGTCACTTGTTGAATCTTGGCGCACGAATAGAGAATCTCATCCCAGTGTGGGATTTTAAATCCCTGGGCAGATTCTCCATTTGGCATTTTACGAATAAATTTCGATTTTTTAGCCGCGCCAGTGGTAATCCCAGAACCAAGATCAATTCCCATCGCAATCGCTCCCAGTTCCATATTCGCTTTTCCTTCAGATTCAATGGTTGGCACTCGCAGCATGGCCATAATTGGCACCATATTGAATACAATCACTCTAATATCAGATAAACCCGTTTGAGTCAGCAAACGAAAATCTGGATGTGGATCGAGTTTTTCTTCCACTAGTATATCGTCGTGCGTTCCGGAAATTGAATACTTCCCTTCTAAAATATCAATGCACTGTAAGTACATTTGCTCTTCATCCAGCTTCTTACCAGAAATCGTTAGCCAGTGTTTTCCTTTTTTACCGACGATGACCAAAATACCTCCCCCCGCAAAACCACGGTTGGGTTTAATCACAAAGCTTTCTGGTAGCCCGGCAAAAAATTCGTGGGTTAACTGCCGTTGATTTTTCACAATTTGATAGAGCTTGGCCACGCCAACTCCACGCGATTCTAAAAATTGTTTGGTAAAAATTTTATCATCCGCAAATTTCTTACTCGCCGCTGAATTATAACGAGAAATATAAAGTAAATTACGGGCATTCATACCCAAGATGGCAGCCGAATCTTTTGAAAAAATCATGGGTTATTCTTGAGAATCCTCACGCAGTAAACTGCGGAACTTAATGTATTCTGAGACTCTTAGCCCGGTAAATCGTCCCAGCCAAACCGTCCCCAGAATTGGCAGAATAATCAGTTCTGGCATTGCCAAAACGTTGTCTTTAATCAGCGCCCAATCAACAAAAGCATAGGCAATAAGTGAAACTAAAACGGTTTCTACAACTGCGATAAGTGCACTTCGAATCCCTTCAGCAGATTGAGAAGAAAGAAATTTTTCCGACATTGACGACATCACCATCATGGGGAAGATTGTCAGTGATAAATCGAGAGAGGCTTCAAAGTAAACGGCGAGCCCCAAAACTAAAAAGAATGACAACGCTAAACAACTCAGCAGCAAGGCGACTTTTGGAATATATAAAAGTTCTACTTTATCAAACAACACGCGAATCGCCCAACTTACCAGCATTACCACCAGAAACACCGCCATTCCAAACTGCAGACCTAAAACCAAAAAGGCTAAAGAAAGCATTAAAGGCGCTAAAACACCGAAGGTAGAAACCCCAACAAATTGCCGAAAGAAAGCAATCATGAAAGCTAAAAATGGGACTGACAGTAAAAGATAAATTACCGTTTGTGAAAGCCCAGATGAAGAGAACAAGTTTAGCAAACGACTAAATGGCAAATACACCGGAATTCGACTTTTGGCATCCACTTGCCTAACTTCAATGCCTCGAAGCGAAAGTTCGTTTAAAACACCACTTATTTCAGCACGTGTAAAAATCGGATTCAAGGCTTCAGGACGGGTTAATACAATAAAATCCGGTTGAACAATTTCATACACAGGTTGAATTAATTTAGCGTCTCTATCAAGTGAACTCGCCGAAATTTGCACCAGCAATTTACTTCTTAAAGCTTCTTGAGATTCAGCTGAAATAAGTTTCCAGAATTGGCCAAAGGCTTGCATGGTTTGCGTTGATGACGTGTAAAAAAGAATGGCCTCAGATCCCTTGAGCATTTCTAGATTTTCTTGAAATTTACGTATAACACTGTCTTCGTTTGAAAGATCACTAGAGTCTTTGGGCACTTCGATCACATTCAGTAAAACGCCTTCATCAGCCGCTTCGGCGTCAACCGAGGCTAAGGTTTCTTTTAGCACATCGGTAATTAAAACCATCTGCTTGGTGTAAACCTGAATTGATTTTTCAATTGATTCACGTTCTGATCCTTGCTTGATATTCATTTTAACCGTGT
Organism: bacterium; assembly: GCA_009995455.1. Lineage (GTDB taxonomy): Bacteria > Patescibacteriota > Gracilibacteria > UBA4473 > UBA4473 > JAACPJ01. The sequence continues at coordinate 233,811 of JAACPJ010000002.1, forward strand.
AAATACCCGCTTCTTCGTAGGTGTACTTCACGACTTCTCCAAATTTAATATCCGAATCATCACCAAAATCCCATGAGTAATTTGGATTTCCATAATCAGACAAAGACATAATTTTTGAGGGGCTGGCGTCAAACACCATTTCCTCGCCAAGCCTTACCACATCAGGAATTTCTAGAGCAGGGCTTAAAAAAGCCTCTTCTTTTTCCAGCTCCGAAATTTGTGGATCTTCATCTTGGGTTTGCGGCTCAACATTTTCTTTCGTGCTTTCCGTCTGAGCTAGGGTTTGCATGCTAATCCCTAAAGCCAATATCAGTATTAATTTTTTCATCAAAGTTATTGTAGCGGTGACCTCTATAATGCAAAGACTAATTTGGACACTCTGGGCTTGATAAAATAGTTCTAATAATTAACGAGTTTTAGATTAAATTTCTGGTGTCTTTTGAGTTTACTGTGTTTGCGCTATAGTGATGGCGATGAAAGTTCAAATCCACCGTTTAGATAAAGATTTGCCCCTACCAAAATACGAAACCAGTGGCAGTTTCGGTTTTGATTTTTTGGCCCGAGAAGACACGGTTATAGAACCAGGACAGATTGGCTTAGTGCCTAGTAACGTTATTGTAAAATGCCCCGCCGAACTGGCCCTCTTGATTCTCCCCAGAAGCTCCACATATCGTAAAACCGGTTTAGTGTTTCCCCATTCTGTTGGGCTGGTTGACCAAGATTATTGCGGCCCAGAGGATGAAATTTTTATTCAGCTCGTTAATCCTCGTAATCACGACGTAGTGGTAAAACGAGGCGACAAAATCGCCCAAGGCTTGTTCGTTCGTTCGCCTAAAGTTGACTTTGTGGAGGTAGAGCCTGAGTTTTTAGGAAAAGATTCACGAGGTGGTTTTGGTAGTACCGATTAAATCTATAAATTATGAAGTCTCCCTCTCCGATTGAAGCTTTTAAAAGCTTTATTGAATCTAATAAACTTGAATCTCAGAAGCTAATTTTAATGGTTTCGGGTGGCGTTGATTCAATGGTGCTTTTAGACATTGCCGCTCAAGTAATTGATAAAAGCAAATTGGCAGTTTTTCACTTAAATCATAACGCTCGTGCTGAAGCCAAAGCCGACCAAATTTTTGTACAAAATATTTGTACAAAATATAAAATTCAATTTTACACCGAAACCTTAAGCACCAACTTTCAAGCCTCAGAACGAAATTGGCGCAACGAAAGGATTAGACTCTCACAACTTGCAGCAGCCGATTTTGCGGCGACACGCATTTTAACAGCTCATCATGCTACCGATTTAGTCGAAACGATGATTCATCGTTTAACCAAAGGCGCAGGCGCAGGCGGGCTATCCCCTTTTGATATTTCGACGAAACCTTTTTGGGAAATCTCAAAGTCTGAGTTAGTTGATTTTGCCAATGAAAATGGAATTGAGTGGCAAGAGGACTGCACAAATTTGAACACAAAATTTGAACGAAATTTAATTCGGGCGGAAGTTTTACCCGCCTTAAGAAGCATTACGCCTAATCTCGAAGCTGTCTTTGTACGTGAAGCAAAGACCTTTGCCGAACTGCAAAATTTTTTAGAAATGCAATTACAAACCCAATTAAGTGAAGCCTTCAAAAAGCATTCACTTGATCTATCTAAATTCAGAGAAACTCACCCGGCCTTGCAGTCTGAATTTTTAAGAACGATCGCCCTAAAAACCCCTAGCCAATCTGAGATTGAAGATTGCTTAAAGTGGTTACTTGGAAACCCTGAAGGCAACTCTAAAAAATCTATTGGTGGAACGGAAGTCAAACTTAAAGAGAATCAGCTTCGCTGGTAGGAGGGCAATTGTCATTTAAATCTTCGGCTAAACAAACCGCTTCAAAAACCTCAGAACGAGTCATAACCAAAACCGCTTCAGCTCCATTTTGAGTCATGGTAACTGGCAATTTAGGAGTCTCATCTTGCCAAGTAAGATCTTCTTCAAGAGGATCGGAGGCTCTAAATTTTGCTATAATGTCTGGTGAAAATTCCATCTAAAGGTTTTTATTGGAAAGTAAGATAATGTCAAAAAAACCCCGCTCGGGCGGGGTTTAATAGTTAAAGCTTAAAGTTTTTTATTAATCCCAAGAATTTGATTTTGAAACCGCTAATCGACCGGCTCCAGTAAAAAACAAAGCCACCGCATTTAAAAGAAAGAAGAATTGTAACTCAAGGGCGTATCCGCCATTTTGACCGACTGAGAATAGGTCTCCCATATGAACGAGACCAATTGCGACCAACATATTGAAGATAATGATCAACGCTGCGATTCGGGCTCTAAAACCAATCATCAACATAATTGGAGCGACCACTTCACCAATATACACACCGTAAGCGATAAAAGCCGGCAAACCGGCGCTTGTCAGCATTCCTTCAATAAAACCAACCCCGCCTAAAATTTTTGCTAAGCCGTGAATGAGCAGCAATCCCCCAAGGGTTAAGCGCATAATTAAAAGCCCGGCTTCTGGACATCGATGCATGCAAGTCGTTTTCATGATTTTTATATTAATAACTAAGCCCTACTATAGAAAATCTCGGACGGTATGCCAATATTCGGTTGAAAAATAACTTTCTAGCTCTTTTTCACTTACCCAGGCAAAGTCCACAATCTCGACTTGGTCGACTTCCACTTCACCTTCAACATAGTCGGCCGCAAAAAATTCAACCTTAGCGCCGATAATACGGGCATCATGCCGGTCAAAGTTTTTCGGAAAAACGTAGCGATATTCGCCCACGGGTCGTTCCCCTTTTATTTTTACGGTTAACGATTCTCCACATTCTTCGCGCAGTTCACGTACGGCCGCTTGGCGACCAGTTTCACCTTCATCAACGCCCCCTTGAGGAAATTGCCAAGCGTTGTCTTTCCGAGGTTTTTTTACAATTAAATATTTTTCATTATTCGTTAAAATCAAGGCACTAACGGGCCGAAGCTGGTTTTCCCAGTCGGCTAAATGCAGCCAAAAATCAGGCCAAGTTTTAGCCACACATTCTGGCTCGGTAATTTTTACTCTCGATTTTTGGTGTGGATCAGCGCCTAAATCAATCGCCGCTTTTAAAACGCCAAAACACATGGCAATCCGATGGTCGTCATAAGAATTTATAGAAACCACGTCTTCCATAACTTTCACTGAATGGCTGCCGACAATTTCTACTTTATTGCCTTCAACCTTCATATCAACGTTGAGATGAGATAGTTGTTCCATCGCAAAAATACGATCACACTCTTTAACTCTTAAGCTTTCGAGCCCGGTAAATTTTGAACTACCGGGGCAAAAAGAGGCTAATACCATCCCAGTCATACTGACGTCTGGCATAGATTCCCAGTTCCAGTCCCCCATCGGTGCTAAATCAAAGTTCGGTTCTACTTTCAACTTCGCCCCATTACGAGTAATTTTAGCCCCAGTTTTTTCAATGACTTCTAAAAATTTTTCGTCGCCTTGCAGGGTATTAGTTCCAAAATTCTCGATACTAATTGGCGCGCCGCGCAACACGCTCCAAGCCAAAGGATAACTCGCTGAACTCATGTCTGACGGAATTTCATACACCGCCGGCGCGTTAAAACCTGGCTCAATTTTGAAACTCAAAAAATCATCTGAAACTTCAATTTTGGCGCCCCAAATACGCAGTATTTCCACCGTCATTTCAACATAAGGTCGACTGGGAATACTGTCGTTAATTTGAATCGAAAGTCCGTGTGGTAAGGCTGGAGCCACTAACATTAATCCAGATAAAAACTGAGAAGAGACTTTGCCAGAAAGCTCTACCGTTGGTGTCTTTGCAGCCTGAGACGAATGGCTTTTAAAGTCCGCCGGCAAATAACCTTCATTTTTCAAACACTTAATTTCACCCCCTAAATCTCGAAGTGCCTTAATTAAATCTTCTTGTGGGCGTTCATGCATTCGATCAACGCCGCTGAGTTTAAATTCTCCTTCAACCACTAAACTTAAAGCGCTTAAAAAGCGGGCAGCAGTGCCGGCATTGCCAATAAATAGTTCCGCTTGCTTGGCTTTTAAACTTTTGGGAGGCGTTATAAGCAAAACATTTTTACCTTGTCCTTTAATCTCAACGCCTAAAGTTTTTAATGCCGCTTGCATGTATTTTGAATCATCGGAATCCAATACATTTCTCAGCTCAATTGGTTTATGACTTAAGGCCGCCAGCAGTAAAGCTCGATTGGTGATTGATTTAGATCCGGGCACATAAACTTTTTTCATTTTCACTAATATATCTAAAATTCGCACTATGAACTCTAAATTAATTCTCGATTTTTTGCGACAATTAGAAGCCAATAATAACAAAGTTTGGTTTGATGAACACCGCGATGAGTACAGCGCGGCTCGTGAAGAATGGCTCGGGTTTACCCAGAAATTACTGGGCTATTTAGGGGATAAAAATCCTGAGTTTTTTCAAATGCAGCCCTACAAATGTATTTTCAGAATTAATCGTGATGTGCGGTTTAGTAAAAATAAACATCCTTATAAAAATAACTTTGGCGCTTTTTTTGTCCCAGGCGGCAAAACTTCTGGTAATGCCGGTTATTACGTGCACCTAGAGCCTGGCCGCTGCGCGATTGCGGGCGGAATGCATAGTCCGGAAAAAGAAAAATTAGATGCAATTCGTGAACGATTACTCCCAGACACCTCAGAATTACCAAGCATCATTAAGAACAAAAAATTTGTACAGTATTTTAATGATATTGAAAGAAATAATGCGCTCAAAAGACGACCAAATGGATTTGATGAAGACCATCCGCGTATTGATCTCATTCGCTTAAAAGGATATACTGTATGGAAACCTATCAGCGACGCGCAAACCAACAAACCTGATTTTTTCAAAGTGGTGTGTGATCATTTCGATGCCATGGGTGACTTTATAAATTGGCTTAATGAAAAAAACTAAATCAGCACTCGTGCTTTCTGGTGGTGGCGCCTTAGGGCTCGCACATATTGGAGTTTTAAAAAAACTTGAAGAAACCTATGAGTTTGATTTTTTAGCGGGCGTTTCTGCTGGAGCAATTGTAGCTGCCGGTATTTCTACTGGCCAAAAAGCTGACGATATTTGGAAGGCGATTGGTTCCACAAACTTATTTAATTTAGCTTTTGAATTTTCTGGTAAAAATACCGGTCTTATTAAAGGCGATGCCATTTACCAAATTCTTGACGAAATCTTTGAAGGTAAAACTTTCGAAGACTTAGAAGTGCCTCTTTTTATTGGGACTACTGATTTTTCAACCGGTGAACGAGTAACCCTTTCAAGCGGTAAAATTGCCAACGCGGTTCGTGCCTCTCTTTCGGTTCCGGTTATATTCGAACCTTATTTCCACGAAGAAAGTGGCCGGTATTTAGTCGATGGCGGTTTAACGCAAAATTTCCCACTCGATTTAGCTATTAATCAATACAAGGGTGAGAAAATAATTGGCGTCAATGTCGCTAATGTAAAAGACTTACCTGAAGATTTTCATACCGATAAATTCTTTGGACGGAACAAAGACCTGTTTAGAAACCTGCAACGAACCTTTAAAATTTTCTTTCGGAGCCAACAAAATTTTGCGCTTGATGAACGAGTGCAAATTATTGAACCTGATTTAACCAATTTTTCTTCGGCGACGCTGAGTCGGTCTAAATTTCAAGAAATTCTAGATGCTGGCGAAAACGCCCTAAAACTTTAGCACCAGGCCCGATTTGTATTTCTGTGGCTTTGATTCATAATGAAAAAGATGCGATTTGATATTCTAACGCTTTTTCCTGAAGCCTTTACGAGCTTTAAAGAGACCTCCATTATTGGTCGGGCTATTAATTCAGGCCTGTTAGAGATTAACACTTTTGATATTCGTGATTTCGCTACTAACAAACACCGCAGCGTTGATGATGTGCCTTATGGCGGTGGAGCCGGCATGGTGATGAGCTGTCAGCCTTTGTTTGACTCTATCACGCATGTAAAAGGTTTAGCAAATGACCGAGCGCCCGTTATATTTTTTACGCCTCACGGTAAAAATTGGGAACAAACAGAAGCCGAAAATTATGCTAACAATCATTCTGTTAAAAGAGTGATTCTTTTATGCGGTCATTACGAAGGCATTGATCAACGCATTCGAGATCATCTAGTAGACCAAGAAATTAGTCTTGGTTCGTATGTTTTAACGGGTGGAGAGCTTCCCGCGCAAATTTTTATGGATAGTGTTGGGCGTTTAGTCCCAGGTGTGATTGGTAAAGAAGCCAGCCACCAGGAGGAAAGTTTTTCTGAGAGTCTTGGTCGTAATACGGTTGAATACCCTCATTACACGCGCCCAGACGACTTTAACGGTTGGAAAGTACCTGAAGTCCTGCTCTCGGGTCATCACGCCAATATTGAAAAATGGAGAAAAGAACAGTGCCAAGATTCCGCCTCAAATTAGAAGTCGTTAGCGCTTATTACGACTTTGTTTTTAGACTTTTATAGGGTTGTATTTTGTGGTTTTTTCGGGTATAATAAACAGAATTTATTACGCATGAACGAAAAACAACTGCTCGGCAAATTAACGCTCCCAAACGTTTTTGTGAACACCTTAGTCGGGTTTGCTTCTGGCTTACTGGGAACCATGGTTTTAGGGCTAATTTTATTACTCACCTGGTCTATTGTTGGCGAAGTCTTAGTGCCCACTAACCAACAAACCACCACTGAGTTTGGTGAGATTTTAAGCCATAAACAAAATACGCACCCACTCTTTCTAAGTGTGGTTATTTGGGGCGTCTTTATGGCGACGTTAGCCGCTAATATTTTACAAACATTACTGGTTACTTCTATTGAAGAGCGCTACACCGCTCGAGCCACCTGTTTAACCCAAGTCGCGGTAGGAAATGTGGTTATTTTACTCATTATTATTCCTGTTTATATTATGGTGAGTAACCAATACGGCGCTAATGGAGTGGCCATTGCTGCCCTGATTCATTGTACTTTAAGTGTTATATTTTCAGCTTTAACGCTTGAGATTATTAATCTTAAAAAATACATTTTAGTAAGTATGTATGGCGTACTAGTGGGACTAATTTTCTTTTTTCTGAGCTTTATAATTTTTGGAAATAATAGCCCGACCATTATGGCCTTTGTAGCACTGCCACTACTGTTAGGCATGATGGCCCTAGGAAAAGGGTTAACCCAGCTCATTTATTTCTGGTTTGCTGATGCGTATGGCAATGACTTTTTAGATATTGAAAAACGTTTCGGCACTGATTATGGACGCGAAGAAGTCGTTGAAGAAAAAGATGACTTTAGTGAAGAGTTTGGTGAATTCTAAATTATCGATAGCAAGAGTTGTTTATAGCCCGAAGAATCATTAAAGTAGGAGGTGAATTTTCATCCCCTTTAAAATGATTTCTCAACATCATCAGTACGCTGCCGAAGCTTTTGGCGCTTTTTGTATTACTTTGGCGGTTTACGCGACCTTGGTATCGGATTTACCAATTTCTACTCCCGTAGCGGCCGGTTTAACCCTCGGAATTCTGGTTTATACCATTGGTAAAATTAGTGGCGCTCATGTAAATCCGGCGGTAACAATTGCTTTAGCGTCTCGACAAAAAATTTCTTTGTTGGATGCTGGGTTTTACATCGTAGCGCAAATTCTGGGAGCACTTGGCGCCATGTTTTTGGGCGGTTGGTTGTTTGGCAGCGCGCCTGAAGTGGTCATTAATAATAATATGACGGTGTTCGTAGCCGAAGCCCTTGGCGCCGGTCTACTCGCCTTTGGTGTGGCTACAGCCGTTCGTAACAATGATTACCAAAGTAGTGGCCTCATTGTAGGAGGAAGTTTGTTTTTAGGAATTACATTGGCTGCTGGAGCCTCAAATGCGATTTTAAATCCAGCGGTAGCGATTGGCTTAGGAGCCGCTTCCGCCACGCACATCATAGCGCCAATCGTAGGAGCTATTATAGCTGCATGGTTAAATGCTTGGCTTTACGCCGAAGTTTAAAAACTAAACCTTAAATACGATTTAAAAAGCGGCTTATCTTCAAGCCGCTTTTTTTAAAGTCTAATGGCGCCTTGATTAATTTTAACAGCCGCATGCCCCGAAACCCGATCCACCGTGCCAATTCTTTTTTCACAATTAGGACACCTAATTTCAGTTTCCAAAGGGAGTGGTGGTTCATTTGCAAAAAGCTTCAGCGGATCTTCTTTAATACGCCCAAAATACATTTTTCGCAGCCGACCGCTTCCCCCCTTTAAATACACCGCTAAAAGTTGGCCACATTCACAAATTACCGGGAGCGATTTGAAACGTGTCATTTACGGTGTGTAGAATATTGGTTTAAAAGAATCGTGCAAAAGCTTGACGACACATTTCTTTTGTTTATATTCGCGCGGCTTAAATTGCCCAAATATGCCTATTATCAAGTCCGCTATCAAACGAGTTAGAGTAGAAGCTCGTCGTCAAAAACGAAATACTATTACTAAAAATCGTTATAAAGAACTGGTTAAAGAGTTCACTGCTTTAATTGGAAACGGAAAAACCGATGAAGCGGCAAAACTTTTCCCAATCGTTCAAAAGTCTCTCGACATGGCGGTTAAGAAAAACCTTCTTCACAAAAATAATGTCGCTCGAAAAAAATCTAGTTTAGCTAAAATGCTTGGTAATAAACCAGCCGCTAACACTGAAACTAAGCCGGCGGCTAAAAAAGCACCAGCAAAAAAAGAAGCTTAATTTAAAACTTAAGATCAAATTATTAAACCGCCTCAGGGCGGTTTTTTTATATTCAATAAATTCGTTTACTTTGCACTGGTCTAAATTTAGTTAAATTCATCAACAAGCTGAGCGTAAAAGTATGAACTGTTTGAGGCGAAGCCGAGTTTTCATAATTTAGCGAACGAGTTGAATGAATTTCTAAATTTAAACACTGCAAAAAAGTTTTTGTCTCTTTTTTGAAAAGTGTGAGTCCTCTATCCACTCGTAACCTCATGCCAAATAAGTAACGCCACGCCCACACAAATAAAACTATCAGCAAAGTTAAAAACCGGGAAATTACCGACACTAATAAAATCGGTAACCGCACCAAGCCACAAACGATCAATCAAATTACCTAAGGCGCCAGCAATAATTAAAACATAACTCAAACGCATCGTGTAGGCGTAATTATTCACCCATAACTGATACCCGAGCCACAGGCTCACAATTACCGCAATAATACTCGATAAACCGCCAGGCACGGGGAGAGAAAAGGCGACTCCTGTGTTCTCGACAAACACAATCTTAAACCAATCAGGTATAACCACGATGGGTAAATCAAACCACTCACGAATCGCGTACTTGCTCAATTGATCCAAAATGATTAAGTCTACGATTAAGCCATACCAAAAAATTGGTTTTTGAAATAGGCTGACTGACTGTGTCGTTTCTTGATTCATTAACTAAATCATACCTATTTATAAAATTGGTTAAACATTGACTTTTAGGGCTATTTATTCTAAAAAAATATCAATGAAAAGACGTGAGCAATTGGAAAAAACACGCGTTGAGTTTTCCGATTCTTTCAAAGAAGATTTGAAAGAGCCTTTTCGCTTAGTTTTTCCGACGGCTACAGCCGAAGCCATATTGTTGCAAAGTGAAAAAATTGATCTACTAAAATACAGTTTTAATGAGGTAAATTGGCCAGAACCACTTACCGAAGAAAAAATAATTTTGTTTGTTGAAACTAAATTTAGAGCCTACATAAATCTTTTACGTGAACACGCTCAAGCCAGAGAAATCGAAGGCTTTCGCCAAAGAGTTGAAAATGACCGACGCCACCAAGACCTAGTTTTACTCTGTTGGGTGGCGGGAACCATAACCCCAATTCTTGATGGCGATTGGTCTATTGGTCGGGTAGCCGAAATTGAAGAAATTTTAGGCATTGATAGTTTTATTGAACTGCAAGAAGCTCTCACGCTTGAAAAAAATCTGCACTCCCCTAATTCAGATACAAAGAGCTTAGGTTCTTTTAATCATCTGCATCTAGGTCCTGGCGATGGTAGTTTTATGCAACATTTAAGAGACAAAGCCCCAGCAGAGATTTCTCGAGCCTGGAGAGAAATTGGTTTAGGTTATGCGCTGCACCATGCACCGACTGAAATTCTTTCTCAATTTTTAAAAGACGGTCTTTCTTTGCAAGAAAGTGCGTTTGTAGAAGAAGTACTTATGCCAGGCTTACGTTCTGCCCTGCAAAAAAAATGGTTTGATCGCCATGGTGAACAATGGACACCAAAGCCCGGAGTTCGATTTGATAACAATGACATTTACAAAATTCTCACCCAACCGGCCCAATGGCTTGATGCCGAAGCTCGAATTGTTGAAATTTCAACGGAGTATGAAAATGACGCTAAAACCCACATCACTCCAGAAGCTTATGAAACGGGGCTTCGCTATTTGGGGTTGTATAGCGATGCCCAGATTGCTAAAAAAAGACTTATTTTTGAAGCCAGCTATTGGGACTTTCGAGCGAGCGATAGTTGTTTAAGTGCTAATAGAATTAGTAAAAACCAACTGCACCATGAAAGACGAAGAATTAAAAGAGCTAAATCACAAGAAGATTTAAAAGATCTAACCATTACTCCAGAAGTATTTAAAGAAGATCCATTTCTAACTACGCTAAAAGACGATATTAAAAAGGTTAACCAAGCTTTAAACGAAGAACGTAAAAGCGCAGAACCTAGTGAAAAAAAGCTAGCAGAATATAGAGATCAGCTTAAAGATTTTGGAGAACAGGTGAAACACCGGCGAACTGAAGTTTTATCAAACTTACAGACTCAATTTTCTGTGGCTCAGTTGCAGTCACTTAGAACCCTTTTTAAACCTGAATTTATTATTGCACTCGAACAGTTTATGCAGAGTGATTCGAATAGGCTTAACTTAAATCGTTATATTAAAGCAAATCCTCACAATTTTGTAGCTGGAACTTTTGTGGATTTACCGGACCTTATTCCAGACTTACAATTCGATTTAATAACTGATATTCGTTCAGCCTCGCATGAAAATGACACTGATTTTGAACTAGATATTATAAATCGATGCATAAAAGCCGAGCCTGGTGCCATAATTTTTGGAGACGGATTTAAACAGTCCTATTCAAGAGTTATGCGTCTAATACATATGCACCGAGGCATTGCTAGTGCCGAAGAAGATTTAAATAAAAAGTCTTTATTTAGAGCCTATGTCTGTATGGACGCGGAAACACATCGTCCAAAAAATGTGGTGATTCAAAAACAACATGAAGATGGCACTTTTACCATAGATAACCCTGAAAGCTTACTGAGGAGTCGCTTTGCTAATAGTGATACCTACTTAAAACCTTTAGATGATTTTGTAGCCCAAGAAAAAGATCCTATTGCAACCCAAGTCGAATTACTAAATTGGGCCAGAAGAGTTGCCTTAAGGCTCACCAAAGAAGGCCGAGAAAAAAACATTCTCAATGGTGAACATGATCGTATAAAAGAAATGGTGGCGGGACTCCTGCCAAATTTAGAAGATTTTTCAAAAGATGAAATTTCTCTGCAAGAAGATTTATTACCCGCACAACTCCACGAATTACAACTCTTAGTCACCAAAGAAGTAGCCCGATTAATGGATAAAAACAGACACCGAATTGGATGGGTTGTAGCCTTACCCAATGGTGGTTTGGAACTCTATGCCGGTAATAAGCTTGATTCGTACCCAAATCCGGCACTCCAGCTTGATGCCAAAACTAATCGTCATTATGCGCTAAAAATGGAGGAAGTTCCTGACATGTCACATTTTGAAAGACCTGAAGTTGTAGAAGCCTTAGAGACGAAAAAAAGAAGACTAAAGGGATTATTACAACTCATTCAAAAAAGCGGCATAGATTCGCCGTTAGTGGTGGTTAATTTCTCCGACTGTGTTACCAACACCATTTTGTGGGAACGATTACAGGCATTAGTAGGCACAAACTTTGCCCAAGAAGCCGTGATTGACTTTAAAAGCGATGATCATTCAAAAGCCCAAGCGAAATTAAAAAGATATGAAGAAAACGGTGGTATTTTGGTCGGTGGTGGTAGTTGGGAAAATGTTGACGAGGCCGTTGGAGCTCAAGCCAAAAAACTACTAATGCCACTTATGAAGCTGCTGTTAACAGCTAATAGTCGCCACACAGCGCTCGGAATCTGCTTTTCTTACCAAATAATGGCAGACTTAATTGGGAAAGAAATTTCGCCCACAACCATGAATTCAGTCAGCATTGAAGCGGGCATGTTTGAGTTTGGGGCGATTCCTATTAGCCGTGGAAAAGATCTACAAAACTCATCCTTATATGCTGATTGCCCTCGGCATTTTAGCATTGCTCACACGCATGGACGACATCTAGTTGATCGAAGAGTCGGAAATCAATTTTCAAGCACCCAACACTTGCTGGCGCCAGCGGCCACCAGTCTTCTTACTAAGCAACCTGTAGGTTTTATATCAAATGTGCCCGGGATATTAAACCGAGGTAGTGTGACCAGTATTATAGGATTTCAGGGACATCCTGAGGTGCGACTTAATACCCATGATGATACTAAACGTGTTGAAGCACAACTTGTACCCGCTGAACCGTGGCTTAGAGATTCGTTTGGGATTGATATCAGAACCCTTAATAAAGGCTTTGATCAATTTACCGAGCGAGCGAAAAGACTTGGGCACACACAGGAAGCAGGCGACCATTTATTGGTCAATTCTCTTATTATGTTGGCGGAAGGCTTACTCACAAAAATTAGAGTTTCTTCAACGCTTTAAAATTACAGCTGCCAAGCTGGCGTATTCTTCTAAAAAAGGGTTTTCAAATATTTCTAAGGTTTTTTCGGCTTTAGCGTAAAGTGAAATCGTTCCCACTTTAGTGTCGCCTATTTGCAAAGGAATTAACATCAGCGAAAATAAATTATTAGCCCTGGCCAATTGAATAGACTGATAACGGGCTTCTTGCCCAATATCCATCAAGCGCTGCGAGCTATTCTGACTAAAAGCTTTTTCAGCTAAACTACCTTTATAATTAATTATTGATTTACCCTGCCAACCTTCAACACAACCCACATAAGCGAGTAATTCTAACCCTTCACGCTTTTCATTATATTTACGAATTACACAGGCATCTACCCCAGAAAGCATTAACATCGCTTTCGTCACAAATTCAGCCAGATCGGTTTGGCTTAAGCCTTTTTTCGCCAACTTTAACAAATCTTGAACGTAGTCCATTTGGCGTCGTTGAATGCCCATTTCGGTGTAAACCTCTTGAATTCTTTGGTAGCGCTGTGAAAGCTCAAATTCAACTCTTGCTTGGTTGGTAATATCTTGTCCAATTAACAAGCAGTAAGCGATTTTATGATGATCTTCATCTTGAATTGGAGTGACCGTCGCTGAAATAGTCACTTTGTGTTTATTTTTATGTCGTCCCTCGAGCTGCATTTTTTGCATGCCCATTTGGTTGTCTGAGAATATTTTACTCAGCTCTTCGCCTTCAAACATTCCCTGCAAAGGGACGTTCAACATTTCTTCTTTTTTGTAGCCAAAAATTTGCCGGGCTCCAGCATTCCAGGTTTTTACTTTGCCTTCAGTATCAAAAATAATAATCGTATCTGAAGCCATTTCTATCGCTTTGTTAAGCGTTTGTTCCGCTTCTTGTTTGGCTTTTAACTCTCGTAAGTCCGTCATGATTCCAATGGTTCCGCCATCGTCTAAAGGCGTTCCACTCAGCCACACAGGAATAATTTTTCCACTTTTACTTTTAAGTTTCCCCTCATAACTTGAAGACTCGCCTTTTTTACGTTTATGCTGATTAGCGTTGGCGACCTTCTTCGCGCTCTCATCATCCCAAAAATCATAAGAGGGTCGCCCCAGCATTTCCTCTAAACTCATTTCCATTAATTCGCAAAACTTCGGATTGGCGTACAAAGTAATCTCATTTGAGTCTCCCATCCAAACGGCTTCATTCATATTTTCTATCAAACGCGTATAACGAGTTTCATTCGCTCTTAGTTGTCTCAAATCAGTCATAATTCCGACGGTTCCCCCCCCAGGCAATGGCGAACCATTGAGTAATACAGGAATTTGTTTTTTTGATTTACTGAGCAGAACGCCTTCATAACTTGAAGCTACGCCTTCTTTTCTTTTTGTAGAGTTCACTTGCTTCACTTGCGAAGTACTTTTTTCATCCCAAAATTCGTAAGACTCCCAGCCTTTAATTTCCTCTAAACGATATTCTACCAATTCACAAAACTTAGGATTTGCATAGACCGTCCGCTCATTTTCATCTCCCACCCAAACGGCTTCGTTCATGTGTTCAATAAGTCTCTGAAACAATTCTAATGACTGATCTTTATTCATAAATTTTCGGCAATTTTAGTACTTGTATCAAAACAATAGTTTTAGGGCAATAATTTAGGCTTTAAGCAATCTTTCAATACCTCCGCCTTCTGCAGGGTTTCAGACCATTCAGCCGATGGATCAGACTCGATTGTAATACCGGCTCCTACTGGGAATTGCCAATTTTGCTCGGTTGGGTCTAAAAATAAAGTACGAATCAAAATATTAAAAATAGATTTTTCAGGGCTCAGGCGAACCCCAAAAGTGCCCGTATAAAAATTCCTATCAAAGCTTTCTACGTCTTTAAGGAGCGATAAAACTCTGGCTTTAGGAGCGCCTGAAATGGAACCAGCTGGCAACAATTTTTTGTATTGTGATTGCTTTAAAACCGAGTCGGGCAAAGTGCCATTAACTTCAGAACGAGCGTGGTAGAAGTTTTGTTCTTTGGTTAAATATCGTTCTCGCTCAAGCCAGACTTTGTCGCAAATCTGCCCCAAATCATTCCGCATTAGGTCTGTGATCATATGCAATTCAGCAATTTCTTTTTCTGAAAATCTAAGGGCTTCCTCTGTGCCCGTGCCTTTGATAGGAAAGGTTTGAAGCCGGTTTTCATTTTGCACAAGGAATATTTCCGGTGATAGTGAACAAAATATTTGTTCTTTTGTGATAACCACTCCACCACAATGATTCTTACCGAGCTTTAAAAACTCATAGAAAGTTTTTAAAGCGAGTAAATGGGCATCCGCTTCTGGTGGTAAAGAGCCACCAAGAGCTTGAGTGAAATTGGCCACCCAAAACTCACCAGCCCGAGCTTGTGTTTGTAAAGCTTCGATTTTACTTACAAATGAAGTCTGTGTTTCAAAAGCTGAAGCGCCTAAATCAATTTCGCCTAACGGGCTTTTATAATGCTCGAGTATTTCGATTTCTATATCTGAGGCTTCAATTGAGGCTGTCTCAAAGCTTTCAAAGTTCCAGGCCAGATTTTTATTTCCTTTAAAGTCGGTAATAGAAAAAATCGGAAACGGCCCCTGATCAAAATCCGCGGCACTCTTTTTCCCCCAGCCATAATAGACCTTATGCCCCACCACTTCGTTTTTAACGCTAAAAAAAATTCCTTCCTGTCCAGAAAGCACGTGTTTGACAAACGATTCGTATTCTAAGCTCACAAGCAGATTATAAAGCAGTGACTCATTTTAGTAACCCGGTTAGAGTTATTTAGTTTGATTCCTTTTTTTCAAAGTTTGGGCTCCAGGTTTCTTTGGCGGTTAAGGCTTGCAGCGCGGCATCGGTTTGCGCTTCTTTTTTAGATTTACCCGAGCCTGTTCCAACCAAGGTTTCATCTAAATAAGCGCCCATTTTAAATTCTTTTTCGTGATCTTTCCCTACCGCTTCTAAAACTTCATAGGTGGGCGTAATACCGAATTCTCCTTGAGTGAATTCTTGAAAAGCTGACTTGGCGTCAATGTGTGCGCCTTCTTCTAAAATCTCATCTAATTCGACTAAAACAAACCGTCTGATAAATTCTTCGGCCACGGTCATTCCACCCGCTAAATATAAAGCCCCAATTAGAGCTTCTAAGGCATTGGCGAGTAAATAGTCTTTGCCACGTCCACCAGAACGATCTTCGCCGCGTGAAAGGCGTAATATTTCCCCTAATTCTAACTTTCGAGCCACGGTCGCTAAATTTTCACGTTTAACAAGAGCTGAGCGGTAATTGGTTAATACCCCTTCTGGGTCTGGAAACTTATGAAACAAGAATTCAGTCGTTACCAGTTCTAGAACGGCATCTCCTAAAAACTCTAAACGTTCATTGTGTTCGTTTACTGTATTGCTGGTAATTGCCGATCGATGAGTAAAAGCTTCGGTGAATAAAACCTTATGACTTTCGAGTAAGCCCGAAGGTAAATCTATTCTATGAGCTAAATTTTGTAACGCTTCCATTGTCATAAATTATAACTAAAAGTCCGTAAAAAAATACTTTTCTACTCAGCTGCTTTTGTTCTATCGAGTCCTAAACCTTTCCGATAGTTATCGAGCACACCATTAATAAAGGAGGGTGATTTATCTTCCCCAAACTCTTTGGCCAGTTCTATATATTCATTAATTACCACCACTGGAGGGGTTTCCATAAATTTCATTTCACCAATCCCTAAAATTAGTAATGACCGATTGATCGTCGCAATTTTGTTAAACTGATATTCTGGTGCGAAAGCGCGAATTAAAACCTTGATTTTACCCAGGTTTGTAACCGCTGTATTAACAATCTCCCAAGCAAATTCGTCCGCCTTTTCATCATCAATATCAACTAGAATGTAATCAAAGCATTCCTTTAAAGGCTGCGTTTCATTTCTTTCCAAATAAAAAAACAGCGTCTTCAAAGCCAAAACTCGACTCTGTCGCCGCTGTACTCTCTTTTGGCTCATTTAATTTCTAAATTGATAATCAAGCCAAATAACTAGGCTTCAATAGCTTTTACTTTCGTAGACGTGTCTTTCCCTCCAGTGGTTACTTTTCGACCTTTGTACATTCCACTTGGAGAGGCAAAGTGACGAAGTTTAGTTTCACCAGTCGTTGGACATTTATCAAGCACTAATGCTTTTTCCAATTTTTTTCGTTGTTCGCTTACCCATTTACTATGACGTGATCTAGTAGACGATTTAGCTTGTTGTTTCTTTGGTACAGGTTTTTTTGACATGGGATTTAAAGTTTAACGGACTGATTTTTAGCGGTTTGCAACATCAACAAATATTGAAACGCGGTCGTTATCGGCCCAAAAATAAACAAACTTAATAAGAATGCAAGCAAATCTGTTAACCTTAAAGCTTCATTTGGCTCAAGCGCCTCAAACAAAATAATTGGGTCGAAGGTAGCCACTATTCCAAGTATAATATTTACGGCATATAGAAGCACGATAAAAAGCCCCCACATTAACGCGGTAAACCACCAAGCTTTGTAAGTTATAGCCTTGGCAATAGCAAAGGTTTCGCTCACGCTTTTGTCTGTTTGGATAAGCGCCGGCAACGCATAAAGCACTCTCACCGATGAAATAATTAAATAAATCAAAGCGGAAATATAGGTGATCGCAAAAAAGAAGCCGATATATATTGAACTCAGCAGTCCACTCAAAGCATTGTTTGGATACAAATATAAACTGATATCCCAGGCTAAATAGAGCAGGGTTACCAGCACTAATGGCCAAGCCACATAGAATAATATTTTTAGGGCTAAACCAAGGTACCGAAGTAAAAAAGTTTTTCCTTCGGTAAAAATCAACGATACCGCACTTTTACGGTTCTCGTTTAGAGAATCTTTAATCAAACTCAAAAAAGCAATCTTAGAAATCATGCCGATCGTAACCGCGTACAAAAACCAAAGAATAATCACGCCTATACTTCCCATTAAAATTGGAGCCGCAGGCACGGTTCCAACTTGAATATTAGCCAAAACATTTTCTAGTCCAGATGGTCCGCCTATAATGCCAAAAATAAGTACTGACAAAGCAATTACTCCCCCAAACTGAAGCCCAAGAGTTATAATTAAAATTAAAATGTATCGACCAATAATCTGCTTCCAGCAGCTTAATGAATCAGCAAAAACATTGGTCCATTGTTCCCAATTAAAAAAACCTGCACTTTTCACTGAAGACGGAGCCTTCGGGGCAGATTTTTTAACAGACACAATTTTCTTAGAAGTTGTTTTTTTTGAAGCGGCTTCTTTTTTAGGCGCTGGCATAAAAATCGAAAATTAGAAAAAACTTACTGAAGATTCTTCGCTCGTTCCATTTTAGCTCGGAATTTATCAACTCGACCTGACGTATCAAGAATGTTTTGTTTCCCAGTGTAGAATGGATGAGAAGCTGAACTTACGTCCACCCGAATCACAAAATATTTTACACCATTGTGTTCTTCTGTTTCTTCAGAAGTCATCGTTGAAGTCATAAAGAAATCTTTTTTGGCATTCGCGTCGCGAAAGATTACAGGGTTAACGGTTGGATGGATATCAGCTTTCATAGCAAAGAAAATGAATTAAATTAAAGCGCTTTACGCTCTTTAAGCCGGCGCAATATAAATTTTAAGAGCCGTTGGTCAAGCCGAAATATCTAGAATTTAAAGGTTGCCAAGTGTCCCCTATCACTTTTATAGTACGTCTTGAATGAAAATCATAAACACCAACCAAGCACCAGCCGCCATTGGCCCTTACAGTCAAGGCATTGCCACCAACGGTTTAATCTTTTTTTCTGGGCAAATTGCTTTAACCGCTGAGGGTGATTTTTTAGATGAAAGTCTTGAAACGCAAGCCCTTCAGGTTTTTAAAAATATCGACGCTCTACTTTCTGAAGCCGGCGTTTGTAAAACAAATATTGTGAAAGCCACCGTTTGGTTGGAGGACTTAGCAAATTTTGTAGAATTTAATGAACTTTATGCGACTTGGCTAAACGGACACAAACCGGCTCGAAGCTGTGTGCAAGCGAAATTACCAAAAGGAGCAAAGGTTGAAGTAGAGGTAATTGTAAAAGTCTAATCAATAAACTGTCTCAAATAATCTCGCACTTCTTGATGCCAGGCTTTTTGCAGTGTTTCAGGTAAATCAACCTGCTCCTCAACGTAATTTTGTACTTGCTCTCGCCAAATTCCGCGCATTGATCTGGGCAATTCTGCGGCTTCCACAAAAGCTTCTTGCGATTCTACATTGTAATCTTCCCAAGGAATCATTTCCATGTGTCGGTGTGAACTTTCGGCGTCGAAATAACATACATAATTTTTTCCGCTGTGCTGAACCCCAAACAAAAAGTATTTAGAATTATAACGGAAAATCTTTTCTCCAATTACTAATCCAGATTGAAGCAAACGGTGCTCTGGGTGAAGATTCCGAGTTGTGGCATTTACGACTTCGGTATGATCAATTAATTTAGCTTCAATATTTTCGGCCGTGTGATGTCGGTAATCGACGGCAAACCCCGGACCGTGACCATGCACTCGAGGGCTGTGCCCAGCATCTTCCGCCATACCGGTAATAACCACCGCGTTATTACTATTTTGATCGGTTGTCTTATCGAGTAAATCTAAATCATTGAGCAATTGTTCAATCGTGGCTAAAACATCTTTTCGCATACTTACTAAAGCGGTTCGGCCAGGACCATCCACTAAACCGTTTTCACTAAACCCTTGAGTAGAAGAACTCAAAAATATACCTCGCGCATTCAAACGAGCCATTTCAGCTGGTACTTCTGCCGCTGAAAAACTGCCCTCGAGCGAAGGGGCCGAAATTAAATTATCTGGAAAATTAAAATCAACGTCCGCAAATAAATCTGAATTTCGTGCCCCAATTAACCCCGCCACTGAAGCCGCAGTTGCACCGCCTAATTTAGTAAGCGCTTCCCTCCGGGTCATGGTTTGATTGGGTATGGCGTGGCGCTTTGCCGATTCAGCAGACCCTCTATAGGTCGCTTTTGCACTTAATCCGATTTGCTCAATGGCCGTTCGAGTAAATCGCCCTAAATCTCTAGTGGCTTTTCCAGCCAAAGTTTTAACTGTTTTCTTCGGTTTCGGAAATCTTTCAGAAGTGGCTAAAGCATTTCTGGTCGCTAGACCAGCAACGGTTCCGGTGGCTACTGGAATTCCGGTTTCATATAATTGATCCTTTACCCAAGTGGTGGCACGGCTCACTAAAGAGGCTCCTGTTTGCGTATAGTCAAGTCCCCCACCATCTAACGAAGCTTGCGCGCCTAAAGACTTAAAGACATATTCACTTGAATGACGGTCGTAGCGCCTAAAGGCTCGATTCGATCGAGCCGAGTCTGCCATTAAACTAAATAAACCCAACTCCGTTTTGTTTTCTAACTGGGCCCAATCATCGGCCGAATACTCACCCTGAAACCAGTGCAAAATTTCAAGCATCCGGCGTTCTCCGGTATTGTAAGCGTTCACCATCACCAACGTTAAAAAGTTTTCCCACTGCGGCTGCGTAAAGCCAAAGTGATTTTTAAAGCGCTCAAAATCGAGTCCATGAACGTCTATATTTCCGAGCTGAACGCCGTTTTTAAGAACCGTATAAATGCGCTCGTAATTATAGAAAGCTACTTGAGTAGAAGTCTCCATACTCGCCATCGCTGCTTCGTCGTAGTTTGCCTCAATGCGGTAGACATCTGGGATTATTTGCCACAAGGTTCGGGCTCTAGAAGAACGATTAAAGGCATTATTATCAAATTTAGATTCTTGGGCTATTTGCCCCGCCACAATTTCAGATAAGTTTTCTCGGATAGATTCGGGCATTTCCACAAAAGTATCAAACCATTGCTGAATTCTGGCTCCAGATGAATGATTCCCTTTTATGGCGGGCATCACGGTTTGCGCATTCCGAAAGAATTCAGCCGCGTACTCGGCCCGAGTTAAATGCTCGTGGCCATTAACGGGCAAAGCCGCTCTTTCTCTCCAAGACGCTTGCCCATCAAAAACGGCTTTTGATTCGGCAATCTTATCGTCTGGATTTTGTAAATCTGGCAAATCTGGCAAGGCTTCTATAAGTTTTAAATCGTTTACTATAAAATCAGTTCCAGCAGCAACGCCTATAGCCGCGGCACCACTTATCCCTCCTCTTAAAACCTCACGTCGATTTAACATAGGACTTTTCATTGATATTTGAATAAATTATTTTTAATAAAAGTCAACTTTACAGAAAGAATTCAGTACGCATAATATTTATGTTAATGAACAAATTACTTCTCAGCCCACTCCTGCTGCTTCGACTTGATCGAGCTTAGTAAGTGTGCCTAAAAGTAATTTAATTTAACACGCGCACCCAAGCTCGAAGAACTGAGCGGGTGTTTTTTTTGAAAACCAAACTTTAAAATTTAAGATAATCTAGATGAAACCAAACTACGTTAAAATTTTTGACACCACTTTACGTGACGGTGAACAAAGCCCTGGTTTTTCCATGAACACCGAGGAAAAAGTGAGACTCGCCTTGCAACTCGAACGCTTAGGCGTTGATGTTATGGAAGCCGGTTTCCCGGCCGCGAGCCCGGATGATTTTGCGGCGGTTGAGAGAATTGCCAAAGCGATCACAAAAGTCGAAGTTTGTGGCTTAGCCAGAGCCATGGAAAGCGATATTCGAACGACTTGGGACGCTATTAAAGAGGCAGCTATGCCGCGTATTCACACTTTCATTGCCACCAGCCCCGTGCACATGGAATACAAACTTAAAAAGTCGCCCGAGCAAGTTAAAGCCATGGCGATTGAAGCGGTTACTTTAGCTAAAAGCTTGTGTGATCGAGTCGATTTTTCACCCGAAGACGGCGGCCGATCGGACCGAGATTTCTTAGTTGAGGTAATTGGAGCGGTGATCAAAGCCGGAGCCGATACGATTAATATTCCTGACACAGTGGGTTATTTAACCCCGGAAGAGTTTGAAGATTTAATGCGCTATTTAATAGAAAACACGCCTGGAGCTGACACCGTTATTTGGTCTACTCACTGCCATGATGATTTAGGTTTGGGGGTAGCCAACAGCTTAGCCGGGGTGCGCGCTGGCGCTCGGCAAATTGAATGTACTATCAATGGAATTGGGGAACGAGCCGGAAACGCCAGCTTAGAAGAAGTGGTGATGGCGCTACAAACTCGAGCGGATTTTTACGAACTTGAACACGGTATTGATAGCACTGAGATTTACCGCACTTCACAATTGCTGGAACAAATTACCGGGCAAAAAGTTCAAGTCAACAAAGCCATTGTTGGCAAAAATGCCTTTGCGCATGAATCGGGTATTCACCAACACGGTATGCTGGCCAACCCCGAAACCTACGAAATTATGACGCCAGAGTCAGTAGGGGTAGATAAAACCAATATTGTGTTAGGCAAACATTCAGGTCGAGCGGCTTTGGCGGCGCGTTTGCAAGACATGGGCTACCAACTTGAGACGGAGCAATTAAATGAAATTTTTGCTGATTTTAAAACCCTCGCCGATAAGAAAAAAGATATCGCGGATTCTGATTTAGCGATTTTGGTGCACGGTGAACTGGCCGAAGAAAATCAACTTTGGAGTCTAGAACATTATGAGCTTGGCAGCGGCAGTGGCAAAAAGTCGTTTGCCGCCGTTCAATTAAAAAATCATGAAACCGGCAAACTCTCCAAAGCGAAAGCTGAAGGAGACGGGATGGTTGATGCGGCTTATAATTGCATAAAACAAATTTGTGGTGACCATGGAATTCTTACCGAATTCAAAATGGATGCGGTAACTTCTGGCATTGACGCCCAAGCGGTGGTAAATGTTCGCTTAGAGCAAGAAAGTGGTCATGTGGTAACTGGACGCGCCGGCGATACCGACATTGTCAAAGCTGCCATTTTGGCGTATCTTGAAGCTATTAATCGTCATTAATGTATGAGTATTTTTGATCTTTCTAATGCGAGTCCTTGGGCAAAATGGTTCTTAATCGTTTTTTTTGTTTCACTTCATATTATAATCTCCTGGTTTGGTTTTATGATGCTTAAAGGAGATGTCTTAATAGGACTGTTGGTCTTATTTGGAGGAAATTTTTTCTTAGCCAGAGACAATTTACCATTATTATTGGATTTAATCTACAAAACTAAAACCGAATACAAACAAGATTATAAAGACCTTAAATCCATACCGCACGACTCACCACTGGTCAGATCGCTCCTGTTTGCCACTATCTTAACGATACTAATTTTTATCGCTTCACTTTTTTGAATGAAAGAACTTGAAAACCTGACCGATAGCCAGAAAATTGATTATTTGATCAAAAAAATTGAACAGATAGATCGAACCGTTAATCCCCCATTCTGGAAAACTTTTTTATACTGGTTTTTGGCCAATTTTTGGACCCTGCTGTTTCTGGCTATTATCGGGTATTTTTTGTGGCAGGTCTGGGAAATGGTGCAAGCTGTGCAAGCCCAAGTTGATGCGGTTCAAAATCAAGTTAATGGTTTTAAACTCAGTGTTTCAAATCAGTTTAAGGGACTTGGTGAAGCGCTCGGATCCATCAAAGATTTTGATATCAGCCGGTTTAAGTTTTGGGAATAAATTAAACAAACAATTGTCCCCGGTCAGCGTCTCCATCTGAAGTGAAATTTTCAGTAATTTGCAGAGGTTCCCCTTGTTTAAATTTCTCTGCCCAGGCGGTTTTTACCTCCGCTATAAATTCGGATAGTTTAGCTCGGTCGACTTTAGTTAGCCCTGCGAGTCTAACTTCAAAATTTCGGTTTAAATTATTAACCGTTAGGTAATTCTTTTCTCGCTCCCCTACATACGCGCCTAACATTTGCTTAAAGCCGACAAAAACGCCTGGGGCGGAGTGAGGATTTCCCGTAAAATAACGTACGGTTAAAAACTTTTTAATTAAAGCCGCTTTATCAATTTCGGCTTCGCCTGGTATCAGGGCCTCTTTTGGTTTATGCGGTGGGAAATGGATATTCCAAGCTTTCAATTTTTCCGAGTCATCAGAGAACAAAATTTCACCCAGTCGAGTCCGCGATGAAATGGCTGTTAAAACATTTTCGAACATTTCTATCACATCAGGCAGGTTTATTTCTGGCAAATTTTTTGCTTTCAACTCAATTTCTAAAATTCGTAGAAACTCAGCCCGTCCACTATTCCACCCACCCTTGGGCATTTTTGCGTAAGCCGCTCTGAGGTTTTGTAGTATTTCTACTCCAGACTTTTCAAGCATCTGAATATAAACCAACGGATATAAAGCCATCGGTAGGGATTCTGCTTCTGGCTTCTCAATACCAACCTCCTCTAGCTGTCTTCTCTTCAAAAATGACGCGTTATTTAAACGGGCTCTTCTCGCATTACAGCTTCTTTCTAGCTTTTGTTGGATGGTTGCAGCCTTGATTAATTCTCGATCTTTCAAAAATACGCCAACGGCTTCTTCAACTAAAACTCTGACTTTAGCGGTCTCAGCTTCAATCCAGCCCAAACCTTTTAATTCATTAATGGCTGAATCAGCTAAGAATTGTGAAGAAAAAACATCCACTTCGTTCGTTTGTTCTCTTGTCATCAAAATCTAAATACTTAAGGAAAACTTTTAATCTACCACTTCAATTTCGTTAATACGACCCGTTCTATCTTTATAAACGGCAATACTGTGCCCAACTAAATCTTTCATTTCTTGAAACTGCTCTCCGATAAACAAATGAATTAATTCAAAATCTATCGCCTTTTTATCAAAGCCATCATAATATATCACTTCTGCATCCGCGTTAATATCGACGACTTGACCAGGTTTAAAGGGCATGACTTTAAGGCTTAATTGAAATTAAAATAAACTTTATATAACATTTGTCAACTCGACAGTAAATCGTTTTTCTATAACCTATTGTTAATGAAAGTGGCTCAAAATATTATCGATAAAATATGGGATGCCCACGTGGTGAATCATGAGGAAGGCGCTCCTGATGTTTTTTTTATAGATCTTCAATTATTACATGAAGTCACTAGCCCTCAGGCTTTCACCGCTTTGCGTGAAAAAAATTTAGGCTTTGCCTGCCCTGACCGGAATTTTGCGACGCTTGATCATTCGGTTCCCACCGATGATGCGCGCGAAGCCTATGCTGACGAACAAGCGCGTCACCAAGTAGAATCACTGCGTAAAAATTGCGAGGAATTTAACATTCCAGTCTTTGATTTTGGCTCTGGAAATCAAGGCATAGTGCATGTCATTGGGCCAGAACAAGGGTTAACCCAGCCGGGAAAAACGATCGTTTGTGGCGATAGTCATACTTCCACTCATGGCGCTTTTGGCGCTTTGGCCTTTGGGATTGGCACGACCCAGATTGAACACGTTATGGCCACGCAGACTTTGCTCCTTGAAAAACCAAAAACCATGCGGGTTGAGTTTGTGGGGACCCCAACCGAACACTTTACCGCTAAAGATGCGGTGCTCTGTTTAATTGCCCAAATTGGGATTCAAGGCGCTAATGGACACGCCATGGAATTTGCCGGCGAATACATTGAGAACTTGAGTATGGAAGGTCGAATGACGATTTGTAACATGAGTATTGAAGCCGGTGGAAGATTTGGCATGGTAAGTCCAGACCAGAAAACTTTTGATTATTTGAAAGGACGTCCTTTTTGTACCCCAGAACCACACCCTGAAGTAACTGAGGCCAAAGCTTGGGAAAGAAAATGTAATCAATGGGCCAAATGGGCCAGCGATAAAGGGGCGGCTTACGACAAAGTTGTCACCGTAAATTTAGAAGGCAAATCCCCTTTTGTCACTTGGGGCACAAACCCAGAACAAGGAATTGAAATTACGGCTACTATTCCTAAAGCCAAAGATTTTAGTGATGAGGCCAAAGCCTTTGCCGCTGAAAAATCATTGAATTACAACGGTTTAAAAGCTGGAGCGCCGATTAAAAACACGCCCGTCGATTACGTTTTTATGGGAAGTTGTACTAATTCACGCATTGAGGATATGCGTGAAGTCGCTAAAATTTTAAAAGATAAAACTATTTCGCATAGCGTTAAGGCATTTGTGGTACCGGGTTCTGAACAAGTACGGGCGCAATGCGAGCAAGAGGGTTTAGTAGGCCTATTTGAAGCCGCTGGTGCCGAAGTTCGTGGGTCTGGATGTTCCATGTGTATCGCTATGAATGGAGACGCCGTTCCGGCGGGCTCGCGTTGTGCTTCAACCAGCAATCGAAACTTTGTTGGCCGACAAGGGCAAGGGAGCTTCACGCATTTAATGAGCCCTAAAATGGCGGCCATTGCTGCCGTAACTGGGAAGATTACCGACCCTGAAGAATACTTTGCATAAACTATGAATAACCAACTCTTTGGCATCAGCTCCGTTGATTCATCGACTACTCGAAATCAACAAGAACAAACCGCGCCCTTCAAAAAAGAAGCGGCTGAAACGATTGTGCTGCCAGTAAAAGACATTGATACCGACATGATTATGCCGGCCCAATTTTTGAAAGTCACCACTAAAACGGGCCTCGGGCAACACGTGTTTCATAATTTAAAAAAGAACGATCCTAACTTTCCTGAATTTCGGGGCCAAAGCATTTTAGTGACGGGGCAAAACTTTGGTTGTGGTTCCAGCCGAGAACACGCCCCTTGGGGTTTAAAAGACGCTGGGATTGATGTTATTATTGCCTCTGATTTTGCCGATATTTTTAAAGGTAACGCTGAAAAAAACGGACTTTTGTGTATTACCTTAGACGAAAAAGTCGTGCAGCAATTTCTTAAATCAGGTGAGCGCTTAAGTGTTGATCTAGAAGCGCAGCTGGTGATTGACGAAGAGAGCCATCAATACCCTTTTGAAATCCCTTCTTTTAGCAAAAAAAGACTTTTAGAAAACTTATCAGACCTCGACTATTTGCTCGATTTTAAACATACGGTGCAGGAATTTAGTAAAAGACAAAAAATGTTGGGGCTTTAATAAAAATTTATGAAAAAGTTAATATTCTCCTTACTAATTTTTCCAACTTTAAGCTTCGCCGCTTTTAACGATGTTGAATTTAATCACCCATATTACGACGCTATTAATTACCTGCAAGCCGAAGGCATTGTTGAGGGCTATAGCGATGGAACTTTTAAGCCCGAGAACCAGATCAATCGAGCCGAATTCACCAAAATTGTGCTAGAAACGCAGTTCAAAAATGATATTCAGCCGTGTCCGAACGAGTTACCTTTTAGCGATATAAATTTCTCAGACTGGTACTCGGGTATTGTTTGTTCAGCAAAATCTCTTGGTATAGTTGATGGATACCCAGACAAATCCTTTCAAGCCAGCAATAACATTTTAATGACTGAGGCATCAAAAATTATTGGCCAAAGTTTTGCCTTAACCATTGATAAATCTTTAGAGCCTTGGTACGCGCCCTACATGATGCGGCTAACTGATTTAAACGCGATTCCTCCAAGCTTAACCCAACCGGACCAAGCTCTAAACCGCGGCGAAATGGCGGAATTAATTTACCGACTCGCCACCGATAAAGTTGATAAATCGGCCAGCCAACTTATTTTTCTGACTTCAGATGAAGAATACGCTCCAGAAAATTTTGATGCGGATCAAAAAGACACCATGCTGACTTTGGTCAATCAAGCCCGAGCGAAAGTAGACGTCGAACCTTTAACCGTAAACCCAACTTTAAGTGAAGTAGCGCAAGCCTTTGCCCAAAAAATGGATGATGAAGATTTCTTTAGCCACTTAGACCTAAATGGAAATTCTGCGGCTGATAGAGTGCGCGATGCCGGCTATAAATATCGCTTTGTGGCCGAAAACATAGCGAAAGGACAAGTAACCGCCCAATTTGCTTTTGATAACTGGAAAGACTCGCCTGGTCACTGGGCCAATATTATTGATTCAAAATATGAAGAAACCGGTTTTGGACAATACAAAGTAACCGATGACAATTTTTATAAAGGTTATTTTTGGGTACAAGTATTTGGCACGAAACAATGATGAATATATTTCTAGAAAGATAAAAAAATGAAAACCTACAAAATCGCCTTACTCCCTGGCGACGGCATTGGCGAAGAAGTTTGCATGGAAGCGGTAAAAGTACTGCGGTGTATTGAAGAAAAATACGAAGTTGAATTTAAAATTACCGGTGGTTTAATTGGTGGAGCCGCTTGGCCAGAATACGGCAACCACTTTCCAGAAGAGACTAAAATTTTAGTTAATAATTCTGACGCTATTTTATTTGGCTCAGTCGGTGGACCGGTAGACGCTCAGTTTGAACCGCAATGGAAAGACTGTGAAAAAAATTCAATCCTAGCAATTAGAAAATTTATTGGTGCTAGCATTAATTTGCGACCGGCGCCGATTTTTAAAGAACTGAGTCATTTTTGCCCCCTTCGATCTGATATCATTGGCAACGAAAGTTTTGAAATTTTAGTCATTCGAGAGTTATCCGGTGGAATTTATTTTGGCGAACATTCACGACCAACTGCTGACACAGCGTTAGATACTTCTACTTATGATCGGGCTACCATTCAAAAAATCGCTCAATTTTCGTTTCAAGCGGCGCAAAATAGAAAGAAGACCTTACACTCGATAGACAAAGCGAACGTTCTGGAGACGTCGCGTTTATGGCGTGAAGTTTTTGAAGCGGAAAGCAAAAACTGGCCAGAGGTGAAATTTCATAATTTGTACGTTGATAACGCCGTGCAACAACTCGTTAAATGGCCGCGTCAATTTGATGTCATTGCCTGCCCTAATTTGTTTGGAGATATCATTTCCGACTTAACGAGCGTTTTTCCTGGAAGTTTAGGAATGCTTGGTTCGGCAAGCTTTGGTAATAAAATTCATTTATACGAACCTTCTGGTGGCTCTGCCCCAGATATTCAAGGTTTAAATGTTGCCAACCCAATCGCTCAAATTTACTCCGCCGCGCTGATGCTGCGCCATTCTTTTGAAATGCATGAAGCGGCTAACGATATCGACTCTGCGGTCCTCAAAACGATCCAATTGGGTTTTAGAACGGGTGATATTTACATGGAAAACAAAGGAGAAACCAAACTCAGCTGCAGCGACATGGGCGATAAAATTTGTGCGTTTATTTAATCTAAATTTTAATTTCTTGGAGACTAAATTTACAAACAAATTTTTGAAACTCTGAATAAATTAAGAATTAAACTCAATGTAATTTTGAAGGTGAGTTTAGCTTAGGGTCTCGTGGGTTCCCTAAGATAAACGAACTCATATATAAAGGGGTATTCTAGGGGGAATTCTTTCCCCTGGACACAAAAAACCCTCGCCGAGGCGAGGGCTTTCTGACCCACAAAATATCCAGAAACTAAGTATAGCGTTTTTAACTCCTCCGGGCTCCGAACATCATCAGAGCAAATCCTACAATTGCAATCGTTACAAATATCCCAGGCCCAGTGCTTGGAAGCATTGAACCAGATGAAAGAAACGCTCCACCTTGAGCTTGTCCTCCGCTTTCACCCGCTTCGCCTTCAGCGGCTACGGCTTCACCGTCTTCAGCACCAGCACTTAAGCTGGTGTAAGTATTATTCTGAGCATTCCCGCCAAAATAATTTCTCATAGTAATTAAGTAATTCATGAAGTCCCCTTCATCCTGAGCTTTTTCCTGAGCAGATTTATCAGAATTAGAAGCCATTAGCTGTTCTTCCGCTGAACGAGGGTTTCGAGATAAGTAACTTGTATTGACTAATCGAGCCTGTCCAAGTTCAGAAGATTCATCTACCCGACCATCTTCATCATATGTAGCGGTTAGTCCCGTTTCATCTAAATACCGATAGAATTTATCACTAGAGGCTCGGTATCTAAAATGTCCTGGTGGGAAATCATATTCTTTAACGGGCGCCGCAATTTGATTTTCAAAAATTTGTTGTTGCGCTGTAGTCGTAGTCTCTGTGGTTGTTTCGTTAAATTGATTTTCAAACTCTTCTAATCCAACTACCGCCGAACAACCGTTTGCCGCTTCATTCAATGCGTAACCATTGTTACAAGTTACAATACAATTGGGTGTACCACTGACACTTCCATTTGCGACATTTTGTACCGGACAAGTATCGAATTTTTCTTTAATAAGCGCTATTTTATTAATTTTCGCTAAGGCTATAAAACAAAGATTATCATTCACTATACAAAAATTTGTTTTATCCACTGTCCAGGTGGCATCTGCATTTTGATTTGCCAACCAAAGTTTTTGCCCATTTAGAACCGATACAGGAAATACCACTTCTGCCTTAGTTGAGAACGTAAATTCTTCATTCGCTAAGCCTAGCCCAAAAGCTTCAACGGCTTCGTAGTCATCTGCAAATCCGGCTCCTGGATCAACGATATCAAAAAAACCAGGTTTAACGGTAGAAGTCGGAGCATCGAACTGCCCGCTCCAAGTTGTTTTATTAATTTCATCACTGGCAAACGATCGAGTGCTTGTGATAGTTGTACCGCCAATCACCATTAACCGAGGAAATCCGCCACCAGCAGCACTGGCCACAGTAAGCGTCCCTGTACCTTCTAATTTAATATTAGCCACTCCATCGGCCGTAGCCGTCACACCCTGAATAAGAACGCCGTTATTATAAACAACGTCACTGTCTAGGGATCCAAAAAATGTTTCTTGAGCCGAAACTTGCTGAAAACCTAATGCCACTGTGGCAACCAAAAGTGATGAGAGGGTTCGTTTCATATTTTTTGTTCGAGTTCACAAATAGTACTCAAAAGGAATTTAATTACTTTTAGTGTTCGTGTGCAATTTATTTACTCATTTTATGCTAGTACTATTTTGTTTTTTGTTTTTTATTAATAATTCATAGTTCAGCGACGCGGCAACATAAACCAACTATTAATTTAGATTTTAAAAAAGCCCCACCATACGTGGAGCTCTATTTTATGAAGTCTAGAAATTAAAAACTTAAGCCGAAGCATTAAAGTGACTATCTCCCGAATCTTTTTTATCAATTTTCATCATAGCTCGTAAGCCAGCCCCCGTTTCTTCAATTCGGTGGTGAGCATTCGTTTCTCTTAATTCACGAAGTTTTTCACCGTTTCCGTCATTCATCACAGAAACAAAGTCTTTTGCAAAATTCCCGTTTTGAATATCGGTCAACACCTCTTTCATGCGTGCTTTGACTGAAGCATCAATAATTCGTGGCCCAGATACGTAGTCTCCGTATTCTGCCGTTTCTGAAATCGAATAACGCATAGCGGCCATTCCCCCTTCCGCCATCAGATCAACGATCAATTTTAGTTCATGCAAACATTCAAAGTAAGCCACTTCTGGCTGGTAACCGGCTTCAACTAGGGTCTCGAACCCCGCTTTCACCAATTCACACGTTCCGCCACAAAGTACGGCTTGTTCTCCAAATAAATCAGTTTCAGTTTCTTCGGTGAAAGTCGTTTCTAAAACACCCGCTCGACCAGCACCAATAAGTTTTGTGTATCCAAGAGCTAAATCTTTAGCCTCACCTGAAGCATCTTGTTCAACTGCAAACAAAGCCGGAACACCAAACCCTTGAGTGTAAGTCGTTCGAACTCGGTGTCCTGGACCTTTTGGGGCTACCATCCAAACGTCAACTTCAGACGGCGGCTTAATAAGGTCGTAGCGAATATTAAAACCATGAGCAAAAACTAAACTCTTACCAGCCTTCATATGAGGCGCTACGGCTGTTTCGTATACTTTTTTCTGAACCGTATCGGGTAACAACATAACAATCACGTCACCCCACTCGGCCGCTTCTTCGGTGGAAACCACTTTTAAACCAGCCCCTTTAGCTTTTTCAGCGGTTGCGGAACCAGCCCGTAAACCAACCACCACATCTGCCCCAGAATCTTGAAGATTTAAAGCATGAGCGTGCCCCTGAGAACCACACCCTAAAATAGCAATTTTTTTCGATAAAATTTTCGCTGTATCGATATCAGCATCATAGTACATTTGAGTCATAACTAATGAGGTTTAAAAAACAGAACAAAGTCAATTGTAAGAAGTCATAGGTATTTGTAAAACCAATCGTCTATGTGCACAATTTGTGCAAAACCAAGTCAAGAAAGTTTTCCACATTTTACCGTTGACGCCCCCCTTTGAAACCTTTAAGTTCGACTTCGCGTTTGACCCACAAATGCTTCCGAAACTAACCCTCTTTTAATGCAAAACTTTCTTTCATCGTTAGGCCCTAATGTTGGTATTATTGGCACCCAATGGGGTGACGAAGGTAAGGGAAAATTAGTCGACGCTGTTTCAGAACATTTTGATTACATTTGCCGAAGTACGGGTGGTGCTAATGCTGGTCATACAATTTACACTGAAGGCCGAAAATTTGTCTTTAACTTATTACCTTCAGGATTGCTACACGAAACAACCGTTGGCGTTATTGGAAATGGAACGGTAATTGACCCCGTTAGTTTACGGGCCGAGGTAGCTCAACTTGAAGCCTCAGGCTTAAAAAACGTTTTAGAAAGAGTTAAAATCTCACTCCATGCTCATTTGCTTTTTGATTACCATAAAGCCATTGATGCCGAACTAGAAAGACGAAAAGGAAAAGACAAACTGGGAACTACTTGCAAAGGCATTGGTCCTTGTTATGAAGATAAAATTGCTCGGCGAGGGATTCGTTGTGAAGACTTACTCGATGTTGAATTACTCAAAGAAAAAATTATTGCTAACTGTAAGTTTCACAGTGGCACTTTAAATATTGATTTAGACGCCGACGCTGAATTTGAAAAAATCATGTCAGTGCGAGAAGATTTGAAGCCATTGCTCTGTGATACACGCATTGTTCTGCTTGATGCCATGAAGAATGGTAAAAAAATCTTATTTGAAGGCGCACAAGCGCATCACCTAGATATTGATCATGGAACGTATCCATTTGTGACTTCTTCCAATGTATCGGCTGGAGGTATTAGTACTGGGCTTGGCGTTCCACCTAAAAGTATTTCTACGTTAATTGGAATTACTAAGGCTTATACGACTCGGGTCGGATCAGGGCCATTTCCAACTGAACTCGATGACGCTTTTGGCGATGAAATTCGAGAAAAAGGTGGAGAATATGGAGCGGTTACTAAACGGCCTCGAAGATGTGGCTGGTTTGATGCGGTGGTGGTAAGAAATGCCGTAGAATTTAATGGCCTTGATTGCATCAATCTAACAAAGTTGGATGTTTTAACCGGCGTGGCTGAAATTAAAGTGGCCACTAAATACAAATTAGACGGACATGAAATTAGAACGGTCCCCACTACGAGAAAGGCCAATCACAAACTTGAAGTCGAATATGAATCATTTCTGGGTTGGGAAGAAGACATTAGTAGCGCTAAGTCTTTTGAAGAATTGCCAGAAAATGCTCAAAATTATGTAAAAGCATTAGAGAAATTTATTAAATGCCCCATTAGAGTTATTGGTGTAGGAATGGACCGAAACGAATTAATCTACTGCAAATAATGGCTATGACTCTTGATAAAACCGAAGTTTGGAGCCAAGTTCTTAACAATCTATCAGGGAAAATTTCTCGAATGGAATTTTGTACCTGGTTTAAAAAAGTACACCTAAAAGAAATTTCTGGTGGGGCTGTTTTAATTGGTTGCCCGAGCGAAATGAACAAGAATTGGTTGGAGAATAAATATTCAACGGTCATTCTTTCAAACCTGCAGAAAAGTTTGCCTGAAATAAATAAAATATTTTTTGAAGTAGATTTAAGCTTGGCCGATAAAGCTTCACAAGCGCCTCAAGTTTTCACCGAAAATAAACCGCGAAAATTACCGCGTCAGCCTGAAGTTCGTTTAGAAGCTGGGCTTGAGTCACGTTTAATTCAGCCTAAATTTACCCTTAACAATTTTGTGGTTGGAGAAGAAAATCGACTCGCTCATGCCGCTTGTACCGCGGTTGCAGAAACCGCTATTAATGAAGCGAAGAAATATAATCCGCTTTATTTATATGGTGGAGTTGGACTGGGGAAAACGCATTTACTGCAAGCCACTGCCAACGAAATTATTCGTCGACAACCAGAATCTGTGGTGATTTACACGACCGCCGAAAGATTTACGAATGAAATTGTGAAAGCCATTCGTGAGAAAAAAACAGAAGAACTCCGAAAAAAATATCGTCGAGCGGATGTACTCTTAATTGATGATGTTCAGTTTTTCTCTGGGAAAGAACAAACTCAGGTAGAAGTTTTTAATACCTTTAACGATTTGCGTGATTTGGAAAAACAAATGATTTTCTCCGCTGATAGACCACCAGCTCAACTGCGGGATATGATGGATCGTTTGAGTTCGCGTTTAGGTTGGGGGTTGATTGTAGACATCCAAATGCCCAATTACGAAACAAAATTGGCTATCATCCAAGAAAAAGCTCAAGCGCAAGGACTTATTCTGCCTCACGATGTACAAGAATTTATTGCCACCAACACTCGTAAAAGTCTGCGAGAACTCGAAAATATTTTAAATAAAGTGGGCGCCGAACTCGATTTAGGCGGACTCTCCCCCACGATTCAAAGTGTGGGGAAAATTTTTCGGAAACTAAACCCCGAAGAAGATTTAATCAGCGCTCATGATGCCAGCCGTGGTTTAGCCAAAAGTCCAGATGACATCATTACTCTAACATCCGATTACTTTCAGGTTCCAGCCACTGATTTACTCGGAAATTCCAGAAAACAAGAAATCGTTTTTCCACGCCAAGTTTGTTGGTGGTTGTGTAAAGAAGTTTTGAAAATGAGTTACGAAGCCATTGGTGAAGCCTTTGGCGGAAAAAATCACACAACTATTATGCACGGTATCAAAAAAATAAAAGAACTGATCCGCACAGATTCTGCTACGGCGCGACACGTGCACGCTCTTAAAAAAGATTTAGGCGTCAAGTAGCATGGAAAATGTATTTAGCTATGGAACCCTGCAAGACCCGGTTATTCAACAAAAACTTATCGGTCGCACGTCAAAAGGAGCGAAAGCATCTTTGAATGGTTTTCGACGAGAAGAAATTAAAATTGATAACTCAATTTATTGGATTCTTGTTCCAGATAAAAACACCATTGAGAAAATCACTGGCCAGGTATTTGAAATTACCACCGCTGAATTAAAAGCTTTTGATGACTACGAAGGGAAGGAATATAAACGTTCTTTCGTTGAGTTAAATACTGGGGAAGCGGCTTGGGTTTACCATCAGTAAAAAAAAGCGTTCCAAATTTAGAAACGCTTTTTTCATAAACAGAGTCTCAACGGCTCACTAAGATTCGTCCTCATCTTCTAAAGCTTGCTCTGCAGCTTGCTGCTCTGCTTGAGCTTGGGCAGCCTGTAAACATTCTAAACTCACTAATTGAGTTTTAACTTCACCAACAAAAAGTTCAACTGGCTGACAAGACTGACTTCTCACTAAAATCTCAGATACCGCTTTTTCGTAACCCGCTTGATACATAGCGCTCAGCCCATTTCTCCATAAATCTTGGACAATATAAAGTCCAGATACACCAGCCCAAACAATTAAAGCGATTAATAAAAAGTTGGGGTTCGTTTTTGTTTTTTTCGTGAGAGCCATTTTTTTTAAAATTATAAATCTCTTCTAAACATAATTAACCAACTCAGAGAGGCAAGAGCAAAAAACTTTACAAAAGACCTTCATATTTAAAAAAGCTAACTCTAAAATATAGAGCAAAAGCTCTCTAAAAATTTGCGACTTATAAATTTTGGCTTAGCATTAGTAAGAAAACATTAATTCACTTTATTTCCAATCATGAAAAAAACTCTCTTTCTCTCTTTTATGGCTAGCCTCCTTATTACAGGCACTACTTATGCTAATAATACACCAGAACTTGTTCGTATGGCTATTAATGGTGAATTGCCAGCTGAAGTAAGCGCTAATGCCGCGGTAAATGCCGCTATTAAAGTTCGTCAAAACAATTACCTACGAGAAAAATTGCGAGACGGCGTTCAAAGAAATGTAAACAACCAATCAATCCGACATACCCTTAGCCGAGCAGAAGCGGGTATTGATGGAGTTTCAACTTACATGGATCGATCTGGCGAACTGACTGACTACAGCGGACGACGCCCTTTCACTTACAGCCGAGTGATTGTTCCAAACAACGCCAAACGAAATTTTCGAACTCGAGCTTACGATTACTACATTGAAGGTGGTTCTGCTGGAACCAGTGTTCTTGAAAGTGATGTCGTTCGATCTGGAGACATGACGCCAATTCGAACCAGATTCCGATCAAACAACGTTAGCACGGCTGACATTATTAATCAGATTCGAGAAGCACAAAAAAACAGCATTGCACCAACCGCTGACGCTTCTGTATTGAAACGAACAACCAGCCGATCTGGAGATTCAACTCGAAACTTTATTCACCCTTACATGAAAATTGATTTAGGCAACTAGTCTTTATTCATTCTCCTCTATTTAAAACCCGCTTTAAGCACTTAGCTAAAGCGGGTTTTTGTTTGACCAGGCAGACAGATTTTGATAATAAATAAGAACACAAAATGGCTCAAAATCCTGCAGAAAAAAAAATAACTCCGCAAGCCCTAGAAGCCGAGCGATCGTTGCTTGGATGTCTAATGCTCGATAAGGACGCAATCTTAAAAATTGCAGATTTTTTAGAATCCGCAGATTTTTATCACGATCATCACAAGATGATTTACGAAGCCTGTACAGAACTTTTTGCTAAGGCAGAACCGGTCGACATAGTAACGGTCAGTACCAAGCTTGAAGGCAAAGATCAATTATCCGTTATTGGTGGCCCAGAATATTTGGCAGAGTTACAAAATATGGTTCCCGTGACAACGCATATCTTTCAATATGCCCAACTTATCAAGCATAGAGCGACACTCAGAAAACTGATTAAAGCCGGAGGGAATGTGGTCGCGCTTGGTTATGAAAGTGATAAAAAAGTAGAAGAGCTTTTAGAAGCCGCAGAGAAAGAAATTTTTTCTATCTCTCAGAACTTTATTAAAAACCGATTTACTTCCATCAAAGAAGTATTGAATGAAAGATATGAATACATCTCTGAGATTCATGAAAACCCCGACTTAGCAAAAGAGAGCCGAATTAGCACGCACTTTAGAGATCTCGATAACAAACTTAATGGTGGTTTTGGGAAATCTGATTTGATCATTATGGCCGCTCGTCCTTCGATGGGAAAAACGGCGATCAGTTTGGCTATCTGCCAAAACGCCGCTATTAAATCGGGTAAAAAAATCGGGATTATTTCACTGGAGATGTCTAAAGAACAATTGGTGGAAAGAATGTTCTGTGGATTACTCGGCGTTGATAGCTGGAAACTGCATAAAGGAAAGCTTGAAGAAGCGGATTTTGATCGGATGGGCCCAGTGATGGATCAACTCAACAGCGCCCAAATTTTTATTGATGATGCGATGGGAGCTTCAATTTCAGAACTAAGAGCCAAAGTTCGACGACTGCAAATGGAACATGGTCTTGATATGCTGATGATTGATTATCTGCAATTAATGAGTGGTGAAAATCCTATGAATCGGGTGCAAGAAATTGCCGAAATTTCACGAAGCTTAAAAGGACTGGCCCGGGAACTTAATATCCCTGTGATTGCTTTGTCGCAGCTTTCAAGAACCGTAGAAAGCCGGCCCGATAAACGGCCGATTCTATCTGATCTACGTGATTCTGGCTCTATCGAGCAAGATGCCGATGTGGTAATGATGCTTTACCGTGAAGATTACTATAACGAAGACTGCGCCCCAGAAGACAAAGACACTTTAGAAGTAAACGTGATTAAACACCGTAACGGTGGTGTTGGTAGAATCAGTGTTTTATTTGATAAATCTCGTATGAAATTTAGCGACATTGACCAATCTAGTAGACAAGCCGGTTTCTAACATGGCAAACATAAGCTGGAACGATTTTAAAAAAGTGGAACTACGAGCGGGCACCATTACTAAAGCTGAATTTTTTGAGGAAGCTAAAATTCCAGCCTTTAAGCTGTGGATCGATTTTGGACCGGAGCTGGGCGAGAAAAAATCTTCCGCCCAAATCACGAATTACACACTTGAAAATTTAGTGGGAAAACAAGTTATAGCCGTCACCAATTTTGAACCGAAGCAAGTGGCGAACTTTATGTCTGAAGTGTTAGTAACTGGATTTGTACTGGCAGACAAAACAATTCTTGGTGTCAGCGACGAAGGTGTGCCTAATGGAAGCCGACTCTTATAACGTAGTACAGATCACCACTCATAGGAGATCTATCTTTGAAATAACAATATAAGCTAACACATGAAAAAACACTTAACGTTTCTGCTATCAGTGATTTTTATCAGTGGCTGCAGTGTGCAGGGACAAACTAATAAATTTGAAATAGCCCCCATTGAAAAACCACCTTTGGAAAAGGTTGCTCAAGCCCCAGCGCCAATTCAAATGGAAGTTAAAGCCGATGCGCCTTTGCTTGAAACTCGAGGAAATCTTTACGGTCTTGGTCCTTGGCTCAACAGCGAACCGAGAGGCTCTTTAGAAGAACTAAAAGGCCAAGTGGTGCTCTTAAAGTTTTGGACCTTTGCTTGCTCAAACTGTATTCACACGCTGCCATACGTGCAAAGCTGGCACGAAAAATATGCCGACCAAGGCCTCACGATTCTTGGCATTCATAGCCCTGAGTTTGCCTACGAACGAAAATTAGAAAACGTTGAAAAATCGGTGAAACAGTATGGGCTGACTTTCCCGATTGCCTTAGACAATGACTTCAAAACTTGGAGATCGTTTAATAATCGGTATTGGCCTGCTTTTTACTTACTTGATAAAGATGGAGTGGTTAGGTACAAACACTTTGGCCAAGGTGACTACGAAGAAACAGAACAACGCATTCAAACGCTGCTAAAAGAACTGGAGTAAATCAGCTTAATTCAATCCAATATACATCTTCCCGACCTCTCCACCAAGTGAGTTGTTTTTTGGCGTAGTTGCGGTTTCTTTGCTGATTTTTAGAGAGGGCCTCCTCGTAAGTCATTAACCCCTTTAAATAAGCTTCAATCTCTTGATAGCCAAAACTCGTAAAGGCCGATTTGGTAATCGTTGGATGTTCTTGCATCACTCGTTTCGTTTCCTCAATCAACCCACTTTCAAACTGGGCGACCGCCCGCTGGTTTATTCTTTGGTATAAAACATCTCGCGGCCAACTGAGACCAATTTTAAAACTGGGCCACAAAGGTTCGTTTCTTCGATCTGACTTAATCCCCTTTTCATCAAAATCATAATTTTCAGTCACCGCATCTAACCATAACATCGTGCCCCCAGCTAGCATGGCGATATTTCCTCTAGCTTGAATTTCTTTAATCGTACTCGTGCAATATTTCTGCCAATCATATACCGAGTATTCGGTTTCTAAATCTACAATATCAATACCGTGATGCACAATTCCCCGCTTTTCTTCTTCAGAAATTTTAGCGGAACTTATATCGCAGTCCTTATACACTTGGCGAGAATCAACCGATATGATTTCAACGGTTTGATTTAAATTTTGCTGTATCCAGTACGCTAAATTAACCGATAAACTGGTTTTACCACTCGCGGTCGGCCCAAGTACAACTAAAATACCGCTTGGATTTTGCGCTACAAAACTCTCAACCAATGGGGTTATTTTTTCAAGCATAGTCGTTTATCACTTTAATGCTTTAAAGGTGGAAAACAAAAAAAGCTTGGTAAACATACCAAGCTTTCTTCAAAAGATTTAACTTAACTTTAGAAACTAACTTCTGGCGCTTTTTCTGCGGCCGCTCGTTCTGCGGCATCAAGTTCAAAAAATTCTGCATTTTTAAACCCAGAAATACCCGCCACAATGTTTGAAGGCACCGATTGCACTTTCGTATTAAGAATTGTCACGTTGCTGTTGTAAATACGACGTGACGCCGCAATTTGATCTTCAGTATTACTTAACTCATTTTGTAGATCGAGAAAGTTCTGATTCGCTTTTAAGTCTGGATAAGCTTCTGATAACGCAAAAATAGACTTTAGGGTTCCGCTTAAAATATTTTCAGCGGCGGCTTGTTCTTTTACATTGCCATCTGGAACGCCCATTGCCGCTGTTCGAGCTTTGGTAACCAGTTCAAAAGTACCCGCTTCATGCTTCGCATAACCCTTAACCGTGTTAATCAAATTTGGAATCAAATCATACCGACGCTTTAGTTGTACATCAATGCCTGACCACGCATTTTCAACGGCCACTTTTGCTTTTACTAAGCCATTATATGTAGCGAAATAAACAAGTGCCAAAAAGCCTAACACACCAAGAACAATTAATGCTGGAACCATAAAATGATTGTTTATAAAATAATTTCAAAATCATTATATCACACTAAAACCCTTTAATCTAGATACTTCGCCGTGTTACTCGCAATACTTAAAAGGGTATCGAAACGTTCTTGTAAATAAGCTTCATCGGCTGGATTAAGCTCAACTTTTTTAAAAAAGTTCGTATGCATTTTCACATTTGGTAAACCCTTGAATTTAATAAGCGTCCGTTTAGTCGGGAACAACATGCCATCACGGACGAACAAAAACACATCCCCCGAAAAATAAATCGATGACTTTGGATTTTCCTGTGCGAGTAAAACCAATTGTTCTTGCACGGCAGGCGACAATTTAACGAAAATTTGTATTAAATCTTGCTGGCTAGGTTCACCATTTTTATAAACCTTGAAAGCCTGATTAAAGGCTTCAGATTCGACGTTAACATCAGATCCAACGCCAAGTTTGCGCCAAAAGCGATCTCCTTTTTTCTCGGGGACAAGCAACAATGAATTCTTTAACACTTTCTCTAAACGAATCGCAAAAACGGCT
Source organism: bacterium (assembly GCA_009995455.1). Classification (GTDB taxonomy): domain Bacteria; phylum Patescibacteriota; class Gracilibacteria; order UBA4473; family UBA4473; genus JAACPJ01. Next base: position 274,357 of record JAACPJ010000002.1, read on the forward strand.
TGGTAACTGTGTCGGGTTTTACGATTTTTACCAGAACCGGTCGTCGTGGCGTAGTGAAAAATTCCAGAATAAAAATCACGTGATTGAGTGGCGGTATGAAATTTCCCCCAAAATTCATCTTCTAATTCTTGTGAATTATTCCCTTTCAGAAATATTTTTGGAAATTTATTTGCCAGACTACTCCATCTAGAGGGATTTTCATCTGGGTTATAAATCCAGTGATTATTGTCGGCAATAATTTTTTTAACTAAATCTCGCTGTAAGCGCTTAACATGAAAAACGTACCAGGCTAAAGGCAACCACGGTAAGGTTAGAATCCCAAAGCCACCAGAGTCATCGTCTCCACTGCCAAGCATTATGTTCCAAAACAAATCGGGCGAAACTAACAACAACGAAAAAATTAAACCCGTTCCTGCAAAACCAAGCCCCCAAAACAGAAAATAAATTCGTCGAATGCGGTAAGGATTTTTTTGGTGCTCCTCGAATTTTTTTTGAATCTTCTCATTTCCCACTTTAAAAGTAGTTTGAGTAATAACCTCATCGGCGGGATCCCAAATTTTAACGGCCGTGGTATTTTGGTAGTCTTCATTTTTTGGCTGAGAGTCAGCCTTAAAACCAGGGAACATCTCGACTATCAAAGGTATGACCTTGCCATGTTCCATTCCAGCCCCCTCAGCTAAGCGGATTAATTCTTCAGGTTTTCGACCTAAAGTTTTTTGTTGCGTGATAATTTTACGGAGCTGGTCTTCATTCATTTCTAATTATTATACTAGAAATTCACTAAAAATGCATCTTAAATAAAGTTTTAAATTCACTAACAAACAAAAAAGTCTCACCCGTAAATAGGGAAACTTTAAAATGGTGAGCGATACAGGATTCGAACCTGTGACCCCCTGCAAGTCAAGCAGGTGCTCTAGCCAGCTGAGCTAATCGCTCCCATAAATAAAGGATTCAGTAAATTGATCCTTTAGAACTGAGATGGTGGCGCGAGGAAGAATTGAACTTCCGACACAAGGATTTTCAATCCTTTGCTCTACCACTGAGCTACCGCGCCATCTTATTACCTGGGCGATATTAGGTAAAACTTCGCCCACGTCAAAAACAAATTAGACGTTCAGAATAATAACGTCAGTTTTATCATCTGATAACCCAGATTTTGTAAGGGTCAGAGCCTCTTCTTCAGCCATTTTAGCCCCCGTTTTCGCGGTCATTGCAGCAAAATAAGTGCTGTCACCAATTAGAATTACCATTCGAGGATCTAATTTATCCATGAGAATCTTGGCTTTTTTGTCATCAAAATTTTCGTTCAAAGCCAATACAATTACATCAACATTTTCACCTAACTTTTCAAAAAAATCAGACGTTGGCACTTCTTTCAAATTCCCAAAATGAACCACTGCAACCTCTTCTACTACTACTTTGTAGGCCACATTCGTTTGGTCATCGGTAAAAAACCCTTGCGCCAAAATTCCTGAAACTTCAAACTCACCCGGCAAGTTAAACAACTTTTTGCTATTCAATTCTGTTGTAGTCTTTGGTTCTGATAGGGCGATAATATCTACTTCTCCACTTGGCGTTGAAAGCGGATTAAAAATGATTTGGTTTTTTTTATTGGAAAGCCGTAAGCTGCTGCCACCTTCTGATTGAATTTTCATAAGTTCTCGTCTAAATTACGAAGGCATTGTATTGAGTTTAATCTCATCGCACAATCCCTTATGCAAAAGATTTTCACCCGTAGTATTCCAAACCAAGAAGCGATGCGAAAGCTCGCGGCTGATTTGTGTGAAAATTTTTTTCCAAAAAATGAATCTTTTACCCTGTTTCTTGAAGGCGGTTTAGGGGCTGGTAAAACCTTTTTAGCCAAAGAAATCATGCGGCTTAAGGGGGTTTCTGAAGCGATTACATCCCCCACTTATGCGCTGGTTAATGAGTATAACGCCGAACATGGTACTATCGGCCATTGGGATTTTTACCGGCTCGAAGAAGCCAATGACTTTTTTGCCAGAGGGTTTCAAGATTTAGCCAATCAAGCTGATTCTTCTCACTTAGTCGAATGGCCAGAACGTTTAAACCCAGAAGCGAAAGCCTGCTTTAGTGGAAAGCGGTTTGTGATTACTATTGATTTTGGCCTGGGGGTGGGCTTGAGAAAAGTTAAACTATTACGGTCCGAATGATTGCAAACTTTATTCTGCTCACCGGACCAGACGACTACCGCAGAAGCGCTCGGCAACGTTTTTTAATGGATGGTTTTAAGAAAAAATATCCTGAGGGAGAAATTACCCGCTTTGAAGAAAACAATACCTTTGGTGATTTACAAAACACGGTGTTAACCCCAAACTTGTTTGCTAGTCGCAGACTGGTAGTCACCACTAGCTTTTGGGACCCAGAACACTTTGAAAAAGCGGAAAACGCAAAATTCTGGGAAGCACTTGAAGGACAGATTGAAACCGTCACGCTTATTTCGATAGAGCCAGCCTTAGATAAAAGAACTAAGGCTTCCAAAGTCTTACTTAAAATGGCCAAAGTGGAAACTTATGATTTGCTGGAAGCGCCAGAATTAACGCAATGGCTGATTCGAACGGCTGAACAAAAAGGTTCTTTATTGCCTCAAAAAGAAGCGGCATACTTACTCGATCGCTGTGGCGTTAATGGTTGGAATCTTCATTCAGAGGTAGAAAAACTTTGTATGGCCAGTAATGGTGCTGCAATCACCAGAGAGTTAATAGATCAACTCACACTTCCCCACCCTAGTGCCGTGGTTTGGGATTTCTTGAGTGCTTTAAGTAAGCAGCAAGCCGGATCCGCGATTAAGAGTTTTCGAACGCTTTTACAAAGTGGTGAATCGGCTCACATGGTCATGGCAATGATAATCCGTGAGGTAAGAATTCACGCTCAGCTAAAGGCCGGAAGTGAAGCCAACATGGACGCCAAATCGATTGCCAGCAAAACAAAACTACATCCGTTTGTGGTTCAGAAAACACTGCCTTTGAGCAAAAAATTTACTCAAACACAAATTGCCCAAATGTATGAACAGTTACTAAAAATTGATCGTCGTTTAAAAACCGGTGGGTTGACGGTCAGCACCGATGACGCCGGGGAGCTAGAACTGGCTTTAGAAAAATTCATTATTGCGAGTTGTCAGTCTTAGACCTGTGAAACAATAGTTGATAAATGCGCTCTGATAAACAATAATTGCCCAGATGATGTATGCGGAAATAATTTTGTGGATAGGGGCTTTCATACTTGGAACCGTTTTAGGCAGTTTTTCTGGCGCCTTAATTCATAGACTTCATTTTGATAAACCTGGGTTTTGGACTGGCCGCTCAGAGTGCCCTGAATGCAAAACAACCTTAAAATGGTGGAACTTGTTCCCGCTTTTTTCTTACGCTTTTCAACGTGGTAAATGCGCCTATTGCCACAAAAAAATTCCTTTTATTTATTTCATTTTGGAGCTTGTTTTTGGAGTAACGTTTTTGCTTTTTGTACAAAAATTTAGTTCAAGCGTCGAAGTAATCCCCCTCTTGATAGCGGTTTGGGGGCTGTTAGTCCTGTTCTTCTATGATTATTTATATTTTGAAGTCGATTTAAGAATTGTTATTCCAGCTATTTTATTGGCTTTTGTGTGGGTCTTTTTTAAAGAGCAAACCTACACTTTTTATTTAATAGGAGCCGCTATTGGTGGCGGGTTTTATGCCATCCAATACTTTATTTCTGGCGGGAAATGGGTTGGGGCTGGAGATATCTATTTTGGTATCTTACTTGGGCTACTGCTCGGTTGGCCTTTATTATTGGTGTGTTTATTTATCGCTTATATTATCGGTGTTATCGTGGCGATTTATCTGATGGCTTTTAAACACTACGGACGTAAATCGGCTCTGCCAATGGGCGCCTTTTTAATGCCAGCGGGTATTATCTGTTTGTATAACGGCAATTGGTGGTTAGATCTTTATTTAACCTGGTCAGGCTTGGGCCAGTTTTATAGTTTTTAATCTACATGTGGAAAAATTTAGTGTTAACGCTCATAGTGCTTGTTTTATGCGGGTTTATTTTATACGTCACTGTCTTTCAACTTGACCCCATGGGCGAACAAAAATATGTGGCTTTTCTTTCATTAGGGGCTTCAGGTTTATTTGGACTTTGGTCTTTTTTCACGCTGATTTTCTTTTTTGGAGCAGAACTCATTAGTGGCTATAAACTGGGCAACCGAAGTTTTGTGATTGCCGTCAGAAGAGGTTTTTTAATTAGTGGCTTGGGCATGAGTCTTATTACGCTTCAATTCTTAAATTTACTGGGTTGGCCTGAAGCTATTTTATTGGCGTTGTTTTTCGGGCTGATGGAATGGATATTTTTAACGGGGAGGTATTATTAAATTCTGGACATTAAGATTTATAGTACAAAAAATTTGCTCACAAATTGAAAGGGTTCTAAACTAGAAGGTGATATAAAACCCAGATTTATGAGACGCACGAAAATTGTCGCCACGCTTGGTCCCGCTTCAAATAGTTATGAAATGATTTCTGCCCTCTCTGAGGCAGGCGTCGATATTTTTCGGCTCAACTTTTCGCACGGAACGCACGAAAGCCAAGGCGAACTGATTAAGAAAATTAAGCGACTCAATCAAAAGTCCCCAAAGAGTCATGCCATTTTACTCGATACCAAGGGCCCGGAAATTCGGAGTGGCGATTTAAAAATTCCTATTAATGTTAAACCTGGTGACCGTCTTGTGTTCTCGCCAGATCCGGGAGATTACGAACAAACCGGCAAAATAGGCGTTAATTATGACCAATTTGTTAATGATGTAGAAGTGGGTGAAGGCGTACTACTTGATAGTGGCGTCATCGGATTAACGGTGCTCGAAAAAACAGATACAGACGTCATTTGTGAAGTTCACGATGAAGGGGTTATTACTTCTAGACGTCATATAAATATTCCGGGAAAAGATGTTTCACTCGAATCAATTACCGAGAAAGATTGGGCGGATATTAAGTTTGGAGTTGAAATGGGCGTCGACATTATTGCGCTCTCTTTTGTGCGTAAATCAGATGAGATCAATGAACTGAAAGACTTCTTAAAAGAACAAAACGCCAAAATTGAGGTGATGGCTAAAATCGAGAGTTTTGAAGCCACCAAACATTTAGGCACCATTTGCGAAGCCGCCGATGGCATTATGGTGGCTCGAGGTGATTTAGGGGCTGAAGTGCCTTTTGAACAAGTGCCAAAACTTCAAAGAGAAATAATCGAAACGGCTGCGGCTTATGGCAAACCGGTAATAGTCGCGACACATATGCTGGAATCGATGATTGAAAACCCGGTTCCGACCCGGGCCGAAGTATCAGACGTTTCAACGGCTGTTTGGCAGCGAGCCGATGCGACGATGCTTTCTGGGGAAAGTGCTAACGGCGAATACCCAATTAAAGCGGTCGAAGCGATGAGCAAAGTGGCCCTGACCACCGAATCAGAATTTTTACCAACGCGCCCTTTAAAAGATCTACCAATTTTATCAGATCGAGGCGTATTTGCGAAAACCGCCTGTCAAATGGCGCAAAGTGAAGAAGAAATTTCAGCGATTGTGGTCATTACTCGAAGCGGTGAAACCGCCCGTCGAGTGGCAAGATTCCGACCAAGAGTCCCGATATATGCCTTCACGAATGAACCTGGAACTCGACGACGCCTTGGTTTAAATTGGGGAACTGAAGCTTTTAGAATTGAATTTTCTTCAACGCCTCAGACCACGATAATGCGAGCCCGAGAGGCTTTTGTTAAAAAATATCCAGAACTTAAAGGACAAAAATACGTCTTAATTTCAGATTTCTTAGTTGATGAAGAATTTGTACCGACGTTACAGATCAGAGCCTTTTAAATACCGAATTTGACTTTTCTTGGTTTTGAGTAATATAAAATCAATATCAACAGATTAAATCTGATTAACTAAAATATTATGCGAAACCTCCTCTTCTTGGCTTTATTTCTTTTACTCATTGGTGGACTCATTTTTTGGTTATGGTCTGACCGTGGAGATGAAAAGACTTTAGAAGAAGCCTTAGCCGATAAACAAATGACCGTGCAAGAGCAAGGCGTACCTCGAATTGATTTAGATGAAGTAGAAATCGCTTATGACGAGAATGGATTGATTTTAAAAACACTATTCAACCGAGAAGTTAATTTGACGCTTAGCACTAGCCCAGTTCGTAACGTAGAGGTTTACGATGGTATTATGACTTACCAAGAACAAGACGTTAATGGGCAATGGAATTTCCGTTCTTACAACTTAGCGCAATACATTGAAGAGAACTTCAAAGACTAATTTATCACTAGAGCTTTAGCCTCAAGCATGCTATAATTGAGCAATGCATAAAACCGCGACCAACATTGTTGGCAAGCTCCAAGACCACGGTTTCACAGCCTTTCTAGTGGGAGGCTGTGTTCGTGATTTATTATTAGGGCAAGAACCAAAAGATTACGATATTGCCACGAATGCCAAACCAGAAGAGGTTGAAGCCGTGTTTGAAAACACCTGGCCGATTGGAAAATCTTTTGGGGTCATTTTGATTGAAGAAGCTGGGCATAAATTTGAAGTGGCGACATTTAGAGAGGAAGATTCTTACCAAGACGGAAGACGCCCCACAATAGTGAAGTATAGTAATGCAGAAGAAGACGCGCTGCGCCGTGATTTTACGATTAACGGAATCTTTTATGACCCGATAATTGATAAGCATTATGACTATGTAGGCGGTCGCAAAGATTTAGCCGATAAAGTGCTGCGCTTTATTGGGAACCCAGATACTCGGGTTCAAGAAGACTTTTTACGATTGCTCCGAGCCGTTCGTTTTCGGCACCGTTTTAGTCTTGATTACGATTACGATACGGGCGTGGCGCTCAAAACTCATGCCAGCTTAGTCACCCAAATTGCAGCCGAAAGAGTTTCCGATGAATTGAACAAAATTATAGTTCATAAATCAAGGGCGGCGGCTTTAGCTGATCTGTTTAATCTTGGAATTCTGGCGAAGCTGTTTCCTGAAGTTGAAGCTTTAGCGAACACCGATCAGCCCAGTGATCATCACCAAGAAGGCGATGTATTAACGCATACCTTTTTGGTATTACAACAAATGAATGAGGGAGAAGATTTGGCGCTCTATTGGGCCGCGTTTTTTCATGATTACGCCAAAGCTAAATGTAAAAAATGGGATGGAGAACGTTGGACGTATCCGGGCCATGATCAAGTTGCTGATGACTTAGTGGCTCCATTATTAGAACGCCTGAAATTTTCCAAAAAACTGCAAACCGACATTTTATGGTTATTACACTATAAACCAATTTTCGAAAGCTTCTATGAGATGAATCTTTCTAAAAGACTGCATTATTTTGACGAACCACAATTTGAAAATTTACTGAAACTGGAAATGGCTGACTTAAAAGGTTGTGTTCCTGAAGACGAAAAAGAACACCAAACTGCTTTACTTGAATTAAAAAAAATCCAAGAAAATTGGCAATATGCGCACCATGCAGGCATCTTGCCATCTAGCAAACCAGAGCTTTATACCGGTGAAGAAATAATAGAAATTACGGGCATTCCCCCATCTGCACGCATTGGCGAACTAAAAGCGGCGTTAAGAGAGCGGCAAATCAATGGTGAGATTAGCACGCGCAAAGAAGCAAAAGCTTGGTTATTAAGTCTTTAAATATTTTGGAAGAATGCCTTATTTAGCTTCAATGCGTTCAAATCCTGTGTAAGGCCACAGAACTTCTGGAATGTCTATTGAGCCATCTTCTTTTTGTCCGTTCTCTAGAATAGCGATTAAAGGCCGAGAACTTACGGCGGTACCATTCAAGGCATGGGCAAATTGTAAATTGCCATCGGCATCTTTATAGCGGATATTTAAACGACGCGTTTGAAAATCATCACAAATTGAAGTAGAGGTCATTTCGCGGTACTGCGCTTGCCCCGGCAACCACGCTTCTAAGTCGTATTTTTTAGAAGCCGAAACGCCTAAATCACCACAACAAATATCGACAACTTGGTAATGAATCCCCAGTTTCTTTAATATTTCTTCTTCTGTTTCTCGCAAAGATTCATGAACAGCGACCGCGTCTTCTGGCGCACAAAAGACGACCATTTCAATTTTTTCAAACTGATGCACTCGTAAAATTCCTTTGGTGTCTTTTCCATAACTTCCCGCTTCGCGTCGAAAACACGGGCTGTAAGCGGCGTAACGCAGCGGACCATTAGATAGATCAATGATTTGATCGGCGTGAATACTGACCATTGGCACTTCTGAAGTCCCAATTAGATACAGGTCATCTTCTCCAGGATTAACACAATAATTTTCGTCTCGGTCAAAAAACCCCGTTCCCATAATGGCCTCTTTACGAGTCATAAAAGGCGGGATCGTTGGGCTGTAACCTTTGTCTGCGACTTCACGAAAAGCCCACATCATTAAGGCTTGTTGCAGCAGCGCAAGTTCGTTTTTAAGATAATAAAAACGAGAACCAGACACTTTAGCGGCCTGCTCCATATCTAGTAAATTCAAAGCTTCGGCCAGTTCCCAGTGTTCTTTTGGCTTAAAACTAAATTCAGGTTTTTGACCTTCAAATCGAGCCACCACGTTTTCTTCATCACTCTTCCCATCTGGCACTTCTGCCCGCGGCGGATTTGGGAGACTGAGCATTAACTCATCAACTATAGCGCTGGCTTTTTCTAAATCAGCTTCTAGGTTTTTACGAGTTCCAGCAATCGTTTTCATAGCCGCTAAGGCTTCTTCTTTCTCACTGCCGGAAAGTTGAGGAATCCGCTTTGAAGCTTCGTTTTGTTCGGCTTTTAAACTTTCGGTTTGCGCTTGTAAATCACGTTTCACCTCATCGGCGGAGAGTAAATCGTTTACTACATTAGCCGGCACGCCTTTACGCGCCAAGCGAGTTTTAAAGTCTTCTGGTTGTTGCCGTATTGCTTTTAAATCGAGCATAATTAATTTTTAGTAAAAAAATTGTAGGCAAAACTGGTGCTGCTGGCTACAGTTAAGTCTTACAAAATATTTGACCTTTTGTGTTAAACATTTTATAATACACCTTAAGCCTGATTTTAGGCTTTGATAAATCACATGAGCATTACCCCGAAAGACCAAGCCATTGCCCTGATTCGTCGCTCTGACAAAATCCTTTGTCTCAGCCAAGCCCATGCGCGGGCCGATGGCATCGCAGCCGTTCTGGCTTTTCAAGCTCTAGGCCAAAAATTAGGAAAAGAGATTGTGGCGGTACTTCCACGCGGTGTTAGTCATAATTTGCAATTTCTACCAGGTCACGAAAACATTGAAAACGAACTCGGTGAACCGGGAGATTTCGTGATTTCTCTTTCCACTGAAAAATCACACGTTGAAAGAGTTAAATATACGATCGAAGAAAATTCAGTTGATATTTTGATCACCCCTAAAGACGGAAGCTTTAATCCGTCTGATGTAACTTTTCGGCATAATGTGGCTCACTTTGATCTGATATTAATTTTTGACTGTCCGACGCTTGAAAGCTTGGGACCCGTTTTCAACGATCACACTGAACTCTTTGCAAGCGCTCCAACCCTTAACATTTCAGCCAATCCGGGTACAGCCGACTACGCGAAAGTGAATTTAATCGACCCGACTAAATCTTCTACTTGTGAAATTTTATTTGATTGCCTGCAACACGATACAGAATTTCAGAAACAGATTGATGCCAATATCGCCACGAGCTTACTGACCGGCATGATTGCCAGCACCGGCAGTTTTTTACGGCCAAATACGACTGCTTCAAGTTTAGAAGCCGCTGCCTTACTGCAAAATATTGGAGCCGAACAATCTGATATTATTGAACATCTGTTTAAACAGAAATCATTCAACACGCTTAAAGTATGGGGGAAAGTTTTTGCCAGCTTGGAATTAGACCCAGTTCATAAAATTGCTTGGACATATATTACCCAAAACGATTTAACGCAGTTAGACGCAAACGCCAATGATGTCGAAAACATTACCGCCGAGATTTTAAGATACACTGAAGATATAGATTTAGCCGTGTTGGTTATTGAACATCCAACCCAAACGCTGGCGCAACTGAGAACTAAAAACCGAAACCTTGACTGGAAGCCTTTTACAGAAAGTCATAAAGCGGTCAATGTTGAAAGTGGTATCAATATCATATACGCCGAGCCAAGTGCCGCCAAAGTAACAGACGGACTCGTAAAAGATTTGGTGCAGTGGCAAAAAGACCGCTTGCAAATTTCGCCCGACACACCCATCACAAAGTTAAAAGCGTCGATACCAAGCACCACAACCCCTAAATTACCGATTGAAGGGTTAGAAAAAAAACCAAGTGTACACGCAACTCCACCAGCAGAATTCCCCTTCAGTGTTCCAGGCACAAAGACCAGAGCTAAAGAAGTAGAAGTAGTTGAACCAACTATGCCGCCTGGAACTCAAGCCGCGGAAGTCATTGTAGACATTCATGAAAAAGGTATTCCTGATTGGCTTAAAAAATCTTTCCCTAAAAATTAAGCCCAAAGGCTTTATTGAAATAAATTTAGAAATAAGTTATAATAACCTAATTCAAAAACAAAAATCATGCACGATTTCACCCTCCTTCCCAAACTCATAAAAGCCTCTGGCGCGATGGACGACGTTAAAAAACGTTGGCTGCTAGATAATATAAGCCGTATGAGCGACACCAAAAAAGCGGAAATTTTTGATATTTTAAAAGCCGAACAAGAAAAGAAAAACGTGGTCTACAAAAAGCTTATTTCAAAACGAAAAGAGTACGAAACTAAACGCGCTCAAACGATTTACCGTTACATTGAACGGAAAGTAAATGAAGAAGAAGAAAGCACTATGGAAGATATCGACAAAGAACTAGCCCTTTTATAAACATGGCACAACAAAATCCGGAATCATTGCGAAATATTGAGGACCAGCAAGATGGTGCCAGCGAAGGAGTTGAAGCGACTCTTGCGGGAAATAAAAATATGGAAGCTCGCCTAAACCAAGATGCTAACCCGAATGCCACGACATTAGAGGCCCAGCACGCAGAACTATTTAAAGCTAACGGAGGCTACGTGCAAAAAACGGCTTTCCGAACTGGCGCTAATGGAAACACATTTGGCGAAACACGAGGGGCCACGGCATTAGCTGCTGCTAAAGATATGCAAGAAGTCGCTGATGCCGACAATGCGGATATGGCAGAGGCAGAAAGAATTATGGGGGACGTAGCTAGAGCGCAGAGCGAAACCCAAGAAAACGCAGAAGACACTGCAGAACTAGATACTGGAGGTATTCCGGAAGGAAACCCAGAAAGAGGTGAAATCGCCTCTTTGAGTGCCGCTTATAACGGGGCCGAAGCTGAAGCGGGTGCCGCATTGACCAGCATTGAAGCTGACACGGCTACTGAACTAAATCAGTCTTTACAGGGATTCAGCGAAGATAATAACGGTCTTACTCAAGCGGGTTAAAGCTCGGTTTTGTAATCGGGGCTTAGCATATGAAAACAAGTAAAAGGACTACTTGTTTGGTTTGGAGCTACGTTCATGAATAATTTGTAGCCTTCGATTTCGAGTTGTTGAGAAACTGATTTAGCAACCCAAAACAGATTACCGTATTCTTCTAGGTTCGTTTCACGCACATCTAAACCCGATTCAAACTCTGGGTTTTTTAGCTGAATAACCACGTGGTGTTCGCACACGGGGTTTTCGTGTTGAAAAGCAATTGTATTATCGTCTTCGTAATAAACTAAGTCAGTAAGGGCACTACACTCTAAATTAGGCGCATAATCGCTACTCAGCTGATGCATATGAACTCGAGGTACCACTTGGCCCCCGACAGTACCAACATTCATATGTAACTTATAGGTGTCTAGATCTTCTAAATCGCTGACGTATTTTGCCGCTAAAAATAAGCGTCCAAAGACATCTAAGTTCTCAGCATGCACATCTAATCCCGTTACTAAACCTTCTACTTTAGGAACCATCAACGCGTGAAAACGAGCTTTAGGATTAATATCTTTAAATGCCATAACAAATTCATCCTCATAGACAATCTCAGCTGGAGCTTCCCCTTTAATAATTTGAGCGAAAACGTCTTCTACTAAAAAATCCATGCAATAATTTATATTTTAGTGTTCATCATTGATTGTAAGAAAGACAAATTAATTTTACAAACAGACGGCTCTATTTTATTATCGGTAATGTTAAATGAACCAATTAAACGTAGTGGTACTGCTAGGCTAAAACCGACTTAAGAATCATCTCTCTTAAGCCGGTCATTCCCTAATACCGCTTTTTTTAAGTAAAACCCCACTTTATGACTGGAGCCCAAGCCCTACTCAAAGCCCTTGAAAATCATGGTGTAACCGAAATGTTTGCTTACCCAGGTGGCGCAGTTCTGCCTATTTACGACGCTATGGCTGACTCCCCTATTCGTCGAATACTGGTTCGGCATGAACAGGCTTCAGCTTTTGCGGCTCAGGGGTATTCACGTTCAACTCAAGAGGTTGGAGTTTGTCTTGCTACTTCTGGCCCAGGAGCGACGAATCTAGTAACTGGAATTGCGGATGCGATGCTCGATTCGATTCCATTAGTGGCCATTACCGGAAATGTATTTAAACAATTGATTGGATCTGATGCGTTTCAAGAAATTGATATTGTCGGAATTTGTGAACCAATTGTGAAACACTCTTACTTTATTGAGTCAGCCGATGATATTCCCCGCGTATTAGCTGAGGCTTTTCATTTAGCCAAAAGTGGTCGACCGGGCCCCGTTTTAATTGATATTCCTAAGTGTGAACAAATCGCTGAAGTTTCGGCAGAGACCATGAAGAAGCTGAATAATAAAGAAAATTTTGAACTTCAGTTACCAGGCTACAAACTTCCACCAGCGCTTGATGTGACTCAAATCGAAAAAGCAGTTGAGCTTATTACTGAAGCCAAAAAACCGATTGTTATCTATGGACATGGCGTTGTGCTTTCTAACGCCGAAGCTCATTTAAAAGAATTTTTAGAGAAATCTGGCATCGCCAATGTCTGGACTTTGCACGGCATGGGCGCTTATGATAACACCGAAACTTTAAGTTTGGGGATGCTAGGAATGCACGGAACTGGAGCGGCAAATTTTGCCGTTCATCATGCCGATTTAGTTTTAGGCATCGGGATTCGTTTCGATGACAGAATAACGGGCAAATTATCCGAATTTAAATTGAACAAAAAATTTATTCATTTTGACATTGATTCATCTGAGTTTAATAAAAATGTACCAGCCGTAGTCAGTCTACACGGCCAAATTCATGATACGTTGCCGACATTAACTAAAGCCTTACCAGAAGGTCTTGAAAAGCAATGGAGCGACTGGAATCAACAATTGACTTCTAAGAAAAAAGCTTGGCCGCTTGATGAGAGCAAAGCGGGCAAACTCACCGAAATAACAGTTATCAATCAACTGTATAAAATTATGGGTGAAGAAGATATTGTGCTGGTTGATGTCGGCCAACACCAAATGTGGGCGGCCCAAAGATTTTTTCCTAAAAAATCTCGTAAATTTTTAACCTCTGGTGGTTTAGGAACTATGGGATTTTCCTTACCCACCGCTATGGGCGCGGTATTTTCGGGACATCCTGTTTGGTCTATTTCTGGTGATGGCGGTTTTCAAATGAATAGCCAAGAGCTAGCCACAATCGCGCAAGATAACTTACCGGTGAAAATAATTATTCTTAATAACTCTTTCTTGGGAATGGTGCGGCAGTGGCAAGAACTTTTTTACGATAAAAATTATGTCGATACACCGCTTAAAAACCCTGATTTTGTAAAACTGGGCGAAGCCTACGGGATTCCTAGTTTTAGAGCTGAAACCCAAGAAGAATCAAAAGCGTTGCTTGATAAAATGCAGCATTTTGAAGGGCCGATCTTAGTCGAATTTAAACTCGAAAAGGAAGAAAATGTTTTTCCGATGGTTCCCGCAGGAGAAAGCCTTGGAAACACAATGCTCAGTAAAACTCAGCAAATAGACGCCGCTTAATTTTAAACTCTAAAACATGACTGAAAGATTTATACTCATTGTGGTTACCAGAAACGCTCCTGGAGTTTTATCTCGGGTTTCAAGTTTGCTGCGTCGAAAACTATTCAACATTGATTCTTTAACCGTTGGCCGAACCACTAACAACAAGGAATCACGCTTTACCATTGTGATTGACGGTGATGAAGCCCAAGCTAATAAAGCGGCTCTTTTAATTGATCGCTTAATTGAAATTCGGTCGGTTAAAGTTTTGAAACCAGATCAATGTTTAAGACGAGAAATTGTGCTAGCGCGGGTCGAAATTACTTCGCCAGAACAGGAAGCGCTGCTTGAAAGCTCGCACGCAGAAATTATTAGTCAGCTAATTTTTAAAGAAGGCGATCTAATCACCTTGGAACTGATTGATACTTCACAAAAATTAGACGAATTTTTAGAGAAACTAAACCAAGCAGATATTAAAATCGTTGATTGGGTTCGCAGTGGAGTGATTGCTATGCAAAATTTAGAGTAAAGATTCTGCCATAAAATTTTGAACCTCTATTGTTTAAACCTTTAATTTCGGGTATAATACCTAGAAATGAATTTACTTCGTCCTGCCATTTTACAGCTTCTACTCTTTGGGTTTTTCTCAATTTGGAGCACCGAAGTCTTCGCTCAAGGCATTTCTGTGCTGCCTCCAGATGGGACTATTTCTGGAATGAGTATTACAGAAGGCCGAGTTCACATGGTGCATTTACCGGCTTTAGTTTTATACTGGATTCAAGTTTTACTAAGTGTGGCGGGTGGCTTTGCCGTTGTAATGATTATGGTGGGCGGCGTTCAATACATGATTGGAAGTGTGAGTAACGACAAAGAACAAGGAAAGAAAACCATCACTTACGCTTTAGGCGGTTTAGTACTGGCTTATTTTGCTTGGTGGATTGTCGAACTGATTCAAGTCTGGATTACGAGCTAGAACTTTAAGTAATCTTCAAGATTTACAAATCCCGGGAAGAGCGCTTCTAAGTCTTGCTGTAGATTTTCAGCCGCTTGGTTCTTTTCAGTGGCTTTAAAAACCGCTAAGGCATGCGTCCAGATTAAAGGATCTTCGATCCCCGTTTCTAGAGCTTTAACCGTATAAAATTCAGCTAACTCTAAATTTCCCTTAAGCAAAAATGCTTGGGCCACGGTGTCAGCTATAAATGCCGTTGAACGACCTTCATAAAGATTTTTAAGCGTTACCTCTGCTTGTATATTTTTATCTTCATTAAGATCTGGGAATAAATTCGCGAAATACAATTTCTCAATTGGGTCATTACTAAACTGCAACAGTAATTGCGCCTGGGCAATTTTAACCTGCGCTGAATCTATTTTTTGCTGAGCGTTTAAAGCGGCCGCTAACACGTAAGCATTGAGGGTGGTTGGTTTGAGAGTGTAAGCCTTTTTGGCGATAGTTTCAGCGTTGGTAAAATCTGATTTCCCCAAAGCATCAATTGCTTCATAGGCAAAAGCGAGGGCAAAACTGGGATCAATATTCTGCGCTTCTTTAAAATAATCTAAACCAACGCTCGGATTGAGAGGATACCACAATCGGCCGGTTTCGGTTAAAGCCCAGGCTCTGTTTTCGTCAAACAAACCACTAAAGTCTAAGCTTTGCTCCATGGCTTCAATAGCGCCAACCCTATCACCGTTTAATTCTCGCCAATAGGCAATACGCGTTAAGGCCGCAAAATCTGGTTTAATATTTGAAAGTTTTTGCAAAGTCTCTGCCGCAGCATCATTTTTTCCTTGCTCAATTTGAGCGTCCGCTAAGGTCGCTAAAAAAAGCTGATTATCTGGATTTATAACTAACTCTTTCTGACTTAAATTTTCAGCTTGAACAAAATTATGGTTCAATATAGAGAGTTCCGCCAAAATGTAATTTCTTTCACTTTCCGGTAAATCTTGGGCCGAGGATTCGGCGGCTTTTAAAAAACTATCATCCGGTGTTTCTCGAGCGGCTTGCAGCAATAAAATTGCTAAATCTAAGTTTAATCCTTGAATTTCCTCTGCTGTTTCGGCTTGAGAAATCTTATTTTGAGTTTCTTGGATTTGCGCTCTGGTATCTTCATTTAAGTCTTGGTAATTCAAACTTACAACCGCTTGATTCATGGCTTGCTCAGGAGCGCTTCTGTAAAACAAGTAAACTCCGCTGCCGACAAACAATAAAGCCATTAAAGCGATGGAAATAATTCTGAGATTAGAGTTCATAATTCAAATTTTAGAGAAACGTTCGTTTTGGATTTAAAAGCGCCCCTGTTAAATGTGTAACAGGAGCGATTAAGGCTAACTTAACTAAAACATTTAAATTACTGAGTCATAGTATTTGGCATGGCTAGGTAAGGGAATGAAGATTTGAAAGCTTTATCATTCGTGTTTACCCCATCACCAAGTTCGGCTGGAACATCGTATCCGTCAACGAGTTTACCGGCTACCGCTTGAATGGCGATATCAGTTACATCATCGGCTAAACGACGGCCATTCGGGAACCCAGCCACATCTCCGCCGAATACTCCTAGACGGTTTTCAGTGGTAGCGACCGGAATAGAGGTGTTAAGTCTTAACATTTCTGCTGGTTGAACATCCGCAGGCATATTTAGGTCTGGCACTCCGGTAAGGAAAACGGTTACTAAATCGTCTCGGTTATCGGTTGGAACCTCTAGACCAAGTACCGCTTTTAGAAGACCGGCTAGAATTGGTTTTCGAACTACATCAACGTAGACTTGAGTTTCTGCATCTTTCATAGGATGAGAAGAATTGAAGTAATCTTTGTATTGTAAAGGAACGACAACTTCATTTACTAAAGGCATTCCTAAACGTGAGATTTGTTTCCACCCCCCCATTTTAGTCATGGTGTTAGTATTGTTGCTAGCGTTATTGTTAGCGGCTTCTGCTCGAGGCATTGCCGAGATTCTTGCGTTTACCGCTTTCCCGTCGTAACGACTACTCGGAATACCATATTCAAAACGTCGTCCGTTTGAATTTTGTAGTTGAGAGTAGATGTAACGTCGATCGTTTTGAACAAAACCTTTTTGTCGTTCAATCAACGTCGTATTAATAAATTTGTTAGAAGAATTAGCACTATTCATATTGCTAACAGTCGTAGACGATGTCACAACCGTTTTAACATCTGGTGAATAACGGTAAGTCGCTCCCCACACCCCGATAATTGGAGTGTCCGCATTTCTAGTAACATTTGAAATTGGAACTTCCATGACAATTGATTGAACGTTTTTACCTTCTAAAGAATCAACACCTGCGCCTAAATTTAGAAGATCAAATACGTTTAGATCAACGAAAAATGAATCGTCTCGAGCGCCTGCGAAGAACTTACGTTGATTGGTTTCAATCACGGCCTGCATGGCTAGAGATTCGTAATCAGGCTGACTTTTCTCTCCAATAACTGGTGGAGCCGTCACTCCAGAAGCGATTACGTTTCTTTCATTCATAGCGCCTTCAAGGTCTTTTATTTGCCCCATTATTTTGTAGGCTTTGTAAGATTGAACCACGTTTAAATCAGAAGCACTAGTCATAGGTGAAGTTACCGCTAAGAAGGTGCTTGGATCTTTAACCGTCGTTGAAAATCGAAAAGCGTAGGTGATATCTTCTTTGGCATCACCATTTTGATCGACGTGAAAAGCGTAAATCACATCGTCAGAAAAACGGTAGTAATTTGGACCCGCTCCTGGACCGATTAGTGGGTAGTAGTTACCCGCAATAACTAAATTGTCTGGATTTGTTGGGCTTCGAAAAGCATACAAATCAGTTTGATCAGCCGCCGGATCTTGGCTAATTTTAGGTGCTTCTCGATGTGATGAAGCGTGTACCATAGAGGTACCACCAATCACAATGGCCGCCATGGCAATCTTGAGGGAATTAGAGTAAATATTTTTCATTTTCTTTATTGGGTTAAAAATTAATGACAGTCAAGACTCTACAGGAATAAGCCCACCTGTAAATACTTTTTTAATTATATGTATATGAAAAGTAGTTTATATTACATTAAAATAACTAAAAAACACTTAAATTTGACAAGGCAATTTTAAAATATAAAGTCGGTTTTAGAAATGAAATATATTAATTTTGCTTCACAACATCATCACAGTGAAAAACATTCGCTGCGGTTTTTGATGTAAAGCTAAAAAATATTTCATCACTAGTAAGCCTCAGCGTAAGCCTGAGGCTATTTTTTTATATTAATTAAATTTTAAACACCATGTTAAGAATCGGAATTTCAAAACAAGACAGAGTTTTTAATGCTTCTAAAGAAGATTTAAACCAAGCCGGTTATGATTTAAGAAACTTTGATAGAACCGAAGAATTTGAGCTAAGAAATGAAGGCGTTAGATTTATCGCGGTTAAAGACATCGATCAAGTAGCGTTTATGATTGAAGACGGTGAATTGGACGGATTATTACTTGGCGCGGATATCGCCCTTGAAGCACAAGCCAGATTAGAAAGCACGCTAGCGGTTAATTCGCAACTAGACTTAGAGCGAGCCAAATGTCGAATTTCACCAATTGTTATGCCTGAGACACTTGGAAAAATAGAATATCTACTCTCTAAGTATCCAGGGCTTTCAAAACAATTTTTAGCCGACGAAGGCGTACAAGATTTTTTAGCACAAAATGGGAAAGATATAAAAATTAGAAAATTTGGATCTGGAGCTGATGTACAAATCAGAAGAAACCGAAATCAAAACCAAATGGCCACCGACATTGTAGAAACAGGCAACACCGTAAGACAAAATGGGGGGTTAATTATTGATGAAGATACTGATGCCCAACTTTATGGCGTAAAAGCGCTTCCATCTTTAATTGAATCTTCAATTCAACTTTTCAGCGTTGGTGATTTAGATAGCCAAGCCGAAAAAACAATTAGCAACTTAAAACAAAGACTAGAATATGTACTTAATGGCCGAAAATACACCATGGTAAAATACAATGTTCCTAATAATAAATTGGCTCGTGTGCTGAGCCTTACACCAGAACGTCAAAATCCGACTATCACTCCCGCAGGGGAAGATATGAATGCCGTTGAAGTCATGATTGAATCGGCGCGGGTCGCCGCATTAATGGTAGAACTCGAGAAAAATGGTGCCAACAGTATTTTAACCTACAAACCTCAACTTTTAAGTGCCGCTTAACATGAACCAAATCTACTGCACCACGTTCCATCATTGCCGACTTTTTGCTCTTTCACATAACTCTAGAGCGGAGAGAGGCGTGGTGCCCTTCTTCGATTAAAACATATCAAGCAAAGGAGACCGATATGAAGACCGATCTGAACTATGAAAAAAATGGTGGCTTTGTCATCGCTATCGCCCAAAACTATCGCACAAGAGAAGTGTTGATGGTGGCACACGCTAATCAAGAAGCCATCGATAAATCAGCCGAGCTAGGCTTGGCGACATTTTGGTCAAAATCGAGAAACAAACTTTGGACTAAAGGCCTGACTTCTGGCGACACCCTCAGGATTGTGGAAACCCGCGCCGATTGTGATCGCGACGCGGTTCTCTTTCTGGTGGAGCCGCAAGGCTCTGGTGGTGCGTGCCATAAGACCGGCTGGTTCAGCTGTTTTGGCTACAAACTGTAAGGTTTGAGAGTCCTCAAAAAATCGGAGAAAGGAGCGTTTACGCTTCTCTCTCTACTCTAGAGTTTTAAATCGAATCGAAAGGAATTTGGAGAGACTTTTTGAGATGTGATAGGGCGGCCGAAGCTCGGCCGCCCCGTCTGTTTCGTTAGGCTCGTTCTGCTTGAGCCCGCTGAACCTGTTCCACAATGCAGCGATCTAGCTGCACCATTTCTGCGCTGGACTTGCCAGCAACAAATTCTGGGCGGTAGGCGTAAGTGCCGAAGTCCGACAAGACAATGGCATCTGCCACGTCACATTCAGCCGCGGCCTGAGCCACGGCAATGTTATCGGTCATGCAGAGATCGACCAAAAGTATGGTGACCTCGTCAGCCGCTTCTGCAAAGTCTTCGGCCAGGTCCCAGGCTTGGGCTCCGACCGGGTAGACGTTGTTTTGCTGATGACAGCCGCGAGCGGCCGTTTCAACGATGGCGGCGTTCTGGTCTTCCAGAAACGCTACTTGTTCAGGGGTGAGTTGCCTTTGTCCGCAAGCGGTCAAAGACAACGAAAGAAGTACTACTACGATAAACCTCATTGAGTCTCTCCGTTTTTTGTTGTGCTGAACGCGCTGAATTTTACTTCAGGCGAGCAGCAACTGTTAAGTTGCTCTTTGAAAGAGCCCCAGCATTTTAACACGCTTTGACTTTTTTGTAAATTATTGAAATTATTTTATTTGAAGTTTGGAGAGACGAGAAGTTCGTTGGAAGGGCGGCCGAAATTCGGCCGCCCCTCAGCTTGGTCAAAGACGATCGATAATCCATTCGTCCTTCGTGCGATCCCAGAAGCACCGTTCAGCGGCGGCGATTGCCGCCTGATTGCGAACACCGTTCACGAAGAACGGGGCGCTGCGCGGGAACCAGTCGTACCGGCCAATAGCGTAAGCCACCGGCAGTTCCTCTGTGGTGGGTACGCCGCAAGCGATAGCAGCGGCACGCAGGTCCGCCTGATAGGCTTGCAGGGTAGCTGACTGGCCCCCCAGCTGCGGCGTGCCGCAAGCCGTCAGAGCCAAGAGCAGCGGCAGAATAAGCAAACGTTTCATGTCGTCTCTCCAGTTGTTGAACCTACCGCACTACGCGAGTAGGCAAGATAGGTTACGTTGCCCAAAAGAGCTAAACTTAATTTAAAATTATTTTTTATTTTGTCAATTTATAGGGAATATTAAAAAAACTCACCGAAGTGAGTTTTTCTATTTTTTATAAGGTGAGTCTTATAGCGCTGAAATTTCTTTCGCGATTTCTTTTCGAACCGCTTCAAAGGCCGCTTCATCATCCGCTGCAATTTCTTTAATTCGCGCTACTTTTTGAATCACTGGTAGGGATTCCACTTTAGTAAAATCAAATTCTTCTCGATCGACTAATTTCATTCCTTCATTGTAAAGTGCCACAATGGTTTTAAGCATTTGGTATTGCTTCACTGGAATCGTGTAAGCGTCTTCAGGGTCGAAAGAATCTTGGTATAAGTAATCTTCACGAATAGATTTAGAAGTCAAAAGCACTAATTTTTCTCGAACCGATAAAGCATCTGGCCCAACAAGTCTTACAATTTCTTGTAGTTTTGCTTCTTCTTGTAGCAAGCTCATCGCTTGTTCTCGAACGTTCCAGTAATCCTCTGAAACATTATCTTTCATAAATTTTTCAATATTTGGTACGTACAATGAGTACGATTTCAACCAGTTGATCGCCGGGAAGTGACGTTGGTAAGACAGCGCCGAATCTAGACCCCAGTAAGTTTTAGTGACTCGAAGCGTATTTTGAGAAACCGGCTCAGAAAGATCTCCACCTGGAGGCGAAACCGCTCCGATAACCGTAAGTGATCCTTTGCGACCTTCTCCTCCTAAACAATCTACCATTCCCGCTCGTTCGTAGAACTCAGCCGTTCGTGAACCAAGGTAAGCTGGGTATCCTTCCTCACCAGGCATTTCTTCTAAACGACCACTCATTTCACGCATAGCTTCTGCCCAACGAGAAGTTGAATCTGCCATAAGAGCCACATGATAACCCATGTCTCGGTAATATTCTGCAATCGTGATTCCGGTGTAAACCGAGGCTTCACGAGCCGCAACCGGCATGTTTGAAGTGTTGGCGATCATCACCGTTCGTTTCATCAAAGGTTCTCCACTATTTGGATCGGTTAGATGGGGAAATTCATTTAGCACTTCAGTCATCTCATTCCCTCGTTCACCACAACCAATATAAATAATTACTTGTGCATCACAGTATTTAGCCACGGTTTGTTGCGTCACTGTTTTCCCAGAACCAAAAGGCCCAGGAATACAAGCCGCTCCCCCTTTAACCAGTGGGAAGAACATATCGGTTGAACGACATCCTGTTCGAAGCGGTTCGTTAGGAATAAGTTTGTTATTCATTTTACGTGGCACTCGAATTGGCCAGTAGTGACGCATTGCTACGTCATGAGATTTTCCGTTTTCATCTTCTAAAACAGCCACTGTGTCTGAAACTTTAAAGTGTCCAGACTCAATAGATTTAACTTTAACTTCGCCTTTAATATCGGCTGGCACCATAATTCGGTGTTGAATTAAAGTTGTTTCTTGAACGGTTCCAAGCGTATCACCAGCTTTAACTTTGTCGTTTACAGAGTGAGTCGGAACAAATTCCCATTTTTTAGTTTGGTCTAAACCTTCAGCGTCAATCCCACGCGCTAAAAAGTGTCCTGATTTTTCTTCAAGTACTGCTAATGGTCGTTGAACTCCATCATAAATTGATTCAAGTAAACCAGGGCCAAGTTCAACTGATAAAGTTTTACCGGTTAATTTAACGGGCTCTCCTGGTCCTACACCGGCGGTTTCTTCGTAAACCTGAATAAAGGCTGTCGTTCCAACTAAACGGATAACCTCACCTACGAGTGCTTCTTTTCCAACACGTACCACTTCGTACATTTTGGCAGATTGCATATTGTCGGCCACAACTAATGGACCTGATACTTTGATGATTACGGGTTCTTTTGAACTCATTAAAACGGGGGGATAAATGGCTTAAGAGTATGTCGGGCGGATTCTTGAGAATTGAAGGCAAATGTCAACTCTTAAAGTCTGATTTTTAAGTCAGTTGACTTTAGCAAATTTGCCAAGCTTGAAAAAAACCAAATTTAATGGTATAATAGTCGGATTTTTTGCAAAAAATTATGAAGATTCTTCTCCAACATTACGCCATTCCTGAGTCTAAATTTAAATATTTACGCTCAGGCGGTGATTCGCCAGATAATGTTAATCGTTCTACCGATGTACTTTTGACAAGCGATATGGCGGAAGATATTGAAAATTTAATGACACGAGTCGGACTCGACGCTTTAAAAAATGCAGTTCGCCCAAGCCTGAGAGTTAATACTTTTCATGGCACAAACTTAAGACTTAGGTCTGATTCGGGAAGTGTGGTTGGGCATTTAGCGGACAATGCCAGCGTTACCTTTGCCGGTGATATCCGGCTTACCAGAGACGCAAACGGTCAAGTGCCCATCGGTGATACCGATGGCGTAGGTGGACTGGTAAATCCACATGTGTGGTTTAAAGTTACTACTAGCTCGGGGCAAACTGGTTGGGCTTCTGCTGAATATTTAGAAGGTTCTATTGCGGCTATTTCAGAACCAGAACCAACGCCTGCACCAACCGAGGCCCCTGAAGAGTGTGAAAACTGTGTGCCAGACAATACCGAGCCAGTATTCCCACCAAATAACAGTGTGCCCGTTGTGCCTGTTCTACCGATCACACCAACGGCGCCAACGGTTCCAACCAATGTTTTAACGGCTAATCTTTTTGGTAGCCCCTTCAGAACCAATACGGAAGTACAAGGAGAATATAATGCTCCAGCTGGACCTTTAGGAATTTCTAATGCCACTAGAACAGAAGTGATTAGTTACGTTGATGACGAAACCACTGAGGCGTTAGATTCACTAGGTACTATTGATGTGTCTACACTTACCCCGACTGAAGTGACAGCCATTCAGAATCAATTAGCGACTTTAAGCGCTGATCCACAAGCCTTTGAAGATTTCATGAATGCGAATCCTCGACTGACTCCCCTTTTAGATGGCTACGTTGAAGCGCAGTCCGATCAACTTCAGCTAGAAATGTTTGCGACTTATTTACAAGTCACCGGTGTAAATAATGAAGAAATGAGTGTAATGCTGCCTCCACTGGCGCAGTATATGACCGAGAATGGTCTGGATTTGAATACCGCTTTAAACGCTTCAGGTATTCCAACGACGCATCCGTTTGCAGCCGTACAAAATCGTTTAAAGCAATTTAACACTGGGTTTCAAACCCATGCCGCTTTTGGCAGAACGTCTCCAACCGGTACGGATCGACTGCTGCAATTAGAAGGTGCCAGAGCCGACCAAGTTTTGGAAATGGCCAGACTGGCGCGAACGAATGCGAATGATAATTTAGGCCTGTTTAGTGCCAACGAAGAAGCGAACGATATGTTTGCGACCGCAGAACAACTTTACCAAGAATTGCTGCTTCCTGAAGCAGCCAACGCTACTGCATCAGCCGCTATTGAAGCCGAAATATTAGAAGCTCAAAACGCAATCCGAAGTGAAATAACGTTAGAAGAAGTGTTGCGAGCCTTACAAGATCAAGGCGTTGATGCGAATGACATCAGTGACCCAAGAGTGGTTGCCGCACACCAAAATGCGATTGATCAAGCGGTGGGAAAAACACGTTTAAATATGCTGATCTCTGAAGGAGTACTAAATGCCAGTGATCCAAATATTGGACCCATTATTGCCGAATATAAAGACATGATGGGAATCGACGCAGGTTTTTTTGATTTCGATTGGGCCGATCAAACCAAATACACTATTGCCGAAGAAGCCATTATTACCGCTGCTATTGGAGTCGCTACTATGGGAACGGGTTTAGTGGTTGGTGGAATCGCCCGAGCCGGGTCGGTGGCAATTAGAGGTACTGGTTTACTGGCCCGAGGGAGTAGAGCCTCTATTCGAGGGGTTGGGTATGTAAGTGGAGCGCAAACCGGTTACGCCGCTTCATTTGCGGGGTTAACCGAAGGCGATTACGCTGATAATTTTAACGATGCTTTCTGGGATGAAAATGTTTTACTCGCCAATGCCTTAGGCATGGGAATGGGACGTTTACTCGCCACGGGGCGAGCCGCCACTTTAATGCAAGGCGGTTCAACCATTTCTACTGTTGGACGAACAGCCGGAGTGGTAGGGGGGGCCTCAGCCGTAGAAACAGCCGCCTTTGCTGGGGTCGATGTAACTGATCCAAATTGGGGCCGACAGTTTTTCATGGCCGCGGTTATGAACAGCGTCGGTGTTCGAGGCCGAAATTTACCAGAGGGAATCGAAACACGAGTCACTGGTGCCGTGAGTCCTTATGGGCCAAGAATTCAAAGTGGTCTTCGACAAACCGCCGCAACCCTGAGAAATGGCGGTCAAAAAACCGTTGCCCGAGCGGGCGCTTTAGCGCGAGGTGCTAGTAATCGACTGCCAAATGCACAAGCACTTACAAATCGAGCTCGGCAAGCCGTAATTCGTCCACGAGTTAACTTAAGCAATAATTTAAATCACACGCTTTCAGATTTTGGCGTCGGACAAACAAATCGATACACAGGCTTAAGAGCCGGTGATACTTTTGAAGTAGATTTAGGTGCCGGGAACAAGTTAACGGCCACTTTAGATCCATCTGGCACGATTAGAATTAATAATCCTGCTGGTGGTTACGGAGCCGACATTCTGCCAAATTCTACGCCAGGAAGAACGACCAACATTCCAGGTTCTAGAGAATATTTTGAAATTCAAAATCGAGGCAATGGGAATTTTGATATTATCAGACAAAACACCCCCATTGTGCCTTTACGAAGAGGTAACCGTGAAAGCGTTCCAATGGGACAAAGTGTTGCCTACGAACTTAGAGCGGGAGAAACTCGATTACACGGCTCAAAAATTCAAGTCAGTAGATTTGGGAATATTACGATTGATGGAACCCCAATTGCGAACAGGCAAAGAAATATTGCCCACACTTTTGCCGATGGCACGGTTGTGCGGCTGAATACCGATATTCGAAGTTATGATCCTCGAAAAACGATTCTTGAAATTGAAGGGGTTACACCGGGTCGTGCTCCGGCGCCAAACCCAAATCCGAATCCAAATCCCGCACCAGGCCCAAACCCACAACCACCAGCCCCGAACCCAAATCCAGCACCAGGCCCCAATCCTCAACCGCCAGCACCAAATCCAAACCCACAACCAGCCCCTAGGCCAAATCCTGCCCCCGCGCCAAACGTAGGGCCAAGCGTACCAGGCGGAAACTACCATTTTAACAGCCCTCAAATCAAACCGTTAGTGACGGGAAATGAGAATTTAAGATTTGGCAGACTGGCGCCAAACACCGACTACAACTTTGGTGGTGGAGCGGGAAAAAGAATGGAAATGTATCAACAATCGGTGCGAACCAATATTGCGATTGATATTCCCGCGACGCAAAATGGGGTTATGCAAGTCTTTGATAGAAGTACGATCCCCAACTCGACGATTGCTATCACTCCAGGCACCTCGCAGACCGTCAGTGTGAATGGAGTTTCTACGACCATAACCAACCAAAGTCATTTAGCGGTGGGGCAGTTTAGTATCCGTCGAGCGTAAATTAAGCTAGAGCTAAATTAGGATTTCAGAAACAAATAAAATTTGACATAAATAAGTAATTGTTTTATTTGTTCTTTGAAGTTAATTAAATTTTATGAGTCGATTAAAACTGGCCGCTGCTGTTGGACTAGGGGTACTAGCTGCCGATTACATAGAAGGGCCAAACACCCGTGGCGGGTGGAAAATCGACGCTTTTGGTTTGTTTTCAGATAGAGCCTTAAGTGTTGTTGCAAACCCAGAATATCAAACGTTCCAAGGGCAAACCCAAATTTATCGTAAAACTAATGGTACTCGAAGCGTGGCCGATGATGAGTGGTGTTTAGATCACGTAGAAATAGAAGGCCAAACGATCCCTTTTGATTTAAATAGTGGTGATTCATTGCAAGTCGAAAGTGATGGCGCTGGAAACCAAGTTTTTCGAATAGGCGTTCGCTACCAAGGCAAAAGATTTTATGCCTTAGTGACGATCCCAAATACTGATAGAAACGGTGATGGAATACCAGACCAACATATTACTGAAGCGGGCGCTTACACCGAATCAACCACTTTTTACGAGCAAGTTCAAAACCATATTCATCAAATTCCAGGGACAGATGTAATTGATATTGCAGGCCGCAGAGTTCGACTCCCTTAAACGGCTCAAATTGAAAATTAAAAACAAGCAACTACGCCCTGCTGGCGTAGTTGTTTTTTTGTGTAAAACCTGGTATAATAATCAGATTTTTACGTAAAATAATGGCTGAACTAAAGCAACATGCCCATGTCGAGCAAATCAATCAGCTGGATGAAAAATTCCAGTCTGAGCAGCATTTAGATTCGAAAGAACATTTAAAACGCGTTGCAAATGCGGCTAAAGCCGAGGTTAACAAAGTGAACCCCGATGGTTTAACCGATTGGTTTGCGCCCGACAACGCTGACGCAGCCGTCAGTGCTCCGTTACGCTTAGATGTGTGGAATTCAACGGCTAAATCAAAGAGTTTAGATATAATGCGCAGCACACGCACGCAAGTTTTGGCAGTACTGGAAAATGCGGGTGTCAGTTTTGAAAACAGTTTATCGGATGAAGCCTATGCCCCAAATCTAGAACGTTTAGCCTGGCAAGACGCCAAGTATGACACACTGGATATGATTGAAAACACTCATCAACTAGGACTTAGTTCTTACGCGGTCGCTAGTGGCTATGAAACCTTTTTAGTAGAAGCGAAAAACAAAACCGACAAAGAGTGGAATAAACAGAAAAAAGAAAACCAAGAAGCCATTGATAAAATGGGTTGGTGGCGGAGAAACGTCTATTACTGGAAAGACCCAAGTAAAGAAGTGATAAAGTTTAACACTGAAGTCGAAGCGCAAATTGCCGAAATGTATGCGGGACTTGAAAGCCAAACCAAAAAAGTTAAAGAGAACGCCAAAGACCGAGTCGATAACATGGCTGAACGCGTTGAAGCCATATGGGAAAGCACTATTGACCCTGATGAAAAAGAAGAACTATGGGAAGAAATTAAAGATACCGCTGGAGCGAGTAATTTGAGCACGCTTTCACTTAGTGCCTTTGGAATCACGGATGATCAAGACAAAATTGATTTTGCCGAAGCACTGATGCGGCTCGATTTTGTAAAACAAGGTTTAGGTCTTAGCCAGGCTTCAGAACATAAACACAATCAGCAAGAAGGCTTACTGAAAGATGCTTCTGAAATTGAAGCCGCAATCAGGCCTTTTGATTACGGCCGCTATGAAACTTTCGCTACAAGCCTAGAAGCCAGCGGCATTAAAGCCCAAGAAAATGTAAAAGTTTCAACCAGCGATTTAGTTAAAATTTTAATTGACGAACTGAGCGCCCAAGCCAAACCAATTGAAAGTTGGTTTAACGCTATTCCAGGAGCAAATTTAAACACCGATAGCAGTCGGCTAGCGGTGCTAATGCAGAATATGGCCGTTACCGATTTCCAAAGCTTTGAAGCCAAACAGGCTTACCTGAACTGGTATGCTGGCATGGATAACGAGACCAGTGGAGGGAATGCTAAATATGAATCAGCCAATGATGTTAACGAAGCCTATGGAAATTTAAGCCATTTAAGCCAAGGACCTCTTGGAAAAATTGAGAAGGTACTGACAAAGTATAAATCACTCAAAGTAGCTTCAAACAATCCGCTAGATAATTTAAGTAAATTCACAGATTTCAGAAATAAAGTTTTAGAGATTGCCACCGATGCTCGGGGTAAATTTAATGACTTTGAAGAAAAAAAATCAGAATTTGCGGCAGATGATAGACAAAGGCTGGAACAGCTTTGGGCAAAAACAAATACTATTTTAAGCAAAGTAGCTGAATTAAGTAACACATGGAGAAAAGAAAAACTTGAATATGAGGATTGGAAAAAACTATTACGTGAAAAAGAAGATGATCGTGATAGTGCTGAAAAAGATTTGAACAGAGTTGTCAGTGCTGGCCTTCATAAAGACACTATAAAAGTGCATTCAAATCAATATGAAGCAAGAAAATCAGAATTAGAATCGGTCAAAGCAAATAAAACCACTCAGACTGAATTTGATGATCTTCACATTCAGCTAGCCGACTTAGCCGCTTTGACCAACACTACTCGATTGCACCGAAATGTAACGCCGAATTCGGCACCAGCTGGAACTTTTGAGGACCGAATTAGAAGCCGAATCATGAAAGATTTCACCAAAGAAATTGAAGCGTCTTTCCTGCAAAGAATGGAACAGAATGATCAATTTGATTTGCTGATGCAGTGCAATGAAGGTTCGATAGTAGAAATTGACCACAAAATTGTAGCTGGGGTGCAATCCCTTAAATTTCCGCAACAACTTGATAGTCCAGTACATGGAGTGTTTAGAGTGGCTCGAAAAATCGAAGGCCAAGGGGTGCTGCTTGAAGACACTACTTCAAGTGCCACCATTACCATTTTAGGCCCAACCGTTAAAGGTGGTGAACCGTACAAAAACGCGATTGTGGCCAACGCTGCCGGCGGAGCTGGCGGAACAACTACCAGCGCTGGCGGCGCCAATGCCATTATCACCAATATGCAAATTCTATAATCATGAATCAAGAGGACACCGCTTTCGTAGAACTTTTACAATGGGTATCGGTTCAAAAACACGTGCCACTTGAAGTTCGAAAAGATTTTATGGCGCACCAACTAAAGGTGGGTTACTTGGATGATAAAAGCCGGGCTTTCATTGAACGACTGATGAAACAAACTGAAGCTAAACAGCAAAAATCGGAAACACAACTAGCCGAACTTGATAAAAAATTAATGACACTTGGGAAAGCTTCTTATAACGACGAAACTGGTTTAAAACAGCGTGCCGTGCGTGATGCTGAAGCCTTGATTAACGATTTAGAAAATCACTTTGTATCCAGCTTTAAAACGCGAGAAACAGAACTGGTAAACAACGCCCAATCAAGTCAAAATAGATCAGACGCAGACCAAATTGCCGCCCTAAAAGCCGGCCTTAATGCTTAATTGACTTTTTTGTAAAAAATATTATAAATAATACATGAAATTTCTCACTCATAACTTTAGTAAAGAAAATCCTGCACGTTGGATTTTTATGAGTGCTCAAGAAAATCCTGAAGAGCCAGAATTAGTTGAGTCTGACTTAACAGGACCTGAAACTTCAGAGGGTAATTTTCAAGCGGGTGGATTTTTAAAAAATCTAAAACTTACACCCGCTAATGATAACAATCCCATTTTGGATATGAACCAAGAAGGCGGAAGTGGAATCAATGCGGCTGACAATATGGACAATTTTAATCGTCGAATTAACGAGGTAATTAACCAAGGAACCGATGGCGCCATTGGAGCGGGAATTGGGGGCACTTATTTAGCCCGAATTTTTACCCCACCCGAATTTAAAGGTTATACCAACCTTTATTTACTCAATCCTTTCTTTGCAGCCCCCGCTACATTTGCCCCCGCCACCGTGATTACTAAACAGCTGCAACAAGGTTTTGATTCACTGGGTGACCCGGCCGAACTATTAGGGGATTCCCCTCTCTTGAGTATTAAAATGGCGAAAGCCTTGGTAAAAAAAGA
This sequence comes from bacterium, assembly GCA_009995455.1. Classification (GTDB taxonomy): domain Bacteria; phylum Patescibacteriota; class Gracilibacteria; order UBA4473; family UBA4473; genus JAACPJ01. The sequence goes on from JAACPJ010000002.1 coordinate 304,697, forward strand.
AGAAATAAACGCGGCCATTGAAGGCGCTAAAAGTGGTGGTGGGCATTTTGATGATATGTCACTGACGAGCTTACAAATTTTAGAACAAGTAAATGATCGAGCTTTTTCGGTTGTAAATGAAACCAATGAATCAAGAGCGGCTGAATTTTATGCCAAATCTGGACGTGATTTAGAAACCGGAGTCCGTGATGAAGACACTGGGGCTGTATGGTGGAAACGCGGAATTCGGAAATATCTAGGGCAAAACTTTTTGTATCGAAAACGCGTGAGCTTTGCAAAAAACCGATACAAAGAAGGTTACGACGAAATTCGTTCTAATATTCGAAGTTTAAAACGAAGCAAAGAAGAAGCGGTGTTTGGTATGCAACAAGCCATTGACCAATTTTTAATTCCTCGAAAAGAGGAAGGGAGCGCTGACACAATTGGCTTAGATAACGGACGTAAAGTGCTGCACAAAATTATCAATCACCCAAATCAGTTTATTTCTAACCCCGATTCGTTTGGGGTTGATGGTGTAAGTGTAAAAGATATTTTTGGGCCGAACTACAAAGTTTTAGATGTACTTGAAGCTTTGCGAGCGCCTAAATATGAATATTTGACCAATCAACCAGACGCACCAAATTATTTAGATTCCGCCATTCAAACCGGGCAATGGCAGTTTAATCATTACAATTCACTACGAACTTTAAAGGGTATTCAAACGCGAGCCGAGGCCTTAAATGGTTTTAATAGCACGAGTGTCGAACGCTTAGAGCAGTATTTAACGCAAAACTTTGAACCCAGTGGTAAACAAAGCATTAAAGATAATTTAGATAACCCAACCCCACTGGTCGGGCGACTGATCGAAGCCCTTGGTTCAGCGGGTGTAGAACTCAAAAGAGATTTGAAAAAAATTATCAACAACGGTGATATTTACACCAGTTCAACCGAAGTTTTTTGGCACCTATTTAGTTTTTTAGGAGACGACAAAAACCTGGGCGCGCTTAAAGCTTTACCACCAGATTTACAAGGAGATCTTGCTGAGTTCTTTTTACAAAAAAGAACCCAACTAGAAAAAAATACTATCTCAGGTGGCATTGAAGAACGAGGTAGCCTGTTGTGGCGAGTTGAAGCTTTAAGACAAGGAAAAATTGTGGCTGAAAAAACACAAGCTTTAGCGGCAGAACTGCCTGATTTAGCTAAAAAGTTAATCTCAACTGATAGTGGAGTCGCCCAAGAAGCCCTAAGAACCATTAAAACCTTAACTGATAGTTATGGATTTTTCTTAGAGCTAATTGTGACTAAAGCAGATGAAAATGGGAATCTAGACAAAAAAGCAGTGGATACATTGTTAGCCGAAATCCCGGAATTTGAAAGTAGTGTGTTGAGTAATGTTATTGATTTATATCCTCGAATTAAAAGTTTAGAAGGGGTTTATGGTAGTTTACAAAGTGAAAGAAAAAAACTTGAAGATCTAATTGACCAAAATCCTGAAAAAATTGCTAAGTTAGATGCAGAGTACCATAGAGTTTCAGAGCTATTTGAAAAAAATAAGGATTCTGGGTTAACAGGTGTTGGTACAGTATTAGATTTAAATAACTCAGGCGTTAACGGAAATAGTAGTGCCGGCGGTGGTGGAGATATTGAAACTTCATTTACGGCACAACGTGTACGACTTAAAGAGCTAAATGATATATTATATGGTACTTCCGAAACACTGGACGGTGGGGCTTTTGGTAAAATCTCAAAAATTGAAAATTTCACTTTTGAAAATCTACCAGGTGACATTAGCGAAGGTTTAGCCCGTTTAGCTGAAATTAGCCAACGGAGCATCGACCGACGTTTAAAGGAAATGGGACTTGAATCAGATAAGGATATTGCCTCATTACTTGATGCAGATAAAAAACCACGACTTGATGTATTAGCCCGTAATGAGCTGTGGAACAACGCCAGTAAAAGTTTAACCGAGACTGGGAAAGCTTTAATTGGACACGATGCCCTGCAACAGTTTAAAAACATGAGCAAAACGGCTTACGTTGGCCTGCAAACGCTGACTTACGCCCCAGCGAACTACCAGAACCAAATCTCGGTCGCGACGCTTACACACCCAACTACACTTAAAGACGCGCTTTATGTACGAAAGTACAACGGTGGATATTTATACCACACCGAAACCCAAGTAATTCTGGTTAATCCCCCAAGACATAATTCTGACGATCAACGAAACGTCGCTATTTGGAATAAAACCCCAGAAGAAATTGGCTTAGACAAAAAATTCACCCTTTCATATGGGCAACCGGACGAACTAGGAATTTTCTTAACCGCTAATCCAGAAAATTCTGCGGCCAGCCAGAATACCTTGTACGGCCCTGTACAACAAAAAGTGAACCGCTTACTCGCGGAGAACGATAACTTCGCTCCCACGAAGAAAGCCGCCTAAATAAAAAAGCCCTGACGGGCTTTTGTATAAGTTTTAAGTTAATTTGCTTAGCCCAAAATACCACTCCCCTATCAGCCTTTACTAAGGCTATGGCCGATCTAAATTTAGCCTAATATGTCTGAACCCACCGCTCGCTCAACGATGCGTCGAAGTCTATTTCCAGCAAAATTATCATCCCCAGATCGAGGCGAAGGTACGGGAATAATAGCCGGTAAAGCTTTTCGAGAAAATCTCTCTGTTAAATCATCTGGAAACGACTTGTAAAAATCTTCTTCTACAAAGACTACCGCGTACACCGCGCTTTTGTTTTCGTCGTCTTTAGTGGCGACAAACAAGTCTTCTGTTTTGGTTCTGGCTGCATCGTTAGAAGATACCGCATAGGTTTCGGCTCCTAAAGCTTGATAAAGCTTTACTGAACTTACATTCCCAACGACGGCGAATTTATAAGTATCACTCATGCTTAAACCGTTTCAATTAATTTATAAATCTTATCTACCTCTACCCCGTTTAATTTTCCGTACATAACTAGTTTTAAAATTCGAGCGTTTTGCAGCCGTTTGTTAAAATAGTCGAGTAAAATGGCTGGCGAATCAAGACTGCCAAGCGCCGCATTATGTAAAAACTCATCGTGTTTTTTATCTAAAGCGTGTTCTAAAGCGAGTAGTTGAACGGTCGCGCTTGAATTATCATCCAAGCTACCAATAACTACGTTAAACGGCGTTCGCTCAAGCACTCGTTTTAAATCAGCTAAGCTTTCAGCTTTACCAGCCATTTCGACCGTAATACTACTGACTGGAACAAAAGCTTTTTCTGGTAGAGGTTCTTTAATGACTAAAACCGAACGTGCCAAATTTCTAACTTGTACACTATCGGCCCACAACTCTAAATAAGACGGCAAAAAATAGTCAGGATAAGACTGAGTAGAAAGTTCTTCTTCTAAAGCCGCAAACATGGCTCTATCAAGTGCAAACTCTATATCACGCACACTTTCTTCTTTATTAAAATTAGCTATGACTTCGCGTACGGCATTCAAAATAACCGCTGAAATGTTGCCGGCTTGAACGTTGTCAAAAACAATTTTTTTAACTTCAGCCGCTGATAACTGCCCGAGTTTTGAAAAACTTTCCCCCACCTTAAGGTCAGAATTTTCTTCAACCAGTTTTTGCTTTAAAGCTTGTTTAAGATTGTTTACATCAAAAGGTAAAGTTAAAAAAAGAGCCACAGGATGTTCGTTCACGCCACTGATCAGTAGTTGTTTGGTTTCAAACAACCCTTGCGTAATAATCGAATCAAAATCAGTGATTTCAGTTTGTTGATCCAAATAATCAGCGTATTGCAATTCGCCTAAAACGCGAAAAGCATCTTCTGCTTTGGGAGCCCCAACCATTCGATCAATTTGGGCGCGCTGAAGCAGCTTTGGCGTTAACCCTTGTACTTGACCACAAATGCTAGTTATATCAGACATAATTTTTTATAGAAACTAAACCAACTTAAGTTGATCGGCTAAATACATTTCTAAATCAGAACGGTATTCTGACTTCACTAAACTCTCAAAAGAATTATCAATCTCTGAACTGGCCTGTGTAGCCACGAAACCTCCTTTAAAAGCTTTAGTAATTTTAACTTCAAAGCCAGGAGCGAATTTTTTAGTGATCGTTTCTCGTTCAGCTGGAACCAATAAAGTTCCTTTATCAAACGGAAGCGCCTTAACTAATTTCTCGCAAATTTCAGTATAAAGCTTATCATCGGCCTTAAGTAAAGACTCTAAAAATTTATCTAAAGCCTGATCGAGCAATTCTCGTTTAGCAATCTGAATGGCTTTTGAATTTTCTCGACGAGCCATAGAAGCGGTTTTATCATCCACTGATTTCAAAGCGATATCCGCTTTAGCATCAAGTTCTTTTTTATCTGCTGATTCTAAATCAGCGTACTTTCTATCAAGAGCTTGTTTTTTCTCAGCCGCTTCAGATTCGATTACTTGCAGATCCCCTTGGGTATCCGCGAGAATTTTTTTTATAATATCTTGTAAAGACATGGGGTTTTAAAGTTAAAGGCTGCAACAAAATTGATTTATAGAAGAACCAACAGTACGGCTATAAGCAGTCCGAAGATCGCGTAAGTTTCAACAACTACGGCTTGGGTAATAAATTTACCAGAAAGTTCTTCGGCTCGAGGCAACATGGCAATACCAGCTGCCGCTACTTTTCCTTGAAACCAACCAGAGAAAAGCCCCGTAAGTCCCATCGCAATTCCAGCTCCAAAGTATTTCATCCCGTCTATGGCGGTAACCGAAATTTCACCGGTTAAAGCGCCCATGTTGTTTAAAATTAGAATCGCAATCAAAAGGCCGTAAATCCCTTGAGAACCAGGTAGCAACATCATTAGTAATACTTTACCAAACAAGTTTGGGTTTTCTCCAAATACTCCTGCACCTTTGGTACCAGCGGTACCAATTCCGATTGACGATCCAGCGCCTGCTAGACCAATAGATAGACCGGCTCCGATAACTGACATCATTACTGCGTATTCCATGGTGTGTGATTTTAATAAATTATAAAAAGGAATTTTGTCGGGCGCATTCTGGAAAATCAGCACAGAAAGTCAAACCAAAAAAGTTGGTAATTTAATAAATCTAAAAACCCCTAAAATCTATGAAAAAAAGGATTCTTAGCAGAATCCTTTGCTTTTGCAGAACTGTGGCTTTAAAAAAGGCTTTAACTCTTATTTATCTTGCACGGTCAAATACTTTGCTGCACGTGCAAATGGCGTAAATCGTTCAGCTCCTGATTCATAAAACTTTCCAAAAAACTCAATAAATTGCAAACGCCCAGAGTGAATAAAAGCTCCGAGTAAAGAAAGACCAAAGTTTAAAGAGTGACCAAATAATACAATAATTACTGCGATTAAAATACCAAGCACTGGGTGAGGCATCATTTCGCTAAAGATGACCGCGGTCAAATTCATCGCAAAACCTACAACTCCCGTCGCCAGCCCTAAGGCCATAATTCGAGAATAACTCAGTAAATCAGATAAATAAGCGGTAATGTTATAAAGACCAAGTATCCCAAACAGCGGCTTAAGCAGCCAGTTTTTTTGACTTCGTCCTTGCGTTATAACCAAACCAATAGCGCCCGCAATACATAAGTTAGTCGCCATCACTTTAGAAACCCCAACTGATTCGCCTAAAGCATATAACCCAATCGCCACTAGCATAAAAACCCACATAGCGGTGTCTAAAAAAGCACCACTGTAATCTTTACTTTTGATTTGTTGTACAAAGGCGAGCAACATTCCAAACAGTAGGTGGATTGCGCCTAATGCCAGCGACAAAATTAAGAAAGTTATGGGTCCTGTGCCTTCGGTTGGCGTTAAAATTTGGCCATAAAATCGCCCAGTATCTGGGTCTACCATCGCTGGAAACTGCGACGTAGTAAGTCCAAAGTAACCTCCAAGCAGAACACCACCCACTATTGCCGCGATTCCACAATAAAGCAGAAGTCTTAAACTAGAGTTCGCTCCACGGCTTAGCTTTCCAAATACTAAAAAGAAAGCCGCCACTAAAGCCAGCAAAGCTCCATAACCAACATCCGACAAACAAAGGCCGAAGAAAATAAGAAAGAAAGGGGCTAACCAAATAGTTGGATCCATTTCCAACTTACGCGGCAAACCATACATCTCAGTAATCGGCTCAAAAGATTTAACCACAAAGTTGTTTCCCAGTTTAGTCGGAGGTAATTCGTCTTTCTCTAAAGCCATTGAGTCAACTACAACTTCTCCTACAAAAGCATTTTTCACCCAAGCGCTAAAATCATCTAAAGCATCTGTAATAACCCACGCTTCAAAAGAAAATGTTTTTTCAGAAACAAACATATGGGCTTGCGCTTCATTTTTAGAATTTTGCCACGCTTGGTGCTCGGCTAAGATTTTCAAATCTCGCATGTGAACGCTCAAGGCTTTAGCTTCCATTTCAGCCGTTGCAATTTGCATCTCCAAATCTTTTTCTAATTTTGTTAGTTCCGCTTTAATTTGTGAAGGCGTGTAACCGTCAAAGGCTTCTAACTCATTCATTAAATCGATGGCTTCGAAATCAAACAATTGTAGTTTGGTATTCACCGCAGGAGCGATTGATTTCAATGTCGTCACTCGTACATAAGCGTGCAGTCTATTTTCGCCAAGCACGCTTAGATCAATGAGATTTGATTCAGCCGCTAAAGCGCCCATGAGTTCTGATTTTTCACTGAGCGGAATTTTACCAATCCAGGTAGTAGTAGTTTCGGTATTAAAGTTTGCTTGAACCGTGCTGTGTAATCCTTTCAGGTTTTTCGCTAGCTCTAATTTTTTTGGCAAGCTCGCTTTTTCGTTTCTAGCTCGCACTAATTGATCTTCAAGTTTTTCACAGGCTGAAATCACTTTTTCAGCCTCTGGAGCAAATATTTTTATTCGTTCAGAAAGTTGAGCATTATTTAAAACAATTTTTCCACCAGATAAAAAGTTATCTAACTTTGAGGTAACAGTTTGGTAAGGAGCCAAGAAACTAAGAGCAAATTCTGTGCGAGCCACATTAACCGATCCATAATAATCATCATGACTTTTAGAAACCGTATATTGGCTTAAGTTATGCGCTTCACTTAATTGCAAGATTCCACTTTGATGCAGTTCTTGCATCAAAATTTTATAATGGCGTTTGAAGCCTGTTACTCGAATTTTTTGTAGGGCTACTTTTGACATTAAGCAATTAGTTCATTGATAAAAAAGGCTTGGGTTGTAGAGAGGTGTTTCTCCATTTTGGTTTCCACTTCTTTTTTAAGTTGAGAAGCATCACGCACGCCATCAGCAATAGTCACTTCGTAATTTTTTTTAGCCGCTGTTTGACGATCTTTTAATTTTTCACGAAATTTTTCTCTTAGTTTTTCAAGAGAAGCTTCTCGACTTTTGCTCAGGCTATTTTCGTACTGAGTAAGATCGTTTTGCGCTTTTTTACGCGCTTTAGCGACTTCGGCTTTAGCCGTTTCTTCGGCTGCTAGAATCTGGGTTACAAAATCGTCTTGTGTCATAATAAAGAGAATTTAATCGGGCGGATTGTGTTCGTGTTGCCATAAATGTCAACTATAGAAATGTGATTTTTCAGAGACTTAAAAAGACACTTACAATTGACGTTGTAAGTGTCTTTTCTCATCCACACTAAGTTCGTTTTATAATTACGCTTGATCAAGTGGATCAGGACCAAAGCGGTTGTCCCCTTTTGTACCAGACCAGAAAAGCAGGTAAATAGCGTAAATAATAATTGGGATATTAATAAGCATGGCTACGGTAGCCATTGCGTCTCCCATCTCGGCTAAAAAGCCTGCTACAAAACCCATTCCCGCTGGAAGCAACATCCACCAACCGGAATGATTTAAATCATGCAAACGTTTAACGGTTAAGCAGATTTGAATCCAAATTAAAGCGACATACATAGGTATGAGTAAAAGCATCAGTGACGGCATAGCTCCCGCAAATGACATAGCACTAATTGATTCACCTGAACCGCCGCCAAACAGAGAAAACAAAAGCACTCCCATTGCCAGAAGGAACCAAACAAAACCGGCTAAAAAACCATAACCAAAATAACGTTGGCGATTTAGTCGTCCCCATCGCCCCGAAATCGTAAACATGTCTTTAAACATTTATTAAAAAAAGAATTTAAAATCATTCTAACTTATAATAAATGATTAATAAATTATTTAACGAGCTAATCCTTCTAGCCACAATAAGTCATCGTAACGTTCGGCTAAACGGTACAAGCGTTTTAGATAGTGGCGAAGGTCATCGTGAACCGATTTCAAATCGGTTGGATGCGTGCAATTTTCTGCAATCAAAACCTCCCCTACCCGGGCCGAAACCTCGATTTGGATTTCGCGTTTTATGATTTCCATAATGGCTGGGGCCCTTTTTAGCATAAAGAAAGTTTTCTGTGCAATGTCACCGTTTTCATTGAAAAGCAGATCCATTAAACAAGGAATACAATCGGTATTACCGAGTTTGGCCAACGCAATAACCGCGTGCAAATGAACTTCGTCACTTTTGTGATCGAGTAAAACCTGTGCTTTTATTTGTCGAGAAAAATCTTTCACCTCTCCGATAGTATAAAGCCCCGCAATAATTTCTCGTGGGTTATCAGAATCGAGCAGCGCATCAAGTACTGGTTCTAAACGAACCGGTTTTTCAAATTCCCATGTCGCTACCAAAGCGTAACCTCGTACTTTTGGATTTGGGTGATCGAGGTATTCACGCAGGTAGTAAACGAGCTCTGGGTCTGTAAATATTTCCCCAGCTGATCGTAAACCAACGGCTTTTAGTTCTTCGTCTTCGTGTTCTAAAAGTTCAAGGAAAAACGGCACTACTTGATCCACTGGCAAGTGCCGAAAGATATTCATAATAATAAGTTTTCGTAAATGACGATGCGTTGATTCCTCAAAGTCTCGACGGAGTAATTTGAGCAAATGATGTTGTGCAAACGCGTGTTCTTTCCAGTATTTCTTTAGTTCTTCGATTTGCAATAACGCTTCTAAAACCTGGATTTTTAAGTCCACGTCTTCATCCACCCGCGCTAGCACTTTTAAATAGCTGTGCACAATCGATGGATCTCCCATTTCCGCTGTAACCATGACGATTTTTTCACGAATTACAGGGTGAGCCGCTTGGTTGTAAGCCAACTCTTCCCCCAGCAAGGCGGTTGCTTGGTGGTGTCCTTTTTGGGCCAGCACTTCAATTGAATGCATTTTTGCTGCAATATTTTGCGGTGACTGCAAATTTTGATGCGACAGTTTGGTGTAAAAGTGTCGCATAGGCAGCAACATTAACATAAGCCCAACGGTTAAAGCGCTCATGAGCCACACGCCAGAATTATCGGCTAAGAATTGCATAGAAATCATTAATCCAACACCCACAATAACACCGCCTGGTCGCACGAAACCTTCAAAGAAATGTCTAATCGATTCTCGGTGATGAGAGAAAACTGAATAAAAAGTCATGTGATAAGCCGACTCAAAAATCGCCTCAAAACCATGTTGATAACCTCGTACAAACTTCATACTTACTCCACCCGTGAAAAATGCGGCTAGCATTGCCAGCAAACCTCCAAAGTAAACCAGCATTGAATAAATTAAACCACTTCTTTTCAAAATCTGACTCGCCAAACCAAACTGAACAATTAAGGCAATGATTCCAAAAACTAAAGCCAAGAACCCAAGTTCAGCGGCAATACTTGTTTGAACAAAATATTTACTCGACACTTCTAAGGCTTTATCGGCATATAGGGCCGCTGTATCAACCGCTTGGCCTACTTTGTCTAAACCAGGCACGTTTTCAAACATATTGGCTTGCAAGTTATGCGGATCGAAATGCCACTCTTTTTTAACCGCCTTATTTTTAATGTATTTTAAAAATTCAAAATCTATCACCGCGTACAACGCCGACTGCACACAAACCAGCACCGACAAATAACGCAGGAATGGAATATTTTTAACCGCTTCCATGGCTTCTTCTAAACTATTTTTAGTTTCCTCTTTTTCCAAATCACAAACACTCGGCATTTCATAAAGCCAACGCTTTGACTGTAATACAAGTCCTAACATGGCCACTAAAGGAACCAACCAAAAAGTCAGTAAAAGCTTCGTCGGAAAAAACTCGATCAAACCCAGAAATAAGGCGGCAGCTAAAACCGTTCCAATGGTTACGGCTGAATCAAGAATCGGCATTAATCGTTGGGCTTCTTTTGGCGACAAAGCTGATTCATTCTTTCGGGCTAAAGCAATGTTTAATTGCCCGTAAAAAAGATCTTTCCCTAAAATTGCGAAGACCATAAACCAAACCACGCGATCATAAAAATATAAACTCGCTAGGGCACAGATGAGTGTGCCCACAATACAACCAATCATAAATTGGTTTGGATGAATTCTAAGAAACAAAAAGTGAGCTAAATAGCTTCCGATCAATAAAATCCAGGCTTCAACTAAAAAGAGAAAAAGTAAATTCCCAATTCCAAACATTTCAAGAAAAATGGCGGTTAAAACCGTCCACACGAAAATAAACCCAATTTGATATAAACAACGTAAGCTCCATAAATACGTTACCTTTGGGGCTTCGTATTCACTAACTTTTAGTTTGTGCCATAACGCGTTAAACATGGAGCTTATTTGATTTATTATTAATAAGCATTATTTTAGCATAAAAAAATAAATTTAACAACTGTCAAATGAGGCTTTCAATAGAAAAAAAGACGTGTGATGAAATTGTAGATTTGATGATGAAAACCAGCGATCGGACTGAGCTTTCAGCAATTAAAACTGCCTTAAGAGCAAACAAAGGAGCCGTAAACATTGAAACCGTTCGCACACGAATGCAAATTTTAGCGCTTTTAGCCGATGAAAATAAATACGAAATGATCGCTCAAAAACTTCGAACACGAATGAGTATTTTAACTACTGAAACCGATATTAAATCTTTAGAAAATCTTGTTCAAATAGGCCCAGTCGAACCAAAGCAAACTTTAACTGAAAACGAGGCTGATGACGAAACGGTTAGACGATTAGAAGCAGCACTAAAATTTTAAGCTTTAGCTTTCTTGGCTTTATCCAGCTTAACCTCTTTTTTCTCTTTCTTTTCAGGAATGAGCCATTTAATGGTTGCCAGTAGATCTTGATACCAAGTTATCGGTAAAGACTGCAAATCCAGTTTTAAGCCGGTGGCGGTAATCACCCAACCTTGTTTTGAATTTTTTAAGAGTCCAAAGATTTGATCGGGATTAAAGCCTTTGCCCATGCGCAGCATAATTTGCTGAGATTTATGGGATACTTTTGAAATTCGAACCCCGCTTAAATGAGCGGCTTTAAGCGCCATTTTCAACCGAATCACCTTGCACAGATTTTCTACTTGCGGAGGTAAGTCACCGTAATCATCGCGTAAATCTTTTTTGATATCTTCTAAATGAGTCGCGTTTTCGGCCGAGGCGAGTTCTTGATAAACCTGAATTTTTTCGTCGGCGTTTGGAATATAACTCGGCGGAATATAGGCCGCTAAAGGAATTTCAACGGTTACATTCTCCTCTTCTTCTGGGGCTGAAATCTCGCCCGATTTAATTTCGGCCATAGTTTTATTAAGCATCCGCACAAAGTGGCTGACTCCGGCGTCTTTCATCGCTCCTGCTTGGTTAGCTCCTAAAATTTCTCCGGCTCCACGAATTTCTAAATCTTTCATCGCAATTTGGAAGCCAGCCCCAAGTTCAGAGGCCTCAACAATGGCTCGTAATCTTTTTCGGGCATCAACTTCTAGCTTTTGACCGTGGTATAAGAAGTAAGCATAAGCTTGAGTTCGGCCACGACCAACACGTCCTCGCAATTGGTATAACTGTGAGAGTCCAAATTTTTCAGCCCGGTTTACAAACAGCGTATTAGCGTTCGGCAGATCAATCCCGTTCTCAATAATAGTAGAAGCAATTAGAACGTCGGCCTCTCCGTCTTTAAATTTTTTGATTCGTTCTTCCAGATCGTGCGGATTTAATTGGCCATGCGCCACAATAAAACGCGCTTCCGGAATTAAACTCCGCAATTGCTCGGCCTGAGATTCAATCGTCCGTACTTCGTTGTGTAAAAAGTAAACCTGACCTCCACGAGCCAGCTCTTTCTGAATGCTTTCGCGAATCAGATTTAAATTATATTTTCGAACTTCAGTTACTACCGGCAAACGTCCAGGTGGTGGGGTGGTAATAGTTGAAACGTCTTTCAGCTTGTTAAGTCCCATGTGCAGCGTTCGCGGAATCGGGGTCGCGGTAAGCGTCAGAATATCAACATTGGTTCTAAAACCTTTCAGCTTTTCTTTCTGCTTAACTCCAAACCGTTGTTCTTCATCAATAATGAGCAAACCAAGATCTTTAAATTTTACATCCTCCGACAGCAAACGATGGGTTCCAATTACAATATCAACCAGTCCGAATTCTAAATCTTTTAATATTTTCTTTTGCTCCGCTTGGGTTTGAAACCGTGACATAAGCTCTATTCGGACACCGTATTCTTTGCCCGCTACTCGCTTTAAAAAGCCTTGATAATGCTGTTCGGCTAAAATTGTAATTGGAGCCAGAATAGCGCACTGCATGCCGCTTCTAAAAGCCTTGAAAGCCGCTCTCATCGCAATTTCTGTTTTTCCAAACCCAACGTCTCCACACACTAATCGATCCATTGGCTTTTGGCGCTCCATGTCTATCCGAACCGCTTCCCATGATTGATGTTGACCAGGCGTCAACTCGTAAGGAAAAGAGGCGTTAAAATTATTCATCATATCGTCATCGGCCCCAAACTGTTTCCCTTTAGCCAGTTCACGCTGGGCATAAATTTTCAAAAGTTCACCCGCAATTTTTTCAGTCTCGGCTTTAATTTTACGCTGCAAAGTTTGCCATTCCGCGCCCCCCAGCTTGGTGAGTTTTGGATCTTCATCTCCTACGTATTTTGAAACTTTTTCCGCTGACTCTACCGGTACAAACAAACGGTCACTACCAGCGTATTTAAGTTTTAAATACTCACGCGCACTTTCATTAATTTCTCGGTGCACCATACCTTCAAACACGGCAATTCCATGATCTAAATGCACGACATAATCCCCGGCTTTCAAAGAGTTTATCAGATCAAAATTCATGCCTGAAATCGCTTTTTTAGCCCGAGAGCTACGCTTAAACTGAAAAATTTCACGATCGGTTAACAGCAGCATTTTGCGTTCGTTGTTCTGAAACGAATGCGGTACAAACCCGTGTTTATCGGTGTTAATAATATTAACGGTTGATTGCGCGATCTCAGTGATATCTTCGGTAAACATCAACTCATTCTCACGGCAAATCCCAACCACTTCATCAAATTTCTTCGTTAAAATAACAATATTAAAATCACGTCGTAAACGTTCTTTCACGTCCACAATAAAATCGGGAATGGTGTAAAATGGTAAAACTGAAAAGAAATTTAGGTGAAAGAATTTTTCATCGTTTTCTGGAAAGGTGGTGAAACGGATTTTTGGGAAACTGCCTGTTGGGCAAATAGCTTTATCTAAATCATCGGATACAAATAACGTATCATCTCCTTGATTGAGCCAATCAATAATTGTGCCGTTCAAATCTTTATTTTCAAACTCAACGGGGCTGATGGCTAAAGTTTTCAAAGCCTTGCCAATGGCTTTGGCTTTTAAAGGATCCCAACCTTCAATTTTTTCAATTTCATCCCCAAACAACTCAACTCGATACGCTTGGTTTTCGTTTAAAGGGTAAATAAATAAATTTTCGCCCGTTCTTAAAAACTGCCCTGGCTGCAGTTGTTTGTCTTCTGCCGGACTGTAACCCATGCGCTCAAGGCGCTCAAAGACTTCATAAATTTTAATACTTTTCCCGCTGTGCAAATGCACCGTAAGCCCGGCTAAGTCTTTAACGGTTGGTAGTTTTTGTTTTAAAAATTCAGCCAAATCTTCAAATAAAAACAACGTTGGCGTTGGCGTATTTAAGTGATTCACTAACTCATAAAAATGCCGAAAGGTGAATTTAGCGGGTATGGTAAACACTTGGTCGCCAAACCAGAGTTCAGTACAAGGCCGCAATTGATCGGCCTTTTCATCTTCTGTACCCCAGAATATATTTTGAAAAGGGGTCGCATTTAAAATCTCTGCCAACAAATAACTTTTGGCCGTGGTGTTCCCCACATTCACTAACGTTAGATTTTTGTGTTCCTCCAAATGCTTAAGCTCTTCAGCTAAAGAAAGTTTAAACGGCAGCTGGTTCATCGTCTTAGCGATATTCATACAACAAAAACTGAAGCCGTCGGGCTTCATTCAGAATAAAAGGCCTCAACGGCCAATAGGCGAACACGAGAAAAATCTAAACATAGGTTTCGCTGAAGTGGTTGTAAGCAAAAAATAGTCTTTGGCAAGATAAAGATATATTCAGGCCTCAGTTTTTAACTAATTCTGATTTTAATTTGACCACCATCAGTCTCATCAAATTTACGTGTAAATGATGCACGTTGTAAAATTTCTTTTTGGCTAAAAATATAAGCTTTTACTTCATTCACACATTTTAAACAATTCCACGTAATGTCTTTTGTGTTGAATCTAAAAACTTTAATGCCCTGCATCTTCAACGTATCATCTCTTAATTTATCCTCAACTTGACGATTTTTATGCGAACTATCGTCGCACTCAATCGCCACTTTTATGGCTCCAGTTTCGTCTTCATAATAAAAATCTACGTGGAAACTCTTAATATCACCATTGTAGTTGTAATATTTAAACTCTCTTTGCCAATCGAGAGCTAATTGATTGCCATTGGCTGTAAAGAAAAACACCCACTCAATTTTTTCTAATTTTGATAAAAGCTCGCTGACTTTGTTTTTTTGCATTATTATATTTTAACACAAAAATAAAAAAATACAATCCCTTGGTGTTTACACCTTCAAAGGCATAATCAAATGCACAAAGTCTTGATGTTTAATGCGTTTGAAAACCGCTGGGTTCATTTTCCCCTCGACTTCAATCATAATTTTGTCGTCGCCGGTTAGGGCGCCTAACACATCAAGAACGTAATCGGCATTAAGAGCGATAACATTGGTCGCTCCATCAATTTTAACGTCGATGGTCGTTTTTTCTTCACCGATTTGAGTCGCGTCTGTTGAAACGCTCATCGTGCCATCGTTTAAGAATTCCAACTTCATGTGTTGGTTATTCTCCTTAGCGAAGATAGAAACTCGTCGCACCGCTAAAGCCAATTCTTCACGGCTTACTTCAATAGTCGTTTGGTGAGATTTTGGGAGGATTTGTTCGTACGGAGGGAATTGCCCTTCGATCAATCGAGAAACAAGTTCGGTGTTCCCTACCGCGAACATCACTTGGTTCTCAGCGACAGTAATAACGATTTTATCTTGGCCGTTCATCAATCGATCGGCTTCTAAGAAAGCGCGCACTGGTACCACACAACTTACGTCGCCTACTTCTTTCTCTAAAGTAATTTTTTTCTCAGATAACCGGTAAGAATCAGTCGCTACAATTTTTAACTCTTTGCCTTTAGCCACTAAAAACACCCCGGCCAAAATTGGTCGAGAGGCATTTTCTTGGGCCGCGAAGGCTACTTGATGCACCGCGTCGCGAAACTGATCGCCAGTGAGAACGAGTCTAGTACCACCTTCTACCCGAGAAACTTGAGGGAATTCATCCGCAGAGATACCTTTAATCTTTGTTTTTGAAGTTTTAGAATTTAATTCTAAAGCCGTTCCGTCCGCGATTTTAAGTTCAATGTCTTCACTTTTCCCCAGTAAAGAAGTGTACGACGTTAAAATTTTAGCTGGAACCGTAATTGATCCTTCGTTTTTAATATCCGCTTCAATTGCGTTTGAAATAGAGATTTCCAGATTTGTGGCCGCAAAGTGCAATTTTTTGCCTTCGGCTTTAATCAAAATATTACCTAAAACGGGCAGGGTGTTTTGACCAGAAACCGCTCGAGAAACGGTTTTTAAGCTCTCTAAAAGTTCGGACTGAGGAATAACTACTTTCATGTTGTTAAAATTCTACACTTATAAAAACAGCGCTACAAAATAATTCGATACTTTTTTATAATGGGGGCATTTTATATTTTCATAAAAATGCTGATTAAGCTATATACGATCTAGGTTTGAAGGTCAGATTTACTTTGACGAATAAAACTTTCGACTTACACTCTTTCGGTAAGAACTTAACTTATTTCAATGATCGACGAACCCGACCAGCCTCCCCAGACAATTTTATTTTTTCACCCCTCTAAATAATGACCGGTGAATTTTTACTACTTTTGGTGCTGCTGTTGCTTTCTGGCTTTTTTTCTGGAGCCGAGATTGCCTTGTTTAGCATGGGGCCAGAAAAAATTTCTGCCCTAAAAAAACAAACCCATAAAAAGAAAGATCGGCAAAGAGTTATCCGTTTAGAAGGGTTAAAGGCCGATCCACAAAAACTACTGGTTACTATTTTAATTGGTAATAACGTAGTGAACGTTTCGTCTTCAGCTTTAGCCACCGTTATGGCTACTAGCTTTGCCGAAACCTCTGGCCTTGGTATTAATCAGGCCATTGTTATTGGGATTGTGACTGGAGTTATGACTTTTCTGCTTTTGCTGTTTGGAGAAATAACCCCCAAAAGCTTGGCTCATAAACACGCCGTTAAATTTTCACTTTGGGTGACTCCGTTTCTGAGCGTCATGCAAATTGTGTTAAGCCCGATTGTGATTCCGCTTTCAAAATTTGTTAAACAGGTGTCTGGGAATGAAGAAACCAAACATGGTTTAACCGAAGATGAACTTAAAGCCGCTTTAGAACTTTCACAACTGGAGGGAAAAATTGATATCGACGAAAAAGAATGGGTCGAAAAGATTTTAGAGTTTGGGGAACACACGGTGGAAAATGTAATGACACCGCGTTCTAAGATTTTTGCGTTTGAAGACGCCATGGATATCGAAGAGGCTTTAACTGAAATTCGTGAAGAAAAATTTTCAAGAATTCCAGTTTATCACGAAGAACTTGAACAAATTACTGGAATCTTAACGATCCACGGCATTATAGAAAAAATTTCAGAACCAGAATTTTCAAAGCTTAAAGTCGCCAACATGCGTCTTAACAAGCCCTACAAAATTCCAGTGACGATGAAAATTGATAAACTTTTAAACGAGTTTCAAACCGAACAAACCCACATGGCTTTAGTATATGATGAACATGGAGGATTAGTTGGACTGATCACCCTAGAAGACGTTCTTGAAGAAATCTTTGGAGAAATTCATGATGAACAAGACGAGGAAAGACTGCAGATTCGACAGAGCGGCAAATCCACTTTTACGGCTAGCAGTGAAACCGAACTCGAACAACTTGAAGACTTTGTGAAAGAAAAACTAAATGGTGACACGCCTGAGTTCTGGCCGTGGGAATTAGAAGACGAAAACAAATCGATTGGCTTATTTATTTTAGAAAAGCTGGAGAAATTCCCAGAAGCAGGTGAAGTGATTGAACTAAAAAGCCGCGATGCCAAATTCAAGTTTGTAATCACGGCTTGTGAAGACGATCGAATTTTGGAGGTAGATTTTAGTATCTTATAAATCTAGAGCCCTCGTTTCCAGAGTTCTGAAACGCCTGTAGCAGAACATGAAAAATCTATTTCTGGGTAGGCTAAAGCTAAATCCTGTGCCGAAACGATAATTTCAATTTTCTTTTTAAAACTGGAAACCCTATCTGCTAAAGGGCTTATGAATATTTTTTCACAGCCCTTAATCACACTTCCCCGAGAACTAAGCCAATACCAATCGCCCTCAAAATCAGTTTCTATAGGGTAAACCTGTGCGTCATCACAGGCCAAAACAGTCTCTATAGTCGTTCGAAGTTCAAGCCCTTTTATGGTCATAGATAACGATAAATTACTTAATATTAATAAAATATTTATTAAATTAAGCAAATAAACCTTTTTGGTAGCGCTGTAAAATCTTCTTTAACTGCTCATCAGAAAACTCATCGAGCTTTAAAGTCTGCAGAAATTGGTGTAAAAAAATCACCGAATACCGTGACAAGCCTTTCACAAATTCTTCTTTCTCTCGCAGTTCTTTTAAACGACTGGTTTTAGAAGTATGATCGGCGGCGTAAATAAACGTCCACCAATACGAAACCTTATTTTCGGCTTCGGCTGGCAGACCAGCGGCTGAAATATCGGCTCGTTGTTTAATATCTTTTTCAAAAGCCATGTAACAAACCTGGCCGGCTTGGTTATTGACAATCGAAAGAAAGGCTAAAATGGTTAAACTGGGCACTTCGTGATCAATCATAAAAATCACAAAATTCAACTGTTGCGGGCTTAAGTCTTGAATCAGCTTGGCTAAATGTTCATCAAAATCATGAGCCGCGGCTTCATCCTTTTTAATCTGTTGCACTTTAGCGGTTGCGGCCGCAATTCGGGCCTGAATCTGTTCACTCGACTCCCCTGCCTCTTCCGAGACATTGCCCATCATCAATCCATCTAAGCCGTCTGGTGCGTTTTCAGCCATCAAGTGGTAGTGTGCCAAATTGATTGTTTTTGGCAATCAAAACACAAGCCATACTTGACCCTGCCAGGGTTTTACTTACGATCGGCGGTGATTTAGACCTTGAGCCTGCATGCACACTAAAATTTTAACCTTTCAGACCAAAGAATTTTTTCAGATTGAAAACATTACTTCGTTAGTAGAAGATTTTTTGAAAGAGATTAAAGCCACGTCAGGACTGGTAAACGTATATGTTCAGCATACGACGGTCGCGATAAAAATTAATGAAGACGAAGCCGGATTTTTCGCCGATATCAAACGGGTTTTAAGTGAAGAAATTTGTCCGCCAAGTGATGCTGGTTACCAACACAACGATTTAGAATCTCGTGACCCAAAAACACTCTGTCCTATTTCAAAGGAAGAATGTTTAAATGGTCATTCACACGTTTCACAAATGCTGATTGGAACGGCGTCTGAAACAATTCCAGTCGTAAATGGCGAAATGCAACTGGGCCGTTGGCAGCAAATTTTAATGATCGAACTCGATCACGCCCGAGAAAGAAACGTAATGCTTAGTTTTTTAGGCGAAACTTCGTAACCTAAAGGCATGATAGAAACGTTGTACTTGGCTCAACCTCGTGGATTTTGCGCTGGTGTTGAACGAGCCATTGCCATTGTTGATTTAGCTTTGAAAAAATATGATCGCCCCGTTTGGGTGAATCATGAGATTGTCCATAACCGAAGTGTGGTTGAATCTTTTCGCAGTCGGGGCGTTATTTTCTCTGATGACGTGGAGGCCATTCCAGAAGACGCTGTTTTTATTTTATCGGCTCACGGTACGGCGCCTGGGTTTAGAAAAAAAGTCGAAGCCAGGGGCATTCAAATTATTGATGCGACTTGTCCGCTCGTCACCAAAGTTCATTGGGAAGCCCAAAAATTTCACACCGATGGCTATAAAATTTTTTACATTGGCCAAGCCGAGCACCAAGAATCAATTGGAGTAATGGATGTCGCGCCGATGACCTTGATTGAAAATGAAGCCGACATTTTAGACTTAGATTTTGATGAAACCGAAAAAATAGTGGTGCTCAGTCAAACAACCCTCTCGGTAGACGACACAAAACGACTATCAGACTTACTTAAATACAAAATTCCACACCTGCGCGAACCCGGTGATTTATGTTATGCCACACAAAACCGCCAAGATGCAGTCAAAGTGTTAAGCCAAACCTGTGATTACATTATTGTGATTGGATCTGAAAATTCTTCAAACTCAAACAAAATGGTGGTAACGGCCAATAAAAACGGCGTTGATTCGCAGCTTTTTGATACGGCCGAAGAAATTCCGAACAATATTTTTGATCACAAATCAGTCGGTTTAACTTCTGGGGCTTCAGTGCCAGACAGTTTAGTGATGCCGGTTATTGAAAAAGCCAAAGCCATAAACCCCAATCTTAAAGTTGAAATTGTACTCACTAAAGACGAGTCAGGCTTGTCTTTCCCCTTACCCTTAGAATTAAGAACATGAGCTTAAAACGCTGCTCACCCGAGGTAATTATTGGTCCCATCAAAATGGGGAGCGATAACCCGATTGTGATTCAATCAATGACGAACACAGACACGAGTGATGTGAAGGCTAGCGTAGCGCAAGCGCTTGAACTCGCTCAAGCGGGCGCACAGGTAATTCGGATGACGGTTAATGA
The DNA here is from genome assembly GCA_009995455.1 of bacterium. Lineage (GTDB taxonomy): Bacteria > Patescibacteriota > Gracilibacteria > UBA4473 > UBA4473 > JAACPJ01. The sequence goes on from JAACPJ010000002.1 coordinate 324,849, forward strand.
TAAAGCCGCCGCTAAGGCGGTTCCTGAAATTATTCATCAGGTTAGAGCCGCTTTAGAAACGGAGGTAGCCTTTGTAGGTGATTTTCATTTTAACGGGAACAAACTGTTAAAAGCGGTGCCGGAGTGTGCGAAAGCTTTGGATAAATATCGGATAAATCCAGGAAATGCCGATGACACCAACTTTAAAGAAATGGTGGAAATCGCGGTTCAGAACCAAAAAACAGTTCGGATTGGGGTTAATGGTGGCAGCTTAGATCAAAAGGTTTTAGATGATCTAATGGAACTTAATGCGCAGTCCCCAACCCCTTTAAGTGCCACTGACATTTTTATTAAGGCGATGGTAAAATCAGCGCTTAATTCTGCCAAACTAGCGGAAACCTATGGCTTAAAAAAGAATCAAATTGTGGTGTCGGTAAAAATTTCGGAAGTGAATCAGGTTGTGGCCGCGTATGAAGCGGTGGCTGGGCAAAGTGACTACTGTTTACATCTGGGCTTAACTGAAGCCGGCAGTGGATTACAAGGCGTAGTGCAAAGTTCTATCGCCCTAGGCATTTTACTGAAACAAAATATCGGTGACACGATTAGAGTTTCACTTACCCCCAATAAAAACGTGCCCCGCAGCGAAGAAGTGGAAGTTTGTAAGCACATTTTACAAAGCTTAGATTTAACTCGGTATCGGCCAAAAGTAGTTTCCTGCCCTGGTTGTGGAAGAACAACGAGTACTTTTTTTCAAGATCTAGCGCTACGAGTGAACAATTTAATTGATCAAGAATTAGAGGTTTGGAAAAAAAAATTTCCTGGCGTTGAAAACTTAAACATAGCGGTCATGGGCTGCGTCGTAAATGGCCCTGGGGAAAGTAAAAACGCAGACATAGCGATATCACTCCCAGGTAAAATGGAAAAAGCCCAAGCTCCAGTTTACATTGACGGCAAACTCAGTGTTTGGCTGAAAGGCGAAGATATTGAAAATCAGTTTATTCAGATTTTGAAGACCTATATTAAAGATAAATTTACATGAGAAAAATTCTAATCTTTGGCGCTAGTGGCTCTATTGGGCAATCAACGGTTAAACTTATACAAGCTAATCGCGATAAATTTACTATTGTGGGCGCTAGCGCTGGCGCCCGGTTTAGCGATTTAGAAAAAGCCGCTCCCGCGTTGAATATAAAACATATACTGAACACTAAAAACGGAGCTGATATTGGATCTATCACTACTTTTATTCAGCAGTGTCAGCCGGATATTGTTCTAAACGCTGTCAGTGGTTTTGAGGGTCTGCCTTACACTTTAGCCACACTGCAACTTGAAATTCCGCTGGCTTTAGCCAATAAAGAAAGCTTAGTGGCCGCTGGCGATTTAGTGATGAAACTGGCCCGAGAACGACGCGCGCCAATTTACCCTGTTGATTCCGAGCACTCAGCCATTTGGCAGTGCCTTGCCAACGACGACCAATCTCTTAAAGATTTTTCAAAGATTTATCTCACTTGCTCTGGTGGACCGTTTTTTGGCGAAACAGATCTAAGCCAGGTAACGAAAGCCCAAGCACTAAAACACCCTAACTGGGATATGGGCGCGGCAATTACTATTGATTCTGCTACGCTGGCCAACAAGTGTTTAGAATTTTTTGAAGCGATGCATTTGTTTTCGGCTTCCCCTAAACAAATTGAAATTGTGGTTCATCCTCAATCGGTGGTGCACTCTATGGTTCAATTTGCCGATAGCTCAATCGTGGCACAGCTCTCACCGCCAAGCATGGAACTTCCGATTGCCTATGCGCTCAACTATCCGAATCGAGAGAATTATAAACTGGAAACGCCCGATTTCACCCAGCTTGATTTAAGCTTTCGAGCCCCAGATAAAAATACCTTTAAAACCTTGGCCGTCATGGAGCATTGCGCCAAAGAAATGAAAAATCTACCGACCGTCTTTAATGCGGCCAATGAAGTCGCGCGCAACGCTTTTATTGACGGAGATATAACCTTTAGCCGTATTTTCGAAATTATTGAAGCGGTGGTTGATAAAACCACAATTAAAACCGATCAAAACTTAGCCGATATATATCAAACCGATAAACAGGCTCGCGTGGCCGCCCAAGCTTTGCTATAAGAAAACCCTATGAGAAACGTGGCTTTGATTATGGCAGCCGGAAACTCAAGCCGTTGCGGGTTTGATAAACTATTAAAAGAGCTTCACCAAAAGAATGTTTTAGCAACGTGCCTGCAAACCTTTCAGACCGCAACATCGATTGATGATATTTGGATTGTCGGAAAGCCGGTTCCAAATACGGGTAAAATCAGAGGTTCTATTACTGGAGGCAGCAGTCGATTCGAGTCTGTTAAAGCTGGCCTTGAGCACTGCAAAAAATTTTATGAGGATGAGGTCCGTATTATTGTGCATAACGCGGCCAATCCATTTTTAACGATTTCAGACCTTGAAATGGGACTCAAACAAGCCGAAAATAAAACAAATTTGATTTTTGGTTTTTTTACACCGAACTCAATCAAGCAAGTTAAAGAAAACGGAATAGTGAATAAATTTTTAGATCGTGAACAAATATTTGAAACACAAACTCCACAAATATCAACCTTAGAAAATTTTAATCAGGCCTTACAGATTTGGTCACAAAAGAGTTCGGGATCTAAGAAATGGGAAATAGCGGATCCCGGGATGCATTTTTCAGAACCAAAAGATGAAGCCGAACTGCTCTCGCTTCTCAATCAACCGATTCATGTGTTTGAATGTCAGCCAAATAACACCAAAATCACTTTTGCTTCAGATTTCGAAACGAATACAAACTTTAAAATTGGCTTAGGGGAAGACAGCCACCGGTTTGCCAAACTTTTTGACCCACTAAAACCATTGCGGCTAGCGGGCATTGATATGAGTGAAAACCATTTAAGCTCCGATGGAAATTCTGATGGCGATGTTATTTTGCATGCTTTGTGCAACGCCTTGCTGTCGGCTTTTGGCGACAAAACTTTCGACCCAATCGCGGCCCCCATTTGTGCCGCTGGAGAAACAAATTCCACCACTTATCTAAAAGCAACGCAGGCACATTTGGCGAATCAAAACCATGAGCTAAAAGTTCAACAAGTATTGGTTTCGCTTGAAGGATCGCAACCTAAAATTGCGCCCCATCATGAAAAGCTGGTAAATCATTTAGCCGAGCTTTTAGATATTTCACCTCAGTGCATTGGGCTGACTTACACGACGGGTGAGGGCTTGAGTGAAGTCGGTAAAGGATTCGGCATCAGAAGCTTTGTGCTGGTAACGCTTAAAGCATGATTGAAGTATTCTCGCCCGCTAAAGTCAATTTAACCCTTGATGTATTTCCTAAAAAATCAGGCGCTAATTTTCACGAACTAGAAACAGTTTACCACAAGCTCGATTGGGGAGATACCCTCAGAATTGAAAGAGCCGATGAATTTAAACTTGAAGGAAATTTTGACTGCCCTACTCCGCAAAATTTTATTTATAAAGCCTGGCAGTTAATAGAAAATCCACAAGGCGTAAAAGTACTCGTTGATAAAAAAATACCGACTGGCGCGGGTTTAGGTGGCGGCAGCTCAAATGCGGCCAGCTTTGTAAAAGCGTACTTTCAGCTGTTTAAACTAGGTGAAGTTCCAACAAGCCTTATTGCCCAACTCGGCCAGCTGGGAAAAGATATCCCCTTTTTCATGCAAGATGCACCTTGCGCTCTGGGCACCCATTATGGCGAGGTTATAACTTCGCTGGACTTTGATTTTTCTGGCACCAAAGTTTATTTACACTTCCCCGATTTCAAACAACCAACCAAAGAAGCTTATACACTCCTAAAAGATTTCTCGCAAAGCCAGACACAAAAACTAATAAAGAGCCAAAATCTAAAAGAGGCTAACAACACGTTTAATCAACTTTTTGAACAAAATAATTACTCAAAAATAATTCCTGAATATCTAAAAAGCAAAATCAATATTTGCGGCTCTGGTTCCACTCTTTATAGCTTTGAACCAATTGAAATCCCGACGGGCAAAACACTTAAAACAAATCTTTTGTAGCTACTTTCCTTTTCGTCGTTGACGCTGGGTAAACTCACTTAAGATGGTCTCCATATCGGAATGGGTTAAAGCCGGCAGTTTTTTGTCGTGAAAATTCAACTCAGCATAAGCGGCCTGCCACAAGCAAAAATTACTCAAACGTTGTTCTCCCCCGGTACGCAAGATTAAATCGAGTGGTGGTACCTCTAAATGCTTTTCAAAAGCACTCCCCCCTTGTTCAACAGCCCGGCTTATTTCATCTTGGCTTCCATAATCCAAACACAAAACCAACGTGAATTTTTTATTAGATTTTGTTTCTTCTTGCAGGTCGCTCAACTTTTTAAGTAACTTGGCCGGCAAGCGGTCTTTTCTTCCGGCATGAATAAATTTAATATCTTTAGCTCTAATATCTGCTGGCCATTCTTCCGCCATCTGCAAATAGAGTTTCATCAAGTCCGCCACTTCTTTGGGGGAACGTTTCCAGTTTTCAGTCGAAAAGCCGTACACCACCAGAGTGCTCCAATCTGAATGATCGTAAAGAGTTGGCAGCACAACGTCTTTCACCACAGCAAAACCAGTTTTATGACCTTGAGCCACTGGCAAACCCTCAGCTTTAGCCCAGCGACGGTTCCCATCAGCGATCAACCCAAAAGCTAAATTTTTAGACATTTCTCACAGTCTATCACAAATTGAGAATCTCAATATAATCTTTGAGAGGTGCGAGATCTTTTAGAGTGCTCAAATACAACTCTTGCCCTGTAAACTCTCGAGCAAATTCGAGCACTAATTCAGCGCCATTTGTTGGCTTAAGCGAATCGAGCGAATTTCTTGATGGATCAATTAAGTATATGATTTCAGCGGCGTTAACTAATTTTAATGACTTATTGTAAACATATAAATTATCAGACTTGCGCAGCTGGTCACGCTTTATATTTACCAAGACTTCTCGGTTCTGAGATTTTGAATCCCCATCGTTATTGGTAATTACGATAAAAGGCACTCCTTTAACTTGGCTGTCTTCAGATTGATCGAGATTATTTAAAGATCTTAAGGTTTGAGTTTCGGCAATATAAGATACTAATTCTGGATCAACTATGTTTTGTACTTCAACGCTAAACTGACCAAATAATCCAGACACAGAATTCACATTGACTGAATCGAGTAATTTGAAATTTTTATCGAGAAGGTAAAACGTTTTTGCCGAACGACTAATCGAAGTCCCTGATTGCAGAGCCCCTTCAAAGACCATATTTTCATTCTTCGGTTTAAAGTCTTTCACACTCATTAGAAAGACAAACTCTTTTGGTGCCCCCACAATTTTTTCCTCCACTTTTTTTACTTGGACTCTAGGCGCTTCTAATTTTCCATCTTTATTGCTCTGAACTTGAGTCTCAATGGTTGGAACCGGCGCTGCTGACGAGCTAAAAAACACCGCATAGTTTTGCAAAAGAGTGTTAGTCATGACTCCTGCAAAAAGCCCTATAAAAGCGATCCCTATTAGATTTAAATAGAAGGGAATAGCGTACTTAGTGTAACTGGCTTCTAAATCATTAATTTCAATTGTGAGGGCTTTGTCGGCTAAAACTTCAAATTGCTGGGCATTATAACCATGCCCATCTAAATATTTTTTTAAGCTCGCTACTGTTTTATCCCCTTCTAAGCCTTCAATAATTTTATTTACAACCGTAATTTCGTTTTTGTCTTTCAACCAATAAGTCTTTCTAAAAGCGATTCTGGCTAAAGCTATAAAATTTACAATTGGGAGCAAAAACCAAACACTATAAGTCGGTCGTTCCCCAGCTCGAGCCACAATGTGTAAGGTCGCTTTAAACCATATAACCAATAAAATTAAAACTAGTTGTGCGCCCAGCAAAGCCTTAATTGTAATAATAACTATCTGAAGATTAGTCGGCCCAATAACCGGAACAAACCACAGCAATATAAACGGAACTAAGGCGAGCAAGAACCAAACAGAGACATGCCCCATTTGAAACCATTGCACTTGTTGTAGCCCAGGAATAAACGCAAACCAGGCCCTATGGTGATGTAATTTTTGGGCCATATAAAATTGAATCACACCCCACGCGATAAAATAAAAACTGCAAACCCAAGGGGAGAAAATTAAAGATTTTAAAGCAAGAGCAAGTTCTAACATGTTGTTTCGGTTATTACCTTAAATAAGATTTTAGAAAATCTAAATTTTGCAGAGTTGAAATATAGCTAATAGTGCCTCCATCATCTTTCGCTAATTCTAGCTCAAGTACCACATTGTCATTTACGGCTGCCTCAGTAATGGATTCTTCAGAATTCAACAAAGTCATTTTTTTTATTTTTGCCGCGTTAACAATCTCAAAATCTCTGTTAAAAACATATAATTTATCTTTAGTGGTTAAATCCGAAAAAAGAACCGCTCCTTCTGCCATTGCACTATTGCCGTTGATCGAATTTCTTTGAGTGCTAAAAACAGGATTTGTATTAATTAAACTTTCTGCTGCATCATTTTTAGACTTTTGCTGACTTCCATAAGCCATATATCGAACCCCCATAATTTCGCTTTGGGTTGTAACCTGGAGGTCTAAAAAATCATTCGCTCCGGCCGTAACAACTTTTTGGCCTGAGGCTTTGTTCGCTTTCTCTCTTGGGCTGATTAAAGAAACCACGCCTGTGCCCAATAAATTTAGTTCTTCATCATACATTTCTATTTCAGCTCCCAGGCTAACCCCTCCTTTAAAAATGGTTCCCATCCCAGTTACCAAATAATTCCCCTCAGATTCGAGCCGATAGCTCGTAACATTTGGTTCAAACCAAAATAAGCTTAAATCTGATTTTTCAATTTCATTCGCCGTATCTGGAACTCTCATATCTTCTAAAGAAGTTTCGATAGCGCTTCCCAGGCCATTAAACAAAGCACCAAAACCTTTTGTTATTGCTACGGTCGTCAGTAAAATATTAAAAATAATAAACACGAGTAGCGCCATCCAACTTATAAATTGAGGCACCGCATATTTTTCATGGGAAACCTTTAAGCGGCCTTCCTTAATAGTGATGGCTTTATCGGCCGCTGGGTCAAACTCCTCAGAAGGAATCCCATGCTCTCGAGCAAATTTTCGCAGTATTACAAGAGTGTGGTTACTTTCTAGACCACCAATAATTTTTTCGATCAGTATTTTCTCAGTTTTTGTTTTCACCCAAAAACCTTTTTTAAAATTAAGTCTCAATAAAGCGAATGCACGCACAATTGGCAACATTAATAAAATACTAAAGCTCCCTCTTTCGCCACATCTATCACAAATTTTAATCGTCGCTACAAACCACTTATAGATAAAGATTAATACGCCCACAAATGGGAGTAATACCCACAAAAGATGGCGAGCCCTCACTCTTCCCATTTGAAACCACTGCACCAAATTAAGAATTGGCACTAAAGCAAACCAAGCCTGTGAATGTCTTAACTTTCTAGCCAACAAAAATTGAAAAACAATTTGTGACACAAAGGCGATCAACCAAAAATTTGGAGAAAGAAACCAGCCGAAAATTGTTAAGAAATAATCAAACATAGAAAGAATAATCTTTGAATTTTACCATAGACTAAACAAATAAACAAAAAACCAGTCTTGCGACTGGTTTAGTTAGTGTTAATTAGATAATTTAAAACTACGAAACGTGTACAAATTTTCGTTCGTATCGTCGACCATCAAATCGAATGACTGATTGTTCAGTAAAGCTTACTTGACCCGCAACTTTAGCGTAGATTGTAAAATCTTTCCCCATATCTACCCCGTTACCAGGACGGAATTTAGTTCCTTTTTGACGAATAATAATTTCACCTGCATTAACGGTTTCTGAACCGAAACGTTTGACGCCTCGTCGTTTAGCGTTTGAATCTCTACCATTCTTGGTACTACCACCGGCTTTCTTAGTTGCCATGTTTAATTATTTTAAATTAATTCTGCCCGAATTTAGGCGTTTTATAGGTTTTGTCAAAGTGAATTTAAGCCGCTTTAGTCATAGTTTCACTCTCTTTCATTAATTCTAAAAGTCTGAAGAGTTTAGCAAATTTATCCCCCAAATAGCCTTCTATAACTCGTGCTCTCTCAGCATTGATAATTCCCTGAGCAGGATTTCCATATTTTAATTCTAAAAACGATTCGATATCTACTAATTGTCTCATTAATTGCCTTGTAGCGGGACTCTCAGTAACTTCAACGCTAACAGCTGCTTTCTTTACGACTTCCATCGCTGATCTCAAATTTTGAATTTCTGAGGAATTTTCAAAGGCCCCCTCTTCATCGGTACCAAGGAAATTTAAACGATGCGACACACTTTGGTAATTCTGATATTTTAAACCAGAAAAGTCTTTGCCTTCCTCAAGCTTTTGAATCAAATCTTTTAATCGACCGCTCTTTTGAGCTTGTCTGATTAATAAGCCAAAAGATTCGAGCTGTTTGTCGGTTAACTTACTTTTTGCAAAAACTAGCTCCCACATAGCTCCTTCAAGGGCGGAAGAAGACTCTACAAGCGCTTCGATCTTAAAACGTATAGCCTCGCTAAGATTTTCAGTTTTGGTCTCTTGGACAGGATACACAGAATTAAAATCTACTTTTGTATAATTTTCTGGAACCTGAAATTTTGAATTATTAATTTTCATCTAAGTATAAATAACAAATTACATATTTATGTCAAAAAACTAATAAGTAATAGATTTAATACCGATAATGATCTGGTTTAAACGGCCCTTCTTTGCTCAGTCCTAAATAATCAGATTGCTCTTTAGTGAGCTTTTCTAAAGTAATACCCAGTTTTGGTAGATGAAGCGCGGCAACTTTTTCGTCTAAGTGTTTTGGCAGTGTGTAAACCCCAACTGGGTATTGTTCGTGCTTTTGCCAAAGTTCTATTTGGGCCAAAGTTTGATTGGCAAAGCTACAAGACATCACAAAACTTGGGTGTCCGGTGGCACAACCAAGATTTACTAATCTTCCTTCAGCCAAAACGATTAATTTTTTTCCGTTTGGAAAAGTAACATGGTGTACTTGTGGTTTAATTTCATCCCAATCGCAATTTCTAATTCCAGCGATATCAATTTCTGAATCAAAGTGCCCTACGTTACAAACGATGGCATTATGTTTCATAACTTCCATGTGCGCACGAGTAACCACGTTACAACAACCGGTGGCCGTCACCACAATATCGGCTTCTAAGATGGCTTTATCCATAGTGGTAACCTCATAACCTTCCATGCTTGCCTGCAAGGCGCAAATGGGGTCAATCTCGGTCACAATTACCCGAGCACCATTATTTCTTAAACTTTGCGCGGTACCTTTTCCAACATCTCCAAAACCAGCCACAACGGCCACTTTCCCAGAAATCATAACATCGGTGGCGCGCTTAATTGCGTCCACTAAACTTTCACGACATCCATAAAGATTATCAAACTTAGATTTAGTAACCGCATCATTGACATTAATGGCTGGAATTTTAAGCGTTCCGGCTTTCATCATTTGGTATAATCGGTGCACGCCGGTAGTGGTTTCTTCAGAAACACCTCGAATATCATTGAGCAACTCTGGGTATTTTTCGTGCATCAAAACGGTTAAGTCACCGCCATCATCTAAAATCATGTTTGGCACCCAACCATCTGGCCCGTGGATCGTTTTTTCAACACAATCCCAATATTCTTCTTCGGTCTCTCCTTTCCAGGCAAAAACAGGAATCCCACTCGCAGCGATTGCAGCGGCCGCGTGATCTTGGGTCGAAAAAATATTACAACTACTCCAACGCACATCAGCCCCTAACTCAACCAGGGTTTCAATTAAAACGGCCGTTTGGATTGTCATATGAATACAACCCGCAATCCGAGCCCCTTTAAGTGGCTGCGCTGATTTAAACTCTTCACGAATCGCCATTAATCCAGGCATTTCCGTTTCTGCAATCTCGATTTCTTTCCGGCCAAAATTTGCCAGCTTTATGTCAGCCACTTTGTAATCATTCATCGCCGAACAGGCTAACGATAAACAAAACTTTTAAAAGTTTTCTCGAACTCGTTTTTACTCTTGGTATCTCGTATCGACACATCGACCTTCAATACAACGTCTATCTGTCACTCTTGGAGCCGCTGCACATTTGTATTCACATGGATTACAACTTTCTTGGTAAGCGGCCAAAGTTGGTTGATAATCAGCAAAGTCTATTTTTGAATTATGAAATAAATAACATCCAAAGGGGCAGCTCCCAATCGCTACTGAACAATCATCGTTGGTTTCACAAAAATTCATGTCCGCAAAGCTCGTTTCTAAATCTTGTGTAATGGCTTCACAATTTCCCGCTACTACAGGAGTGGTCGCATCAGGCGTAGTCGTTTCGGGCGTGGTTTCAGCTGTTTCTTCGGGTGGCGTTTCAAGGGACTCCGTTTCCAAAGGAAATTCGGCTAAGGGATCGGCTAAAACCGGCGGTAAATTATTGAGCGGCGACGTACCTTGTAATTCAGGTGGCAGCGCTGGTTGTGATTGTCCCCCACAAGCCGTCAAAAGAAAGGCCGCCAAAAGTAGTACTGTTAATCTCATCATTTTTAAGTTTAAGCCATAGATCCGAATGAGTCCATGAATTTATTAGGCCGGTTGAGGACTGTCCAACTCAACCGATTTAACGCCAAGGGTGTTCCCTAAATTAAGGGCTTCTTCTAAGGTTTGAGACTGACTTAATGCATAAATTAAACCCGCTCTAAAGGCGTCCCCTGCCCCAGTAGTTTCAAGTACTTTCGTCGCATTAATCGCTGGAATATTTTTGCGAACCGAATTTCTACCGACTTGATAAGAAACGCCATCGGCTCCTAAAGTAGTAATTTGTGTTACGGCTTCTGGCCAAAAATTATGCATGTATCTTTCAAAATGTTCGGCTTCAACTCTATTTCCGATAATTATATCAGACAAAGATACACAAGCTCTAAATTGTTCTTCGGTAAAAAACGGACTTACCTGCCCTGGGTCGAATATTACTTGTGCTTCTTTATTCGCCGCTCGAAACTCAGTCATATGCTTTAAAATAGAATCAGGCGTCCCCGCTGAAAAAATAGCTTGTTTGAAATTTTGCAGCTTCTCGGGGCTATAAAATTCACTTAAGGATTGTGTTTTATTGGCTTCATAAAAATTTGGCTGCCAGATAACAATCTGTTGATGTAATGGATCTGAAACATTATAACAATGGGCCGTAAATCCACCGATTCGACCTTTTAATTCATGCCCTTTTGATTCTAATTTGGCTTGGTAACCTTTCGTTTCTAAATCAGTTCCCCAAGCTGAAAAAATAGACGATGTCCCGCCTACTTCACCGAGCCATGCTGCAATATTCCCCGCCGTTCCACCTGGGTATTCACTCTTTTGATTCGCGACATAAGTCGCATTCAAATGATCAATGGTTCCATTCTTCAACGGAATAGATTGCCTAAAATCATTTGGAATAGAAAACATCACATCGAAAGCTAAAGACCCCGCCACTAAAATTTTAAAATCATTCATCTGATTTAATGTACTGAGTCATAGGCTATAATCAAAATATCTAAGGCTTTATTTTTACGCTCAATAAGCGTATAATAGCCTCTATGGTCAACCACAATGAGCTTGAACCTAACCAAGAGATAAATCCTTCTGACGCAGGAGAGACCGCTGAGTCTGAAAACGAAGACGGAAATCTTAAATTATCAAAGACTTACATAGCCCCTTGGGAAGCCCAAGCATTAGAGATCCGCTCGGCGAAAGCTAAGCAAGAAAGACGGGCCGCTAAAAGAGCCGCGAACCATCAAGCTTACATTCGAAGTAAGTGGAGAGACCGATTTATTTTACTGGGCTTAATCTACTTTGTGTATTGGTTTTACACTCCACACGGTATCTTTGTATTAGCCGATCCTCTTTCAGTCTCCCGTTACAGAGGCGTTTTAAAAGACTTAAAAAAAGAAATGCCAAACGAATATGAAATGGTACGGGATCACATTGATAAGATTAAGATTGCGTATTTTATTCCGGGTGGAAATTATGCGGGGTACGCCCAAGAAGGCAAAGTTGGCACTAAAGAAATTACTTTGCTTGAGAATACTTTCGTACAGGGGCCTGGGTACGCGCACAGCGTTTTGGTTCATGAAGCGTGCCACGGTTTACAGTTTGAAAAAAAACTCCCCTTTTCGCCGTTCTGTGAAAAGCAGTCACGTGAACATGCGTGCAACCAAATGGGTTTAAAAGTTTTATATCAGTTTAATGCTAAGCAAGAAATGATTGATCACTACGAAAACATTGCCATAGGAAAAACTGAATATGGAAATTCTTGCATGAGACAAGGCTCTCTAAAAGAAATGCCCGCATTATAAAAAAACGCGTCCGAAATCAGACGCGCTTTTTTAAAAACAATTAATTCATAAATTAAGGTGTTCTGGTCGGATCAAATTCAAAACTTGAAAGATCTCGTCCGCCATATTCAACTGGCGCTACCCGAACATCTTGGTCACGGCTTTGGCTGACAAATGGTTTATAAGCTTGCCCAGAGGCCTCCATGACGAAAACTTTTCCGGTCGCAATTCGAGAATAAAAAGACTCTTCCGTGTTGGCTTTAATCGAAACTTTAACTACGATTTCTTGTTCTGGGTCTAAACTATAACCCAAGCCCGTCACCGCTAATTCACCATTCGTGTAAACAATCGCTTCTTTTTCAATCTCTGGTCCTTCAAATTTCAACATAAAACCTTCTTCTGGTCCCATATCGTTTGCATCCAGTCTAAGTCGAACCCTAAAGGCTTCTAAATCAGCTCTGTAATCAAAAGTATTTGTGAAACGAATGTTTCCCAATTGCTGCCAATCACTATCCATACCAAATTTAATTGGTTCTTCAGGGCTGGTAGCCGTACCATCAACATGAATGGCTGCCCGTAGCAAATCATAACCTTGGTCATTAGCATCAAAATCACGTGGTTTAATAGCAACTCGTCTTGAATCAATCGGTTTTGTAGCATCGAATACCGCTTCTCCTGCTTCGCCGGTTAAACCTGGCTTATTAAGTAGTTGAGCAAAAGTCCAAGCCGCCTCGGCTCTTGAAACTTCTTTCCCCGGTCTAAAGTTAAGGCTTAATTTATTTCTGATTAAGTCATTCTCAAGCATGGCACTAACGCTGGCCGTAAACCATTGGTTTGGGTTTACATCAGCAAATTCATCCGCCGAAAAATTGTCTTCCTCTGGTTCTAAATCAAAAGCCCGCTGCATCATGGCCGCAAATTCAGCCCGGGTTAATGTATTTCCTGGATAAAAATAACCATCATCGTGGCCTTGTATCCAACCATTATTAGCCGCAATCCCAATAGCTTCATCGTACCATGCGCCTTGAATTACATCAGGAAAACGAGGCATCCCATTATAATCATTAATGTAATCTACTTTAATTCGAGCAATGAGCGTAACCGCTTCGGCGCGAGTTAAAGCTACTTCATGTCCAAATGTGCCATCGCCGTATCCCGTCATAATACCGGCCTCGCCTACCATATCAATGGCTTCTTCCGCCCAAATAGGAAATTCGTTTTCGTCCGTAAAATTCACCGCAAACGCGTTTGTGGTGATAAGTAAAGTCAGTAAAAATAAATAGTTTTTCATGGTCTTTTTAACGCTTGTTAATAAACATTGTGACAATTTTAGCGCAGAAATCGCCTGAAAGAAAAAGTAATTAAAACCAGTGTCAGAAAAACACGGTTTTTTCGTTATTAATTCTAGAAATCAATAAAAAATCTCTAAGGCGCTGTAGGGTTAATCACACACTTTAAGGCTTAAGACTTGATTTTTTAAACAAAATACGTTAAAAGTCACCCACTCATGATGAATCAGAATATCGTACTCATTGGTTACCGCGGAAGTGGTAAGACCACTTTTGGAAGAGCTATTGCTCAAGAACTTAACTTACCATTTGCCGATTTAGACGCAGAAATTGAATTTGTAGTTGGCATGTCTATCGCTGATTACACCGAAAAATACGGTTGGCAGCAATTTAGAGAGGTGGAACAAAAAGTCTCTCACGATTTTTGCCGAAACTTTTCCGGTATTATTGCGAGTGGAGGTGGAACCATTGAAAATTCTAAAAATCTACAGAACCTTAAGAAGACGGGGAAATTTGTTTTCTTAAATCCTGATTTTAAAGACGTTCGAAAGTATTTACTCAAAGATACGACTCGCCCTCGTTTAAATCCAGATATTCCATTACATCAAGAAATTGATCAATCTTGGGAACAACGAAAAGGGATTTACGGAGCTACGGCCGATATTGAAGTTCGACCTGATATTAAAAGTGAAGATATAGTTGCTGAAGCAAAACGGATCATTGAACAAATTCCTAAAAACTTGTTACCAAAACCGCCAAAGAAGAAAAAAATTGCGGTGTTTGCTTCTAAAAACGGAAGCACTCTGCAAGGCTTAGCGGACGCAAAAGCCAAAGGCCGAATTCCAAATGTAGAATTTGAACTCTTTATCACTGATCAACCAGACTCTGGAGCTCTTGTTAAAGCGAAAGCGATTGGTTTCAATGAAATTGAAGTGATGCCAGAAAATGGTGACTCACGTGAAGATTATGACCGAGAAATTACCAACCTCGTTAGAGAATTTAAACCTGAATGGGTGTTACTGGCTGGTTGGATGCGAATCTTTAGCAAAATTTACTGTGACCAATTTGGCGATATTACGCTCAATGTTCACCCTTCACTCTTACCAAAATTTGCCGGTCTTAAAGACGCAGAAGTCCACCAAAAAGTATTAGACTACGAAGAAAAATATACGGGCGCGACCATTCACCGGATTACGGCGGAAGTTGATGCGGGAGAAAGTGTGTTACAACGAAAAGTATTGGTAGAAGAAGATGACGATGTCGATAGCCTAAGAATAAAAGTGCAAAAACAGGAAATTCTTGGTTTCTGTGAAATTTTAGAAAGACGGTAGTTACAAACTCTTCATTGAACATTTAAAAGCCCTGCGGGGCTTTTTTTATAAAAAAGAGGCCGGATCGCTTGCGCGTTCCGGCCTCGTTCAGGTTATAGATTCTGAGAACTTCACCCCAAGATGAAGTGCGTGATGATGCTGCTTATTAGCAACGCTGGCAGGAAAATAAGCGCTGCCCGTCGAATCGCTCCAAACGGAGTCATGCGAACCACCTTTCCTTTCTTTCTGACATCATCGCCGCCCGATATTCTTCGGTCGTGGGCGATAAGTGCCAAAGCCGGAAAGGACGGTATAAGGCCCAGAAGTGCTACTATTGCTAGCGCGCACAACTGAAACATCCACCGTTCTGGTAATTGCGTCCGAATCCAACCCAGCAGCTCGTAAGCCACGCGGATCAAAGTCGGCCATTCGTTTCGTTGCTCGAAGAGCACCGTTAAAAATGGAGCCATTGCTAAGTGCAGCAGAAACATAACCCACGCCGCCGCCAAAACTGGACGGTAGCTAAAGTTGTTTTTTTGTTGAGCTGGACGACAAATAATGTAAGCCGCCAAACCGATTCCCATGTAAACGCATTCTCGCCACGGAATCAACTCCCACCACTCCTCACGGATACGGTAAGATTTTCCCTGCAGCGTATTCCAAACCGCCTCAGCGAGGCGATCGTGAACATCTGGCAGCGTGTATTGAGCCACAACGAGTAACACAAAACCGCCCAATACCCAAGTCGCCCCAGGTAGATTACGCAACCGGAAGGCCGCGCGAAAGTTGGTCGGATTTTTGGGATTCACCCCTTTTTGCTTCGCCCACTTGGTCGCCCAAGTAAAGTGAAAAATCATCACCAGTATCTGGCTCGTAACCAGTACAAGCCACACCTGATTTTGATTCCACAACCAACGCATCCCCAAAGGAGACGCGAGGCTCGCTTGAACAAAACTGCCAAAAGGACCAAAGCCCATAAAGACAGCGCTTCCAAGCAAAGCGGAAACGGTTGCCGCGACCACCGAAATAGCCGGTCCGCGCAAGCGTAATACGTGATAAATCACCGCTATCAGAGACAGCAATGGATCTACCACCAACGCCAGCACGAAAGCCAACCCCACCAAGATGGTGAGATTTTTCGGGGTC
>JAACPJ010000002.1:341038-386362 GCA_009995455.1 bacterium
CAATATCCACAAAACGAGTAGAATCGGTAGCACCAAGGCCACCCATCCCACTACCCCTGGTAGTTGAAGTAAGTGCAACATTGGTATTACCTTTCCTAGTAAAGTTGCATTATAAGGGTTTAGAGCCCTCGCTTAATCCGCCATAAACGAACTAAGCGAGACCCCTAAACCAAAGCATCATCGTAAACGTTAAAGAACTAAAACCTGAGACGAACCTAAAAACGAAGTCATAAACTTGATTTCAGATATGAATACATTATATAATGAAATTATTTTTTGTCAATTTAGCGCTTTATTTCTAAATATTTACCTCGATGAAATGGCGCCACGGTTCGACTGTTCACACGTTCTGTTTCTGGCACACTAGCGCCTTTGAGGTTATCTAAAGTTGAACGAAGCTTAAATTCTCCTGCGTCATCTCGGGCGGCCGATATGGTGTCTTCGTCTTCTTTTGGTAACGCCAATTTTTCTAAACTGGACTGTAATTTTTTAGGGGTCGCATCCGCCGCTAAGGCGGCTTGACGTGACCTCCAAGCAGCTCTTTGTTGGTCGATTAAACTTTCTGGCTTAGGAATAATTCGGCTCGGGTTTCCCATCGGGTAACTCATACGTCTTCTTAAACTTTCCAATCTTAACTGCGCTTTAGATTTGGTTTTAATAGCCTGATTTTTGTCGTGAAACGATTTACTTTGATTGGGGGTAAAACGCTGCAGCGTTTCTTTTTTAGAAATATTTGAAAAGTTCAAACTTCCGCCGCCTCCCCCTTTAACTTCACGAGTATCATTCGTAATATAAAAGGCTTTATCCCCTTCTAAACGAACTATATTACCGGCATCATCGGTTAAAATATAAGTAATAAATTTAGGCTCAAAAACTAAAAACCCAGGATCAATTGTTAATTCTCCATTCCAACGACCATCGCTGGTTCGGTTCAGTTGAGTGTTTCTGATGGCTCCATCAATTTCAGCACTGACAGCCACAATATCGGGTTCGGTTACTACCATTAAACTATTAAGTTTGCCATTGGCCAAGACCGCCCCATTGGGAGTGGTTTCTGATAAAATAGTTGTTAAATCAGATATTTGCTCGCGAGTGGCCAACTTTTGATCCATATTTAAAGTGCCCGTTAAAAAGTTACTCGAATTCCCATTTACATCGTAAATCGTCATTGGAAACTGAAGATTCGAACTATCTATATTCCCTTGGTTAACATAAATTACCCGCCCGGTTCCATCGGCATCTTGATTCGTAAAAACCGTTCCAGCCGGACTGCCAGATATTTGTCGTAGATCAATAGAGAAAGAATCAAAATCACAACCAATTTGATTTTTATCAGGAAATTGAAAGAAGACTCCATCCGGTTGATCGTTATTAAAGTCAGCAATTTGATTGGTGTCGATCGGCCCGAGATCGTTGATTTGAAAAGCCCCTCCACAACTAATATTAAAAGTAGGTACGGCGTTATCAATTTGCAGAGTATTACTAGTGGCAGAAACTGGATTTAAAGCTTTATCGTAAACCGTTAGGGTCTGATTAAAAGGCACATCATTTAAACTCCCTGGGGTGATAGGAAAACTTTGCGCCGCATTCACATTTGTAAAATTAGCGGTCGCACCACCAATGGCCGATAAATCTAAATCATAGGTAATGGTATCCCCTACTGAACCAGCCGAATCAACGGGTAGATCAATTTCAAAAATATCACCAATTTTACCGGGCACTGGATTTCCAACGATCGATAGGACATCGGCCGTAACCAGTACAGGACGGATTAAATCTATCCCCACTGGATTCGTTGCTTGAGCTGGTAATACATTTCCCGCATCATCTTTAAACACAACGCTTACTGAAAAGTCTGGCTGATCAATGTCGACTTCTTCCAAGGCAATTTGCGTATCTACCGCGGGTGCCTCTATTAGATTTGCGATACTTCCGCCAACACTAGAAAAATTGGCGGTCATGAAAATAGTATCGCCACTGTTCTCAACCGGAAGCGTAAGAGTGATAATGTCATTGATACCGGCGACAGTTTTGCCTTCTGGTAAAACGACTAAGCTATGACCGGTAAAATCATAACTAGGCGGTTGATTATCAAGAGTTACGTTTAGTGAATTAAAAGTCGATTTAACATTGGTGTTGGCATAAGTAACAGTCAATGGAATTTGAAAATCACCATCATCGTTATCGGCCACTACGGAAAAATTATCATTAAAATCGGCTTTATTACCCCCGCCAAAGCTCGCTAAATTTAGTTCTGTTTTAGAAATTCGAGCACTGAAATCAAAGGGAGCAAAACTAAAACTCATCGTATCACCGACAATAAAAATATCACCTTCGCCACCAGTCGCGCCGCTCAAAGAAGCGCTTGCGCCGTAATCGGTGGTATCTACCACTAAAGTTTCTGCTGCGAAGTCTGTCGATAAAGCGTTTACTTCTAAATATCTAAGTTCAAAAAACTCCCCCTTTTCAGCAAAATTATCGGCAAATAGCTGTAAATTTTGAATCTCTAGCTCTCCATTTCCAGACAATTCAAACTGAAGCCGATCGGCAGTAAGTGAAACACTACTCACGGTCATACTGCCATTATTAACTACAAAATTAGGGGTCACTGACGCAAACTGCAACTGCGCCGCTTCACCAAAATTTAACACAATCTCAGGCATATTACCGTCACTCGAAAGTGTATAATCTTCATTCGCGACTAAATCTATTGCATTATCGGCGTCATCAAACGTGGCTGTTAAATTATTAAGAAGATTAAAAAAGACTCGTAAATCATTTACAGTGCTACTTCCTGTAACGTTATAAGTGGTATCAACCTCACTTTCATTGGTCGCGGTCACGACGTCTGTGTCTGCAAATTCATCTAAATCAACCAGTAAATCGGTTCCCGTTAAAGTATTGTTTTGTACATCAATCGCACCATCCGGAGTACTGCCTGGACCAATTATCAAAGTTGGCATTGCGCCATCACTTGAAATAACAAAGTTAGCGGTAGCGCTTAAAGCCACTAAGTCATTATCATCACTAAAACTAGCCGATAAAGCCGCAAAGCTCGCATTTAAGAAGACTCTAAAATCATCAATGGTGCTCGTTGGATTAATGACAAAATTAACCGGGGCTACGCCATCATTAATGGTGATGGTGTCTCCATCAGCAAAATTATCTGAGCTGGCTAAAAAGCTGGTATTGATCACACTTTTAGTAAAGGCTAAACTGCCATTAGCCGGGGTTGAATAGGCGACACCTAAATCGGGCCTAATGGTAATGACTTCACTCGCTAAAGCGTTATTGGAAACGATTACTAAGTCTTCAACCCTAATCGCACTGCCACTGGCACTGTGAGTAGCGTTTACTTGAACGCCTCCCCCAAAACCTAAGGCAAAATCACGTGTATCAACTCTAAAAAAATCTCCCTGACTACTGCTTCCACCAAGATCGACGGTTAAGGCTCTTTGTTCTGAAATAACTTCTCCAAAGTTAGTTCCATACAGACCAATATTTTGAACCACTAAAGTTCCACTTCCGGTAATTTCAAAATCAATTTGGGACGCGGTTTGATTTAGATTTAAAACCGTAAAATTACCACTGGTAGCGGTTATCGCGACGGGATCACTCGAAAACGAGAGTTCGCCTACATCCGCTCCCGTTGGAACCGTGATGGTAACGGTTTGGCTAGTTACCACCGTGTTGGTGGTTAAGACCAAGTTTGTTAACAGTTCTCTGTTTGGACTACTATTATTGACCTGAGTCAGCAGCGCATCGCCTCCACCTGAAACGACATCAAACGCTTGCACGCCAGATAAGTTAAGCGCGCAAACACCCATTAAAATCCCCCAAAACCGATAAATTTTTAGCCTCATAATATCGCGTGATTATAACAGATTTAAAGACTTTAAACCAGCCTACAGAGCCTCTTAGACACTAGTTCTAGTAGACAAATTTTGACTTTAAATTAATGCATAAAAAAAGAACCCCGCAAGCAGGGTTCTTTAAAATTAAAATGTTTGGCTAACTTTTAACGTCGGTAACGAACGTAGTTTGAACTTGGCAAACCATTTACTAGGTAACCTGAGTACCAATCATTAGAGTTCAAAGAATGAGGACTAGCCGATTGGTCAGACCAAATGTAACTCGCTCCACTCGCTCTCAAGCTGCTAAGCGTTCCTTTACTAAAAGAGCTATCGCCTAAAATTTTGAAAGAGACAGCATCGCTATCATCACTTGAGCCGGTGTTATCAAGCTTTAATTTAATCGCAAATTCATGCACGCTACCTGGAGCAATATAAAGCTCTGAACTAGCATCAAACACAAAGGTGTTTCCCATAGCAGAAACAGTATTGAAACCGCTCGCGTATTCTTGGAAGCCATTTACGACTCTTACAATCTGAGCATCATCCGTGCTAATACCACCACTGTATTCAACTCCAGATGGAAAAGCTTGAATTGAAATTCTGCCCACTGACATACCCCGATTTCCGCTATTTCTAATTTGGAAACGAGCGATTTGCTCTAGGTTTCCCGTTGAAACAAAAGAAGGTTGAGAAGCGGAGAAACTTAGGCCTCCACTCGCTACGGTTGAACTTCCACCACCTTGAGTTAATGTGAAAGTTTCAGCATCGACATTAAAGTTTTTACGACTATCTGGAACGGCTCGTCCGCTCCCAATTCCGTAAATTTCAACATCACTATCGTTGAAGGTTAGTTCAAGACGATTATCGCTAATACTGCTTGGTAAATTATCTCGAACGAGTACTTCAAACACGAGGTTTACTTCGTTATTTCGTCCTATGTAAACTTCATTATTTCTGCCTAAATCGAAAGTCGCAACACCGTTTGTAAATCGTTTAGTTGATAACAACTTGCCCGTGGTTTGGTTGATCATTCGAATTTCTTGAACCAGTGAATCAACGTTAGATCCGAACGTATTTCGAACGGTCACTTTTTCCACTAAGAAATCATCTAAACTGGCTTTTAAAATAGCGCTTAAGACGACCGCTTTGTCACCAGAACCTAAAGCTCTACCAGAAACAAAGACCGGTGTTACCGAAGCCGAACCATCATTTGCTCCACCAGAAACACTTGGAGTTGGATTGAGCACCACGTAGTCAGAAACGGTTCGACCTGTTAGCTTTGTGCTTACAGATTTGGTAGAACCCTCTGCTATAGCATTCAAACTGTTTAATTTAACTCGGAAAGAACCAGGCAGCCGTGGAAAGATATCTGGATCGTTCAGTTGGATTTGAACATCCAAATTCCGAGATTCTCCTCGGGCTAAACGAAGGTTATTAAACTTTACGGTAATATAACCGTTTCTTTCAAATTGAATGGGTTGATCTTCAACCACTAAATCGAAAGCACTGAAATCACTCACAACGCCGGTGTTGTCGGTAATTTGAAGTTTCATTTCCGTGACCAGTGCGGCCGGAGAAAAGTTGCTACCGCTGTAAGCTGGATTACTTAAACCTAAGCTAAACAAATCAACGGGTTGGCTGCTGATATTATTAATATCTTGTCTCAGCGTAATAGGATTTGCCGTCACATTTACAGAACTCGTACTTTGAGTTGAAGTTGTAGTCGTTCTGCTCGTTGGGTAAACTCGGTAATTACTCGTTCTGCTAGCAGTCGTGTTGAACGTTGAACGAGGGGTATAGGTTGTACGTGTAGGGGTTCGATAAATAGGCGTTGCAGCGCCCGTGCTCGTTCGAGCTTCACTGTAATAACTACGGTAAAAGTCCCAGTAAGAACTATAACCATCAATAGCTTGGGCTGTGTTTGAAAGCATCAAACTAGAACCAAAGCCTAAAACGAGGCCGAGTGATAAAAATTTTTTCATAAGGTTTAATTATTCATTAAGAACCATATAAGTTGAACGGCTTGTGTGCAAATCTGTGACGTATTAATTACTACTAGAATCTGGCAAAAATCTTCTTATTTCTAAAAAAACGGCCCTGAAATCGGAGCCGTTTTAATTAAGCAAGAGAACCAAACTTTTATTGAGGCTACTGAACCGGGTAAACTCGGAAAGAATCGAACATTTGTCCAACAGCAAGCACATATTTAGAAGCGACACGACGAGGGATTTTTACTTCAATAAAATAAACTCCCCCATCAATGTCTTTAACCGCATAGCGGTAAAGTGTGTATTGCGCTCCATCCGTAAATTCAGCGGTTAGCTCTTCAGTGTAAACTTCTGATTGAACGTTTACCATATCTAGTACTGTATCTGACTTATAGAGCTGACGAACCACTCGCTCCAACGGAATTAATCTTCCTTTACCCCCAACTAACATCGTATTTTCGCTTTGCGTAATGTTTGTCGCACAACCCATGAAACCAAAGGCATCACTACAAGTGCCATCCTCAAATCTTTTAATTCGAATATCCATATTTTCAACTACAAATCCGTGCTTATCATCCAATTTAGCAACGGCTCCAACCGGAAGTTCTAAAGAAAAAGCGTCATTCTCGTAGGTTTCAAAAGTAAACATTTCAGCATCACTGGTTTTAGTCATAACCCGAGAAGAAACTCCAGTGTTTACTAACGTTTGCTTCCAAGGGGCTACGCCACTTCGAATTGAAAAAGGGCGAATGTGGTGATCTGCTTCAAGTCTTGAGTTTGCTTCAACGTAAGTAGTACTAGTGGCACTCACTCGAGTAGCACCTGATGGCTGGCTATAATTTTCACGACTGTTTCTTTGGTAGCGAGCCGAGACATCCGTTGTACTTTCTGAATTTGAACGGCTTGTTGTAGTAGCGGTTGATTCAGAATAGCGTTGTCTTTCTGAAAAATGACGGTAATCGTCTTTATTAGCTTGTGAAGTGATATAAGCATGGTAAGCGTTTCTTGACGCTGAACTAAACGGAACAATGGAAGCCGTAATAAGCGCTAAGCCAAGAGTGAATACAATTGAATTCTTCATGATTTAATTAACTTTAATTTCAAGATTTTATGACACTTTATTGTCGAAACCGAAAACTTTCAAATACTTTGTACATTGCTTGGGCGGCAGAATTTTTGTCTCGAGCTGAGGCTACGCCTTCAATTCTAACAATACTTCCGTCGACTGGATTTAGAGCACTTAACATAAAGTAAGATTTTCCGTTGGCTTCAAAACTCTCAGTAACCGTTGGGAAACGTGCAAAGCTTAAAGCTTGCGTGTCATTCCATCTAAAATCTTGACTCACATTTTTAACATTCGTGATGCCTTGTGATTTTTTGAAATCTTGAGATAAACGTCCAACACAAGCCCAAAAATTGTTTTGGCTGCATTTGTAATTCCCTTCAGACATTAAAACTCGGAAAGCGAGTGAACTATTGTTATTTCGATAAGCGCCTCCGTTGTCTTTCACAAATGACATTGTATCAACGGTGTAGTAGGTAGCGTCAACCACTGCTAGGTCTTGAATTTTTGGTTCTCCTCGGTAATAAATGGCTCGGTCTTTAAAGTCACCATTTCGAACCACTAAACGGCTTCCTTGAAAGGTATTTTCAATTCGTGGGTAAAGTTGCGGACGTTGTAATTTGTAATCTAAAGCATCTTTTGCCGGTGTATAAACGGTTTGTTTATTAAAATAATGACAACCGTATTGGTCTCTTAAATCACACTGCGCTTGATATCGGTTAGCGTATTGGTTTCTAAAAGTATTAGCGTACGGATTAACGTAAGATAAACTATGTGGGCGGTACACACTTGTGTGTCGGTGATCTTGTTGATTTGGGGTCGTATAACCCGCTCTTTGAAGTAAGTGATATTGATAAGCCGAAGCGTTCACAAAACTAATTACTGAACCAACTACCAGCACAAAACCGAGACCAAGAAGTAAATTTTTTCGCATTGAAATGAGGAGTATTAAGATAATAAAAAAACAGTCTCAAACGTCACCCTGCTTGGGGAACATTTAAGAAATTTTTGTTTTTTTATTTTTTGCTTACGTATACTTTTTAACAGAATAAGCTTTTCTGTCAAATTAATTGATTGAAAAGTTTTATCGCTTCAGATCTACTCAAACAAGCTATTTACTGCTTCCAAATATACTTCCGATAAAGGCCTTCAAGGCTTTCAAGGGTCATGTCCATAAGTTGCGACATAATGGTTCTGAGTTGCCTAATTTCACGCATGATACGTTCCATCTTGGCCGCAGAATAATTTTTAGATTTTTCGAGTTTAGTCGCTTGATTAACGAGTTCTCGAGTTCGATTGGCAATGGCTTTTTTGATCTCGGTTTTTTGTTTTTCAGGTGTTGGTAAAACATAATCTTGCGGTGGAGTACTTTTGAATAAAAGACCCGAAACCGCCTGAGAGATTAAACCCGTATTCCCATCATCTGATTTATTCCCACCAGAACTGGCTGGAATATTTTCGCCTGCATTTTCTCGCACCACTTCTGAAACTTTTCCAGACGCTTCAACCGTGTCTAGTTGAGACGCGTCAAGTCCCATATTATTAACCTCTTGGGCAATAATTTGTTCAAAATCTGGCGACTTATCTACTTTTTCGATCATTTAGGATTGTGTCGGCAATCTACAAATTATAACACAATACACAATAAAAGAACAGCTAGTAGCATCAAACTAAATTTAGTAACTGCCCAGAATATGAAGCCCCGCAACTTGATGTTTAAGCGCCTCAAGGTGAATTAAAAATTCTGGCATATTTATCGCCGCGTCAATGTAAAAAATGTATTCCCCTTTATCACTTGAGGCTCTTCTGGTATCGAGCTTTAACAAATTTATTTTTTGGGTGGAAAAATAATTAAGCACCGATGCTAAATTCCCCGCTTGATCGGCCGTAAACCAAAAGGAAAAACAGGTCACTTTTGAAACGTGCGCCTGACCACTTTTTTGCAACAACACAAAACGTGTTCGGTTACTTTCGCTCGCCATGTTCCCCGACACGACACTTAAACCCATTTTTTTAGCGAGTTGCATTGATCCTACCGCGGCCCATGGTTTAGTTGAGGCTTGTTTTACCCGACGAGCGGCTTGAGAAGTTGAAGCCGCTGCTTCAAGCGATGCACCTGGACAGGCTTTTCTGAGAAAATTTTTACTTTGCGATAAGGCTTGAGGATGTGAATAAACCCGCTCAATATGCATTAAGTCTAAAGGTTTTGCGGTCATCAAATATTGCTCGATAGATCGATCTGTCGCCGCGACAATTTGAATTTTAGGATAGGCTAGTAGTTCATCTAAAACCTCTAACACCGAACCTTCCGTAGTGTTTTCATAAGGCACAATGCCCCACTGGGCTTGCTCGGCATCAAGCGCTTCTAGTAGTTTAAAAATACTACCATAAAAGCCACGCGTGCCCTCACCAACTAAGGATGAAAAATCGAGGCTCGCACTATCTGTGTGTGAGCCTGGGTCCCCAAATATGGCGACATTAACTTTTGAAGGAGTTTTGGGTGAAACAGTGTTTGTTTGAGCTGAATAGGACGACAAAAAAAGCTGAGAATCTAAGTATGCCGTTTCACAAAACTCAGGCGTGAGATATTGTTTGGTCGATTCAAAAATTTCAAGCAGCGGAGCTCTATCTCTTGCAGCCACAATGCTTTCTAAATGATCTGAAGCTTTTTTAAATAAATGGGTGAAATGAGGCGCACTTAAATTTTGTGTCGCAATATCAGCATACAAATCAGGACTTTGGGCAAACATTCGGCCCATAACTTCTAACTTTAATCGGTAAGAAGGCGAAGACACTTTCCAAATCGTTTCAAAGTCTAAACCGGACTGGCGCAAAGTTTCGCCCATTACCATATCCGACATGTGTGACGCACATTGCACCACCCCCATTAAATCATCGTGTTCGCTGGGGCTAAATGCCATCAAATTAAAAGCTTGAAAGAGCTGCAACAGAGCCCCTAAACTTTCGGGGTCAATTCTGGCTGGGCAATAAATTAAAGTTTGATTTTCAATTTCCGGCAACGGGCCAAACAAAGGGTGTAGCCCGCAGACCTGGGATTTAGATTTAAGCATGGCTTCGACCGGCTGTTGTTTAATACTCGTAAAATCGGCCCAAATTTGATTAGCGCGAGATTCAGGAATAAGGTCTTTTATTACCTCAAGTGTTTTATCAATTGGAACCGCAAAAATGACCAAATCACACCTCTGAACAATAATAGTGTTCGTAATTTCTGTTTTTCTACCACTCACTAAAACTTCTATCTCTGGAAATTTATTTTTAAAATACTGTTCAAAGCGAGCGCCTAAGCCGCCTGTTCCACCTAAAATACCAATAGATTCTATTTTCATATCCTTTTATTTGTACTTAAAAGCGCTGCGGAAGCAAAAAAGTGAATTGAGTGATAAACGCCCTTTTAGATTTTAAAGAAGGTTTACTTGGCTAACGACTAAAATTTTCTAAAAATCGGTCGGTCATGCCGGCGATGTAATCACAGATTCGCTGATGCAAATTTTCTTCTGGCATAAACTCGGCTGGAATTTTGTCTGGATGCTGCAGTAAATAATCAAAAACGTTTTCAATTAAATGTTCTCCGTGCTCGGTCATGGCTTTTACACTTGGCTGACGATAAAAATGCTGCATTAGAAACTGTTTCAAATCTAAAAAATCAGCATAAAATTCTGGTGAAAAGGCCACGATACTACGGGGCATTTTTTGTACTTGTGCCAAGGTTTGAATATTTAAAAACTCTAGATTTTCTTGGGTGTCGTTTACCAACCGATACAGCAACTTATGAATCATTTTCCGAATAAAAGTCGCTCGTAAAATTTTACCTTTGCCTTCAATTTCTGCCAAAGCCTCCGCACAAATTGGGAACTGCCTTAAATCATCTAGCCCAAAGAAACCAGCCCGCATGCCGTCTTCTAAGTCGGCGGCCAAGTAAGCAATTTCATCTGAAATATCAACTAACTGACTTTCTAAGTGCGGAAAAAAAATCTTGCCGCGTTGTCCTCGGTCAAAAGTACGCTCGTGTTTTTGGATGCCCTCTAAAACTTCAAGCGTTAAATTCAAACCCGCAAAATCATCGTATCGGCGTTCATACACTTCAACCACCCGAAGCGATTGCACGTTGTGATCAAAGTGAAACCCGTGTTCACGCATTTTGCGGTCCAGGGCTTTTTCACCGGCATGTCCAAAAGGCGGATGACCCAAATCGTGGGCTAAAGCGACCGCTTCGGCCAGATCTTCATTGAGCTTTAAATGCCGTGCTAAATCACGAGCCACTTGAGAAACTTCCAGCGTGTGACTTAAACGATTTCTAAAATGATCCCCCGCTGTTGGCGAAACCACCTGCATCTTTCCTTTTAAACGCCTGAAGGCAGTTGTATGAATGATTCGATCTCGATCGCGTTGATAGGGTAAACGATCGGGGTCGACTCTTTCAGGAAACTTACGCCCACGTGAACTTTCATTATGCTGCGCAAAAGGCGCTAAAACACTATCGAATCTTTGCCACAAATGAGCGCCGTCAGTATTATTTTTCACTTTGAGTTTATAGATTAATTATCCAGGTTTGTCACCCGCTCTTATTCAAAATTGAATCAACTTTCTAACGAATGACAAAACCCGCTTTTCTATTTTTTATTTAGACTCTACAATATTAGACGATGACCGAACGACTTTTTGGCTTCGATAGTTCAGCCCTTAAGCTAAACCGTCCTAATACCGACGATTTAGAAGCTGAAATGGAACGAACCTTTGGTTCTATGGGCTATCACAGTTCGATGGATTTTTCTTTAACTCTAGACGCTTAATATGGGAGACGAACAAGGCGTGCGACGAATTGCTGAAAAATCTAATTGGTGGGAAGACCTCGAATGGAATGGTTTTGAAAGTGTGCTGGGATGGTTCACAGAAAATACCGTTATAGTCATAGGGGTCGTGTTTGGAATCGCTTTAGTGATTTACTTTATCAAAAAAGTCAGACAACGCCGCGACCAAATTCAAAAACTTTGGGTTTTCATTTTGTTCTTTCTCACCAAAAGACAAATGATGATTCCTTTAGTGATTCGACTCTCGGAAAAAGATCAATTACTCGACGCTGAAATGCGATCAAAACTAATGGAAATTAGACAATTAAGCCGCGAAACTTCTTTTAAAAAAAATCCAAACCAAAGACTACAAGTGGAAGAAGAAGTTTCTAAAATTTTGTTTCTGTATTTTTCAACCCTTGAGAAAAAAAATAAAATTCAGCCAGGCACTAAATTTGCGAAGTTAGTAAAAGATTTAGAATTTATTGATGCCAAATTGGTTCAACTCCAAAAAGTTTACAACAACGAAGCGCACAGCTGGAATCGATTTGTCGGATTTCCAATTCTCGGACTCTTTAGTCGAGTTATTGGCGTAGCCCCTTTTAGACCTTTTAAATAGAGCATGGTTTATACCTGGAACTTTGATCCGGTGGCTTTCTCGCTTATGGGCTTTGAAGTGCATTGGTACGGTATAATGTATTTGGCGAATTTCTTTTTATTCACCAATTTTGGATGGTGGCTATTTCAGCGTTATTTTAAAGACCGAGGCGATTTAACTTGGAAAGCCTGGGAAAACTTAGTGTTTGGCGGCTTTGTGGCCGGCGTGGTTGGAGGCCGCATGGGCTTTATGCTGTTTTATAATCCAGAAGGATTATTAGCCGATCCGCTCAGTGCCTTTAAAGTTTGGGAAGGCGGCATGAGTATTCATGGCGGGGTCATAGGCGCTATTTTATATGGCTTGCTATGGTGTCGATTTAAGCAAGAATCGTTTTTTAAAATGGTCGACATTTTCATTCTCCCGCTGTGCTTGGCGTTAGTGCTCGGGCGATTAACAAACTTTGTAAATGGAGAATTATATGGAAGAGTTAATCCAGCAGGTTGGGGCGTTATATTTCCTCAGGTAGATCAAGAAGTCCGGTACCCAAGCCAATTTTTTGAAGCCGGAAAAAATTTATTAATGGCGCTAATATTCAGCAGCATTCTATTTGCTAAAATAAAACTTAAGCCAGGTACTTGGCTGGGATTATTTTTAATTATGTATGGAGTGCTGCGTTTTATTATTGAGTACTACCGGCAACCAGAAATTTATGTCGGAGTCTTGACTATGGGACAGACGTTGTGCACTATCATGATCGTAATGGGCGTGAGCTTGATTACCTATCTATACGCGTTCAAAAAATCATGAAAATTTTCTTAATCGCCTTGCTTACCTTCGCTCTAGTTGCTTGTGAGAAAAGTGCTTTTAACGAAACCCCGGTGGTTCAAGCCATAGAAGTTGAGGAATCAGAAACCGAGTACGTGCCAACGCCTGTTGCAAAAGCCAGCATTGTTAAATTTTTTGATTACGCCTGTGGACATTGCAGAAATGCCCATTTCACGGTGAAAAACTTAAAAACCAAGTTTGGAGATAAAGTAGAATTTATTTATAAACACTACCCCTTATCGGCCGAAACTTATTTAGTAGCCGAAACAGCTGAATGTGCTCGACGACAAGATAAATTTGAAGCCTACCACGACAAATTATTTGAAGAAAATTTTCAAAACTACGCCCCTGAAAATCTGCAAATTGTCGCCGAATCAGTGGGAGTAGACATGGAACAATTCAATACTTGTGTGGCCAACGGAGGTGGCCGGTCAAAAGTTCAAGCCGATGTTGATGAAGCGACTTCTTTGGGTGTAAGTGGCACGCCTTACTTTTTGATCAACAACTCAGTTCCCCTGCCTGGTGCGATTCCAGAACAAAGTTTTTCTCGCTTAATTGATCAAGTTTTAGCCGGCGAAGTTCGTTAAATGGAATTTTTAGCCTCGCTTAAAGCTCAACTTAAATCTAAAAAAGATTTGAAACTTAAAGTGAAAGTTACCCCAAGCGCCCCTCGGTCAGAAATATTTGATCAACTGGCGGATGGAACTTTAAAAGTACGATTACAAGCCCCGCCCGAAAACGGCAAAGCCAATAAAGCTTTGTTGAAGCTGCTGCAAAAAGAGTTTAACGCTGAAGCAGAAATTATAAGTGGCGAGACCAGCTCTAAGAAGCAGATTCGTCTGGATAGTCGGGAAGAACCGTAAAAATACGACTCCGGATGCTGAAAGAAGTTCCTTCTGCACTGGCTTCATTACGTTCTAAAAGTTGCACGGCTACGGATTGTCGGATCGCTGGGCCCTCAGAATCAATCTGGTTAAGGGCTTCCATTACCGCTTGAGAAATGACTTCTTTTACCTCATCTGGATTAACACCCTCCACGGTAACACGCTCAATAATATTATTTTGCAACCATAAAGAAGCTTTGGCTTCACCTAAATTCACATTAATCGTTGGATCTTCTGGCACTCTTGGTGATTTTGGAGCTAGTTTATCAAAAATTCTCATAAGAATAATTTACAACATTAAAAACAATAGCACAAGAAAGATGACGTTCGCTTTAATTTAGGTACTATCGGCCTATATGAAAGATCAATCTAAATTCGCTAAAAAAAACTTAGGGCAAAATTTTTTAACCAGTACCCAAGTACGAGATGATATTTTGGCCGAAGCGGGAGATTTGAAGAACAAAAAAGTTTTAGAAATTGGACCCGGACTTGGCTTTCTAACCGAAAAATTATTGGAAGCTAGCGCGGATTTAACGGCCATCGAACTAGATGAACGAGCCTTTAAAATTCTGCAAAACAAGTTTGGTAATTTCCCAAATTTTCGCCTTTTAAACGACGATATTCTGCAAACAAATCTAGACGAACTTTTTGAAAGCGAGGACTACCGAGTAATCGCGAATATTCCTTACAATATTACGGCCCCCATTATTCGAAAATTACTCGAGAAAACAAAAAACAAGCCAGAATTTGCACTGCTCATGGTACAAAAGGAAGTGGCGCAAAAGATTTGTGACCCTGTGAATCAAAAAAACACTGTAGAAGCCGATGAATCCGGTGAAGGCCAACCCTTTGGTGTACCGCTTCGAGGCGTGGCAGTCGCGACACAAAAGCGAGCAAAATCAAAACGCTCTATTTTATCGGTAGCGGTAGAAGTTTACGCCGAAGCTAAGTATTGTTTTACCGTGACTCGCGAACACTTTGAACCTTCTCCAAAAGTAGATTCGGCAATTATGAAACTCACCGTACTTGAAAAACCACTGATTACCCCAGAACAACAACGTGACTTTTTTACGGTGGTAAACGCCGGCTTTAGTGAAAAACGTAAAAAAATAGGCAATGTGCTCGGACGATTTTTTGGAATTCCGTCTAAAGATTTGTTAGGTGACATTGATGAAAATCGCCGAGCCGAGACCCTTTCGATTGATGAATGGCTATATATAACAGAAAAATTTACAAATGTTAAACAATAAGCAAAATCAGAACAATATCTTTTTTAATATTTTTTTATTAAGCCAAATTAATTACTTTAAAAGTAAATACTGCAAAGTTATTTGAAATATGAAGCGGAACTTCAGACCTCTGGAGTTCAAGTTGGTGGGGCGATCTTTATCGGTTTATCTCTCCTGCTAGGGCTCAAAGCCTGGTTGAAAAAACGTCCAAAAACAGCACCGTGCCAATGAGCACAACCTGGGTATTGATTTGTTTGATGGGAGGTCGTGAGTTTGCGATCCACACCATTAACCGCATGGACCCATTTCCGGAAAACCAGCGATTTCAAGCCGCCTATCGGCTGGTCTGGAAAGACTCCTCGAAAGTCGTCTTCGGGCTCGGTATTTCTGTGCTGGCTCTGGTCGTGGTACGTGCTATCACTTAAACTCTGCCGAGTTGAACCGCGTAAAAAGTCCACTTTCTTTAACGATTTAAAAGTCACACTTTAACCAGGGTTAGCGTTTTTTTATATTAAGACTAAAATAAGCCCATGATTAACCTACCGTCGCTTACCGAAGTTAAACATCAATTATACCAAACTGCTAAACGGTTTCCGTTGCCCACGCTATGTGCGGCAATTGTCACCGCTTTGGGTATTTATTTAACCCATGATAGTACTTATCCAAACACTCCACCTGATTGGGTTTGGCAAGGTTTACTAACCGCTATGCTGGGGTTAGTCAGTTTAAGTGCTTTAACTTTAGTAGCCGAAAGCACGACTAAATTTAATCGTGGCTTGTTAATGCTTGGAGGAACGGCTCTTTTGGGGATTTATTTTTGGACTTTACCAGGAGATGAAACCTCTGAAGGATCACTTTGGATTATGCGTCATATATTTTTAATGCTGGGCAGTTTAGTGGCCTTAACCTGGGTGCCGTTTTGGCAACAGGGAGTATCAAACAAAACTTTATGGCTTTGGATCAGCGAATTGATTGGAAACATTGTTATTACCCTCTTTTTTGCGATTGTATTATTTTTGGGGTTAGCCGCCGCTTTATGGAGTGTTGAAATGCTGTTTGATTTAGACATTGATTCAGAATTCTATTTTGATATTTGGATTATAATTGCGGGTCTATTCAGCCCGCTTTTCTTCCTTTCACAATTTATACCCGAGCCATCAAAACTAAAAGAACCAAAGTCTGTTTCTGCCTTTATGGGCATTTTTACCAAGTATATTATGACCCCGCTTGCTGCAGGCTACATGGTTATTTTATACAGTTATACAGCTAAAATTTTAATCACCTGGGAATGGCCAAAAAATGTTTTAGGCTGGCTCGTAATTGCTTTTCTGGGCGTCGCCATATTTACCTACTTTTTATGGACTCCACTTTGGAATGATAAATGGAATAAATATAGACGTCTTTTTTGGCTGATATTAATACCGCAAATCTTCTTACTTTTTATCGCGATTGGCTGGCGTATTAAAGCCTACAGTTGGACTGAAAATCGTTATTTTGTAGTCGTGTTAGGACTCTGGTTACTCGGAACGACACTTTATTTTTTAATTCGAAAAGACGCGAAATTTAAATGGGTGTTTGTCGCTTTAACCGCCATTATTTTTGTTAGCCAAATAGGGCCATTAAGTGGTTATAACATTGGCCGCATTGCCCAAACAAACCGCTTAGAGAATCTGTTAACTGAAGTCAAAGTGCTGCAAAATGACGAATACGTTCCAACCACCATTGAAACCAACAACGAAACCGAAGATGAAATTGCCAGCATCCTGGATTACTTAAGCAATACTTATGGAGCTGATCAAGTTAAAGAGATGTTTCCAAAGGTTGATTACAGCAACACCAGCGACTATCTAGTGCCTCGTATTATCATGGAACAACTGGGGCTTGAGTACCGTAACAAATGGACCAGAAACAACAACAACGAAAATATGTCGGAGTATTTAAGTTTTTACACCAATATGGAAAAACCTCTCGACATAGCTGATTTCGATTGGCGGGTTGCGCTCAATGGCTCAACTGGTGGCGAAAATGATTCCGGTATTAATGGCTACTATTTTAGGGCGAGTTCTGGCAACAAGCCACCAAGCATTGAAATTAGAAGAGATAATGCGTTAATTGATACCATAGATTTGACCGCTAAATTAGATTCTTTACTTAAGACCGATGCTCAACGTCCCAACCCAGGTTATGATCCTGAAGAAACGATGGTGCTTTATGAATCTGATTTGTTACGCGCTAAAATTTATCTAACAAATGGGTGGAAGAATAATGATGATTATACTAATTTTGGAGCTGAAATGTACGTGAGCTTTAAAAACTAATGGATAAATTCCCCGAGCGTTTTATTGAAAGAATCAAAGCGTTACTTCCGGCCGATGAAGTAGAAGCTTTTCTAGAGCACTGTACCGAGCCACTTCCTAAAGTGGTTCGGCTTAAAAATATAAACGCGCCTGTACCCGAGAATTGGCACTTAAAGCCCACCGCCGTGCCAGAAGGTTTTTTTATTGAGCGGGACAATCAAACAGAAATCGCCCTGGGTAAAACCTTAGAACACTTTACCGGAGATATTTACAGCCAGAGTTTAAGTTCCATGTTGCCGGTGGTGGTACTCAATCCTCAGCCAGATGAGAAAATTTTAGATCTCTGCGCAGCCCCAGGGAGTAAAACTAGTTTTTTAGCCCAAAGAATGGGTCATACGGGCGTTATTGTCGCGAACGAACCCAGCAGTTCCCGCAGTAAAAAACTAGCGGCTAACTTAGACCGCACTGGCTGTTTTAACACTGTGGTCATTCAAACCGATGGCACCATTTTAAACAGCTTTATTGGCCAAGAATTTGATCGAATTTTACTCGATGCGCCTTGTAGCAGCGAAGGGTATGGAAGAAGAGATAACACTTTTTTCAGCAAAATGTGGAGCGAACCCAAAATTTTTTTGGCCGCCAAACTGCAAAAACGCCTGATTGAAAGTGCTTGGGAAATGCTTTCCCCTGGAGGTATTATGGTTTATTCAACCTGTACTTCTGCCCCCGAAGAAAATGAATCAGTGGTACAACACTTGCTTAAAACTTATCCAAACACGGTTGAGTTATTACCCACCGAATTAAACGTGCCACACGCCCCTGGTATTAAAGAGTGGGAAGGTGAGCAGTTCGCCCCAGCCATTGTTCAACACGCCCAAAGATTTTATCCACATTTAAGAAGCGAAACCTGGAATTCTGAAAGCTTCTTTGTGGTGAAGCTACAAAAAAAAGAAGCCGTCAAAAGACTTCCCCCTAATAAACCCAGTCACACCACTGAAGTTAACTTTTTCAAAAAAAACCAAAACGCAGAAGTTATTACAAAGCTGGCCAAACAGTTTGGCCTCGAAAAGTCTTGGGCTGAAAGTTTAATGGACGGGAAACCAGCCTTTTACATAAAACAAAACGACTTGTATTTAACCACCCCAGAGGCCACGCGCTTTATGCAAAGCAATCTGTTTCGTCGGGTCGGCCTAAAAATTAGCGATAAGGATGATAATCTTACAACTTGTATCGCACAAAAGCTGGCGCCCTTAGCGACTAAGAACGTAGCGGATTTAGATGCAGAGCAAACCACTCGCTGGTTAGCAGGCTTTGATATTCCACTTAAAACGGAGAAATTTAGCTCCCTAAAAAATGGTACCGCGGTTTTAGTGCGTCACCAGGCTTTTGGTCTCGGTTGGGGAAAAGTAATTAACGGCAAAATCAAAAACAAGCTCGACCGAGATTTAGTGTTCTAATAGATCTTTAAAGCGGTCTATGTATTTCCGAATACTAGCGATGACCTCTTCTGGAGCTCTCTTTTCAGCTTGAAAAATCACTAAATCCCAATCGATAAGAACTCGAGCCATAGCCTCTAAATTAAATTCGCTCATTAGGGAAACATTCTCAAACCGGTCCATAAATTTACCGCCCTCAAGAAAACCCTGGTGTGAAAATTGGGTGATAAAACGAAGTTTGGCGTCTGTGAAGTCGGTCTCCCGGTTAAAGGATTTGAGCAAAGTAATAAGTTTTCTTGCCGCTTCAGGATCAAGATTAAATTTTTCAACTGGACCGTTATCGCCTAATTCGGGACGCGGTGTAAAATGTAAAGACACCGGCACAAAACCTTTTGCTATTAACATTTTACAATGATCTATCCGTATCGCTATCTCATGGTCTAGCACCCCACCGACCCGGTTACTCAACTCATACATTGACGCCGATATCCCTGTCCCTCTTAAAGCCGGAATAAGTTTAATATTGCGGTGAGGAACGGTGTTCAAACCTGGCACATGCAATACATCGTCACAACAGAGCCCAACTAAATCTGCATCAAAATAAGCCATCAAGTGATTATGATAAACTGTATCTATAGCCGGAGTATAGACCGTTTCTCGATATCGTTGCTTAAAATCGAGTAAGGCAATTTTTACCGCGCCATTAGGAAGCTTTTGAATGATTAGATCTAAATCATCCGTAACGTTTTCTATATGAACCCCTTTAGCCAATGCTTCAGGCGCATCATCAAATTCTATACCTTCAATTTCAGGAGCCCTTGTAGGCATTAGATTTATTCAATCTTAAGTTTTACTTAAAATATTCTTAAAATATTATCTCTTTTTAGTCAACATACAGGATTATCGACTTAACTCTAAAAGCTTCTCCCAATAGGACTTTGCCGCATCAGGATTAAATTTAAGATTCACTAGTGGCAACATAATTCTTTCCATCCCCGTAATAGAGCCTTGCCCAGCTTTTTTCCTTTTTAAAAAAACTACCAGTTCATTTATTAAACTAGTCTCAAATTTTGGCTCATCTGGCACATAGCCTTCTCGAATATAAAAAATAATCATATCATAACCACGCACATTTTCTTCAGGGATTTGCTCTTCAACCGCATTAATAATCGCCAGAATTTTATGAGCTAACGCTCCTTTAGCCATACCTTCAACCGAACGCTCAACTTTCAAGTAACGGTGATTATTTACTCCATTACTCGACATCACCTCGGCTGATACCCCTTCATCATCCATCACTTGTACTTTCGCTCCAAAGGCAGGGTTACATTCAACCACTAAACGAACCGAGAGTGCAGTTTCTAATTCGAAATAACTACAGGCCCCTTTCAAAGCTCTTTCTTTAACAAACTGCCCAACGGCTTCAATGCTCTTTGGATCATCCAAATCACATTTTAAAACGTTGTAGCGATTATTCATCTTATCTTTTCAACAAATATTCATAGGCTTGCAGCGCGCCAACCGCCCCTTCACCAGCCGCCACTACCACTTGTTTGTGGTAACCATCGTTACAATCTCCGGCCGCAAAAAAACCAGGAACTGAAGTATTCATTAAACGGTCAGTTTTAATTTCACCGTGTTCGTTTAATTCTACAAAATCGTTTAAAAATCCCGTAGCGGGCACTTGGCCAATTTCTTCAAAAATTCCTTCACAGTCTAATTCATACGCTTCCCCTTTCCCTTCAGTTAAGCGAACTCCTCGCACTTTTTGTTTTTTATCGAGTAAAATTTCTTCCACGTTAACTTCATATTTAATATCCACTTTTTCTGATTTTTTCACTTTTTCCATTAAGCAGGCTTCACCAATTAGATGGTCTAAGTTCGTCAGTAAAGTAATATGAGTCGCAAAACCCATTAGTTGTACTGCGACATCCATAGCGGCATTTCCGCCGCCAATGATGACCATTTTTTTATCTTTATAAAGCGGCGCGTCTTGCGTGGCGGCAAATGATAACCCATTCCCCTGCATCGCAATGTCTTCGCCAGGGATATTAAGAACTCTAGGGATTTTACCCGCGGTACATAAAACCGTTTTAGCTTTAAAAACATGCTTGCCTTCGGTGGCCACAAAAAACTCTTCGCCGACTTTTGTGACGCCACTTACTTTTTGTTTTTCACGCACCCACAAATCAAAATGAGCATTATCGTCATCAACTTTTTTTACATGGGCAAAAAACTGATCGCGCAGGCTAGGGCCTGTTGATTGTGCGACACCCGTCCAATTTGAAATATCGTTACAATAATTCATTTGTCCGCCCACGTTTCCGCAAACCAGTAGTATTTTCATTTTACGACGCGCCGCATAAATAGCAGCGGTCATGCCCGCTGGGCCAGCTCCGATAATAATTAAATCAAACAATTTGGGGTATCTTGGTTCTTGCCCAACACTACAAATTCCTTCGCGGTTCCAATCTTTAGACATGTTTTTAAAAAGTTATTTCAGAACATTATACCTGTTTTAAGCACTTTTGGCAAAGACTCTGCCAATAGATCTGGCTGAAAATGCGTTCTAGACCAAGAACAGAAAACATTGTGTTTAATGCTTAGGTTTTTACACTTTGGTTGATGAAATATTTTATGACTTTGGTATTGGCTTTTGCACTACTTGGATGTGGTGATCAAACAAAAAATGACACAGATAAAACAAACAGCCCAAATATTATTGATGTTAACAACGCTGGCTCTAACCTAATTGACCCAGCCGCAATTTCTAGACTGGGAGAGGCTTGTGGTCCGAGTTCTGAAAAATTTTGTGCCAGTGGCTTAAGTTGTCAGTTTGAAGGGATGCAACAAGACGCAGGTCTCTGTTTACCCGTTGTCGTGAATCCTGATTTAGAATGTGATGAAACTCAAAACGCAGTTTGTGGTTTAATTGGAAATAATAAAAATGGCTACCTAAACGAATGTTACGCCCAGCGTTATGGTGCCCAAGTTTTAAATGAGGGTTTCTGTAAAAATGATGAAACCGTCAAAGGGAGCTGTGATTCACCAGCCTACAGTTTAGGGAACTGCCAACAAAGCTTTACAGGAGCCAGCTTTAACCAAGCTTCTGGTGAATGCGAAGCCGTTACTTTGGTTGGTTGTAGCGCTGATATGCCGTTCGAAAGCTTAGAAGCTTGCCAATCAAGTTGTTCGTAGGTTGAAAAAAAGCGTCATTTAGGCTATAATGCTTAGATGAATGAAATTATTTTCACACTTGTTGAAGGCCTTTCCCTCTTTATTGGGTCTATTGGTATTGGAATAATTGTAATTGGAGCGGTAAAAGGTCTATACCATTACATCGTCACTCGTGACGAACACAATTTTCAACATGTACGTTTAGTGCTGGGGTCTCATATTATTTTGGGCCTCGATTTTATGGTTGGAAAAGACATTATTGATACGATTTTACTTGATAACGGAGCTGAATTTTGGCGAGATTTAGCGGGTCTTATAACCGTGGTCTCCATTCGAATTATTCTAACGCACTTTATGCTGAAAGAAGTCGAACAAGCCAAGACCGACCCCGTAAAACTAAAACCAGCGAAGTAAGTTGGTGTAGTCTGCCCTACGAGTACTTCTCGCCCACTACTCACTTAAAAGTTATGGTGACCATCGATAACTTAATTTTTTTTAGTATGAAATTTTTAACCGTGAGTTTTGCTTTAATCTTTTTAATCACTTTAACCGCCTGCCAAACGACTACTGAAGATAATACTGTGGCAGATAAAAATGTATCAAAGGCCCAAACTTCAAGAACGGTGTCGATTGATACTTCTATGAAAGAAGAAAAAATGCAGGCCTTTGCTGCCACTTATACGGCTTACGAGGCCGACAAAGCTCAAGGTCAAAAACATATTTTATTTTTTCATGCGCCCTGGTGTCCTTCATGCGCAAAGTGGGAAGCGATGCTAGAAGAAAAAATGGGAGCACTAGCCGATAACGTCGTTATTTATAAAACTGACTATGATACTTCTGATGACTTAAAAGCTGATTACCAAATCACTCAACAATCAACCGCTGTTTTTGTGAACGCAGATGGGAGTGTTGCCAAACGTGAAGCCGATCCAAGCATCGAAAGCATGAATGAATTCTTTGCCAACTAGAGCAAAATTTACGGCTCTTGATTATTTAAGGCCTGAGTGTGTATCGCTCAGGCTTTTTTTAAGGTATAAAAAGCATGATGAAAAAAGTAGCCATTATTGGGGCAGGGCCTGCTGGAATTTACAGCAGTTTATTGCTAGAAAATTTTGCGGGACAAATACATTTATTCGACCAAAATAAAGACGTCGGAGAAAAACTAAAAACCACTGGCGGCGGGCGCATGAACGTCACCAACCAAAAATTTAGCGCTGAAGAATTTAGTTCTCAATCGAGTAATTTGTTAAAGAAACTGTTTAAAAATCCGCATTTTAATAACCGTCATCTAATTTTTGAAACGCTCGGCATTGAGTACCAATGGGAAAAAAATCGGGCGATTTTGGCCTCGCAAAATGCGCCATTAGAAGTAGCTCGGTTAAAGAATAAAGTCTTAACTCAATCCAACTTAGAGCTTCATTTAGAACACAAAGCTTTGAATATTGAAAAACTAGAAACAGGGCTTTTCAGAATTAAATTTGAAACGCCACAAAACACTCATTTTTTAGATTTTGATAAAGTTATTTTAAGTGGAGGCGGCATGTACCGAATGCGCGATTTAGGAGAACCCGAAAAAATTTATGCGCTGCCGCTGCAACTGGGGCACACTATAACGGACGTCCAACCGTCGCTTTCGCCTCTTATTTTTACCGATAAAGTGCTACGGGAACTTAAGGGCATCAGTTTTGAAGGCACGCTGACCGACACTCAAAACAAAAAGAGTGTGACTGACGACCTGATCATTACCCACTTTGGACTCTCTGGGCCAGCGGTACTCGACTTCTCGGCTTTCCGAGAAAGTGAAAGTATTGAGCTTTGTTTTACCGCGCATTTAAAAGAACACGAACTGCGAGAAAAAATAAACGCCCAACGGCAGGGGGCGCATAGACTGCGGGCTTTACTCAGAGAATATTTCACAAAGAATTTAACCGATTTTTTTATGCAGCAAGCCGGGCTTGAAGTGGAAGCCGTTATTGCCGATTTGCCTAAAGCTAAACTGCACACCCTGATTCAGACTATTTTTCACTACCCCATTCCAAAAGTTCAATCTAAAAATTATCCATCCAGTTGGACGACCAAAGGCGGCGTACGCTTGGAAGAAATTAATACCGCTAATCTAGAATCAAAGTTAAATGCTGGTCTTTATTTTGCTGGAGAAATTATGGACACTAATGGCTTATGCGGCGGTTACAATATTTCATTTGCGGCGATTTCGGCCCAAATTGTAGCCGATAGTTTGCTTAAAAAATAATCTAAAAAACATGAGAACCATCACGTGCTTCGATTGCGACCATAACTTTAGCGCTGAAACTTCAGAGGAGGTTCTAAAGAAATTGTACACGCACTATATGGCTGAACATCATGAGATTATTACCTCGGTTGATGAAGCGGGTAAAAAGGCCTGGATGGAACGATTTTACGCCGAATGGGCGCAGGCTTGATAAGTTTCAGTCAATTTTGGAGGCTTGGTGAAACCTCATTTGCCATTCATCATTATTGTTGCACCAAACGGACGAACGAAAAGAGTGTGGAAATGAATTTAATAAGAGTCTATAAGAACAGATAACTAAAGATTCTTCCTCTACCACAATCGTAAAATCAGCTATCTGAGAATTTTTTAGTTCTAATTGACGCAGATTTTCTAACACCGACTTTTTATCGTAAGTTTTACCAGAGGAACCAAACTCGAAAAAATCAGCCGATAAGAATTGGTCCATCTTTTCTCTAGATTGCCTTACATCAGCGCTTAATAATTCCTCTTCAAGCAATTGTATAAAGTGATTCATTTAAAATTACTCAGGTTTTTGGTTAAACTCAGACGTCACCGCCCCAACTTCTGCGGAGCGAACTAGCGCTCGGTATTTACCAATAAAGCCAGAGTTATAGTTATCTTCTATTGGGACGTAGGCCGCAATTCTTTCGGCAATTACTTTATCACTGAGCTCAACCGAAAGTTCGGCTTTGGCTTCAGACATCGTAACAATATCTCCATCTTGAACGGCCGCGATAGGACCGCCCAAAGCGGCTTCAGGGGCTACATGCCCCACCACCAAACCGTGAGTTCCACCACTAAATCGTCCATCGGTGAGCAAACCGACCGATTCTCCTAAACCTTGACCCACCAAAGCGGCAGTTACCGCTAACATTTCGCGCATCCCAGGTCCGCCTTTTGGTCCTTCATTACGAATCACCACTACATCACCCGCCTGTATTTGTTTCTGTTTTACCGCTTCAAAACAATCTTCTTCACACTCGAACACTTTTGCGGGGCCGGTAATTTCAGTCACTTTTAATCCTGATGTTTTTAGCACCGCCCCTCCTGGGGCTAAATTTCCGTGTAAGATTTTAATCGGAGCCGTCGCTTTCAATGGACTATCAAAACCAAGTACGATACGTTGCCCACTTGCTAAGCTTGGCTGCTCGGCTAAATTTTCTGCCACAGTTTTACCGGTTATGGTCAAACAATCCCCGTGCAATAAGCCTTCTTTTAAAAGCATTTTCATCACTCCTGGAACCCCCCCAACGTTGTATAAATCTTCCATCACATATTTGCCCCCTGGTTTTAAATCGGCTAAATGTGGCACTTTGGCTCCCAAGCGATTGAAGTCGCTTAATTCCAATTTTATCCCCGTTTCATGGGCCGCAGCCAAGAGATGTAACACTAAGTTGGTAGAACCGCCTAAAGCAAAAGCGGTAATAATACCGTTTTCAAAGGCTTCTTTCGTCATGATTTTTCTTGAAGTGAGTCCGAGTTCAACCGCTTTGTAAATCGCTTTTCCAGCCGCACGAGCATCCAGCAATTTGGCTGACTTAGTACCTGGGATTGAAGAACTGCCCGGTAAACTTACTCCCATGGCTTCTAAACAAGAAGCCATAGTGTTTGCGGTATACATGCCTCCACATGAACCGTGAGTCGGTATTGATTTATTTTCAACAGCGTTTAATTCTTCTTCATCAATTAGCCCGCATTGGTATTTTCCTACGGCTTCAAAAATAGAAACTATATCGATATCTTTACCGTCATGCACCCCTGGTGAAATCGTACCACCATATAAGAACAAAGCGGGAACATCTAAGCGTCCCATCGCCATCAAATTACCGGGCATGTTTTTATCGCATCCTCCTAGTCCAACAAAAGCATCAAAACGTGAACCACCGACCATCATATCAATACAATCGGCAATTAACTCACGCGACGGCAAACTGTAACGCATGCCTTCGTGCCCCATGCCAATTCCATCTGAAGCGGTCGGATAACCAAAGGTTTGAGGGAAACCACCGGCTTCGTAAATTCCAATACAAACCTGTTCGGCTAAAGTATTTAAATGGGCATTACAAGGCGTCGTTTGACTCCAGCCACTCGCCACACCAATTAACGGTTTATCAAAATCTTCATCATTCATACCGACGGCTCGAAGCATAGCCCGATTTGGAGCCCGACTCGGACCTTGAGTAACAACATGAGAACGATGATTGAGTGGTTTAGACATTCGTAAATTTTATTTCACGATAAATACTATTCTTTCAGGGCTTTGGAGCAACCTTGACTTAGGCGGCGATTACATTAATTTATAAACATGTCTAAATCAAAACTAGAAAAACCTGAAACCAAAGTCAGACACTCTGATTTAGAGAGATATCGAGAAGAAATAAACGACTTAGCCTATTTTGAATTAGGGGCTGAAGGCGACGAAATTGAGGCTTTAGCTATGGCTTTCGAATTAAAAAGAGCTGCAATTGAACTAAAAATTAAGCGCGCTATTTGTCATAGTGCTCATTTAAATATTGAGCGACTCATAAATCAGCTAGAGATAGCGAATCAATCGGAAATAATGTTGCGACTCAGAAGACAAAAACAACGCAGAATTAAAAACGAAAACCCAGGTGATCTACCAAATTTTGAAGAACTTTTTCAAAACTTAGAACAAGATGTAAAACAGGGAGAAGACGCAGACCTTGTCCAAATCTATCGTTACGTTTATCAACTTATTGAGGCCGATGCCTTCATGTATTTTATTTCGAGAAAAGCACCAAATGACCTGACGCTACCCGCCATTAAATTCTGGCTTTTATTTAGACAAAAAATTGTCGATGTTGATTCGCAGTTAATTTGAAACTGACCGTTGGGTCTTTCTACTTTGTTTATAACCCCACCAAAACCATATCAGTGCCACAGCCGTTATAACGCCAAACACATAGAAAACATCGCCTTTTAAATGAAAGTATCCCCAGCCCGCAATAACTGGGGCCAGCGCCAAACTAAAAGCCGAAATACTTTCAACGACGCCGGTAATTTCACCTTGTTCAGATTTAGTTACTTGCCGCGTTAACACCGACAATACGGTTGGAATAATCAATGAAACTCCAAGATTGGTGAGGTAATAAATGATGGTATACTGCCAGATTTCTGTTGCCAATGGCATAAGCCCAAGCCCAATTGCCATTAACCCCAGCCCCAATAACAGCGTCGGAAAATCACCCATCCATTTAACCACTCGTTTAACCACAACAGCTTGATTGAAAATCATAAAACTTCCGACAAAGGCCAAAAAGTAGGCCACTTGTTTTTCATCTAAACCAAACTCATCAATAATATAGAGTGAAATAATAGAAGTGTAGCTGGCCAGCATAAGGCCAAAAATAAAACGGAGTTGAATCACCGTTTGAACGGTTTGGTTATTTTTCCATTTTCGCACTTTGGCCAGTACGTTTATTTGGTGCAGGAAATTCTTATCAAGCGTTTTTGTTCGATCTTCAGGTGGCAAAGATTCATCTAAGAACAACCAAATACTGATCAACGTTATCGTGGATAAAACTATGGCAAACAAAGCCGTGCCAATATACCCCAAGCTGGTACTCATGGTGAAACCTC
This sequence comes from bacterium, assembly GCA_009995455.1. Classification (GTDB taxonomy): domain Bacteria; phylum Patescibacteriota; class Gracilibacteria; order UBA4473; family UBA4473; genus JAACPJ01. The sequence goes on from JAACPJ010000002.1 coordinate 369,070, forward strand.
CGATGGCCGGACCAATAATCATCCCGGCCCCAAACACCGCTCCTTGAATACCAAAATTTGCCGTTTTCTTATCGTCCTCCGTTATATCGGAAATATACGCATTCGTTACTGAGGTATTACCGCCTGTAATACCATCCATAATTCTGGCTAAACCAATGACCCAAATTGAAAGGCTTAAACCGAGCATAGCCGAAGAATCAAACCAAGCCGCACTGGCAAACAAAACCCAACTCAAAAGAGTCCCAAGTTGTGTTATCATTAACACCGGTTTTCGTCCCCAATAGTCAGATAAAGAACCCAGAAACGGGGCCGCTAAAAATTGAAACGAACTGTAAGCCGAAAGCAGTACTCCAAAAACAATTTCGCTGGCGCCATAATCTTTTACCACGAAAGGCAAGACCGGAATTAAAATTGAAAATCCCAGCGTATTAACCAAGGTTAATAAGAGCGCCGGAAATAGTTTTTTATTCATCGCTCCTAACTTAATAAGAAAAATTAATTTTCATACCAAAGTAAATTTCAAAGTTTTTACTCTTCAGGCACAAACAGCAAAGCGGCTCCGTTCATACAGTAGCGAAGACCCGTTGGCTCGGGGCCATCTTCAAATAAATGTCCTAAGTGTTCACCACAAGTTGATTCAACTTCAATGCGTTTAATTCCCAGCCAAGAATAATCTTCTTTAAGCACAATATTCTCTTTGTTAGCTTCATAAAAACTTGGCCAACCCGTGCCTGATTCATATTTAGTATCGGAGCTAAAAACTTCTAAACCACAGACTTTCGTCACATATTTCCCTTTTCGTTTTTCTTCGTTTAATGGGCTAGAACCGGGACGTTCGGTCCCCTCTTCCCAAATCACATTATATTCTCGCTCAGTCATGCCAGATGCCAGCCAAACCGCTTTTGCAATTTTGCTTTTATCAGCCGTACTTTCAATAATTTTTAAGGCCGCTGCTTGGTTAGAATTTGGCAGTGGCTCCGACGCCTGATTAACCGTGGTCGGAGCGGGCATTTTAGTTAGCTGTCTTTCATAAAGCTTGTAGGCAAATGCGCCTCCAACCAATAAAATCACAAGCATTACCACTAACCCCAGTCGAGAATAAAGATTTGTTTTCATCAGCTTTACTTTAAGTTTTTCACTAAATTTTCTTCTAACGCGGTGACGCCAAAGTACCCCTGACTAATAATCCACGCTTCCAATTTTTTGTCGTAACCGGCGATAATACCGATTCCAATTATTAGGAAGATAGCCCCTAAAAATTTTTTAAACAAGCCTTTTGGATCAGCCGCTTTCTTTAAAGATCCCATAAATTTTTGCCCCGTTAAGGCAATCAAAAGCATGATAAAGCTGAGTCCAATTGCATAAACGATTAAGTTAATAATCCCCCAAAACCAACTTTCTTTAAGCACTGTGCCCAAAATCAAGAAGTAGGCTGGACTACAACTGGCAAACACAGGACCTAACGCCATGCCCATAAATACCATTCCTAGTAATCCCTTACGATGACTACTGTGTGCTAATACTTCTTGAGATTTGTTGCCCAACTTAAATTTAGTGGTGATAAGTTCCCAAGCGTGTGGGAAAAGCAGCGTTAAACCAAAAAACACAACAATCCCGCCCGAAAGCCATTTCCACACGTTGGGTGGAACGTTTATCAAAGCCGTACTGGCTTTTAAAATTATAGAAAAAAGCACGACCGAAAGTGCTAATGACCCCGTAATAACATACGGCCGCCAAGGATTTTTATCGGCTAAGCTCCCACCAATTATCACGGGCAGAAGCGGCAACACACAGGGCGCTAAAATAGTTAAGATTCCGCCCAATAATGAAAGTCCTAAATATTCCATCTACATTTTATAATACCTAAAAGAGTTTAGAGCGAAAAAAACGTAAGCCTAGTAATACTCGTTGTTTGGGCTACTTAAAGATAAATTGCAGTTCGTCGGTTGTCAGACGACTCGTTGGCCGTGGTCCCATTAACTCACCAACGCCCGAAAGCATCATAGCCCAACCTGGTTCGGGAATATTCATTTCCGCCACTAAATCAGCGTTCGCTTCAAAATCAGCTATTAGCACCAGCGCATTTTTACCTGTAAACTCCGCCGCATCGGCTCTTAATCCCGCTTCCCAATCGGCACAGGTTTCACAATCCTCAGCCGTAAAATAGACAATAGCGGGCTTAACTCCTTTAGTTTGAACGTACAATTCATCCGAATAATTTCTGATTTCTAAACCAGTTGAAGTGTTGTTGGCTGCGACTTGCGCTCGGGCAACGCCCCTCGCCTCAGAAGCCGCTACCTCTTCAGAATTCATTGCTAGCGCCGCGGCTAGTTTTTCACCTTCTTCAGCCGCTTGAACGCTGTCGGCGTCTAATTCATCAATCACTTCAACAAATTGAGGTTCTGTACTATTTCCGGCTTCGCCTAGAGCTTTGTCAAAAGCATCATCACTATCAATATCGGTATTGAAAGTCGGTCGTTCGACTTGGTTTTCAACCGGAGTCGTTACGACGGGAGTCGTTGGCACAACGGGCTCGTCTTTGCCACAACTCGCAAGAAGTACCGTAAGCAGTAATAGGGCAGGAATTGATTTAAACATATTAAATGAAAGCTAATTGAACTTTATCGTAGTTATTATCCTGCGAAGGACCAAGAGAGAGCCAGTTAATTGAAATTTACAAAACCCGTATTTTGTGATAAAATAACGCAATGCCTAAAATTACTTTAGCAAAGAAAGCCGAAATTTTATCTGAAGTTCGTAAAAAAACGGAAGTAAAATTTCATACCACTATGCATAAAAAAGATGAAACCCAAGCTGAAGCCGAATTAGAAAATGATTTATTAAATCTTTAAAAAATGCCAGAAAACATCAATCAGGCTGACGTGCAAAGAACCTTGGCCGAAAAAATTGAAAACCAAGAGGCACTTCAAAATTCAACCGAATTAAGAGATATCGCCTTAGCTGAAGGAAGTATTCAAGTACTGAGACAAATTATAAACCGCGAAGACGGGGAAGACGAATCAGAACACGCGGCCGAACAAGCTGCCTTAAGCACCGCCATTGAGGAAACGGCAACCGCACACGAAGCCGAAGGGGTTACTCCAACCCTTATTCGAATGTGGATTCATGGTGAAGAAATTGGAAACTCTTTAGATGAATTAGGAGAATTAAATGTTGAATCGTACGCTCAAATCTTGGCCAGCCCAGAAGCCACCGAAATTGTACAAAACATTGCTCGGCAACTTGAAATCGAAATTGGTGACGGAGGTGAAAACGAAGATGGAGTAGATGGTAAATATGGAGCGCTTACGGCTGAAGCCGTTGGTAAAATTCAAGAAGCCTTAATAAAAGCCGGACTTTTACCAGAAAATATGGAAAACGGAAGCCGCAACCAAGATGGAAAATTTGGAAAGCGTACTTTGGCGGCACTAAGATCTGCCGTTACCACAGAAGCGGCCGCTGAAGCCGTGGATGAAGCCGCTGCAGCAGCACCAGTGGATGGCGCCGCACCGGCCGTAGTAGATGGACCAGCCGTAGCGGTAGAGACCACGCCCGAAACGCCAGAAGAAGAAATAACGATGTTTGTTGAACGCTTACCAGGCATGAGTATTGAGGGCCAAAACATGCGACATTTTAATGATTCAGAACCCATTCCAATCAGTGACTATATAGTGGATGGAACGGCAGACTTAACGGGCCTAACAACGTCATATCACGAGGCGAATCAAGCTTTTGCGACGAGTAATGGAGTCGAATATCGACAAAGCGCAGGCGAAACCGATTCTGGCTTTGATTTTGAAGACCGTTCAGTTTCAGTAGAAGATTTACTAAATTCTCCTGATATTGAAGGGAATACCCCTGCCGAACGTTTAGAAAACTGGAAAAACACAGAAGATGTTGCCGACCCAGAGTCTGGAGAGATCCCGGCGAATCACATTGGAATTATAAGACAACAAGTAGGTAATATTATTGGGGTTAAATCTGTGGGCGAAAACGATTCTCAAAACACAGTTACCCTATTTGATGGCTCAACCATGGACTTAAATGAAATTTATGAAAGTACAGGTGGCGATATTAGTGCTCTGCAAAGATATGCTTTAGTGAGAGACCGTATCAATCAATCCGCTGAAGAAGTTGCGACCCGCCAAGGGCTAACTTTTACTCCAGAAGTAACCGATCCTTTTTTTCGACCCGCCGAATTTTTACAAGATGGGGAAGCTGTTTTCTATCTAAAAGAATTGACCGATCAATCACTAGATTCAAATTTGACGGCCTTAATAAATAATCCAGACAGAGAATCTATTTTTCAAGAAGCCCTAGACGGAATTAGAAGCGAGGGCTAGAATCGGATTAGTGAAAATCTTTGCGACCCACCAGTTTATTAACGTTCAAAACCTTAAAACTCATTTTATCCGTTTTGGTAAAAGCGAGAAAAAAGTAATTTTTTTGCACGGCTGGGGTGGTAACACCGACAGCTTTTTTAAACTCGCTTTAGAGTTATCTGAAAAAAGACCCGATTTAGAGCTCATTTTAGTTGATTACCCTGGTTTTGGTTTAACCGACAAACCAGAGGTAAAAGGTTGGGATACCCATCGTTATGCGGCTTGGGTCGAAGCTTTTTGCGAGACCTTAGATATTAAAAAGGCCGACTTTTATGTGCACTCTTTTGGAGGACGCATTTTGACTCGGCTGATGAATTCAAACCCAACGCTCGGTCGAAAACTTATTTATACGGGAGCCGCTGGCATTAAGTGGCCTTTAAGTTTCAGGCAAAAACTTTCGGTTAAGCTGAGTAAAATCATACCAAAAGCCAAACACTCTAGAGGCAAAAGAATCCAAAACTTTATTATCACTCAGTTTTTTGGAGCCCGGGATTGGGGGAATGTTGATCCGGCGCTTAAAACGACTTTAGAAAAAGTTTTAGCCGAAGCTGATTTTAGAGATGTTTTGAAAAACATATCGCTCCCAGCGCTTATTTTATGGGGAGAAAAAGACACTATAACGCCATTAAAGTCAGGTAAAATATACGCTCAAAGCTTGCCGAACAACACGTTTATTTCTTATAAAACCGGCAAACACGGCATTCATCACACGCACCGCGATTCGATTGTAGAAGCGGTCGTAAAATTTTTATAACGCTCTATTTATGTCGATCTATCTGATCATCAACTTACTGCTCATAATTCTAACGCTTAGAACTATTAGCTGGCATTTACAATGTTGGCAAATTCGTGAATACCGTTTTGACCGCCTGAAAGCCTGGCTTAATACGCAAGATGGGAAACAGTTTTTTATCCCCTGGGTTAGCGCTGGTATTTGGCCAAGACCAAAACTAAGTTTTCGAGTTCTACTCATTTCAGTCTTTGCCATTTTGCTCTGGATGGGGGCTTTAATTGCCGTAATGATTTATCCATTAATGCTCGCCGTTGAGTGTAGTATTCAATACAAAATGGACCCGGTTGGAGGTTTTCAATTTTGCTCTGCACAGTGGTTTAATAAGTCTTGGGTTGAAACACTAGCTCTACTTTTTGCCGAAAGACTGATCTGGTTATTTGTGGGATTAAGTGTACTGATTTCAAACGTGCCGGTTCGACTCAAAAAATTACATCTATTTTATCAAGCTGGCAAAGTCATTAAAAACGCAGATCAAAACATCACTCGCATCGGTATAACTGGCAGTTACGGTAAATCGTCTACCAAAGAATTACTCGTTCATTTATTAAAGTCGGAATTTGGAAAAGACGCGGTCTTGTATAACCCCGCAAATGAAAATACGGAAGTGGCCATTGCGCGTTTAATTTTATCAAATCAAGCCTTTTTTAAATCAAGCCTTAAACCAAAGTTTTTGGTAATTGAAACGGGGGCTTACAAAAAAGGCGAAATTGGCACCGTGGCGAAAATGATTCAACCACAATACAGTATTTTAACCGGTTTAAATCAACAACACGTAGAATTATTTGGCTCTATTGAAAAAACTCGTGAGGCTAAGTTTGAACTCGCAGAAGGCACGAGCAAAACCGTTTTCTTTAATAGTGACAATGCCTATTTGAAAGCCATTTTTAACGATCAAAAAATCACCGCCACCAACGTGCCCATTAGCTTTAAAGCGGCGCAAAATTTAAAAGCCAGCGCGCACAAAACTGATTTTGAAGAATACGGTCAACGCTTCACGCTGCCATGGCCCGGCGAATTTTTTGTTCATAATACTTTGCTCGCCTTAGAACTCTGTCGAGAAATTGGCATTTCACCTGCAAATCTGGTCTTGCACTTAGAGCACCTTCCCCCACTCGATAGAGCGCTTAGCTTAACCGAAAAACCACAAGGCTATACTCTCTTGCGAGACACCTATTCGGCGAATCCTGATGGGGTTTTGAGCGCCATTGATCACTTGAAAAATTTTCCAGGACAAAAGATATTTGTCTCCATCCCCCTAAGAGAACTAGGCGGTCACGCAGAAACGGTTCATGAGCAAATATTTGAAAAATTAGCGAAACTTGAAGTCGAAGTATTTTGGGAAAAATCTGATTTTGCCGAACTTGGCAAAAAAGTTCTTGGAGAAAATTTTCACCGATTAGATAACAATTTCGAATTATTTGAAGCTAAAATTAAGAGCCTTAAAGCCGGAGATGTGGTATTACTGGAATCTAAACTGAGCCAAAAAGTACTTAATCGGTTTAAATAATTTATGAAATTGATTTCAAACCAGATAAATCCTCACTTTACTTTTATTGATAGTTTACACGCTCTATCGAGCTTAATAATCGGAAAAGATAATAACACTTTAAATAGCAATTTTGAACAATATTTTAGTTCAAAAAACATTCTTTTCACGAATACCGCTCGGAGCAGTTTGGGGCTAATTTGCGATACCGTCAGACCTGATCCAAGTAAAAAAATCGCCATTCCGGCTTTTATTTGTGCGGTAGTGGCGACGCCCTTTTTAGCTCGAGGCTACGAAATTGAATGGATTGAGACGGATTCAAATGGACTCATCGATGTGAAAGACTTTGAAGCGAAAGCCGCCAATGTATCAATGGTAGTTGTCCCCCATATTTTTGGACAAGCCGCCCCATTAGAAGCCATTAGTGAAGTGGCGAAACGGTTTGATATTTTTGTTATTGAAGATGGGGCCCACTTAATTCGGCAATTTTTACCGGGTTTTAAAATGATCGCCGACGCACAGATTCTCAGTTTCGGCCGAGAAAAAGTAATTAGTTGTGTGAGTGGAGGGGCTTTGATTTGGCCGGAAAAATCACCTTATCACGACGCTTTTGAGGCCTTAAAATCTAAAATCCCCAAACCGTCACCCCATTGGGTTATCCGGCATGCGCTTCAACCGTTTATTTTCAGTATTAGTTTGCCTTGGTGGCGAAAAGGCGGGAAAGTTATTCCTTGGCTAGCCCTTAAATTTAAAATCCTTCCACTAGCGGTTACCACCAAAGAGAAAAAAGGAATTGAAGACATCCCTGTTGCAAGCTTAGGATTAACCCAAAAAAGAATCTTAAATCGGCAACTCAGATTTTTTGACACTCGTACGATACATGCCCAAGCCATGGCCTTAACCTGGGAAGATTTGTTATCCGCTTTCTTTGAAGACCGAACCATCGTTATTCCACCACTCGCTTTTAGATCCATTTTGAAAACAAATTCGCCCCTTGAGAAAGAAGAGTTTTTATACACCTTAAAGAAATCTAAAGCTCCTTGCTATTTAAATGATTGGGATGGCGTTCCCATCAGCCCATCAGGCATTACCTATAAAAAATTTGGTTATAGGCCTGGGCAATGCCCAAAAGCTGAATACTACGCGTTAACCTACATAACTTTCCCCACTAACATTCGTACGAACAAACGAGACATAAAAGCTTTTGCTAAATACCTTGCCCCAGCCTAGAATAAGCACTGAATGTCTGCACCACAAACTCCCAATCCAACTCCAATTCCGCCTCAACAAATTCCAGCGGTGCCAAATCCAACGCCAGTGGTGCCAGTTGCACCACCAACCCCTATTGCGGTACCAATTGCTCCCGTTAGTATGCCCGCTACACCGCCAGTAGCAAACTCGCCTGTTTCGCCCGTTGCAAATCCTGCATCAACTCCGCCAGTCAACAATGTTCCGCCACAAACGGCTGCGGCTACGGTAATGGCTCCAGCGGCTCCAGTTTTGCAAACAGCTTCAGTTCCAGCCCCACAAGTTTCAGCTGAAACAAAAGCAAGTTCGCAGGAGTTAGAAGTGAAGAAGGCAAAATCAGTTTATTTTAAAGCCCGAATTAACCGCATATTTGGACGTCTAAGAAGACATGTGGCTTTTTTTATACTTTGTATGCTTTTTCTTTATACAAATGTGTGGATGTTTGCTCGTGCATGGCAGCAAGAGAAAGCAGGTGAAAACGAGAACTGGTTTCACGAGGGACTGTTTTTAGTTTTGATGGTGCTGGCTTTGGTGGTTTTTTATTATCGTTTGTACAGAAAATCAGACGTCTTCCAGAAAGCTCTTGCTAAAAGAGAATCAGCAGAAAAGGCCGCCCGAGAAGCGCGACTAAAACTAGAGGAGGAGCAAAAGAAGCAAGCTTTTATGGGACTCATCAAAGATTTCCAATCCGCTAATACTTACGAGCAAAAAAGCACCACCATGGCTAAGCTCTTAACCGTTGGCCTGGAGTCAAACTTGCTGCGGCAAGAATCTATTAATTTACTGTGTGATTTAAATCAATGGATGGTGGATCATAAAACTTTTTTAGTTTCCCAAAATCTAATTGTTTGGCGGCTTAAAAGCTCTTTATTTGAACAATCTGAACGCTTTCAAGTCGATGGTGCGACTCAAGATTTAAGTATAAAATCAGTCAATATCATAGAAGCCATTGTTAAAAAACATTTATCAGACTTCATAAGTGGAAGAACCAAATCTCAGCTAGATTTAAGTGGTAAAACCATTCCAACCATTACTTTAACCGCTCAAACAATCCCTCCCAACAGTTTAAAGCTCGATAACTCGAATTTATGGCAAGCCAGCTTCGCCGAAACAAAACTCGACGGACTTTCCTTTGAAAATTCAGATTTACAGGCCGCTAGTTTTTGGCGAGCCCAACTTGATAACATTGATATGAAAGGGACTAACCTGCAGTTTTCAAAACTAAGAACTAATCTGCAAAGTGTCGCCAACTTAACGGCAAAACAATTTTTTAGCACGAAAGAATGGGAGCTCTGTTACTTAAACAACGCCCAGCAAGAAGCCTTTTTTGCTGATACAGCTGCTATGCCACCAAACGCTAAATCAGAGTGGGATAGCGCTGAACCGAGAAGAAGAAAACTCTATTTTCATTTGTTAAAACAGCAAGCTGACGCCCTGGATTAAACATGTATACTTCTCATATAATTGATTCCGAAGCCCTCGAAACCTTTTATAAATCTTTTACTGGCTCTAAAACTTTCTTACATTCAGCTCGGTACGCCAAGTATCGAATGGCCTGCAATGAGAAAATTCGTATCGAAGGTTATTTCAAAGAAAATCAGTTAGTGGCCGTTTGCCTGATTCAATGCCTTTCAACTAAGCTAAAGCATTGGTTTCATGTGCCTCATGGACCATTGGTTTTGCCCGAACATCACGACAAGTTTTGGCCCTGGTGGCTGCAACACTTTCAAAACTTAGGCCAAACGCATAAGCAGGATCTTGTACGGGTATCGCCTTTAGTCGAAACCACGCAAAAAATAAATTTTGAAAGTTTTAATTTTAAACCGGCGGCCGTCCATTTAGTAAATCCCGAGACCACTTGGGTGCTTGATATTACTAAAAGTGAAGAAGATTTACTGGCTGAAATGAAAAAGTCGACCCGCTATGAAGTGCGCAAAGGTATTAAAGAAGAAACGGGTTTTACAATCACCATTGATAAAAACCTAGAGACCTTTTGGGAACTTCATGAAGCCACCGTCGCTCGGCAAGGCTTTGTGCCTTTTACGCGTCAATCAACCGAAGCCGAAATTAAAGCTTTTGGTAAAGATTGCGAAATCATTACGGTTTGGCACGAGGGCAAAGCACTCGCCAGTGGCGTATTTCTGTTTGATGACAAAGCCGGTTATTATCACCAAGGCGCCTCAGTGCCTTCAAAATTACCAGCGGCCCACGCTTACCTATGGGCGGCCATTTGCGAAGCCAAAAAACGGGGCTGCACCGAATTTAATTTTTGGGGCGTGTGCGAAGAAGAAGAAACCCAGCACCCTTGGTATGGTCTTTCTAAATTTAAGCGCGGCTTTGGCGGCGAGCAGAAAAACTACCACCACGTGCATGATTTTGAAATTACCTGTAAGGCCAAACTAAACCGAATGATTGAAGCGCGGAGAAATAAAAAGCGGGGGTATTAACCTTGCACTAAACTAATAATTTCTCTTAGAGAGATACTTTTCCCCCTCCCGTTAAACACATATCCTGGAACGTCCCCGTCGGTTCTAAGGCCCCAATTGTTTGAATCAAAAATATCGTCAGGGTATAAGGTTCTAAGCTGATTCATAAATTCATCGGTAAAATCAAATTCAATATGACCACTGGTAATTTTTAACATATCTTGAGAGTCTGTTTTTTTAAGTGGTAAAATTGAGAGTAATTCTAAACGACCAGTAACGAAATCAACTTTTTTAAGTCGACTTCGATAAGTGCCATTAGAACTTACTAAAGCCACTTTCCGCTCAGCATAATCTACATGTAAATAAGTAGCCAACTGACCATCAAACAGAATTTCGTAAATACTAATTTGATCCTCGGATAAGATCTCATTAACGTTAAATCTTGGACTAGAAAGTAAAAGTTCTAACGACTGATAAAATTCAACATCTTTTGGATACAGAACTAAATTATCCGCCATTTTTTGGAGATTAAATTTTGGAACTTGAACCGCTAATTTTGATTTTGCAAATTCTGCATCAATGGTTTCAGGATAAGTGGGAGCTTGTGATTGAGAAAAACCGGCTACTTTTTTCACCTCTGCGGCTATCTCTGCTTGTTTTTTATGTAAAAACTCTAGGCGCTCTTGCGATTTAACAAAGTTTACCGCTTCAGGCATCAATTCAAGGCCTTCAATTCCAGACACCCGCCAAACACCAGTTTTTAAGTCTAACATATTGCCGCTTTTAATTAATTTAACGAAAAAGTCAAAAATATAATAATTCACTCTTATTACTTCCCCCTTTATCACTAGACAAAAGACCTGTTTTTATTAGTGTGCGGTCACCTATGCCTATTAGTATTTCCGATCTCGCTAAAAAACTAGAAATTGCACCAGAAGCGGTAGCGCTTCATGCCATGGATTTAGATTTTGATATCCCTGATGATGAAATCATCCCAGATAATATTGCAGCCGCTATTGAAAAGGCAGAAATTGGCGATGATATTGCGCAGCTCGACCATGAATTAGAAGAACAAATGGATCGAGAGATCGTCGAAAAACAGGCGGCTAAAACCGCTGGGCAAAAAAAAGTACCGCACAAAACGAAGAAGAAAGAGGAAGAAGATGCGGAAGAAGTAATTGAAATTGTAAAATCGGAAGATGGAACTTTGATTTTGCCGGAAGAAATGACGGTTCGGCAATTAGCGATTAAAATTAGTAAGCCGATTCCATTGGTTTTAGTAAAACTGAAACAAAACGGGATTGTTGCTAATTTAGCGCAAACTGTTGATTACGAAACGGCCGCTATTATTGCCGAAGAAATGGGCGTGAAAGTAAAAAAAGAAGCCGCAGAATTAACCGGCGAAGACTTATTTAGAGGGAATTTAAGTGAAATTTTAGCCGATGAAGAACAAGAATATTTAGTCGAACGACCGCCTGTGGTTTCAATTATGGGGCATGTAGATCATGGTAAAACCTCAATCCTTGATTATATACGAAAAACTAAAGTCGTAGACGGCGAAGCCGGTGGTATTACCCAAAGTATTGGAGCGTACCAAGTCGATGCCAATGGTAAAAAAATTACTTTTCTTGATACGCCTGGACATGAAGCCTTTACGACTATGCGAGCTCGTGGAGCCCGTGCCACCGACATCGCGATTTTAGTGGTCGCCGCGACTGAAGGTTTAAAACCGCAATCAATTGAAGCCATCAATCACGCAAAAGCGGCTGAAATTCCGGTGATTGTAGCGATTAATAAAATGGATTTAGACGGTGCTAATCCAGACCTCGTTAAAGGGCAATTAGCCGAACACGGTTTAAACCCAGATGATTGGGGCGGTGATACGCCTTGTGTGCCGGTTTCTGCAAAAACGGGTCTTGGGATTGATAAGTTGATTGAAACAATTCAGTTAATGGCCGAAATGCGTGAACTGAAAGCCAATCCAAACCGGAATGCGATTGGGACGATTATTGAATCGACCATGGATAAAAAATCGGGTATTTCTGCCACAATTTTAGTCAATACTGGAACCCTTTCTCAAGGAGATGCTTTCGTGATTTATGATCAAAACGGAAAAATCAGAGTGATGAAAAATCACAAAGGTGAAGTGATTAAACAAGCACCGCCTTCTACGCCCGTACTAATTTCTGGGTTTAACGAATTACCACGGGCCGGTGACTTACTACAAGTAATGGAAAGCGACAAAGTGGCTCGTAAAAAAGCCGAAGAAGTGGCTTCGATTAAACATGAAGACGACGTAAAAAATCGACAAAAATTCTCGTTGGCGACTTTAAAATCTCGAATTGCCGAAGGAAAATTAGATCAGCTTAAAGTGATTGTTAAAGCCGATTCTAAGGGAAGTTTAGAGGCGGTCGTGGCGGAATGTGAAAAAGCAAAAACAGAAGGAAGTATGGCCAAAGTGGTTCATTCAGGTGTTGGAGAAATTACTGAGTCTGATGTGATGCTCGCCGCCGCGGGAGAAACAGTACTCGTTGGTTTTAATGTTAAAGCTCCAGGGCGAGTTGAGAAATTAGCCGAACGCGAAGGAGTGGAACTTCTCACTTACGACGTGATATACCATTTAAGTGAAAAACTGGTGGAAATTCTTGAAGGCCGAGTTTCTGAATCTGACACCGAAACGATTGTTGGTGAATTTGCGATTAAAAAGGTATTTGCGGCCAACAAAAAAATGGCGGTTCTCGGAGGAGAAATACTAGCGGGTAAAGTACGAAAACTCAGCCAAGTTCGAATTTTTCGTAAAACTGAAATTGTAGAAGATGAAGATATTGAACGAACTGAAGCCGGTGAAGAGTTAGTGGGTCACGCTAAAATTGATACGGTTCAACGAGGCAGTGAGGCCGTTAATGAACTGACGGAAGTCGGTTTAGAATGTGGAATGAAAATTGAACACAATAACCAAGTATTTGAAGAAGGTGATAGACTGGAGTTGTTTGTTAAGAAGAACTAATTTAACCCGATTCTAATTTTAATCAGTCTGAAGCGCGTTGCGCTTTAGACTTTTTTTAAAGGTTTTTACAAAGCTGGTCCAGAAGTTACAATATCTAAGTATGAAAAAAAGTGATGCGTTTGTGGCTCTTGCTAAAATTACCACCGATGGGGTGATGAGTTTAAGCGCTTTTACTCTAGCCTACTTTTTAAGAATGGAATGGTACGAGTTGAGTATTTTTAATGGCCTAAAATCTTTCACGCTTTTTCCGGCACCTAATACGTTGTTTCCTTTTACGATGTACTGGGAATTTATGGTTTTATTTACGGTGACGCTTTTAGTTGTGATGGCTTTACAAGGCAGATATAGACTCGGGGCCGATGAAAAATTACTCGATGAATTACATCACACTTTTTGGGGTATTTCAGCGAGTATGACTTTATTACTCGGGTATTTCTTTTTCACCAAAGACTACTTTTTCTCAAGACTGATTTTTGGCTTAGCCTGGGCGTTAACCATTATATTTATCTGGAGCGGAAGAGGTTTTGTAAGATTACTGGTAAGGCAACTTTTTCGCTTTGGTTGGGGAATACAATCGGTTTTAATTTTAGGAAGTGGAGCCTTAGCAAATCAGGTCTTAGAGGGCATAAAAAAGCACGCTCATTTTAAGGCTGTGGGAGTTTTGACCGAAAAAAAGAGCCCTGATAAGCAGTGGCAAAATTTGCCCGTTTGGGGAGACTTTAAAAGCATCGCTAAAATTTTGAAAAGTAAGTCAGTGGATGAAGTTTGGTTGGCCACTGAAAACACTACTAGCGCTATTACGGCAGAACTGGTAGCACAAGCGCATGTTAACCATAAAAAATTTAAATTCTTTCCAGACGAACTGGGACTAGATTTAGCCGCTGTAAAAGTTTCGACATTCGATAAATTCCCAATTATTACCCTTTTAAATTCTCCACTTTATGGTTGGTGGGCGGTGGTTAAAAGAACTCTGGATTTTATTTTCAGCTTTATGCTGCTCACTTTTTTAAGCCCGTTAATTTTTTTAATAGGCATTGCCGTTTGGTTTACCGACACCAAGGCCGCTATATTTTACCGTTCACAGCGAGTTGGGGCGGATGGAAAATGTTTTAAATGTTATAAATTCAGAACCATGGTAGCCGACGCCGAAGCCCAGAAAGCAAAGCTAATAAAGAAAAATGAACGGGACGGAGGGGTGCTTTTCAAACTGGCCGAAGATCCGCGTATCACAAAACTGGGTCACTTTTTAAGAAAATACTCCATTGATGAAATCCCACAGCTGCTCAATATTTTAAAAGGCGATATGAGCTTTGTGGGCCCTCGCCCACACTTGGAAGAAGAAGTAAATAAATACCCAGATCATAACAGACAACTTTTGCTTTTAAGACCTGGCTTAACGGGTATGGCTCAAATTAACGGACGTTCCAGCTTAAGTTTTGAAGACGAAATGAAACACGAAATGTTTTACCTTAAAAATTGGTCGCTGTGGCTCGATGGAGTGGTTGTGCTAAAAACTATAGCGGTGGTCATTAAAGGCGAGAATGCGGGGTAAAATTGGTAATAAAAAAGACCGATCTGAATTTAGATCGGTCTTTTTTTGTAACTAAATAAGATTTTTACTAGTTGTAAATAATTGTTGGCTCTTCACACATAATTCCCGTTTCTGAAAACCCAACCATTACTTCACCGGTCGGACATTTTAAGTTTCCGCTCCCTGTGATTCTGCGCAAATTTCCGCTAAACTCAAAGTTCCCATTCCCCATGTTAAATCTAAACTCTCGAGTATTACTATCAGATTCATAGAAATCAATATTTGCATCCGCAAAAATTTGTACCGCTCCACTCCCTCCCACAATCGAAGATTTATCAGCCGCCCCATTATTGTTTGGAGCAAAAATTACTTCTGGGATACGAGCAGAACTGGCAACGTGCAACCGATGGCTCGGGCTGTCGGTTCCAATTCCGACATTTCCGCCATCTTTATTAATATAAGAATTTGATGAAGCTCCGCTTAAAAACGTTCGAGCGTCCCCATCTGAAGCAATATACATACCCCAACCATTCCCCGTTCCCGTAATAAATGAAGCAGAACCACCACTGGTGTAACCAATCCCATACATATTGCCTAATGTTGTATCGGTGGGGTTATAATTAGTCCCAATGGTAAATATTGGATTGGTATTAGTTGAATTAGCCCCAAGGTTATTGTACCCGCCTACTAGGTGACCAGAACTGTGGGTTCGACGGCCTAAATAATCAGCCGCGAAACTCCCGTTCACATCTAACCTAAAGGCTGGATTGGTTTCACTGATCCCGACGTTACCATTCGGTAAAATCTTAATTCTTTCTGTTGTTGCGGCAGCCGTGTTATTCACCGCCGTTCCGAAACTAAGTCCGGTGGTGTCACCATAGCCCATAATGGTTCCAGTAAAGGCATTGTCATCTCGTCGTTGAAGCGAAAAGCTAGCATCCCCAGCACTTCCTCTAGTCATAGAAAATAAAGCTTGATTAAACCGATTAGCTGCCGTAGAACCAAGGGCTTCCATATAGAGTGATGATCCACCCCAGGCGCCAGTTGAATCACCTGAAATTCTAACGGTTGGATTAGAGGCATCGATGTGTAAATTTGCTCCTGGACTCGTAGTTCCAATCCCCACATTACCATTCGCTAAAATGGTCATTCGCGTCAAATCGGTGGTAAAAAAGTTAAGCGGAGCCGCTCCTCCATTCCCAATATTTAAACTAGAAGCCGGAGCGCCTGAAGCGGTTCGCATAAAGGCTGCGTCAGCTCGATTGGCGCCTCCCAAAGTTCCGGTTGCGCCGGTTCCATAGGTTTCTATTCGTAATGAAGTTCCATTAGACTGAGCCGTAAAACCGGCTGAAACATCGGTATCGGCCCCAGCTGAAGCATTTTGTACCGCCACCGTGGTGGGTGATAATTGATCACGTCGTACATGCACTTCTTCACTCGGGTTCGTAAACCCAACTCCAACTTGGTTTTGAATAATCAAATTTCCATTCGCTAAATCCGTCCAAGTACCATTACCGTATCGACCTATTACGACGCCTCCATCATAAAAAGTATGGGCTCCGTCACGATAGAACATACGATATTTATTATCGGTTCCACCGGTATCATCATCTAAATCTTTTCCTTGAATAATTCGGGTATTACGAATATCTCGATCATTCATGTCTAAATTAGTCGTCGCGGTATGATTCCCTAGATTGTCACCGTCTCCCAAAGCGGTCGCTGCGATACAATTATTACCGGCGCCGTCACAGTAATTGTTAGCACCGATATTTCCGTTCACGTCTAGTTTAAGCGATCCATCAGGCGTGGTATCACCAATCCCCACATCACCGGTTTCGGTGACTCTTACGCGAGTGGCCCCATCGACACTTAAATCGATGTAACTACCCACTACTTCAGAATTTAAATCCGCTTGAATGGCCACACCACCAACTCCTGAATTTGCGGTAATAAAGGCATCCGCGCCTGTGTTGGTGTCGACCATTCGAATACTTGGATTGATAGAATTAATATGCAGCACTTCACTTGGGGCCGCCGTTCCAAACCCTATATTTCCATTAGAAGCATCCATTACCATAGCGGTACTGCCTAACTTGCTCACGCCGTCTGAAGCATCGCCATATAAAAATGACAAATCACCACTATCTGCCCAAATTTGCCAATCATTTGCACTGGTTGAAAGATCTTCAAGGGTGATGTGCGGTCTATAAGCAATATTTCGAATTCCGCGACGATCATCTGCCACTGAAACATCTCTTACAACCAACGTTTCGGTGGGTGAAGTGCTCCCAATTCCCACGTTCCCGCTAACCGCGATTTGCATTCTTTCTGTAAAAGCATTTGTAGTAGTGTCTAAATGACCTATTTGCAAAACTTCACCATTTGGTACCGATAAATCTTTACTGCCGCCTGAGAGC
>JAACPJ010000011.1 GCA_009995455.1 bacterium
AAGATTGATGAAACGGTTATTTTTGGCATTTTGAAAAAACACATGGAAGATTTCTACAAATATCTTGCCGATATAAAAAAGAACTACCTTGAAAGGACTCTGTGATTGGAATGCCTTCATAGAAAAATTTCTGATACTGTAATATTTTCTGACATCCCACTGTCGGAAAAGTTTACAGTTGACCCTCATCAGCTTGACTCAAAAACTTATTTGTATTAAATTGTAATACAGGAGGTGATGATTTATGAGAACGGTGATCTCTGTTAGTCTTCCAGAAGATATGGCTTCAAAACTTGATAATGCTGCAAAAGAAAGTGGTAGGGCAAGAAGTGAAATTATAAAGGAATCACTACGTGCTTATCTATGGGAAGGTCGTTTTAAAAAACTTAAAAAAAGTTTAGTTAGAAAGGCAAAGGCGGCTGGCGTTGTTACAGATAATGATGTTTTTAAGGTAATATCTTGAAGGTACTATTTGATACCAATGTCTTAATTTCTGCCTTTTTGACCGATGGATTATGTTCAAAATTAGTTTTAAGGGCTAATAAAGGAGAGTTCGAGTTATATACCTGTCCCATTATCTTAAACGAGTTTGAGGAAAAGCTCCGAACACAATTTTCCTTAACAAAGGCAGAAATAAAGGAAGCACTTACTCTTATAAAAGAGATATCATTAACCGTAAATCCAATTGAAAGCAATGTTGAAGTAAAAGGAGTTTGCAGAGATAAAGATGATGACATGGTACTTACCTGTGCCTTAACTGCAAAGGTAGATTTTCTTGTTACTGGTGACAGGGACTTGTTGATAATCGGGGTATATCAAGGGATAAATATTATAAGTCCAAGGGCTTTTGAATTGCTTTTTGATAGCGATTGAACCTCACCTGTGGAATTTGTTTAGAATGTTTTCACAAAAGGGCTATCCAGAATAAACCTCAAAATAAAAAGGGAGATGGACTTAAGAGGCCATCTCCCTTTTTATTTTTCTGAAATGGCATGATTATTGCTTTATATTAAATATATAAACTCGATTGTGAGGGTCATTATGACTGCAAAAGAAGTCATAGAAATATTCAGAGAATCGAAACTCTTTGAAATGATGACTGCAAAAGGAAAGCAGGAAGCAATTGAGCATGCCTCAAGAATTGTCAATATTTCCTTGTCAGAAGAAGATATAAAGAGTAAAGTTGGAGAGGTTTATTCTGGATAGCAAGTCCATTGCTGTAAAATTTTCTGACACCTACCTCTCGAAAAACTTTACAAAATAGCCCCTTTTAGAAGGCATTTTTAAAAAAATCCTTAATAATCAAATACTTAAAAACTGGCACGCCGATTGCCTATTATTAGGTAAATAAAATCCAAATGCAAAGATTCCGATCGGAATGTCATGCTGAACTTGTTTCAGCATCTTATGAATATCACTTATTTGGAGACCCTGAAACGAGTTCAGGGTGACAGTTTGCAATGGTTTTCTTTAACCCTTGCGTAATCTGGGATTAATATACCACTAATTATAATTCTCATTTAATTGTCTCCTAAAAGTTTTTTTATTCTTCGATATCTTCTGACAGCAATTCCAGAAATTTCTCACGAACATAAGGATGAAGCTGATTAGCGAAATCAGATGTCAAGTGATGCTTCTCTATCAGCCGGTGAACATCAGCTAAATCCTGCAGCCTACTTTTTGCAGTCATGCCCGAAGCCAGCTTAAGTTCGACTAATGATTTAAGGTCAATAACCTTTATCCCCTCACGGTTTTCTGCTACTGCTTCCGGCTCTGGGAATTCTACTGGCTTTGGTTTACCGTCGCCGGGGAACTCTCCAGTTACAACAAATTCAATCTTAACTCCTGTCTCAACATCCCGAAGGTTCCGGCTTTGAGGAGCGACTTGAATATAACCTCTTCCGATAAGTTCTTTATGCAGTCTTTCTAATCCCTCCTCAGAAACTAGAAGGTCAATATCTTCTGTAAATCGCCGCACTCCATGCAGAATAAGGGCATAACCGCCAACCAGAGTATAAGAAATACCAAGCTCATCTAAATGTCTTGCAAGACGGTCATATGTCTTTTTAAGACGTCCCCCCCCCTGATACAATTCCTCCGCCTCCTTTAATACAAAATCAAAAGAGCTTTGGAGCTCGGTCTCATATGCAGGTATTTTATACTTTTTCACGCTTTCCATTGCGGATATTTTTTACCTCGCGTTCTTTACTCCTATAATACTTATTTTATCCTAAATTATAATTTTGATAAATAACAAAGGCTGACTACTTTTTTTCTTCCATCATTAAGATCATCAATCAACTCTGAATTATAAGCTTAATGTATTCACTAACTTTATTGTATTCAGTTTCCTCTTCTTCCTTTCCTACCACAGACCCTCTTATAGCCGCAGCAGCATTCTTGTCTTATCACCCTGAGCAGACTCCAGCAAACTGTAAAGTTTGCTATAAATTTTCTGTCAGGATACTTTACAAAATAGCCCCTTTTAGAAGGCATTTTTAAAAAAATCCTTAATAATCAAATACTTAAAAACTGGCACAGGGATTGCTTACATGCTTACATATTTATAAAACATCGAAAATCAAGAAGAGGAGACAATGATGCTAAAGATAATTAAATATTCAGGGCCAATTCTCTTAATGGTTTTATTCTTTGGATTGTTGGCTGGCACATCCTTCGCTCTTAATAGTGGGACCCCACTCACATTCGAGGACACTGTATATCCGACAAACCCCTTAATATGGACACACATCCTGGAGAATACTGACTTTACCCCTAATCTGGATGCAACAGATAAATTTAAGGTTACTGATGCCAAGCTGGATATCCAGATGGACTTTGAGCTGGGGACATTCATAATTCCAGGTATAACGGTGGGATTTATTGACGTTATAGCCTCAGGCGATAGCATTTATCTTGGTAGTCTTGATATTTTTGATCTAGTTCCAAATGCTTCTTATAATGATTACTTCTGGTCTATCCCGTTAGGTGGCAATATATCTGCCCTGGATGCTATGAGGGATAAAACATTTGTGGTATCACTACTGATAAACCCTTACTTTGGTGGCTCTATAAGCCACGTAGATTATTCCACCCTTTCAGGCACAGCGGTTGTAACGCCTGAACCAGGGACACTTGTGCTCCTTGGCGCAGGTTTAGCAGGATTAGGCCTTTACGGGCGTAAGAGGATGAGAAAGAATTGAACAAGCTGTTCGAATTGTTCGAGGTGAACGGCTTGAACAAGCGAAGCGGTCGAACGGCTTGAACATATTAGAAAGGAGGGAATAAAGATGAAAAAAGGATTTTCAAAAGGCTTAAATTTAGAAAGGAAGGAGGTGAAAGAGATGAGAAATGGAAAATGGTTTATAGTTCTGACTATGGTTTTTGCTTTTTGCTTGGTTACAGCTTCTGCCTATGCCTTGCCTACCCTGCTCATAAATGAACCTTCCAAGATGAAGTATACAAACTTCGAGAGGTTTTTTGATAACAATAACAATTCCATAATTGATACAGGGGATCGATTCGAGGGTATATTTACTGTGACCACTATCTCGAATGTGGCCGAAACTGTCGCAACGTGGCAACCCACGGCGGGTGTTGACGAACTAACCGGTATCTTCAAGATCTCAGTAGTAGGTGGTTCAATCCCTATTGGGGGAGGCGGCCACATTGATTTCGGGTTAGGTACCGGGGATCTTTTCGAAATGTACTATGATGTCACGCCCAATTGGGCCCCGTTTTTAACACTGGCCGAATATTCAAACCCTCAGGCAAGCACTGCCTGGGGCACGGCCAGTGATGGTGCCCTGTACATGCAGATACTTCAGGGAACCTTTTATGAAGGCATAAATGACACGGTCGCGAATGTTGCCAGTGTAAACCGGAATTGGGGCGACCTGACTTTCAACGGCACTGGGTACCCCATCGTAGCACAACAGTGGCCAGAACTCCTTGGTGGTCCGCCCTTTGCCCACACTTATCTGGAAGTGCTACATCCGGCTGGGCATGTAAGCGACATATTTTGGGAAAGCCACTTACAGGCTTATGGCACGGTAGGTTGGGATTTCAAGAGTGAAGACCCACTTTATGTTTTTGCTACACCTGAACCTAGCACATTCCTTCTCTTTGGCGCTGGATTAATTGGCATTGGGATAGCAGTGAGAAGAAGGCTCAAAAAGTAGTTGTTGTAACAATAGTTAGTTTTTAAGGCGGAGAAAATATCTCCGCCTTTTTTATTGACTTTATCTTTTCATTGTTAATATGATTTCTGCATGAAGACAGAACTTAAAGATTATATATTTTCAACCCTTTCAATAATTCTGATACTCACTTTGACATTTTTACTTATCTATTTGATAAGTTTAATAGCATCTTCACGATTTGGAAAATTGTCCTTGTTAATATATATCCTGTTATTTCTTATCATTTACGGTCTAACTACAGTCTTTTATTTAAGAATTTTAAACCTTTTTTTCCCCTTAAAGCAGGGGACCTATGAAATGAATCATACCCAATTTACACTCTGGAAACATCATGCCGTGGTTGGTGAGCTTGGTAGACTTGCTCTTAGGATATTTTTCCCCGTGTTTCTAAGGCCAATCTTCTACAAGCTTTTAGGTGCAAGGATAGGAGGGTATGTAGCTATCGGCGGAGTCATTACAGACCCCCTACTGACTACGATAGAGGATTATGCAGTGTTAGGACAAGATTCAATTGTGACTTCTCATACAATGGTTTTCAATAATTTTTTTCTAAAGCCCGTTGTCATCGGTAGAGGGGTAACCGTTGGAATAAACGCAGTAATAATGCCAGGCGTTGAGATAGGCGAAAATTCAATAGTAGCTCCAGGCGCTGTCGTCACAATGGACACCAAGATACCATCAAATGAATTCTGTGGTGGTGTGCCTGCAAAAAAAATAAAAGATATTGAACCATCAACCTAACGACATAAGAATACTCTGCTTACCTTACACCCATACCCTCTCTCATATAAGCCGGCCACTTTTAATTGCAAAAGAACTCAGGAATAGAGGACATGAGGTAGTATTTGCTGGTGAAAGCCCAAAGACAAAGTTCATAGAGAAAGAAGGTTTCACCGTCCATTCACTTTATGAACCTGATCCTGATATGCTTTTTGGTAATATTCGAAAAGGGAAACTAAGGTTTGTAAGTGAAGCCGAGATTGAAATGATGATTGAAGCAGACCTTGCTCTCTACAAAGAGGTAAAACCTGATATTGTCCTTACTGACGGTAGATTCACAGCACCTATATCAACCCATATCGCAGGACTCAGGCATGTGGCAATAGTAAATGCCTCATCCACTGAGCATAGAGCACTACCTTACATTCCTTTCTTTGAGTGGATACCTAATTGGCTAATAAAAAGAGATACACTGCTCTGGAAGATATTTGACTTGATAAACCTCAAACTTGAAATTTTTGTCTTTGACAATGTTATGAGCATTTTTAAAAGGCTGAGTAAAAAATACGGCTTAAAAAAGACCGTCACTGCTACTAATTGCCTCACGGGTAAAGACATAACCTTCTTTGCAGATATTCCAGAATACTTTCCAACAAAGAATCTACCCGAGAATTACTATTACATTGGCCCTTTAACATGGAAAAACAACATCCCTCCACCCTCTTGGTGGCCTCCTGAAAAGGGCAACAAGCCTTTGATATACATGACAATGGGCACCACTGGCATTGGGGATTTTTTCCACAAAGTTTACGAAATTTTTAAAACATCAGAGATGATAGCCATAATAACAACAGGAGCACAGGCTACCGGGATAGAAACCATTGATGGTAAGATTTACATTGAATCCTTTATTGATGGTGATTTGGTGATGGAAGAGTGCGACCTTGTAGTCTGTCACGGAGGAAACGGAACAATATATCAAGCACTTCAGCATGGGAAACCAGTTATTGGCATCCCGACCATACCTGACCAGAGGTTCAATATGAGAAGGGTTGAAGCCCTCGGGATAGGTAAAATGTTATCATGGAGGGATTTCTCAAATAATCCTGAGTCACTACTTGAACTGATAAGGTTTGTAATCAAAGAAAGATCTTTTTATCAAAATGCATTGAAGTTTAAAGACATTCTCAGCACATACAATGCCGCTAAAACAGCGGCTGATATAATATCTGTAGTTCAGTAAATTTTAAGATTTTATATGTTTTAAGCTATGATCCGTTTGTCTGTGCCTTTTGAAAATAATACTCTAACCATCATTCCAATAAAGCTCGGGATTGTTAAATCATTCATAGTCAAAGGGAAGAAGACTGTAATAGTAGATACAGGCTATGCCGGAAATGGAAACAAAATACTTCGTTATCTTAACGAAAACTTCATTAAACCAGAGGACGTTTCATTGATTATTCTTACACATGGCCATATTGACCACTATGGAAGTGCAGAGGAATTGAAGGAAAAAACAGGGGCTCCAATCGCCATTCATAGGTCAGATGCTGAATATCTTAAAAAGGGGATTAACTATATGGGCACCCCTACAGGTTTATTCGGCCGCATTGTAAAATCCCTTTTTATAAGAACTGATGAGTATATATCAAAATCACTCAAGGTTGATATTGTTTTTGACAGCGATGTAGACCTTCATGAATTTGGTGTTTCTGGCCGAGTAATCCATACGTCAGGACACACAGAGGGTTCCATTTCTTTGATTTTATCTGGTGGGGTAGCAATAGTTGGAGATTTGATAATGGGTGGATTTCTCTTCAATAGAGTACCTCACTATCCTTTATTTGTGAGCGATATATTCAAGTTAAGAGAGAGTATGAAGAAAGTTATTCAATTATCTCCAAAAATTATTTATGCCTCCCACGGAGGACCATTTACGAGTGTTATTGCAGAAGAATTCTTAAGAAAAGCCATAACATATTGATTTTAGGCTCTTCACGCTTAAAGAGAGAGCACCTTCTCCACCCTCCCCTTTGATGGAGGACAGGGTTCATGATATTATTTATTCATGTTTTACGTAGCTCTCAGAATCCTGCTATATGTTTCGTAAAGTGGTTTCTAAAGTGGGGTCAGG
>JAACPJ010000003.1 GCA_009995455.1 bacterium
CCTCAAGAGAAATGCTCGAAACTGAAAAATTTGATCTGGAAGCAGAGCTAGATACTTTACGAGCGGCAGGTGATACGGCCAATGCAACTCGAGTGCAAGAACGTTTGGATGTTGTGAATAGGCAAATCGACCAAGCGATTATCGACACTGGATTAGTATTGGGTTTAGTGACGGCTTCGCGAACGGAGCTAGAAACTGATAAAACAAATTTAGAAGCAGATTTAAGAGGTTTTCGAGCGGCGGGTGATACAGCTAACGCTACCCGAGCTCAAGAACAATTAGACTTAGTTAATGCACGAATTGATCAAGCGATTATTGATACGGGCGTAGTATTAGATGCTGTGACGGCTTCGCGAACGGCGCTAGAAACCGAAAAAACACAACTTGAAGCCGATTTAACCGCTTTAAGAGCGGCGGGCAATACCGCTAATGCTACCAGAGCGCAAGAACGTTTGGATGTTGTAAATGGGCAAATTGAACAAGCAATCATTGATACGGATTTGGTATTAGATTCAGTGACGACTTCACGACAGTTAATTGAAACACAAAAAACAGATCTTGAAGCCGAGGTAGAAGCCTTACGCGCATCAGGTGACACCGCCAATGCTAATCGAGCCCAAGAACAATTAGACTTGGTAAATGCTCGAATTGATCAAGCGGTTTTAGATACTGGATTAATATTAGAATCAGTGGCAGCTTCCAGAGAATTACTGGAAACAGAAAAAACTGACCTTAGGGCAGAAATTGAAACTTTAAAATCTGCAGGTAACACGGCAAATGCCAAACGAGCACAAGATCGATTAGAAGCGGTAAATTCGCAAATTGAAGCGGCGCAAGAATCTACGCTCCAAATTAAAGAGAGCCTTGATTTATCTAGAGAATCTCTAGCACAAGAAAAAATTAATTTGAAAGCCGACTTAGAATTGGCTAGATCAACTGGTGATCAAGCCAATCAGGCTCGACTTGAAGCACGAGCCATTGAAGTTAATGATTCAATTGTTCAGGCAAACGAAGCGACGGTAGCGTTATTATCTGAGATTGAACAAATGCGTTTAGATCTTGAAGCCGAACAAGCTGATCAATTAAAAGTTCTGGCGGATGCCAAAGCGGCTGGAAGTTCAGAAAACACGGCTCGAGCTCAAGCTCGTTTGACAGAAGTGAATGCTCAATTAGCCGCTGCAAAAGCCGCGCAAGCCGAAACTCAAACGAGTATTGACGCACAAAGAACAGCTTTAGAACAAAGTAAAGAAGATTTATATAAAGAATACGCGGAAGCTAAAGCAGCTGGAAATGAAGCAAATGTAGCACGAGTTAAAGCTCAAATCATTGAAACAGAAGAAATGCTGGCTTCATTGAGCTCAAAATCTTCAGAAGAATATTACGCTGAACAAAGAGCTAAATACGAAGCTCGTAAAACCAGTGTTGAATTAGTCATTTCAGAACTAGAAAAAGCGGAAAAATCTGGTAAAACGGTAGATCAATTTACGGCAGCATTACAAACCCAGGCAGATACCGCGAATCCTAATTCAGATGAATTTAAATCGGCTGCAGGGGCTTTAGAGCAACAAGCTTTAATCAACCGAGCGGAATTTCTTGGAGAACAAATTGATAGCCTTGAAGCATTAGCTAAAAATCCAACCGAACTACCGCCTTTAGGGGTTGATAGACAAAGCAATGAAACGTTAGAACAACGTTTAGATCGAATTGAAAACCAAGCAGAACGAGCTTCAATTGAAGCCGCTCAAAGGCAAAACGCGGCTTCTCAAATTGCTGCAGCCAAACAAGCTCAACAAATAGAATTATTACGACGTTTAGAATCTGAATTAGCGGCGGAAAATGATCAAGGTCGGCGAACAGTTTTGAGTGCAAGAATAGGCGTACTAGAGAAAGAAATTGCCCAATTAGAGCAAATAAAAAATCCAAATGAAGTGTTAAGCAGTGCTGATATTGCGAAGCGTGTTGCCGAACTTACGGCGGCTGCAGCTACCACTAATGACATAGTTATTACAGAACAACAGGCGTTTATTGCCACTCGTTTAGCTGAACTTCAAGTGGAAATTGATCTAGCGGCTGATCCTCGTGTGAAAGCGGATCTTGAAGCTCAGAAAAAAAGACTTGAAGCGAATTTAAACCAAACCGGAATTCTGACCGATTACGAAGCCCAATTAAAAGCGAGTCAAAAAGCTTTAAATGAAAGATTAGCGACTGATTTGAATACAACGGCTGAATTGTTGGTACAAACACAATTGAATTCAGTTGAAACTAAGCTTGGCAACTTAGAGAAGTTAAGTGCCGCTCAAGCCGAATTAAATTCTTTGCAAGTCTCTGAAGTTAATGACCCAGACGGTCAAGCGGTGGCGTTCCTAAAAACAGAAAAAGAAGCCTTGGAGTTAGAATTGAGAGAGCTTAAAGCTAATAAATCTCGAACTAGCGATGCGATTGAAATTAAATCTTTAGAGCAGCGTGAAGCGGAAGTCGTTAAATTACTTTCTGAATTTCCAGATACAAATGTCGAACAAGCTTCGATTGATTCGTTGAGAGTCATTGAGGCTATTGAATACTTAAAACACTATCGATTTGTAGAATCAAATGCTTTATCGCTTGGAGTTGAAGATGAAAAACCAGCAAAGCTAGCGCTAATTGATAGCCAAATAAAACTTCTAACGAGTTTAAATAGTTTTGGTTACACACCTCAAACCCGTTTATCAAACATGTTAATTGATTTAGAAAGAAGAGAAGGTGAACTGCTGACTTTGTTCCGAGAATCAGATGGTGCTAAAGCGACAGAAATTAAAGAACGTTTAGTGGTAATCGCGGAAGCAATGGATCAAATAAATGGTTTAGAGCAGTACCAAATCAATAAAAATGATACGGTTTTCAAAGCCACGCAAAAACTTGAAGTTGCTATTGAATCTGCTTCGGCTGCTTATTTAGAAGCTAAAACCGAAACAGCTCGAATTGTCGCCTTGCAAACTTTAAATGATATGAGAGTGAGTGAGAGATGGTTGAATCGATTCTATAACGCTGATAAGCGTGATACCACTATTGCCGAGTTAGAGAATGATTTAAGAGCTAAAATTACCAGTGGTGGTGGCGGGAACGCGGTAAATGACTTAGTGGCTATGCAATCGATTAAGGCAAATTTAGACCTAGCCATTGCGGCTCGAGTGGAGTCGGATTTTGAGAATTTTAAATTAAACTTACAAAAACAAGCGGCACAAGTTAGTGACCCAG
Organism: bacterium; assembly: GCA_009995455.1. GTDB lineage: Bacteria > Patescibacteriota > Gracilibacteria > UBA4473 > UBA4473 > JAACPJ01. The sequence goes on from JAACPJ010000003.1 coordinate 3,235, forward strand.
TTGAAAAAGCGGCAATCGAGTCTCGAATTAAATCTTTAAATTATGAAGACCTCGTCGACGATATTACTTTGGCTAAAGCACAGATGTTTGAAGAAATGTTAGCTGATATGCGCATCAAAGTAGATACGAATTTATTCCTCTACGCTGATGTGCCATTAACTCAATACGCAGAACCTTTGCTCTTTGAATGGGACTTAGGTGATGGAGAAAAACGCTTTGGTCAAAACATCAGTCATGAATATTACGAGCCAGGATTTTACCGAGTGGTAATGACTATGTTTGATGGCGTGACTTCACAACAAGACTTATTTACTATTAAAGTGAGCGAGTAAATAGATACCAAAAATACAAAATGAATACGGAAGAAAACCAAAATCTAAATAACCAAGTGCCTGGCCAAACACCAGCCCCACAAACTGGTGTTCCAGAAATGCCAGAAGTGACGGCTGCGCCGGTAGAAAATACGCCGGAGGTTAACCCGATGCCGACACCGGCACCTTTGCCAACAGAACCGCCAGTCCCAACACCCCCGCCAACTTTGGCGCCGGCTTATGTTGAGCCACAAGTGCTAGGCCCCTTATCCGAACCAACTCAAACGGTTGAACAAACTGAGTCTGCTGGTGGTGGTGGAACTTCACAGTGGTTTTTATATAGTTTTTTAATTACTGGAGGGGTTTTGGTGTTTACGTTTTACGGGGCTTTATTATGGGCTTTATGGACTGGAAACGCCGCTAATCCCTTATTTGAAACACTTGGTATAGAAGCCAGTGGTCTAAAGAACTTACTGTTAACTCTTACCAATATTATTTTTGGAGCGTTGGCGTTAACGTTCTTAATTACGACGCTGGTTTATATTTTTAGATGGTCTCTTTCTAAATCAACCGACAGTAATAGAGGTTCTTTGCTGACTCGTTTTGTAGTTTTTTTAACTCTGTTTATGGCTTCTATCGGAAGCTGGTTTTTCCTTTATTATCTTATCGATCAAGTTTCTGGCGCTACTAAAACGGCAGTAGATAACTCTCTCATTACAACTAATCCAGAAAACGTTATTGGTTTAAGTTCACCGGTTACCGTTGAATTTGATATCGGTACCAAAATGTTTGAAAGAATTCCACAGCAAGTGGTTCGACAAATTAACTGGGACTTTGATGGCGATGGTAAATATGATGCTTCTGGCCCGAATGTTACCTACCGGTTTTTAGACCGAGGCGATAACAATGGGCGTTTCCCGGTTACCGCAGAAGTCTTTTATTTTTCAACGCTTGAAAACCAAGAAGTTTCTTTCAAATCGGTTCGTGAAGTAATTGTGGCCAATGAAAATGTGAACGCGAAAATTATTGCGGCGCCAGAAAGTGGGCCTTTCCCATTAGAAGTTGAATTTAATGCAGCGGAATCAAAAGATCCAGATGGAGAAGTGATTATGTATGAATGGGATTTAGATGGTGATGGTACTTTCGAGGTTCGACAAGAAAATCCGATTATTACCGAAACTTTTATGAAAGTGGGTGAATATAAAGTGAAACTGCGAGTTACAGGGCAAAATAACGATACCGATGTCGTTGAAAAAATTATCACGGTTAAAACGCCTGAGAGTGATTTAAAAGCCGTCATTACCAGTGCCGATGCTTTAGAGGGGTATGCGCCGCTTAAAATTTCATTTGATGCGTCACAGTCATTTGTAAAAGAAGGCGTTATTACTCAATATGAATGGTTTATTGAAGGTGAAGATGAACCAGTTTTAGGTCGCAAACTACAACGTATTTTTAGAACGCCCGGTTCTTATAACGTCAGTTTAACAGTGCAAAACGATTTAGGGGAAAGACAGCGTGTGGAACGAAAGATAACCGTACTTGAAGATAACGTCACCGCAAAAGTGGAAGTAAGAACGACTCCAGAAACGCCGACTAATAGTATTTTGAAAGGCGTGGTTCCATTTGAAGTGACTTTCGACGCTTCAAATTCTCGAATTAAAGAACCCCTTGAATGGAATTGGGATTTTGACAACGATGGAATTGTGGATGAGTTTGGTGAAGCGGTGAAGCACGTGTTTCGAAAAGTGGGAACGTATGAAGTTCAACTGACTATTTTAGATTCAGATCAAGTTGAAAGCCGAGCAGTGATTCCTGTACAGGTTGATAAAGCGGGAGTAACGGCTGATTTAACGGCTCAACCTTTTGCGGGTCCAGCCCCGTTAAAAGTTAAATTTGATGGTTCAGGTTCAAGTACCGACGAAGGTGAAATTGTGAATTATATCTGGGAATTTCCAGGTAGAGAGCCGATTAACTACGGAGCTCAAATTGAATACGAATTTAAACAGATTGGGAACTATATTGTTAAGATGTCGATTCTGACTTCTAAAGGTCAAACGGCGAGTGATGAAATTATTGTGTCGGCTCGGGCGCCTATTGTTAGTGCAGACTTTAAACTGGTACCAACCAGCGGCACGGCGCCGATGCTCGTTCAAGCCACCCCAAGTATTTCAAAAGGTATTATTCTTGAGTATGAATGGGATTGGGGCGATAACACTCGTAAAGAAAAACTATTTGCTCCAGATCCTGTGCAACATACTTATCGTGAAGCGGGTGAGTACGACGTGGTGCTTCGGATGACTGACCAAAGCGGAATTGTTTCCGAGAAAAAAAGAACAATCCAAATTAAATAAATTAAACTTTATTTCTACGCTCTTAAAAGCTTCCTAACGTGGAGGCTTTTATTAAGTTATTGGCTTTGAATAATTTATTTGTTCTTTAGCCTTTAAGCATTAAAATTGTAGTGTGAAGAAATTTGTACTCGGTTTAACGTTTTTTTTTCCCGCATCAGCTTGGGCTTTTGTGGCTTCTGATGAAGCGTTAATTCGTACAAACCAAACAGTTCTAGTACAAAGTTATGAAAACCAAGCTGATATTACCGTAACGCAAACTTTGTTAAATCCGACAAATGAAACCATTTCTTTTGATTTTGTTCTGCCCACATCTGACTTATTAGAAATACCGACTTTTTACTTAAACGCTGAGGGCAAGTCGGCTCAACCCCTTAAACGAGAAGCGGCGGCAGATGTCGTTTTTGATTTGGCTAAAACCTTTAATACACCTCGTTGGTTAGGGGCTCTTGATGCGAATTATTCAATGTGGTGGCTGGTAGAAAATCTAGAAATAGCGCCGAGTCAATCGGTTACTTTTAAATACCAATACTCGCGGCCTTTAGCTTTTTTTGAAGATTTTTATATCGGAAATGTATGGCTGGCTGATGGCCGAGAAACTCAGAATTTAAAAATAAATTTAGTAAGAGCTGGGGCGCCCAAATTTTGGTGGGCCAATCAAGGGACATGGCAACAAGAAAAAACGGCTGAAACTTGGGCTCAGCAATGGCAAACTCAAAATGTGACGCTGTATGAAAACCTCAGTTTTTTTGCGTCAGATACTTCTGAACCCAACTTGAGCTATAAATATTTAGATCAAAGTTATCAGGCTAATTTTAAAGTTTTAAATCAAAACGAAATCAACCGGGTCGTTATTGTTCTTGATACTTCGGGTTCGGTTTATGGAGTGCGTTTTGAAAGACTCAGAGCGGCGTTTAAAACCTTGCTAGAAATAATTCCCGAGACAACGCAATTAAAATTAGCTTTAGTTGATGACGAGGTCGAGTGGCAAAGTGATGAATGGCAGACTAATAGTCGAGACTTTCAAAGAGACGTTTTAGCGTTGGTTGATGGCGCCGAAGCCCAAGGAAAAACTAATTGGGAAGCTGTTATATCTTCTTTAAACTTGGTGGCTAACAGCAGTGATGAAAGGTACGGACTCGTTTGGCTGGGGGATTTCTCGGATATTGCTTCACCAATGTTAAACCGATTGGCAAACGCTGGGTGGCGAACGATTATGATTGATTTCTGGCAGTCAGAATCAAGCTATTTAACCCGTTGGTGGCAGCGGTATAATGGTCAATATGTGCCGTTATTTAATAGTGGGTTTGAACTGGTAGAAGCGGATAATATCACGAAAGCTTGGAATAAATTAAGACAGCAATGGCCGCAAGACCAAAGTCTAGGCCAGCGTTTTGGGGATTGGTTTGCCCCTAAAAACTTGTTAAGTCAAACCAATCAAGCCGAACTAGGACAACTTCCACTTGAGGATTCTCAGGCTAATGCCGCTGATTTTTTACCGCGCTGGTGGGCCGCTCTTAAAGTGGCGGATTATTTAAGACAGCATGAAGGGTTACCCTTAAATGAGCTTCAAATTCAAGCTATATTATCAATTTCCCATGTATTTGGGCTCACCGTTTTTGAGCTTGATGGAAATGCTGCCCCGAGGGAACTAGAAGAAATTTTATCGGCTATTGATACCAATAAATTATGGGATGAAATATTGCGCTTAGAAAAGTTGAGCGTGATTAATCCTTCCGCCTTATATTGGAAAGCGAAACCATTTTATTTGGTAGAAAACACTTGGAGACCTTTTGATTGGGAAACCTTTAATGCCCGACCAGAAAGACCGACTTTAAAGCTCTGGTCGGCGGCGCATAAGAATTTGTTTATGAAGTATTCAAGTTTGCTCTCAAAGCCGATGAGTTTTGGTTCTAGTGTTGGCTTTTGTGCGGCTCAGCGTTGTGCCGCGGTAAACGCTGAGACCGGTCGTTCAGAAATTGAAAGAACTGATACTCTTCTTTGGGCTCCTATAAATCAAAATCACTGGGCGAATGCTTATTGGGAAGAACTGGTTTGGGATGGAGTCCTTCTCGGTGAGACTTATGACCCAGCGGCTTGGTCTAAGGAAGTCACTCGGGGGCAGTTTTTAGTGTGGCTCCAGAGTTACTACGCACCGGAGGCTTCGCTGCCAGAGTTCGATGAAAACACATTCAGTGATTTAAGCGCAGACCAAACAGGGGCTCTTGAAGCTCTGTGGTTTAACGATCAAGGTTTGTTTAAAGGTTATGGTGATGGAACAGCCCGGCTTGATGATCCATTAAAACGAATAGAGGGTTTAAAAATGCTGATGCAGGCTTACGGTCTCGATACTCGTGATGTGCTGGGTAATTTTGACGATGTGATGCCTTTCAGTGATTTAATTGGTTGGACGCAACCATGGGGTTATGAGGCTTATATTAGAGGCCTTGTAAAAGGTTATGAGGATAAAACCTTTCGTCCTTTTCAGGCTTTGACCAAAGCCGAGACTTTTAAGTTGCTAATTGAAGCCGAGCGACTCTTAAAATTTAATGAGTAGAGGCTGTTGTTCAAGTTACGCTGTTTTATAGGAATTAAGTTTTAGTTACCCTAAAATACGAACGATGGATAACACGGTTTTTTGTTTACGGAACTTAAATGTACTTGAGGGTCTTTCTCCAATGGAGAGGCTTAAGTCGGCTCCACAGATGAAAGATGAAGTCTTTCAAACGGGCAGCACTATTTATGAAGCGGGTGAAGAAGTTCCTTTTGTTTATGTGCTCACAACGGGCGGAGAAGTAGAGCTTATCCGAGAAGAGAACGGTAAAACCGTTGTTATTGAGACCTTGTTTTCTGGTGACTTGTTTGGTGATTTTGGTTTAGGAATTCCAGTGAATCATTCGGCTAGAGTCAGTAAAACGGTTTCGGTTTGTAAAACGCCAAAGCAGGATTTCTTAGATTTAGTTCGTTCTCATCCAGAGATGATTTTTCAGCTCATGCAGGTAATGGCGAAGCGAACGCACGATTATGAAGAAAAAATCGCCCAACTCTCACGTCCTGCTAAAGATCAACTTCTAGCTGAGCTAAGAAGTCTTCAATACAAAAATAATCACAGTTTAGTCGGCCGAATCTTTAACATTCCATTTCGTATTTCTCATCAAAAACTGTCTGATAAAACGGGCCTTAATCGAGTTACGGTTACCAAGCTAATGGGGGAGTTAAGACGGGATAATTTGATTGATGTCGATGAAGCGACTGGCACTATTAAGGTGCAGTAAGACTCACTAACGTAAAAAAAAAGCGCCTCATTTATGAGACGCTTTTTTTATGACTGAGATTTTAGAATCTACAATTTATCGTAATCGTGCATCACTAGGTGAGCATTGATTCGTCGAATCAAGTCTAGGACCACAGAAACCACGATGATAATACCCGCTCCAGATACAAACAAGGCTACAGAAGTTCCTCCGCCTAAGAATTGTTGGAAAAGCAATGGTAAGATGGCTACAGATGCTAGGAATAGCGCTCCCCAGAAACAAAGACGATTCATAATCCCTTCAAGGAGGTTTTCTGTTTCAGTTCCTGGTCGGTAACCGGGAACAAAACCACTTCTTTTTTGAATGTTTTCAGCCATCTTTTTTGGATCAAAAACAATTGAAACGTAAAAGAAAGTGAAGCCGTAAATCAAGAAGAAGTAGATGACGTTGTAAACAAGCGTTGGGCTGGCTGGGTTTAGATTTGCTCCAATCCAATCAGTGATAGGCGTAAATTGAGGATTCCCCGCAATCACTTGTGCCATGATAGATGGGAAAGAAATAATTGAGATCGCGAAGATAATCGGGATCATTCCGGCTTGATTGATTTTTAGTGGCAGGAACGAGCGTTGTTGTTGGGCCGATTGCTTAGAGGCGTAAACAACCGGCACTTTTCGGTCGGCTTCAAGCACATAAACCACAAAGATAGTAAGGGCTGCTGTAGCGGCGGCTAGAAGTAAAATGACTGGTAAAGACGCTGATTGAAAGGCGCCTGCAATTTGATTTGGTACCACGGATACAATCCCGGCAAAAATAAGCAGTGAAATACCGTTTCCAATTCCTTTTTCTGAAATAAGTTCTCCAATCCAAACCAGTAACATTGTACCAGCCGTAACAGTTAGCATCATTGGCAACATGATGGTGAAATCTGTTGTATCAACGATTTGAGTTGGTGAAAATCGGTTGATTAAAACCATCATTCCGTAACTTTGAGCAAACGCTAGAGGAACCGCTAATCGACGAGTGTATTGGTTGATTTTTTGTTGTCCGGCTTCGCCTTCTTTCTTTAGGTTTTCCAGTCGAGGTACAATCACTCCCAGCAATTGCATAATGATTGAGGCATTGATGTATGGAGTTAAACCCATTAACACAATTGAGAAGTTTTCCATGGCTCCACCCGTTAGGAGTGAGAAAACACCAAGGGCGCTTTCACCTTGTTGGTCAATCAAGCTTTTAATACCCGTTACATCGGCTCCAGGAATGGTGATGTGGGCTAGAACTCTGAATACCACAAGCATGGCTATGGTAAAGATAATTTTATCTCTGAGGGTTTTGGTTCTAAAAATATGCTGCAGCGTGTTCATTAATTGGTTCATAGCCATAGTTTAAATTCCTCCGCACTATAGATATTTTGTTAAGCGCCGCAAATGATTTTCCTACCTGTCAAATCTTATAAATTTTTGCTTTATTAAGTTTTTATTAAGAAGTTATATTTTAGCTCTTTCTTTTTTATTAAAAATACACTAGCCTGAATTTTGTCTATTAACTTATTTGAAATGCGTGTACTCATTGCTGAAGACCATTCCGGGATGCGAGATATTTTAAAAATCTATTTAACCAGGCTGAAATTTATAGTGGATGAAGCTTTAAATGGGCAACAGGCTTTCGAAATGGCACAGCAAAATAAATATGATGCGATGTTACTTGATATTCGTTTGCCACAGAAAAGTGGTTTTGAAGTTATTACGGCACTTCGGTGTCTGCGTAATCAGTTGCCAATTTTAGTAATCTCGGCTCAAGGAGCGGTTGAAGACCGAGTTAAGGCCTTAAACTTAGGAGCTGATGATTATTTAGTAAAGGATATTTCTCTTCCTGAACTTGGGGCTCGCTTAAATCGTTTAATTCGCCGAGCCGATGGTGGCAGTAAGAATTTGCTTTTCTGTAATAACCTAACCCTCAACATGGCCGATATGACCGTTCGACGCCAGTCAAAGCCGGTAAATTTAACTAAAAAGGAGTTTATTCTGCTTTCTGAGTTACTGAGAAAAAAAAATAAAGTTGTTACCATTGAAGATTTAATGGAAGCCGCTTGGGGAGAAGGTGGAGACGGAGTTTTATCTAATAAATTGAATGTTCATATGCGATCGTTAAGGCAAAAGGTAGATACTGGTTCGCAAAAAGCGCTTATTAAAACCGTGCGGGGTTTTGGGTACAAGATTACCGATCGTTGAGTTTTGTTTCTCTTAATTCTTAATCGCTTGCATACCCTGCCAAACTTGGTAGTCTTGGCGGCGGTCGGGGCATTAGCTCAGCTGGCTAGAGCACTTGCATGGCATGCAAGGGGTCATCGGTTCGAATCCGATATGCTCCACCACCTCGTCGTTCGAAACTCCGCTCACTCTTAAATCGCTTGGGCGATTTTTTCGTGACACTTTGTTTCAAACTCCACTTTTTAAAAACCCCTAGGCCTCCCGCCTTCGTGGGGATTTTTTGAATTAAAGATAAACAGCTTTTAAAAAATACTTTATAGTTCCTCTGCACATGATTGGATACATTCAAGGCGTCGTCAAAGCGGTTAATGCCAAACAAATACTGGTTTTAACTTCCTCGGGAGTGGGTTACAGTGTTTTTCCGGCTGGAAGTTTATTGGCGGAAACGAAGCTGGGAGAAAAACTGGAATTTTTTACGCATTTAATAGTTCGCGAACAAGAATTAACTTTATATGGATTTGCCACCCAGACAGAACAAACTTTCTTTGAGAAAATTATTACGGTTTCAGGCGTTGGCCCAAAAATGGGCCTCCAAATTTTAAGCCAACCCCTAAATGAATGGTTAGCGGCGGTTGAGTCTGGTGAAGTCGATTACATTACTAGAACGCCTGGAATTGGGAAAAAAATGGCGCAAAAAATCATTTTAGAGTTAAAAGGAAAACTAGATTTATCTGCGGGGGCGGCGATTGCTAGTTCTTCACAACGAGAAGCCGTAGAAGCCTTAAAAAGCCTTGGATATGATCAAGGAACAGTTAATGCGGTCTTAGCGCAGGCGCCAGAAGGGGCTGATACTGAAGCGCTGGTTAAATTTTTCTTAAGCCACGCTTAGTTTTGTACGGCTGGGTATTCATAATCTGGCACAAATATTTTTTCCGGGGTTGTGTTTGCTAGTGTTTTTAAAATAGATTGCACGGGGCCAAAAGGATCTACCTCTAGGCGATTTTCAAACTGGCTCGCTTTTATTTCTGGCAGCCATGAAGTTATTACTGGAGAAGTTTTGTCTAATGCTGAATTCTCAAGCTGTGTGGCCTTTAGTTCTTGGTTTTTAATGGTAAAAACACGTTTACTAAACGAATTGAGTAGAAATTTTTGGTCGGCTTTGTTTTCCTCTTTCAAAAAATCTTGAATCACTTTATCGGCCCGAGCTTGATGAATCGGAATTCCATATTTAAAAGAAAGGCTATTGAGAATAGCGCCACCGGCTCTTAAAGAAGCGAAGCTTCCTGGGCCGCTGACTCCACCAATAAAAGTGAAGTTAGATTCTGGTGTTAGGTGCCGCTGTAAAAAATCCCAAATACGTTTTCCATCTTCTTTAGGCACTATCCATTGTTCGCTAAAAAGCAATTGATCGGTTTCATCAAACAAAGCGCAAAAATGTGGATCAAAGCTCGTGTTAAGGACAAATTTCATGGTTCAGTCCATAGCCTAACTAAAACTTAATGACTTATAAAGTTAAAGTTTAAAGCTCTTTTGTGAGTCCGTCTTGGTTAAAATAGGTGCGGTAAAACTCAACGGTTTCTTGCATTTTTTGCAGCGTCACCGCTTCATTCCCTTCTTGCAGTGATCTGCCACTAACCTTAACGGTGAAATTAGAGCTGTAACCGAGTTTCGCTAATTTAGTCAGAAAACTTTCCACTGGTAATACCCCTCGATCAGGCAAACTGTATGGCGTTCTGCGGTATACATTTGATAGGTAAATATGTTTCATGCTTCCTTTCAGAATCGTAATCGCCTGCATAATATCATTATTGCCTAAGGCCAAAGCCGTTAAGTCTAAACACACTAACCCATTGTTTTTTAAAGCATCTAAATTGTTAGAACGTCTTTTAGGAATCACGCCCATAATTGATTCATGCGGTAAATTTCTAAAACAAAGTCGGTGTTGATATTTTTTAGCGAGCTTCGGGGCAATTTCTTTGAGCCAGCGTTGGTATTTAAAAGCAAATGGGCCGGCTGTGTGCAGGTTCAAAGTGCAATTAGTAAATTCTCGAACCGTCCCTTGGAAAACTTTAATTAGGCTTTCATCTTTACTTTCGTTTAGTGAAAAAGCCTTGATTGGCATATTAAAACGTGTTTCAAGTATTTTTAAATATTCCGGGTTATGGGTGTCCACGTTTTGGTTAATCCCAATTTCCATACCATCAAAACCAGCTTCTTTAGCGAGTTCAAAGATACGTTCCAAGCCGTGATGTGGTAAGTTGTCTGAATGAAAAAGAAGCATATTTAGATTTGTTTTCCCTGTATTATAGCTTATTTAAGGCTTTTTTTCAACCTATTAGTCAGGGTTATTTTACTCTGCAATCAATATGAAGTTTAGCTGAAGAACGTGTCTTGCTCGAAATGATAAAAACTTAAAAGTTCAGTCATGATTTCACGACTCAAAAGCTTAAGCCTCATTGGTTTGGAGGGGCACATTGTTGATATAGAAACGGTGATTCACCGTGGGCTGCCTTCATTTACAATTGTGGGTTTGGGAGATGCGTCAATTCAAGAATCACGCGAGCGTGTTCGCGCTGCTTTAAAGCAATCGGGGTTTGAGTTCCCACGGGGTAAAATTGCGCTTAATTTAGCACCGGCAAATTTGCGTAAACAAGGGGCTCGTTTTGATTTAGCGATTGCTCTCGGTATTTTAGAAGCGCATCGTCAAATTACGATTCCAAAAATTTATCAAGAAGCTCTATTACTCGGTGAACTAAGTTTTAACGGGGATTTACGGCCCGTAATTGGCATCTTGCCTTCGGTGCATGCCGCTAGCTTGCAGGGTTTTAAGACGATAATTTTACCGAAACAGAATTCGGCAGAAGCGGCTTTGATTGAAGGGGTAAACATTCTAGGGGTAGAAAATTTAAAAGAACTTTGTGAGTTTTTTAGTACGGGAAATGGAATTGAGAAACAGCACTTTGAACCTTTTTTAGCTCCAGTTGAGACAAACGTGCCCCCTTATGATTTTCAGTATATAAAAGGAAATAGCTTAGCGAAGCGGGGCTTGGAAATCGCTGCGGCGGGGGGACATAATTTGCTGATGAATGGGCCACCTGGTTCGGGGAAGACAATGCTCGCTCGGGCTTATAGCACGATTTTGCCCGATTTAACCTTTGATGAAAGCTTGGATATTACCAAGGTTCATTCGATAGCTGGGATTCTCGATCCATCTGAACCAGTACTGAGAAAAAGACCCTTTCGGGCCGTACATCATACCGCTTCTGGTGTGGCGATTGTTGGAGGTGGGAATCCGCCGCGTCCAGGGGAAATATCACTCGCCCACCGAGGTGTTTTATTTTTAGATGAATTTGCAGAGTTTTCAGCTAAAACTTTAGAAGTCCTGCGGCAGCCACTCGAAGATGGAGAAATTAGAATTTCGCGGGCGGCAGGTTCGGTCTCTTATCCCGCTCAGTTTAGTTTGGTGGCGGCGATGAATCCGTGTCCGTGTGGATTTTATCAAGATACGAAGAAAGATTGCACTTGTGCTCCATTTGCGGTGCAGCGTTATCGGCAAAAAATTTCTGGACCAATTTTAGATCGGATTGATGTTCATTTAAACGTGCCGCGTGTAGAAGTGGCTGACTTAACGAAGGAAATTTTAAGCGAAAACTCTGCCCGTGTGAGAGCTCGGGTTCAGGCGGCGCGAAAGTTTCAGCTCAATCGCTTTAAAAAGCAAAACGTTATTTGTAATGCCGATATGAATTCGGCTCAAGTACAAAAGTTCTGCGCTTTAGACGAAGCGGGTCAAACCCTTTTAAACCAAGTGGTTGAAAAAATGCAGCTTAGTGGGAGGGCCTATTATCGAACTCTAAAACTAGCACGAACGATTGCCGACCTAGAGGCGAGTGATTATATTAAATCGCATCATATTGCTGAAGCGGTGCAGTATCGTAGTGTAACGCCTTAGTCACTTTGCTCTTGTCTAATAATGGCTTCCGCGTCGTTAAACAATTTTTCTAAATTTCCGTCTTCTGAAAAAATTTGGTAGTCGTAAATATCGGCTAGCTCGAGTTCTTTTTCCATCGAGTTAACGCGTTTGGCTAACTCTTCTTCGGTAATTGGGGCGCGTTCTTTAATACGGCGCACTAAAGTGTCTAGGTCTTCAGCTGGGCGAAGAAATATCGATACAAAATCATTTCGGTCTAAACGTTCCCGAGCTTGAGAAAACCCCTGCACGTCAAACTCTCGAATTACGGTTTTACCTTCGGCGATAGGTTCTAAAATTTCGGCTTTAAGGGTTCCATAATAGGTATCACCATGCACATGGGCGTATTCTAAGAAATCGCCTTTTTTAATACGGGCTTCAAACTCTTCTTTTGTAATAAAAAAATAAGTTTCGCCATCGATTTCGCCTGGGCGAGGTGCACGCGTGGTGCAGCTTGGTGGGAAGATCCAATCAGTTTTGGTTTCTCTCAAATAATTAATTAGCGTGCCTTTACCGACCCCAGACGGCCCAGAAAAGAAAAATATCTTGCCACGGGCGGAGGGAGTTTTTGTCATAAAATTTTTAAACCAATTAAACATTTACTTCTTTGCTTCTGGAAAATAAGCCGCAAATTCTTCGCCGGTCATGTTTTCTTTTTTCAGTAAGTCTTCTGAAATAGTGGCCAGAAGTTTTTCGTGTTCCTTTAAGATTTTTTCACATCGGTCTTCAGCGTCATCAATGAGCCCGCGAACTTCTTCATCAATGAGTCTGGCTGTTTCTTCGGAATGTGGTTTGGCTTCATATTCTTTAGAAATAAAGTTTACCGGCCCGACTTTATCGCTGGCCATACCAAAGCGCATTACCATGTTGCGAGCGATGTTTGAAATGCGTTCTAAATCATTACTAGCGCCGGTAGTGAGTTCGTTATCACCAAAGACTAATCTTTCGGCAATTCGTCCTCCATGCAGACTTACCATTTCATCCATTAAACGAGATTTCGTTTTACTATAAACATCTTCGTTTGGTAAAAACCAAGTTAAACCAAGCGCTCGTCCTCGAGAGACAATTGAAATTTTATGAACCGGATCGTGGTCTTTACAAAAGTGTCCGGCAATCGCGTGACCCACTTCGTGATAAGCGGTCATTCGTCGTTCTTTTTCCGTGAATTTACGACTTTTTCGTTCTGGCCCCATGGCCACTTTTTCAACTGATTGGAGTAAATCTTCTTGGGTGATTTGTTTATTTCGATTTTTGACCATCCGAATCGCGGCTTCGTTCATAACATTTTCCAGTTCGGCTCCACTAAAGCCAACGGTTTTGCTAGCCACCTCTTTTAGTTTGGTTTTTTCATCAAGCGTTTTGTTCTTGGCGTGAACGGCCAATATTTTTTCTCGTGCCGCCATGTCAGGTAGATCAATGTGAACTTGTCGGTCAAACCGTCCTGGGCGCAGCAACGCCTTATCAAGAATATCTGGCCGATTGGTGGCCGCTACGATAATAACGGTGGTACCGGCTTCAAAACCATCCATCTCGGTTAAAATTTGGTTGAGGGTTTGTTCACGTTCGTCGTGTCCGCCACCTGGGCCAGCGCCCCGTTGTTTTCCGATCGCGTCAATTTCATCAATAAAAATAATGGCTGGAGAGTTTCGTTTTGCGGTTTTAAATAGGTCTCGTACTCGACTAGCACCAACCCCGACAAACATTTCCACAAACTCTGAACCAGAAACCGAAAAGAATGGTACATTGGCCTCACCAGCAATGGCACGAGCCATTAAAGTTTTCCCGGTTCCCGGAGGACCAACCAGTAAAATCCCTTTAGGAATTTTAGCGCCGGCTTTTTCGTATTTTTTCGGATTCTTTAAAAAATCAACCAATTCAAAGACATCTTCTTTGGCTTCTTCAGCTCCAGCAACGTCTTCGAATTTCGTGCGGTGCTTTGTTTTATCGTAAATTTTAGCGCGTGATTTTCCGAAACCAAAAGGGCCACTTTCGCCGCCCATGCTGCCAGATTTTCGCACAAAAAATAAAATTAATGCGATCAGTAAAATTAAAGGGGCGAACCCCAGTAAGAAGTTCATCCAAATTTTACTGCCTGAGGTATCAACCACCGACACCTGAGTATTTTCGTTCCCAGTAAAACCAAGGTCGGCCAAATTAGAGCTTGGCTCTTTAATTGAAGTATAAGTTTCGCCATCGTTTCCTACAGCGGTTAATTTTTGATCTTTAATCTCGATTTTCTCTAGCTCGTTGTTTTCATATTTTTGTTGCAACTGACTAATGGGAATTGGCTCATTTTTCTTTAACGCTGTTTCAATTTCACCCTGCATAAATAAAGCCGCAGTGGCTCCGAGAAGTGCAATGATAATTAGATAATTAAAAGGGTTGTTTTTGTTGGGCAGGTTCTTTGGCGCAATTTTTTTCATATATAATGGGCTTTAAGCCTCGCGATTGTAGGAAAAACATCCCCAAGAGCAAGCCGCTCTAAGGGATATATGTGTCGATTGGAATAGTCGTTTATAACTTGCCTTGGTCTTTTAGCTTTGCTCGCTCTTTGTGGCTTAAATAGTCGACAAACATTTTGCCAATTAGGTGGTCATATTCGTGTAAAAAAATACGGGCATCCCATTTATCAAACTTCTTTTCGCACCAATTTCCATTTATGTTTTGCCACTTAACTTTAACTTTGGCCGGTCTCGTAACGCGTCCATAGGCGCCGGGCAAACTCAAACAACCTTCTTCATAGTTCGTAGTCGCTTCTGATGCCTCCAGTATTTCGGGGTTCATCATAACGACAATTTTGGGGTCTTTTTTGGTGTTTACATTAAGGGTTACAATAATGATTTGTTCGGTGATGCCTACCTGTGGCGCCGCTAAGCCGATGCCAGTAACGTCTTGTCCGTCTGGATTTAGCATGGTGGCGACCATTAAATCGACGGTGTCGGCCAGTTTCTCATCAAAATTAACAACCGGTTTGGCCGGTGTTCTTAAAATTTTGTTGTCTTCTCCCGTTAAAATAGTCAGCATTTAAGTTCTTTAAATCGTGTTATTGATAACGAAATTACCAAAGTTCGCAAGGTTTCAGAGTTGCTCTTTGGTTTCTTTTTTCTTATGTTGAAACTGAATTAATTACTGTAAATAAAATGGCAAAAGTAACGGTTAAAGATCCGGCGGGAAACGTAATGGCACAATTTGAAGCGAACGCAGAAGAATCGTTAGGCACTCAAGCGCAAGAAGCAGGGGCACCGATTCCATTCTCTTGCGGTGTTGGGGCGTGCAGAACTTGTGTTTGTAAAGTCGAAAAAGGTATGGAGTTTATTGATCGTGAAGCGGTTGGTCCAATGCATATAATGGTGGAAGATGATGAAAACTTAACTTGTGTTTCGGGTATTAAGCCGGGCACTCCAGCTGACGCTGAAATTGTAGTAATGGCCGAGAACCTATAACTTGGTTTGACAGCTACTTACTTTTATCTACTATCGCGCGGCTTAGTCTCGCATTGCGAGGCCTAATAAAACTTTTTAAACGCTTTAAACATGGCACGTCCTAGTCGAAAAAAACGAGCATTCTTCGCCCTTTACTGTACTGAATGTATGGAAAAGGAAGGAAAACGAGTTGAGAATTACAAAATTATGTTGAATCCAACTAATACGAACCCAAAAGAATTTACGGCCAATAAATATTGTCCACGTTTGCGAAAACACACGATTCACAAGGCTCGACAAATTTCCCGAAGTCAAAACAAGTAGTTTATCTACTCGCTCTTAAAAATTAAAATCTCAGGCTCAATAAAGAGGATGAGATTTTTTTATTTTTCAATTGTGTGGTTATAATGGCGGTAAATGAAAAATATAATCAAAAATGTTGGCAGTAAAATTAAGGAATTAAATGATATTCGCTCTGAATATTTAAAAAAACAGCATAAAACTAAAACCCCCAAGGTTAAATCTGCGGTTAAGAATACCGATGCTCAGGTTTTAAAACTTGAAATTGCAACCAGTACGGTGGTTAAGGTTTTGCTGATTGTTTTTTTGTTTGGATTTTTGCAACAAATGCTCGCGGAACTGCGAACGATTATAATCATTGCGGCTTTTTCTTTCTTTTTGGCAGTTGGTTTAGCCCCTTTTGTCGCTAAGTTAGAGTCTCATAAAGTGCCACGACCGCTCGCAATTTTGCTTTTGTATATTGTTTTTTTGGGCGCTATTGGACTGGTGTTTGCCAAAGTTTTACCGATTATTGCCGAACAATTACTCTCTATTTCATATGATTTAAGATCGTTAATTCTTAATGGTAAAATTGAGGAGTATCCTTGGTTACTTCAGACGTTAGAAGATTTGAATTTTGATCCGGCGGAATTACAGCGATTAGTAGCCCAAAACATTACGGCTTTAGCTAACAACTTGCAGGGCATTGCTGGTTCTACGCTTGGGGTTTTAATGGGTGTTTTTCAGGGCTTCTTTAATATGATTTTTGCGCTGGTACTGATGTTCTTTATTTTACTAGAACGAGAAAAAATTGGAGACTTTAGCTTGCTACTTTTTCCGGCAAAAAACCGTGATTATATCGAGAATAAATTTGTCAGCATTCAGCACAAAATGGCCGAATGGTTTAAAGGGCAATTTATTTTAATGGTCTGCATGGGGTCGTTTATGTACGTCGGAATGAAAATTTTTGAATACTTCTTTGGTATGAAATATGCGTTTACGATTGGTTTGCTAGCAGGAGTGATGGAATTATTTCCTTATATCGGTGTTTTGTTGACCGGGCTTCTTTGTTTAGTTGTGGCGATTAATATTAGTTGGATTTTAGCGATTGCTGTTTTGGTTTGGATTGGCTTAGCTCAGTTTTTAGAAGGTAACTTTTTAGTGCCAGTCGTTATGGAGAAAGTCGTCGGACTTTCTTCGGTGGTGGTAATGCTGGCGGTTTCAACAGGAGGAATTTTAGGAGCCGCATTTGGCGGCGTTCCACTGGCAATTTTAGGGATGATCTTTGCGGTGCCCGTTTCGGCCTCAGTAGCAATTTTTGTTGAAGAATACGTTAAACGCGAGTCGTAATTTTGGCGAAAAATATTTGGTCATCAACACCGGTTTTAAACTCAACTTGGTAATCGTTAAAAATAGTTTCAATATCTTTCGTTTGGCTGGGCAAAAACTCGAGCCACAATTGATTAAAGGTAATCGTTTTGGATTTAATTTGTGCGGCGAGTGACCGAATATGATCTAGTCCATCATCACCTGAAAAAATGGCGGTCTTTGGTTCCTGGCTTACTTCTGCTGTTACGGTTAATTCTTTTGGGACGTATGGCAAATTGGCGACTATCAAATCAATATGTGTGTTAGTGTTTAAAGCACTCAGCATATCACTTAACTGAAAGTTAATCATTATCTGGTTAAGCGTCGCATTATTTTGGGCTGTTTGTAACGCTAGGCTTGATATATCGAGGGCTGTGACGTTCGCTTGGGGCCAATTTTTTGCTAGGTAAATAGCTATACAACCACTGCCGGTTCCTAGGTCTAAAATGTTTTTTGGGGCTTTTGTTTGGGCCTCGGTTACGTGTAAACACAAAATTTCTGTTTCATCTCGAGGGATAAGTGTGTGTTTGTTTACTTTTAAATTTAAGCCATTCCATTCAACTTCGCCCGTAATATAGGCCACGGGTTTGTGTAGGGCGCGCTGGCTAGTCCACCATTTGTATTTTAGGCTTTGGGTGAAAGTTAGTGTGTGGTCATCGTGAGCTCTTAACCAGGTTCGGTTTTTATTCAGTAATGTGGCTAAAAGTACTTCCGCTTCAAGTGGAGGGTTTTCTAAATGTACTAATTTTTTAGTAGCGACTTTTAAAGCTTGATGAATGTTCATGTCGAAAACAACCATAGCCGAAACACAACTGATGTCATTCCTGGGAGGGGCGGAATCTACGTTTTTATAATTTATCTTCTGCTTTTTGAAAAAAACAGTAAATCGAATGTAAGAAATTAAAAAAAGACCGAACATTTGCTCGGTCTTTAATATATGTATTTGATTGAATGATTTATCCAACAAACATTTTTTTCTTGTTGGCTGTTCGATATTTTTCTCGTGAAACGGCAGAAGCTCGTTCTTTTCGAGTACTTGGTTTTCCTTCGAAGTATCTTAATTTTCGGAACTTTTGAATGAGTCGTGTTCCTTTTACATGGCCACTGAAACGCTTTAATAAACGTTCTCCAGATTCACCGTCTCGTTTTGTAACTTTAATAGTCATAGAAAAAATTTAACTTTTACGTGCCCAAATTAGGTCTGAACGCCTTTTTGTCAAAAGATTTTATAGTTGTAGAACAAAAAGTGACAAAGGTCTTAAAGTGCTTACTATCGCGACGATGAATTTAAAAATAGGTATTGTCGGCTTACCAAACGTAGGAAAATCTACTCTCTTTAATGCGCTGACAAAGTCAGCGAAAGCCGAAGCGGCTAACTTTCCGTTTTGTACCATTGAACCAAATGTCGGATTAGTCGCGGTTCCAGATAAGCGTCTTGGGAAATTAGCTGAAATTGTGAAGCCAGCAAAAGTTCAGCATTCAATTGTTGAGTTTGTTGATATCGCTGGTTTAGTAGAAGGTGCGAGTAAAGGGGAAGGACTGGGAAATAAATTCTTGAGTCACATTCGAGAATGTAACGCCATTGCGCACGTTTTGCGTGATTTTGAAAATGATGATATTCACCACGTTTCTGGCAAGGTAGACCCAGGACAAGATTTTGGGGTTATTTTGACAGAGCTTATTTTAGCTGATTTAGAATCGGTCGATCGTCAAATTGAGCGCGTGAGCCGAAAAGGGAAAACGGGCGATAAAGAAGCGAAGCTCGATTTAGATTTATTAATGCGATTTAAAGCGGCATTAGAAAGTGAAAAGCTGGCAAATACAGTTGAATTAACCGAGGAAGAAGCCCTGAGAGCTCGATTGTTTCAACTCTTAACCAGTAAAAAGTTTTTAATTGTGGCTAATACTTCAGAAGAAAAATTTGCCGATTTTGATGCAGAGGCCTTTGCCAAAAAGGTTAATGCGCCAGAAGGGGTGCCAGTTGTGCCGATTTGCGCTCAGATTGAAGCCGAGCTGGCCTCGCTGACGGATGAAGAAGCGCATGAATTTTTAGAATCAATTGGGGCTAAGAATTCTGGTTTAGAAAATTTGATTCAAGCGTGTTTTTCTTTGCTGGGTTTGCAGAGTTATTTTACTGCCGGGGTGACTGAAGTGCGCGCCTGGACCATTCGTGTCGGCGATACGGCTCCAAAAGCAGCGGGGGCGATTCATACCGATTTTGAAAAAGGGTTTATTAAAGCGGACGTAATTGCGTATGAAGATTTTGTTTCTGCTGGTGGAGAAGCGGCGGCTAAAGAAAAAGGTAAAATGCGATTAGAAGGTAAAACTTACGTTGTGAAAGATGGGGATGTGATGCACTTTAAATTCAATAATTAGTTTTTAGCGCAAAAACACGATTTATGGTGTTCGTATAGTCAATAAACTTGCGGACACTTTTTGTGTTCAATAGTATTTTGGTTAACTTAACTTTTTTATTATGGCATTAGATGATCAGCGGCATTGGTTGGTTGAAAATAGCGATACAAGCCTAGCCGCCGCGATAGAGGCGACACAAAAATTATGGGAGCGGGCACAGGTTCCTGAGCCAGTGTCTCATTTAACAGATTCAATGTTAGCGGCGATTGAAAAGGCTATGGCTATTTCCAAAACTGGAGATGAGACATCATTGCCAATAACGTCGACAGGAGTAGGACGCGAGTTTTTTATGCCGGGCTGTTAAAGTTCAATGCCAAAGAGTTTAGCTAGTTGTTTGATTTGTTCCGCTCCTGGAGCCGCATTTTTGGCTTCTTCAATTTCAAGGTCAGGTCTTTTTTCGGCTAAATCTTCAAGCGTATGTGCACGGCCTCCTAAGCCTAAAACTGGTCGAGCTCCATTTCGAAGGCCGCTAGCGCCACCCCTACTTGCCATATAGGTGTTTGATCGCCAAGGTAGCCCTTCTATGCTAGTTATGTTTTGCATCACACTGGCATGTGTTTGCTCTAGTTGCCACCAGTATCCAAGGGCTCTTTTGTAGCCAATTCTTGCCCCCATCCCGCTTAAAAAATTGCCTTTAGCGTTTCTGCCGCTAGGCGTTTCAGCCCAAAACCAAGGGTGTGACTTTTTTAACTCTTTCGTGTCTTGGCTATCAACTGAGTCTGGTTTTATCGCCCATTGCGTTGAACCATCAGCGAGTGTTAACGAATCAATCATTTCGACGGTGCCAATATCACTAACCATGCTATCTAGTCCGTCAGAAATGAGTTTCTGTTTATCGGTAATTTGGTCTGGAAATTCCGCCCCAGTTGAGTGCGTGTAACCGGGTTCAAGCGTGAGGATGTGTCGTCTACTACCAAGAGCAATTTGATGGTCTTCAGTTTCTTGTCTGAAAAGGGGCTCATCGACTTGTAGAAATGATCGTTGTCCCATTAGGTGGTTTATACGGTTGGCAAAATAGCTTAAATGCTTCAATAAAGCTGGGTTTTCGCCAGCGCTTAAGACCGAAAATCCATTCATGCTTATAGCAGAGGCAATAGCGTTTAATTCGTCTGCACTCGTTGATTTATTTCTCAGCGCGGTGTCGGCCGCTTGGATAAGTTCAATGCTTTTGCGAGCGGTTTTAGAAATGTCAGGAACTTTATTCATCTATGATTTTATAAAACATTTTCAGTTTAATGCAAGTTTTGGGGTGTAGGAAAAGAGACCGTTATCTAATAGATACGCGGTCTCAAAAAAGTGGTTAACAGTCAAACAGTCTCTTTTCCCTAGATTCGGAGGGGGCGCTTCACAGCGCCCCCAGTTCTTGTCAGCTCGACGACGCGCCATTGGAACCCATTGCGGTCCAGGGCGTGTCGGCGGTGGTCAGCGCGGCCAGCAGATCGATCGTGGTCTGGTCAGCGGCGTCAGGAACGGGCAGGTCAGTCAGCGCGGCTTCGGTCACGAACAGCGGATCACCGACACCGGCAGGAAGCTGTTGCGAGGTCTCGGTCGCGAGGATCACGGCGCCATTGTTGATCAGCACGCCCGGGTTGAAGTCTTCGCCATCGGCCGGCCGCATCTCGTCGTTCATCGCCATGATCGCGCCATCTTCGGAGCCGACCCAGGTATCGCCCACAGAGCTTGCCAGAACCACGGTTTGCGGAAGCATGGTCGAAACATCGGCCGCCATCGTCATCGGATTCGCCGCGGTCATGCCAGCGCAATCGGCCATCGCGGTCGTCGACATGAAGGCCATTGTGGTCATCGCCAAAGCGGTTGCACCAAGTGCGGTCGTCATTTTCGTACGTGTCATTTTCTTCGTCTTTCCGTCCCTGTTGGGACTTTCTGCAGAAATGAGCTTGGTAGTCTAGTTTCCTGGTTCAGCTCTTAGCCAGGACAGTAAAGTTCTTTTCAAAAACACTACTGCCTTAGCTAAGGTTGACTCAAAAAATTAAATTAAAAAACATAAAAATTTAGGAATCTTATTTTATCTCTGGAGTTTTTAAAAACTCAACGGAAATAAAAATAAAGTCTGTATTGGACTGTCAAAGATCACTAAATTTCTGTTTCGACTGAAGATAAAATTAATTATTTCAGCAATGCGAAAAGCATGAAATCTAACTAGTAGGTTAAAGTTTTTGTTCAGTCTGTCAAAAAATAATTGCCCTAGTTGGCTGAGTATTGTTTTTTGTAAATAATTCTTGCTTGAATGTTTTATTAAAATACGATGTTTTTTGATGAATATAATGAATCAATCGGAATCTAGAGAAAAAGATAATGAAGCTTTGGTAGCTCAAATTCAAGAAAAATTATTTTCACTTGCGGCCATTGCAGATAATGAAAGAGCTTTGAATGATGCTTGGGTTGAAATTCATGCTTTATTAAAACAACTTTTTAGAAACAAGATATCAGTTGTTCAAGCGGGTATTATTTTAGAAGCCGCTTTAGATTGTGATTACCCGCCAACACAGCATCAATTGGCTGTGGGTGAATACTTAGCGGCTGTTGAAGCGGTTGTAAATGGGCAGAAGGTAACGATTGATCCACGTAAACCAGGAACGATAAATGTAAAACCTGAGCATGAAGGTCATGTGACCGAATTTGAATCTTTGATGTTATCGACTAAGAAAAAATTTTTATTTAGTGCTCTAAAAAAGAAAATCAAACAAATGAAACTAGAGCAAGAAATTAAAGGAGATGATATCGTTCGGGTTCTTCACGCTCTTTGTGATGCCGAAGAGAATGGTAGTGATGCTCTTGTTAGCAGATTGATTCAAGAAGTTTATGAATTATCAACCGAAGGCGGCAGACAGGCTATTCGTGGTTATATTCAAGATCAATATGATGGTTTGAATCTACGAGGAATTTTAAAAAAAGCTCTAGCAAACTACCAATTTGAAGGTAAATACCCTTTTTGGTGGTTGCAAGAAAATCATGCTACTGGAGAAGCTGGAAAAGCGGCTAAAGCTTCAGCGGTCAGACATGCCCCAGATAAGGTTGGCGACCGTATATTGAGAAAGGGACGTTAAACGTAGCTCAACCAATCGTTATACTTTTCAACTCTCCCTTCGACAACGTCGGCGTAGAGTTGTTTTAGTTGCCCAGAAATTTCGTTGGCTTGAGTACCAATTTGATTGCCATCAATTGACTTTAGAATCGTGACTTCGGCGGCTGTTCCCGTAAAAAAAGCTTCATCGGCATTTAACAAATCTGCTGGAGTTAAAGTTTTTTGAATGGTTTTAATCCCCAATTCTTTTTCGGAAAGCTCCATGATAGTAGCCCGAGTAATACCGTTTAGAATCGTTCCTAATTCTGGAGTAAACATCTCGCCATCTTTAATAATAAATAAATTTTCACCAGGCCCTTCGGCTAAATTGCCTTTGTAATCGAGTAACAAAGCTTCTTGGTAATTGTTATTATGCGCCCATTGAGACGACATAATCGAGTTTACGTAATGACCGTTGATTTTAGCATCGGCTTGCAACGACTTTGGGTGAATTCGAATCCAGGGTGAAGTTCCAACGGTAATCGGGTCATCTGATAAATATTTCCCCCAGGCCCAGGCGGCGATGAAAACATCAATATCGGCGCCGTGTGGATTTAATCCCATTTTGCCTTCGCCAAAACAAGCGACAGGGCGAATGTAACCTGATTCTAAATTATTGGCTTTAAGCAGCTCTAAGGTCGCTTGGCAGAGATCCTGAACGCTGTGTGGCATTTTAATTTCTAGCACGCTGCCTGAGTATTGCAGGCGTTCCATGTGTTCTTTTAATCTAAACACGGCCGTGCCGCGTTCGGTTTTATAGCAACGAATGCCTTCAAAAACCCCGCTTCCATAATGAAGAGCGTGATTAATTAATGAAGTCTTCGCGTCTTCACTTTTAATCAATTGACCGTTACGCCAGACATGAGCTCCGAAATCCATGGAAATAAAACTTAATAAAGCAAAAAAAGGTTACCCAAGTTGTGCGTCTTGGGCAATGTTTGAAATTTAATTAGCGACTCGAGGATCTTGGCCTTGTTGCGCAGTAAAGCGGTTTGGCACCACCACAAAACGTTGGTTGTCTTTAACTACTAACTGTTCTTTCTGGCTGGTTTTGTACACAAACTCTTGAGTTTGGGCTTTGGCAATGGCGGCGTCTAATTTTTCGTGTTTGTCAGCGAGTTGTGTTCTAAGCGTTAGTTCTTTGGTTAAAACATACCCAGACATTGAAAGGTGATTCATTACAAATAATTGGGCCACAAACAGTGTTAACGCCAAACTAAACATCAGCCCAAACAACATTTGTTGTGTGCGGCGAGCTAGTAAACTCAATCTATAACGCTTTGGTATGAGCATGTCTTAAATATTTTAGACACTAAAAAACAAAAACCCAAGCCTTTTTTGTGTAAAATTTGTGCAAACGTCACAAAAGCTATTTCCCCACGTTTATCTAGTTTTAGCAACTAAACATGACTTGCAACTGAACACATTTTTTGTATAGTCGGATGATAGATCATCAATCTAATTCATGAGCCAAAATTCACACTTCGATTCGTTTACGCACTTTGCCAAAAATACAATTATCCTTGCCCAGGAAGAGATGAAGAAACTCGATGAGTCTCAAATTCAAACTCAACACCTGCTTTTGGGGATTTTAAGACAGCCTAAATCTTTAGGCGGTTCGATTTTGCGGAACTTTGGCGTGAACTATGAGAATGCGTACAGATTAGCCGAAGAACTTAAAAATCCTGTGAGTGAAGAAAGTGAAAGCGAAGCTACCGAAAATATTCTGTCTACCTTTGGACAAAGGGCGATCGAAACGGCGGCCCAAACGGCTTTGGATTTTGGTCACTCAATGGTTGATTCAGAACATATTTTGTACGCGCTTCTTAAGCAAACCAACAGCGGCGCGAATCATATTCTAGAAGCGCTTATGGTTCGTCCTGCGCATTTAAGTGAATATTTAGAAAATTTATTTAGACAGGCAAATACCCAACCACCTGAAACAACCTCAACGCCTGGCGCGCCAAATTTAGCGGCCCCAAATGCGGCTCAAATTGATAACTTTTTGAATGGTTTACAAGGCGTGCTTGCTGGTTTATTTGTAGAACGTGGAGGTGCTGGCGGACAAATGCCGATTGCGGGCAGCGACTTAGATCAAGATGAAATGGAAGATCAAATGCAAGATCGTCGACAAGATTCAACGGGCAAAAAAAAATTAGCCCTTGATTACTTTTGTACGGATTACACCGACGCGGCTTTTGCCGGCAAATTAGAATCTATCATTGGTCGCCAAAAAGAAATTGACCGAATGGTGCAAATTTTGTGCCGAAAAACGAAAAATAACCCCGTACTGCTTGGAGATCCAGGGGTTGGGAAAACCGCTATTGTTGAAGGTTTAGCGCAACGTATTGCCGAAGGCCAAGTGCCAGATAGTTTGCTTGATAAACGCGTGCTTTCACTTTCTATGGCAAACCTAGTGGCTGGAACCAAATACCGAGGAGAATTTGAAGAAAGACTTAAAAGAATTATTGATGAGGCGACGGATTCTGAAAATGAAGTCATTTTGTTTATCGATGAACTTCACACGATTATTGGCGCGGGGAGTGCAGAGGGAACGCTTGATGCCGCTAATATTTTAAAACCCGCTTTATCACGTGGTTTGATTCAAGTCATTGGGGCGACTACGCATGATGAATTTAAGAAATACATTGAAAAAGATGCCGCTTTGACGCGTCGATTCCAAGGTGTTGAAGTGCCAGAACCAAGTTTAGAGCAAGCGATTGAAATTTTGCGAGGCGTTAAGCCACATTACGAAAAATACCACAGTGTAAAAATTTCAGATGAAGCCGTGCAAATGGCTGTGAATTTATCGGCTCGTTATATTACGGAACGATTTTTGCCCGATAAAGCGTTTGATATTTTAGATGAAGCCTGTGCTTCTAAATCAATTATGAACCGAAAAAACGGGAAAGAAGTTCGTGATTTACGAAAGAAAATTTCTGATATTCAAAAGAAAAAAGAAAACGCAGTGGTGAATCAAAACTATCAAAAAGCGAATGATTTACACCAAGAACAACAAGAAGTTGAAGCGGCTATTTTGAAATTGAAACAACAAAAAGTTGATCCGAAAAAAATCCAAACGGTTGATATTCCAACGGTGGCCAAAGTGATTCACCAAATGACTGGAATTCCAACTTCGGCATTAGTGAGCTCTGAATGGGGTGCTTTACGAACTCTTGAGAAAGATTTATCGGCTCATATTTTAGGGCAAGATGAAGCCATTGAAACGGTGACTAAGGCGATTCGTCGTTCTCGGGTTGGACTCAGTAATCCAAAACGTCCGCTCGGTGCCTTTATGCTGATGGGGCCAACGGGTGTGGGGAAAACAGAGTTAGTGAAACAATTGGCCAAGCAAATTTATCACGATGATAAAGCGCTGATTAAAATTGATATGTCTGAGTTTTCATCAGGCCATACAAGTTCAAGATTGGTTGGTTCTACAGCCGGTTATGTGGGGCATGAAGACGGTGGAGAATTAACCGAAAAGGTCCGTAAAAAGCCTTACAGCATTGTATTGTTTGATGAAATTGAGAAAGCCCATAAAGAAGTGCATAACATGCTGTTACAAATTTTAGACGAAGGCGTGCTAACCGACGGAAAAGGTCGACAAGTGAATTTCAAAAACACGATTTTGATTATGACTTCAAACATTGGAGCGAAACAGTTCCAAAAGGAAGCCAACAGCATTGGATTTGCTGAAACCGAGAAGACTTTAGCTATGCATGAACATGATTTCGACTTAGTAAAAACGGAAGTTTTGAAAGAGTTAAAAAAGAAGTTTAGTCCTGAGTTTGTAAATCGTTTAGATGGAACGGTCGTCTTTAGACCGCTTAATAAAAACCATATTAAAGCCATCATCAAAATGCAGGTAGCCGAGTTTTCAGACCGATTAAAAACAAAAGATATAGCGCTAAAAATTGGGGGATCAACTTTAAATGCACTGGCTAAAGCGGCTTACAAACCGGAGTTTGGGGCGCGAGAAGTACGACGAGTGGTGCAAGATCAATTGGAAAATCCGTTGGTTGAAGGACTGGTAAATGGCACTTTGAAAGAAGGTACTACTTACCAAGTAGGACACGACGCTAAAAATAATATTTGTACCTTCAAGGCGATTAAAAAGTAATCGTGTTTCGAACGGCTAAACGGACACTGTCTTGAGCTTCACCAATAAGTTGGCGAAGCTCTTTAGTTTCAGCTTCGGCAATAGCCTCGTACAGCTTTTTAACTTTATCGGTTCTAATATTGGAACCATAAAGCAGTACGGTGCCTAGAAAAAATTCAGCGTACTTGCCTTCAAGCTGAGCCACAGCACGACTAAGAGCCTCTATATTATTGTTGATGCCCGTTTTAAAAAAGGCATGACAGAAATCTTTAACTCTATCAAAGGCTTTTTCTGAGCCTTTATAGGCTAATTCAATGTCTTCAACGAGACTTGGAACGGTGGCTTCAGATAATTCATGAACTCGGTTTGCCGTTTCACTTGAGATTCTTTTTTGTCTGCCTTCAAGTGTCCAAGAGCCTGGATAAAATCGTCTAAGTGGTCGCTTTGTGCTAAAGCCCTCATCGGCTGAATTTGGTCCCCTAATTATCATTTCTGGCCCGAATTGATCGGCGCTTAGGTAATTCAAGAATTCTGCGACTAAGCCAGATTTAGCGTCTTCTGCGTAAAGCATAATGAGGCCAATTAAACGCAGTCGTTCTTTAGGATTTAAGCTTTCTGAAACACGGGCTAATGTATTAGCGGTTTCCTGATTATTACTCGCTTCGTGTAAATGTTGTATAAATTGTCTTAATTCAATTTTAAGATGATCATTATCATTATTTAGAAGGGCTCTGATATTGGCTATTGCAATGTCGGTTGCGCTTTCTAAAACTTCGATGGAACCATGAACTTCTTTGGAAGACATTTCTTTCTTGGGTTTATTTATTGTAATTATATACTTTTTATAAAACTTATCCAGCCTTCTCGCGTAATTTGGTAATTTTATTAAACTCCTTTTGTATGCTATAATAGACCGAATGGACTTTGTATTTTTGCTTAAATTGGGGGTAACGGTCGCGATTCTTGTCGCGGTTGGATTGGTGTACCTGGCGTTCTTGCGTAAAAAAAATAATTCAAACCGAAGTTTAGATTTTATTTTTCTAAGCGTCACGATTCCAAAAAAAGATTCGAAAGATGATTTTGAGCGAGATCGTGATCAGACTTCCGAGATTCGAAAAGTGGTAAGTGTGGGCGAAGATTTACTCGCCTCACTGCAAGGAATTTATTCTTCCGATCTAGGTCGATGGTGGAAAGGCCAAGACTTTTTGTCTTTGGAATACATTGCGGTTGATGGGCAGATTCATTTTTACGTGGGGTGTCCGCGCGATATTAAAGACTTAGTCGAAAAACAAATTACTTCGTTTTATTCAGAGGCAATTGTGGATGAAACCGATGCGCCTCAAGTTTTTAAAGATAAAACACAACAAGCGGCGGTTCATTTATCGGGGAGCAGCGAGTTTGCGTATCCTTTCAAAGGTTACACAAAATTTGAAAATACCGATCCGATTAACAATGTGCTTAATGCGCTTTCTCAAGCCTCAGATGAACAAGGAAATTCTGCAATTATTCAATTTATGGTACGGCCCGCCACTTCAAACTGGCAGAGTAAGGTGCGGGCGCAAGCTAAAGATTTAGGGAGCGGAAAAACAAAAATTGCTTGGTGGAACCCATTGGTGCTATTGGGTGGATTTTTTTCGGTGATGTTTCGAGGCGCTTCAGATGAAAAATCTGGGGATGACGGAAAAGACAGTAACGAGTCGCAAGAAATGACCAAAGCGATGGAAGAGAAATCTGAAAAATTTGGGTTTGAAACGATTATCCGTTGTGCGACTTCTAGTACCGATGCCCGAATGGCTAAAACGAATTTAACCAATATTGTGACTTCATTTGCGCAATACGGAACGCCGACACTTAATAATTTTAAAACCACCAAACATACTTCGCCGCGTCGACTGATTCGTAATATTGTTTGGCGCAGTTTTGACGCGCCTTTAGCCAGACATAATAAACTACTGTTATCTACCGAAGAACTCGCGAGCTTGTTTCATTTTCCGCATATTAAATACAATAACGTTCCTTCGGTGAAATGGCAGAATTATAAAATCGTACAAGCTCCAAACAATATTCCCAAAGAAGGTTTGTTGCTCGGTCATAACACTTATCGAGGTCGTACAGTGCCGATTTACATGAAGCGGGACGATCGTTTTCGTCATTTTTACGTGATCGGGCAAACGGGAACGGGGAAGTCGTCGATTTTTCAAACCATGATTCGGCAAGATATGCAGAATGGAGATGGTTTATGTGTGGTAGATCCGCATGGTTCGCTGGTAGAAGATTTGCTACCGTTTGTGCCAAAAGAACGGGTAGATGATGTAATTATTTTTGATCCGTCCGATTTAGAACGCCCGATGGGTCTTAATTTGTTGGAAGCTGAAACTGAAGAAGAACGAGATATGGTAGCCATGGATGCCATGAATATGATGATCAAACTGTTTGATGAAGAAACCTTTGGACCGCGAATTCAAGATTACTTTAGAAATGGGGTTCTGACGTTAATGGCTGATCCGAATGGTGGCGCGATTACTGATATTATGCGTTTATTTACCGATGACGCGTTTCAACGCACCAAAGTGAAACATCTTACCAATCCAGTTGTAAAAAGCTTCTGGACGAACCAAATGGCCAAAACAGGGGCTCGTGAGAAACAAGAGATCATTCCTTACTTTGCGGCCAAGTTTGGTCAGTTTTATACCAATGGGATGATTCGGAATATTATTGGGCAAACTAAGTCTTCGTTTAATTTTTCGGACGTAATGGACAGTAAAAAGATTCTGTTTATGAATCTTTCCAAAGGGATGACCGGGGATTTTAATTCAAAGCTTTTGGGGCTTATTATTGTCTCTAAAATTCAAACGGCCGCTTTACGAAGGCAGAAACAAACTAAAGGGGCTCGAACTGATTTCTTTTTATATATCGATGAGTTCCAGAATTATGTTACCGACTCAATCGAATCGATTCTCTCTGAGGCGCGTAAATATCGTTTAAGTTTAAATGTGGCGCATCAGTATATGTCGCAAATCGATACGTCTGGGCAAAAGAAAGGCGTGAATTTAAAAGACGCTATTTTGGGGAATGTGGGAACCATGATGTGTTATAAAATTGGCGCGCAAGATGCAGAGGTTATGGCCAAAGAAATGGCGCCTACTTTTACCGACCAAGATTTAGTAAACGTGGATAAATATAAAGCCGTGATGAAGCTTTCAATTGATACCCAGCCTTCAAAACCTTTTTCTATTACACCAGCGAATCCTTACTTAGAAGCCGGAAACCCTGATATGGCGACGGCTTTAAAACAAATTTCACGTTTAACCCATGGTCGTAGTAAAAAATTTGTAGAGAAAGAAATATTTGCCCGACTCGATGTTTAAAAAAACGAACTTTGCCACGCAAAGTTCGTTTTTAAATTATAGGCTTATTTAAGCGGTTTAGTTTTCACCAACGCCTACGAAACCAATAATAATATAAGCAATAAAAATAAAGGCGACGACGCCAATAAGCGCTGGGATTAACCAACGTTTTTGCTTTTGGTCCATTTTATCGAAAAAGTCATTGAGTAGCATGTTGCCTGTTACGGCTTGAACGATCATTAGTGTTCCCAGTAAGATTGAGATTAACATCCCAAAAGCGGCCGTTAAGGCAGCGATAATGATCAAAGATCCTAAAATAAAATTCAGTTGTCGCTGTGAAGAAAGGGAGATAAAACTGTCTTCCATGTTGTGCAACTTAGTTTGCGCTTGTTCGCTTACATGGTGGAACTTTGATTCTTTTTCTTCGGGTTTAATGTTGTCATTTGGGTCATTAAATACCGGTTCCTTGGCAGTTGGCGGTGGGGTGACATTCGGAGCCGGAGCTGGAGTATTGGGGATTTGAGTAGACATTTGCGTCGTCTTTTATAAAAAAGTCATGTTTTATTCTACTCCCCAAATATTGTGAGCGCAACGGTTTTCCCAGATTGGATTAAAGACGCCACCCAGCCTTTGTTGGTTTTGGCGCCGATGGCCGGTTACACCGAGAGTCCTTTTCGTCGTTTGATTAAAGAAATTGAACCATCGACCATTTTGGTGTCAGAACTTATTTCAGCCGAAGCACTCCGGCGTGGAAGTGAGAAAACACGCCACATGATTGAGTTTGTACCAGAAGAATTAAATTATTATGGAGTGCAGTTATTTGGCAGTGAAGCGGAAGCCTTTATTGATAGCGCAAAAATTTTAGAACAAATGGGTATCGATTTTATTGATCTGAACCTTGGTTGCCCTTCGCCAAAGGTGGTGGGATCTGGGCATGGTTCCGCTTTGCTGCAAAATCCAGAAGCCACGGCGGCGATGATTAAAGCGTTGGTAAAATCAACTTCCCTGCCGGTAACGGTAAAAATGAGACTTGGGTTTTATGATGACGTGAATTTGATTGAGACGGCCAAAAGATTTGAAGATGCGGGAATTTCTTGGTTGGCCATTCATGGACGAACGACTAAACAAAAATTCAGTGGTAATGCCGATTGGAGCAAAATTTATGAGGTAAAAGAGAACCTATCGATTCCGGTGATTGGGAACGGCGATATTACCTCTGCCATGATTGCTAAAAACCGTTTACAGAACTTAGATGGAGTGATGATTGGTCGGGCTAGTTGGCGTAATCCGTGGATTTTTAAACAAACCCGAGAGATTTTTAATGGGCTTGAACCTTCGAAAAAACCGAGTCTAGCAGAACAAATAGAATTCTTTCGTCGGCACGCTGATTTAGCGACTGAATATAAAAGTGAAAAATGGGCCATGATTGAGCTGAGAAAACACTTCGCGCATTTCTGTCGTGGCTTCCGGGGGGCCTCAATTTTTCGCGATCGATTGATTAGACTCGAAACCCGGGCTGAGATGGAAGTAGTTTTTAAAGAGATTTTGGAAACGGTTTGATTCCCCCTTGTTAAAGGGGGCTAGGGGGATTTATTTGGACATAATCTCCCAAACCCTCTTTGACAAGAGGGCTTATAAGGAAGTCTTAATTTACAAAAAAAATTAGGAAGATTTCTCCGCTCTATTTTAGCTTTGCTTTAAAAAAATAATCGGAATTTCAATTCAAAATCTTTTCAAGGGGATCAAAATGCAGAGGTCTATAACTCAAACACCTGAATTTTGCCACTAAAGCCATGAAAGTGTTCTTTATGTGTCGTGCTAAAAAAAACTTGGCTGCCAGCACATAAGTGCTCTAAATGCCTTTGGCGGGTGTCATCGAGTTCCGAGAACACATCATCAAGTAACAAGATGGGTGCCGTATTGGTAATTTCTTTCAGTAGCTTTTTTTGAGCCGCCAGTAAGGCCAGTAAAACCGATCGTTCTTCTCCACGTGATGCGGTCGCATTAATCGGTCGTTCACGAAGATTAAAAGTCCAGTCATCACGACCCGGGGCAATAAAGTTTTTTTGAGCGGCTATTTCACGGTTTTGGTTTACTTCCAGCCATTGTTTAAGTGAATCATAAGTGTACTCCACTTTGACGGCTTGCATGATTCCTAAATTTACGGGTTCTTGTTTTTGGCTAATTTCGTTCAGCTCTTGTTGCAGACTTTCTTTGAGTGATTCGATTAATTTGAGCTTTTCTGCGTGCAAAGCGGGCATAGTTTGGCACAAAATTTCATTCCAGGGTTTAAGCTGGTCAGCGGTTTGGGTTCCAAAAAGCTCTGATTGTCTTAAGATTCTGGTTTTGTGCTTATGGGCTTTGGTGGCTTTCAGTAAATTTTCTCGATAACTAGGCGAAACCTGAATCAAAAACCGATCAAAAAACTGAGTGCGATTCGCTTTAGGTCCACTAAACAAATAAATGAATTCTGGGCAAAAAAGGAGCGTGGGTAGTTGCCCGAAAAAACGGTTTCGGGTCGTCGGTTTTTCGTTTCTAATAAACTGTCGTTTGCGCGGTTCTATGTAAACTTCCAGCCAATCACTCTTACTCGTTTTTCCTTTTATGTGGGCCGAAAAGCTGTCGGCTGCGGCTTCTTGGTAAATTAAGTCTGAAGCGTTTTGTTCGCGCCAGCTTTTTCCCACACTCAGCACGCTTATGGCTTCAAGTACGTTGGTTTTTCCTTGTCCATTAGCGCCACAAAAAACCACTTGGTGAGCGGTGAAATTCCAGGTTTTTGTTGGGTAATTTCTAAAGTCTTGGACTTGAAGTTGCTGTAGTTGCATCGACAGCGATTGTACTCGACTTGATTTCAAGCGCGAGTCGAGCTTGTGAAATATCTGGCAATTGGTACGCTTTAAGCCGTTAAAACCTTTTTATTTATGAGTGAAGAAAACCACCTTATTGCGGACCGAAAACAAAAAATTGCCGATTGGAAATCTTTAGGTTACGCGCCTTATGCAAAAGATTTTGATCGAACTCATACTGCGGCTCAGGCGACGCAATACTGTGAAAATAATCAGCTTCGCGAGGCGAGTGAAATTATGACAGATTTAACAGAACCTTTAACCGAGCATTTAGAAGATTCTGGTAAAGAACTTAAGTCTGTGGCAGGTCGAATTGTGGCGATGCGAGAAATGGGGAAGCTGGCCTTTTTAAGTATTCGAGACGTAAGTGGTGATTTTCAAATTTGCTTAGCGAAAGATTTACTGGGGGATAATTATAAGGCTTTGCTGAAGGCCTTAGATTTAGGTGATTTTGCTGGTTTTAAGGGGGAATGTTTTAAAACTAAGCATGGAGAACCAACGCTGATGGCAATCCAAGTTACTCCACTTTCTAAATCATTACGTCCGTTGCCCGAAAAATGGCATGGTTTAAGTGATAAAGAGGCTTGTTACCGAGAACGAAATTTAGATCTAATTTCTAACAAAGACACTTTTGAACGTTTTAAAACCCGTTCTAAGGTGGTTAAAGAAGTGCGAAATTTTTATGAAGCGCGTGATTTTATGGAAGTAGAAACCTCTATTCTCAGCGCTCAGGCGGGAGGGGCGATGGCCAAGACTTTTATGACGCATCATAATGCCCTAGACCATAATTTTCATTTGCGGATTGCTTTGGAGCTACCGCTTAAAATTGTTTGTTCAGGGGGGATTGAACGGGTGTTTGAAATTGGGAAGTGTTTTCGAAACGAGGGGACTGATCCTTCTCACTTGCAAGAATTCACCATGCTTGAATGGTACGCGGCTTATGTTTCTTTTGAGCAAAATTTAGAATGGAACGAAACTATGTTGCGTGAGATTGCTCAGAATGTTTTTGGGAAAACAAATTTTACCGTAAAAGATAAATTTGATACCGAACACGAAATTGATTTTGCAAAACCCTTTGCGAAACGAAAGTTTGCTGACTTACTCAAAGAATACGCTGACTTTGACATGTTTACGGCAACCGATGATGAAGTTCGAGCCAAAGCGACTGAAGTTGGAGTCGATCAAGTTGAAGGCGTTGGAAGAGCCAATTTGCTGGATGATATTTATAAAAAAACCGCTCGACCGTTGCTGATTCAACCGACCTTTGTGCTCGATTACCCAGAAGATTTAAAGCCTTTAGCCGCGCCAAATGGTGATGGAACGGCCAGTTGTTTTCAGGTTTTAATTGCGGGTTGGGAAGTGATTAATGCTTATGGAGAACTAATCGACCCACAAATTCAGAGAGCTTTGCTTGAAAAACAAGCGGGCTTTAAAGCCGGTGGTGATGATGAAGCGATGGAAGTAGACGAAGTGTTTTTAAAAGCCATGGAACACGGGTTTCCCCCAATGGCCGGACAAGGAATGGGAATCGATCGAATTGTCAGTCTATTAACCGGTCAAGATAACCTTCGTGATGTAGTGTTATTTCCGACATTAAAGCCAGACCCATCCTTCGCAAAAGCTTCGAAGGGTAAGAGTAAAGAAACTATGTTGGCAACGGCCATTATTAATACTGATTTAGTCGAAGAAGATTGGCAGGCTTTAAATTCTGTAGGGCATTTGTGTGCGGCTTTTGGCGCGCGTGAAGGTGATCATTTGTTTTTTCAAGATGAGATTACGACTAAAGATGGGAATGCGATTAAGCTTAATACAACACAAGCCATTATGATTAAGTCTTCGAATGATAATCAAGCGTTGATTGAGTTGGCTCAGTTGGCTAAATTGAAAGGTTTGCAAGTAGCCGAGTTTACACGTGAAATGCTAGAAACTTCGGATGATCGGAATGTAGCGAACTTAACGGCTGGCAAAGACTTAAATGAAATTGATTTTTATGGCGTGTTAGTTTTTGGTAAAAAATCAACGGTCGAACAAATGACGGCTAAATTTGAATTACTGAAAAGTTTAGCATCCCCTTGTCAAAGGGGAACAAAAGGGGATTTAACTGAGAAAAAAAAATCTCCCCAGCCCTCTTTGACAAGAGGGAGTTTAAACGAAAGCCATATTACTCGTGATCAAGCTTGGAGCTTAGTGAAAGAAAAATGTGATTGGGCTTTGCAGCGCCATTTAGCGCACGTGGCGGCCAGTATGGAAGCTTTAGCGATTGATCTGGGGCATGAGGATCAAAAGGACACGTGGTATATCACTGGACTTTTACATGACATTGATTGGAATCAAACCATTAATGATCCAGAATTACACTGCGCTCAGCCCACTATGGATTATCTCGCCGCGCATGGCGTAAGCCAAGAAATTAGAGACGCTATTCAAGCTCATTGCCAAGATGTGCACGGAGTTCCGGCTGATACGGATTTAAAAAGAGCTTTACTCGCGGTCGACGAACTGAGTGGTTTCGCGGTAGCTGTGGCTCTTTTGCGTCCTACTAAAATGGATGGCATGACGCCTAAATCAATCGTGAAAAAAATTAAAGATAAAGGGTTTGCGGCCGCAGTAGATCGTCAGCACATGAAGTTTTGTGAAGATTTTTTCAACAAGCCGGTGTCTGAATTTTTACAAATTTTAATTCCTGCTTGGGAAGCGATTGCCGCTGACTGGGAACTTAAAGCTTAACATAAACGTTTAAAATGGGATTTTTATTCAGACTGGTTTTTCACATTCTTATTTCAGCCGCTATATTGTGGGTGATTGATATGTATATCTTTTCTGATAGCTTTGCGATTACGGGGGAAGGCTTTGGTAAGTACGCTTTAGTGGCTTTTTTATTCGGAATATTAAACATAACCGTCAAGCCAATTTTAAAACTGTTCTTATTGCCGGTTCAAATTATTACTTTGGGGTTAGTTGGGTTGCTGGTTAATGGTATTTTGCTGGCTATCATTGCTTTTCTGCTTAATTCAGTCGGAATTGGTGATACGACAATTTTTGTGGAATCTTGGATTACTTATATATGGGTTGGTATCGTTATTAGCCTCGCTAACATGGTAGTTCATTGGTTCACTTAAACTCTTTCTTGCATTGTGCCTTGGGGTTACTAGAATCTGCCTGTTAAAAATTAAGTTTAACTTTAAAAAACATGTTTCAAATATTCTTCACGATCGTATCAGTTTTACTCGTTGTCGTTATTTTACTGCAACAAAAAAGTTCAGCCCTTGGCTCTATGATGGGTGCTGATAGCGGCGACGAAATGGTACAAACTCGAAGAGGTGCTGATAAAGTGCTTCACTATGCAACTGTAGCTTTAGCGGTTGCATTTGCAGGCGGTGGTTTAGCGGTCATGATGTGGCCTGAATTTCTTTAAAATTCTTTTTTAATGCGTCGCTGGCGATTTCATCGTAAGCCTTTGCAAATTCGTCGAAGGTGGCGTTACGTCTTTATCCTTACGGCTCTTACCCTGGCAGTTTTGACTGGGGTTCAGTGGCGTTTATTTTTTCTTGATAACTCTAAAGAAGTTCCTGATTATGGTGGTATTTATACCGAAGCCACAGTGGGAACGGTAATTAATTTGAATCCATTAGCGGATAATAATTCTTTTTTCGATAGGGATATTCAGCAATTACTTTTTGCAGGTTTATTGCGCTATAACCCGACAACGAAAGAATTTGAAGATGATCTAGCTACTTTAAGTGTGGTTGATCCTGGGGAAGAATATGAACTGACCTTAAAGGAAGACATCTATTTTTCAAATGGAGATCCGGTAGATATTTCAGATGTTATTTTTACTTATGAAACGTTGCTGAAAAACCCTAATTTTGGGAATGAGAATTTAAGGCTGGCCTTCTCTTATGTTGAAATCAACATCGTAGACGCTCGAACGGTAAGCTTTAAGTTGCCAGAGCAGAATATGATTTTCCCCAGTTTATTAACTTTGCCGATCTTGCCTCAAGCACCATTTGCTCAGGCTTTAGTTGAAGAAGTTTTAGATCCTGATTTTCCATATAATAAAAAACCTTATGGAGCGGGGTCCTACCGACTTAAAAACGTAATTCCTGAAGATCGTGGCTTTTATCGAGTTTTTCTGGAGGCCAATCCTCATTACCACCGAGGAAAGCCTTACGTCGATCAAATGGTTTTGTATGCATACCGATCCTATGAACAGTTAATTTATAGCCATAGTTGGCCCACGCTTTTTACACGAATTCCGTGGAACAATTTGTCGGATTTTGAGGCGCAACTTTATAATGAGTATGTTCGGTATAACTATAGTCTTCCGCGCTATGTAGGCGTATTTTTTAACCTCGATAAGCCCGTGGTCAAAAATGTGGCGGTAAGACAGGCCTTTGAAAAAGCATTGCCGGTTAAAAGCATTATCGAATCGGGTTGGACCGAGCAGCGTACGGCGTTCTTTCAAAGTGGTGTTGTATCCTATTTTGATCCACTTGATTACGCAGAGGGGCGCATTTTACTGCGTGATGCGGGCTTGCCTTATGACAGTCTTCGCGAAGTGCGAACCATCGGCAACAATGGCGCACCCGCACGCTTCAAAATGATTACCTCAACGGTACCACCAGTTTACTCGCGTTTTGCTCAAAAAATTAAAAATACTTGGGAGCAAGAATTACTGATTGAAATTGATCTTGATATTTTATCACCGGCTAAATTTCAAGTGGCTTTAAAAGATAGAGATTATGATATGGTTCTTTTCGGACAAAATTTTACCGATAATTTTGATACTTTATCTGGCTGGCATTCATCACAAAGTGGCGCTTTGAATTTATCTAACTTAACTCGAGAAGATATTGATTTCTTAATTGATGAGATTCGTTTCTCAGGCGCTAAAAGTGATTACCAAGTGTTGCAGGATGAATTGGATAAATTGAATCCAGCCCTTATTTTTGCTACGCCTGAGTATGGGTTGCTCGTCGATAGGGGGCTTAAAGGATTTAATGACAACTGGGGAAGTATCCGAAGTTTGGCGCATCGTTTTTACAATAGTCATTTATGGCATTTCGATACGAAGCTGGACTGGGATTTACCAGAGGATAGATCTAAAATAATGGCTTTTTTAGCTTGGTGGTGGAATGGAA
Organism: bacterium; assembly: GCA_009995455.1. Classification (GTDB taxonomy): domain Bacteria; phylum Patescibacteriota; class Gracilibacteria; order UBA4473; family UBA4473; genus JAACPJ01. The sequence goes on from JAACPJ010000003.1 coordinate 41,327, forward strand.
ATGAGAATCCACAGCCGATAGTCGAAACGCTTTCACCACCAGACGAAACGCTTGATGTGGAAGTTGAAAATTCTGAAGAAAATTAAAAAATTCTATGGCTAAAAAAATATCTGCTAAAGCCCTTTTTGATTTAAGTGTTCGACATGAACATCATAAAAGTGATAAAAGCCTCTCTAAAGAAGCGATCTTAGCTTTGGATTATGGCGAAAAATTTTGTGGCTTTGCAATAGCTCCAGACGGCCAAACGGTATTGCCTGCAGCCGTTGTTAGAAGAGCTGAACTTGAGAGTGCTTTAGAAAGTTTGGTCACGACTTACGCTGTTAAACGTTTAGTTATTGGCTTACCTCTGAGCTCCGACGGAAGTGAAAATCATATTTGCAGCCAAATTCAAACTTTAGCACAGCGCCTTAGAAAAGTGTTTGTGAATATCAAAATAGAACTGGTGAATGAGCGGTTTTCTAGCCAAACAGTATTGAGTCCAGATAACGATCGGATCGACGACTTAGCGGCCATGCAAATATTAGAATACTACATTGCTGGTGCTAAAAGCTAGACACTTAGGAATCAGGGCTATAATGAAAAGGAATGAAGTCTGAGGAATATTCACCCGCTGATATTGAAGCACTAGTTTTGAAGGCCCAGAATGGCGACCAAGACAGCTTTGCGACGCTTTTTGATGTCTGGTTTGATCGTGTTTACCGATACACCGCTTATCGAGTAGATGCGGCTGAATGTGAAGATATTGTCAGTGAAATTTTTTTGAAATTGGTTCAGTATTTGCCTCAGTATAAATCTCGTTCTGGGATTGGGTTTGGGGCGTGGTTATTTCGAATGGCGCATAACACGATTATTGACTGGTATCGGAAAAAGAAAGCTTTGCTGGGCAGTGACATTGAAACCGATGAGGAAGACTTTTTTTCTAAAGTGGTCGATGAGCAACCACTTCCAAACCAACAAGTTAATAGTTTATATGACTACGAAAGAGTTTATAGGTTTTTAAAAAAACTTAAGCCCGATCACCGTGAAGTGTTAGAACTTAAGTTTTTAGAGGGTTTCAATAATAAAGAAATTTCGGCAATTACTGGGAAGTCAGAGGGTAATATTAGAATTACTCAACTGAGAGCCTTAAAAGAAATGCGTGAATTTATGAAAGACGATGAAGCCTAAAGAGTCTCGGCTAAATCTTCGAGCATTTGTTTCGTCTCTTCAATGCCTAAACAGCCATCGGTAATTGATTGACCATAATTAAGCTCGTTAGGGCTATTAAACGCAGTCGCATCTTGTTTACCGCTTTTAATAAAGCTTTCAGCCATAAAACCTTTAATTGAATTAGCAATTTCTGGGTTGTCCTTCATAGATTTTAAAACTTGGGCTAAAACCTGTGGTTGAAGATCTGGATCTTTCTTGCCCGTTTGAGTATTTAGCGAATTGTCATGACTTAAATCAACGATAATACTTGGATTTTTAATGTTTTTATCGGCGAGTTTTTGAGTGGCTGTTATAAGGGTTTCTAGATCATGATTGGGGAATCCACCGCCGCCTCGTAAAATTAGATGAGCGTACGGATTTCCGTCGGTTTTTATTTGTTGGCCGTGAAATGCAAAAACGTGTGAGTATTGAGCGGCAATCACTGAATTTACAGCAATGTTAAGGTCTCCAGAGGTCGGGTTTTTTAGTCCTACTGGATGTTCAATCATAGAAGCAAAGATCCGGTGTTCTTGATCTTCTGCAGATCGTGCCCCAATGGCTATCCAGCTTAGTAAATCTACGTAGTAACTATCGTTATGAGTAAACAGCGCTTCATCGGCCAAGGCGTAGCCCATTTCAACCGCTTTAATCATCATTTCTCGGCAGTAGTAGGTCCCCGTTTCTAGATCCGGTTCCTCAAAAGGATTTGGTTGATTGATGGGTCCTAACCAACCCACCGTTGTACGTGGCTTTTGTAAATAGGTTCGCATCACAATTTTAATTTTATGACTGACTTTTTCAGCCGTTGGTTTCAGTTGAGCTGCGTAATCTAGCACGGCATCTTCAGGCCAAGCGCTACAAGGCCCAATAATCATAATTTTACGGTTATCATCACCTCTTAGGATGGCTTTGATTTCTTCTTGATCCTTTTTCACTTGAGCTTGAAGTTCTGGTGATAGAGGTAGTTTGCTGAGTACAACCGCCGCGCGCGGAAGTTCTTTTTGTACTTGGAAAGACATATGGAATTGAGTTAATAATAAAAAAACCGACTTATGATTTAAGCCAGCTGAACTTGAAGGATTTTTATTTTTTGGCTCCTTTAGTTCTGCTCGCTTGCGCGAAACCAGAAATAAAAGAAATCAAAAGCAAAAATTTTCATCTACGCTTGGCATGATAAAGCGGCTTTATAACTCTGTCAAATTATGTGACTTAAGCGGGGCCTTATTGCCACTCCCTTAAAAATTATTACTATCGGCGATGATGATAGATAAAGCTCGATTAGTTCTGAAAGATTTTGCAGCCTTAGAAGCTTCTTTAGCCGATCCTGAAGTTTTTAGTGATCAAAAAAATTACGTAGCCCTTTCGCAAAAAAGAAAAGTGTTTGAGCCTAAAGTGGCGGCAGCCAAAACTTATCTGAAATTTTGGACTCAAAAGCAAGATGCCGAAAGCCTGCTAGCGAGTGAAAAAGACCCTGAGATGCTGGAGATGGCTAAAATGGAGCTGGATGAAGCTAAGGTTGCTTTGCCAGATTCTGAAGAGGCTTTGAAAGTGGCTTTGATTCCACGTGATCCGAATGATGATAAAAATTGTATTGTTGAAATACGAGCCGGTGTTGGAGGTGATGAAGCTGCTTTATTTGCGGAAGAGGTGATGCGCATGATTTTGCGATTTGCTGAGACGAATGGTTTTGCATCTGAAATTATGTCAGATTCTATGAACGAAGGTGGGGGACTTAAAGAATCAATTTTTAGAATTGAAGGTTTTGGCGCTTACGGGAAATTCAAATTTGAATCAGGTGTTCACCGGGTACAAAGAATCCCAGTAACCGAATCACAAGGAAGAGTTCATACTTCCGCTATTTCAGTCGTGGTTTTACCCGAAGTTGAAGAATCGGAAGTCGATTTAAACTTAGCGGATGTTCGCGTTGATGTATTTAGAAGTAGTGGAGCCGGTGGGCAATCAGTTAATACGACTGATTCCGCTATTCGTTTAACCCATGAGCCTACGGGCTTGATCGTGACGTGTCAGGATGAAAAGTCTCAGCATAAGAACAAAGAGAAAGCGTTTAAGGTGCTCAGAGCTCGTTTACATGCCCTAGAAGAAGAGAAAAAGCAAAAAGAGTTGGGTGAGCAGCGTCTAGCTCAAATCGGCTCTGGAGATCGTTCTGATAAGATTAGAACCTATAATTTCCCGCAAGATCGCGTTACGGATCACAGAATTAGCCAAAGTTTTTCAAATTTACCTGGAATTTTAGATGGTAATTTAGAGAAAGTCGTGGAAGCTTTAGCGATGGAAGAAGAGAAGTGGTTGCTTGAGAAAAGCCAAGGTTAGTCGTTAATTTAAATATTACGATTTATCACTTAAAAAAATCCCCGCCATGCGGGGATTTTTATTTTTATCTGATTCCTACGATTCCATCAGCGATGAACCCTGGTGGTGGATTTTCTCTGAGTCTTGGATCGACCCGGATTACAAACGATTTAGTGTTTTTGTAACATCCGCTTTCCCCTGGGATATTAGAACATAGGTTTGCATTTGTGTGGGCGCCTGTAATTAGATCATAAGTTGGAGCGTAGCGTCGAATGTAATTAAAGTCATACATCTGTGCTCGTAATTGACGTTCAGCTACTGGGTAGCTGTCTAGGTCACCCCAAGGACCTTCTGGGGGAGCTTTATCGGCTTTCCCAATGGTGTTTTTACTGAGGATATTCCCACTTAAGATTAACTGACGTCCTAATTGATTCCCATTGGCGTCGAAGCCATTAACGATATCCCAGTCATTATTAGGATTACTATCGGTCCCATCGTTAATTCGTCCTCCACCAGCCCCTGCATCAATCCAAACATTACTGACAAGGGAACCATCAGTAAACAATGTTCCTACGATGTGGCGAACATTTCTATAAACTGTTAGTTGTCCACGACGTGATAGGTTATCTAAATTGTCGATGTTATCATTTAGGACAATTAGCCCCAACGAATCGTCGGTGTTTTGATAAGCCATATCCCCGATCATATTTACACTCGCATTCATAATTACAAAGGTGTGTTTCCCTGAAACTTGTGCTGGATTACTTAAGGTTCCAACATTTCCACCTCTTCTTAACCCAATTCGGAAATACACTCGGTTTTCATCACCCGTAATTCGTCCGTCTTCATTTAAGTCACCGTTTAGATAGGTTACCCCACCATCCGGTAAATTATCGACATATATATCCCACCGTGGGTAAAGATTGCCTTGATGAGTCAGATTGTTCTGAACAATAATTGGTTGGTTTGCTGTATTTCTAGGAATAGCGGCCCCATTAGCATTACTCGCTTGTTTTCCACGAGTCAGTTCATATGCATTTCGAGTAATTTCTTCTCGTACATCCGTCGCCACGGTACTAGTACCTAAGACAATACTATCATCATCGGTTGAATCACAAGAACCATCGGCACAAGATATTTCATCGGCAATAATTTGCCCCTCAATTGCGGCTCCAGGTTGTTCTTCTGCTGCTGGCGGGCAAGCGAAATCGTAAGGCCCACAACTATCGGTTATGTCGTCATCGGTAATCGTTCCTGTAGCTGTGTCATCTAAATTTCTAACAAAGCTGGCATCTGAACTAGCACTAATACGCAGATTGAAGAATTCACTGTTTTCTACTTCGATGTCATCAGTGGTTTCAATTGAAAAATTTCTTTGACTGCTGCCAGCAGGGATTCTAACCGTTGCTCCTGATCCGAACTCAGCACTACTAGCTGAATCAGGATTTCCAGGAATAACTTCTGTTACAATAGTGAAATCAATTCCGCCATCTGGCGCCACCACGCTTTCACCAAGTGAATTTTGAAGGGCAACAGTGAATTCAATTGATTCTCCTTCTATGGCACTGGCATCGTTTATTACTACGTCTGGTTTTACGGTTACGGCATCATTGTCGTAAATAAGACCCGTGGCCGTGTCTGTAGTATTACTAAGGAAACCAGAATCAAGGCCTGCGTAATTCATTATGAGTTCTTCGGTTGGTTCAATGAGAGTATCATTGATTGTATTAACCACGGCTCTTCCCGCTCCTTCCCCTGCAAGAATAGAAACGGTTGCCACCGTCGGCGTGAAATCAATATTTGGGTCGGCTCCGTCTGAACCTGATCGGCTTCCTTGAAATCTTATAACGGTATCATCGTTAGGATTTGTTTTCGATAACTTAACCACAAAATTAAGAGGACTCCCTTCCGTAGCGCTGCTGTTATCGATAATCATTTCAGGACTTGTTTCAACGACGGGGTCATTATCAATAATTGTGGCAACCGCCGGCACCGCGCCTTGGTTTTGGTATGAACCATCAGTACGAATGCTCAATCTTTCAGCTCGGGCAATTAATCCACTTGGGCTTGAATCTACATATTCAAGTCTGAAATTTTCATTTCCTTCTGCAATTGCATCTTGAATAGTTTGAATCGTGAGGACGCCAGCAGCATTTGGTCGTTTTGATTTTCTTGGAATGGTAACACTAAAGTTTCCACCATTAAAATCTAAGCCACTTTTAGCTCCACCATCAATGGTTCTAAAGTTTAGAGTAACGGCTTGGTTACACAGCGTTCGATCGAGTTTAATATCAAACTTAGCGGGAGAACCTTCCATAACCTCTAAATCAACCATCTGAACTCTAGCGCCAGATTCAGTACAAATCACTTCGTCGTCATCTTGAATTAAACCTTCTGTTTCAGTGGTATTCCGAATGTTAGGAGCGTTTGAGGCAATAGAGAGATTAAAGTTTTCTTGTCTATTTTCTGGTGCTTGTGCAAAAGCAGGGTTTGTCTCTCTTGTGTTGTCGTTATTAAGGGCAACTCCAATTGAAGCGGTTGTTGAGCCTTCACCTTTCCCAGGGACTAAATTTAGGGTTATTAGACCGGATCGGTAATCGATGCCTGGAACATTAAAGTTTGTGCCGCCAAGAGCCACAATATCTTCTGGGTCGATGGTTAGCGTCATCCCTGATTCTAAGATTGTATTTCGGTCTATAGGGGCGCCTTTATCATATAAATTAACGGTGAATTCGATTAACCCGGCTTCGTCATTTTCCATGACTACCTCAGGGTTTTCGATTACTACATCTAATTTTTGGTAATTTAGAATTGAAGCTTCACCTTTGTTGTTATCACCACCAGCTTTAATATCGCCGACTACACTGCTGACTAAAACTTCAAATTTTTCAATATCTTCGTTCTCGTCATCTAGCACTAGGCTACAACTAACCGTTTCGGATTCCATTTGACCATCAGCGAATATCACCTTCATGTCAGCTGGACAAGCGTAGTCTGAGCTTGTTGTTGAGCCTACATTTTGTGGAGTTAGATTCACTACTAAATTCCCCTGAGCCGGATGATCTAATGCTACTGTAAAGCTCGCTAACCCACCCTCTATTCCACTAGTGCCATCAATGAAGATACTTGGTAAAGGGTCAGTGGTATTGTCCTCATCAGTGATAGTTCCTTCTGCGGTGTCACTTGTATTTCCTAATGTGTGACCACTTTCAACTCGCACAAAACTAACCTCAAATTTTTCTGGATTCTCAACATCAGCATTATTCACCAATCGAATAGGCTCTAACATTGCCGTCTGATCGCCCACATTGAAAGTCGCTTTATATTCACCTGGAATATAATCACTATTTGGAGCTGCGGTTAATGGGGTAGGAGTATAAGTTACAATTAATGGTTGATTAGCGGCATCGAAATGAGGGTACTCTAAGCTCACTTTGAAGCTTATGCTTCCATCAGCGGCGTTGTTACAACCATTACTTTCACAGGCAATGGCATCGTCAATATAGATGTTTGTGCCGCCATCTGGTATATCATTGTCGTTAATGTAACCAAGTCCTTCACCCGTAGTTGTCAGAAGCGCATTTCCAGGATTTACGTTTTTAAATTTAACTCGGAAAGATTCTTGGTCTTCTGATACGTTGTCATCGTAAATTGTTACTGGAGTTGATTTTCCAGAATTAGACCCTTGTGGAATAACGACTACTAAATCTCCTCGAGAGTAATCACCTGTGCCATTTCCGCCACTAGCGGTTACGTCTTCCGTTTCAAGTCGAATGGTAATGTCACTCCCACTTTCATTTGGGTGATCAAGGATTACATCAAATTGCATCGTGTCGTTAGGTGTTTTTTCAACACCATATTCAGTACTAATACTGGCAATACTTGGTTTTGGAACGCTGGTTGCATCTTGAATAGTAACATTAGCAATATCGCTATAATTACCAATTTTACCTTGTTGTACGCTTACAATTCTCACTCCAAAAGATTCATCATCTTCAACTTCGTCATCTGCAATTGTGCTAATTCCATCCGCCAAAGGCACGGTCACATTTTTAACTCCAGCAGGAATCGTGACATCAAAGATTCTATTTTGGTAATCTAAACCAGCAATGGCTTGATTGCTGCCAAAATCAAAAGTTTCAAGTCTTAGGGTAACAATTTCATTATCAGCTCTTCCCGATTGATTGTTTTCTCCCATCACAACGGTGATTTGTGCTCGGTCTCCTTCTCTTACCACTGTATTTAGTAAGTAAGCATTTGGTTCAATATCGTTGTCTTCAATAGTACATTCTGAAATTGATTCAATTTGTGATAACTCGCCGCCTTCCGCAGAAGTAATTTCAATAGTGAATTTTTCATTTCCTTCTAAAAGATCATCTTCATTGGTTTGTATTGGAATTAAAACACCGTCTTGTCCGGCAGGAATGACGGCATTTAAATTGTTGGCTTGGTAATCAGTGCCTTTTGAAGCAGAATCTCCAGTAGCTCCTAATTGGGCTGTGATTTGAATGTTTTCACTCACTGGGCGGTTAAGCTTAATGTTAATCCGACAAATACCACCTTCGGTTACGATCCCATCGTCAATAATTATACCGTTATCCGTGTCTAAAATTGTACCGGTTCCAGTATCTGTATAGATTTTTAGAGCCCCTGCCGGTTCAAATGTATCAACGCTGAGGGTAAACGTTTCGGTCTCCTCAATTTCTATATCATCGGCAACACTTATAGAGTAAGTTCCACTTACGCTTCCTTCTGGGATAACTAGGAAAGTAGCTGGGTTAAAAACGTAATCAGAACCGATAGTTGTTGTAATATCGGTGGCTTTAAAATAAATTCTGATATCTGATTTTGCTTGATCAGATAATCTTACATCAAAACTTAAAGTTCCGGGTTCATTTGTGGTCGCATTTGAAATAGTCACTTCTAAATCTTGCGGTGGTTGAGGATCTTCAAAACAATCGTCTGCATCAGGGCAAGCCCCTGCAGGTAACCCCGGTAGGGTGATATTACGACCGCCAGCGGTATATTTCACCACTGGAATATATAATGAGGCGGCACTATTTTGACCAGATAGAATTGATTTAGAATTTACGGTAGTTGTTGCTGGTGCTGGTTTTCCAGCATTTCCTGTAGATTCAATATAGGCCGTATTAACACCACTAAAATTAAAATTTATACCAGGTTTTGCCATATTCACGTTGTTGAATTCATAGCTGTCGCCAATAAATCCAGTAACTCCAATGCTAAAAGCTGTTGGCAGTAATTTACTTGAATCAGTGCCGGCATCGACATAAATATCAAATGGTTTTGCTACAGGAGGTTTCCAATCAGCGTTATTAAAGCTGCCCATGTTTCCTTTTACTTTAGCATTAATCCAGGGTTTAAATTGAATTTTAATGTCTAAAGTTTCGGTATTGGCTGGGTTAACGGGCGTTCCTCGTGGACCAATATTTGGGAACTCAAGTATCAAAGGTAATTCAGCTCCACTTTGAAAATCATATCCTAAAGCGTACTCAGGATCTGGCAGATATGGTCGCACATCTAAGGTTGGAAGAAGGCTTTTAATTTGAACTGTTTTTTGACTCGCACTGTTTGGAGTCCAAGTTAGCTGATGTTTATTTCCGACAACGGACCCACCATTAAATCGGATACCATTTTGGTAATCAGCTCCAAGGGATGCTACCAAATCGTAAGAACCATTAATATTTTGGTCACGAACACTCATTTTCAGGTTTTCATCTCCTTTAATAACATTCCCAAAGCGATCTAGTTGAGGCAGTACAATATTACAAGTTTCAACGCCATCTGCAAAAGGGACGTTTGCGGCGGTGTTACAGTTAGTGCTTATATTTACTTCAAGCTTAGCCGGTAAAATTTGAATGTATCCGTTAAATACGGCTGTGTTGCCGGCCTTGTCGAAAACTTTTAGCTTCACTTTATATAAACCAGCCTTTGTAAAAATTGGGGCCGTTTCGTCACTGAATTTGAAAGAGTTTAAATCCCAAACATAGTTACTCCCTGCAGTTGGAGTTGTGCTTGGTGGAAAGAATTTTTCGGTTTTTGCTGCACCACCATTTATTCTTTCAATCTCTAGATGAGTAATGCGGTCAACATCGAAGTCACCTGTAATAGCTGTAGTTTGATCTTCAACCATTTGAGCGAGTTGAGATTTCATGGTTAATATCGCTGTTTCTTGGCTAATAATTTGGTTTGCTAGTGAATCTCTATTGGCTTCAATGCCCGCTAACTGTGATGAAATTGATTGAACCGCGGTACTTAACTGCCTAATACTTGCTTCTTCAGCGCTAATTAGAGCGTCTATTTCATTGCTCGTTTCAATTGCCCCAATACCATAAAGACTATGTGCGAGAGATCCTGGAGTAGCCGAATCGGCTAAATCTCGAACCAAGGCTCCAATTACATTATCGGCATTACTAAGGTTTTGAGTAACTTGTGAAATTTTATTACTATCGAAGGTATCAGTGCCGGCATTGAATGATTGTAGGTAAGAACGACTATTACTTAAAGCTGAATTGGCATTAGCAATTTTAGTGAGCGTATCTTGTTGGTCTGCAGCGTGTACCGAAGCGGAGGTTTGGGTTGAAAGTAATAGCGCTAGCAGATTGGAATTCGGGCTTAACTCCTCAAGTTTTTGAGATAAAGTTAGTAAATTATTAGATTCATAAGCGGCTTTGATTTCTTGGTACTCTGTATTTAATTGTTCGATATAGTTATTGATATTATTCAAATCTTGTACCCAGTTTGGAACTACTAAAGAGTAATTTTTTGTTTTATCTAGCTGCCATTGATTATAGTAGCTGTTGAAGCTATTATTTACATTTGTAATATCAATTTCATCTCCAGTTTCTGAAATAGTGGCTCGACCTAAAAGACGAGGCAATCCTTCAGTATATTCATCAATTTTATTATTAATGGCGTTTTCTCCTAAGGCATTCACGGTACTTCGATAATTACTGATTTGGTTTACCCCATCAAATTTTGCTCTTGAAAGTAGGTCTTTTATGTCTCGAATAAAATTACTTGAGATACTACTAGATTCTAGTTGAGATAGTCCTGGAGAAAGGCTTACTAGGGCCTGCATAAAAAAGTTACTATTGTTATTCACTTCACTTGAAATTTTATGCATCAGATTATTAATAATCACATGCCGTTGCAACGAGGCTATATCGGTTAATATTCGACTTCTATTTAAGATAATATCGGCTTCAAATGTTTGTAGGTTCCCTCTTAAATTAACTAAATAGTTTTCGGCATTAGCAATGTCGTAACGTAATTGATCAATGGCAGAGGTTGAAGTTAAAGGTTCCCAGTTGACTCCAGACATTCCAGAATCGGTTGTAGGATTAACATCTCTAATATCTACGTGCATGTTTAATACTCCTGCGTCGGCACGATAGGTGTTTGGATTATTAATATTGGTTCGTAAGTTTTCTTTTGGCAAGGCTAAGCCAGCGTGCTCAACCTGAAGATTTTGAATCAGCGGAGACTCTTTATCTATTTTTGCCGTTGGTGTCTGACATACTGGGAAATTTGGAATATTGTTTCTATTCTGAGCCTTGTCATAGAGTAAAAAATCTTGAATGCTTCCGTTATTGCTGATTTCTACATCATCAGTGAACTTACAGCCAGCCATTTGGGATAAGGGTCTCGTTTTATTTGCTACTTGTCCGCTTTGTTCCCGCAAACAATCATCTAAATCTTCTTTGTAATAGTGTTTAGGGCTTCCATCAGCATTAACACAAGCTCCAGTTGTGTAGTTTTTTTCAACGTAAAGTATATTTTTGATCCTAATTTGGTCTCGACACAAACTAGGACTGTTATCGGGGAAACTAATAATATTATTAGCCCATTCACCATTTAATCCAACCGGCCAAGGGTTAATTAAATTATTTTTTGAGTAATAGTCATTATTGTTGTTGTATTGTGCTTCTGTTGGAGCTGGCGGACATTTTGGTGGTGTTAAATCATGTCTAATGAGCTCGGAATTTTGTTCTCCATTACGAGTTACAGTAAAGTTCCATACCCCTTCTGTTTTAGGACCATCAGCATCAATTGTTGGAACGGTGGTTGTAATTACCGTTGACCCTCCTGTATTTTGCTGGCTTTGAACGGTAGGGGCTACGCTACTAAAATTTGTGGTTGGTGAACTGACATCCTCAGCCTTAATGTTTACATTATCGGTTGTCTCCGAATTTGTATTGGTACTAATGTTTACATTAATATTAGTATTAACCGCTGCATGGCCTACATACGGAAAAACGAGCCCAATGATGAGACTCGTTGAAATAGATTTTTTGAATGATGGCAGCATGAGTTTAAAAATTAGATTTTTTGTTAGTGTGTTTAAGCCTTCGAAAAGCTAGATATCCAAATAAAATTGCAATAAGCATTAGAATTACCGATATAGTCCAGTAGTAAGCTTTTTCATTAACCTGAGGGATATAGTTTTCATTTGGTTCGTTCTTTGTATCCTCTTTAATTTGAATCGAATCGTCGTAAATACTGCTTCCAAGTTGCTTGATTTTTTCATCGTCAAAAACGGCGACTTCACTTCCTATTTCAAAATAGGTTTCGAAATCTTCAACCACAGCTCTTGTCTCTTCTTGATAAGTCTCTTCATCAATACGCCCATATTCTTTTTGGTTTTTTAGTTTTAAAAAAGCAACTTTAGCTTCTTTGTACTCATTTTCGGCTTGAACCAACGTCGCCAATTTTATAGCGTATTCATCTTCTATTAACTGTAATTTATCACCAATGTTACTTTGATTCGTATCATAAAGTGCGGCCATAGATTTTTGTTTTTCTTCCGCTAGCTTTTGGATTTCCCCTTCAAGGAAATTAGTATTTAAAATTGCAGTGACCCTTCTATCGGCCACCGGAATTACAGACTCTCCAAAAGATATGTCCATATATTCAATGTTTTCCGTCGTTAATTTTGATGGGTCATCTGCTTGATTTAATATGTAACGTACATTTTCAATTTTTTCGTCCCAGGTGAGCGGTTGTTCTTTATAGTTTTTTTCGTAGGTCGATAGCTCTTCCTCTGGTCTATCTAAATTCATATATCTTTCGCCGAAGCCAGGCCAGATGGCTGCTTTCAACATTTCTCTTAGGTTTTCATCTTGCACTTGATCTATTTTATCGAGGACATCTGTGGTAACGCCAGGTGAAACCGCTAAACCCGCATAAGTTTGAATTGATATGAAGCAACCTATGACGGCTAAGGCTGTTTTTAAGAAAATTGAATTTTTGTATTGGGACATTGAATGACTATCGTTAGTAAAATTTAATTTATTTGGCTAATTGTGGTGTTGTTTCACTTGCTTTTGCGGCATTATTTTTATTTTTTACGAGTGCCGTTTGACCCAGTAATAAAGTGGCTGGCTCACCATACTGCATCATTTTTCGACCGATTAAATTTCCTTTTTCTTTTTCTCCCATTTGGAAGGCCACTTCATTTGCCCAAGCATTAACTAACGGAGCTACGATTGGATCTGCCCATTCGTTTTTTTCAAGCCAGGCCACAAATGGTGTCGCCCAGAACAGGTAACCAGCATATAGGTCTGGGTTTACGCTTTTTCCGTACGCCTTTTCAAATTCATAAAGTTCGTCAGAGAGAAGCCCTTTTTGATTGTAATGTGTACATATTACAGTCCCTGATGTAGGCTCTGGCGCTGGCGGCGGATTAACTGCTAGAGGCTCTACATCCTTGAAACAAGAGAACCATCGTCCCCAGTTTGGATCAACATTGGACCATTGAATGCTGGTAAAGCCTGTTGGGCACGAAACCTGTGGATTTGAGGTTTCACAATTGATACCACCCGAGTTTTGTGCCATTTTTAGGCCACACATTGAGCCTGATGGAACTGTAAGATTATTATTGTTATTGTCTTTGAAACAGGAATACCAATCACCCCCATTATCCCCCATTTGGGCAAATCTTTTGGATGAGTATCCAGTCGGGCACGTTGTTTGAGGGTCAGAGCCGGCACAAGGAACCATCCGAGCGGTATCACCTGTCATTTTCATTCCACACCATAAACCTTGCTCAACTGGGTTGGTGCTAATTGCAGCTGTGTTTGTTTTCACACAAGTAAACCAATCGTTTGATCCGATTCTTGCAAAATTACTTTTAGTGTATCCTGCAGGACACGACGTTTTCGGGTTTAAGCCCTGACAATTCCTTTGGGCATTTGTTTGATTCGAAATGCTAAATCCACAAAAATTTCCTTTTACCACATTGGCATTTGCGGCGCCTCCGCTAGCCCCGCCACCGATACCTAGGCCAGAGGCAATTACTTTATTGTAAAAAGCCCGTCTCATCTCTAAAAATGTTTCACTAGCGTTCAGCGCATCACGCATGGCTTCGTTAAACATTTCAGAAGTTCTAAAAGTGTTTAAAAAAGAGTTTCCATTATCGTAATTAATGCTGATAGCATTGAACCGCATTAAATTTTTACTTTCATCTGCCCTGGTTGTAATGGTGTAATCAATTTCTGCTTTGCGGAACTTACCACCTCCAACCACAGCGGTTTTAGCATTTGATTGAGACATTTTCGTGCCTCCATAATTCACCCATGACAAACTTTGTCCTTGGTAATCGTAATCCTTAAGTTTATAAGGATTGTAAGGCGTCATCTTGACCAGTTCACAACTTAAAAAGGCTCCCCCACGTGCAGGGCTTAAATGGTGTGTGTAAATTAAATACTGTCTCATGTCTTTTACAGGCCGCCCAGTTGGGTAATAGCCATCTGCCCCTGGATTTGCAGCTCTGCTTGGATAAGAAAAATCTAATTCACTCTCTTTACCAAAAGACACATATTTAGAATCTAAGTAATAACCGTCAATTTTTTGCCGGTTATGTTTGTTATCCAACGTGCTAGCACTTAATTGCCCGGCAAAATATTTTTGTATGTCTTGTGATGTGCTAGAGCCGTTTTTAGACATCCAGTGGTCTATATTCGTTTTAGTGCCATTGTTATAAATAATAGAAGCCGTATTGTTACGGTTTGATTTGTGAACCGTTGGAGTGTATTTATATCGAGTTGGCACCTCGTTCATTTTATCAGGGTAGGACACTATATCTGTTTCAAAATAGGGAACGGCTTTGCTGAATGTATTTAAAAAATCAGCATAGGTAGCCACTGAAAATCTTCCTGATTTGTACTCGTTGTTTTTGCCATTAACTTTATTAACGCTCGCTAAATCTAAGGTATTGAAAGATGGATTGGTGCTAGCCGCTAAAACTAATTGTGCGAAACATTGTTCTTCTGGGCTGGTTGCAGCCACGGTAGAACCAAATGGAATTAAATTAAATAATAAAACCCCTGTCAGAATGGATGATATTGAACCTCTTTTCATTGATTATATATAAGTATTTTTTTAGTGACCGTCCCCATCTCCGTCTCCATCATTTGGAATTGAGACTTGAACCTGTGAACCAGAAAAATTGATATCAAAATTTGGGTTGTTTGGTCCTGACCAGCCAGACCATTCTGGGTCAGATGGTGATGGATTTTGTAGATTGATGGTAATAGCGGCTTTGGCGATTTTAGAGCTTAAGCTGTTACTCGATCGGCAAAAGGCTTCGCCTCCACAAATCCACATATCAATAGCCAAAACAAACAATCCGAGTGAGGCCAAAATGTAAACGGCGGTGATTACTTGGTCTTTTTTCATGACAATAAATTATACTTATAAATATATTTAATATCATTTTAGGGTACGATTTGTGGTTTTGTAAAACAAAAGTAATTGCGGCGCTCTATAAACATTTTATAATGCACATATGAACTCTAAATTTGTACAAAAAATCAAAGCGAAATATAACTCTATTGCAAAAACCGTTTCATTGCAGTTGCTACAAACAATTGCTATCGGTTCCTTCCTTTTGTTTGGGGGCGTGTTTTTAGGATTTATAAACATTGCTTGGTGGCAAGTAATTATGGTTTTAACGGTTGTGGCTGGACTCGACTATTATCTGCGGAAAACCATTGATGATAAGCATGGATTTCCTTTTTCAGCGATTAACTCGGGTATTGGAATTTGTTTGTTTTTAAGAACTGAATGGTGGCCAATACTATTTTTTGCGGCTTTGGTGGCTATTGCTTCAAAATATCTACTAAGGTCTGGTAATAAACATTTTTTTAATCCCTCCTATACCGCCATATTTTTAATGATTTGTTTGTTTGGAAATGAAGCTTACGTTAATCATTTTCAGTGGGGGTTTGATTGGATCATCCTTTTGCCAATTTTGTTGATGGGTGTTTTTGTAACCTTTAGGGCAGGTTTATGGGATTCAGTTTTAGCTTTTTGGGGTACGTTGCTGATTTGTTTAAATCTTTTTGTGGATTATACGAGTGAAGATTTTGTGTGGCTCTTTTTAACGGGGAGTTTTTTGATTATGTCTTTTCACGGCTTTACCGATCCGGCGACCATGCCAAAGATGCGACGTTACAGACTGTTATTTGCAGCCCAAATTGCCATTTTGTTTTTTATCTGTCGCCAAGTAATTAATGAAGGCTATAGTTTTTTTGCGGCTTATTTTTTAGTGAATTTGTTTGAAGTGGGTTTATGGAATTTGGAAGGTAAAAAATGGAGAGGGTATGATTTAAGACTTATAGTCCAGATCGGCCTTACGCTTTTGCTGCTACTCATACTCGTTGTAATGAGTTTGATGTACTATTTTGATACCAACGGGCTCTGGCCAAGATTACTAACGAATCGTTGTGTGAAATTATTCTGTCAGTGGGGCATGAAGGAGTCGTGGGAACTTGATTAAAATTCTTATAATTTGACCCATTGAGTTTTTGTCTTAGAATCGGCCGGCTTTTAGTGTGTATTCTGAAAGCCGTTAAATGGCTCGGTAGCTCAGCTGGTTAGAGCGTCGGATTCATAACCCGGAGGTCGGCGGTTCAAGTCCGCCTCGAGCCACCATTTGTTCTAAAGACTTAATTTAAAAATTAAGTTTTTTTGAAATATAAATTCTTCAAATAGCGTATCATTAAGGTCTATTATCTCTCTATAAATTCTTATGACTCAAAAAACACTTTCGGTATTAATGTTGCTCATAGTTTCTAGTGTCGTGTGTTCTGTTACTTTTGCCCAAACGGGCACTTTGAGAGAGCGATTTCAAGCACAAAGACTTTCATCCGACGTCTCAGATCAAACGAGCATTAAGGCTCGTTTTGCTGATCGTTTAAATTCAGCTAATAAAACGCAAGATAGATCTTCTGGAGAATTTTTATCTAACAGAAATGCTAATGCTGAAAGCTTGATTATTAGTAATTCGGAAAAAGTTGTTTTTCAAAGTGAAGGTATAGAAAGAGTTTATTATGTTTATCGCCCTGAATCTTTTAGAGCTGATGAAAAATTACCGGTTTTAATGCTTTTGCATGGAGGGAAAGGGAATGCTTCTGTAATGGCTCAAACCGTAGATCTTTATGAAGAAGCCAACCAGTATGGGTTTATAGCGGTGTACCCTGAATCAAATGCGGTTGAATGGAACGATGGACGTTCTTCAACCGAAACTGGTGTTAGTGATGTGGTTTATTTGGAAGCAGTGGCAAATCAACTGGTAGATCAGTGGGGCGCTGCAGCTAATGAAATTTATGTGGCTGGTATTTCAAGTGGAGGCAATATGACACAAAAATTAGCCTGTATTTCTAGTAATGTATTTGCTGGGTTTGGGGTTATAGCTTCAAATATGGCCGAAAATTTACTCAATCAATGCGAGACTCCTCAGACATTAAAGCCGATGCTGCTTTTTTACGGAACCGAGGACCCGTTAATGACATTTGATGGGGAAGAAAGCGAAAGTCCTTTGGCTTCTATGGCGAAAGGTTATGGTGAAGAAAATCGCCTGTCGGCGCCAGAATCAATGGCTTTTTGGGCTCGTAAAAAGTCCTGCACTTCGGTAAAAGCTACTTTGCTGCCAGATATTGCGGATGATGGAACCAGAGTGGCGCAATTAGATTTTATTGGATGCCAAACCCCTTTAAGAGGTTTTGTGGTTATTGGTGGAGGACATAATTGGCCGGGAGGTAAAAATTCAAATGCGGTCATTGAAAAATTAGTCGGAAAAACGACCCAAGATATTTCCGCAAATCAGATAATGTTTGATTACTTTGGCTTAGCTCGTTAAGCCTGGAAAAGCCTGTTGAGCATTGCTATATAATTGGGCTTCTACGATCTCTCTTGGAAGCTCTTTAGTTTGGGTAATGGTTTCTATTATTTCTGGCAAAAAGCTTGGGTTATTGAGTTTTGCTTTTTGCTTTCGTGCTTCATGTGGAATTAAAAAAGGGCTATCGGTTTCAGTTAGTAATTTTTCAAGGGTAATTTTTTTTAAAATTGCTCTTAAATCTTCTGATTTTGGATAGGTGAAAACGCCACCAACACCTAGGTATCCGCCTAGTTCTATAACCCTTTGGGCAGCTTCCAGATCTTCACTAAAACAGTGCCAGACAAAATTGATTTGTTTAAATTCTTCTGCGTGTTCTTCTAGGAACTTTAAGGTTTCGTTTCGGGCGCCACGACTATGAATGATGAGCGTTTTTTGATGTTTTAAACAGAGTTTTAAATGTTCTTTAAAGCAAATACTTTGTGATTGTAAAAGCGCTGAAGATTGCCTGTGGAATTGGTCGAAACCGGTTTCTCCAAAAGCTACCACCAAATCAGGAAATTGAGTCGCTAAATCATCAAGCCATTTGAAATAAAGTGTGCGATTATAGATTTGTGGTCGTAGTTCCGAATCTAAGCCTAAGTATTTATGGTGGTCCGCATTATAAACTCCCAGCTGATCAACATCGCATGGGTGCAAGCCCAAAGCCACTTTAAAAACGTTGTGCTTGGTGGCTAGGTTTAAAGCCGCTTGGCAGGATAGTTCGTCAATACCAATGAGTACCTGTTGCTCTACTCCGGCGTCTCGAGCGGCTTTTAAAATTTGATCAAAAGACGCTTTAAATCCAGGGAAATAAAGATGGTTATGGGTGTCAACGATGGTCATAATTATTTTATATCAGGTAGTTTTTCGCCTTTGTATTTCCAAAAATATTTAAGGGCAGAGCTGAGATGAATCCAAAAAGTTTTTTTCCGCCAGGCGTGCCACAGGTTGCCACCAGATAAGCGGTGTTCGCTATGAACAGCCGTTGCGGCAGGAATTAAAAGCACTCGAAGATTTAGTTTCCAGAGTCTTCGACACAAATCGGTGTCTTCTAGAAAGAGAAAAAAGCGAGGATCAAAGCCCTGCAGTAAATTTACAAAGGTATCTTTTTTAAGACACATGAAACTGCCTTGTACCCAATCTACGGGTTGTGGGCTTTGGCTTTCATACCATTTTTCTTCGGAGTCGTATGACCAATTAAACTTGGTAGCGAGCCGTCTGCCAAACATAACCCAAGGCGTTGGGAAATGACGCGCGTTTTGCTGGGCGGTTCCATCGGGGTTTAATAATCTAGGGGCCACTAAACTAGCCCGAGTCTCGGTTTTAAGGGCTTCAATTAAAGGTTCTAAGCAGTTTTCGGTAAGGGTGATGTCGGGGTTAATGATGGCCATAAACTCGCCTTGGGCAAACTTAATGCCTTCTCCATATCCACCACCAAAACCTAAATTTGTATCGAGCGCTATTACGTGAACTTCTGTGTCTTTAAACAGTGTTTTTAAATTTTCAACATCATTTTTAGGGGAAGCATTGTCGACCACAATAAACTCGTAATTAATATTCCCGGTGTATTTTTGAATCGACTCCCACAAATTTTTCACTTCAGCCGAGCCGCCGTAATTGATGGTTATGATTGATAAATCTGGAAGAGTCTTCATATACCAAAGAGTTTACAAACTTGAGTCAATTTGGCAAAGTGTCGCACGAATGATTCCCTATAAAATTTTTGCCGGCTCCAGTCACCCAATCCTTGCAAATGCAATCTGCCAAGGTTTAGAAAAAGAATTATCGCCCATCACAATTAAGCAATTTGCCTGCGGAGAAACGTATGTGAAATTTGATGAAACTTTTCGAGGCCAAGATGTGTTTTTAGTGCAAACCTGCCGAACCGGTCATATGAATGATGACTTAATGGAACTGTTTTTAATGATCGACGCAGCCAGACAAAGTTTTGCGCGCAATATACACGTAATTTTGCCTTACTTTGCTTACAGTCGCCAAGACAAAATTCATGAAGCTCGTGAGGGGATTTCGGCTAAACTGCTGGCGGATTTAATTGTTAAAGCAGGGGCTAATCACGTTATTACTTTGCATCTGCATTCAGATCAAACACAAGGTTTCTTTGATGTACCGGTTGATAATTTAAACCCAAGACGAATTTTTGTAGATTATTTTAAAGCGAAAAATTTGAAAGATGCGGTGATCGTTTCTCCAGATGCAGGTGGAGCTAAAATGGCCAAGAAATTTGCGGATGAATTAGGGGTTTCGATGTGTATTTTGCATAAGCAAAGACCAGAACATAATGTATCAGAAGTTTCACATGTGATTGGTGATGTGGCCGGTAAAACGCCAATTATTGTAGACGACATGGTCGATACGGCGGGTTCTGTGGTAGCGGCTAAAGTAGCCCTGCTAGCGGCAGGAGCAAACGATGAAGTTTATTTGTGTGCGACCCACGCTATTTTTTCTGGCCCAGCTCGCGAACGATTAAGCGACGCTAGTTTTGCGGAGATTGTTTGTACCGATTCTTTGCCGGTTGAAAATCCTCCCACTAATTTTAAAGCGATTACTATGGCGCCATTATTCGCCGGAGTGGTACAAAACGTCGCCGAACAAAAGAGTGTGAGTAAATTATATTTATAATCTGAAGTCGCAAAATCTTGCTGAAATTGGATTTTTGCCTACAAATTAACGTTGTATGTCTACTTACGCCATTCGCACTTTTGGATGCCAAATGAACCACTCTGATTCAGAGCGGGTTTCGCAAGTCATGCAAAAAGCGGGTTTTAAGTTAACCGAGGAAGACTTAGCGGATTTGTTGATTGTAAACACGTGTTCAGTGAGGCAAAAAGCAGAAGACAAAGCTTATGGGTTTATGACCAAACATAAGCGCGCTAACAAAAACGTTAAAATTGCCATTACCGGTTGTATGGTGCGACAAACGGGTGACCGAGAAAATTCTCGTGACCCGTTGTTTAGTTTTGATTCGATTGATATTGCGTTTCGGATTGAAGACACCGCCAGAATGCCAAAACTTTTGGAGCGTCATTTTAGAGAACACGATTTTTCACAATTTGAAGAAGCGTTTGGTGATGGTTCAATTGAGAACTATTTCAATATTGTGCCTAAAGTAGAAAACAAAGCCCAGGTATTTGTGCCAATTATGCAGGGGTGCGATAAGTTTTGTACTTACTGTATCGTGCCTTTCACACGGGGCCGAGAAATATCACGACCGCTAGAGGATGTGCTGGCCGAGTGTAAGGTGTTAGTGGAAGCGGGGGCGAAAGAAATTACTTTGCTTGGGCAAAACGTGAATTCTTATAAAGACGGTGAAAAAGGAGAGAAGTGTTTTGCAAAATTGCTTTTAGAAGTTGATAAGCTTCATGTGATGGGGCTGTCTCGGACTCGATTTACTTCAGCTCATCCACAAGATTTTACTGATGACGTCATTGATGCTTTAGCGCACATGAAAACCCGTTGTCCCTATATTCATTTGCCGGTTCAGCACGGGAGCAATCAAACGCTGCGAGCGATGAATCGAAATTACACGATTGATAAATATAACGATATTATCGCAAAAATTAGAACGGCGATGCCTGACACGACTTTAGCGACCGATATAATTGTTGGCTTTCCGGGTGAAACGGAGGAACAATTTCAAGAACTGTGTGATTTTGCTGACGAACTGAAACTTGATTTTTCCTACACCGCTATTTTTTCACCTAGAAAGCACACTCCGGCCG
Organism: bacterium; assembly: GCA_009995455.1. Classification (GTDB taxonomy): domain Bacteria; phylum Patescibacteriota; class Gracilibacteria; order UBA4473; family UBA4473; genus JAACPJ01. The sequence continues at coordinate 62,747 of JAACPJ010000003.1, forward strand.
CTCGGATGGAAAAAGAGTTTATTGATATGGAAGAAAAAAAATCAAGATTTCACCGGTTTGATGAGATTGTAAAAAAACATGCCTTTGCCCAGAGAGCGAAGTTTGTTGGTAAAGAAGTTGAAGTTTTGGTTGAAAAATCTGAAGTAGCAGAAAATGGTCTGTATCGGAATGCGGGCCGAACTCGTGAATTTTTTGAAGTTTGGTTTTTAGCCGGTCGACCTTTAAAAGGTAAAGAGGTAATGGTGACTTTAGATGAACAAAAAGGCTACGTGTTTAGCGGAACGATGCCGGAAGTTGAAGCACAAAAATATGCGGCACCAGCGTTATTAAAAGTTTTGGCGGTTTAATGAATTTTGATTCTTAAGCTTAAAAAAATCATTTAATGTATTCTGCACAACCAAGTCTGCTTGGTGATTTTTGACTTTTGGGTAAATTTTAAATGTATCCTAATTATTTTTTCTATGGGCACTCCGTTCGATTATTTTCAGCAAAATTTTGGCTTAGCCGCAGACTGTTTAGGTTTAGAAGCAGCGACGCGCAAAAAACTGATGGAGCCAGAAAATATTTTTAAGAAAGAGATTGAGTTTAAAACCGATAGCGGTGAAACTAAAACGGTGTCAGCTTACCGAGTGCAAAATAATTCAGCGCGTGGGCCTTACAAAGGCGGAATTCGTTTTCATCCAGAAGCCAATGAAGCGGAAGTTAAAACTTTAGCCGCATTGATGAGCTTGAAGTGTGCGGTGGTTAATATTCCTTTAGGAGGCGGTAAAGGGGGCGTTGAAGTGAACCCAAAAAATCTTTCGCAAACAGAGTTAGAACGAGTCGCCAGAAGTTATATGCGGGCTTTGGCCGAAAATAACATTGTGGGACCAGAAAAAGATATTCCAGCCCCTGATGTTTACACGAATCCGCAAACCATGGCTTGGATGTTAGATGAATACGAGAAAGTTGTGGGACATAAGGCTCCAGGGGTTATTACCGGTAAACCAATCGCTTTGGGTGGCAGTTTGGGAAGGTCTTACGCGACGGCCCAGGGTGGTTTTTTTGTTTTAAGAGATTACTTAAAAGACCAAGGGAAAAAACTTTCTGAAACGACCGTGGCGGTTCAAGGTTTTGGGAATGCGGGCTCTTATTTTGCGAGTATTGCGAGTGACGCGGGTATGAAGGTTGTGGCGGTTTCGGATTCTAGCGGTGGCGTGTTTTGTAATGGAGATCAGTGTGAGGTTCCAAAGTTAAAAGAATACAAAGAAGATTCTGGTTCGCTGCGTGGCAATTTTTGCCAGGGGGATAGTTGTGATGTGGATAAAATGAAAAAAGCCGAGGTTGAAATGATCTCAAATGAAGAGCTGTTAGCGCTTGAGGTAGATGTATTGGTTTTAGCGGCCTTAGATGGGGCGGTTGATGAGCGCAATGCGAATGAAGTTAAGGCGAAAACTATTTTAGAACTGGCTAATGGACCGGTGACACCCGAAGGGGACGAGATTTTAGAAAGAAATGGTGTCGCTGTAATTCCAGATATTTTAGCGAATGCAGGAGGGGTAACGGTTTCTTATTTTGAATGGGTGCAAAATCGGTCAGGTGATGTATGGACGGAAGCTCATGTAAATCAACGTCTTGAAACGGTGATGCACAACGCTTATAAAGACTTGAAAGCTATTAAAGAAGAAAAAGTTACTTCGTGGCGAGTAGCGGCTTTAGTGTTAGGGATAGAGCGTTTAATTACGGCCATGAAATTGCGCGGTTGGTTATAAACCGTGGACGCCGCTTTTAATTTTAAAAACCCTCTCTACAATCCCTTTGATGAAAATTAAAGCCAAGGTTATTGAGGGGGTTCAAATAGGCGCTAAGTTTGGAATCGCAACAGCAAACTTAGAATTGAATTCACTCCCTAAAATTGAAGAAGGCGTTTATTTAGTCACGGTTAATCTTGAGCAAAAGTCTTATGATGCCTTATTTCACTTTGGGCCTCGCAAAACCTTTGGCGGAGATTTTTCGGCTGAAGTGCATATCTTAGATTTTAATCAGGAAATTTATGGTGAAACTTTAAACATAGAGCTCGGTAAAAAATTACGTGAAGTGAGGGCTTTTAAAAACGCCGACCAATTGTTTACTCAAATTGAAACCGATATTTTAGTGGCTCGAAAATATTTTATGCGCCAAAAAATAAAGAAACAATGGAACGCTTTGAGCCTGCATGATCAAGCGGTGCTCTCAGAAAAAGCGGTACATCATATTAGTGCGAAGGTTGAGTTTTTAGAGGCCAAACGGGTTTTTGTGTATGCCCCGCAATTAGGAAAAGAAATCAGTTTTGTAGCGCCACTAATGGAGAAATTTCCAGATAAAGACTACTTGTTTCCGGTAGTTAAAGGTGAGGCAATGGAATTTTTTAAAGTGGATGACTACAAAGTCTTAGAGCCAGCTGATTTTGGTATTATGGCGCCAAAGGCAGAAGGTATTTCTTTTAACGTTGAAGCGGGAGACTTAATGTTGGTTCCAGCGGTAGCCGCCGATAAAAATGGGAATCGCTTAGGCAAAGGAGGCGGTTTTTATGATAAGTACTTAGCCACGCTAGATTCTAGCGTCAAAACATTGGCGATATTACCCCGTTTTGCCGTAGTAGATAAAGTGCCAACCCAAAAACATGATCAAACTTTAGATGGAGTGGTTGAGTGTGAGGTTTAGATTTTTTTAGTATTTCCTTTTTTGTATCGCCAAAAAAGAAAGAAAAAAGGCGACCCCAAAATAAATTTTAAAAAATTAATAACTCACTCACTAAATTTATAAAACTCGGGCTTTGCCCTCAGACACTTACAAGTTTTTCGTTTGTTTCGTTAAAATTTTTAAGAAAATTTTTTTAAAGGGATTACAAAAAAGCCAACTCAGATGAGTCAGCTTTTTTAATGTTAATATTCAATAAGTTTTAGTGTTTCAAGAATTTAGAAACCGCTTTCACAACCGCTTTAGCTTGGTCTAATGTAATTCCAATTTCAGCTAATTCTTCAGCTTTTAGGCCTTCGAACTGTTTGATTTGAGAAAGTCCCATTTCAGTTAGTGTGGCAATTACTTCAGGATCAACGCCTTCTAAATGGTCAATGGTTACTTTTTCAGAAACTTCCTTTTTCGGTTTCTCTTTATTAGGTTTAGCCGCCATATCTTCTTCTTCCATTGGTCCGTCGTAAGTAATCACATCGACTTGCATGTTGATTAAGTTTCCGGCTAAACGAACATTTTGTCCTCGTTTGCCAATGGTGATCGCTCGCTCTTCTTCTCGAACAAAAATTTTCACTCGGTTTTCTCCGTTATCGCCAACAAAGAATTCTACCTTGGCAATTTTAGCCGGAGCTAAAGCCGCGATAAGCAGTTTTTTAGCGTCATCGTAAAACTGAATCACATCGAGTCTTTCGTCACCTACTTCTTCCATAACCGAATTAATTCTTGATCCTTTCTGACCAACGAACGCTCCTACTGGGTCAATCCCACCATCTTCAGAAGCCACAGCGATTTTACATCGCACGCCCGCTTCACGAGCAATTTTAGCGACGTAAACAAGACCTTCTCGCATTTCTGGGATTTCTTGTTCGAACAAAGCAATGATAAATTCGTTGCTGGCACGAGTAATTCGTAGTTGTGGACCTTTTGATGTGAGTTCAACTTTTTCAAGTAGAACCTTGATTCGTTGTCCGGTAAAAAATTTCTCACCTGGAATTTGCTGTCTTCTATGTAACACGGTGGCGACGCCTTCAATTTCAATTAAGGTCGCGTCAAAATCAGCTTTTTGTACACGAGCGGTAATAAGTTCTCCTTCTCGGTTTTTGAATTTTTGGAAAAGCATTTCACGTTCCGCTTCATTAAGCTTTTGTGAAATTACTTGTTTCGCGGCTTGAGCGGCGATTCTTCCAAAGGCTTCTTGCATTTCAATTGGCACAAACACTACGTCTCCCACCGCAGCGTCTGGTCGAAAAATTTTGGCGTCTTTTAGCAAAATGTCCAAATCGTGATCTTCAATTTTTGGAACGACTTCCCGTTCTTCAAAGATTCTGATTTGAGTAATGTCATCACCAAGTACTACTTTGATAGCTTGGCGCTGAGAACCAAAATCTTTTTTATAAGCCAGAGCGATGGCTTTTTCGATGGCATCGATAACAATGTCTTTATCGAGGTTTTTTTCAGCGCAGAGCTGATTAATGGCCGCTTGAAGTTGACTTTGCATGGGGGAGAAAGGGAGTTATGAAATGAAGAGGGCTTGCCTTAAAAAACCGATAATCTAAATAGACTATCAGTTAAGTACATCCCTATTGTGCGTTCAGAAGGGGTTTTGTCAAATTTTTTTCGGCGTACCGAACTTGGTCGCGAAGTTTTTGAAAACGCGGTATGATGCGTTTTGATGAATTTAGATCGATTTAGAAACTGGTACGACTCGAGTTTTAGTCTTAAAGAGTTATATGAAAGTGAACTTTTGAAAGCTGCCTTGGTGGCGGTTTTATTCGCTTATTTTTTAACCTTTAATATTTGGATTCAAGAGTTTCGTTTTACCATTGAGGCCGTAGAGCAGGGAAAACATTTATGTTGGCCGTACGCTAAAAATTGTGGCGACTGGTATTTTTTATCGGGCTTGCCATTTGGTTACACCGCTAATATTTTTTATATGGGGCTGTTTGGAATTATGGGCTGGAGTGCTTGGGCTATGTGGCGTGGGCAGTGGCGATTGGCGCATGGTTTAATGTGGCCGCTTTTTATTTGGAAGGCCTTGATGGTGTTACTGTTCTCTATGTCTCAAGTGGGTAATTATGAGTACTACCACTTGGTTTTTAGTCTGATTTTGCTCGCCTTTCCCCACAAAATTTTCTTTCTGAAATTTAGCTTAGTTTGGTTTTATTTCTTGTCGGTCGCGGCAAAAATTCACCCCGCTTGGACACTAGGAACTTACTTTAGTACGCTTAAAACTGGGCTGCCGGTTTTGCCTGACATGGTAATGCCCGTTTGGACTAACTTTGTAATATTTATGGAAATGGTTGGGGCCTGGTTTTTGCTGGGACCAAAAAATTTATGGCAGCGTTTGGCGTTTATCTTTTTTGTGATATTTCATTTATATTCAGGACTGCTGGTGAGTTACCGCTATCCAGCCACGGTTTTGCCGATGCTGTTTATTTTGTTTGGGCCTTTATACCAGCAGACTAAGATTCCAACCGGTATAAAAACTTTGCCCGGTTGGTTACTAATGGCTTTGCTGGGTCTTGGGCAATCAATTTCTCATATCATTCCAGGAGACGAAAAATCAACTATGGAAGGAAATTTTTATGGGCTCTACATGTTTGAGGCCAATCATCAGTGTGTTGAACAAGCCACGATTTATCGAAAGGGGGATGATCCAGAGGTATTAAAAAAGGAAAGCTTTCAAGCCCGTAATCGTTGCGATGCTTATCGAGTTTGGTTTAAACACCAACAACAGTGCAAAAGCGATTCGACGATTGAGCGAATTGAAATTCAGTTTGATCACTCTATCAATGGAAATCCTTTTTATCGAACGATAGATATTCCTGATATTTGCGCGGTAGATTATAAACCTTTCAGTCGTAATGATTGGATCAAAACTGACAAAGAAGGAGCCGAGTTGATTGGTTATCCGATGCGAAATTATTACTATTAAGTCTGTAAAAAAATGATGCCAGAATCTATTATCGTTCCAAGCTTTGATCCGAATTACGATTTGGCTTATTTGACGCCCTTACAATTATTTTTAGCGCCTTATGAAGTTTGGTGGGAACTTTGTTTATGGACGGTGTTTGCCTTTGCGCTCGCCTTTAAAATTTACCAATATTTAATTTATCCTTATTTGTATGACACCGAGTAAAAGAGAAAAAGAACTTTTTAAAAGAATTGAGCAGGACGCTTTAATGAGAACAAATTTAAAAGCCGATGAGCCCATTATTTTACGGGCGACCCAAACAGGAAAGCTCCTTAATTGGTTATTTGATATTCGGGCGCTGGTAACTAAATCTGATGATTTGAACTTACTGGCTGAAGTTTTTTGGGACAAAATGGAGAAGCAATGGCCTTTTCAAGTGGGAGGATTAGAAGTGGGCGCTATTCCATTAGTGGCCGCTATTGTGATGAAAGGCCGAGAAAAAAACTACAATGTAAATAGTTTTATGGTTCGAAAATCGCGTAAAAAGGCGGGTCTTTGCAAACAAATTGAAGGGACGTTAACCAGTGAACCGGTGGTAGTAGTAGATGATTTAATAAACTCAGGGCATTCGATGCGTCGGGTGGTAGCGGCCGTTGAACAAGAAGGTCAAAAAGTGGACACTATTTTTACTTACCTCGATTTTGAAAGAGAAAGCGCGCATGAATATATGACCGCTGAGGGTATTAAGTATAGGAGCGTTTATAAACTTTCTGATTTTGGTTTAACCTATGGTAGTGATCAAAAGGAGCGTTTTTTCCCAGATGAAAATACTTTAAAAGTAGAATGGGTTTATGAGCCACCGATGCCGAATTATGTTTTTAGTGTGCCTCATTCTGGGCCAGCTCAAGATGATGATAAAATTTATTACGGGGCGGATAATGGTTATTTTTATGCCGTGGATAAGCGAACGGGGCAAAAAGTTTGGGAATTCCAAACAGGGGAGTCGATTAAGGGGATTTTCTCCAGTCCGGTTCTCACCGAGAAAGGGGTGATTTTTGGAGCCTATGACGGCAGTGTCTATCACCTTGATAGAAATGACGGAACCGTGATTTGGGAAGCGGCTGTGGCCGAATATGTAGGATCTTCACCTTGTCTTGCCCCAGAACTAAACCTGGTGTTTATTGGTCTGGAGCACAATATTTTTAATAATCGAGGGGCCTTAGTTGCTTTGAATTTAGAGACGGGTGAAAAAGAGTGGGAGCAATTTACCCAGGAGTATATGCACTCAACTCCGGCTTATTGTGCCGAAGAACGTTTGGTAACGGTCGGTTGCAATGACGGTAAGGTTTTACTGTTAGATGCAAAGTCAGGTCGTAAATATTGGGAATTTATCATGGAAGGGCCTTTAAAAGCCGCTCCAACTTTTGATATGAAAAGAAGACAAATTATTGCGCCGGCTTTTGATAAAAACTGCTATGGCATTGATATAGATTCGGGTGAAGAGAACTTTAGATTTAGTGCTGGGCACGTTTTTTATAACACGGCTTTAGTGGTGGAAGACAAGCTTTATGTCGGTAGCTGTGATAAAAATTTTTATATCTATGATTTAGCTAAAAATAAGTTGCTCAAAACCATGCCCACTACTGGGCGAATTTTATCGCATCCACGGTACATTAATAACAGCGTTTGGTTCGGAGCCAATGACGGCGGCGTACGTCAGATTGATTTTGAAGGGAACTATTTAGGCGGAGTTTTGTTACCGGAGCGTCCGGTTACGCCGGTTATTTATGACGAAAAAATAAACCGTTATTACGTAGTAACGATGGGAAATTTTTTAGTTTGCATGGAGCCAATTCCGGTTGAAGCTTAGTTTAAAAATAGATACTGCCACTTCTTCCAGTTGGCTTCTTCTTTGATTTTTCGCACTTCTTCTCGGGCGGCTTCAGTCGGTAAAATTTCAAGCTTTTCTTCGACTAAAACAATTACTTGTTCGCCAGGCAGCTTTTTACCCATCTGCATTTTCGCTTCTTTCTCTAAGCGTTCTGGAGTTTTTAAATAAGCCAGAAGTTGTTTCTTTTCTTCGATTTCGTTTTTTAGTTTTTGGTTGGTGGCGTGAATTTCTTCAATTTCGGTTTGAACCTTTCGTGACTCATGCAAAAAACTTGCGATTGAATAAAGCAGCCAGAACAGGAAAAAAAAGAGCCCTACCATGGTGATAACACTGCGCGGAGAATAGATTTCTGAATTACTACCACGGTTGTTCATAGTTCGATGATAATCAATTTTAAGGTAACGCAAAGACTTCCCATTTTATGACGTTCTTTAACGTAGGGGATACAGATGACAATTAGCTTCGCTTCGGTACAATTGTCGTAATGAGACTGATTGTAGGCCTTGGTAATTTTCCAGAAAAGTACGCGCTGACCCGTCATAATTTTGGTTTTTTAGCCTTGGAGGCCTTGTCTAAAAAATACAATTTTACGCCTTTTAAACTGGAGTCTAAGTTTAAAGCTCAACTAAGTTATGGGGAAATAAAGGGGGAAAAAACCATTCTTTGTAAACCGCAAACCTTAATGAATTTAAGCGGTGAAGCCGTGGGCCCGATTATGAAGTTTTATAAAATACCCTTGGAAAGCTTAGTGGTTTTAACCGATGATTTAGATCAAGATTTTGGCGCGACTCGATTGCGGGTTAAAGGCTCAGATGGTGGGCAAAGAGGGTTGCGACATATTACCAAAGTGCTTGGTAGTGCCGAATATTTACGCCTTAAATTTGGTATTAAAAACGAGTTTAGAGCGCGCTTCAATGCAGCGGACTTTGTGCTTGGTAAGTTTACAGCGGAAGAACAAGCGGCTTTAGGAGCGGTGATAGCCGAAGGATTAGAGAAGCTAATAAGGTTTGACAGATTTTCTTGAAACCGTACTCTCGCGCTCGAACTAAGTTTTAAACTATGACGAATCGCGGATCGGCTAAACGACACGGAGGACACGAAATTAATGAACGTCGAAAAAAATCGACTTTGTCTAAACGAGATAACAAAGCTAAAGCTCGAGAACGACGAGCGGTTTTGAAAGAAAAAGGACTTAACTGTTAATTTTCCCCCACCTTACAGAAACTAAAATTAAACCGCTGCGGCGGTTTTTTTATTGTTATGCTTCTTTGGCAGCTTGCTGTAAAAGTTCGCTTAATTTTTTGCTGACTTTTTTCGGTAACTTGTGTTTGATAATCACGATGTGGTCACCGACTTGTCCGTCACGTTTAATACCCTGACCTTTTATTTTGAGCCTTGTTTTGTCAGCGGTTAAAGCGGGCACCTCAAGAGACTGGTTACCCCAGAAGGTTTTTACTTTTACATCGGTTCCATCTAAGGCTTCAAAAATTGGCACTTCTAAATCTTGAATTAAATCGAGGCCCTCACGTTCCCAATGTTTATCCTCAGCCACTCGGATGTGAACGTAAAAATCTCCGGCAGGACCACCATATTTGCCCGCGTCCCCGTCTTGTCGCATTCGTAGGGTTTGCCCAGATTGAATACCGGCGGGTATTTTAACTTCAATTGTGGTTTTATCTTCGTACCGAGTTTCTCCGTGGCACGTTTTACAAAGATTCTCAAATGTTTGGCCGCTGCCATGACAAGTGCCACAAGTGGCTTTTTGTTGCACATTTCCAAACGGGGTTTGGAAGGTTTGCGTTACTTGCCCAGTACCGGCACAAGTGCTGCAAGTTTTTTGCCCAGAGCCACCTTTATGGTCACACGTTTCGCAAGATTTGTATCGACGAGCGCTATATTTTTTTGTGGTTCCCGTCACTGATTCAGCAAAAGTAATATCGGCTTCAACTTCTAAATCAGAACCTCGTTGTGGCGCCCGAGGGTTTTGTGACCGTCCTCCTCCACCGCCAAAAAAACTTGAGAAAACATCTTCGAACCCGCCAAAATCTTGGGCAGAAAAACCACCAAAGCCTTGTGCGCCGCCACCGCCAAATCCGCCTTGGGCACCCGCTTCACCGAATTGATCATATTGCGCGCGCTTTTGTTCATTCCCAATGGTTTCGTAGGCCTGGTTTATTTTTTTAAACTCAGCTTCATTCCCGCCTTTATCGGGATGATGTTTTTTTGCCATATTTCGGTAGGCTTTTTTGATATCCGCTTGTGAAGCCGATTTATCAACGCCGAGAACTTTGTAGGGATTGTCGCTCATTTCCAGCCTAATATAAAAAAATTAGCAAATGGGTCAAATGACTGCTAATAGAATTTGTTTCTTATTTTTACTTAAGCCTCGGTTGGGACTGTCGGGGGTAAATTATCTAAATTTAAAAGTTCTCTAAAACCACGGTTATTTCCAGCGGCTGCTGCTTCCAATATTTCATTGAATTGATTTCTCACGCTTAAAGCTCGACTGCCATCAGCGGTGTTATCCCATTTAAGGGCATTTAGTTGCGCCAAGATGGTGTGCAAGTTGATATGATTATCGCTCATCATTTCACCCAAGCTTTTAAACTTATCGAGTTCGCTTTCGGGTAAGGTATTATTGCCCCGAATACCCCAGTATTGTTTCATAAAATTCACTAAGGCTCGATTTCCTAAAGTTTCTCCGGCTTGGGCAAGTTCGGCCGCACTTTTTACCACAAAACCATCGGTCATAGCGCCCAAAGCTTGGGCTGTGGCCCATTCGCTGGCGGGCACGCGTAGGTCTTCGCTATCGGGTACGCCAAGTAGGTGTTCGGCGATGATAGTGCCATCACTTGAGTTTTGAATGAAGCGTGTTTGGTCGGTTCCACTGGATTCAATGATGTAATCTCCTTCGGGCGTTAAACCTACCATATTGGTGCCACTAGGCATGGTGTTTAGGTTTTGGAAGCTTTGTGCTTGCTCTCTAGGGGGAGATGTTTGAAAACTTGGATCCGATTTGACATGTAAGGCGTAAAGAATGTCGTCGGGTGCTTCTCCGTTTTGAACTCGCTCAGTTACATACTGAAAGTCCTCAGTTGTAAATTCTGGCATTTCACCGTTGTGAGTGACTCGATATTCTTGAATATACTGCGTCGCAATATCAACTGTTTCATGGAAGGTCTGTCCTTCTTCTGTGCTCGGTTCTAACACTTCTTCTGCCTGAGCAATAGACTCTTGATAAACTCTTTCTTCCGCTTGGGCCTCTTCTCTTATTTCTTCTCCTTCTGCAATATTACCTAGTGAATTTTGTAGTGATGGAATCTCAATCACCAGAAAATCGAGTAATCTTTGCTCGTCTTCAGATAGAGAATCATCGTTTACGAGTCTCATTTCTAGTCCCTGCTTAACTTGTTGAGCTTGCACAATTAATTGATTTAATTGTTCAGGAGTCATGCTCTGAGGGTCTATACCTTCTACCATGGCTGGGTTGATGGCTCCAAGGGCCTCAATTACACCGGCTACATACATTTGGTTTTTAAAGACGATTACGGCTCCTTCTAAATCATTAATTCCAGGTTGGCGGCTAAGGGTATTAAGTCGCGCTAAGAGAATTTGTTTTAATTGTGGGTTTTGTTCCAGTAAAAGCGCTCCGTCTTCATCAGAGCTTCCTAAAATTCTGGCAATAAGAATTCCAAGCTGTTGATTAAATGACTCTGAATTAAAGCTGCCATCACGAGCCATTTGTTCAAGCGAACTATCGAATTCTTCTAACCATCGTGATAATTCTTCTGGTGATAAGTTTTCAAACTCCGCCAGAATGAGTTGTGTATTAGCGGCAATAAGAGCCTCATTTTCTGCTTTTAATTCCTCTACATGAATATCAATCGCTTGTAAAAGATCAGGAAGACTGCCTTTGAGTTGTTTTAAAGACGCAATCATTAGAGCGCTGGTTTCTGGGTTTGATTCCGCGGCAATAGCCGTTTCGTATTTTTGTACTTCAGCTTCTGCGTATTCTACGATTTTTTGGATGGCTAATAAAATGCCATCTCTAAAATCTGCCGGATTACTTAAGGCGTCTAAGCCTGGAACGCTTTCAAAACCAGGAATGTTGAAGGACTCTCCCACACTTAGATCATTATAATTTTCGCGACGAGTGTTCGCATCAAGAAAAGTTCTAAATGAGCCTCCTTCTACAAACAATGTTTTTATCTCGGTTATGAAAGGTAAATCATTGGCTAGTAAACTTCCATTAATCGAATCAGAAAAATTCTTCCAGGCTTGAGCGGTATAAAAATTTGTATTTCGATTTTGTTCTAAACGAGCCATTTCATCACTGTTTTCTATGTTTGAAAAAACGGGATTTTCTGCTTTTAATTGGGTCAAGATGGCGCTATCAGTATCGAGTAAATCTGCATCACCAAAAGTAGTAAAATTAGTGTCAGAACCAATTCTGGCTCGGTTTCCCACAATTCCATCGGGGCTAAATCCTAGATAACCGTGGGGCGTTCTAACATATAACTCGTTATTGATTTGTAGGTATTGCTGGTTCGGGTCTATAGGAGACAGAAGATCCATGAAGTTTGCTTGCCGCGCTAAATCAGTGTCACCATAAAAATTGGCACGGTAACTGATTCGACTTCCTTCTGTTGCGAGTGTATCGGTAAATAAATTTCTGGCATCATCCCGATAGTCGAGAAGAAACCTCGTTTTTGCACTGGGTGCTAACAAATCTAAAATAGCCCCTTCGTATGAAAAATCGGTTCCTCTTTGCAAGGCCTGAGCTAAGTCGGTGCTAATAATATTATCGGCCACAGAACCAATGCTATCACGAATCCACTGCAAGTTGGTTCGATCATCCCCTGAGCCGTCTAGACTGTCAGATTGGAAATCGTTACGTGCAATTCGAACTAAAAGTAAAACTTGTTCATCAATGGGAAGGTCTGAGGGTAATGTTTCTTGATTTTCAATTTGGGCCTGAAGATCGGCTAAAGCCATTTCAGTATCAAGGATAGCTGTCTCTCGGGCACTGCTACTGAGGGTTTCTGCTTCAGGCGTTAAAGCGGGGGCTTCGGTTTCATCTGGGCTCGAAGCGCTGCTGGCAGACGCTCCCATTACAAAAACAAACCGCCCAATTGGGGCTGTTAAATTTTTGTCTGAGGCGTACCAAAACTTCATCTACGCGTGTGCTTATATAATATAATAACAATCTGGTTATTATAACACAGTTTTAGTAATTTAGAAAGTGCGCTAATTTAGTCGAATTATAAAGGCAGCATCAGGATCAATTGATGGTTGCTGTATGGGACTTCCAATAGTGGGGTCTGGCGTTTGCTCATCAACTATATTTACTTCTGTTTTTGCAAGGGGTGGATCGGCGGTATTGATTTCACTTTGTATGGCATTAACCTCACTCGTTCGTGAGACATACATTGGCGTTCCGTTTTGTGCGCTTTCATTAATATTTCTCTTAATGTGTTTGAGTAAAAGATAGGTAATATCTCCATCAGCTAAACGATAACATCCAGCGCTGGCCGCGAGATTGCTTTGTAATTCACCTCGGTCATTAAAACCAACATTTGTGCCATGGAGCGCTACTCCACGTTGCGCTAAACGATGGTCGGCTCGCCGGTCAGAAATTGAGGCGCGGCCGGTGGTTATCGTGGCATGTCGGTTAACATTATTTACGATATCACCATTGGAATAATAACGCGTATCGTTGTGTAAAAGCGCTTCTCCAATCCGTCCTTCCATGATGGAAGAAATCCACATTTCTCCATAGGGCGAGCCTCCAGAATTGATTTCATTGCTAAAACCATGTCTAGAAACGGTTACATCCATTTGAATTGTGGCCTGAAGCGTGCCATTTTGCTTTTTAACCACGTACAAATGTCGGTTTTGGCCGTCAATAAAAAGTCCTACTTGGCCTTCTTCTAAGTGGCCTAAAAGGTTTTGTTTTGCTTCTGAAAAATTCTCTAGAATTTCTGTGTTTTCAGGGCGTCGCATTGTCGCATTAACGCGATTTAAAACTTGTTCAAATTGCGCTGGGCTACGGGGCGGGGTTTGGTCATTTCTTTCCGCTTGCCGATAGTAGGCGACTACGTCTTCTAAATCGGCTCTAAATTCTGGGTTTGTTTGAGCATGTGATTCTAGTTGAGAGCCGTAGGGGAGTTCTCTGAGTGCTTCTGACACAGCCGCTTGAATCTCGGCAGGTGTTTGAGCAATTGTTGATTTAGGCGTTAATGTACAGGCTAATAATCCAAATATAATCTCACGTCTTGTAATCTTATTACTTACTTCTGGATTTTTTTTGTGGTCTAAACTCATCTTACATTTAATAGCTTAAAACTAGTTATTTACAAATTATTTTTTTATTTTTTTATAGAGTTCGTATTCGTTAAAAAACCCAAAACAGAGTTCAGTGTTTCAATTAATCAAAATTTTTTTAGGAGTGGAAGGGCGCGACAAGCGCGCCCTTACCAAGAATCCATCAAGTGGATCAGAATTTCGCCATTGAATCGAATCCTGCCGGCACTTGTGCCGGCATGGTGACCCGAATCAGCTGGGGCGAAAGCGCCCCGGTGGTCGGGTCGACCTCGTCATATCGGTACCAACGCTCCCCAGAGGGGGCGTTTACTTCGACGACGGGGCCGGCATGGGCAATCTCGCCCATGCAGATCGAGGGTGCCGGGCTGCTCAAGTGCAGCACTGTGCCCGGAAAGTCGGCGCACATCACGGGTACGCCCTGCACAAAAACCGTGCCTGACATTGCCGCGATTTGATTGGCCGTTTGCGGTTCGACAATGCCGAAAACTGTCCAGGTTTTTACCGCCTCCGTGCCAAGGACGCAGGCGTCACCGATGCGAACGTGGTTCGCGCTGGCACAGGCCAGACCGTCGTCGGCGAAAGCCGGGGCGGCGATGCTGACGAGCAGGGCGGCAGTGGTCAAGATAGCGTTTTTCATGGTTTGTCCTTTCCAAGACTGGTTGATATGTTCCCGCAGGAACGAGGGTTAAATTCAGGCGAAGCCCGAACGAAACCGTTCTCCCCCTGCGGGTGGTGAACGGTTCTTTTAACTTCTGATTTAAAGAAGCTAGAAGAACCGTTCAATACCAAAGTGGTACTGAGACAAAAATATGAAAACTATTGTCTGATCCGAATTCGTAAAAGAACAAATTAAACTTGAAGGAGCTGATTTCGAGCGTCAAACCGTTAACAAAAGTTAAGGTAGTGGCTACAAAGCCAGCTATATCAAGTCGATTTTGACTGTCAGTACAATTATTATAACATAAAAAACATATAAATCAATATTCCTGAAAAGTAATTTTGAATCTTCTTGTCGGGAAATTAATTTCACGTTTGTTTTTTTTGACAACTCATGTTATAATGTTCTGATATTTCAATAATTTTGTATGAAATTTTTACACCAATCGGCTACGGAAGCTTTTACAGACGGTAATTCTGTAGGGCGATTTATTAATTTTGCTCAAGGCGATAGACCTCGACATATTTCAGAAGCAGACCCAGATGCAGCAGAAGTTGCGCAGCTTGACGCTTTAAAACTAGGGGTAATTGGAGAAGCACGTGAAGAGGAGCGATCTCATTTATTACAGACTACTATTGATGCGGCGATTGACCGTGTTTCAGGTGATATTAACGCAATTCGACGTTTTAATGGTTTCGAGGTAGGTGAAGATGGGGCTATTTCGGTTATTATTTACAGAAGTATTGGTGGTACAGAAAGAAACAGACTTTTATTTAGTGCCGATGATATAGTGGATTCAGGTTTTACAACTGATGAACTTTTAAATGCTTTAAACTATGCAGCTCCGAGATTTGCCGAAACGGGAGCTTTTGCTGCAGATGTTGATCCTGGCGCAGCTCGCATTGTTGATATGCGTACAGCAGACCCAGATGCAGCAAGTTTGGATGATCCAATTAGACCTGTAATAATTCCAGAGGATCCAAACGCAGCCGCTGTAATACCATTAGAAGTTCCGATTGATACTGCCCCAGGCAACTTTGCTTCAGACCTAAATATTGAAGAATTTAACACCAATTTAGAAGCCGAAGATAAACTAGAAGACGTACAATTTGATGCTTTAACTAATAGCTATGTAGTCGTCTTTGAAAATGGAGATCGAGTGACGATTCCAGGTGCAGGGATTGGAAGCACACTTGATTTAATTGACGCTTTGAGAGAAGAGCTTGGAGTAGAGGCTCCTGTAGAGAAAGCACCTGAAGGCGCACAATTAGATATGAATGCTGAAGCGGCGCAAGAGGCTATTAAAAGTTTAGAAGGTTTAACAGGCGCTGACTTACAAACACGAATTAACGAACTTGCGACTCAATTAGGAATCACTTTCCCAGAAGGTCGTTACGTTGAAAATGGACTTTTAAAAGTTGATGGTTCAATTGGAGGAACGACTCGAAATGCTTTAAATCAAGTGATCGAAGTATTACAGGGAAGAATTCCATTACAAGCGGAAGTTTATGGTCGAGTTTTAGATGATATTGAAGGTGAAATTACAGCTCAATCAATTGAAACGGCCATTAAAGCCGATCCTGAAGCACGCGTATTAACATGTCAGTTACAAGTAGATTTAGGTCTGCTTAAAAGAGAAGATGGTACCCCTTATTACACCGCTGGTGTTGATGGCGCTTGGGGCGCTGGAACCCGTGGTGGTTTAACCGCGGCTTTGGAAGCTTACGGAAGCTTGACGGCCATTCGCCGAGCGGCCCGAATTGCAGAAGTAGAACAAGAAGCAGAAATTAATGATGGTGATGGAAGAACTAACAGAGGTTTAGATTTAGTCGCGCAAGGCGCTGACTATGTACCAGGTTCACTTGAAGAATTTTTGGCGGAATACAAAGTAACGGCTGATATGCCAGCAGATATTGCGGCTGATCCAGAACGAGCTCGTGAATGGATTATTGGTCAAGCCATTGCCATGGGAGACCGTGAAAATGCGAGTCAAACTCGACTGACTTTTATTGATGGTTTATCACAATACGGAAATGATAATATTCGAGACGTAATGCGAGAGTTACGACGTAATTTTGAAACTAACACTGGCCGAACTGAGTTAGCCGAAGCCATGGGGGACGGTGTAGCCGTTACACAAGCTGATTTTATGGAGCCAGTAATTGATCTGGGCGGACGAAGAATTGATACTTCGCTTCTCGACACCGCTTATATTGCCACCGGTTCTGATGTCACACGTGACATTGATGGTTCGCAACAACGAGGAACAATGGAAGTGCCAATTTGGCTTCCAGATGGTTCAATTAATCCAAAATTTGCCGAACTTGAGTTCACAAACGCAACTTACATTAATGGAGCGATTGTCATGACCATGGGGAATGGTTGTGAAGGGAACTTAGTCATTATTCCGGTACAACGTGAGAAATACACACCACCACCAGTAGTGCCAGTTCAGCCACGACAGCCACGTGAGCCAAGAGAACCACGAGACCCTCGAACTCCACGTGACCCAGAACCAACGCCAACACCTGAAGGCCCAACTCGACGATGTCGAACGGAGAAAGATTGTCAGGGAGGTAGAATTCGAACTCGACAAATTTGTTGGGACGAAGGATCTTGGGGCTTTGGTAACACCACTACTCGGTCACCTTGGATGCAAACGACTGAATCTTGTAATAACGGAGGAGACGGTGACGGATGTAGTGGTTGTGGCGCGGGTTCTGGAGGTGATGATAGTGAAGGCACAGGTGGTAACGGTTTATAAGAAAGAAATAATTAATAGTATGAATAATATGAAAAAAGTATTGGTCGTAATCACTCTGGGTTTGTTTGTAACTGGTTGTAATAAAATCGATAAAGTTAAAACAGAGCCATCATCTAACCCGGCCGCAAATGGGCAGGTATATGAAAGCACATCAGAAACTTCTGTAACTACAGCGGTTGAAGCCGAGCTTGATATTATTAATCAAGGTGGCACCTCTGATGGTTCTGGCCTTTAATTTAATATTTGACAAATATAAATATAGTATTATTACTAAAACAAGTAACATCTTAATTAATGAAAATGTTTAAAAATTCGGTCATGAGATACGTCTCAAAACAAATGATAACCAGCTTAATGCTGTCACTGTTTGTTGGAGGTCTTTTTGTAGCTCAAGTTGAAGCTGGTACGTACTCAGCTGGGCAAGTTTTTAACCATAGACATTGGATTAAGAACAACAACTCTTGTACTATCTACATTACGAGTATTACCAAATCTTGGACTAGTACTGGGAATGTAATTCAAAGAGTTGATAATCGTTCAGGAGATACGGTTACAGATTCATCAACGAATCAAAGCGGTTCATTTTCCTATCCAGTAAATAACTATGCTTTAGCTCCTGGAGCTGAAGTAAGTGCTTATTTAGATTTTTACACTCGAAGCAGTACAAGTGGTTCTGTAACCACCAATGTTACCTTTCAATATACCAGTAATTGTGGACCGTGTCAGGTTAGTGCGAGTCATACATCGACCATTACGAATCCAGATCCAACGGTTTGTACTCAGTCATCGTTCGCAAAAAATAGTGCAAATCCGGGTGAGAGTGTGAATTTTACTTGGAATATTAATAATCCTAACGGACAAGTAAGACTCACTTGTGGCGGGGCTGGTCAACCAGGAATATTCGATGCGAATGTGCCAAATTCTGGGACTCGATCAATTACCGTTCCGGCAAATGCCGATTCAACAGACGTTATTAGTTGTAGCCTTAGAATTGGGACGACTAATCTGTGTGGAGATAATTTAACGGTTAACGGAACACCAGATATTCAAATTATCAAAACCGATCAAAACTCGGCTGATCAAGACGGGGTTCAACAAAATGATAGCCAAACTATTAACAGTGGTGGGAATGCGGTATTTAAAATTACTGTGCGTAATAACGGAAGTGAACCCTTAAAAAATGTCGTAATTTCTGACACAGAATCACCCGCTTGTAATCGAACAGCGGCTCAAACTCAAAGTTTATATTCTGGTTCAACTTTCGCTCCAGGCGCACAGTTTAGTTATAACTGTACCGCTACAGGCGTAACGCCAGCTAGTTTTGTTGATGGCGATAATGATATCTCGGTTACGGGTAAAGGTAATGTATCGAATCAAACCGTAAACGATGCAGATCCTTCGGTAGTTCTTTTCAAAAACATTCCACCAGCGAATGTTCAAATTTTGAAATGGGCTAATAACCCAAATGATAAAGACGGAAAACCAACGGGTAATAATTCAACTAATGATTCACAAGCGATTAATTCTAATGCGAACGCGATTTTTAGAATTCAAGTAAAAAACACCGCCAATGTGGCTTTGCAAAATGTACGTGTTAACGATGAAAATGCGAACGAGTGTGCTTTAACGGCCGCTCAAGTAAATCAAATTTTGACGGCTGGAACCAGTCCAAAAAGTTCGGTTACTAATGTGGTAAAACTTAGTGGAACGAATAATAATAATATTTTAGAACCGAACGAAGGGTTTGAATATGATTGTACTCAGCCTAATGTTTTAGATAGTTACACCAATACAGCGGTGGTAATTGGTGACCCGGTTAATGGTGATCCATCTGTTTCGGATGACGATCCAAGTGAGGTGGTGATTTGTAATTTAGAAGATTGTGTTACGCCTCCAGTTACGCCAAGTATTAACATTGTTAAAACGGATGTGAATACAAACGATCAAGATGACGTTCAAAGAAATGACACGCAAACGATTGACCCAGGTCAACAAGCGGTGTTTGAAATCAAGGTTACTAATAACGGGAAAGAAGCGTTAAGAAATGTGGTGGTGACAGATCCTGAATCACCTTCATGTAATCGAAGCGCGACTCAAACCCAAGCTTTGTACCCAGGTCTAATTTTTGATCGAGGTGAAAGCTTTATTTACACTTGTTCACGAGCGAATGTTTCTGAAACCACTTTCGTAGATGGTGATAATGATTCTTTTGTAACCGGTATTGGAGTTAAATCTGGCACAACGGTAAACGATGAAGATCCATCGGTAGTAGTGCTAACAGAAGACGCTCCAATTTGTGGAAATGGAATCGTGGAAGCGCCAGAACAATGTGATTTAGGTTCTCAAAACGGACAACCTGGTAGTGCTTGTTCTGCGACATGTACCACAAATCCGGTGGCTACTTGTACCGGAGCCGATTTTAATCCAGACGCGGTACTCGCGGGGAACACTTCAGTGTTCAACTGGACGACGATTAATATTGCAAACAACTTGAACCTTAAATGTTCTGGTTCATCGGGTTTTAATTTAGACGTTTCAGTACCAGCTAATGGTTCACGCAATATTACCGTGCCAAGCAGCGCGGCTTTGGGAACCGACACAAACTGTGAACTTTTCAATAACGGAAATAAACTTACTTGTGAAGACACGCTTCACACCAGAAATTCAATTTGTGGTGATGGAATGGTTGAAACTGGTGAAATGTGTGACGATGGTAATACGAACAATGGTGATGGTTGTTCAAACACTTGTCAGCTAGAACCCGCTTGTGTGGGGACGCCATTCTTTGCGCCAAACCCAACCACGCCAAACAGTAAATCAGTCTTTAGTTGGGATACGGCTAACACGGGCGTTGATGTAACGCTGAACTGTAGTGGTTCTGCGATTACTAACTTCACTAAAACCGTGCCTTCAAATGGAACGGAAGAAATTAATGTTCCAATTACAGCGACTAATGGTTCGCAAGCGACTTGTCGACTAGTTGAAAATGGAACCAATGTTCCAAGTTGTGCCGCTACCTTAGACGTTGATACCGGTATTGGCCCATTCTGTGGAGACGGACTGGTTAACCAACCAAGTGAACAGTGTGATGATGGTAATACTAATAACACCGATAGTTGTTCAAACACGTGTCAAAATGTGTTACCTCCTTACGCGATTGACGTGCTTAAATGGGCGGCGAATCCAAATGATAAAGATGGAACGACAACGGGAAACAATAACACGAATGATACGCAAACGGTTGAATCGGTGGCGACGAATAATCTTGATAACGCGGTTTTCCGTATTCAAGTCACCAATGTCGGGCAAAACGCTTTGAAAAACGTAAAAGTGAATGACGCTAATGCCGCGGCTTGTGCATTAACTCCGACTCAAGTTCGAGAAATTCTAAACACGGGAACTTCTTCTAAATCTACGGTACGAAACGTGGTGATTCAAACAGAAGTGATTAAGGATGATCTACTTCAACCAACCGAACGATTCCGATACGATTGTCTTCAAGCGGGAACTCGTGATGGTTACACCAATACGGCGGTTGCCGTTGGGACTCCCGTTAATAATAGTGCGGATGTAAATGATTCTGATCCTTCACAAGTACTCGTTTGTAACGGATCAAATTGTCCGCCAACGGGAGATCAACCAAAAATTAAAATAGTTAAAACGGATGAAAACACGACTGATTTTGACACCGTTCAAGGAAATGACACGCAATTAATTGCGACTAACACTGCGGCTGGATTTAAAATCACCGTAACAAATAATGGAGCTGAACCACTGAAAGAAGTGGTAGTAACCGACGAAGAATCACCGGCTTGTGCTAGAACAGCCAGCCAAACTCAAGCGCTTTACCCAGGTTCAGTGTTTGATGTCGGAGAAAGTTTTTCTTACCTTTGTGAAAAAGCGAATGCGAATCCAGGTGATTTTGACGGAGCGAATGGTCAAGGTTCAGTGGATGGCAAAAATGATGCTCGTGTAGATGCAAAAAGCACGGTTGATAATCAGCCAGTGAATGATGAAGATCCTTCAGAAGTTCTGTTTATTACTCAATGTACAGTAGCTCAAGGTCAAATTACGATTACCAAAGACGACTCTACGCCTGGTCAACCAGACACAGACGGAGATGACACGCAAACGATTGCTAACGGTGGTACGGCTACGTTCACTATTTCTGTGGCAAATCCTGGTACTTCTTCAATCTCTGAAGTAAGTGTGACTGATACCTTAAGTCCAAGTTGTGCTCGATCTCAATCTGAATTTATGACACTGCTTGGCAATGTGGGCAACAACAATAATACGCTCGATCCGGGCGAAGTAATCACTTACACTTGTACCCAAACCAACGTAACGGCTAGCTTTACTAACACGGCGTCGGTATCTGGTAAAGTTGCAGCGATTCCATGTATTGTCAGTGATGATGACACTTCAGCGGTGGTAGTTACGGGTGGTCCAGGAGGTTTCTGTGGAAACGGAGTAGTAGAAGCGCCAGAGCAATGTGACGATGGAAACAGCATAGATAACGATAGTTGTAGCAATACTTGTACTTTGCCTCCAACTTGTGCAAACCCACCTTGTGGCGGAGGGACTCCAATTGACCCATCGGTTGGAACTTGTGCCTTTAATACCTCTACGGGAGCCGCCTTGTGTTCTCCGAAGAAGCCGGTTGAAGATGTATCAGACCCACTATGGCAAGCTTACCGATTGTGTAGAGATGGAATTAACTCACCGCGTCACCCAATTACGGGAACTATTGCAGAAGCATGTGCTCTAGATTGGGCAGAAGATCAAGGTTTACTCCTTTGTGGTCCTAAAGTTGGTGGAACTATTGATCCATTCCAACCACTAGCGGGTACTTTCAATCAAGCTGAAATTAATGCGCAATGTGACCCAACGTTTCCACCAGTGCCTTGTACACCAGTAAATACGCCTTGTCCTGAGTGTTTCAAAGCTGGGAACAGTATTGTGAAACAAGTTCGTCCAGGCGATTTGTCTCAACCTCTTGGCACATCGGCCACTGTGGCTAAAGGCGAAAACGCTAAATACGAAGTAACGGTAAAAGTAGATGGTTTTGACACTTCTAAATTCCAAATTATCGACGCTCAAATCCGAGTTTACGACCAAACGATTCCAACTGAATCAGGAAATATTTTCAACCGTAAAGGAATCGAAGATGGTGACGGAAACAACACTTGGTTATGGTGTGATGAAAATGTTCTTTGTCCAGAATTTGGAGAATACTTCTACCTAGACTTAAGAAACAATATTAGCCGAAACTTTGTAAATGAGATTAACGCGGTTGGTGAAACTGAACTTAAAGTTCACTACGATATGGATACAGCGGTGGCTTCAACTAAAGATACGGCCAACATCAAAAACGTGGCTTACGCTATGATCTACTACACTTACATTAACACCGTTGATTCAACGACTGGAAATAGTATTGCCGGGTTTGGTAACAATATCTGTCAACCAACTCCGCCAACTAAAGTAAGCCAATTAGCGCAAGGAACGTATGGTTCTGTGGCCAATGTAGAAATTATTCGACCATTCATTAAAGCGAAAGCGGGGAATGCGGGTTACTATGGTGGAGGAAGTACTGATAAAGCGTTTGCCGATCAAAACAATATTTTATCGCCAACCGATCCAAACCAAAATTACGGGTTAACGTTAACTGATGACACCACGGTTTACACCGGGGCTGAACAAGGTGACGCGGATGACTTCGCGGAATTCCAAGATCAAAAAGATGATTTCTACGATAATCTTGATGCCGCCACTAATGGAACGGTTACCATTGGAGGTCAAACCTTCAGCCGAGTGGGAGACTCTGAAGTTTACCAGTTCGCTGGTACAACCTTAGATGTGAGTGCCGTGAAAGATATTTCAAAAAGTGCGACGTTTATTCTTACTAACGGAAATCTAACCGTTAATAATAACTTTGCTTTCACTAACGCTGGCGTATTCGCGGCTTTCATTGTTCGAAACGGAGATCTATTGATCAACAAAGACGTTCAAACGATGCAAGGTATGTACCTGGTTGAACAAGGGGAAATTAAATCTTCACCAGAGCCAGATGTTTCAATGGCTCAGCTAAAAGTATCGGGTAATCTATTTGGAGACCTAGGTCACTTGCTCGCTTACAGAAGATACATCGGTAGTGGTACAAACATTGAACCAAGTATCGAAATCAATTTCGATCTAAGACTGCTTAACAACACGCCACCAATGCTCGAACAATTCCTTGGGGAAGGTTGGAGACAAGAAATCCAAGACTAAACTAAATCGTTTAAGCTTTAATACAGAAACTCGGAACCACACTCGGTTCCGAGTTTTTTTATGTCCTGCGTTCCTTTTAAAAAGGCCTTATCTGTGTTATAATGGTTAGATTTTATGGGAACTTTAATAAGACTCGTCCTCGGACATCTCAGCTGGCTACGCTGGCTTGGGTTTGGAGCCTACCGGCTGCGGAGTGCTTTTGTGCTTTACCGCGCTTTTTTTCTTATGTTTGCGGCTCTTTTTACCGAGGCTGAAGTTGGACAAATTTGGAACAGCGAAATTGCCACTCGAAGTTTAAGCTTTGGGGAATGGTGGATTGTTTTAGTGAACTTGGTTTTCTTTGCCTTAGATGTTTACACGGTGTTTGTGTTAGCGCGTTTTACGATCCGCTATTTGCATCGTCGTAAGCAAGCGAAGAACTTAGTGCATTTAAGAGTTTTATTGCCACGAAATGACTCGAAACTCGATAACGAGAAAAGAAATGAAAAAGATTTCCATGAGGCGATTGGTCGTGGTGAACAGCTTTACCGCGCCTTACATGAAACTCGTGATTTGAATTTATATAATGTCTGGGTGAATCGAATTTTTTGGGGACAACCGCATATTTCATTCGAACTGCAGTATGATAAGCAAGAAATGAGCTTTGTGATTGTGGTTGATAAGTACTATCAAGCGATTGTTGAAAAACAAATTACTTCGTTTTATGAATCTGCGGAAATTGAGCCCATTAAAGAAGAAAAAAGATTTAAAATTAAGGAGCCGGGTTATTTTGCCAATGGATATTATATGCACACGGGCGAAGATTTTTGGTATCCTATTGAAACCTATAAACAAATTGAAGAAGATCCGCTGAACAATATGGCGAATTCTTTTGCGAAACTTGATAAAGAAGACAAAGGCGTGATTCAGCTAGTAATTAAACCCATTTCAAACTCGTGGAGAAAAGAAGCCGCCGAAGCGGGGACGGCTTTATTTAAAGGGAAGAAAAAGGGGAAAGGGAGAATTCCAATTATTGGCCCGATTTTAGGGGCAATCTGGTGGCCGTTTAAAGTTATGCTGACGGGTTATGACCCTGAAACGGATGGACTGGGCAGTAATGCTCCAGGGGCTTCAGGAGGCGATAGTTATGTGCGAATGCTGGCGTCGGAAGAGGAAATTGCGAAAGCGATTGGTGAAAAAGCGATTCAAAGTGGTTTTGATTGTAGTATCCGAGTTTTAGCGGCCTCTAAAAACGAAGTTCGAGTGCAAGAAATTTTAAATGGAATGTTTACGTCGTTTAACGTGTTTAAGGGCGACGGTAAAAATTACTTTGAAAACCGACGAATTGTGCCTTTCAATCGGATCAATATTCCGATTTTGATTCATAACTTTCACTATCGTTTATGGAACGTACTAGAACATAAGTCACTTTTAAGTTGTGATGAACTGGCAACGATCTTTCATTTTCCTGACGCTAAATATAACAAAATTCCAACCATTAAATGGCTTGATTACAAAGTTCTACCACCGCCAATTGATCTGCCTAAAGAAGGTATTATTTTGGGGAACTCGGTGTACCGAGGTGAAACCAAGCCGGTTCATATGTTGGATAACGACCGAACGCGACATACCTACATTGTGGGGAAATCCGGGAGTGGGAAATCTGTGCTTTTGGAATACATGGCTGGGCAAGATGTGGTTCGTGGAGCGGGAGTGTGCGTGATTGATCCGCATGGTGATTTGGTGGAAGACGTGTTATCACGAACGCCAAAAGAACGAGCCAAAGATGTAATGGTTTTTGATCCGGGTGATCGAGAACGACCGATGGGGCTTAATATTTTGGAATGTAAAACCGAAGAAGAACAAGATCGAGCTTCGCTGGATGCGATGGAAATTTTCATCAAATTATTCGGGAATGAAATTTTTGGTCCGCGGATTCAACATTATTTTCGGAATGGGTGTTTAACGCTTATGGCCGATGAAGAAGAAGGCGCAACGCTACTAGATGTACCACGATTATTTATTGATGACGATTTTCAACGTTATAAAGTTTCAAAACTAAAAAACCCGATGGTGCGAGCCTTTTGGGAAAACGAAATGGCAAATACGGGTGACCGAGAGAAACAAGAAATGATCCCGTACTTCACCAGTAAATTTGGCCCGTTTGTGACCAATACCACCATGCGTAACATTATTGGGCAAACCAAATCAGCCTTTAATGTGCGGCAGTGCATGGATACTGAAAAAGTGCTTTTGATTAATCTGTCTAAAGGGAAAATCGGGGACATTAATGCGCAGTTGCTGGGGCTAATTATGGTTTCAAAAATTAACCAAGCGGCGATGGCGCGAGCCGATATGCCAAAAGAAGATCGTAAAGATTTTTATTTGTATGTGGATGAGTTTCAAAATTTCGCCACCGATACTTTTGCCTCGATTCTCTCTGAGGCACGGAAATATCGATTGAATCTTATTATGGCGCATCAGTATATTGCTCAGTTAAGTGAAAGCGCTGGTGGAGTGGCGGTGGGGCAAAAAGACTCAAAAATTCGTGATGCGGTATTTGGGAATGTGGGAACGATGATGAATTTTAAAGTAGGGGCGGAAGATGCTGAATACTTTGAAAAAGAATACGCTCCGATTTTAAGCGCTCAAGATATTTTGAGTATCGCCAATTACAAAGCCTACATTAAACTTAATATTAATAATTCAACGTCTCGTCCTTTCTCTATGGAATCTATTTGGGATCCAGATGGTCGTAATTATAAAATTGCCGAGATTATCAAAAAATATTCACGGATGAAATACGGTCGTAAGAAAGAATTTGTGGATGCGGAAATTGAGGCGCGTATGGGGATTAATAATATCAACGCGATCACGGCAACCGCTAAAGCCGATCCGACGGTCAGTGATTCGTTACTGGGTGATAATCCAATTGGAACGACTCCAAGTCCAACGAGTGCGGCGGCTATTCCAGCTTCAGCTCGAATGGCGCCTCCGGTGGATCCAACGAAACCTTTAACCGCTAAAGTGGCGGAAGAAAAAGCCGCCATTGCGGCGCTTCCTAAAATGCCTGTCCCTGCAGAAATGGCTGAGCCAACTATTAGCGTTTCGGTTAAACCTGAAGTAACAACAGCGGCTGCGGTGGAGCCAAAACCAGAAGCAAAAGTCTAACCGATTTTTAGATCGTGTTTGTCGAGAAGGCAGCGTTTGTATATGCTTGGGCAGATGAAAAATATTGCCCAGCTTTTAGTCGAACAAAACGTCGTACAAACAAATTTTGAGAATCCTTTCACTTGGACCTCTGGTATTAAATCACCCGTTTATTGTGATTGTCGTGAGCTGATTAGTATTCCCGAAGCTAGAGATATTATTGTGGAGGCTTTTCTAGAATTAATGGAGCGAGAAAATTTAAAGTGCGATTATATTGCCGGTCCGGCTACAGCCGGAATTCCTTGGGCAGCGATTATTGCTGATCGGCTAAAAATTCCCATGCTCTATGTTCGTTCAAAACCAAAAGGGCACGGGGCTGGTAAAATGGTCGAAGGAAAAGTTTTTACTCAGAACCCAAACATTGTGGTGGTTGAAGATGCTTTTTCAACGGGAGGTTCTTCGATTAAATCTGCCGAAGCCCTTCGGACAGAAGTCGGGGCAATGGTGACGCATATTATGGGAATTTTTTCTTGGAGTACGCCCCAATCAATCACGAATGCGGAAGAAGCGGATATTACTTTGGCGCCGCTGACTGAATTTCACGCGATTGTGAAAGCACTAATCGATTCTGGAAAAATTGATCAAACGCAAAAAGAAAGTTTAGAGCGTTTTCACGACAATCCTTCGCAGTGGGGTGTTTAATTATTTACTGAACTAAGTGACCAATCGCTTGGCAGCTTTCGGTTAAAAGCAACGTGCATTGATCATTCGCGCCCATTCGTTGGTAGCTACATTTGTCATTAGTTGAAATTTGGCCATTACAAAGTGACGGACAACCGGTAGCTTTTTCACTTGGGCATTCGTAGAGAGCTGTTTTTAAAGTAGAGGTAGTGCCCACACAGCGACTTTGCATTTGTAATCCGCAACCAATTCTTTGGTCACAAGCACGAATAACGTCAGAGCTCAGCAAGCTGTTTTCTGAATCTTGCCAGCCTGGACCCTGCGTTAAAGCTCCTATTTTCCAGTCTGGTTTTTCAGCTTCATTATGCAATTTGTAACCGAGCTGACAGCGCAAAGCTTGATCGGAACATTCAATGCCCGCTTGAATATTAAGCCCGTCTCCCCAAGCTCCATTAGGGGCCACAACTGCAGACCAACCGCCTTCAGACCACTCATTTCCAACCGTTGCTTCGGTTGTTACCCAAGGCGTTAAGGCGGGTTGTTTTAAGTGATTGACTCGATACCTTAATCGGCAACTAGCCGTTTCGGCGACCGCTAAATTGGGAGAACACTGTAAACTCATTTGTACACCACAGCCGTCGCCTGAACAGTTCGTCACCAAGCCGCTATTAAAGAGAGCCATCTTACCGACTGGGTCATTGTTTAAACCGGTTTCTTGCCAAGCCGATTCGTATTTTGCGTCTTTAACTCGGTAGCGAATTTTGCAGTTGGCCGCTGGTGGTTGTAATTCTAATTGTGGACGAGCATCCCAAGTCGTGGGGTCAATACAGTGTTCACCGTTAGCATCGCAATATTCTTCTGCCCCGATTTTTCCGCCTACATCTAGAGTTAAACTACTAGCCGGAGTTTTTTCATTGATTCCAACTTGCAGTCCCGTTTCGGTCAAAAAATTATAAATTCCTCGCAACGTTTTTACCAAACTGTTAAATTCTTCAATCGTGACGGTGTTTTCAAACTGACTGTCTTTTACCGGAATTTGCTCGACCGAAGCCGTGTCTGTTTGTGCCTTTACGCTGAATATAGTGAAGGCAGTTAGAAGAGCGATAACCTTTATTTTTTTCATTTTTCTTATCATAAAGTTCACAGCTCTATAGGTAAAGAGCTTTCAAAAATTTAGGCTCTAACAGATGGTGGCTTTTTTTATGTTTATTAGTAAGATCGCCCTTGAAAATACTTAGTGCATTTATGAAAGATATTATTCTTATCGGTCGACAAGGTTCTGGAAAAGGAACCCAAGGTAAAATTTTAGCCGAAAAATTTGGTTATCAAATTTTTGAGACAGGAGGCGCTTTGAGAAGCATGGCGCAACAAGACTCTGAACTAGGACGCCAAGTGAAAGAAATCACGGGAAGAGGTGATTTGGTTTCAAACGAAATTGTAATGGCAATTGTTCGTGAGTTTTTGTCAGAACTCGCCTCGACCACTCCGGTTATTTTTGATGGAATTCCTCGTTCAGAAATTCAACGAGAGAGTTTAGAAGCCGAGCTTAAAAATGCCGGTCGAGATTGGACGGCTTTAGAAATTCGAATTAGTAACGAGGAAGCGGTTCATCGTTTACTTAAAAGAGCTGAAATCGAGGGGCGAGCTGATGACAACATTACGGCAATTCAAAAAAGACTCGAAAATTTTGAAATGCATACTCAACCTATTTTAGATATTTGGGCCGAACGAGATTTGCTGGTGGCGATCAATGGGAAATCAGATATTGATTCGGTGCATGAAGCGGTTGTAGAAGCCTTAAATTTAGCGTAATGGTAGTAGTTAAAACTGATCTTGAAATTGCGGTTATGCGCCATGCAGGAAAAATTCTGCAAGGGGTTCAAGAATTATTAAAAACAAAGATTCAACCAGGAATAACGCTGCTAGAACTGGATGCAATTGCTGAGAAAGAAATTCTAAAGCATAATGGTAAACCTTCTTTTAAAGGGTTTAATGGTTTTCCAGCGACACTTTGTACCATGATTAATTCAGAAGTGGTGCATGGCATTCCTGATAATCGCGAACTTCAAGCCGGTGATTTATTATCGGTTGATTGCGGCGTGACCTACGAAGGCCTAATTGCGGATGCCGCTTTTACCGTCATTGTTGGTGGTGATGAAACGAACCCGGAAAGAGCGCGTTTTAGCCAAATTGTAAAAAAAGCCCTAGAAGCAGGTTGTGAGCAAGCCGTAGCGGGTAATACCTTGGGAGATATTGGTTATGCCGTACAACGTACTATTGAAGCTGGTGGCTATCATATTTTAAAAGAATTTACCGGGCACGGTGTCGGTTATGAAATGCATGAAGACCCATTCGTACTGAATTATGGCACGCCTGGTAAAGGCATGACTTTGAAAGAGGGCATGACGATTTGTATTGAGCCAATCGTTACTATTTCTAAAACCAGAACCAAAACGCTTAAAGATGGTTGGACTGAGGTCACGGTCGACGGGAAAGAAGCTTGTCAGTGGGAACACTGTGGAGTCGTTACAAAGTCTGGTTTTGAGATATTTGCCTAAATACCACATTCTTTCTCGGTTTGACTTGCCAAAAAATGTTACAGCACTAGAAACACTACATCATGTTTAGAAAGACTAAATAATGCACCAAACACAACTTCTGTATGTCGCCCTGCTGGTGTTTGGATTACTTTCGCTTTCAACTCTTGTTCATCTTGTCTCTAAAAAGCTGCATGTGCCTTTTGCCGTGGGGTTACTACTGGTAGGTTTAGGTCTTTCTTCTTACTTAAATTCGGGTTTAGTGCCGGATCTAAACTATATTCAATTTTCACCGGATTTAATTTTTTATGTGTTTTTGCCAACCTTAATTTTTGAATCGGCTTACCATATTAAGTTTCGGCAATTTAAAGGGGTGTTTCGTGAAGTTACCACTCTGGCGACCCTTGGTTTAGCGATTTCAATTTTGATTGTATCTGTGGCTTGTCACTATCTTTTGGGGTTGCCTTGGGGCGTTGCTATTTTATTTGGGGCCCTAATTTCATCTACAGATCCAGTGGCGGTGCTGGCTATATTTAAAGAATTAAAAGTTCCTAAAAAATTAACAACCATTGTCGATGGGGAAAGTTTAATTAATGATGGAACGGCCCTGGTGGCTTTCCAGTTTATCTTCAAGTTTGTGGTTTTAGGCGCTGCTTTATCTTTAACACCGACTTCAATTGGTTTGGAATTTTGGAAACTATTATGGTCTATTGTGGTTGGATTAATGGTCGGAACTTTTTTTGGAGCCATTTTTGCAACCGCCATCGCCAAGAGTGATGATCGTGGCGTGCAGCTGACTTTAAGTTTAGTTCTAGCCCATACCACCTTTTTGGTAGCCGGAGGTTTGCTAGGTGTTTCTGGTATTTTGGCGACCTTGTCAGCGGGGCTGGTTATGGGGAATTGGGGCCGAAGAAAATTGAAACCTGACACCAATCGATCCTTCGTTGAAATTTGGTCTTTTTTAGGCTTTATTTCGAACGCTTTAGTTTTTTTATTACTGGGGTTAAAACTAGGAGAAACTGATTGGCTTGAATACTGGGGCATGATTTTAGTCTCTTCTGCAATAGTGCTGGTTGTGGCACGTCCTATCTCGGTTTACACATCACTAATTGGTACAAACTTAACTCGTAAAGGGAAAGAAAATAAGATTTCCCCAGCTTATCAGGCCGTGGTAGTTTGGGGTGGTATTAGAGGGGCGTTGGCGGCCGCCGCCGCGCTTTTGATTCCGGCAGAATTTGCCTACGCCGCGCCTTTACAAGCGATGACGGCTGGTGTGATTGTGGTCAGTTTTTTATTGAACGCGACAACGATTAAGTGGCTGCTTAAATTCACAAAAATTTCAGTTTTTAGTCGGGCCGATCGTTTTCGCCAAGCTGAAGCTGAACTGATTATTAACGAAGAAGTTCTAAATTTTCTCGATTATTTACTCGATAAAAAATATATCTCTAAGCCTATTTTTGAAAAACTACAGGCACAATATTCAGCGCAGCATACTATGGTGGCTAATGGTTTAAAGCGACTAGAAAAAAGTCTAGATAACAATCAAAGAGCCCTTGAAAAAATTCTCACCCATTTTGCTTTAGGGATAGAAATGAAAACCTACCGCAAACTATTTGCGAACAATGAAGTTTCGGAAGAACGATTTGTGGTTCTAAGTGAAAGTATCGATCGGCAACTCGATCGTTTAGATCACGATGTTTTACCCGATGAAAGGCAGCCAAAACATAAATACGCGCCGGAAGTGGATGAAAAGTGTTTGTTAGAGATCGTTTTTAGAAAACTGAAGCTTCATGATTTGGCCGATGCAAGAGCTATAATTTTTAAGAAAAGTCGAATCGTTTCTCGACTACAACACTACCGAGCCAGACGAATTGCAAGTTGGAAAGTCGTGTTAGATTTTGAACGTTTACAATCGGATCACCCGGTGTTTAAGGGTTCTGATGTAGTGAATAAAATTTTAGAAAGATATCGTCATTGGAACGCAAGTGCCGAACAAAAAATGATGGAGCTTGAAGCAAAGTACCCAGAAATTGTGATTCCATACCGAGTGACGATGGCTGATCGGGCGTGTTTAACGAAAGTAAAAAGACTTGAGCAAGATTTTTTAGAAAAGGGTTTTATCTCAGAAAAAATTTACGATTCATTAGAAATCGATTTAAAAGCCAGAACAAAAGCTTGTGTGTGGACGCCGAAGAAAAATTAGGTCAATCGTTTGCGTGTCGCTTTAACAGAGAGTAGAAATAACGGTGATGTCTGAATACGATAAATTTGCGGAGAACTGGGATAAAACGCGCGTTAAACCATGGCCTGAATTTGATGTTTTTTTTCCTTTAATACAAAAGGGGGATCGATTGCTCGATTTAGGTTGTGGAAACGGAAGATTGCGGCAGTTCTTACCAAATAATTTGGTGAGAAGTGGGGATTATTTTGGTTTTGATTTATCGGTAGAGTTACTCAAAATTGCTCGCCAAAACCATCCACGGGATTCATTTTTTAAGGGTGATTTTTCAACCCCTTTACCCTTTGGAGCCGATAATTTTGATTGGGTTGTTAGTATTGCCGCCTTTCACCATTTGCTTGAACCATCGGCTCAGAAAGTATTTTTAAACGAAGTTTATCGAGTACTTAAACCGGGAGGAAAAGTTTTTTTAACCACATGGGTTTTACCCAAGAAATATTTTTGGATGAATTTTTGGCGTGGTCGTGTTTTTACTAAAAATTGGATTGTGCCTTTTGGAAAAGAAAAACACGTTCGGACCTATCGGTATGTAAACGAAAATGATTTAAAAGGCTTACTGACTAAAGCGGGTTTTGTGGTGGAAAAAGCGGAGCGCTTTGAAGAGCGCAATTTTATTATTTTAGCCTCAAAATCGAAGAAAAAATAATTGAATCTAAGTAGCCTTTAGGGTCTAAAAAGCTAATCTTTAAGACGTATGAATTTAACGACTTATTTTGATTCGGCCGCTTCAACGCCTTTGCACCCTGATGTAAAGCAGGTAATGATTGATCACTTAGATTTAGAGGGAAATAATAATTCTCATCATGCGGCAGGGTTTGCGGCTCAGAAGTTAATTGATGACAGCCTTAAAACGATCGCCAAAACGTTGGGATGTAATTGGGAACAGTTAAGTGTGACTTATTCTGGAACCGACGCGGTACGGCGCGTATTATGGGAAGCTCGTAAGCATTGGGGCGTGGATGCTTTGTGGGGATCAGCGGTTGAACACAGCTCTGTTTTAGATGAACTTTTGCCCGGTAATAAATTCGATCCGGTAACGTTAAAAGGTTTGCCACATGATGCCGAATTTGCGGCTTTAATGGCGGCTAATTCGGAAACCGGGCAAATATATAGGGGCGATGAGTTACGGCAGAAATTTCCAAATACTTTTATTTTACGGGACTATTCACAAAGTTTCGCAAAGGGTGAAATTCCAGATCTGAAAAATTGTGACGCCGCGGTGTTTACACCCCAAAAATTTTATGGGCCAAAGCATATCGGCATATTATATCTTAAAAATCCAGAAGCTTGGCCTGAAATTTCTAAAGACAGCCACACTAAAAGTTCTTACTTAGTTGCTGCTACAGCTAAGGCTTTTGAATTATGGGGTAAAAATCACGAAGCTCACAAGGCTGCTTTTGCGAGTTGGGAATCTCAAATTAGAACCACTATAATCAAACAAATTCCTGATTATAAGTTTCATGCCTTTGAAGCTCCCCGGGTTACAGGCCTTATTAATGTTGCTTTTAAAGGCGTACGTGGTTCAGAGTTAATGGCAGTACTTTCAAAGGAGGAATCAATTTGTGTGTCGACGGGATCAGCTTGTACGAGTGATATTATGTCGCCCACTGAAGTTATAAAATATATTGAAAGTGATCCGACTTGGCAGTTCCCAGTTCGGATTTCTTTACATCAGTTTTTAACGGACGCGGCGGTAGATGATTTTTGTGAAATTTTAGTTCACTATGTAACCGAATTGCGAAAATGAAAAAACCACAGATAGTTTATATCCATGGTGGTGATGGTTTTGATAGTTTGTGGCCAGCTCTCAAGGTTTGGTCTGAGGTTTTGATTTATAAAGCCTCAAAATTATTTAAACCAAAGAGCGCAAAATGGCCCGATCATTTGACCTCTGATTTACCGGATTTTGAGGTATTGAAATTGAAAATGCCTACCAAATATAACGCTAAATACAAGGCTTGGGTGAATCATTTTGAAAGTCAGTTTCCTTTGTTTAATGATGAAGTAATTTTGCTGGGTTGGAGTTTAGGCGCAAATTTTTTAGTTAAATATTTAGCCGAGAATGATTTCCCCAAAAAAGTTAAAGCGGCCCATTTAGTAGCGGGCTGTTATGGTTTAGGGGGGGGCTTTGAATTGTCTCATAATTTCCCTGGCAAACTCAGTAACTACAACGTGACGTTGTATCATTCAAAAGATGATTTCGTGGTTAAATTTGAGGATTTTCAGAAATATAGAGAAAAATTGCCGCAGGCTAAAACTGAAATTTTTGAAGACCGAAATCATTTTCTGCAATCCGATTTTCCTGAGTTACTTCTAAACTTAAATAAATAGCCAGACTTGCTTCTGGTGTGCTCGGCAACATTAGTTTTTTGATTTATTCAGCTTTTCTGTGTAGAGTCGCTTTTAGATGAGTTTTCATGAACTAACACAGTATATTAACCGCTATCAAGTGCATTCTTATAGCAAATTGAAGCGTCATATTGTGATTCGTCATGAAGATTTTAAACGTATTCAACACCGTTTTAAACCGACGAAAACAGTTTTTCATTGGTGGCGTCCGACCTGGAGAAGTACTGATAGACTGCGGCATTGGCACGCGGTTAAGTTTGATGAGTTTGTGGAACTTCATTGCGATTTTGGAAACCTAAATCGACATTATTTACTGGGTTTACTTCATTTATTTGTGGATGTGCTTGGGTATATGACGTGGTGTTTTTTGCGGCACGGAAAGCCTTGGCATAAACGAGATTTTAGTCATTTAAAAGATATCAAAACGCATCACCCTTTTCATCTAGCGAATGTGTTTTCGGCTCGAATTGGTTTGTGTTTACTCGATTCAAAATTAAGTCATAAAAAGACCGCTTAATGAAAATTATTAGTTGGAATGTGAACGGACTTAGAGCCGTTGAAAGAAAAGAGTTTTTGGGTGCGTTTTTAAATGAACATTCGCCTGATATTTTGTTACTGCAAGAAACTAAGTCTAAACCGGAACAGGTGGCATTTTTGGAGCCGCTGTATCCGGATTATCAAAAGTTTTATGTATCTGCCGAAAAACCAGGGTATTCGGGCGTCAGTATTTGGTTGAAAAACGAACTTAAATCTCAGTTTGGAAATTTCGAATTTATTGCTGGGATGCTCAATGACCCAGTAAGTGAAGAAGGTCGAATCGCTCGCTTGGATTTTACCTTGAATGCTGAAAAATTTAGTGTTTTAGGTGCCTACTTCCCTAATGGCGGTAAGTCGGATGATGCTTGGCAGCATAAACTTAAATTTTATGCGGCTTGGTTAGAATATGTAAATTCAATACGTGATAGCGGACGAAAAGTCATTTGGACTGGAGACGTTAATTGTGCCCACAACGAGATTGATTTAGCCAGACCGAAAGATAATGATGGGGTGATTGGCTTTCATCCCAAAGAACGGGCTTGTTTAGATGATTGGATTTCAAATCGTTGGATAGATGTATGGCGAACTAAAAACCCAGATACGACTGAAGTTTATTCTTGGTGGCATATGATTAGTCGGGCGCGTTTAAGAAACGTAGGTTGGAGGATTGATTACTTTTGGATTGATGCACCCTTGATGAAGTCGGTTAAAAATGCCGAGTATCTGACCGAGCAAATGGGCAGCGATCATTGTCCTGTGGTGTTAGAAATTAATTAAAAAAGCCGCTTCGTAGAGGCGGCTTTTCTTGTTTCAATTTTTTTACGTTTTATTCGAGTACGATTCCTTGGTCTGTAAGTTCTTCATCGTCTTCAAACATTTCTTCTTCTTCGTCATTATCTACCCCGAGAACTTCTTCCTCTTTGTCTTCATCTTCATCATTAACACTCGCTTCTTCTTCGTCCTCAGCGGTGTTTTCGTCTTCAGTCTCAGCTTCAACTTCAATTTCTTCGCTCAAGGCTTCTTCGCCCAGCATTTCTATATCTTTTAGAAAATCTGCTTCGAGTTCGGCTAATGGGTCGATTTGTAATTCGTTGCCCAGTTCAATTAATTTTGCGTTTAGGTAGCCTAGAGGTACTTGTTGACTTGGTTTAATAGCGGCTAGTCGTTGGATTTTTCCAGATAAGTGGTAGATATACTCTACTTGCCTTTCGACTGGAGCTTCAGACGCCATTAATTTTTCTTTTAGCCCCGCAATTAATTGATTTATTTGTTGCTGAGTACGAACTGATACTAGTTTCAAAGTACTTCCGTTGGTTTCCAAAGTGATAGTTAGATCCGCGTCATCGGCTAAAGTCATAAGATCAATTCGGAGGGTGTTTGCATCTTCAAGTTCCCCCACTTTGTGTTCAATGATTGGCCATGGTGAAACCAAAACATAATCGATAGCAATACCGGTTTGGAACATATTGGCTTCCATTGGACCATCGCCTTGAGCTCCATCGCTTTTTAGACCCTCTTCTTTTGCGGGTTTAACCACGGATTCTAAATTCAAACTAACGGTGCCGTTAGCATTAATTTTAAAACCAGAAGTATCGTATTTAGCGTAATTAAAGACGCCGACGGATGAAGACACGTTTTCACAGTTGTTGAAGAAGAAAGGAAAATTGTTTTCTGGGATTTCTTCTTCTTCAGGACAGATAGCTTCGAACTCATTAGATTCTGCTGCCAAGGCTTGTTCAGCCTCAATTTCTTCTGGTGTTTTAGTCAGCGCTTCAAGTTCGGCTAGAGTGTTGTCTGGTATTAAAGTCGCATTTTGAGTTTTATCAAAAATCTCAGTCAGTGTTTGACTGGTTCCTGTTTGGTTTTCATAAACGGTAATAGTGTTTACTGAAATTTCGTCTTTTTTGCTATCGCTACAGCTAATATCAACTGTTTTTTGTAGTTTATATTCTTCAACGCGTGGTTCTGAAAAATCAGTCACTTGGTAGAAGGCTTTGATTGCTGGGGCATCACAACTGTCGGCTTTTCTTTCAATGGTTTGAGTGAAAACCACTTCATTTGTAGCGGTATCAATATCTTCAACGGTTATATCTACCGAACCTTCAGTTTCACTTGGCGCGCATGAAGTTCTTTTTTCTAAATCGAGAACCGTCACAATTTTTTCTGGGCCTTCCAAGCTTTCAGCACCATATTTTTTAAGTAAATCAGGATCGTTACAGCTTTCATAGGCCAGTCGTGGTTCTTCACTTTCTCCCGTAGCCATGCCAGTAAGTCCTTCAGTAAGACTTCCTGCTAGGTTTTCTCCTAGGTTTTGCATTTGCTTATTCATTTCACTCATATCTAACTTAACTCCAATGTTAGAAGTTCCGTCTAAATTGAGCGTTTCTTTAAATTCAATCTTATAACAGCCACTGAGTAACAGAGTACTAAGCGCTAATGCTGATATTTTTGTGCCGATGCCGAGGCTTGTTTTCGCCATGTGATATTTGTTTTACTAGGTGATAGTACAATAATTTAGACTTTTAGTGCAAATTATTTGTTCAGTATGTTTGCTTTTTAAATATTGACATTATTTAATTATAGTTTAAATTTTAAATAAATTCAAGTTTTAATATGACACTTCATTTCTCGGAGCGTGATGCGCAATTCCACGCAAATCAAAATTTGGCTATTGATGGAAACGGTGATAATAAATTAGATGGAGAAGCCCGGCTTATCCTTGAAGGGGCTGAAATAGGATGGGTAAAGGATATACTTAGTGACAATCCAAATCGATTAATACAGGGTGGTAAAAGTACCTTGGGGCAGGCCGGGGTTGATTCTTCCATTGATTTGTCGCAGGCCGTTATAGAAGGAAACGTTTTATCGGCTCCGGTGGAGCTTTTAAATTACTCTCCGCATCAATGGTTAAGGGTTGTACAACAAAATCCGCTAGAACTGGGCAAAATTGGTATGCGCTCTGAGGATCATCTTCCCATGGGTAAAAGTGAAATAATAGACCTCATAAACCAAGGTTTTATTCAGTTACCTAAATATTATAAAAAAAATCTTATATCAGAAACTGGAGAGGTGCCTTTAAAACTCGTCCCTGGCGTTGAATGGATTTTACCGCCTGAGTTAACTGATGATGAAATTTTGTCGATGATTAAAAACGGTCGAATCGCTTTGCGTAAGCTGCAAGCGATTGCCCCGCGAAATCGAGTGAGTCAGATAGTTTCACCTGGCGAAACCTTTGTCGGGGGCATTCCCGTTTCAATGGTTGGGGTTACGGCTATGGTGGGTGATGCCGTGGGTGGGGTTTTGAAGCATTTAGAGGCGCGTCGGCTTGACGGTGACCGGACCACCGGAACTTTTGGCTATAAAGACCCGACAAAGTTAGTCCATGTCGAACTGGTTAATCAAGGCGATCAGGCGGTGACAAAATCAGAAGTAAGAGTGCCCCTGACTTTTCACGAAAATGGTTCACCAAGCCCAGTTCAGAAAGTTTTTAAGGGCTGGACGCCCGATAAGCAAAAGCGAATCCATCGTGAGGGCATAGCTCTGTCAGATGTTTTAGATTTTTCAGATGAATCGTTTTGTCGAATGTTTGAAATTATAAGAGGCAAAACTCATTCGGTGGTAATTCGTAAAGGGGGCATGGTATCTGTGCCAGAGTCACAAACCTATGATTGGCAAAAGAAAGCGGAAGTTAAGGCTCTAAACGATAATGATTTATGTAGAACTAGTAATGGTTTTAAAAAATTACAACAGGGCCTCGAGTCAACTCACGAGCAAGGGGCAATTTTAGTGACCAGGGCCTTGGGTTCAATTTCACATTTAGAACAGTTATATGAACAAGGGGTTCGACATATTTTTTTCGAACGAATGAATATGGACCGTATAAGCCATGAAGAACCAGAGCAAGGCAGTGCAAGAGGTGATTTGTACTTAGATAGTGGAAAACACCTAAAAATGCTCGACCTAGAATATAAGGGAATGAAATTTTACTGGAGGCCGAAGCTCGCTAATGGAGATACTATGGCGATGCGAGAGTTTTATCGTGGGGCGTTTATTTTGCCCGATCAAGAAAATAAAGACTTGGTAGACCGGGTTAGTTTTAAGGGGGCTTCGATCGCCATGTTTGGGTCAAGTGTTGATGAAAGCGAAGAAAATCCACTTGAAGATGAAATATCAGACTTTGTTGGTCGTTTAGGGGTAACCTTTAATGGGCATTTGGGAATTATTCATGGTAACGGGCCAAGTGTAATGGCTATGGCTGATAAAGCGGCCCGAAAACATGGTTTGTTAAGTATTGGTATGGGGATGGATTTTGAGCAAGTAGGAGAGATTCCAAACTACACACCACAGCAGTTAGTTTTTTTTAAAGACAATGAAATTGAGTATCGCCAAACCTGTTTTGAGCGTTTACAAACTGTGCCTGTTTTTAACCTAGGCGGGAAAGGAACGTACTACGAGTTAATTTTATCGTTTCTTAAAACCGGTCTAAAAAGCAGTTTGCCGGTGCCCATTGTGTTGGTAGATCCCACAGGAACCAGCTTTTGGCAGCCTACGATTGGGCAAGTTGAAAATATGGCTCAAAATCAGATTGGGAGCTATAGCTTTGCCCGACCGTTAACTCAAAAATGGACGACTGAAATTTTTAAACCCGTTAAAAATTATGATGAAGCGGCTGGGGTTATTGAATCTTTTTATAAAGATCCCGAAGCTTTTTGGCAGCAGATTGGTATTTCGGAAGCAGAGCTTATGGTCGCTTTTAAAAATCAACTAGATCTTTATAAAAGTGTAAACCAAGGGATTCCTGATTTTTTATTTCCAGCTTTTAAAAAAAGGGGATTAATTTAAAGACTTTGCCAAATCAAATTTTTGGTTTAGCCTGTGATTCGAATTTTCCAAAAATAATCCATGAGCAAGAACTTAGTAATAGTTGAGTCCCCAGCGAAAGCGAAAACCATTGAAAAGTATTTAGGAAAAGACTTTACGGTGAAATCGTCATTTGGACATGTGCGAGATTTGCCAAAAAAAAATATGAATATCGATATTGAAGGTGGCACTTTTATGCCCACCTATGAAGTATCACCTGATAAGACGAAAGTGATTAATGAACTAAAAAGAGAAGCTAAAGGCAAAGAAGTTTGGCTGGCAGCGGATCACGATCGTGAAGGAGAAGCGATTGCTTGGCATGTTTGTACGGCTCTTGGTTTAGATACGAAAAAGACGAAACGAATTACGTTTTCTGAAATTACTAAAACTGGCATCATGTCGGCCATGGAAAAACCGACGGTCATTAACCAACCGTTAGTAGACGCCCAACAAGCGCGTCGTGTTCTTGATAGACTGGTGGGGTATGAACTTTCACCGGTTTTATGGAAAAAAATTAAAGCCGGACTTTCAGCCGGTAGAGTGCAATCTGTAGCGGTTCGAGTGATTGTTGAGCGTGAACGAGCGATTCGAGACTTTGAAGCGAGTTCTGTTTTTAAAGTAACGGCGGAATTTGATTTAGGTGATAACAAAATTTTAAAAGCGGAATGCAGTCAGAAATTTGAAGAATATGAAGCCGCTAAAGGTTTTGTAAAAGCCTTAATTGGGGCTGATTTTAAAGTTGATTCAATTGTGGCTAAGCCCAGTAAAAAGTCGCCTTCAGCCCCTTTTACTACTTCAACCCTGCAGCAAGAAGCTTCACGAAAACTCAGCTTTTCGGTGAAACAAACGATGATGGTGGCGCAACGATTATACGAAGCGGGGAAAATTACTTATATGAGAACCGATTCGGTGAATTTGTCAGACCAAGCTTTGACGCAAGCGGCGCAAATGATTGAAAAAGAGTACGGTAAAGAATACGTCGAAACTAGAAAATTTAAGACCAAAAACTCAAGTGCGCAAGAAGCGCATGAAGCCATTCGGCCAACGGATTTAACCGAGGCGAGTGTTGCTGGAGAACGAAACGAACAACGTTTGTATGATCTTATTTGGAAGCGAACGGTCGCTTCTCAAATGGCTGAAGCCAAGCTTGAAAAAACAACCGCAACGATTTCGGTTTCTACCCGAGAAGAAACTTTTCAGGCTCAAGGAGAAGTGTTGCAGTTTGATGGTTTCCTCAAGTTATACCTTGAAAGTAAAGACGATGAAGAGGATGAAGATACATCTGGCGTATTGCCGCCTATTAATGAAGGGCAAATTTTGGCGATGAAAGAAACGGTGGCTAAAGAAACTTACGCGCGTCCAAAACCAAGATTTACCGAGGCCAGCTTGGTAAAAGCTCTAGAGGAGATGGGAATTGGTCGTCCGTCTACTTATGCTCCGACGATTTCAACCATTCAAGACCGCGGTTATATTGAAAGAAAAGATAAACCAGCCGAACAACGACAAGCGCGAATTATTACTCTGACCGATAAAATTGAAGAAACGAGTATTTCAGAGAATTTTGGGGCGGAAAAATCAAAACTATTCCCAACTGACATTGGAAAAGTAGTAAACGACTTTTTAGTGAATCATTTTGGCGACATTGTTGATTTTCAATTTACGGCCAAAGTAGAAGAGGAATTCGATGCTATTGCGGAAGGTAAAAAAGACTGGAACGCGATGATTAAAAGCTTTTATGGAGGGTTTCATGATACGGTTGAAGCCGCTGGCGGCATTAGCCGAGAAGAAGCTTCTTCACAACGTGAACTGGGGAAAGACCCTAAAACAGGGAAACCGGTGATTGCGCGAGTGGGAAGATTTGGACCAATGGTGCAAATTGGGGTGGCTGAAGACGAAGAAAAGCCGGCTTTTGCTTCTATTCCAGAAGGCGTAAGTGTGGAAGAAGTCACGCTTGAAGAAGCGTTAAGGATGTTTGAGTTTCCACGTAATCTTGGAAAAATTGATGGTGAAGACGTACTGGTTAACACAGGACGATTTGGACCTTACGTGAAGTGTGGCAAAACCAATGCTTCACTTAAAAAAGCCACTATGGACGAAGACGGAAATGAAATTCCAGGCGATGATCCACATGGAGTTGATTTGGCCAGAGCAAAAGAACTCATTTTAGAAAAACGAGAAATCGACAAAAATAAATTTATTGGTGATTGGCCAGAAAAAGAAATCCAATTATTGCGAGGCCCATACGGAATTTATATTAAGCATGGGAAAGCGAACGTTCGAATTCCAAAAGACGTTGAAAACCCAGAAAAATTAATGCTGGAAGAAATTGAAAAAATTATCGCTGAAGCTCCGAAAAGCAAAGGACGACGGTTTACGAAAAAGAAGTAATGATTGAATCGATTCTAGATTTCTGGTTTGAAACCTTAGAACCCGAGCAGTGGTTTGCAAAAGACGATCAACTTGATCAGCAGATTAAAGAAATGTTCGAGCCAACTTACTACAAAATAGTAGCGGGTGATTGTGAAGATTGGGAACACACGCCTCACGGCAGTTTGGCGATGATTATTGTCTTAGACCAATTCTCTCGAAATATGTTCCGAGATAATCCGCAAGCCTTTGCGGAAGATAAAAAGGCTTTAAGTGTATCTAAAAACGCGATTGAGAAAGGCTTTGATATGGCCTTGGACACAGAAAAGAGAAGATTTTTGTATATGCCGTATATGCACAGCGAAGACAAAAGCGTCCATGAAGTTGCCGTAAAGTTATTTACGGATCTCGGCAATGCTCAAACTTTGGAATATGAATTAAAACACAAAGCGATCATTGATCGATTTGGACGTTATCCGCACCGAAATAAAATTTTGGGTCGAACTTCGACGGCCGAAGAATTAGAATTTTTAGAACAGCCTAATAGCTCTTTTTAAAAGAATTTATTGAAATTGAATTTGTTTAAGCGAACTAATAACGCTCACTCGCTCGGCGTTACTGGCCACGAATTGCTGTAAGTTTCCGCTTATTTCAACTTTACCTCGATGTACCAGCAAAACTCGGCCAATATTGGCGCCAACAGCGCTAGTTATGCCCGCTAAAGAGTCTTCAATTGTTACGCACTGTTCTGCTGGATGATTTAAGGTTTGACTCGCGACTCTATATGAACTTGGGTCTGGTTTTTTGGCGGTAACTTGTGGGTTATCATAACCAATAACGGTCCCAAAGTTTGATTCCCACTTTAAAGTTTTAAGCGCTA
The DNA here is from genome assembly GCA_009995455.1 of bacterium. Lineage (GTDB taxonomy): Bacteria > Patescibacteriota > Gracilibacteria > UBA4473 > UBA4473 > JAACPJ01. The sequence goes on from JAACPJ010000003.1 coordinate 105,862, forward strand.
ATTTAAGTCGATTGGTCGGGTTCGAACTCACTAAGGCCGCTCTTTCTGGATTTAACTGCTGTACTAATCCAGGCGAACCTGGGAAAAATTTTAAGTTTTCAGCACTGCCATATAATTCTGTTTGCTGACCATTCCAATGGGCTAAATAGATTTCTAAAAAGGCTTGTCGACTTTTTCTCGAGGCTTCATTTTCTGCGGCCTCAACCCATTTAATCATTGGGTCAGTCGTACTTTCACCTGATACATGACTTTCTACATTTGGATAAATAAGCTCTGTTTGTGCTTGAGCGAGATCTACGCCTTCGTGGAAAAGCTGCCCTTTAGCGGCTTCTGTCTCCACTAAGGTGCCGTCAAAATCAGATAACACAGCTTGATCACTATTAATTGTAACGGTTTGATTCATAACATTGGTATAACAAATAAAATACATAAATCAATATTTATTGATATTAGCAACCATTAATATTGTCACAGTTTTAATCTTTGCATCGTATAAAAAATTAGTTCATAATTTTGTTTGATGAAATTTTTATTGCTGCTGGGTTTAGGTTTTACGTCTGTAGCGCAAGCTAGTTTGCTGTCATCACAGCTGAATTACAATCAATACGGAGATTGGAGAAATAATGATCAGCTTTATTTCTCAACCTTCAATAATGGCGAACAGTGGAAGCCTTGGAAAAATGACAGATATACCGTTGATCCTCTGACCTTAGTGGATCAGATAAATTTGTGTTTTGCCTATGGCGGTGGTTGGAATCACTATTATAACGATTGCGTGATTGAGGACGAAGACCAACTTTTAGATTACGTTGAAGCCGTGGAAGACGCCGAACGTTTTGGATTTCATTTTAGTGCACCGGCTTATAACATTGAAACAGAAGAAAATTTTGAGGACATTGATCCGGCAGATTTAGACTGGGATAACTACGTTAATTGGTCACCAGAAAAACAGCTTTATTTTTCCACCCTTGATCAGCAAGAAGAAAATGGGGTGATTATTCCGTGGAAGCTAAATAAATATTAATCGGCCTCGTAAGTTGTAGAAGGCTAGGGCTTCTGATATAAAGTTACTAATGATGCGAATGCTAAAGATAATTTTGAAATTAGCGCCTTTTGTTATTGGACTAGCGCATATTTCTAACGAACTTGAAACGAAGAAAAAGAAAAAATTTTCAGTCGGCCGTTCTTTAATTCTGCTAATGGCTTTGAGCGCTCTTATTTTAGTCTCTACGATGATTAATGTGCGTTTGCACTACAATGATGCCTTTACTGGTAAAATTGATGGCTGTGCCGTAATTTTTGGGGCAGCCGTTTGGAAAGGGGATCAACCTTCAAATGCTTTAAATGATAGAACTCAAGCCGCCATTGACCTTTATCAAAACGCATCTGTTAATTGTTTAGTTTTTTCCGGTGGAGAGTCTAAGTACGGAGCTCATGAAGTAGCGGTTATGGAACGTTTAGCTTTAGAAGCTGGTGTACCTGAATCGGTTATGGAATATGATTATGATGGAAATAATACTTTAGCGACTATTTTGAACCTTCCCAAAGAAAGAGCTTATGTTTTAGTTTCAAATGACTTTCATATGGCTCGAATTGGCTTAATGGCAAAGCGAACTGGCATAGAAGAATTTTATCTGCATGCAGCTCCATATGAATATGGAAGATACACTAAAAACCTCAATTATTACTGGCGAGAAGTGGCTGGAACTTTAGTCGTCTGGTTTGGGTTGTGATTTTTAGCGAACCTTTTAAACTGGTTCGCGGTGCGGGCCGGTAGCTCAGTGGTTAGAGCAGGGCGCTCATAACGCTTTGGTGGCTGGTTCAATTCCAGCTCGGCCCACCACTTTTTTAATATTTTAAAGCCTTAATATTGAATATTATTCTGTTTTTTTGACCTATTTTTTTATTATTCATGAATTCCATTTATCTGGTACACTTGGCGTCGAAGTATTTTTACCTATATATGCGATCTTTTTTTCCCTCGTTTTTGACCATCAGTAGGAAATTTTTTTTATTGGGATTAATGTCGGTTGTGCTGGTGCCAATGGCTCAGGCTACTTCAGAGGTGGGAACCTATGATACCACGCATTTAATTCCACCGATTTATGCCCGAGATCTGCTTTCATCGACCTCAGATGTTCAGAATCATTACCTCTATCTTTCTACTAACGAAACAACGGCTTTTGATGTCACCATCCAAAATGCGGATGGTTTCAATAGTTTGCCTGGTGGGATTTCGCAGACGGTTTCAATTTCTAAAACGTCACCGCAGTTGATCACGCTAAGTGCGGCTCCATACGGAGCGACTGCTTATGGAGCCTTGGGGATTGTGGCAGATGTGGGACTCAATGTGGTGAACTCAACCGATGGTCTAATACTGACGGCCCCAAACCGGTTTTATGCTAACATTCGGCACCTGAGTGGTTCACAAGGAACTTCTTTGACGGCTAAGGGGCAGACCGCTTTTGGGAAACGATTCCGTTCAGGTCATTTGCATACAAATGCAACCGATGTTCCTGAAGTGAAGTCTCACTTTATATCGCTAATGGCGGTTGAGGATGGCACAACGGTGAGTTTTGGTGACATTACGCCTGGTTTAACTTTTGTGGGAGGGAGCACGTCCCCAGGGCCAGTGATACTAGATAAGTATGAGTCCTATACAATTGGTGTACGGCTCGATCAATATAACAATACGGTTGGAACCGCGGAAAATGATTTAAATGGGACGCTGGTGACTTCCGATAAACCAATTGTGATGAATTCCGGTTCATTTTTAGCTGGGGCACAAGGCGGTGGACGAGATATTGGTACGGATCAGATCCTTTCCACTGGATTTTTGGGGACAAAATTTATTGTGGTTGAGGGGGCGGGGGGAGCGGCCGCGGATGTTTTGGAAACCCCGATTGTAATTGCTGAATATGACAATACCGAGATTTTTCTCCGAGGTTCGGCTACACCTTATGATTTAGGGGGAGGAAACACGGTTTTAAACGCTGGAGAATATGCGATTATTCCGGGAACGGAGTACCCAGCTGAAGGGGTGATGTTTATTCGTACAAGCCAGCCAGCTTATCTCTATCAAAGCACGAGTTCCAATAGCTCCAATGGAAACGGGATGAATTATGTAGCGCCAATTTTTGACAATCTTGAGACTCAACCAGTCTTGATTCCAGCAGTAGACCAACTAGGGACGCCAACTATTTCAGTGATTGCCCCAGCCACCGCCACTATTACCCTTAATGGAGTTGTGATGACGGGGGCGACGGCCGTACCTGGGATTTCAGAGTTTGTATTGTACACCGATACCGATGAGACGGGGGATGTTGAGATTACGGGGACGGAGCCGTTTTTAGTGACTACTTCTAGTAATTCTGGAAACCGTGGTGCGGCGGGTTACTTTGTTGGTTTTCCTAATTCCTATGCCATTCAAGACCAATCTTCGACGCCACCAGGGCTACCAGTGACAATTGATGTTCAACTCAATGATGTTCCAGGAGTTTTTGTTTTTACGGTAACAAGTGTCACTCAGCCCGCGAATGGGGCGGTTGTTTTGAATGGAAACGGGACGGTGACTTATACTCCAGTAGATTCGGCGTTTACAGGGGTGGATACTTTTACTTATACGATTGATAACGGGAGTGGTCTTACTGACTCGGCCATCGTTACCGTTTCGATTGATTCCGATAGTGATGGGATTGGAAATACGACGGATCTTGATAGTGATAATGATGGGATCCCCGATTCAATTGAAGGTGTAGGGGACACAGATGGCGATTTGATTCCAGATAATCTTGATCTTGATAGTGATAACGATGGAATTTATGATGTAGAGGAAGCGCGTCACGGAGCCATTGATGCGAACAATGATGGACGTGTGGATGGGTTTACCGGAGATAATGGTCTTTTGGATTCACTCGAAACGGTAGCGGAATCAAATATCTTGAACTACACCGTTGATAATTTTGATAGTGATGGAGTGGCCAATTACCTGGACCTTGATAGTGATAATGACGGTCTGCCAGATAACATTGAGGCTCAAGATGGGGTCAATTATATCGAGCCAGGGCTGGTCTATGATCTCAATGGAGTAGACACGGTTTATCCGACAGGGTTGCGACCTTACAATACTACGGGCACTGGAAATCCTGATTACTTGAATACGGATTCAGATCAAGACGGTGATAGTGATACTTTAGAGTCGGGTTTGACTTTGTCGGGGGTGCCAGGGGCGAATGGTTTGGACAGTAATTATGAAACGGATGATGATTACACCGATCCCAATGGGACCATAGGGGATCCAAGTACTTTTCCTGATAGTGATGCCGATGGAATACCAGATTATCAAGATAATAATCTGCCTTCGACTGATCTTGCCATAGATGGTGGCAATACCGACACCGTCGATGAAAATGTCGTGATCGGAACCGTCGTGGGGGCTTTGGCGACGACTGATCCAGATCTAGGGGATACCTTCACTTATAGTTTGACTTGTGCCCCAGCGGGAGCTGATGATGCTATTTTTAGAGTTAATGGGACAAATTTAGAAACCAATGCTTTGTTGGACTACGAAAATCCTACAGACGCGAATTTCGATCGCGTTTACGAAGTCTGTATCATTTCCAATGACGGCTATCATGATTATCAGGAAACCATCACGATCACGCTTAGCGATCTAGATGAAATTGCTCCGGCACCACCGGTGATAACGACTCCGATCGAAGGGGATGATGTGGTAGATGAGACCGAACATAATTCGGTTTTGGTCGAAGGAACGGCCGAAGCCAATAGTACGGTCGAAGTTACCTTTAGTGATGGAGTGAATCCAGATGTGATTGTGACGGTTGTGACGAATGGAGGTGGCAATTGGACGCTCTTAGGGAATGAAGCGGATATCTCACTTTTGAGTGAAGGGAATATAACGGTTACAGCTACCTCTATGGATGCGGCTGGGAACACTTCATTGCCGGTGAGTGAGACGATTGATCACCAAGCGATCGAAGTGGACGTCACCGTCGGGGATACAACGGCGACCGTTACCTGGACCACGCCGACGGCAACTAGTTCACAAGTTGACTACGGTTTAACGACCACGTTGAATGAGTCGACTGGAGAGCAGAATATCGCTCCAAAAGTCACTAGTCATACGCTTGATTTGACGGGGTTATTGTCTTGTACCACTTACTTTTATGAAACTATTTCTCGTGATGCCGGTGGTAATGTGAATCGAGATGGGATTTACGAATTTACCACAACTGGTTGTGTCGGAGGGACGACGGTATCAGCTGGTCAGACAACCAACGTTGTACCAGATATAACGGGTGATAACGGGACGCCTTTGAGTCTTACGGCTATTGGAGCAGATCGAGTTGATCTTTCAATACCAGCAGGATACGCGACCACGGCAGCCTGTGGTGCGGGTGGTGCGTACTTTCAATTGAAGCAACTGGTTGAGCCTCCAGTCATCACGGCACTCGGCTTGCCGACGGATGTTCTAAATTTGAATACGATTAATATTTATGAACTTTCAGCCTACTGTGATCCAGCGACGCGGGTAACTACTTTTGATCAGCCGATTACGGTGACGATGTATTACGATGCCTTAGAAGTGGCGAATCTTGATGAGTCGGCGATTCGAATTTACCGCTACAACACTCTTACCCCCGCCTGGGAAGTGCTCAATAATTGTTCGGTTAATATGGAAAATAATACCGTTACTTGTGAGACAGTCGGATTCTCTTCTTTTGGGGTCTTTGGGCCAAATTCTGGGGGAGGCGCTGGTGTTGGCGGCGGGAGCGCTAACAAGCGTTTCATTGTTGATGTATGTGATTATGAAACCGGGAAATGTTTGTCCGTTTACCCAACTGGAAGTGATACGGCTTACCAAGATTACTTAGCGTGTTATCAAACAAATGCTTCTAAATCAGGCCACCAATGTGCCATGGAATGGGCCTTGGAAAAGGGCTATGTTGCCGCCATTGATTTCAATCCGGCACTCGTGAAAGCGACCATAAATTCTGCAGACACAACTGAATCACCCGAGATCCTACAATTATCAGCCCCAGCGGCTTGTACGACCGAGCAATTGGTGCGATATCCTGATCGTCGTGGGAGCGGAATGCCCGCTGATATTTATGAGACAGATACGAACAACCCAGCATATGAATATGCTCTTGATTTAGCCGAGCAAGGTGTCGTGCACGGGGATGACACGAGTGGAGGTTTACGGATTAATGATTTGATAACGCGAGCGGAAGCGGTGAAAGTTTTTTCACAAGCCGCTGAGCATTTGGTTGCCGTTGAGATTGAATGTTTGGATAACTACTTCCCGGATGTAGAAACGGGGGCATGGTATCATCGCTATGTTCAAAACATGCAGGAGCGTGACATTGTTCATGGTTATAAGGACGGTTTTTATAAACCGCAGCGAAATATTTCAGCGGGAGAATTGTATAAAATTGCGTCTATCACCTTTGGTTATGCAACCAAAGCTCAATCTGACAGGAGTCTATTAGATTGGCACGAATTCTATCGTAAGTCACTGCTTAAAAATGGCGTCCTGCCTACTTGGATACTAGAATATGAGCCAGATCAGCCAGTGACGAGAGGGGATCTCTTTTCGTTAATCTCGAAAATCCTCATGGTAAAAGATGGAATTCGATAGAGGAATTTTGCAAATTTTACAGCCGCTAATTCACTACAGTTTACATTTATTACTTCCTGGAATTATCGCCTGGATTTTTTATAGAAAAATTTGCCTTACCGCTTGGGCGGTTATGGCGGCTACCATGCTGGTTGATATTGATCATTTATTAGCAGAACCGATTTTTGAAGCCAGTCGATGCAGTATTGGGTTTCACCCCTTGCATACAATTTATGCAATGGGTTTCTATCTCTTTATTTTTTTTGTGCCAAACGTTTATTTTCGGCTTATTGGGCTGGGATTGCTTTTACATATGGCCACAGATTTTCAAGATTGTTTATGGATCAGTGCCCGTTAATAAAATGCAGCGGTTTTGTTTTGACTCTTGTTCTCAATTGAACTAAATTTTAGATCAACTGGAGTGCTCGTGCATTCTGTTAATATCTTCTTCTACCAATCATTTCCTTATGGGATCTCGGAACGTGTGCTCTGCGGAGCTTATGTATGGGAACCCACCTCAAAAAAAAGGGAAAAGGAGTATAACGGAACACGGCATTTTGGTGCTGTCTCAATTTAAAATTCTTTGCGCTTTGTGCGCGAATTTTTTGGCGACCATTACTAAGTACATCCCCTTATCGTTTCGTTCAAAATCAAAATCTATTCCTGCATTCTTAAGAGTTTGGCTTATCGCTTGCAGGGTTTGATAGCTATAAATAAAGCGGTGAACTTCTGTCAATTCTGGCGTTGGATAACCACCGTGTAACTGATTCCACATCCCTCCGAGACCCTTGTCATCTGTTTGCCAGGTATGACCTTCTCTGGCTTTTGTTTGTCGTGTTTTTTCTAAAGGTTTGGTTAATGGAGAATTGCAATTGGCGGCACTTTCTAGCCCATCAGGAATGATTTCAGCTAAGGCCATAGGTGAAGTTTTGGTGAACAATAAATCTTTCTTAAACCGAATTTTGATTTAAGTTTTTAGCCATGTCAAAGTCTAAATTGCTTGGAGCCGAAGGGGAAGATTACGCGGCTTATTACTTGAAATTAAAAGGCAAAGAAATTATTGCCCGCAACGTGCACGCTAGTGGCGGTGAGCTCGATATTATTGCCTATGATAAATCTTCGGACGTTTTTTTGTTGATCGAAGTCAAAACTCGTTCGGATGAAAGTTTTGCGCAAGGGGTTGAAGCGGTTGGGAGGTCTAAACAAAAAAAAATGGAAAAGGCGGCGGCGCACTTTTTTCTGCATATTTTGCGTTGGCCACAAATGCCAGTTTATGAAATTCACGCACTGGTTTTAACGGCTGGGATTGGTAATGGGGAATTTAATGTGCAGTATTATGATGACTTGAGTTAGTCTTTATTTTCAAAATACTTTTAAGGGGGTAGATCAAGTCAATCGAAGCAGTGCGCTCTGAATTACAACTGTCTTCTTAAATTTTCTAGCTGTTTTTTATTAATCACTTTTAGCAAATCTTCATCACGGGCTTCACGAATACCGCTGATGGTTTCAAAGGTTTGCATAAGCTTTTTTTTGGTCGTTCCACCAATACCGCTTACATCATCTAAAATAGATTTGGTTTGTGATTTGGTGCGCAGCGAACGATTAAAGCTAATAGCGAAACGATGCGCTTCATCACGAAGTCTTTGTAATAGTTTAAGGGCTGAGCTATCAAAACTGAGTTCAATCGGCGCAGAGCTGCCGGGACGAAAAATCTGTTCTTCACGTTTAGCTAAACTGATTACCTGAGTTTTGGGGTTAAAGCCTTCAATTTCAATGTCGGCAAAGATTTTCATCACACTACTGAGTTGCCCTTTACCTCCATCGATTACGACTAAATCGGGCAGTACCCATTTTTCTTTTTTTACCTGTAACTTTTTTCCCATCGGATTGGTGTGTTCAGGTCGACCATCGCCTTTCCAAAAATTTTTTTCGTAGCCATTTTTTTCGTAAAATTTAACCGCTCTTTCATGGGCGTTTAATACCACCGATTTGAATTCGTTTTCCAGCGCGTAACGCTCAATTAGCTGTAAGGCCGTTGTGCCATGACCACTTTTTTGATGGCTTTTATCAAAGCCAAATACACGCATAGTTAATCGTGTTTTACTGCTATGATCTAATCGTACGACCCCAATAATTTCCTGTTCTAGCGTAAAGACCATTGGATGGTTTTTAGCCTTTTTTTCATCTTTATGCTCGCGATCATATTCAAAGTCTTCCCCGAAGTGTGGTCTGAAAATCTCGGTTTCCCGAATAGTGTGATAGCTTTCCCAATCAGCTTCTGATTCAACGGCTCTCATAACGAGCTTGCTTTTGAAATCTGGGTTGGCTTGAGTCCGCACAAATCTTCGTCTTAAAACTTCTTCCATACTGGCAAAATCATCGATTTTGTCTTTTTCTAAGGTCTTAACTTTAAAGCGTCGATACTCAGAATTTTTTGGTTTCCCGTTTTCAAAAACCACCATGCTAGCCACCGTATGCGTGCCTGATAAATGAGAAATATCAAAACACTCAATTCGTTCTGGTGGCTCGGGTAAATTAAGAGCTTCGGCTAACTCGGGTAAGGCTTTGCTGAAGTTTTCGGCTTGGCTTAAAGCCGCGACTTTTGCTTTTTCAGCTTGGTTTTTGGCATTAATGGCCGCTAAGGCGAGTACCTTTTTTTTGTCACCAATTTGCGGCACAATCAATTCCACTTTTAAGCCGCCAAAGAAGGTTTGGGTTAAAAATTTCTCCATTGCTTCTCTGTCACTTAGTTCTGCCGGAATCATGATTTCACGAGGAAAGTCGGTGACTTTTTCATAAAACTGGGCCAAGAACTGGCGAATCACATCACTGTCTTCATTGAGCTCTTCGCCTCTGAATTTAACTTGGTTTAAATCTCTAAAACGTCCTTGTCTAAAGGCCATTCTTACTAAATAGATATCTTTGCCGTCGCGATGAAAATTTACAAAATCTCGATCAATCATGTCCGCAAATTCCACCGTTTGCTTTTGGGTAGAGCGTTCAATTGATTCAAGCGTATCACGGAGTTTAGCGGCGGCTTCAAATTTTTTTTCTGAAGCAAACAGCATCATTTTATCGCGAATCTCTTTCTTAATCTCGGCCGTATTGCCCTTTAAAAACCGCTTCATACGATCAATGTTGTGACGGTAGTCCTCTAAGCTGACTTGGTGACCAGTCAGTTGATTGATATAATAATCTTGCCCTGGTTTAACCATTTTAACGCCAAAGAATTTTTGGCAGAATTTAATGGTATCCCGAAAATCTCGAGCCGAAGTTTTTGGTCCAATATAGGTGCTGCCGTCTTTTACCACACGGCGAACCATTTCCAACTTGGGTTCTTCTTCATTAGTTACGCGCAGGTATAAAAAATTTTTATCATCTCGCATTAGAATATTAAAACGCGGCCGGTATTCTTTAATCAGATTATTTTCCAGAATCAGCGCTTCAATTTCGGTGCCAACACTGCGAGTCTCAATCTTGGCAATTTTGGTTACCATTAATTGCGTTTTGGGCGACTGATTTGTTTTTTGAAAATAAGAACTCACTCGTTTGCGCAGATGTTTGGCTTTGCCCACGTAAAGTAACTTTCCTTCATCATCCCAATATAAATAACAACCGGCATCGGTTGGAATTTCTTGAGGCTTAAAGGTGAATTTTTTTTCGGTCATGGATCACCGATATTTTAAATTTTTTTAGCGTCTTGTGAATTCGGTTACCAAAAGAAGTTTTTAACTTCCTTCTCGTGTTTTACTTTTGAAGGAAAACTTTTAAGCTGACCGTCGATGTCTAAAGAAAAAGAACCCGCTAAAGAAAGAGCTAAAAACGCGCCTAATGTGAAGTCGTTTAAAATGGTGAAGCCGGCGAAACCGACTCAAGCGGAGATGGATGCGGCGGCTATTATGGCGGCTTTTAAAGAGTTACAGGTGAATGAGTTTGTGAAATACATGCGTTCACCCTGGCGCATTATGTGGCATAATTTTTTGGCGGGTGTTTTTCGTGGCCTGGGTCTTATTGTTGGATTAACGGTGGTTTTTGCTATTCTGATCTGGCTTCTGGCTGGGTTAGTAGACTTTCCTTTAATTGGACAGTACTTTGAAGAACTAAAAAATTTATTAGAGCAATTTGCTGAAATTGAATCCCCACGATAATGGATAACGAAATCGTACAACAACTGGCTTTCTTTGCGCTTAACTTTGCGCTGATATTATCGACGTTACTTTTCTACGCTATTTTTGGTTGGGTAATTGCGAATTGGTTGATTATGTTTGGAATTTTAAGCCCGATGAATCGAGCTTTTCAGTTTTTAACGCAACTGGTAATGCCGCTTTTAAAACCCTTTCGTTGGGCTCGTATTGGCATGATTGATTTGTCGCCTATCGTCGCCATTTTGGCACTTGATTTAGCGATGACGGTCATGCGAAATGTAGTCACACAGTTTATTTAGTTTGGATAAACCAGGGTCAGTCGAGGTTCTAAAACGTATTTTGAAAAATTTTTTCTATTTTTTCTCATACTTAAAATCGGCCCCTTATCTTGCCAGCGTTGAAACTCGGCGCAAAAATCATCTCCAGGGAAAATAAATCCATTATTAAGATCTATTACTTGCCCTGAACGAGCGCCTACGACTTCTACAAGATCCGCTACTAAAGGCGGTAGTGCGGGAAATGCCCCCAATCTATTATTATTGATTACTTCTAATTGCCGATCGGAAAGTACGCTTTTGATTCTGGCACCAATTTGGAAATTACCAAAATTGTAATCACCAGATTTTAATCCAAGCGCTGCTTGCATTGTAATCGCGCCCGTTTTATCTAGCGATTCAAAAATTATTTGTTCCCGTTCTGAAAAAGGTCTCATTACTTCTGAATAACTCTTAAGGCCTGCCCTCTATAATTTATTGAAGAGGCATTAATCAGCAGATTAGCTTTTTGTACTGGCGGGGTAATGTAATAGGTTTCACCCACAAATTCTCCATCATCACCTACAAGAGTTAAGCACTGGTAGTCAGAACCTGACGACTGAAAAGCTGTAATTGGATACGGAATTGAATTAACGGCTAAAATGTTTGGTCCATAGTCTGGTCCTCCACCAAAGCCAACTTCAGAATCACTAAGGTTATCTAAGGGCATAGAATAATTATTATTTAATTTAAGATAAAATGTTAATAAAATTAGTCAACTACTTCTTTCGAGTTGGTCCATCTAGTTCTGGTACGTCTAACACAGGAATTTTTTTATCTGATTTCACTTCCGTTTTTAAAACGCTTGAATCAACGGTGATTTTGTCGGCTTTAATTTTTATAATACGGTGCTGTGGGATTCGGTGCTTTCCAAATCCAAACCAGTTTTTTTCTACTTCTAGGGCTAGCAGACGAGGTGAAATAGTATCAAAAGTAAAATCGCTTACAGTACCTAAATATTTTTTATGGGCCTGATCATAAACTCGTGCTTTTAAAATTGGGCACTCTTTTTCAAATGTTTTGCGTAGACGGGGTAAGTCTTCGGGGGTACTTAAATCGTTACTGTCGTTGATCGTAATTTGTTGGCTGTCCCAACTAATAATATCTTTAGGTAGCAACAATTTTTGCCCTTCTAACGACTTTACCCAAAACGCTTCAAACACGCCTGTATCAGGGTTAACTACCATATCTAGTAGCAACCCCGTAGGCAAATCATCATTCTTACTTTGAATAATAGTTTTATAACTTTGTTTAAACGTCGTTAGCATGGTTTGCAGATTAATCTAGACGTTCAAGAGTGCAAAAGAAACGCTCTTAATTTAGTAGACCTTGGCGGTGTCGGTGTTTTGGTAAAAGTAGTCTAGAATTTCTGTGTAATTTTTTCCTTGTTCTGCGAGTACACGAGCGGTGTTACCCGACAACCCTACCCCATGCCCTTTTGGCTCTAAGCCCTCGTCATATGGTAATTTACGGCCAACAGTCCATGGGTATTGGCTCACCCAGATAGAAGAACTTTCACCCCCACTTTGAGTGAAGTAAGGACCAATAGCCGGTTCACCGTTATACGTAAGAACTCGTCCCTTTGTTTGAGCAATTAAATCCTTTTGTTCATGATGGTAAATTTCCCAGTCGTAACCCAAGTAGAATTGCGAAGTAGCGGGTGAGTCTTCTAAGTCGAAGTTTCTCGTTTTAAATTTTCTTTTATCACCGGAGTAAACCAATACGTAACTTCGAGCTAAAACGTGTATCGCGTGTTTTTTCTGTTCTGGTTCGGTGGAAGGCTCTTCGGCCAGTCCCCAAAGGTATTGTTCTAAAGGTAATTGATTGACTAAGTAAAACTTTTTACCAGCTGACCAATGGGCATTAATTTGCTGTCTAAAGCGATTATAGGCAACAGAACCTAAGCCTCGATCATAGTTCTTAACCTGTATCACTCCATTAGTTTTGAATTGTGGATTCTCAACGGTTAATCGTCCATCGGTGCCAACAATATCAAAAGCGTTTACTTCGTCTTTTGGTAAAAGTCTTACGTCCTCGTCTTTATCGTACTGAGCGACCATTTTGCCGTTTGACCAAACTTCAAGCGTATCACTTGCCGAGAAGATTGCGTAGTTTCCATCAAAATAGCTCAGCTTGATTTTTACTTGTGGTCCAAATTCTAAAGCACTGGCTTCTTTGAATTTTTGATCGGCTATTTTGGTAACTGGATTTGGTTTGTTTGCCGCGCTGCTGGTAATGGCTTGGGTTCTGGTTTCAACTCTGCTTAGAGCCTCTTTATGACCTGAAATTTGAATCGGGAAGGTAAACTGAGGCAAGTCAGTTTCAACTTTCTCATCCATCAGTGCTTTTATATTTGGAATGAGCTGTAATTGGTAGTTACCATTTGGAGTCGTTTCAACTAACACTCTCGCTTTAAATATGCCGGTATCATTTGGTTCAATTTCTTGAATGGCAATAAAGCTGGTGATTTTTAGGCCCTGAGGAATGTTTGAAACACTCAGTTTTTCGCCTCGTTTCCAGGTAACTTTACTTTGGTTTTTAACTTTGATTTCAAGTGTTGTGGTTTCCCCACGTTTTAAAAGTTCTGTTTGCAGAAGTGAGCTCAGCACAATTGGGCTTACACTCACGGCATCTGTGGTGGTGACACGTCTTTGAATTCGCGGAGCGCTACGGCTTTTACTAAGAAAGTCTAAACCACTTTTGGCGTCTGTCGTTTTAAAGCTCGTGGCCAAAGCTTTGGCTTTTTTTCTAATTTCTGGCAGCAATACGCTTAGATTTTTCCCAGGACAGGCGGTTCCATAACCCTGACGAGCGACATCGTTGTGTCCACTTACGTTATAAGAATTTGTGCCTAGCCAGAAGCTGCGCGCGGCTGGATCAACATTAAATCGATTCGCGTGATCGGCGAGTACTAGGGTTAAAACTTTAAGCTGATTTGGGGTTGGTTCTTCGTACTGAAAATTTCCCATTAATGAAATCCCAATTGAACCCAAATTATGCAGTGCCGTGTGAGCGCCAACCATGCCAGCCCCACCGGCTCGTCCTTCGTAAATATTTCCTTGTTTATCAATTACGTAATGATAACCAATATCACCCCAACCACGCGTAACAGTATGGTAGTAATAAATGGCTCTCATTAACTCCATTGGGTCGCGGGTTTCGTCAGTGACTTCACCCGTATGATGCACGATGAATTTTCTGGTGGTTTGATTTTCCTCTAACGGCCAACGTAACCGATTCCCTTGGGCATCAAATTGTTCGACAATTTTAGGTCTTAAAGTTTTAGAAAGACCAACGGCCTCCGGGACTGAAGTTCTAAAGCCTCGTTCCGGGTTCCAAATTCTCAAGCTTTCATCGGCGCCCCATTGTTCACGAGTAATGTATTCTGGCTTTAAAGAAGTATGTGCTAAGCCCGTTTCAGGATTGTCATAACTGTCATCATCAAAGGCGTCGAAACGAGCGGTTAGATTTTCGCCTTCACGTTTTGTGTTAAAGAAATGTGCGACAACCTCGATATTTTCAGGGTTTGAAAGACTCAAACTGGTTTGTAGCTTTCCAAAGGTTAGAAGCTCTAGCAGATCCGCTTCAGTGCCTCCTTCAGCGCCTTCGGCTTGATACCAAGGATACGTGTTTTCATTCACATGGTAGTCGATTTTTGGTAAAGGGGTTCCGTCGGGCGTCATTAAAGTTACCGCGTTCCATTCGAACGGCGTCTTAATGGTAATGTTTCCGGCGGGCAAGGTTAAAGCTTCAGCGTGAAAATATTGATCACTCCCTTGATTAAACATCGCTGTAACACCGAGAATTAGTTCTTTCCACATGGTGTTATAGGTTTAATAAATTGTTTTTTTTGATTTCGGTGTGTTTGGTTTTCGAGTTCATGTCTATCTTTATTTAGGGTAATGAATGATGTTTGTTGGTCAATTTTTTTGTTCATTGACTTTGGCACATCTGTAATCAAACGAGGGGTAGTATTTTTTTGTGACCGATTGTTGATTGACAAAAACAAGCTAACATCTTAATAATCAACTCATGAAAAGCACTCAAACAGCGGAGGCTGATTTACAGCAAACACTGCAAGCCTTTATGCAGTCGATGCCAAGTTCCCCAACCCAAACGCATTCTAAAAAAGTGAAGCTTACTACACATCACCCGCAAACGGGTCAGGCTATGACGGTGGAAATGGAGCAAACCACTCAAGCGGTGGTGATGGCGCATGAAGTAATGAACATAGCCAATGCTTCGCAGAGACAAGTATCAGTGCCACCTCAGTCGGCTTTAGTACAAGCTTTTCCTGGAGCGAGCATTATTGAAAAAATTATTGCTGGCCATATTTCGTATATCATTATTCCTGTCTGCGGTATTATTATTGCTTGGAGTTATAATCAAATGAGTGGGGGACATGCCTTGCTTGGCACGGCAATTTTCTTTTTTAGTGTCAGTATTATTCTTGAATTAGGGGCGAAGCTTATGCATTTCCCCGAGATCGATAAAAAGTTAGACGAAAAGCTGCAAGGCCAAAAAGTCAGACTTAAATCAAAAGCTTGGTTAAAGGAAGGTTTCCTATTCTTGCTCGAAAATCTAAAAGCGAGTCATATTAAGCTGGCGTTCCAATGGACGGGTATAGCTTTAGCGTTCTTGGGTTGTTTGTTGATGATAAGTTTCTTTTTGCATCAAACCAGTAGCATTGTGGGCGGATCGGTTAATTCGAATCCCTATAGTGTGAGTCAAAGTGGTTCTCCTTTTACGGTTCGATAATTAAAAAACCCAAATCAGAAAATGATTTGGGTTTTTATCCATTTTGTAACGGCTGACTTTTATCGTAACGCTGCTTGTATGGCCGCGTCTAATTGTCGGTCTTGCTCTTGAGCTTTTTCTTCTGCGGTTGGATCTGTGATTTCAACATCTGGAAGTACTCCAATATCGTTAATCCAATTTCCATCAGGGCTTAACCATTTAGCAACCGTTAGCTTTAAGTTTCCGCCATTGGTGAAACTGACAATCTCTTGCACGGTTCCTTTGCCGGTTGAGGCCGTTCCCATAATTTGACCAATGCCATAATCTTTAATCATAGCGGTTAAAATTTCTGAGGCACTGGCTGAACCTTTGTTTTGTAAGAAAACCATGGTTCCATTGAAGTTCGCTAGTTCTCCATTTCCATCCGCTTTATAAACCGATTCGCGGTCTTTGTATTCAACGGTAAAGATTTCTTGATCCTCTTTTAAGAAGATTTCACCCACACTGACAGCGGCGGTTAGAAATCCACCTGGGTTGTTTCTTAAATCAAACACAATCCCTCTTGGTTTTTTGGGCAGAACTTCAGTGGTAATCATTTTGGCTAAATCTTGACCACTGGTACGTGAAAATTGATGTAAACCAATAACCGCTACACCATTTTTAAATTCGAGTGTTAAAGCTGGAATCGTGATGTGGCCTCGGGTAACGACGTAGTCTTTAGCGCCTTCAAATTCGCGAAAGATTGTCAGGGTTACTTTCGTGTCTTTTGGGCCGCGCACTTTGGCAATAATTTCACGAACGCCTAAACCAGTTACCAGTTCGCCATCAACGGCTTTCACAATATCGCCGGCCTTAAGTCCGGCTTTTTCGGCGGGGCTTCCTTTAATAGGGGAGGTAATGGTGAAGTTTTCGTCGATCATTTCAACGTAGGCTCCAATACCATCAAATTCGCCTTCTAGTCCTTCTAAAAATTCATCGGATTTATCAGGCGTTACGTAATTACTGTACTTGTCATCGAGGGCTTCAACGAGGCCGGCGATTCCAGCATTAATCATTTCGGCTCGTTTTTCGTCGTTTAAGTTTTCAGAAAATTTGTACTTACTTTCAATTTGAGAAATCACCGCATCCCAAACCTGCATATCTAAGCTGTTGTTACTGCTTAAGTTCAGTGAGCCTTGATTAGTGCTTTCAATTTTTATGCCAGGGGTTGTACTGCGAGTGGGTTGATTAGCCGTTCGTTTTTGGTAAGGGAATTCTTCAGACCGATTATTTTGAGCCGCAGGAGTTATGGTTGAAACTTTTTGAGAACCGTTTGCCGTCCATTGTTCAATCCAAGTAATAAGTTCGCGTCGGGTTAAATCTTCTTGAGGACGAAATGGATCAACTTGAAAATCTTTTAACATGCCAGAAGCATAAGCCGCTTCAATATGAGGGTAGTATTTGGCCAGTCTTGAAACACCTGATGAGATTTCTCGAAATTTAGAAGAAACCATTTTTGGAGCCATTATGCCTTTGCTTTCAATGATGATGCGGATGGCCTCACTTCGTTTAATGTTTGCTAGACCATTATATGGGGCATCTGCATCTAGCCAGCCTCTTCGAATAGCTTCTCTTAAATATTGAGCTTCTTCTGATTCTGGATCAACTCCAGCCGGAACGGGTGTTTCAAAGGTGGCAAACTCTGGGCTAAAACCTGTATCGGCAGTGATTACTTGCCAAAACATTGTTTGCGGAATGGGGCTGTCGGCTCGGAAAAAGCCTTCGCCTTCTAGGGCTCCATTTTCAATCAAACGATTAAGGGTTGGAGTAAGTCTTGATGACTCGGGGATGTCACGATAAGCCGCTTCAGAAAAGCTGGTAAGCGTTAAAGTGAGGAATAAAATGTAGGATAAAAATCGATTCATATAAAGGTGTTTTAAATTCTTTCGAACTATAAAGATCGAGTTGGACTCGGGCAAGGAAGTTATTGCAGGTTTTGGTAAGAGTTCCTAAATATGAGGGCTTTGATTTTTTGAGTTCGTTTACACTTATATAATAAGGGACATTAATTAGGAGGTAATTTTAATGCCTCTAAAACAATTATTGTTTCCCCGAAATAAGACTGAAAAATTTAGCTTCAGGCGATCACACTAATCGATCAAATATTGAGAATTAAAGTTTTTTTTAGGAGATGGTTTTTTTAATTAAATCCTCAGAATCCTTTTGCTTAAGGCCTGGCGGCAATCTGCTAACTGGATCAGTTTTGGGTTCTACTAAAATTCTCTCATTTTCCTCTTGACGGTTCTTGAGTCTTGTCTAAGATCGGCCAGCTGTTTGGTTCTTGAATCCACTTCTAGAAAGTGCGACACACCCCAGACAGGTTCTTTCACAAATCGGATGTATTTACATACATATATTTTGTTTCAACAGACGTGTCTGCAATACGTGATCTGTTTGAAACGTGTTAATTTGAATGCTTATTGAAACTTGCTCATTGTTTTTCAGAGCAAGTCCAATATTTTAATATACGAATGAAAAAAGTTACATAAGAGTTTATAACGGATACCTAGACTGATGTTTTCGATGAAGGACGTAGGAGCCTGCGATAAGGTTCGGCGAGCTGGCAAACACGCTATGACCCGGACATTTCCGAATGGGGAAACCCACACTGCTTGCAGTGTACTGTGCACCCAAAACCATTAAGTGCATGGAGAGAAGTCGGCGAACTGAAATATCTCAGTAGCCGGAGACAAGAAATTAATAAAGATTCCCTTAGTAGTGACGAGCGAAGAGGGAGGAGCCCAAACCAACCTTCGGGTTGGGGTTGTAGGACCTCAATATCTTTTGTTTATATATAGTAGAAAGCTTTGGAAAGAGCTACCACAGAGGGTGATAGTCCCGTACATGAAATATATTTGCAACAGTAGAGTGTTCCTGAGTAGGTTCGGACACGTGTAATCCGGATTGAATCTAGGTGGACCACCATCTAAGGCTAAATAGAACATCAGATCGATAGTGAACTAGTACCGTGAGGGAAAGGTGAAAAGAACCCCGGGAAGGGGAGTGAAATAGATCTTGAAATTATAAACTTATAAGGAGTGGGAGCCTTTCGGGGTGACCGCGTGCCTTTTGTAGAATGAGCCATCGAGTTAGCTGTATGGGGTATGATTAAGGCAGTTTCAGCCGTAGTCGTAGCGAAAGCGAGTCTTAAAAGGCGCCTATCTCATGCACTAGACCCGAAACCAGGTGAGCTTACCATGGGCAGGTTGAAGCGTCGGTAAAACGACGTGGAGGACCGAACCACCGAGTGCAGCAAAACTCTTGGATGACCTGTGGTAAGAGCAGAAATTGTCATCGAACCTGGAAATAGCTGGTTCTCTCCGAAATATATTTAGGTATAGCCTCTAGTTACTAGCATGGGGGGTAGAGCACTGTTTGGGGAAGGGCGGGAAATAACTGTACCAACTCCTAGCAAACTTTGAATACCCATGTGACTGTCTAGGGAGTCAGGCTGCGACAGCGAAGTGCCGTAGCCGCGAGGGAAAGAGCCCAGACCACCGTCTAAGGTCCCTAATATTATCTCAGTGGTAAAGGATGTAAGATTGTTTAAACAGCCAGGAGGTTGGCTTAGAAGCAGCCACCCTTTAAAAAGTGCGTAATAGCTTACTGGTCGAACGATTTTGCGCCGAAAATCTAACGGGGCTTAAGATAATAACCGAAGACGTGGGCGGTCAATTTATTGATCGCGGTAGGAGAGCGTTGTGGGAGCACTGAAGCCGGCCTGTAAGGGTTCCGGTGGAGCGACCACAAGTGAGAATGATGGCATAAGTAACTTTAATGAGATGAAAACTCTCATCGCCGTACACCCAAGGTTTCCGATCCCATGGCAGTCATGGTCGGGTTAGTCGGGCCTAAGGCGAGGCCGAAAGGCGTAGTCGATGGACAACAGGTTAATATTCCTGTACCGCAAATTTCAGTGATGGCAGGACGCATATGGAAAATCTAATTCCTGTTAATGAATTCAGGGGCAAGCGTTTAGCTTATGCTTTACCAGGCAAATCCGGTAGAGTTCGTGAGACGTGATGCGTATATGCTTTTCTTCGGAAAAGATAAATTAGTGATTCGCGTGCCAAGAAAATTGTCTAAACTTATGAAATTTGTGACCGTACCGCAATCCAACACTGGTGGGTGGATTGAGTATATTAAGGCGTTCGGGATAACTGAGCTTAAGGAACTCGGCATAATAGCGTCCGTAACTTCGGGATAAGGACTCCCTCTATTTATTTAGAGGGCGCAGCGAAAGATGCCCTGCAACTGTTTATCAAAAACACAGGTCCGTGCTAACTCGTAAGAGGATGTATACGGGCTGACCCCTGCCCAGTGCCAGAAGGTTAAGAGGAGAGGTTTACGCTTCGAATTTAAGCCCTGGTGAACGGCGGCCGTAACTATAACGGTCCTAAGGTAGCGAAATTCCTTGTCGGGTAAATTCCGACCCGCATGAATGGGGTAATGATGGGGCAACTGTCTCAAGCTCAGACCCGGTGAAATTGCAGAAACGGTAAAAATGCCGTTTACGCGCGGTAGGACGGAAAGACCCTATGGAGCTTTACTCTAGCTTGACATTGAGTCCTTTTATATTTTGTGCAGTATAGGTGGGAGACTTTGAAGCAAAACGCCAGTTTTGTGGAGTCGCTCTGTGAGATACCACCCTCAATATAAAAGGCCTCTTACCTTGGCCCTTATCAGCCTTTGACGAGATTTTCTCGAAAGTTGATACGGGTCTGGGGACATTGTTTGGTGGGGAGTTTGTCTGGGGCGGACGCCTCCTAAAAAGTAACGGAGGCGCGCAATGGTAAGCTTAGGTCGGATGGAAATCGACCTGGACGTGTATTCGCACAAGCTTGCCTGACTGTGAGACCTACAAGTCGAGCAGGGACGAAAGTCGGTGAAAATGATCCGGTGTCACCACGTGGGTGGGGCATCGCTCAACGGATAAAAGTTACCCTAGGGATAACAGGCTAGTCAGACCCAAGAGTTCATATCGACGGTCTGGTTCGGCACCTCGATGTCGGCTCATCGCATCCTGGGGGAGTAGCATCTCCCAAGGGTATGGCTGTTCGCCATTTAAAGCGGTACGTGAGCTGGGTTCAGAACGTCGTGAGACAGTTCGGTCCCTATCCTCCGTGCGCGATTAGAAATTTGAAGGAAGCTGCTCCTAGTACGAGAGGACCGGAGTGGACGAACCTCTAGTGTACCGGTTGTCGTGTCAACGGCATCGCCGGGTAGCTATGTTCGGAAGGGATAACCGCTGAAAGCATCTAAGCGGGAAGCCCCACCTAAGATAAGATTTCTTTTAAGAGTCCTGGGAGATTACCAGGTTGATAGGTCACAAGTGTAAGCCTAGTAATGGGTTCAGCTGAGTGATACTAATTACTCGTTTAAACATTTTTCATTTGTATTTTATTTGGCTTGTTTTGATTTGCGATGAGCAAATTTTAGTAAGTGTTTCAAATACACCTTATATGTATGTAAAACATCCTGATTTTGAGAGATATTTGTTCTTCTCGAAATCTTGACGTTGGCATTTGGAGCGAAGGGGGTACACCTGTTCCCATTCCGAACACAGCCGTTAAGTCCTTCAGCGCCGATGATACTTGGAGATAGTCCTGGGAAAGTAGGTCGATGCCAACGTTAAGATTTTGATGAGAATCAACTAAGACACCTTTAATAGGTGTTTTTTTTTGTTATAATTTGAGTATATGAAAAAGGCTAAATTGAATTTCGAGTTACTCGCTAACGTTTGTTTCGCTCCTGGGGCTCCTGGTTTTGAAGATCCTATTCGAAATTTAGTTTTAAAGCATTTATCTGGTTTAGTAGATTCGGTTTCGGTTGATAACATGGGAAATCTACTAGCAGTAAAAAAGGGTAAATCGCGTAAAAAGATTATGATAGCCGCTCATCTAGATGAACTTGGCTTTTTAGTGAGGCATATTGATGATAATGGTTTTATTCGATTTACCACTTTAGGTGGTTTTGACCCCAAGACGCTTAGTTCACAGCGAGTCTTAGTGCATGGATCTAATGAAGTGAAAGGAGTTATGGGAACGAAACCGATTCATAAAATGTCGGCTGATGAAAGAGCGGCTGCCCCTAAATTAGAAGACTTTTTTATTGATACTGGGATGAGTAAAATGGATTTAGAGAAGATAGTTTCGGTAGGAGCTAGTGTCACCCGCCGTGGCGATTTGGAAGTTTTGGGTGATTGTTTGTGTGCTAAGAGCTTAGATAATCGAGTGGGAGTTTATATCCTGATTGAAGTTTTAAAGGCTTTAAAAGACGCACATTTGCCATGGGATTTTCACGCCGTTTTTACCGTTCAAGAAGAAGTGGGTTTACGTGGAGCGAAAGTGGTTGCGCATCATTTAAAGCCGGAAGTTGGTATAGGATTAGACACGACGGTTGCTTATGATACGCCTGAGGCACCGAATCAAGATGCAGGCACTCGCTTAGGGGATGGAGTTGGTATCAAAGCCCTTGATAGTGGAGCCGTTGGTGATCGCCGACTCATAGATTTTTTACTTAGTCAGGCAAAGAAAGGTAAGATTAATCATCAACTGGCGGTTGTGCCAGGCGGTTCAAACGATACGGCCGCTATTCAATCAATGGTTCCTGGAGGAGCGATTACTGGGTCTATATGCATTCCAACCCGACACATCCACCAAAGCGTAGAGATGTGTAATACTAAAGATGTTTTGGATACGATTGATTTAGTAACTCAAACCGTTTTATCGGTTGATAAACTTTCTTTTAGGCACCTTTAAAGTTTTCGTTTGTACGGTACATACTGATTTAAAATATACCATTTAGGACGTTTCCAGGTTTGGTTAAAAGTTTTTTCATTTTGTTTTTTCACTTTTCCGGTTCTTTCATTGCCCTCTAGGAACAATACAAATTCTAATTCTTCATTGCCTTCTGTTTGTTCGCTGAATTTTTGGGCTAATTTATTGGGTCTAAAAACAGGGCGTCCATTTATAAGCTCTGTATCCAAATGCAAATTTTCCGCGCCAGCGTAAGCTTTGTAAATTACTTCTGAACATAAAAAGGCGTTGTCATTTCTAAAGTCGAAAGTGTAGTCATAGGGTTTGCCAACATAACTAAAAGCTCTTTCTATTGCTTTAAATTTTTCACTCTTGGTAACTTTGGGTCTTAAGACGGCCAAACAATCACACAAGGCACTTTCTTCTACAATACTAATAATCACCCCCGTTCTTTTAGCTTCTATGATATTCGGCGAAAATCGTCCGATTTTTTGATTCATTTGTTGGAAAGTCTCGGGATATTGTTTTTTTAAGTGGGTTTTAGCGGATTGATTTTTTAGTTCTGATAAACCGCTAAATTTTTCATCAATTTGTTCTAAAGTTCCAGTATAGAATGCAAGATGAGTCCAAAAGCCAGGAATGCCTAAGTTGGTAGCGTGCCATTCTCGGCGCTGTAATAAAATGTCTCCCGGTTCTAGTTTATCTAAAAACGGGTTTAAAATTTTTGGCGTCAGTAAATAATCACGGTTGGCTGTACGCAAGTAACTAATTTTTTCGGCCGCGGTTTTTTGCAGTGGATACCAAGTTTGAAACGCTTTTTGTTCCATCACCTCAATCGGGTTGAGCAGCATCATTTTTGGAACGGATCTGATTTGGCTGTCTAAAAATTTTAATCCAGTGTTGATTAAGTTTAATAGTTTTTCTGGCTGTTTTTCATTGGGTCTTAAAAGGCTTAAATACGCTCTGCCTGCATTAAGCCGAATTAACGTTTTGGTATGGGTTAGTCTAAACTTTAAATGGCTGTAAATGTTTGCCGGAAGGGCGATGTTTTCGTTTGGGTGATTGAGGAATGTTGCCAAATTTTCATTATCGTTCACATTCCGGGTTAACGCTAAAATATTTTTATGCTGGGTAATTAAAGCCGCATAAGCGAGAACAAAGCAATTGGTGTGCAGCGTCGGGTTGCGCAACAAATCAATTTTGTAAAAAGCTCTATATCTTTGTTTGATTAGGTCGATTTCAAACGACACTTCAACAAATTGTTGCCACTGCTGTAGTAACTTTTCTCTTTTTAATTTTGATATCTGGCTTGGGTCAACGGTTTTCCAGTAACCGGTTTTTTTTACAATTCTTTCAAGTGTTTGATTTAGATAGACCAAATTATCTTCATCTTGATCGATCATACTTTTAATTTCTTCACCGGTCAGATTTTTGAGTGGCCCGGGTTCCCGAAAAATGAACTTATTAAAAATATACAGAAAGCCCGTTCCTCCCAGCAGCATGAAAGCGTATAAACCATACTCCGAGGCAATATTACCAAACCCTCTATCCTCCAAAAGGAGTAAATATCGCAGACTCAGCATTTCAAAAATAAAAAGAGCCAAACTGAGACTTAAAAAACCAAGGGCTATGATTCTATGTCTTGGGTAAAAAGTACGAGTTGCCAGTATAATTAAGCCCACCGTGCTCAGCAGAACCGCGATCGCTAAACCCACTAAAATACTTTTCATTTGAAAAGATTATAAAGAATATGCCCAAACTTAACTATAAAAAAACCACGGCCGGGCTCCGTGGTTTTAGGTTTAAAATCTAAAGATTTTAATTAGAACTCTTCACGAGGTCGAGCTTCGTTCACGAGCATATTTCGGCCCATAAAATCTTCTTCGTGTAGACCTTTGATCGCTGCTTGAGCGTCAGCGTCTTCTGCGAATTCAACAAAACCAAAACCGCGTGAACGACCTGGATTATCTCTTTCCATAATAATTACAGCGTCAGTAACTTCGCCGTAGGTTTCGAATTTTTGACGAAGATCGTCATTTGTAGCTTTCCAGCTAAGGTTTCCAACAAATAATTTGGTAGCCATGTTTTAAGTAAAACTTAGTAAATATTGCAGTGGACTGAAAGCAAGGAACAAGTTTTACCCGGTAACTCAAGTCACGCTCTTCCCATCTCCTACAATTTAACGGTAAGGATGCCATTTAAAAAGTAAAGTTTTGCTTGTTCCTTTTTAAAGTCATAGAATGATTAAAATGAAAAATAAAAAAACAATCGCCTTATTATTTACTTTATGTGTTCCGACTTTAACCCATGCGCTTTCGTTTGCGCCGGACACGATTTTTTTAACCGCCAATAACAAATCTGAGTGTTCGGCTATGGGGGGAACTTTTATGGAATGGTATGATGAAACATACTGTACCAAGGAAGATGAGCTTTCAGTGTTTATGGATGTAAACCAACGGCACGCTCATTCTGAAGCTATTGCTTATGTAAAATCAAACGGCATTGTTAGTGGCTACGCCGATGGTACTTTTCGTCCTAATCAAATCGTAAACCGGGTGGAGCTTCTAAAAATATTAGTTGAGGCGGAATATCGGCAAACGCCTGAATGTAAACGCGCTTTTTCTTATACCGATACAATACCAGAGGCTTGGTACAAACGTTATGTTCAAGTTTCTTCTTGTCTTGATATAGTGGGGGGATATCCAGATGGATCTCTTAAACCCGATCAAGGAGTGTCGGTCACAGAGGCCAGCAAAATGATTTCAAATGCATTCCAGTTTGAAAACAATACCAAGAGTGATGTTTGGTACGAAGGCTTTATCAATAATTTAGCTATTCGAGGGGCACTACCAACGACGATTGAAAACATTGAATCGGCATTAACACGTGGGCAAGTGGCTGAAATTATCTATCGATTAAAATCTGGTAAAACTAAACTAGCGACTCATACGCTCACCAGCCTGCGTTTAGCGGGAGGCACCTTAGATTCTTCTGCCATTATTCCAGAAGATTTAGATCTTAATGCTGAGTTAGACGCTTTTATGGAAGAAATGGGTGATGACGAGATGATGGATAACTAAGCGATTTAGCCTATGAAACTTTTTTCAACTTTAGCTATTGGTTTATTGGGTATTGTTAACACCGCAAATGCGCAATTTGCGGATGTTTCGGGTTTTAATCCTCATGCTGATGCGATTGCTTATGTTCAAGCTGAAGGCATTGTTGCGGGCTATGCGGATGGAACTTTTAAACCGAATGACACTATTAACCGTGCCGAATTGGTGAAGATTATTGTCGAGAGTAGTGGCCGACCAGCAAATTGTGAAACGAGCTTTAGTTATATTGATGTGCCGGTGGGTGCTTGGTATTTGGATTACTTAGATAACGCTCGTTGTTTAGGGGTGGTTGGTGGGTATCCAGATAATACATTTAAACCGGGGAATGCGGTTTTGATGACAGAAGCGGCCAAGATTATTTCGAAGGGTTTGAACTTGCCGGTTGCCGAAAGTAATGGGGCATGGTTTGAAAGCTTTATTAATTATCTTGCGAGTAAAAATGCGATTCCATTAGACATAAATTCCATTGATTCAGAGCTGACTCGTGGCCAGATGGCTGAAATTATTTTTCGTTTAAAAACAGGCAATACCTCATTTCAAAGCCACACATTACAAAGTTTAATGCTGGGGCAAAGTAACTCACTAGATGCCCAAGTTGATTTGGATTTTGAAGCAGAATTAAACGCATTGTTAGAAATGCTTTCAGAAGAAGGCTTGATGGAAATTGATCAATAATCGCCTTCGTTGATTAAAGTTTGCCATTAAGCATAATAGCGATCCATGTTGCAAGCCACTGCCCTCAAAATTCTTAAAGCCGGACAAAACGTTTTTTTGACCGGTTCGGCTGGAGCCGGAAAAACGTATTTACTGAACCAGTATATTGCTTATTTGAGGGAGCACGGTATTACCGTGGCCGTAACGGCATCTACTGGGATTGCGGCCACTCATATTGGAGGGCAAACCATTCATTCTTGGTGTGGACTGGGGATTAAAGATTTTATTACCCAGCAAGATTTAGAAAAAATCGCTAAACGGAAACCAGTGCGTGATCGTCTGCAGAAAGTACAGGTTTTGGTGATTGATGAAATCTCGATGCTTTCGAAAGATAATTTAGCGGGCGTAAACCAAATCTTACAGTATTTTAAACAATCAAATGCGGCTTTTGGCGGTATTCAAGTGATTTTTTGTGGCGACTTTTTTCAGTTGCCCCCCGTAAGCAAAGAACGGCGCCCTAGTTTTGAGCGATTAGCTTTTATGAGTCCGGCTTGGGTCGAAGCCCAATTACAAATTTGTTACCTGACTGAACAGTTTCGAGCTGGTGATTCTGATTTAATCAATGTGCTAAACGAAATTCGCTCGGGTGATTTTTCAGATAGCAGTCAAGATTTACTGTGGGAAAAACTAGAACAAAGCGCGGAACATCCACCCGATAGTTCTATTATAAAACTTTATACGCACAATGCGGATGTCGATAGCGTAAATGCCGAAGCTTTAAAAGCCTTGGAGGCGGATAAAGAATTTTTTTACGCGACCACCACCGGCGATAAAACTTTGGTAGAAACGCTTAGAAAATCAGTCTTAGCGCCAGATGACCTGGTTTTAAAAGTTGGGGCGAATGTCATGTTTGTAAAAAATAATTACGAAGCGGGATATATGAACGGGACGCTGGGAACGGTGACGGGTTTCTCGAAAGATGGCTGGCCATTGGTGACAACGTTTGAAGACGAGCAAATCGAAGCCAAACCGGCGGAATGGAGTGTGGTGAATGAATTTAATCAACCCGTCGCCAGTTACGCACAAGTGCCTTTGCGGCTGGCTTGGGCCATAACGGTGCATAAGTCACAGGGCATGACGCTTGATGCAGCGGCGATGGATTTAAGTCGGACCTTTGAGCCTGGTCAGGGTTACGTGGCCTTGAGTCGAGTTAAAAGTTGGTCTGGGCTAAAGTTACTGGGGTGTAATCAAAATGCTTTACTTGTGGATCCTTTGGTTTTAAAAGCCGATGCCCGGTTTCAAGAACTATCGGATGAAGGAGAAGTGGCATTTGGTAAAATTCCGGATGATCAGTTGAACATTATTTTTGATCAGTTTGTTTTCCGCACTGGTGGAACCTCTGACCCGATGCAGATGGAATTTAACCGTCAAAAAGCCGCGCAACCGATTGTGGTTAATAAGGCTTCAAAGGTTTCTACTTATGATCAAACTAAAGTGCTCATCAAAGCGGGTAAAAATTTAACCGAAATCGCTACCGCCCGTGAGTTAAGCGAAGGCACTATTATTACCCACATCGAAAAAATAATTAAAGAGGACCCGCAATTAGACTGTTCTGCTTTGCGTCCAGATGAATCCTTAATTACAATAGTTTATACAACGGTAGAAAAACTAAAACAAAATGCAATTGAAGCCGACTACGACTCCGATGGACGATTGAAATTGGGCTTAATTCACCGTGAGTTAAGCGGGGAACTTTCTTACGATACTTTAAAGCTGATTCTGCTATTTATATAAAAATACTTAAATAGTTATTTTTAAATACATTTATAATTAAGGTTGCAGCAATATGTTTGCAATATCTTTTTTTTTAATTACAATTTGTTTGTTATTTATTTATTAACCCCATAAAAATGACGACTTGGTTATCGAAAATGGGAGCCAGTGCCCTCATGCTGAGTATTTCAGCTGTGGCTATGGCTCAGTCTTCGACCAATACTATTACTCAAAACGTAGTAGAGGTGGAAGTTTTTTCAACGCTGGAAGCAGCGGTGATAAAAGCTGATTTAGCAACGACGCTAAGCGGCGATGGTAAATTCACGGTGTTCGCACCAGACGACAGCGCCTTTTCTATGGCGGGAGATGCCGCGACGGCTTTAATGGCTGATGGCATGGAAGTTTCACTTAAAAATGTGCTTCTGTATCACGTAGTTCCCGGTGAAATCATGGCGGAAGATTTGGTAGACGGTCAAATGATTGAAACCCTTCAAGGTCAAAAACTTGAAGTCGATATCAATGGTTCAACGGTTATGATTGGTGGCGCTACGGTTGTGACGTCAGATATTGCTTCAAGCAATGGACTGATTCACCGAATCAACAAAGTTCTTATGCCAACGGCGGCGGATGAACTAACGGTGACTGAAAACATTGTTTTCCGACCTTACCTAAACACTTTGGAAGCCGCTGTTATTCGAACAGACCTGGCTGACATGTTTAATGGTGACGCAGAATACACGGTTTTTGCTCCGGATGACGCGGCTTTTACAGCTGCAGGATCAGCCGCAACGGCTTTAATGGCTGACGGAATGGAAGTTTCACTTCGTAACGTTTTACAATACCACGTGGTAGCTGGAAAAGTTATGTCTGATGATCTTACCGATGGTCAAATGATTGAAACCGTTCAAGGTCAAAAACTTGAAGTTGATATTAACGGTTCTGAAATTCGAGTTGGCGGCGCGCTTATTACAAATCCAAATGTAATGGCAAGCAATGGTGTTCTTCACCGATTGAATGCCGTGCTTATGCCTCCAAGTACAGAAGAGATGACTATTGCTGATATCGTAATGGGCGTTTCTGATTTCTCTACTCTTGAAGGGGCTTTGAAAAAAGCTAACTTGGCTTCTACTTTTGCTGGTTCTGATGAATACACCGTATTCGCTCCAGATAATATGGCTTTTACTGAAGCAGGAACTGCTGCTGAAAATCTTATGATGGACGGTATGGAGTCTGATTTATCTGCGGTTCTACAATACCATGTAGTGGCTGGTAGTGTTATGGCGGAAGATCTTGAAGACGGTCAAATGATCGAAACTTTAAACGGTGCAAAATTAATGGTAGAAATCGATGGTGATAAAGTCATGATCGACGGTGCCCAAATTACTATGGCTGATGTGCCAGCTTCAAACGGTGTTATTCACCGAATTGATGCGGTGTTAATGCCTGGTACAAACATGGAAGAAACAATCGATCACTCTGATCAAACTATTGCTGAAGTAGTAATGGCCTTAGACGATTTCTCTACACTTGAAGCGGCTTTAACTCAAGCTAACCTTGTGGCTACGTTTAACGGTAACACTAAGTACACGGTGTTTGCTCCAGATAACATGGCTTTTGCTGATGTTGAAGGAGACGTTAACGCTTTACTTGAACCTGGAATGGAAGCCGAACTGGCTAAAGTTCTTACTTACCACGTTGTACAAGGTACGGTTATGGCAGCTGATTTAACAGATGGCATGATGGTTGATACACTTAATGGTCAACAATTATTGGTGACGATTAACGCTGAAAACGAAGTTCGAATTAACGGCGCCCTAGTAACTATGGCTGACGTTCAAACGAAAAACGGTATTATTCACCGAATTGATGCGGTTTTACTGCCTCAAGTAATGGAAGTGCCAGAAATGCCTTTCAATGATATTACAGTTGATAACGATGTTGACGCTATTACAGAATTAAAAGCTCGAGGTATTATTGAAGGTTACCCAGATGGTTCTTACCGTCCGGCTAACAGCATCAACCGAGCTGAATTCATAAAAATTATTATGGAAGCCGAATTGGATGATGAAGATATCTACGGTTCAAGTTGTTTTCCTGATGTAAATGACGAATGGTACGCGCCATACATTTGTACGGCTAAACGAATGGGAATCATTGAAGGTTACCCAGACGGTACTTTTAACCCAGCCGGTGATATTCGAATGACAGAAGCTTACAAAATTATTGCTGAAACAATGTTTGAAACTCGAATTGGAGATGAAGGTTCTCTTTGGTACGACAAATACGTAGACGTTGCTATGGATCACGGTTTCTACCTTGGTCAAGACGTTGAAGTAGGCGCTCAAACTTCACGTGAACAAATGGCTACCATGATCTATGGTGCTCTAATGGACAAAGCGGACAACATGCCTGAAAACCAAAACTAGATTTCATTCTGAAATTCGCCATTGGTTAAAAATATTAAACCCCCGTCAGTGATGACGGGGGTTTTTTAGAACTCGATCCCGGGATGAGCCCATTCGCTGTGAATTACATCCCGGGATCGCCAAGCCTGAATAAAGGGTTTTTGTTTAAGAGAGAAAGGTATGGTAGAATGATTTGATGGAAAATTATTTAGTCATTTTTGCTTTGGTTCTAGTCGGCCTCGTTTATCTAGGGTTTTTGTATTTTCAAAAAAAGCAGAAAGATAAAACAACCGCTGATAAATTTAGAGAGGCTTATTATTTGAAAAATTCTTTAATGGATAAATATGAGAGAGCTTTTTATGAATCACTTAAAAGGCAGTTGCCAGTTAATTTAACTATTTTTACCAAAGTTCGGATTGAAGATTTTGTCGGTGTGAAAAAGCAAATTAAAGAACGCGCCAAGTTTCGCGGATATATTCGTTCTAGGCATTTGGATTTTTTAATCTGTGATAGTTATATGAAGCCCGTATTAGCCATTGAACTAGATGGTAGCTCGCATAAAAGCCAAAAAGCACAGCAGACGGATCAGCGAAAGAACCAGATTTGTGAAGCGGTTGGCTTGCCACTAGAGCGAGTAAAGGTTGGTAGTAATTATGTGGCTGAATCTTTAAAAATTAGAAATTTACTGGTTGCTCCAGAAGCGAACGAAAATATTTAAATCTCATCCTGAATTTGTTTCAGGATCTTCGATATTCGGCTTCTAATACTGATCCCGGGATGAGCTCATTCGCTGTGAATTACATCCCGTTTCTGCGATGAAAGTTTTAGCGTTCATAAAAACATAAAATCGGAAAACCCTGCGCGGGGGAAACTATAATAATGTTTTTAAGTTAATAATTTTTAGTCTCTTTGTCTTTTTAGGAACTCTACTAAATTTTCGTATCTAAAGATTACTTGGTTACCTGAAATTTTATACAAGAACTTGTAGTCAGTATTGAAGCTTAGCAATTCCATATTTTCTTTTTTTGCTATTAAGGCTATTTCACACATATCAAACGGAATAACTTCGCTAGGAAGCATCTTTCTCTTCTTAGTTTCTTTAATGTGCTGTGATTTTTTAGTATTTGCATCAATGTACAAATTCATTTTTCTCCATTCATAAAAGAATTTATTCCAAGGCATAAGCTTTTTTGTGCCAGAAATGTAGAGCTTTGCTACTTTGAACCTTAAATAAGATATTTGTTTTGCTTTTAATAATGGAGCTTCTTTATTTCTTCTTGGTGAATATATAGAAAGTCTGTAAAAAAAGGTTCCGCCCAGCCTATATTTGCTCACAGATGGCATATATAATTCATACTTTAGGCCTTCTTTTCTTCGCTTCGATAATTTTCCACCTTCTAAAAATTTAGCCAACAATGGGCAAATATCATCTTCGTCTCTATCAAGATAAACAAAAACAGTTTCATCAACTAAATACTTTTTTCTTTCCATAAACTAAAGACCTGCACTTCTCAAAATTTGTTCTTTGTGCTTAGAAAAGTAGATCAACCCTTTTTCATCAATAATATCTTTTATAATGCGGTCGGTTTTGCGCATTTTGGTTAGAGCTCTTGGTAGTTCAATGATTCCGAGTAGTATATTAGTCATTGATTTTTTTAATTTCATTCAAATCATATTCTACAATTTGATTTGTGTACAATACTTTTCAATATTGACTTAATGAAGTCTTCATCAATTTGACTTCCCCCCTTTCCCAAGTAAAAACTTAAAGATTATTTTTAAAGTTTAATGGAAATTCGAAACATCGCAATTATCGCCCATGTAGATCATGGAAAAACCACTTTGGTAGATTCGCTTTTAAAAGCGGATGAAATGAAAGACGCTCATTCTCAAGTGGCCGAGCGAGCGATGGACAGTAATGACCAAGAGCAAGAACGAGGGATTACGATCTACGCGAAAAACGCGGCCATTAATTATAAAGGTACGAAAATTAATATTGTTGATACGCCTGGGCATGCGGATTTCGGTTCAGAAGTAGAACGAGTACTACGAACCGTAGACGTTACCGTGCTGGTGGTAGATGCGTACGAAGGGCCAATGCCACAAACAAAGTTTGTACTTAGAAAATCCTTGGAACTTGGGAAAAAAGTAGTGGTAGTGATCAATAAAATTGATAAACCAGCCGCCCGACCAGAGTGGGTAGTAGACCAAGTTTTCGACTTGTTTGTAAAACTGGGCGCGACTGATGAACAATTAGACTTTCCTTACATTTACGCCATCGCGCGTGAGGGAGTGGCCGTGAAAGAACTAACCGACGAGAAAAAAGATATTACGCCTCTACTCGACTTTTTCTTAGAACACGTGCCAGCGGCCGATCATGACGACGCGGCTGACTTTAGAATGCAACCAGCGACTTTAGCCTACGATAACTTTTTGGGGCGAATCGCGGTAGGACGAGTGCATTCAGGAACCCTTAAAATAAATCAAAGTGTAACGGTTTTGAAGCCTGATGGCGCTAAACGGAGCGGTAAAATTTCTAAAATTTTTACCTATCAAGGGATGAAACGAGTTGAAGCTCAAACCGCCACCGCGGGAGACATTGTAGCGATTGCCGGTATTGCTGATATTTTTGTCGGAGAAACCATTGCTTCAAACGCAGAATCAACACCGCTACCGGCCATCACCGTTGATCCGCCAAGTTTGGCGATGTACTTTATGGTGAACGATTCACCGTTTGCCGGACAAGAAGGCAAATTAGTGACGTCTCGTCAAATTCGAGATCGTTTAGAAAAAGAACTCGAAACCAATGTAGGACTAAAAATTGAATTCCCAGAAAACTCTGACCGATTTAAAGTTTTGGGTCGAGGGGAGATGCATTTGGCAGTACTCATCGAAACGATGCGTCGTGAAGGCTTTGAACTGCAAGTGTCTCAGCCAGAAGTGGTAATGCAAGAAATTGATGGCGCTCAACACGAACCAATTGAACAAGTGGTGATTAATGTACCAGACGAAATGTCAGGGAAAATTATCGAAATGATGGGGAAACGAAAAGGGGAAATGAAAAACATGGTGCTTGAAAACGGAAACACGATGTTGGAATTCGAAATGCCAGCTCGAGGACTTTTGGGAATTCGATCAAACTTCATCATCCACACTAAAGGAGAAGGGACGATGTTTAGCTCTTTCTCTCACTACGCGCCACATATGGGGAAAATCGAACGACGAATGGTTGGTTCGCTTATCTCTGGTGAAACGGGGGAATCAGTGGGGTACAGTTTATGGAAACTACAAGAACGAGGGCCACTGTTTATTGGTCCTGCGGTAAAAATTTACGAAGGGATGATTATTGGGGAACACAACCAAGGTTCTGACCTAACGGTTAATGCCACGAAAGGAAAACAGTTAACCAATGTTCGTTCTTCTGGAACCGATGAAGCGGTGAATTTAACACCACCAATTCCGGTAACGCTTGAAGTAGCGCTGGAATACATTAAAGATGATGAATACGTGGAAGCGACGCCACAAAATATTCGTCTACGAAAGAAATTTTTGAAAGAAAACGAACGAAAACGAAACAAGTAGTTTTTGATAACTTCTAGTAAATAAAATCCTCGCTTCGGCGGGGATTTTTTATTTTAGTAAATATGTTTTTGACAAATAAGTGTAAAAATTAATAATCGCGCAGTCTTATGAATTTTCAAGTGCTTAACCTCGTACTGCTAAAACTAACCGATCGGTAAGAGGCATTTTATTAACTTGAAAACTTAACTCTCTCCGATCTCTAAAAGATGCGGGGATTTTTTTTATAAGCCTTAACATTCCAAAATTTAATTATGAGTATCAAAGTCCCAGATTTATTAGCAGCCGATTGTAACGCGTGCGAATCACTCTGTTGCGTTGCGGTAAGCCGAAAAGAAGTAGATGGCTATAAATCTAATTGTGAGTCTGGAGAGGCCTGTGCAAATTTAGACATCACTTGTTTGCAAACGGGCTGTAGGGTTTACGGAATTCTAGATCAACTCGGCTGGGAGGCGTGTCACAAGTTTGATTGTTATGGTGCGGGACCGGTGGTTAAATCGGCTTTTGATCGTTTGGGAATTAGTTGGCGTAAAGCTAATCAAGTGGATCGTGAGTCTTTGTTCGCGTTTTTCCGTTTGACCCGATTTGTGTTTAACCGTTTAGCCAGAGCGCCAAACCAATACCGGGCTTTAGTGTCTAACCAACAAGTAGAACAAGGTTTAGATCGAGCTTTTAAAAGCTTATTGTTAAACCCTTTAAATGATGATGAACAAATGTTTGAAGTTTTTTTAATTGAGTGTCCTCAGTTTCTATTACTTCCTGATATGAATGAGGATGTTTCGAGCTCCCAGATGATCGCGGCTGAGTAGGATCCCGTTAAGCTTGTTGTACTCCTGTAAAAATTTTCACTTCAACTTCTCTATCAAATTGTTGTTTATAATAATCTTTAATCAGCCGAATCACTTCAACAGAAAACGCTTCTTCGGCTTTTAAACCTGGCTGAGTGGCTGGGCAACTGCTGAGGCTAATCCAAACTCGATTTCGATTTTGAGGATCGGTATAAAGTTTATACGGAAAAATTTTACAGGCTAACGGCCGAATATCTATATCTGGGCTAAACTCTAAAATCTTACATTGGCCTTCTGCACTCCCGCAATTGGTTTGTCTGATTTGAACGCCGCCTTCATTGGTGAAAACGATTCCTAATTCCTCAAAGGTCGTTTGAAATCTTGCTCGTACTGAAGATTTAAAATCTTGTACGGTTTCCGCCACTCCAGTCGAGCAACAAGAAACGGGGCAAGCTGCCCCTAAACATTTGGGTAAAAAACCTTCCATGTTATTCTTTTAGAATTATTTTTTCTAAGCGTCAATATTTCGGTTTATTGCCCGTCGTTTCTGTGGCATATTTACCAATCAGGTTTTTTAATATACAGTTTTGATTAATGAAATATTTACTCATATTGGCACTCAGTTTTAGTTCTGTTTTCACGGCTCAGGCCTTAAGATTTGATCCATCCCAAATGACAAATAACGGGGAAATTGTGCCCTATAGTTGTGAGGTTTGGAACGATGGTTGTAATGACTGTGAAAAAACAGATCAAGGTTATATTTGTCCTCCCAAGACATGTGCCACTATGCGTATGGGCTATTGCCGAGTTGAAAAAATTTCAAACGAGCCCGCCATTTCACCTCAAATTATGCCTCGACGCCCTACGCGGCCGCCTAATTGTCAACGATGGTTTGATGGCTGTAATACTTGTGCCCAACAACCGAATGGAGTTTCAAGTACTTGTACGATGATGGCATGTGAAACTTATGATGAACCGAGATGTTTAGACGAAGTGAAATCAGAAAAACCAAGACAGATGGCAGAGATTCCCGCTAATTGCGAAAGCTGGTTTGATGGTTGTAACACTTGTGGAGTTCAAAATGGAAAACTAACCTTTTGTACGCAGCGTGAATGTATGAGTAATCCGACGACCGCCTATTGTAAATCGTATGAAGACGAGGAGAGCGATGACAATTCAACGGACTCTGGAGCGCCTGGGGCTGCGCCTGGCTGGGATCCTGGAGCGCCTGTATTAAGTTTGCCGTATGAACCAGATTCTAGCGGGGTGCCGTTTAACTGTTTAAGTTGGTTTGACGGCTGTAATACCTGCACGGTCTCTAGTGGCCAGGTTGGAGCCTGTACTCGTAAGTTTTGTTCCGAGAAAGAAAGACCGTATTGTTTAAAATTAATGGAGTCACCCGACCCATTAGTTTTATCGGTCCCGTTTTCGGGCTCTATTACTCCTCAGCCCATATCTCCAAAACCACGCCCCCCCAAGCCAAATGTATTACCGGATATTCCGGCTAATTGCGAAAGCTGGTTTGATGGTTGTAACACTTGTGGAGTTCAAAATGGAAAACTAACCTTTTGTACGCAGCGTGAATGTATGAGTAATCCGACGGCCGCCTATTGTAAATCTTTCACCAAGGATGAAGTTCCTGCTCATGCTCAGCCTGATGACCAGCTCCCTGCGATATCTCCAGGCAGGAATTCAGAAGAAAGGGTTGATATCCCCAGTAGTGGTGATTTCTATTCTCAAGATGATTCGCCTTCAATTCCCGTAAATTGTATTAGTTGGTATGACGGTTGTAATACTTGTGGAGTGGAAAATGGAGCTTTAACTTTTTGTACGGAGATGGCTTGTGTTAACTCACAGATGGGAAAACCATACTGTAAAGCTTTTTCTCCACTTGAAGTTCCGAGTAATACGAATCTAGGCGCCGATATTAATCCTTTGTCGACAGAGCCCCAGATGCAATTAGTTCAACCCGATAAACCAAATTTTTGGGGATTTATTAAATATCACTTATTTGCTTGGTTTCGATAGATGCACAGTGATGCTCAATCGGTTTCGGCTTATTTAAAATCTTTGCCTATAGAGCGCCGCTTGGCGATAGAAAAAGTGCGAGCGGTGATTTTAGAAAACCTGCCTGATGGTTACACCGAAGTTATGAACTGGGGGATGATTACCTACGAAGTGCCTTTAGAGATTTACCCAGATACTTACAATAAGAAGCCTTTGATGTATGCCGCTTTAGCCAGTCAGAAAAATTATATGTCGGTTTATTTAATGGGGCTTTACAGCCATCCAGAGATTGAAAAAAAATTTGTTGAAGCCAGCCAAAAATCGGGCAAAAAACTGAATATGGGTAAATGCTGTGTGCGATTTAAAAAGCTAGATGACCTAGATTTAAACGCGGTTGGAGAAGTGGTTAAAGCCGTTTCCATGAAAGATCATGTGAAGAATTCTAAGGCTCGCGAAAAAAAGAAATAAAAAAGTTTGACGGTTTAAATATTCAGCCTAAATTCGGGCTAATCCAGATTCGTGTCATGGGCTCAACGTGAAGCGCCGGCGACTGGGGAAAAAATATACTTTGCTTTCACCTTAAGAAAGCAGTCATACAGAGATTGATGATATTGCGGTCACGCAAAAAGGTTCAATCCGAGTGTACATTTTCTCTTGTTGTTAATTTTGCTTTACCATGCCAGAAATTCTTACGTCTTTATTAATGCTTGCTTACGCCGGAATGGGTGGAGTGGCGATTTTAGCTTTTGCTCCAACCATTAAAGATTTATGGATCGAAAAATCAGGAGTCAACAGCACCACTTATTTAGTGTGGCTTACAAACGCGGTTATTGGTTCTCTTTACGCGTTATTTATTGTTGGCGACTTTGTTATGCTTTTGATTTCATCGTTTTACGCATTGTGTTGTTGCATAGTGCTTAGTTTAAACTGGCGCTTTAACCGCCGAAACCGAGTTATTACTCTTAGCGTAGAGCCTGAGCCCTTGACTATAACGAACGAAAGTTTAGTGTAGGTTTAATTTATTAAGCCTTTTAGAATGTCGAAAAAGTCAGAATTAAGACGTAGCACTAATGTGCGTTTATTTGTTTTGCTTGGATTGTTGGTAATACTCGCGATTTGTTATTTTGTTTTTGAAAAATTTAGACTTTGGATTTTGGGTTTAATCGCGGTAGTTTTAGTGGCTTTCGGTTTAGAGTTATCGGGAACTGATATGGATTTAGGAAAACTGATTGAAACCGGTTCGGTTAAAGAATCTATGATTACCAAAACAGAGAGTGGAATGTGGTTGATTAACGAATGTGAAAAGAAAGAAAATTTTAATTGTGATAATTT
Organism: bacterium; assembly: GCA_009995455.1. Taxonomy (GTDB): domain Bacteria; phylum Patescibacteriota; class Gracilibacteria; order UBA4473; family UBA4473; genus JAACPJ01. The sequence continues at coordinate 144,149 of JAACPJ010000003.1, forward strand.
TGCTTACCAAGAGGAAGCGCAGACTTTGTTTGAAGAATGTGGGGGGATTGAAAATGATGTGCACGGCTTAGACCGTGATAAAGATGGGATCGTTTGTGAAGCGAACAAAAAACGCCCACTTGATGCAGGTTCAAAATCTGTGTGGGAAATTTTAGGTTACGAAGGGGAAGTTGAAGCCGATACTTCGGCTGAAGAGACGACTAATGAATAACAATTTTTTTAACTTTTTTATAAACATGAAAACTTTAAGTTTAGCTTTAATGCTGCTGGTTTTGGCGGGGTGTACGGTTTCGGCTCCTGGTAATAACGATAATATGCCTCCAGCACCGGTGCCAGTTGAGGAAAGTGAGACAGGTGAAAATGATGATGATATAATGGATAACGATGAAGAGGAAAATTTTGAAGAGGAAGACCAATATTTACTTTCAAATCAAGATGGCGTGGTAATTGTTCTGGATGATTTATCGGAAAGAGAAACGATCCAATCGCCTTTAGAAATTAGTGGAACGGTTCGACGAGACTGGATGTTTGAAGGTTCATTCCCGATTACTCTGCTGACTCTAGACAATGATATTATTAAAGAATGGTATGGTACGGGGCCTTGGCTAGAACCACTTGATGGAGACACCTACGAAACGATGGAAGGCGATGATATGATTCCTTTTATGGCCCTGATTGAATTTGACGCGCCTATGGATGGTGATTTAGGAAAGCTTCGTTTTGGAAATTCTGTAATCGCTGAAGAAGATGTCCCAGAATACGTTGAGATGATGATTTTGTGGCCATAAGTTTGAATTATAGGTTTTGTAGTTTTCAAAAAGCCTCCTTTGTGGAGGCTTTTTTAATAAATTGAATTTTGTAGTTTTTTTGTATTTAGCTATAAGTTTTTAAAATTAAAACTATGAGTTTAGATCAGTTACCGGTTGATGCAAAGCCTGAAAGGCAGCGAATGATTTACGTAGAAGAATCTATAAACGTAATTGATTATGAGCCCTTTAGCGGTGTTACGATTACTAAAGATCAATGTACTCCCATAGAAGGCATAATGGTAGGGGGGCAATGGCGCTCCTACACGCATGTGATTCGAAAAAGAACTTTAGGTAATAAATTTCGGGTTTCAGGAAATGAGCCTTGTAGAGGATCTGATAAACTTGTTTTTTTTAACTCGGATGTGCACGGAACTTTTCACTGGCAAGCCGTTTATTCAACGGCTTTGTTTCTTGATGAAAGCCATCAAGTGTTTACCGTTTAGGGGACCAAGGAAAAAACTTACTGGTATATTTAGCGTATTCTTGAAATTCGTCGTTATCGGCATAATGAGCTTCCGCCATAGGTACACCTGATACTTTTAAAATTAGAAAAGTAATAATGGCAGGGGTCAGAAATGCGATCCACCAGTACTGCGTGTTGAGTGTAATGATCCAGATACCCCACCAACTAACGACTTCACCGAAATAGTTCGGATGTCGGCTGTAACGCCAGAGTCCTTTTTTCATAATTTCCCCAGGTTTTTTGGTCTTTACAAATTTAGTTAATTGTTGGTCTGCCACGACTTCAAAAAGAAAACCAAACGCCCAAACAAATACCCCAGCTCCAAGTAAATAAATATTAACCGTTGCTGGATATAAAATAGTTACCACTAGAGCCGACATCATACCCAGCATTAATGCGCCCTGTAGCAAAAATACTTGCAAGTAAGAGCGGAGATAATAATTCTGCCAACTTTCACTCATTTTCGCGTAACGTGGGTCTTCTTTTTTCTTTTTAATGAAACGGATACCAATGTGGTAGGTAAGTCTTAATCCCCATATGGCCATTAGTGCGCTGATTACAATAGAAGGTATGAAGAGTGCTAAGTAAGGATTTATTTTGAGCACATACATTATAAAAGAGTAATTGGCTGCAATTGCTACGACCGCTATGGAAAAGCCCCAAAATACATCGGCAATTGAGTTTCGTTTTAACCATATGGAAAGTCCGAAGGCTAATGTTTGTATAATCCAAATGCCGCAAGCCAGTTTTAAAATTAGAAACATGTTAAATTTTTAGCCAGGTCGCTATGAAATATCCAATACAGGAAACGGATGCACCGAGAAAGGTGCCCCACATCATGTCATAAAAAGAAACACTCATAGGCCAATTTTTTAAGGTGGCTAAATTGGTCATATCATAAGTGGCATAGGTGAAAAAACCAAATAAAGCCCCCCATATTAGTGCTTGCTGCCACTGACCAGAATTAAGTCCTGGTTGCACTCCAAAGAGAATAATTCCAATTATATAAACCAAGTAAAACAGAACGGCTGGGACATAATTTATTTGTACTAAATCGCCTAAATATTTGGCGTAAAGATCTTTTGCGACGAAATTTATCCAGAAAAAATCTATGATGAAAAAAACTGGAACGAGAGCCAGATACAAGTAAAAATATTTCATATATTAAATGTATTTATATTTATATTTTTGACTAGTATTTTTGTTTTTAGTTATAAGTAGGGAAGTGGCTTAAAAAATTTGACGCTAGAGTTAATTTTTCATTAGAATGTATGGTATGCATATAGAATTTAAAACTAATTTTAGAGGGTGGCTTGAAAATCATAGATGGAAACCAAAAGAGCTAGCGGAGAACTTAGGCGTTAGCCGACAAACCATTCATCACTGGATGGATGGAAGCAGCACGCCTAAAAACGAAGAAGTTATCAGAAAGCTTTATAAGCTGGGCGGTGATAATTTGATTACCTTTATGAACCGAGATGACAAACCAAGAATTGCAAAGCCTAGAGCCTATTTTGAAATTGAAGGTGGCACTAAAATTTCAGGTGAAATTCGTATTAATGGGGCGAAAAATGCGGCGCTCCCAATGCTATGTGCAGCTTTGCTCACGCCTGAAAAATGTACTTTTTTAGAAGTACCAAATATTACCGATATTGATAACTTACTGACTATTTTTGAAGATATTGGTGTGAGCGTTAATCGTTACCCCACCGAACGAAAAGTAGAAATTGAAGCGAAGAAAGTAGATTTAGATAGGTTGGCAGATTTAGATGATGTTCGTAAATTTCGAGCTTCACTGTTAATGCTGGGGCCTATTTTAAGTCGCTTTGGACAATGTGAAATTTTAATGCCAGGGGGATGTGTAATTGGAGCTCGTTCGAATTATATTCATACCGATGGGTTACAATTACTAGGGGCTGAGGTAGAAGAAAGTGATGATAGTTTAAAGGCAACCTTTGATCGTGAAGATTTAAAGAGCAAAAGAATTTTATTATCTGAAGCCTCGGTTACTGGAACCGAGAACCTGGCTATGTTTTTAGCCGGCCAAAATGATACGGCAGAGATTTATTTTTCAGCAGCGGAGCCTCATGTTTGCGCGACGCTTGAAATGCTGAATTCAATGGGGGCGATGATCGAAGGAATCGGAACGCATCATCTTAAAATTAAAGGGACTAAAATGCTAAAGGGGGGAACTTTCACCATTCCAACTGACGGTTTACTGGTAGGGACTTACGCGATAGCCGCGTTACTAACGCAAGGGGAGCTGATGATTAAGAATGTGAATCACCGTGAACTATTTTCATTTTATGGTTTGCTTAAACGCTTAGGGGCCCAATTTGAAATGCTCGATGATGCGCTTCATGTGTTGCCAAGTCCAAATTTAAAAGCGATTCCCAAGGTGCAAACGGCTATTTATCCGGGTTTTTCCACCGATTTACAAAGCCCTTTAGGCGTTTTGCTGACTCAATGTGAAGGTGATTCACTGCTTTTTGAAACACTTTTTGAAAACCGTTTAACCTATTTGCTTGAACTTGAAAAAATGGGGGCAAAAGTACAAATCTTGAATCCGCATCAAGCGCGAATTAGTGGAAAAGTAAAACTAAGAGCGGCTGAGGTCCAAAGCTGGGATCTGCGAGCCGGAGCGGCGATGGTACTGGCTGGCTTAATTGCTGAAGGATACACAAAGGTCACCAATATTGATTACATAGATCGTGGTTACGAAGACTTTGTAGAAAATTTAAATAGCCTTGGGGCACACATAGAAAGAGTTGAAACCTAAATAAAAAAGACCGTTCAGATAGAACGGTCTTTTCTTTGTGATTGAATTTATAAATTACCGGTTGGCTCTGTAGGTTCGGTAAGGAGCAAATTGGTATTTCATGCTTTCTCGACATTCAAGTGGAGCGCCTTGACTAATTTTTAGTCGAGCCAGTTTGTTGGTTACTACGTCCGTTTCTGGCGTGTCGCATTTTTGGAATTTATTGAAGAACAAAGCTGAATCGATTTGCATAAATGTCATACCTCGGAAGGCAATAGCTCCTGGAATAGTGTAAAGAATATGAGTTTCTTTGCCGGCTGGTATTTCTTTCGGAAACAAACGACTTCCAATCTTTTGTCTGTTATCGGTGACGGTTTCCGTGCTCGTTTCAGATGTAACTTCAACTTCAGTAGTGGTTTCGGTGGTTTCTGTTGTTTCAGTGCTTTCTACTGTCTCCATTGTTTCAGAAGTTTCTCCACCCGCTTCCATGCTGGTGCCTTCTTCTTCGATCTGTTCAATAGCTTCGAATAAATCGTCAAATCCAGTTAGTGGATCTTCTTCCTCAGATTGAGCCGTGGCTAAATTTAGCGTGCTGAAACCGAGCAACATGGCAAGGACTAGAGTTTTAGAGTATTTCATTTTTGTTGTTTTATTTTGAAATTATATTTTATTATACATTTTATTTACAATACATGCAAATATATTATTTATTTATTAAAATACTTGTCTTAACAATTTGAGCCGCTTAAATGAAACTATGAAAACTGTGTTGGCTCTATTAAGCCTTATCATCCTGTCTTTTGGCTTAGTATGGGGAATGCCCTTACCAAAAACTGAACTTTCTAAACAGTCTTTCAGTTTTTATGATAGAGCGGGAGAACTGCTTTATAAAGAATCCGCGTTTCAAGATAAATCAGAGGCGTTGCCAGAATTTTTACAGGCGGCCATTATAGAGCTGGAAGATCAGAATTTCAGAACTCATGCAGGCGTTGATTTTAAAGCTTTGCTTAGAGCCACAACTCAGAACCTAGCAGCGGGTTCGACGGTTTCAGGGGCTTCAACGATTACGATGCAATTAGCACGTCTTCGTTACTTAGAGCCTGAGTCTCGAAATTGGTGGTATAAAATGCGTCAAACCTTTTGGGCTTTTAAGCTGGAGCAACAACTCAGCAAGACCGAAATTTTAAATGATTATTTAAACCGAGTGAGCCTGGGTTATAACGTAAAAGGTTTCCCAGGGGCGGCGGATCATTATTTTTCTAAGCGTCTTGACCAACTTTCAATTGGCGAAATGGCCACTTTGCTAGCAATTGTTCAGAATCCAAGCCAGTTTAATCCAATTTCTAACCCTGAGCTTTCGGTGGAGCGACGTAATTTAATGTTGCGCCGGTTGCGTGAAGGGACGCTTATATCTGAAACAGATTTCAATTTTTGGACGGCTGAGCCTTTAGTGATCAAACCTCATATAGAAAATTTTATCATTGCGCCTCATTTTGTTTTTTGGGTGAAAAATCAACTTTCGGAATTAAATTTACCCAATACTGAAATTAAGGTTTACACCACTTTAGATAAAACCTTATACCAAGATACGCTTCATATTCTGCAAGAGGTGATTAAGCGTGAGCAACAAAGTAAGAAGCTTTTTAACGGCTCTGTAGTTGTTCTTGATCGTCAAAACAATATTCGGGTTATGGTTGGTAGCCCTGATTTTTTTGATGACACTATTGATGGGGCGGTTAATTTGGCCACTTCGGTGCGACAAACCGGTTCAGTATTAAAACCATTTCTTTACACTTTAGCGTTAGAAAAAGGCCTATCGCCGGCCTCAGCTTTGAATGACCAAAAAACAATTTTCCCCGAAGGTTATCTGCCGCGAAATTTTAATATTGAAGAAGAAAACGGATCTGTTCGTTTTCGAGAAGCCTTGGCAAATTCATATAACATAGCCGCTGTTGATTTATTAAACCGAATTGGCGTTGGGAACTTTTATGCTTTGCTGCGATCGGTGGGAATTAATCTGCAAGAAAGCGTAGATGATCTTGGGCTTTCTTTAGTGCTTGGTTCAGCGCAGGCGTCGTTACTTTCTGTCACACAAGCTTTTTCTGTTTTTACGCATCAAGGCGAACTGAGAGATTTAAATTTTATTGTGTCTTTAAAAACGACCGATGGTGAAGTTATATATGAACCCGCGCCAACGGGTGTGAAAAAAGTATTTTCCACTGACAGTGCCGAGTGGGCGCAACAGGTTTTAAGTGACAATGAAGCCCGTTGGAAAAATTTTTCCCGGGGGAATAGTTTAGAACTTGATTTCCCAAGTGGTGGTAAAACAGGGACCTCTCAAGCCTTTAGAGATAATTGGGTTGTTGGATTTTCCCCTCAATTCACAGTAGGGGTTTGGGTTGGAAATGCGAATGGGGCTCCGATGATAGCTAGCTCTGGGATGCAGGGCGCGGGCCCGATTTGGCAACGAGTCATGCAGCGCTTGCACCGCGATCAGCCACGAACTGACTTTATTTTTAAAGGAAATCGTACCTTAAGTAGGGTTTGTCGCCGACCGGGTGAAACTAATTGTTCGGAAAGAGTGCCCGTTTTTTTAACCCCAAAAGAGTTAAAAGCCTTAAATACAGTTGAGGCTTTTTTACCAGAAACCTTTCAAATTGTTTATCCGGCAGAGGGCGATGTTTTTGCCGAGGGTTCTAGTTTATTGATTCAAACCCGAGGGGCGCAGAGCCAGGTGACCGAGTATCGTCACAATGGTGCGATTCAAACGTCTCCTATATTTGAAAATTTATCGGTTGGAATGCATGCGTTTGAAGTGCGAACGCTTGACGGTGACAGCGATTTAGTTCACATTCTGGTTGAAGCATTGTAATCATTCAAACCCAATGAAAAAGTTCGTTCTAATGGCGGTCAGCTTTATTTTAGTGGCTTGTGACAAAGTACCGAGCGCACAAGACCTGAAAGATCTAGCCGAGATTGAAATTAACTTAGCCGATATTAATTTTGAAAATCCTGCAGAAATTGATTTTATTTCTCCAGCAGAAAATTCAACAAATGTTAAAGGGTTGACGCCAATCACGCTGTTATGGAAAGAACCCGTATTAGCCTTACAAAATCAACAACAGGCGAAAGCTTTTTTAGGGAAATATATAACGATTAGCCCTGAGCAAGAAGGGGAATGGCGGACGCTTGGAACAAGTGGAATTATGTTTCAGCCGCTAGAGCCTTGGAAACCTTCAACCAAATATACTTTAGGGGCTACGCCAGAAATTTTGGCTGACTTTTCTTACAGTTTTGAGACCGAGCGTTTAAGTTTGAATAGCAGTGACACGGATTTATTGGTCTCTAAAGAACCTATTCGTTTAAATTTTAACCAAGAAGTTTCATTAGGATCGCTCGAGAAAGCCATTAGTTTGACCTCTATAGCGCCGACAAAAATAGACATCACTTATGGAACCAAAATCGATGAAAATGAAGAAAAAATAACCGATAAATCGATTTTAGTCTTAACGCCACAGTCTTCTTGGCCTGAAGCTACTTTATATACGTTAACGATTGCGGCTCCAGGGAGTTACTCCATAGATGGACCTTTGCCATTAGAAGAACCTATAAACTTAGAATTTACGACCGCTGGTCCTTTTGAACTTTCTCAATTTCAAGCGCCACCTTTTCATCAAAGATCCGCTGTGTTTACTTTTTCGTCTTTGGTTTCAAGTAAAACGTTTGCCGAGAATTTAGTGATTAAACCAGAACCAAAAAATTCATTAGTAGAAGAAGCCCTTAAATACTGGGTGGAAAACAGCTACGACAGCCAAAACTTTTATTTAAGCCCGCCAGATGGAGCGTGGGATCCTGAAGTAGAATACGAAATTAGTTTTAAGCCTGGATTTACAGATACCGCTGGCCGAAATTTGAAATCTAACGTGCCGTTCAAATTTCAAACCAACTTAGAAACTTTTTTTAGTCCGGTTTATATACCGGCGAACTACACCGTTTTTGCTCGTGACGCCAAACTTGAACCAACATTTGTTTATGGTGGTAACACCACTCAATTAACGGTGTCGCTTAATGGACAAACTAAAACCTATCCGATTCCAGGTTCTTTGAAAAAAAGAAAAATTTGGACGCTGGATTTACCAAATCAGTTTCCACAAATTTTTAATACTGAGGGCCAAATTATACCAGGGAATTACAAATTAAATGTGGTAGCAGATTTTAAAGAAGATAATCGGTTTGCTTCTTTTGAAACGCGTTTCTTTGTTTCAGATTTTTCGGTTGAAATTAAAAGTGCTCCTAATGATAAAGTCCAAGTTTACGCTCAACCCTATCCTGGTGAAACGGCTTTAGCCGAGGCTTTAAATATGGAGTTTTTTGTAGGAGATTGGCAAACAGAACGACGTTACAACCAAGTAAATGGCGTTGAAAGTGGTTATGAAACGATGATTCCACAGGGACAATTTAAAAGTGTAAAAGTCACGAGCGGGGATAAAGTCGGTTACGGTACACCACAGTTTAATCAAGGCATGAGCCCGTGGGATACGCAGGCTGAATTTGGTGATTGGCAATACAGCCAAACTTATTCGGGAGCGCTGTTTACCGATCGTCCCTTATACAAACCAAACCAAAAAATTTACTTCAAAGGCTTGCTTCGGGAGCTCCAATTATTTGGTAAAAATTTTCCCTTAAAACCCGTAAGCGATAGTGCACTAGATTTAAATTATGAAATAGTGGTTTTTGACCCAGAATACAATGAAGTTGACCGCTTTAAGGGCGTGTCAGCCGCTGGTAGCTTTAATGGGGAATATATGATTCCGGAAGCTGCTAAATTAGGGAATTACCGCTTAGTTTTTAATATTATGAATGCTGACGGCACGTCTCCTTTTAGTATGGAAACGCCTTTTTGGGTTGAGGAATATCGAAAGCCAAACTTCTTAATCGAGAGTTCTTTTTCTGACACGACCGCCATTTTAGAGGAAACTTTAACCGCGAAAATCAGTGCGCAGTATGCTTTTGGTGGAGCCATTACTAACAAACCTTTAAATTACACGGTGACTTTATTTGGGAATGAAAGATGTCGTTTCTGGTGCTGGGGACCACAAACAAGAAAAGATAAAGTGATTACATCTGGAGAAGCTTTGCTAGATGAGAATGGTGAATTTGCTTTGGAAATTGAGCTTAAGGATTTGGATTTAACCAATATTGATTGGAACTTGTTAACGCTCAATGCCACCGTAAATGTGAGTGATGCTGAACAAAGTTCTACCGAAATTTCAATTCCATTTGAAACCGCAAATCGAGAGATCGTGCTGAAAGCGATTCCAAATTTCTTAGCCACACAAGAGACCGCAAAACTGGGCGGTTCGGTTAAAAACTTAACGGGTGATTTAATCGTTTCGGCTCCAGTTAAATTGCGATTGCTACAAACGAAATGGGTTCGCAATGAAAGAAAAAATGCAGATGGCAACTTTTATGGTGAATGGGAATCGATTGAAACAGAAGTAAAATCGGTTCAAACTAAAACCAACGAAAAAGGAGAATTTGAATTTGATTTCACCGCTCCAACCTCTGGTGGAGAGTATATTTTCCAATTTGAAACCACAGACGATAAAGGTCGACTCGCGTTGCTCGATAAATATTTCTGGGTGGCCGGGAATGATTTAGATCAAGTCAGAGAAAATAATACGAACAATATTTTATGGCTGTTTCCAAATCAAGATACATACAAAATTGGTGAGACGGTCGAAGTGTTTTCCCCGAATGCTGAATTTGAACCAACGCGAGTGCATGCTACTTTAGAACGTGGCGAAGTGTTTGAAACGCTCGATTTTAACGTTGAAAATAGCACCGTTTCATTTGTGGTGGAAGATTGGATGAGCCCAAATGTATTTGTTTCAATACTGGTAGAGGGGATTGATGAAGCGGGAGAAATGCAGGTTAAGTGGGGCGCGCATCCGATTAAAATTGAAGATACAAGTCATACCTTGCAGCTTAAAGTAACGCCTGAAAAAATGATGTACCGTCCGGGAGATGAAGTGGTGCTGAATGTTGAAACTCAAGTCGCAAACCAAGGTCAAGCGGCTGAAGTGGCTATAGCCGTAGTGGATGAAACTTTGCTGGCTTTGAAAGCTCGAGTACCACTCGATTTGATGGAGTCTTTAATTGGAAAATGGCCACTCGGGGTTTCTACTTATCATACGTTAGCCAATTTTATGTCGGCTAAAGAAATGGCCGCTATTATGGAAGAAGTTCGACAAATTGCCGACCGAATGGAGATGGGCTTTGGTGGTGGTGGCGGTAAAGGGGATGATTTTAAACCGCGAGGAGACTTTAGAGATACGGCTGAATTTGTCGCTAAATTGGAAACTGGCGCTGATGGAAAGGGGACCTATAGTTTCAAATTACCAGACAACCTTACTACCTGGAATATCTTTGCGGTAGGGGCTACAAAAAATAATGCTTTTGGTACGAACACTTCAGATTTTCAAGTCTCATTGCCTTTATTGATTTCGGAAATTGTTCCAAATTTCTTTCAAGCTGGCGACGAACTTGAATTAGGCTTACTAGTTTATCGCGATGATAGTGAAGTTAAAAAAGAAGATATTTTGGTGTCTTTGAATTTACCACCTGAAATAGAAGTGGTGGGGGATTCTGAAAAAACGGTCAGTGTTGGCAAAGAAGCTCGAGTTTATTTTACTGTAAGAGTGAAACCTTCTCTTGAGTCTAAAACGATTAACTTTGGATACACCATTGAAAGTGAAGCTTCACAGTTAAAAGATGCTATTGCCTTAGAGCGTGAAATTTTGCCACCGGCCATGAGTTTGGCGGCAGCTGATTTTCAGAGAGTAGAAAATACTTATAATGTTCAAACTCTAGTCGATCCAAAATCGATCAACTCAAGCTTAACGGTTAAAATTTTTGCATCGCTTTCTAACTCGCTTGAAACATTGATTGATGTGGCTGAAAAAATTAACTATGGCTGCACCGAGCAACGTTTGTCTTTACTTGTGTCTAAAATTTATCAGAACAACTTAGATAAATCTTTGAACCGTGAAGTACCAAATTTAGCGCTTGATGAACTGGTTGAAACCCGGGATCAAATTGAAAAAAGTTTTATTGAAGGTGGTGGTTACGCTTTTTGGGAAGATTCAAATCGTGCGAACTTCTGGGTGACAACACAAGTATTGGAATACGCCCCCTTATTGGCTGAAAATAATATGCCTTTAAATCAGGAGCATTTAAGCGTATCTGCAGATTTCCTGAGAACTGAACTCTTTAAAACGTGTGACGATGGATTGAACTGGCAGTGTCCTGATCCAATTTCAAGAACTCATGCGGCTTCAGTACTAGTAGATTACAATCGGTTCGGGGTGAATGATTTAGACTTCTTAAAAAGTTATACTAATTCTTTAGAAGGGAAAATCCGTTGGATTCGAACGGCTCAGAAACTTGGGGATTTATCGCCAGCATTAGAAACCCTTAAGACACAGTATTTAACCGCGATTACTCAAAGCTATAAAAGAGAAGATCGTTACGGGTTTTGGAGTGAAACCGATGGCGCTTTTTACTCGCAAGATGAACGATTGACGGCTTTGATTTTTGAAACTTTGATGAATCAGAATGCCTTTGAAAATGAGTATGAGTTTATCGCGCGTTATTTGTCTGAAAGTCAGAAAGAATCACTCTCTGGAAATTCATCGATGCATGTTTTGAAAACATTAGCCCAATACGTTCAAACTCAAGAAACGGCTTCGGTGGGTGCGAATTTTAATCTTAAAAATATAACCGCAAATCAAACTTTGCTCGAAGGCACTTTGGCTCATTTAGAGGACGTTAAAACTTACAGTGCTACGAAGGTTGAACAAAGCCGTCAAAGCTATGAATTAACCACCGATAAACCAGTATTAATGGATTTTGTTTTAACTGAAACATTGCCAGCCTCAGACGTCGTTGCGAACGCCAAAGGTTTTTGGATTGAAAGAGAAGTGAATCTTTTACAGGGGTTAGAAGGCCAGCCTTTAAAAGACGATAGCTTACAGCTGGGAGAAAACTATTTAGTCAAATTAAAGATCGTGACTCCTCGGGCACATAGACAAGTTTTAGTCGAAGACCCAATTCCAAGTGGAGTTGAAATTGTAAATTTTAATTTTGATAACGCTGACCAAACTTTAGAAGGCGCTCTTGGGACTGAGAATTGTGATTGGGGATGGTGTCAGCCATTAATTTCTCATCAAGAATACCGTTTAGATAGAGCTCGATTCTTTATTGATTACTTGCCGGCTGGCACTCATGAAATCACTTATATTCTTAGACCTAGATTAGCTGGTGACTTTGAATGGTTACCCGCTAAAGTTGAAGAGATGTATTTCCCTGAGATTGCAGCCAACACCGCTGGAAGAAAAATTGAAATTAAAAAATAAGAGCTCGAAGTCGAAACTTATAAGCCCTTTAGAAACTCTGAATCTTAATATAGATTCAGAGTTTTTTAGTTAAAGCGTTCCATAAAGATTTGTTCCTTGGCAAAACCTTTTTCCTGTAAAATTTCTTGAACCGATTTTACCATTGCTCCATTTCCACATAAATAGAATTCAAAATCATCATTTTTTTCAAAGCTTTCTAGAATATTTGTGATTCGGCAGTTCATGGCTTCGCACTTTAAACCGGCTGGGATTTTTAAATTCGCATCTCTTGATAAACCCAGTTGAACTTTGAGTTCGGCACCCCATTGGTTCACTTCTTCTAAATAGGCTAAATCATCTGCATTTTGGCCCCCGTACAGCAATGTCATAGCTCGAGGAGTATCTCTGGCAGCTTCAGTTTTAATCATCGCTCTAAAGGGCGCTATTCCAGTTCCCGTAGCACAGAATACTAAATGGGCTTGAGTATTTTCAGATAAAGTAAAATGACCAAAGGGGCCTTTGAATGGGAACGCATCTCCTATTTCGGCGGCATTTAGGGCTTCACTTCCAACACCTCCTGCAACAATTCGTACCATCAACTCTAGTGTCTTTTCGTCTGGGGTTGAAGCAATTGAATAAGCCCGCCAAGCCGTTTGGCTAAAACCGAGAGAAACAAACTGCCCGGCAGAGAAATTAAATGCCCCTTCATAATTTTCACCGGTCAAGGTTTTTAGGTTTGATAAACTAAAGTTAAGTTTAAGGGTGTCGGTGGCGGCTATTTCTTTTGAAACTAAAACTAGTTCTCCGGTTAAAATCGTATTCATAAGCTATTTTTTAAGGATGTTTTTTAAAATTTCGGCTAGGCCAGGGCCTGTCACATTGGAGTAATCTACGGGGTCTTTATCAGATTCGAAACGAACATTTACCGCTGATTCGCATTTTCCCAGGCAAGCACAAGGCTCTACCTTTAGGGCCGTTTCAGACCCAGCTAGTTCGGCTTTGGCTCGATCAAATAAATAGGCTGAACCGTAATCACTGCATACTCTACCGGTGCAGATTTTCAGACGGTTCATTACATATTAAATTCGAAAATTTTGTTTTCGGTTAAGATCGTTACTTTTTGACCGCTCGCATCGATGTAGAAATCTCGAACATTTTGTAGGTCACCCGTTTCGTTTTGGAACATCACTTGACGTCGGTAAGTGGCAAACCGCTCCCCTTTAGTGAAGACCAGCAGTCTTTGATTATCCGGGTCTAACACATAAATGTAATCAAGTTCGGCGCTGGTGTAGATTTTGAGATTTGGTCCGCTGAACGGAATTGAAGGCAGTTCTCGGAATTCGTAATCCTGGGTTTCACCACGGAAGAGTTTTTTTATCTCTCCGCTGGCAGCAATCATGTAAATTGATCCATCAATGGTGAAGCTTACAACATCAGCGATTTCAATATTTCCCGTGTTGTAGGCGGTAGCCCCAGAGTAATTAGCACTTCTTCGTTCGTATTTCCAGATTTGGTTTTCTGTTGGAGAAAGGATGTACACGAATCGTCCGTAAGTTTTGATATCAATTCCTTTTTTCCAGTTTTCGTCTTGGGTTTGCATTGGGGTAATAATGCCTTCTCGGTATTCAATGAGTCTTGGGTCGTCGGTTAAGAATACTAATGTTCGTTGATCGGTTCGGCTGGCTCCGGCGAGGACACTTCCACCAGAAGAACTTAATTCCGCTGGTGACTCAACTACGTTTCGAACGGTTTTAATCACGCTTTTATTATCGAAGACATAAAAGCTTCCTTCTAGTTCAAGTAAACCTCGAGCCGATAAATTATCGCTTTTAGCGCCTAAATCAGCCACTAAGCTGGGAGTTACTTGTTTGGCATTTTCAACCTGTAATTGTTTATCTTTAATAGCGGCTAAAATAAATTGAGCATCACTACGGAACAGTTTTGATTTAGATTTAAAGACTTCTTGCACCGATTGATCTGCTTTTTTTAAGTATTCTTTCGCCGATTCTCTTTCTCCTTGAATAATAAACGTATCGGCTTGTTGCAACGCTTCGCGAGCAATGTTTAGTTCTTCTTTTAATTGAACTTCTTCTTCCGATTCCCAGCTAATTGATTTAACCCCTAAACCAATAAGTAGCAGTACTAATACCGCTCCAGCTAAGATAACGAGATTCTTTTGTGGTCTAAATTGAGTCAGTTTTTTTAGACTCGCTGAGGCAGCGTTCACACTCTGCATCGCTTTGTTTGGATTTTTAGCGGTTCGGTTATTAGAGAGGTTTGGAATCGATTCATTTCCAAGGGGATCTTTTTCAACCAAAGTTTCATCACTGGTCATCGCTTCTTTTAGTGGAGCAGCCGCTTTTTCGGCTGTACTGACCATTTTATTTAAGAATCCAGCCGCGGGTGTTTCTTCTTTTTTACCAATACCAATAATGGTAACGAGTAAATCTTCTTCTGATTTTTGTGAAAGTTCTTGTCTGAACTGATTTGAAGCTTGGCGGAAATTCTGTTTTCCTAATGTATCGGCTAACTCATTGGCGGTTAATGTTCGCAAAATGCGATTTGAACTGAGTAAAATGACGTCGTCGACCATCACTTGCCCGCTTAAGATATTTAAAAACAAATCTTCAGCTTGATCGGCAATTTCTGTAATCTGACTCACTCCGTGGTCGCGAATCAAGTAAGCTTCTGATGGACCACATTGACTAAGGTACAATTGGTGAAAATCAAAATAAGCAACGACAATCTCAGGCGGATTTTTCCCAGTAATTTGATTCTTCTTGGCTTCTTGATTAGCGGCTTTTAGCGCGTCTTCAAAGCGATCGTAGTGATCTTCTATTTTTGAAGCTTCCATATGATCCACAATCGCCCCGAAAATTGTTTCGGCCATTGATTGTGGCTCTAGAGTTTCAGCCCCAAATTTTGCCAAGAAATAGAGTTCTTGTCCTTCACCAACCTTTTGGTGAAAGGCGAAACCAAGGTTTCCATCTGGATTTGTCTCGAACGTGTGAACCGAAAAGGCCATAAATTTTGTGGATATTTACCTATCAATTGTAAAGCAGTAGACAGAATTGCCAATTTGATGAGGTTGACGTTTTGTGCTAAAGTGTTTAAATTGTATTTGTGAATCTCTTTTCTATCAAGGATGCCACGTTCCGTGTGGTTTTATTGCCTATTGGGTTAATTGACTAATATCAAGTAATGGTAAACCGCTATCAGGCATGATGCCCCATTTAATTGAAGGCGACATTTTTTCGACAAACTGGAGTTGAATTACTTCTGGATTGCTGGCTAAGGCTTCTCCTTTTAACCGAATCGATTCGGCTTCCGCTTCAGCTTCAATAATTGTTTTTTGTTTTCTGATTTCGGCTTCTTGTTTTTCAAACTCAGCTTTTTCAATTTTCTGTTGAGCGATTTGTTTTTCTTCAATGGCGTTTAAATAGCTCTGGCTAAAACCAATGTGCCGAATTAAGACATCGCCCAAAATTACATTTTTACTGCCAAAATTGGCTTTCATGGTGCTTTCAATTTCTTCTTCCATTTGTTGACGCGTGTTTTCGTTATAAAGTTCTTTTGAAGTGAAACCGGTTACTTTCTCACGAGTAATTGATCTGGCAGCGGGCCGCACGACTTTATCCACATAATTTAAGCCAATGGTTCTATAGATCACACTGGCGTTATCACCATCAATTTGAAACTGAACGGTTAAATCAACGGTGACGGTTTGTCCGTCTTTTGTTAGGGCATCAATTGAATTATTACTGTCGTTACTTTGTAAGGCGTAATTTCGAACGGTTGATTCCGAGCTGTTAACCAAGCTTTGCAGCTGCAAGGCTTTGGTATTATTAATCATATCGGCTTCACTTAAATTGGCCGACATCGTATAGGTTTGCAGCCGAGTATTCATGAGAATAGCACTTTGCCAAAATGGAATTTTTAAATGGATTCCTTCACCAAGTTCACGCTCAAGCACTCCACGACCACGATCAAAAATAACGGCTACATGCCCAGCGGGCACACTGACAAAACCATCGAGTATGACTACAGTGGCTACGCCTAAAACTATGAGAGGGGTCAGAATGGAAGCAATGGTAGGAATTTTCATGGAGTTAAATGGATTTGTTTTTTTTGTAGTCATCAGAATATGGTTTAAAGTTCCTTTAAAGTAGTTTTGATATAATCTTATACTAAAAAAAATAAGCGTTTGGTCAAAGCTTGAAATTCCTGTCACAAATAAAATGCGTGTTGCGTTTTACCTACTGACTCACTATTAATAGTCTTGAGTTACCCCTCTACGCTGATGAATAAGAATGTGCCTGCTGGCCGATTGGTTGAAAATGCTATTGCTGGTGATGAAGAAGCTTTCTCATTGCTCTATGACAATTTCTACACCCCTATCTTTCGCTTTGTGCTGAAGAAAGTAAGTGACCCCGATTTGGCAGAAGATTTGACGCAAACAGTGTTTTTGAAGGCCTGGAAAGCCGATAAAGCCCTGGCCGCAAATCATCCGTCGCCACTGGCTTATTTTTACACCGTTGCTCGGAATTTAGTCACTGACTATTATCGAAAGCAAAAAACCGTTTCGCTTGAAGGCATGGATGAGGCGCAAGATAAGTTGCAAACCCTGCCCAGCGATGATCCAGATCCGCAAGCCATACTTGAATCCGTTGAGGCTCAGAATTTTGTAAAAGATTTACTCGGGAATATTAAAACTGAATATCGAGAGGTCTTGGATCTAAAGTTCTTAAAAGGTTATTCAAACGCTGAAGTGGCTGAAAAACTTGGGAAATCAGAAATGAATATTAGGCAAATTCAAGTAAGGGCGCTTAGAAAATTAAAATCTCATTTAAATAATTAATGACTGCCATGTCCTCCATTACTGACCAACAATTTGAATCTATCTTACTGCGCTTAGAGAGCGGAGAAAGCATGGGTTCGGTCCAAGCAGATTTTCCGCATCTGACGGAAGACATAGCGGCGTTGCAAGATTTACAAGATTTCTTCTCCGCGCAAAGAACTTTGGTAAAACCAAATCCACAAGGTTTGAAATCGGTGTTAAGACAAGTTGACTTGCTTAACACTCCACCAGAAGATGATTCGACTTGGGGATCGTTTTTTACGAGCTTTAGTCGTTATGCTGGAGTGGCATTACCCGCTGTTTTAGTGCTGGGTGTCAGTGGTTATGTTTGGCAATCACAAGTGCCGGCGTCAGTCGCGCCTTCAATTGTGAGTGATCAACAAGAAGTGGCTTTAGTTTCTGCCGATGCCTTGCCAATGGCTCGTAAAATGGTCGCGCCTGCGGCTATGATGATGGCCGATTCCATGCCGGTTTCAGTTCAAACTGCTAATGCGGGAACGGCTGAAATGGATATGGAAGCTTTGGCGCAATCTTTAAGTGATGAATTTGCCAATGATATGGCAGAGTTCGAAAGCACGAAAGAATCATTAGAACCAATTTTTACCGAACAACTTTTTAGTTACCAACCGACCTCATCATTATGAAATATTTAATTTTCGGTTTCGGACTTTTATTTTCAACGGGCATGGCGAATGCTCAGTATGAAGATTTGGTAGCACAAAAAATGGAAAATCTTGTTTCTCTAGAGCAAACAGTTGAAGGCGCTACGGCCCTTTCTGAAATGGATAAAGCTTGGGCTTTAAATCAAATTGAACAAAGTAAAACACAACTCATTCAAGCGAGTGAAGAAGATTTAGAAGCTTTGCAACAAGCAGAATTTACGATCAACCAAACTTCTGAAAAAGTAGCCGCTCGATTACTCGCCGCCAAAAAAGCGCGTTTGATGGGCCGAGTGGCTTCACTTGATGCCATGATTGAACAATATCAAGTTGAAGGCTTAGACACGCAAAAATTAGAAGTGCTGAGCGCAGCGATGAAAATGCAAATTTCTGCGCTTATGGAGTAACTCTTAGTTGGCAGAAACCAATTAAAAATTGTGTTAGCTCAAAATCCTGCTTTAATATTAAGTTATGGTTTATTCCCTTAATTTTTAACTTTATTTTATGGAATACGTATCCCGATTTTTACAGTTAGTGGAATTGGAGAGAAAGGCCGAAATTAAAAGACATCGAGATGAAATGACACTCTTGACCGCTCGCGAGCGGCAATCGCTTGGGCGCTGTGAGTTTTATTTGAGTGGGAAAAAAGCGCCGAGTGTTTTTCACTATACCGTCATTAAGTACAGCAAAGATCGTCCTTTAAACACGCGAATGAGTGTGGGGGATTTAGTTTTGGTGAGTCGGGGAAACCCGCTAGAGAGTGAAGTCTCTGGTACAATTACGAGTGTTAGTAAATTTGATATAACCGTCGCTTTTGAAAATGCGCCACCGCGTTGGGCATTTGGGTCGAGTTTGCGTTTAGATTTGTATTCAAACGATATGCCATATCGGCGAATGCAGGATAATTTGAAGCTTTTTTCTAAAATTAAGCACCCTTTAAAATCGGTAGTTTTAGGGGAACGTCCGATGTTTCCTCCAAAAATTGTAGAAGTTGAAGTGTTTAACAAACAGTTGAACCATTCACAGATTGAAGCGATAGAATCAGCGCTTGGAACTCGGGATGGCTTTTTAATCCACGGGCCACCAGGAACCGGCAAAACCACGACCTTGGCCGAACTCATCTTTCAAGGTGTGCTTAGACGAAAACGTATTTTAGCCACTGCAGAATCTAACATTGCGGCGGATAATATTCTTATAAAATTGGCGGATTATCCAGATTTAAAAATTGTTAGAATTGGACATCCCGCCAGAATTGTACCAGGTTATGAAGCCTATTCTCTACACGCTCATTTTCAGGCGCATCCTAAATACCAAGCCTTTAAAGGGAAATGGGAAGAAGTGACCCAAATGCGCTCAAAACAGACTACTTTTCAAAAGCCAAAAGACCGATTGAGAAGAGGTTTAACCGATGCTGAGATAATGCAAAAAGGTCGGAGTGGCAAAGGCGCTCGTGGGATTAAGTGTCGAAAAATATGTTCTATGTATGGCTGGTTAAAACAGCAACAACGTATAGAAGAAAAAGTGCACACCATTAAGGAACTCGAACAACAAATATTTAATGATATTTTAGCGGGTGCTGATATTGTAATTGGAACCAACTGTATGTCTGGAAGTGATTTAATGCAAAACCAGTATTTTGATATCGCGGTGATTGATGAAGGGAGTCAACAAGTTGAACCGTCGTCTTTGATTCCTTTAATGAAAGCGCGTCGATTTGTGATGGCCGGGGATGATCAACAGTTGCCACCCACAATTATAAACCCGAAAGCGATGGAATTGCAGAAAACTTTATTTGCCCGACTTAAAGCGCAGGCGCCTTGGAATGTTAAAATGCTTGAGGTGCAGTACCGCATGAATGATCAGATTTTGGCTTATCCTAAAAGTCAGTTTTACGAGTCTCGTTTGGTTTCAGATGCCTCTGTGGCGCAAAGATCATTGCTGGATTTAATTCCTCATGAATCACTAACTACGTCTGGCTACTTAACCCCGGCTTTTCCGGTTATTTTTACCGATACCAGTTTGGAAGGCGAGGAAGCATTGGAATCTAGAAACGAAAAATCGTCTTCTTATGAAAATTTACATGAAGCCGTGCATGTACAGAAGGTAATTGAGGAATGTTTTAAATTTGGACTTCTGTCAGAACATATTGGTGTCATTGCGCCTTATCAAGCGCAAGTGAGACTCCTCACTCGACTTATAGGGGAAACCGGTGTTGAGATTAATTCGGTCGATGGTTTTCAGGGGCGTGAGAAAGAAGTGATCATTATTTCTTTTGTCAGAGCAAACCCCGAGCATAATTTAGGTTTCTTAAAAGATTTAAGACGTTTAAATGTGGCCATTACCAGAGCCAAAAGAAAGCTGATAATCATTGCACATGGTGAAACTTTAAAAGCACATCCCGTTTACGAATCTTGGTTAAACCAAATTACAACGACCTAAAATCGAATTACGAAATTTGTCGGCACATTAGGCATAAGCTAGAATATGGCTTGTGAAAAAAAAAGGATTTACGCTTATTGAATTGCTCGTGGTGATTGTGATTATTTCAATTCTCGCAGGGATAAGTGTGGCAACCTTAGTTGGCTATCAAGAAAAAGCGCGTATTGCCGCACAGCTGGCTAATTTACGCACTAGTATTAATGAACTTTTAGTCCTTCGCATAGATTATGAAAATGGCAGTTTATCGGCTTCAGATCTTATGCAAAAAGACTTGAGAGTCGTAGAATTAGCGATCAATGTGGGACGCTTGCAGACAAAACAAAATTTAATCGATATTACGGGGAATACTTGTTCGGATTGTATTTGCCGAAACTTCGATTTCGTATCACCGATTGCCAATCCCGCTCAAGCCTGCATTGATAGATGGGATTTGATTTTAACGGCCATTAAGGCTTCTTCAGAAATTGATTTAAGTTTTATGAACAAGGACCCGTGGGGCTCGCCTTATCTAGTGGATGAAAATGAAGGCGAACAGCCTGGTAATTATTGTCGCCGAGACACACTTTTTTCGGCTGGTCCAGACCGTCGCCATGAAGCTATTGGAGAAGATGCCACGGGTGATGGGTATTCTATCCGGCTAGACTTTTACAACCGAAGTTTGTGTGGAGACTAGTCTTGTGGTTTAGGGGTTTATAAATAGGCTGAGATCGAATGAAATTATTGGCTAAAGTTTTGCTCGGTACCAAATTTTTCGCGCTCAGTTGTATTGCTTTTATGAGCACGACGAATGCTTTGGTTTTGCCGTGTCATGATATACCAGAAATAGAGAAGGCTAATTGTGAAGCCTGTATTCTATCTTTAGAAGCTTGGTCAGAGCCTTTAATTGAAAATCAGAATGCGATTGTTCTAGAAACTAATTCTATAACCGTTTCACCTTTCTTTTTTGAGCCGCCTTTAGTGAATTTAAAAGAGCAGTCATTAGAAATCCGACCACCTCCGCCGGACTTGAAACTTTGGCGTGGTGAAGAAATTTTTCAAGAACAAATAAAGCTAAGGCTCTAGAAATTTACGAGGCGCTGACTTAATTTATTTTTCTTAATTTTTTTTAATATGCGATTTTTATTACTCTCAACTTTATTACTCTCAAGTGTTGCTTTTGCTCTGGAGCAGAGCGATTCAGCTATGGATCACTCTGTGCATATGCAACACGAAATGATGCCAACTCAAACGATGGTTATGCCGGTGATAATGCCGGTAATGGAAATGGAGACCACTCATGAAGAGGAAACACACGTTACAGAAACTCATGATTCTGTAATGCCCGTACTGGAGATGCCAAAAATGTCACCGGCTCCATTAGTTGAAATGATGGAAGATACCACAACTTGGCATGGGATGGACGCGCATCATTCGGCGGTTCCTTCTACTGAAGCTTTTGAACATATAAATCATACCTTGCACGAAGCCATGAATATTGAATATTCAGGTAACGCGGACATCGATTTTTTAAGAAGCATGATTCCACATCATCAAGGAGCCCTTGATATGGCAGATGTAGAAAAACAATTCGGAAAGGACGGTACGGTGAAAACTTTTGCCAACAAAGTGAAACGAGATCAAGTAAAAGAAATTCGTTGGATGCGAATTTTACTGCAAACGCTTGAATATGAGAATGCCAGTAATAGGTCGATCAATGAAGCTTCTATTGAAGCGAATAGAATGGTGAATATGAATATGCACCAAAATATGGCCGTTGAATTTACGGGCAGCGCTGATATTGATTTTATGACCGGAATGATTCCGCATCACGAAGGCGCTGTTGCCATGGCTGAAGTGGTACTTGAACACGGGAAAGATAAACGAGTTAAAGATTTAGCTCGAGGCATTATTAATGCACAAACGAGTGAAATAACAACCATGAAAAAATGGCTGAGTCGTTTGAAATGGCGTTCTCAATTTTGGAGAGCATAAATCATTAATTCTTTAAAAAAGGGGCCGGAAGCCCCTTTTTTTTATAAAGGACAACTGTTAAACAAATCTTGAATTTTTTGAGCTGATTTAATCAGTTTATCGTGTTCGTCCTTGGTAAGTTCAATCGAAGGAACTCTCTCAATGCCCTTAGATCCAATAACGGCCGGGATACCAATCGGCGTATTTTTAAGTGTCTCATCAGCGATAAAATGGCAGGGGGTTGAAACCGGAAGTAGCTCTTTGGTGTCATTTATAATGGCGTTTAATAATTTGATTGCAGCGGCCGCAATCCCAAAATAGGTAGCGCCTTTACCTTCAATAATGGTGTAGGCCGCTTTTTTAACTTCATCTTCAATTTTATTTTTTTCAGCCTCACTGATTTCTGGTTTTGGTCGAACGCTGCTCCAAGCCACAAACTCACTATCGCCGTGTTCACCTAAAACATAGCCATGAATGTGATTGATATTAATGCCCATTTTTTCCGCCAGTCGCCAGCGCAGTCGAGCCGAATCAAGTAAAGTTCCGGTTCCAAAAATTTGGGAGTCAGGAAGATCGAAAATTTGTTGCGCGGCTTGCGTTAAAATATCAACCGGATTGGTGACTAGTATAACAATGGCTTCCGGTTTTAGAGTGCCTAATTGTTTGGCAATAGACTGCAGAATGGTGGTGTTTTTTTGCAGTAAATCACATCGAGTCTCACCCGGAGCTTGATTGGCCCCTGCGGTAATAATAATGACGTCCATTTCTTTAAGCCGAGGGTCTTCAAAATTAACGCCAGAGACTTGAGCGTGATGCGAAAAAAGCAAGGTGTCTTTTAAATCTAGTATTTGTGCGGCTTCCAACTCTTGGTTTAAATCGAGTAAAAAGAACTCGGCTCCAATATGCTTTGTAATTCCGTGATTTATAATATGGGCTCCCACATGTCCGGCACCAATAACGAGTATTTTTTTCATAATTTAATTATAGCCTAAAAAAATAGGTTTTAGATAGATTGAATTCTTAGTTTATAAATATTTTTTTAATAGTACCTTGCATTAAACAGTAGTGTGTGATAAATTTTAGTTATGAAGGAAATAAGTAATATTGAAAATAGGCAGGCGCAAATGCGTAAAGGCTTACTTGGGTATGCGGTATTGCTGTGTATTAAAAATAAGGAAGCTTATGCTGCGACGATTTTGGCGAATTTAAAAAAAGCCGATTTGTTGGTGGTAGAGGGGACGTTGTATCCATTGCTCAATCGTTTTAAACGAGAAGGCTTACTCGACTATAAGTGGGAAGAATCACCTAGTGGACCTCCACGAAAGTATTACGCTTTAACTGACTTAGGGATGAGCACTTTGGAGTCGCTTGAAGACACGTGGAAAGGGCT
Organism: bacterium; assembly: GCA_009995455.1. Taxonomy (GTDB): domain Bacteria; phylum Patescibacteriota; class Gracilibacteria; order UBA4473; family UBA4473; genus JAACPJ01. The sequence goes on from JAACPJ010000003.1 coordinate 167,871, forward strand.
CTGCCAATCAATTAAAAAACTTAACTAAACTCACATGAAAGAAGTCGTAAATATTAATCTCGGTGGACTGGTGTTTTCAATTGAAAGGACAGCCTATGAAAAATTAAAAACGTATTTATCTCAAATTGAAGCTCATTTTAAAGAGGATGAAACGGGCTCAGAAATTTTGGAGGATATTGAATGTAGTATCGCTGAAAAATTTGTATCTCTTAAGAAAAGTTTACAGAAGGCTGTCACGATGAAAGACGTGGATCAAGCTATAGCCGATCTCGGTACGGTTGAAGATTTTGCCGATGATGGGTTGATTAATTCTGAGGTAACAGATTCAGAAATTAAAACCCCTAAAAGGCTCTACAGAGATAAGGAGACGGGAATGATTGGAGGCGTAGCCAGTGGTTTAGCGCAGTACTTTGGAATGGATCCAGTCATTCCTCGAATTGTATTTGTACTTCTTGTTTTTTGGGGCGGCTTTGGAATTTTAGCGTATTTTGTGTTGTGGATTATTGTCCCAGCGGCCAAAACGCCCGCTGAAAAATTGGCCGCACAAGGTAAGAATCATAACCTTGGCGAGTTAAAACTGTATGTAGAAGAAAAAATTAAAGCGATGCCCGCCAAAGAAATTCAGTCAAAAACAACTTTGTTAGTTAAGGCTGTATTTAGATTGTTATGGAATCTTATTAAAAAAATAGGACCGATTATTAGAATTCTGTTGGGGTTAACGTTTGTTTTTGTTTCCAGCTTGATGGTGTTTATATTTTCTACGTTGATGATGGCGGTTTTATTAGGACGATTTAAAATTTCAGCCGATAGCATTACGCTTTCAATTTTAGAAAATTTGCAGGCCGAATTGCCGGCTTTGTGGTCTTTATATACAGGATTTTATTTGGTGGTTATCATTCCGACGTTGATTGTTTTTCTGGCCGGAATAAGTCTGATGTTTAAAAGAAAACTGATAAACGCGTTGGTTTTTGGCGCTCTAACTTTGACTTGGTTAATGGCCTTAAGTTTTTTCGTTTTCAGAGTCGTTGAAGCCGCTCCCTACGTAAAAAAGTCAATCGACAAAATCGATCAATCTCAATTAGATAATCCAGACCATGTATTTTGCCTTTATTTAAACGGTGTGCCTCTTTATGCAGACGAAAAGCGTTATCGAGACGTCGATTCTAGCGCCGACCTCGGTTGCCTCGAAAACGATTAGAACGAGGTTTTGCGCTGTGATTTGCTTTCGCTAAAAATTCTTTAGTGGCCGGAATCTCAACCACCATTGACCCCATAGGGAACGGATGATCATTCACGGTTGGAATCTGTTTGTTGATTAGTTTGTGAATCGCCGCTACGTGCTTTTTTTCTTCTCTGTCAGAAAAAGACATCGCGATTCCACTCTGCTTTGCCCGTCCAGTTCGGCCAATTCGATGCACATAAGTTTCCGGTTCGTTTGGAATTTCAAAATTGATGACGTGACTTAGTTCATTAATATCAATTCCACGAGCGGCAATATCGGTTGCCACTAATACTCGAATTTTTTGGTCTTTAAATTTTTGGAGTGAGGCTTGCCGAGCATTTTGAGATTTATTGCCATGAATGGCTTCCGCTTTAACGCCAGCAGAACTTAAAAAACGGGCTAACTTGTCGGCGCCATATTTAGTTCGGGTGAAAACTAAGGCCGTGGGAATGGCTGGGTCTTGTAAAACGTGATGCAGTAAAGCTCTTTTGTTATCTCGGTCTACGTAATACAGTTTTTGCTCAACGGTATCAGCCGTTGAAGAAACGGGCGCGACTTCTACTTTTTTAGGGTTGGTGAGTAAGCTATTTGCCAAGCCAATAATAGCGTCGGGCATGGTGGCTGAGAAAAACAAGGTTTGCCTTTTTTTCGGAATTTTGGCGATGATTTTTTTTACATCGTGAATAAAACCCATGTCTAGCATTCGGTCGGCTTCATCGAGCGTAAAGATTTTTAGGTTATCGAGTTTAACGTAACCCTGATTAATCAAATCATTTAAACGCCCTGGGGTGGCGACGAGAATATCAACCCCTTCTTTTAGTTTTTTCACTTGCCAGTGTTGTTTTACGCCCCCAAAAATAACCGTGTTTTTTAGGTTTAAGCCTTTGCCGTAAGCCGTAAAGCTTTCATCGATTTGGATCGCGAGCTCACGAGTAGGCGTTACAATCAATGCTTTAACCCCTGGGCCCCAATCACCAGTGCCTCGGGCTTGGTTAAGTCTTTCAAGCGTTGGAATCGCAAAGGCGGCGGTTTTACCGGTTCCCGTTTGCGCACATCCCATTAGGTCGCGTCCTTCTAAAATAGTGGGAATGGCTTGCGCCTGAATAGGTGTAGGCGTGGTATAGCCTTTAGCTTTGATGGCTTTTTGCAGGGTGTCAGATAATTTTAATTGGTCGAATTGCATGTGTAAATGGAACTTTCGAGCGCGAGTGTAGCCTTCGCTAAGGGAAAAGCGAACATTCTTAGCACTATTTACTTGCAACTTAGTTGCAAGTAAATATTTTAGAATCAAATGCGTCAAACTCCACTGTATAAATCGGTTCTTAAACATTTAAAAGCGAAGGCGATTCCGATTTCGGTGCCAGATCTGACTTTAGCGCTGGAAGCTCAGTCAATTCAGCCCAATAAAACCACGCTTTATCGGTTGCTTGAACGCCTTGAAAATGAAGGTTTGGTGGAAACGGTGTTACTGGATAACAAAACGGCTTTTTATGAAATCAAAAAAAATCACCATCATCACTTTGTGTGTGAGGACTGCTCGACCATAGAATGTTTGGAAGATAACGCTTTGGAACAAAAAATTCACGCACTCGAACACGATTTGTCATCTCAAGGTTTAAAAATTAAAACGCATCAATTTTCTTTTACGGGTCTTTGTGCCGCCTGCCAATAATTAATTAACATGAACAAACTCCCATATTTTCGATATTATTTAGAACTTATTTCGGTTCCGGTTTTTGCTTGGTTAGTGATTCACCTGTCTGGCCATGGCCTCATGCTTCTTAAAGATTCAGAGCATGAACATGAATCGCACACCGCAACCGAGATTCATCAAACAGAAGCAGGCATAACCGAAGCCGAAGATCACGATGATCACTCTGATGAGCATTTAGAGCTAGAGTTACTGGATTTAGATTTTTGGCTTTCAGGTGAAGTCTTAGGGGGATTACTGGTTTTGCTTTTATTCGTTTGGGTTTGGCACCGTAGACCGCTTAAGCGTTTTGTGCCCTGCAGTCACGACCACTGCCATCATAAAAATATTTGGCCGCATTTACTGGCGAGTGCAGCGTTTGTGTTTCATTGGTTTCCAGAAAGTCGACTACGTTTTGATCTTTTGAGTAATTTTAGTGCTCATAATTTCGAGAGTATTGTTACCGCTATGGGTTTTTTGAGTCATTTCATGGTGGATATAATGGTGATGATTTTACTGATTAATTACTGGCCAAAACGATGGCAGAAAAGTTTAGCCTTAGGATTAATGCTTTGGTTTTGGGTGCTTTCATTTTGGATTGGTGAGAGAGGTGGGCTTTACCTAACGGGTTTGTCTGAACCGTTGGTTTTACTTATCAGTGCTTTTTTACTGGCCATGTTTGTGCATATGCCTCATAAACCGAAGCCGGTTTGCAAAACCTGTGATCACTAGACTTTTGTTTTTCGCGTAATTGGTTAATTTTTAAGCGGAATGACTGACAAAAAAATTAAACCTAAAACTGGAATAAAACCTTTAACAAAAGCTTTTTGGGCGCTATCACGAGTGCGGCAAGAAGCTTTTTTAAAAAACTTGTACGATTTGTCGCCCCAAAATAAGGCCTTGTTTGCGCTCAGGCTTGGAGACGACACGAGTAAAGTGTTGGAAGATTTAAAAAAAGAAGTGCAGAAAGAAACCCTTAATCGAGTTGGGAAATTTAGAAAATTAAGACTTTCAAAAATTAACGAGATTTTGCGTAATGCTGATAAATACGCTTTGCCGCTGCACCAACAAATAGAGCTAAAAAAAGAGGTTTGGCTGGGAATGCTGGCTTTTATTGTTTCAAAGTCTTATTTGCCAGACCGTTACCAAGTGGCGGCGGCTCGTCATTTAGATCAATATTTAAAAATGGTGAGTGACCATATCCTTGAAAAATCTGAAGTTGAAGAGCGATTAGAAAAAGATCGTGTCTGGTTGTTAAAGCTTTTTGAAAAAGGCTTTTATTTACCACATGTCGAAGAAGTTTATCTCAAGTGGTTTGTTGAAAAAGCCTAAATTTGAGTCCATAAAATAATAGTGGCTGAAATCTGGTGTATCTGTTAATTTAAGGCTGTTTAAATCAAATATGAAAAAACTGGTTACAAACTCGGTGCAACATATTGGTAATTCTCCAGGTACTTTGTCTTACTCTGGGGTGCGCCACAGTCAAAAAGTGCAGTTGAGCTACTGGGAAAATTCTCCTGGTAAATCGCTCGATTTAACGCTTTTAGATAATTCTGAGATTCCAAAAACCAAAGATATAAATCAATGGATTAATGTTCAGGGTTTAAATGATATTGATGTACTAAAATCTCTGGGGGATCAATTTGGTATTCATCCGCTTTTTCTAGAAGATATTTTGAATCCTGGTCAACGCCCTAAAGTAGAAACCATTGGGGACTGCTTACTGGTAAGTTTGCGCGCGCTTTCGTTTGATGAAACGAAACAAATCAGATCTTTCCCGGTAACTTTTGTACTAACGGGGACTGCGTTATTCTCCTTCTCTGAATTAGAAATTGATGACTGGTTAAACCCAATTCTAAAACGACTCAAAAACCCAAGTGGAGCGCTGCAGCAAAAATCAATCCACTATATTTTATACGCTTTAATCGATGTACTGGTTGATCAATATTTTTCGGTGCTAGAAGGACTGGGTGACCAAATTCAATCGATTGATGAAAATATTTTCAAAAACTCTGACAGCAGTCAATTAGACGCTTTGTATCAACTCAAAAAGCAGCTTTTATATTTCAATAAACAAGCGAGTCCAGTGCCGGAGTTTATTCGTAAAATGCCGAATGAATTACCCGAGAAACAATGGAAAGCGGTTAAAATTTATTTTGATGACTTGCTCGATCATAGTATGCAGGTGCAAGACATCACGAAAACATATTTAGAGTCAATGAACAATCTGTTCGATTTATATTTTTCATTGGTAAACCTAAAAATGAATCGGACGATTCAAGCCCTAACGGTTATTACGGTCGTGTTTTTGCCTCTGACTTTATTGGCCGGAATTTATGGTATGAACTTTACCACCATGCCGGGTCTTTACGATGATTTTGCTTTTTGGTGGATGATTATTGGGATGCTTTGTTTAAGTATCTTAATTTTATGGTTTTTGAAACGTAAGCAGTGGTTTTAATTAAAAATATTTGACCTCAAAACACAAATGCAACTGATAGAAAGACATTTGCGCTAAAAAAATACTAAAATTTAAATGAAAGAAGAAGGGTTAACCGATCGTAAGAGAATATGGGAAGTTGACCTTTTGCGGGCGTTAGCTGTTTTGGGAATGCTTTATTTCCATTGGTTTTATTTGCTCGATTTCTGGAATTTAAAAAATACGGCTCTATTTGTTGATGGCTGGGAAATTTTTGGCAACACAATTCGAAACACTTTTTTTATGGTGGTGGGTGCGGGTTTAGTTTTGTCTTATCAGCACAGTCAATTAAAAGAACAGTCGTATTTAAGTTACGGAATTAGAACCATGAAAAAGGGTTTTATTCTTTTGGTCATAGGCGGTCTGATTACTTTTTGGAGCACTTTTTTTGCCCCTGACCAGGTGATTCGGTTTGGTGTTTTGTCATTTATTGGTACCGGTATGATTTTGCTGTGGCCCTTGGTGCCAAAATGGTACGCCTTAGCGGCGGTTACGGGTTTGTTGCTTTGGATAGAAAGTCAGTGGGGAGAAGTATGGAACCAGGAATCATTATGGAGTTATATTTTGGGTTTTTATCCGCGTTATTGGCCGAGTTTAGATTACTTTCCCTTAGAACCTTGGTTGGCTTCAATTAGTGGTGGCGCTTTAATCGCCAGCCTAATATTTGAAAAGGCTGAGCGTCGTTACCCTTTTTTTAATCTGCCAAAATTTTTACAGCCCGTTATTTGGGTCGGGCAAAAAGCCCTGTGGATTTATTTGCTCCACATTCCGGTATTTGCCGCGCTCATTTGGGCGCTCGATAAAATTGGGGTTTACTAAATTATTTTGAATCGATTTTCACTTTAGTGGCTTTAGAACCAGTGCTTTCACTCAGCCATTTTTCTTCTAGTTTTTTTATGAATCCGTTATCGCGTAATTCCATAATGTTTTTATCAATACTACGAATAATACGCCAATCAACGCCATAACTAATAGCAATTCCATACAGTTCCTCTGAAAGCCGACCGGGCCGGATTGCCACTGAAATGCCGTCATCATGCGCCCGAGATTTAATATCTAAAAGCAGTGGCTGTTCACCAACAATGGCGTCAATTTCTCGGTTTTTAAGCGCTTCATATAATTCGTCTATACTGGCGGCAGCAAAGAGTTGTTTAAACTCATCCGCCCGTGGCGTCAGTCTAATATCGGCTGAACTTTCACTAATTAATCCCATGCGAACTTCAGAGTAATCGGTGTTTTCTTTAAACAACGCGTTTTCTTTTTTAAGGTCGTATCTTTCTATTACTTGGGCCGTTATAATACTCGAAAATAGCAGCGTTATTACCCAAAGCGGCCACACTAAAATTCGAGAGGCGTGCCCCTGTACACTCCAGGGTTTTTTAAAGGCATGCCATAATCCATCCATAATTCCTGGCCAATAATGATGCTCTATTTCATCGTTATGACCCCTTTCTAGTAGCCAAAAAATGATTCCAAATATGACACAGAAAAACATGTATAAACCAATGGTTTGCAGCAAAATTGGGGAAAGCAGCGTACTGAAATAAGTCAGTAAATTTATATCTTCGTCCCGGACTAAAACGTTAATTCCACTGAGTAAATAGGGCTGACTAAAAGCCATGTTTTCGCTCCGGCTGCTTCGAATGCTTACGGTGGCCAAGGCAAAATCTGCTTGGCGATTTCGCACCATATCGAGTACGTTTTGAAAACTCTCTTCTTCAACAAACGAGTAATTGAGTCCTATTCGTTCGGCGATTTCTTTCCACAATTCAACTTCAAACCCAACGTAGGTTTCGTCATCTACCTTTTCTACCATTCTTGGGAGCGGGCTTACCACCACGGTATAATCCCGATTGGGTACGTCTTGCGCCTGCAGGGTTTGCGTATTTGAAAAGCCTAAAAACAAAGTCAGAAAGCCAAAAAATATATGTTTCATCAAGGTTCATCGTATTGACCGTTGGTTTTTGGTAAATATAAATAAGAAGTTAATTAATAAATGATCTAATGCGATATATAGCGACTCTTTCAGTTTCGGTTTTTTCGGTTTTAGCTTTAACGGCTTGTAATTCGAGTGATGGAGAATCTTCACTAGAATCGGCTTTAAATTCTATCGAGCCGAGTGTTATTGGTGAAAATATCGTTAATAATGGAACTGTAGCGGTGGAGGCGAACGCGGAGACAAACACGGCAACGGTAAATACGGTGGCCAATACGCAAACCGAAGTTATGGGGGACAATAAAGTTATTGGGCAAGAAACGCCAGTAGGCGATAATCCAGTTATGAATCCAGCCGGAGAAACGATTTTTAAAACTTCTCAAGTGCTTTTCCCAAAAGGGGGCGAGCGAATTGAAGTCGGCAAAAGCTATTTAATTCGTTGGGAGAGTGAAGGCATTAAAGCCGTTGATTTAGAATTGCACGAGTTTGGACGCAAAAAATTTACCATCGCTGAACGAGTTTTAGCCGCACCGGGTAATTATTCTTGGACCCCGAGCAGACCGCTTTTAGCGGGTGAAGAATATAAACAGTACACCGTGGTAATGGTTGATAGTGACACAATGGTTGCGCATGGTAAAAGTGAAAACGCTTTTATGTTACTGCCAGCGTCTGAGTAGTGGTTAGGCATTTAATTAAAAGCCTTGTTGTTAAATAATAACGGGGCTTTTTGGTGTTTCTAATGAAAGTTATTTTTTCTTTTTTTGGGCGAACTTCTTTTTGATTTTAAGAATTTTAAGGACCAATTTTATTTGGCTCAGCAGAACTTTAAATACGAGACTTATTTTTTGAAACAGGCCTAAATGTTTAATTTCAATTTTGGCAGCGTGAGCTTTTATATAGGGGCTCGGGGCAAACTTATAGCCCAGCCTTTTGGCATAGTCATGGGTGAATCCAGCCCCTAAAAAGAAAATAATAAAAACATAGTAGAGAAACAAAATTACCAATAATATTCCTGAACCTGCGCTGGCTCCTCCGTTAGCAAAATACCAAGCCAGTCCAAATTTTCCTAAGCCTAGCATTAAACTGGTGATAAAGCCGCCCATCAAGGCCACTTTGAATTTCATGCGGGCATAAGAGATTCCCCAATAGATTAAGGCAAGTAAGAATGAACTCAGCAGCAGCGTGACGGTTTGGTTTATAGCGGCCGCTAATGAACTGGAAAAAGGAATATTCAGAGCGTCAAATAACCACGTTTGAAACACGCTGAAAAGCAGTGAGGCGACGAGTCCGATAGCGCCCACAATAATAACGACGATTCCAAGGAATTTTTTTCCCCAAGCAATGTACCAAGGCGCCGATAGGGAATGGTAATCAAATCCCCAAACTTTACTTAAACCCCATTGAATTTGACCAAACAATCCCATGACAGCAAAAGCCAGCAAAGCAACCCCAAACAAGGCCGTAAGAAAGCTTTCATTGACGGTTTGGTTTTGGCGTGTTTCAACCAAATTTGAAACGGTTTGAGCGGCTTCTGGTCCGAGAACACTTTGAAGCTGTTCTATCACCAGAGAGAACGCGTCATCCGCATATCCCAGCCAGAATAAACCGTACCATAAGGTTATCAACAGAGCCGGAAGAGCAAACAATCCATAGTATGCGGTGGCAGCAGCCACTTTAGTAATTTCACGCTTACCAAAGCTTTTTATCGAATCGGTGAGGGCTAATTTCAAGGCTTTCATTTGGTGTTTTTATTTATTAAATAGGGCCAAGACGTAATCATTAATACGCCTATTGGAGCGGCGACTATCAAGCCCCAGAAACCAAAAATAGCGCCGAGAAAAATTTGAAGTGTGAGCGTAAAGGCCGGTGGTAGAGAGACAGATTCTTGGTTAATAAGCGGTAGTAAAACATAGCTTTCGAGGGTTTGAATCAGTACAAATAATCCCAAAACCCACCAAACTTCATTCCCCCCTGAAAATAAAGCGATTGAGGCAGCTGGAATTAAAGCCATCAGCGGGCCAATATTGGGGATGAAAGAAAACAATCCCGCCAGTAAACCAAGTGTTAGCGCGAATTCAATGCCAATGACCGTGAGTCCTAACCAAGTAGCGAGACTGATAATGAGCATAGCGGCCAGTTTCCCTTTGAGCCAATTACTCAAGCCTTGATACACTTCCTTCTTCCAATCGTTAAAGACGGTCTCGTCTTTTACATTTAAAAACGATTTTAAGCCTTTAACGTAAGTCTTGGGTTGGGTGGCAATAAAAATGCCGGATATAAGAGTGAAAAAGAAAATCCCAAAGGCGCTAAGGGCCTGATTTAAGCTGCTTATGCTTGATAAACTAAAGCTTTCTTGCGCTTTGCCCAGCAGCGCTTGGCTCCATTGATTATTATTTACGTACTGCATGACTACGTCATAACCTTCGACTAATTTTTCGGTGATACCTCCTAACTGCGAATTAATTACCACGGCCGTAACACTTACAAAAGCGATTAAACTAAGCGCTAATATGGTAAATATCAAAAGTAAACTTACGTGTTTAGAGAATTTAGTCTTACGACTTAAAAACTCGGCTCCAATTAAAAAACCTATGGCAATTAGCACCGCCAAAAACGGAGAAAGCACTAAACCCAGTTTAAAAAATTTTATAAAAAAGAGACTCAAAAGTACGAGCCCAAACGTGATAACCGTAGAAGCTTTAAGATTCATATAATAGTTTTAACATATTTTTTTCTTTCTTTTAACCCAATCTAGTTTAAAAAGCCTGTGTTCCGTTGGTAGGCTTTATAATTTACTTTGTCATATATAAATGATCAAAACGTTTACCTAAGTTGGAACTCGTTAAAATTTGTGTTTTAATTTTGTTTTCTTATAAAATGCGTTCGTTAATCCTAATATTAAATGTCTGATAGCCGAAAAATCCTAATTATTGAAGACGATAAACAGTTGTTAGAGTTTTATAACTCTATCAAAGAAACTTTAGACGAGAATGTAGATTGTACGATTGCTAGTAATGGAGATGAAGGTGTTTTAGCCTTAAATGAAAGTGTTTTTGACGCTATTATTTTAGACTTAGTAATGCCTGGGACTGATGGATACGCGGTTTTAGATTATTTGAAAGACTGTGAATTAAATCAAAACACGATGGTAACGGTTCTAACCAACCTTGATACGCAAGAAGATCGAATTAAAACTAAAGCTTTGGGCGTTCGTAATTACTACGTTAAATCTGATTTAACTAATAGCGGTATTAAAGATATTTTAAACGGAAATGCGCCGTTAGTTTAACCCTTTGAGAGTTTAATTTTAAAGCAAATTTCATTTAGATTTTGACTCTCTTCCAAAGAAAGATCCGCCTTCATAGCTTCAAGTAAACGTTTGGCACTATATAAACCAAGCCCCGAACCATCGGGGTTCTTTTTTATACCGGCTGGCAGACGGGCCAGTTTTTCAAACATTTTTTTGCGGTCATCACTTTTAATAATTTCGGCTTGGTTTGAAATTCTTAGCCAGAGATTTTTTTTGTCAGCCGTTAATTTAATTTTAATCGGAGCGCTGTTATCGCTGTAAAGCAGGGCGTTATCGATTAATATCACGAGCGCCTCGTTAAATAACGTAGGATCAATTAGAGCCGCTTTCTTTTTGGCCATATTCGAAGCTTCAATTTCTATGGTTTTGTTTGCGGCCTTTGCCCGAGCGTTAAAAGTGTTGGTGATGCTTTTGGTGACCACAGGTAAATTAACGGTTTTTAAATCTATTTCTAAGGCTTGCCCTTCAATTTTTGCAACTCTTAATAAATCCGTAATTAATTGATTCATGCGTACCACCGAATCATGAATGCTTTGAATCGTGCTTTTAATTTTTTCATTTTCAATAATGCCTTTGTCTCCGTCTAACAACGCTTCTAGGTTCCAACGAATGGCCGACATGGGCGTTCTAAATTGATGTGAAGAAATAGAGATAAAATCAGATTTAATTTCATCGAGTAATTTTTCACGGGTAATGTTTTCGAGTTGCAGCACAAAATAAGACGCTTGGCCTTGAGCGTTTTTAACCAAAGACAAATTTAACCGCGCCCAAATAGTTTCACCGCTTTTGGTAATCAATCTTTTTTGGGCGTTGTAGGTGCGTATTTCACCGGCCAGCAAAGCTTCGAGTTTTAAGGTTTGGGCGGCTTCTTCTGGGTGAAAAGTATCGGTGACATGGTGGTTGATGAGTTCGGATCTTTTGTAACCTAAAATTTCTAACAAAGACCGATTTAGCTTCGTCCATTTAAATTCTAAATCCACTAGAGCCATGCCAATCGCCGCATTGTTAAAGGCTTCTAAGAACTTTGATTCACTTTCGGCTAATGACATTTTGGTGCTTGAAATTAAAGCAGCGGATCTTTTTTGCCATTCGATAATCCAGCCCCCAACCACAATAATAACAAGGGTGAGCAATACTCCATTGAGCAAAATAATATAAGCCACGTACTGCCCGTTAATAATAAATTCAAAAAATTGATTGATTGTGGCATCTGTGGCGTCTATTCCTGAAGCTTGTGATTCTTGTTGGGCGGCCGTTCGGATGGAGTACCAGCTGGCGTTTTGTGTTTTTACCAGCCAAAATAAAACGAGGGTAACACTCATTACGATGGTGCTAAAAAGCGATACGTAGGTCCAACATTTTAATGGATTCTTTCTCATAAGCTGAATTTGTTTTTTTAAATCTATAACCTGTCAAATTCTATTTTTAAAAGAATCGTGTGGCTTTGTAAATTCAATTGCGAATTATAAGCGGATGGTCTTTATTTTCGCTTTGAAATAGTTGTGAAAGCCCGTTAAAACGTTATAGCTTCTGGCGTAATAAAATTTTATGAGCAAACAAGATACCGTTATCAAATTCCAAAACACGTCGTACATGTACTACGAAAGTAAAAAAGTCATTTTAGATGACGTCACTTTCAATGTTCGTCGCGGGAACAAAATTACTTTGATGGGCCAAAATGGGGCGGGTAAAAGTACTATTTTTAAAATGATAACGGGCGATATTAAACCAGATGAAGGTAAGATTCATATTGATTTGGGCGCGAGTATTGCGGTTTCAAAACAAATTATGGAAAAACAATACATGGAAATGACCGTGCGCGAGTTTTTTGGATCGGTGTTCAAAGAAAAAATTTATGATATTGACCGTAAAATTGCGGAAGTGCTGGAAACCGTGAACTTCAAAACGCCCTATGAAAAACAAATCAAAGATTTTTCTGGTGGTCAACAAGCGCGTTTGCTTTTGGCTCAGGCCTTGATTCAAAACCCAGATATTCTGCTTTTGGATGAACCAACCAATAATTTGGATACCGAGGGGATTAACCATTTGATTTCATTTTTGATGATGTACGAAAAAACCGTGATGGTGATTTCGCATGACGCTGACTTTTTGAACTTGTTTACAGATGGGGTGATTTACTTAGACGTGCACACACACAAAATTTCACAGCACGTGGGGGATTACTTTGATGTGGTAGAAGAAATTGAAGCGCTGCGTACCAAAGAAAACCTTAAAAATGCGCGCCTGCAACGTGAGATTCAAAAAAACAAAGATCAAGCCAATGTGTTTGCCAAAAAAGGGGGGAAACTGCGTTTAGTGGCTAAAAAAATGCGTGAGGCCGCCGAGGAAGCCGAAGAAAATATGGTAGAAGTGCGTAAAGAAGATAAAACGATTCGAGAATTTAGAATTCCGGTACAAGATGGGTTAGGAGCGGTTTCGTTGGCGATTGATCATTTAAGCGTTATGATTGACCATAAAGTGGTCGAGAAAAAAATTAAACTTGAACTACGCCACGGTGATCACTTGCGTCTAAAAGGGCCGAATGGAATTGGAAAAACCACCTTGCTCGAACGAATCGCTAAAAACCAATGCGATGGCATTAAAATTAATCCGCTGATTAAAATTGGTTACTACCGTCAAGATTTCTCAAATTTAGATTTCGATAAAACCAGCGAACAAATTTTGCTAGAGGCGATTGAAACCTTTGAAGGTGATAGCCTGGAACAACACATGCGTTCGGCCGCCTCTGGGTTTTTGTTCACGCGCCAATTGCTAGAAGCCAAAGTGGGCTCACTATCTGAAGGACAAAAAGGTTTGTTGGCTTTCTGCCGACTGCGTTTAATGAAACCAGGCCTCATTATTTTTGATGAACCAACTAATCATATTAACTTCCGGCATATTCCGGTGATTGCAAAAGCCATGAAAGAATACAAGGGGACGATGATTGTGGTGTCGCATGTCGATGAGTTTGTAAAACAAATCGATATTGATGAAGTGCTCGATTTAGGGTTGTAGTTTTAAAACACAAATTAGATCCCAGGGTTAACTTTTTTGCCTGTTTTTTGCTTATCAGTTTTGCTGTTTTTTAAGAATATAGAAAAACTTAACATCCACCTTTCTAAATTAGTTATTTGAAACAATTTACTTGAGTTTTCAATCTAAAATGGGACTGCGCTATGTGAATACTTTTCAAATTAAAATGTTTGAGTACTATTTTGGTTCATATGTAGGGCGGATTAAGTAACTTATTACTTTAGTATTGCACTTTTGCGTTTGACGAATGGCGGGCAAATATTTTTTTGCAGTTAAAGTTTTATTTAAAGGCTTGGTCAGAACCCTGTGCAAAATGGGCTTGTGTCAAACTTATTTATGTCAAACTTATTTGACTTTTTTACCTAAATAGTTATAAAATAAAAACGAAATTAAATTTTTGGCAAATGGGAATGAGACAATTTGGTCACGGTGCAGCTTTAGCAGGAGCGTTACTGGCCACAGATGTGGCTAATGCCGATAATAATGGTGGCTTTGAAACTTTGCCAGTAGTGTCGACAACGGAAGTCGTTCCTGAAAATGTAGAAGCTTTAATTGCCCAAATTCAAGCCACGCAAGCTGCCGCATCAGCTGCTTGTATGGAGGATTTTGTGGAAGAACGAACTAGCATGGCTGAATTTGGCCAATGTGACTTAGCGGCGGCACAACAGGCGAGTGCTGATTTAGCCAACCTACAAGCCGCGCTAGACAGACGGTTTGAAGCCATACAATTACAACACGCTAGTTTAAGTCAATTTTTAGATATTTTATACCAATTACAATTAGCCGCTGGTGATAATGACGCAGCCATTGCCCAAATTCAAGACTTACGAGCCGAAGCTTTGGCGACTTTAAGTAGCGCCGAAACGATAGAAGAAATGACAGCTCGTATCGCCGCAGAAGCAGATGCCGCCGCTGCTTCAGCAGACGCTGCCGCTGCCTCGGCAGACGTTACGGCCGCAGAGAATGCCCGTTTACGAGCCGAGACTGAAGCCTTTCGAGCTCAATCGGCTTATTACGAAGCTCGAATTGAAGAAATTTGGAGATATATTGAAACCTCTGATGTTTAATTAAGGGTTTTTCAACTAATTGCAATTAAATTCTTATTGTGGTATAATAATAGGAATTTTTTATTATGCCTGAGCAGTTTGGCCATTACGAAGACGAAGCAGTGAACCCGGGTACGGTTTCACCCGACGCGCCTGCGCCTACGCCTGGTTACCCACCACCGGGTCAAGAGGAACGTTTGCTTGAGATTAGAGCGGCCGAAGCGGCGGCGAGCGTTGATGATGCCGATGCTTTACTTGCCGCACTAGACGATGCACCTGAGGCTTCGGACCGAATCGGTGAGTTGACGACTTGGGTAGCTGAAAATTACCCTGATATACAACCGCCCGATATAGGAGGTGAATCTTGTTTGCGGATGGAGGAGAGACGTCGCATGCGAGAGCCTGATTTTAACATCATGGATAGTTCACCCATGGCAACTATGATGGCGAATACGGCTATTGAACAAGCCCGACTAAATGTTCCAGCCGCAGCAGCTGAGGTTCAAGAAACGGCCACAGCCGTGCTGGCTTTAGAAGCAGAACGTGACGCCACGGTCGCTGAAATTGAGGTAGTGGCGGCGCAGGTGGCACCAGACATGGTGCTGCCTCAAGCCGAAACAGGCGCGCTTGATGTGACGGCTTTGCCCAGCGCTGAAATGCAAGCCCGTTTAGCGGCAGAAACCGAAGCCTTAGCCGCCAATCGGCTCGCCGTAACCCAGGCTGAAGCGGAGGCCGAAGCGGCGCGCGCACGTGTAGCCGAGGCTGAAAGTTTGCAACGTGTACAAATAGAGAGACGCACAGCAGAAACTGCGCGAGATGAAAGAGAGACCGCTAGAGATGAAAGAGAAACCGCCATTCAGCCAGAGTTAGTAGAAACTCGTGATGTGGCTTCAGATAGAGCTGAAACGAATGGCGAACGCTTAGCTGATGCCGCTAAACTACAAGCTGATTACGATGATTTAATCGCACGGGGCTTTTCTAAAAAAGACGCTTTACAGCAACTTTATGACACTTCTGAAAATCCTGAGCACAAAGAAAGATTAGGCAGTGTTCTTGCTACAATTTCGGCGTTAGAAAACGCTTTACCCGGCCGGGCGGACGTGGTGAGCCGTTTGATTGAGAGTTCTAGTTTAGATTTAGGCGCGCCTAATGCGGCGGCGGTGTTTGCGAACTTCCTTACCAATATGGAAGCCAGTGAAGAACTAAGTGAAGAAGAAAAAGCCACTTTACGAGAAGTCTTGGGGCACAACCCAACGGTGCAAAATGCCTCGGATGCACGGGAAGCTTTAGCCGCTGGCCGAGGGACGGAAACCTTACCCGATGGCACGACGCGTACCATTCCTTATACCGCTGAAGAACCTTTAGAATTAGCGAAAGGAGTAGAAGCTTATCCGGATCCGGAAAATCCGGGGAACATGAAAATTAGAGCGCAGTTTGAAGATAGCGTGCTGGGCAGCCGAACGTTTAATTTTACGTGCCCTGAAAGTATGAGTGGCTCGGAAGCGACAGAGCAAATCAACTTTTATTACATTAATGCCATTAAAGAAAGCTGTGGTATTACCGGTGGCACGCAACAAGGTGAATTTGTCACCCAAGCGTCTGCAGAGATTGATTTAAGTACCAATGGGGCGATGACTCAAGCGGCTCGATTTGGACGCATAACGATGGATAATTTAGTGGGTGGGTTTGATAACCAGTCGCAGTTTTTGACTTCTAGCCAAATTGAACAAGTTCGTTGGAGTTTTCAGTGGCTCATGCCGCGCGCTGATATTAGCGGAGATGCCGCCTTTGGCGATAACAGCGAAACGGCACGGGCCGAGGCCTTGGGGGGGCTTGGTCGAGACGGACTTATTTTTGATGCCAATGGTAATTTGAAAGAAGAAAATTACCGTCGCGCCGCGCAGTTTATTAACGGGCAACGAGCGCTCGGTTCAACTGAACCGAGTTACGAAGCGCTACGAGACTTTTTAGAAGGCACAGAAAGCACGAACGTTTCGGCTTAAAAAGGTATTCAGGTTATTATTTTAAATACGCACTCCATTGATCATGGAATTTTTTCATTTTGGGAATAATCACGGCTTGGCAGTAAAGGCTTTCTGGGTTATCGCGGTAAAAGTTTTGGTGTTCATCGTCAGCGGCGTAAAAAGCTTCGTAAGGTTCAAGGGTCGTTACAACTGGGCTGTCGAGTGCGGCTTGAATTTCAGCGATAACGCTTTTGGCCGTTTTTAACTGCGTTTCATTGTGATAAAAAATAGCCGAACGATATTGCGGGCCCGTGTCGGCGCCCTGTTTATTAAGCGTAGTCGGGTTATGGGTGGTTAAATGGACCTTGAGTAAAGTTTCAAAAGAAATAACGGTTGGGTCAAAATCTATTTGAATGGCTTCAGCATGCTTGGTTTGCCCGCTGGCGACGGCATAGTAATCCGCTTTTTCTTGGGTGTCGCCACTAAAACCAGAGACAACTTTTTCAACGCCTTTTAAGTTTTGAAAAACCGCTTCGGTACACCAATAACAGCCACCAGCCAACGTTGCTTGTTCTAAATTATTGTTCATCTGATTCTTTGATTAAAGCCAGTCCGTTAATGCAATAACGCAGCCCCGTATCGCCACCGACATCAGGAAAGACGTGCCCCAAATGGGCATCGCAAACTGCACATTGGGTTTCTATTCGAATCATGCCGTGTGATTCATCGAGAATATAATTAATTACATTCTCTTTTACTGGAGTCGTAAAACTCGGCCAGCCGGTGCCCGAATTGAACTTTGTTTGAGCATCAAATAATAACTCGTTGCAACACGCGCAGTGATAAAGCCCTGGATTTACGGCTTCGCATAACGGTGAAGAAAAAGGGGACTCCGTGCCGTGCTGACGGGTAACTCGGAAAGTCGCTTCATCGAGTAATTTATGCCACTCTTCAGGTTTTTTTTCAACCCGCCGATCGGGTGTTTTATTGCCCTTTTTAGAAAGTTGCATCACGGTGTTCCAGTTGAGTTCTGTCATGGTTTTAAGATTAATCAGCTATGGTTTGGGCTTTGTGAATTTGTTTTAAAAGTACTTTTTTCGGAATTAAGGGTTTGAGTTTAATAAGAATACGTGTCGCTAAATCGACACCAGTAATGACATCAAGGTCTCCATTCATCAGGCCTTTATAGCCCGCTTCTGCTACAGATCGTGAGCTGGCTGGGTGGCTAAACAGGGCGGTTTTATCCATACCAGATCGGCCCCCAAAACCACTTTTGGTAGCGCCTGGCATCAAGTTTGTAACGGTGATGTTGTGCGCTTTAACTTCTTGCCATAACGCGTTGGAAAAAAATTGCATGTAGGCCTTGCTTGCGTAATAGACGGCTTGTCCTGGCCCTGGTAAAAAGCTAGCGGTGGAAGACACATTTAAAATTTTGCCTTGTTTTCGTTTCATCATGTCGGGTAAAAACAAACGACACAAGTAAGAAGGAGTGACCATGTTGACCATCATCATTGATTCATCTTTGGCCCATTCGCGTTTATAAAAATCGCCCACGCCACCAAAGCCAGCATTGTTAAACAAATATTTGATTTCAATGTTTTCGGCTTTTAGTTCGTCGTAAATTTCTTGAGCGGATTGTGGATCTGATAAATCTTTTACGATTACTTTTACTTGAACGTCGTGTTTATCTTCTAGCTCTTTTTTGAGGGATTTAAGTTTATCTTCACTGCGAGCGACTATCACTAAATCCTTTTTAAGTTCAGCGTGAATATGAGCTAAATCTTGCCCTATACCTGAAGAGGCTCCGGTTATAAGGGCTACGTTTTTCATGAAATTTTGTAATTTTAAGTTCAAAAATATTATATATAAAAATATGTATTTAGCGAAATAAATAAATACTTTTTCAATTATTTCTGCAATGTGCTATTCTTGCAATTGTAAAAAAAACTCTGGCTACTTTTACTTAACCCGCTTCTCTTTATGAATGCCAATCCTTCAAATACCGCAGATCCTTTTGCGAAAGCTTTACCAAAAGGTGTTTTTACCCGCATTGCACCTAAACTTAAATACAAGTCTATAAAAAGCGGTGAAAGAATCGATATAACCGGGAAAATTTTTTTTCTGAAATCTGGAGAAATAGAAATTATTGGCCTGCATGAAGGTAAAGAAGTCGTGATTGAGACGCTTTTTTCGGGCGATTTATTTGGGGATTTTTTCCCAGAGAAAGCTAACTTAGTAGAAATTCAAGCGATCTCACGGATGAGTAACAGTTTGTGTTATGTAACGACCCCTAACTTTTGGGAGATTATTGATACGACGCCTTACTTGGCCAAATTATTTATGAAGTACTTAATTGAGAAACAGGAACTCTATCACTATAAAATTTTTACGGCTCCGTTGCCGGCACGTCATAAGATTATGTATGAAATTGAACTGCTTGAAACCAAGCTGAAACAAAGTTTTTGGGGGAAGTTGTTTAATATTCCGCTGAAAATTTCACACGAACAATTAGCCCATAAAACAGGCCTCAACCGGGTTACGGTGACACGAGAATTACAAGCCTTAAAAAAAGAGGGCCGAGTGGTACTCGACCCTAAAACCAAAGGCGTTCATCTGCAAAGAAAGAAGGTTTAGGCTTCGTCTTCGTTTGCGTCTATATCCATGTCTGGGGCTTCAAGAAGTTGAATGTAGTAATCTTCAGAGCCATACAAAGTATAGAAATCAGTGTCTTGTGTTTTAGCGGCGTAAACTTTTACGTCTTCGCCAATGTGTGAACTTAAATCACCAAAGCCCTCGACGCCCATTACTTTACCAACCGTTTCTTGTGACCAGCCCATAATTGCCGTGACGTGTTTTCCGCCAGCCATGATGTAGCATTCTCCGTCAGCAAAACAGCCCGTATTCACTTCTTCTAAAGGGGCGGTAAAGGTGGCCGCTTGATTGGTGTTCGGTGGAGTCGATGAATCTTCTTCTTCCATCATAACAGTATTACTACAAGCCATTAAAGCCATACTGAGAACTAATGTACCTGGCAAAACAATTGTTTTCATGGTGATAAATTTATTTAATAGTTTTATATATACACAATTCAACGACAAGGGAATATTATTTGTGACTCTTCTGCGATTCTTAGTTTTTCTTTTGGCGGTAATAATTCCAAATTAAATAAGCCACTAAGCTAACAAAAATGAGGTGTTCAATAATAGTAAAGGGCAAATTGGTATAAGAAATAGGGGAAATAAAAGGCGTAATATCGAAGGGATAAAAGTGATTGTAAGCCGATTGCTGATGGGTGAGTAAATCTAGCACCGCGTGTGAGGCCATGCCGACAAAAAATGGCGTCCAGCTTTTTTTAAAAATCATGCAGCCCAATAATAGGGGCACTATCAATACAAATGAGTGTAGGGCTTCGGTCACTCCGTGAAGGGGAGATCGGTGAAACACGTAGTGGAGAAAATCGCTCCAGGCGGCTTCACCGGTGTAATGAAAAATAAATCCAATGCCGACCAAAAGGTCTGGAATCATGGCCCCAATAACGGCCAGCTTTCTCTGCTCTGGTGTGCCTTTGATGTAAATTAAGTATCCGACTAAGCCGTGGGTATAGGTTCGCATTTAAATGAAGTGTAAATCAAAATTTATTTATTGGGTAATGCGCTAGGCAAATTATAAAAAATAACGACGATGTTTTGGCATAAATAAAAGACATGCCAAGGCGTATGAAAATGAAAAAAATAGCGATTATTGGCAGTGGAATTGCGGGTATTTCAAGTGCGCATTATTTGCCTGACGATGCTGAAATTACGATTTATGAAAAACTAAATCGACCTGGAGGCCACGTTGATACGCATTACGTAATTGATTCTGTCGGTAATAGTTTAGCGATTGATACCGGTTATATCATGTTTAACCAATCTCAATATCCAACTTTTATGGAGTATTTGAAAGAATTAAGAATTAGCCCCGCTAAAAGTGAAATGTCTTTCCGCATGGATAGCCAGCATTTGAAAGCGGATACCAAGCACCGCAGCATGTTTTTGGCGGTGCTTAAATCTAAATCAATTTTTTCACCACAGTACTGGCAATTACTCAAGAATGGTTTAGCGTTTCATCAGTGTGGCAGCAAGGATTGTGCTTTAATTGACCCAAATTTAACGGTGGTTGAGTACGGTAAAAGCAAGGGTTATAGTGAGGTTTTTATTGAAGAATATTTAGTGGTTATGGCGGCTGGGTTAATGTCGCAGTCTATTGGTTCGGCTCGGGAATTTCCAATGCGTCGCGTTTTAAATTATTTAAAAAATCATGGTTTGATTTGTTTAATGGCTCGTCATCAGTGGCTTTATGTACCGGGCGGCTACCAACGTTATTTAGAACCTGTTTTAGCTAAATCAAATGTGAAGCTTGAACTTTCAACCCCCGTTAGTGCGGTTGAAACTTTAGCCAACGGCAAAGTTGTGGTTACTTCTGGCTTAGGGAATGTACAATATGACGCGGTAATTATGGCTTGTGAAGTGGATACCACTTTGAAGTTATTACAAAACCCAACAGAGCTGGAAACTAAAATCTTAAGCCCGTTTTTGTATCGAACGAACAATGGATTTTTGCATCAAGATGAATCGATTATGCCCGCAAACAAAGAGGGCTGGGGGGCGTTTAGTTTACACGTGAACCCGAGTGGAGCGGCGGGCTGTTTTACTATTTGGCTCAACCCAATTTTGGGGCTGCCAACGGCTGATAATTATTTTATGACCCTCAACCCCTGGATGCCTATTGCCCCCGATAAAGTGGTACAACCGCTGAGTTACCGGCACTTGCAACTCACGACCGAGGTGTTTAAAGCCCAAGGCCATTTGGATGAATTAAATCAGTCGGGGCCGGTGTATTTTGCGGGATCGTATTTTAATTATTTTCACGAAAACGCCGTGGCTTCGGCTAAAAAAGTGGCCCAGTTCATTGCTGAATCGTAAGGTTAAAAATCCTTTGGGCTGTAAGTTAAAGCGGCTGTGTTTTAGCCCTGTGATTATTTGTGATATTATCCGCCTATAAAAATAAAGCGGTATTATGAATGATCAGAATTTCGACGTCATTATTGTTGGGGGGAGTGGCGCGGGCTTATCGGCCGCGATGGTTTTAGGGCGAAGTCGACGTAAAACGTTAGTGATTGATAACGGCCGACCGTGTAACGCGGTGGCGCGTGCGTCGCATAACTTTTTAACCCACGATGGTGATTCACCGGCCTCGATTCGTCAGCAAGCCCTCAAAAAAATAAGGGTTTACCCTGAGGTGAAAATTCATTTTGGCACGGCTATAAAAACGCTTAAAACCGAAACCGGGTTTGTGGTGCAAACCGAAGCCGGTGATGAATTTACCGCTCAAAAACTGGTGTTTGCCAACGGTTTAACCGACGAATTACCCGACATTAAGGGGTTTAAAGCGTGCTGGGGGATTACGGCTTTGCACTGCCCTTATTGCCATGGGTATGAGTTCATTAATCAACCGACGGGCTTAATTTTAGACGGCAGTGATTTTTTAAACACGGCTTCGATTATTCATAATTTGAGCCTTAATTTCGTTGTCATGACCAATGGCATAAAGCCATTAAGCCCCAAACAATTACAAACGCTCGAAAGAAATAAAATAGAAATTATTTATGAACCGATTGCCGAGATTCAGCACCGAAATGGATTCGTGCAGGGGGTTTTATTTGCCGATGGCACCAGTCGAGAATTTAACGTTTTGTATGCCCACACTAATCGGCTGTACCATAGTGCTTTAGCTGAAAGTTTAGGCTTTGAACTAGGCAACAGTGGGTATATTATTCGTAATTCCGACATGAAAACCAATGTGCCAGGGGTTTACGCTTGTGGTGAGGTGTCGGGGGCGGCGCGGTCGGTAGCAGTGGCGGTGGCGGGTGGAAACATTGCCGGCAGCACCGTAAACAACGATTTGTGTCGGGAAGCTTTTTTGGGTTTGTAATTAGACCCTTGTCATGGTGGTTGAT
Organism: bacterium; assembly: GCA_009995455.1. Lineage (GTDB taxonomy): Bacteria > Patescibacteriota > Gracilibacteria > UBA4473 > UBA4473 > JAACPJ01. The sequence continues at coordinate 190,549 of JAACPJ010000003.1, forward strand.
CGTGTGACCTTGCGAGGATGTTTTTAGAGGCGTACACTGGCAATCGAAAAAATGGCTTATCCCTTTGGTATGGATTTATTAAATATCGATTTCGCGAAGTTAAAAAAAATTTTAAACCCAGTGCTGCTGAACCGAGTAATGATAGCGGGGGTTATTGGAGCCTGGTTGATTATTTTTTTTATAAACTTTCATAACGGCACTTTTGATTTTGAAGAAGCCGTAAAAAACACAGGGGGACTGGCTTGGTATTTATTACTGTTTGTGATTTTTATTTCACTGGCTCAAAAATTAATGCGTATTTTTTGGCCTAAATTTTGGTTATTAGCTCCGTTTTTGCCTTTACGTAAATGGGCGGGAATATTTGTATTTTTGGTGGTGTGTAGTCACGTGATTTTTAAAATTCTACTCAATAGTCTTGGTACCGATATTTCGGCTATTATCTCGATGACTTTTTCTACCGATCACGCCATGATATTTGGCAGTTTGGCGTTTTTAGTGCTACTTCCCTTATTTTTAACTTCGACTCAATGGGCCGTTAAACGCATGGGGTTCAAGGCTTGGAAACGACTGCAGCGTTTCTCTCACCTCGCTTTTGTGTTGGCGGCATTGCATGTGGCGTTGATTGATTTTTTTTCAAGAGGTGAAATTGAAGCCGGGCCGATTTTGTTATTGACCGTTTATTTTGCGGGTTATGGTTATTTATGGTGGCATAAGTTAAAGCAATCAAAAACGATGGCGCATTAAATAGGAAAAGGGTTATTTTCTATTTTAAAATTAAGTAGAGTGAGGTTCCTCGGTTTTAATTTTTTAATTTTCACGCGCTTATGGAACACCATCACCAACCGGCTCCGAAAACGATTAAAACGTACTGGCCACTGATTTTAGTTTTAGCCTTTATTGCGAGCGGAACTTTTTACTTAAGCTGGGTCCGAAACTCATTTGATGCTTCAAACCTGATGCTCGATTTTATGGGTTTGTTTTTTGTGGCCTTTGCTTTTTTTAAACTGCTCGATGTGCCCGCCTTTGCCAGCGCCTATCGCAGTTATGATATTCCCACCAAACTGTGGCCGACTTGGGGGTATGTTTACCCTTTTCTCGAATTAGCGTTTGGGGTGCTGCTGCTGTATCGAATCGAACTTTTTTGGACGAACCTAGCCATCGTGGTAGTACTGGGCGTGAGTATTGTGGGGGTGATTCAAAGTGTTTTGAAAAAACGCGAAATCAAATGTGCGTGTTTAGGGACTGGGTTTAATTTACCTATGTCCCAGGTAACTATTATTGAAGACGGCCTGATGATTTTGATGGCCTTATGGATGCTTTATTAATTATTTAAAAGACGAAACTATGAAAAAATTATTGTTGGTGTTGGTTGGCTTTACCTTGTTTGGATGTGCTGCCTCTGATGTATCTACGCCCCTTGATACGACTGAAATTTCAGGCACGTTAGAGGCTGTGGACGGCTTAACCTATGAATTTGGAGATATTGATATAAATGGCGGTATTGTGTCTCGTGAGTTTGCTTTTGCCAATCAAAGTGATGAGCCTTTGTATATTTACGAAGCGACCACTTCTTGCGGTTGTACTACGGGCGAGATTGTCACAGAGGCCGAAACGTTTGGTCCGTTTGGCATGAGAAACGAAAGTCAGTCGACTATTACGATTGATCCGAATGAAACCTTTAAAGTGCGTATTAGTTATGATCCAATGTTTCACGGGCCAACCGATTTAGGCGTCAGACAACGATCTTTGTTTTTATTCACCAGTGCGGCTTTCGATGGCACCGTGGTTCGACAATACGAAGGCCAACCTAATTTTACTGAGATGAGTGTTTCGGGGACCGTGGTTAGTTCTTAGCTTCTTTACCCCTCTGTCTTACAGAATTTAATTTCATCTATTTCTAACTGGTAACCACCGCCGTTACCATCGTTAAGTATGAGGCCAATTTCACGAGCTTGGTTTTTATTAAAACCGTCGGCTTGAACTTTTCGTCCAAAATAGGTGGGCGCTAAATCGGCTATGTTTATGATGGCGGTTTGCCATCTATCTTCAGACGAAAAATTTAACGGGGCTTGGTATGATATACCTCGGCGGTTATTGTCTCTAAAGGTTAATTGGTAGCCTCGGCCATCACTTTTAGCTTTTATGACAACTTGGTTATAGGGCTCCAAAATGCCGGTTGGCATAAGCGCTCGCACCGACGTAAACCCGCCCCCATTTAAGTTAATACTTCCCTTTAAAATCATTGAATTGTTTTTGATTTCAAAGTCGCCCTCAGATCGTCCACCCATAACGTTATCGTTCACCCGCTGCCATCTTACGGGTGAATTTTGTTCAAAATTATCGAAAATTTCACAGACTTCGGGTTCAATAATTTTTGCAGAAGGCGTCTCAATGGTTTCGGGTTTTGTTTCGTTGAGGCTCATAATTTGATTTGAATTTTCTACTTCAGGGTTAGTACTTTGCGGCTGATTTGTGGTTGCCCCATTGCAGCCAACTAAAAGCAGCAGACTTATCATCGCAAAAATTTTAAGAGGGTTTAAAGTCGCGTTTTTTGTTTCCATAGCTTTTTGGGCTTTAACCGCTGTGCTAAATTCAATCATTAATCAGTGGCTTCTAAAGCTTTATCCCAGGCGTTTTTTCCGCCTTGCAGTTCGACTACGTTTTGAAATCCGGCTTCGCGCATCATCGACAGCGCTTGTGAACTGCGGTTGCCACTGCGGCAGTAGATTAAATAATTTTGCGTTTTATCGAGGGCGTTTATTTGCGCTGCAAAATCGTCGTCGTAAAAATTAATACTCAAAGCGTCCGCTTCAATTTTGCCGCCGTTTTTAGGCTGTTGTTCTTCGGGCGATCGTACATCTATTAAGGTGTAGTCATTGGTTTCGAGTAAAGTTTTAAACTCGGCGAGCGACACGGTCCTTAAGTTTTGGGTTGAGGCTTCAGGGCTATTACAACCCGTAACCATTAAAAACGATGCCAAAACCGCTAAATATTTTTTCATGATTGGTTTGAGCATAGCTTAATTTAAAATTGAGTAATAGTTCTCGCCAAGTTAAAATTATTTAAAATGAAAATTTTTAAAAATTGGCTTTTGTTCACGGTTTGGACTTTGGCGCCTGTTACCAGTGTTTTTGCTTTAATGTATAATCCTGAGAGAACCGCCATTAGTAATAAAATAAATAAATATATAGAAATAAGAAAACTCGTTGATCCTAATGTAAACTTATCTGAAACTAGAGCTGGGAGTGGTATTGTTTTGAGCGTGAGTGAATACGTAGGCCCTTTAAAAGAATTTCCTCAAGATATGGATTATAGAAAAAACATGGAAGATTTTAGAGTCATACCCATGGAAGAAATTGAGGCCGCTTTAGCGAATCCAGAATCTGTTTTAGAGGCTTATTTAGCGAAGCCGGGGAATCGGTTTGCCGTTGAAGAAGCGCCTGTGTCCGACTTAATAACTACTGAATCTTTCGTGGTTGATGAATTGATTGAAGCTGAAAATTCAAACATCTCTAAACCTAGATTGTCTCAAGAACTGTTAATTGAGGTCGATGAGATTGAGCCAGAGCCTTTTATGAAACGCTTTTGGTTTCATATGAAAAACTACTTTAGATTTGGATTTTAATTTATCGGTTTTGTTTTTAGTCAGCAGGGGACTTGCGCAGCATATAGAGTTCCATTTTTAAATCACTCATTTTGTTTTTGACCAAAATATCATAAATAAGAACAATTATGTTAATGGGCAATAACAAAAATCTTACACCTGTCGCGACTAAATACTTGCAAGTGATTGAAGCCTTGGCTCAGCAGGGTTCAGTGCGGCAAGTGGACGTGGCCAAGTATTTAAAGGTAAGACCTTCAACCTGTTTTGAGAGCGTGCTGCGCTTAATGCAGAAAGGTTATATTAAAGAAGACCAAAATAAGTTTTTATGGTTAACCCCATTAGGCACACAAACATTGACCCCAATTAAACAGAACCAATATATATTTGCGTTTTTTTTTCGTGAGGTCTTGGGCCGTTGTTGTGAAGATTCTCGTGCTATAGGAGCCCAAATTGAACCGATTTTAGATTTAGATACCACCTTAGAGATGTGCCGGTTTAATAATTTTTTAGATCATATTAAAAATAAAAAAGTCGATTTTTGGGCCGAATGGAAAAACTTTCAACTTAATCCAGAGGCGGATGAATCGTGTCAAGGTTGTGCTCATAAGGCTCACTGTATGAAGCTCCGAAAATCTCAGTTATAATTGCACAGCACATCAAAACCGGCGGTTTTAAAAAAATCTATGACAGTTTTAATTTCAGATTTGGTTGGAATTTTTACGTGACCAAATTCGTACGGTGTACTAATTAAAGCCCATTTATCTTGCCCCGTTTGGTGAAAGGGTAGTACCTCAATGATATTTAGATGATGGCCTTTAAGTAACTGGGTAAATTTGGTTAAATAGGTTTCTGAATCTGTTAAGCCTGGAATCAGTACGTAGCGAATCCAGATCGCTTTGTTTTGGCCAGAAAGCCAAGCCAGATTTTCTAGAATAATTTCGTTACGGACTCCCGTTAGAGTTTTATGATCTTCTGAATTTAATTGTTTAATACTGACCAGAAATAAATCGGTGTTAATGGCAATTTTCTTTAAGTTTTCAATGCTTGTATAAAGTGAGGTATCAACGGCGGTATGAATTTCTTCTTCTTTACAGAATTCTAAGCAGGCTTGTAAAAAGGGCGCTTGAAACACAGGGTCTCCTCCGCTAAAAGTAACCCCCCCACCGGAAGCCTGAAAGTAGGATTTATTGCGACTTACTGTTTTGGCTAATTGTTCTGGGGTCATCCGAGTGCCGTTGCCCGTTTGTGTCACATCCACGTTATGACAGTATTTACACTTCATGGGGCAACCAGCTAAAAATACAACCGTTCTTATGCCTGGACCATCAACGGTCCCCATCGATTCAATAGAATGCACATAGCCACTTGGTTCGGACTCTCTCGTTTCCGTATCTAACGTTTGGCCTGCTTGTGTGACATGGTTTCGATCCAGGGCATGAAGCTTTATGTTTTTAGGTTTGGCCATGAAAGGTGCGTGAGAGAACTTCTTCTTGTTGACTTAGACTTAGACTTACAAACCGAACGGCATATCCTGAAACTCTGATAGTAAGGTTCGAATACGTTTCGGGCTTCTTCATGGCGTCACGCAGTGTGTCTTCGTTCAGAACATTGACGTTTAAATGGTGCGCCTTTTGCTGGAAATAGCCATCAAGCAAGGCTTTTAAGTTTTGGACGCGAAGTGTGTTATCTTTCCCGAGTCCTTCAGGCGTAATTGAGAACGTGTTAGAAATGCCATCGGCACAATACTCATACGGTAGTTTTGCCACAGAGTTGAGCGAAGCAATTGCCCCGAGGCGGTCACGGTTGTGCATGGGGTTAGCGCCTGGGGCAAAGGCTTCACCGGATTTCCGACCATCAGGAGTGGCTCCTGTTTTGCTGCCATACATAACGTTAGAGGTAATGGTGAGCACTGATAAGGTGTGTTGAGCGTTTCGATAGGTAGGATATTTTTTTAGGGCTTGGTGAAACTTTTTCACCACTTCGATCGCAATGTCATCCACGCGATCATCGTCAGTGCCATAAGTAGGAAAATTACCTGTGACTTTAAAATCTATGGTTAACCCTTCCTGGTTACGAACTGGCTTCACTTTGGCGTGTTTAATAGCGGACAAGCTATCGACTAACACCGAAAAACCCGCAATTCCAAAGGCCATCAAGCGTTCCACTTCCGTGTCGTGCAGTGCCATTTGGCTATTTTCGTAGTAATACCGGTCGTGTGAATAATGAATTAAGTTCATAGTGCCAACGTAGCGTTCGGCCACCCAATCCATGTACTGAAATAGTCGGGCTGAAACTTCATCATAATTAAGGAGATTTTGATCTTTTAATGGTGACATATCAGGAATGATTGGCGAGCCGTCTAATTCATCACGACCTTCATTTAGGATGAGCAGTAACAGTTTGGCTAAATTACAACGAGCGCCAAAATACTGCATTTGCTGACCAACTTTCATCGCCGAAACACAACAGGCAATCGCGTAGTCATCTTTAAATTCTGGCCGCATAATGTCGTCGTTTTCAAACTGCAGTGCCGAGGTGTCTATTGCTACTTGGCTGACATAAGCTTTAAAATTTTCTGGAAGCCTTTCCGACCACAACACCGTTAAATTAGGTTCTGGTGACGTATCTAGGTTTTTTAAAGTGTGTAAAAAACGAAAGGTGGTTTTGGTCACGAGTGTGCGCCCGTCTTGCGCCATACCGCCTAAAGCCAGTGTTATCCAGGTGGGGTCTCCAGCAAAAATTTCATTGTATTCTGGTACTCGCAGCTGTTTGACCAGTCTTAATTTGATTACAAAATCATCAATAATTTCTTGAATTTCACTTTCGGTCATTGTTCCAGATTGCAACTCTTGCTCGGCAAAAATATCTAAAAAAGCGTCAATACGCCCAAGGCTCATAGCGGCGCCATCTTGTTCTTTTACCGCGGCTAAATAGCCAAAGTATAACCATTGTACGGCTTGGGTGAAATTCTGGGCGGGGGCAGAAATATCAAAACCGTAACTTTTGGCCATGGTTTTAAGATCTTGCAAAGCCTGGATTTGCCAGCCTATTTCTTCCCGTAGTTGCAGGTTACTGCTATCAGGAAACGAAATTTTTTCGTCGAGATATTTTTGTTTATCTTTAATCAGCTGGTCGATGCCATATAAGGCTACGCGTCTGTAGTCGCCAATAATCCGGCCTCGGCCATAGTTATCGGGCAATCCCGTGATTAAACTCTTAGAGCGGAGTAGTTTGCCGTCTGGCGTATGAAATTTTTCCCAGTGTTTATACAGACCAAATACACCATCGTTATGCGTAGTGACAAAGTTTTCGTAGGCCCACTTAACGTCTGGATTTAAATTTTGGTTATAGCTACTACAGGCATTATCTACCATTCGAATACCGCCTTTAGGCTTAATCGCTCGTTTTAGAGGGCTATCTGCTTGTAGGCCCACAATGATTTCTTGGGCCTGATCTAAATAGCCTGGCTTATGACTGGTAATGGTGGCGGGGGTTTCGGCGTCTAGGTCTAACACGCCGCCCCGTTTTCGTTCTTCAGTTTGCAGCGCTTCTAATTGTTTTTTTAAGTCTTTGGTTCTGTGGGTGGCGGGGGCTAAAAAAAGTCCATCTCCTTCATAGGGCAGATAGTGTTTTTGAATGTAGGACCCGACATCAATGTAAACGCTTTCTTTCATGCTTTCGATAGTAATCAGCCAGTAGATAAAATGCACTGAAAACCAATGCTATTCGGTCGACCGAATAGGCTGGAAAATACTTGTTGGGTTGGTTTGCGTCGCTTAAAATTGCGAAACATTTATAAACAATTGTTATATGATTTTGATTGTCGCAGCCCAATTTGATAAGTCTGGAAATGACGTTATAGAAGGTTTAATTGCTTCGGCTATAATCGTTCTGGAGTCCCATAAAATGTCTTACAAATTGGTGCGAGTTCCTGGGGCAGTAGAAATTCCGATAGCGGTACAACGATGTGTTTATGCCGACCCAAAGATAGATGCGGTGATCGCCTTAGGTTGTGTTATTAAAGGGGAATCCGATCATTACGAACTAGTGACCCAATCGGTCACTCAGGGATTAACGGCTTTAGCTTTAAAGTTAGATCTGCCTGTAGTTCAGGGCGTACTGGCCTGCCATAATGCGGGGCAAGCCACTGATAGAATTAGTTTAGGGGATGAGTTTGCTCAGACCGCGCTTGCTTTGCTTGAGACTTTACCACCTCGAACCCGATGAATCCTTTAGCTATTTTTGCTTTCGGTGGTTGGGTATTGATTCATGATCATGAACGAGAACATGAAGCCGATTTATGTTGCTTGGCTGAGTTTGTGACGCCAGAAAAAATCAATTTTTTACTGCATCAAGCGCGAGGACTTATTTGTGTGGCTTGTGATTCAGCTTTACTGAGTCGCTTGAAAATACCGTTAATGTGCGAAGATAACCAGAATAATCATGGTACTAATTTTTGTGTATCGGTGGATTTAGCGTTTGGCATTTCTACGGGCGTATCTGCATTTGATCGTGCGGCAACCATTAAACATTTGGCGAATCCGGTCGCTCAAGCGACTGATTTTGTAAAGCCAGGGCATACTTTTCCTTTAAAAGCGCTCGATCCAGAAAAGCGTTTTGGTCACACAGAAGCGACGGTCTCGCTCGCGCAAATGGTGGGGAAAACGCCAGCGGTAGTTATTTGCGAAGTGCTTAATGAAGTTGGTTATAAGGCGAGTTTTTCTGAAATCTTGGCTTTAGGGAAAACCCATAACATTCCCGTTTTAGATTTGAAAACATTACAGTCGCAAATTAATACGCCAGTACTAACGGCTTAATGCGGGCTGCTTTTTAATTATAATCTTTAATCTACTATGAAACTTTCCGAATCAATACTTCACGTGCTTTTATCGGCACAGGCTAAGGCTTTGGCTACTACGGGACCGGCGGGGTTGAATGTGGTACCGGTTTCCACGGTCAGAATCATTGAAGATGAAGTCTATTTAGTCGATTGTTTTTTTAATAAAACACGTCAGAATCTTCAGGCAGAAAATGAAGTCGCCCTTACCTTTTGGAGTGGGTTAATTGGATATCAACTAAAAGCGGAAACTGAATATTTATCGTTTGGGGGTGCCTTTGAAAAAATTTCGAAATGGGCTCAACAGCATTATCCTGAACGGAAAGTGCATGGGGTCATCAAATTGAAACCAGTAGAAATTTTTGATATATCAGTGCCAAGACTTTAAAAGTAGGGACAGAGAATTTTTTCGATAAGATGGTGTTGGTTTTGCTTAGTCAGAAGGGGATTTGCGCAACATATAAAGTTCCATTTTTAAATCGCCTATTTTATCTTCTACCAGTCGTTCGGTGCTATCTACGCCTTCGTTGTAGATTTCAATGGCGGTGAGTTGTAAAAATTTATCCAGCAGTAAATCAGCTCGAATAACGCCCAGGTCTTCATCAAATTCGGTTTGGTAAAAGCGTCTGAGTTCATCTATAACGGTTTTTCTTGATTCGTCCGGTAACATATCCCAATTTTTTCGCACGTGATTCATGGTTTTGGTTTAGAATTTGAATTTGAGTTTAGCGGTTTTGGAAGGATGGGGGAATTTGATTTTTTCTGACGTAAATCATTTGTTGACTTTTGTTTAAACAAGTTGTATAATTATATGATATTTTTTAACTTAACCCCTCGAAATGAATTTTTTATGCCTAAATCTAAACTCATTTTTAAGCCGTTCTACTGCGGTTTTAAGTTTTCTCTTTATGTTAATAGGGACCGTTCAGGCTCAATCTCTTACTTACGAAGATTTGAATAATTGGACGGCCCAGGGAGCCTCTGGTTCAGATTGGCAGGTTCAACCTGGAGGACGAACCGTTTTACAGACTTATAATGGTGGAAAATTTTATTTTTTAAGTTCAGAGTCTGAAGCTGTAAATATTGCGATACAAGGGACTATTGAAGTGCAAGCCGGTGTTGGTGACAATGATTTTATCGGTTTCACGCTCGGTTACCAAGATACGAATAACAATTATGTATTTGCTTGGGATCAAGGCGGTTGGGGATTATCTGGTTACGGAAAAGAGTTATGGAAAATGGAAAACGGCGCCGTGACGCATTTGGCTTCCGATGTAAGCAATGATACTTCGAAGGGATGGCAGCATGGTGTCAGCTATGACTTTAGAATCCTTTATTTAGAAGATCGAATTAAAGTTTCTATTGATGGAGAAGAAATTTTCAATGTAGCGGGAACATTTCCGGCTGGTAAATTTGGTTTCTATAATGAGTCTCAAGGAGGCGCTTTATATGGAAATGTACAGTCTGCCCCAGGTTCGATAATTGAAGTAGTTCCGGTTGTGGCCAATGATTCTTATGGAATGGATGTAAATTCAAGTCTTTCTACAACGAGTGCTAATGGTGTTTTTGCAAATGATTACGATCCTAATTTAGATTCTTTTACGGCTAATCTAGTCGATGATGTCGCTCATGGTTTGTTAAATTTGAACGTAAACAATGGTTCTTTTACTTACAGCCCTGAGGCAGATTGGACTGGTACAGATACCTTTACCTATACCGTTACTGATAACGATGGAACTTCCTCTTTATCAACGGTAACCTTAGTGGTTTCAGAACCAAATGTGGCCCCAACGAATGTTAATTTGTCGGTTGTTACTACTACAGCTGGTTCACCAAACGGAACCGCTATTGGAGATTTCAGTTCTGTGGATGAGAACACGAGTGAAATATTTGATTATAGTTTAATCAATAATGGTGGTGGTCGTTTTACCGTTGAAAATGGAGTTCTAAAAGTGGCCAACAGTACTCTCTTAACAGAAGGCGATCACACTATCCGAGTGAGAAGTACTGATTTACGAGGCTTGTTTGTTGAAAAAGATTTTACGATAAGTGTTGGCCCGGCCAATAATACGCCAAGTGATGTTTTGTTAAATGATCCTCAAGTCATTGATGATCGAGCGGTTAATAACACTTTAATAGGGGATCTTTCAGCGGTTGATTTAGATCTGACCGATACCCATACTTTCACGCTCTTAAACGATGCTAATGGCGCTTATCACCTGGTAAATGGAAATGAATTGCGAGTGGCTAACCAGAGTGCGTTAGTATCTCCTAGTCAAACAGTAAGAGTGCAAGTGAGTGACCAAAACGGAGCGACGTTTGAAAAAGATATTGATATTACGGTGAATTTTGTCGCCCCAGTTATTAGAAATCTGACTACGACTACTCCAGTGGTTGAAGATCCGGATAAAGTTAAAATTTCGTGGGATGAAGATGATGCCGATTCATCGTATCTTGATTATGGGATTAATGTCTCTTATGGACATTCGGAAGATGACGCTAGTGGCGAAGCGAACTTAGAATTACTGGATTGTACGACCTATAATTATCGCGTCAGATTGCTTAAATCTGGAAACATGATTAATGGTAATGATGAAGAATTAACCACCCAAGGATGTGTGGGAGGATCTCGAATTGAATCTAAAAATCGAGATGATTTTGATAAAGATAATGGGGGTACAGTCTCATTAGTCGAAAACACGGTAGGGGCTAAGCTAAACGTGCCCGCAAACTTCAAATTGGGAGTTGATGCCGCTCAGTTTCAAATGAAAAAATTGTCTAATCAAGAAGTTTTAACCGTTACCAATAAACCGAGTGCAGATTTTCAAATAATTGGTTCAATTTACGATTTCAAAGCTTTGACCGATGTGGATCAATTGATTACTGACTTTGATAACTCAATTACAGTAACTATGAATTATACCTCAGCTGATACTCAGAACCACGTCGAGTCATCATTTAAAATTTATCGTTGGCACGACCAAATGTGGGAAACTCTTGAAAACTGTGCGGTAAACACCGCCAAAAGAGAAGTAACTTGTGAAACCAATAAGTTCTCTATTTTTGGACTCTTTGGTAATGAGCTAAACGCCAATAGCCAAACCAAAAAAGTTACTTCAAGTAACGGTTCTTCAAATTTTAGATGGAGAGGGATGAAAAGAAGTGATTACAATGGGGAATCTCATGTTGGAGTTGATAAACATAATTTCAACGAGAAATATGCGGAATCAACCGCTCAGGTCGCAAAGATTAATCAAGGACTTCCGAGTGAAACCTTGTACGCGACAGATCGATGGGGTGATAACATGTTTGCGGGCTATGTTGCCGGAAAAATTGGTCTTGATCGGTTTCCTTATAGGTTTCAGAACATCGTTCGGTTTGGAACTGGCAGACTTTCAACAGGTCGTGAGATCCCCACGCCAGAAGTATTCCTTTCTTCAAGTCCTAAAAACTTACTTGAAACACCCAAGAATTATTATCCTTGGCGATTATCGCTCGATCAGGCCAAAGAACGATTCCAAGTGACGCCTAGAAAAGACACAGAGAGCTTTCTAAAATCGGCTCCAGCTGAATCAAATTCTATATCTTTAATGGAGGATCAAGTGAAATCTCATCTGCTGCAGCGCGAATATTATAAAGGCAAACCAGTGGTCGACCGATCTAGAGATACGTCACATTTGGCACCTTCAAGAATTAGTAATACGAAAGATTTGAACGTTATTAAGATCCGGATAGGAGAGGCTTCAATTTCTATGAGTGATTTTATGAAGAATCAGTAAATAAGGTTTCTAATTATTTGAAAGTTTAAGTAAGCGGCAATTTATATTTTATTCTTAATGGGGCTTAGTTCTGTAACTAAGCCCTTTAAAGTCTTTACCTTGATGAGGAATCAGATTTTTTTAGTCTGAATCGTTCCAACTATTTTGATAATTTAAAGGAGTTGTTTTAATATTATCGACATGAAAAACACCTACCTAAATTTGGCGATCAGAAATGTGGCCGCCACCGATAAATTTTTTGCCGCCTTGGGGATGCCTAAAAATCCCACTTACGCTAGTGATGATACGACTAACGCACAAATAAATGAAAACACTTTTGTTATGTTGCTTGAGGATGCTCGCTTAGAGGCATTTATTGATCACAAACCAGAGTCGACATGTAATAACAAAACTATTTGCTTGGAGTTTGATACTCAAGCGGAAGTTGATGATATTTTTAGTAAAGCTATCAGTGCAGGTGCGCTGGATATGACAAAGCCAAATCCTGAATCTGAAGCTTTTATGTATGGCAAAAGTTTTAGGGATATAAACGGTCATATTTGGGAAGTGGCTTGTTTTTTAGTACCTATGCCTCATTAAAATGAACCATGAAAAAGTCGGTTACGTGGATGGGTTTGTGATGGTGGTTCCAACAAATAAAGAAAAAGCTTATTTAGAAATGGCTGAAGTTGGGGCTCAGGTCTGGATGAAGCATGGGGCCTTGGACTATAAAGAATGCATTGGGGATGATATTGTTGCCGCTGAAGAGATGGGGATGCTCGGTTTCTCGAAACTGACAAATCTAAAAGCCAACGAAACGGTGTGGTTTTCTTACATTGGTTATAAATCGAAAGCGCACCGGGACGAAGTGAATGCTAAAGTTATGATTGAAATGGAAGAACTCTACTCAGATATGGAGTCGCCTTTTGAAATGGAGCGTATGTCTTGGGGTGGTTTTGAAGTTAAAGTCAGTGGTTAATTAACGCTTTAGCCTTAAAAATCAAAAAAAACTATCGTGCCAGTTATGAAATTTATTCGGTTCAGATTATGGGGCTTTGTTTTTTAGCTTCACGGCCTTAGCTGATTTTAAAAACGTCTCCCTAAGTCATCCCCACGCTGTAGCGCGATAGAGTTTGCTGGCTTCGCTTCTTATCACCATGAGCTATAGAGACTTAAATTGTTTTTACATAAAGCCATACAACTAAATTGAATAGAAGCTATAATTCATTGATCGACTGCTTATTCTCACTCGGTTGTGTATAACAAGCGTGGATCTATAATTTTTTCGACCTACTCATGAAATTTACTCACACAGCCTTGGCCATTTTGCTATTCGCTACGGCTCAGGCCTCTGCCGATCTATCTGTTAAATCGGTGAGCTATCAATACCAAGGCGCCACCGGGTACGTTCAAAGTAATGTTTGTAATAACGGTAAAACCCCAAATGCTAACCCACGGGTTCATATACGGATCATGCGAGAAGGCGTTTGGAACGTGACCGAAATTCAAAATATTGGGAACCTTAAGCCTCAAGAGTGCTACAACATGAAGGTCAACTATAGCCTTCCTCGGAACCAAACGCATCAAGTTGCCGTTTTGCTCGACCCAAAACAACAACTACCCGATTCAGACCGGTCTAATAACTATGTTTTAGCTAACTTCGCTACTCCAGACAATAGCACGGCTAAGTCTCAAGCTATTATTTCGCCTTCTTCTCTAATTGGTGAATTTGACGAATACAAAACTAAACCGGTCAGTGCCAAAATTAGAGCCTTAATTGAAGGAGAACTTAAAGCGCAAACAAACACGAACGCCGCCTCTAATGCAGCTGGCTTTCCAGATACTCATGCTTATACCCTTGAAGATATTGCGGCCACTTCTTTAAAAGAAAAAGGCATTATTGAAGGTTACCCCGATGGTGAATTTAAAGGGATCCACTCCGTCAATCGGGCCGAAGTCGCAAAATTTTTACTCCTGGCCAAACAAGTTACGGTCGCGCCAATCACCAATTACCAAGCCAAATTTTCTGATGTACCCCAAAGCGCTTGGTTTACCCCTTTTATTGTTGAAGCCCAAAATAGAGGGATTCTTGAAGGCTATCCTGACAGAACTTTCCGACCAGCACAAAGCGTTAATACCGTTGAATTCCTAAAACTTATCACCAAAGTGTTCTCACTTGAGGAAAATCTTCCACATCAATTCACCGACGTAGAAGTTAACGCTTGGTATGCGCCTTTTGTTGGAGTCGCCACTAAGTATGATCTGTTACCAGGTCGAGGTGACCGGCTTGAACCATCACAAAATCTAACGCGAGCGGAGGTGGCTATTGCGATTTACAAAGTTTTGGAGGCAGGGAACTAATTGTTTAGTTTGGGTGAATAAAAACAGTTCTTAGGATTGAAGGTCTTAAGAGAATTTTTGGCTGGGCAGCTGGTTTCTGGATGGAACACCTTTGAGACCCAGTTCAGGACTGGGCTAGAGGTAGATTTATCGTAAGCCATAAACCAGAAGGTCTAACTTTGCTAAATGGACAAGTGGTAACGAGTGCCTTTTCGTTCACCGGTGCGAGTTAAAGCCCCTTTAGTTACGAGGTCTGCTAGATCTCGACGAGCCGTGGCCGGGACGGTATCTGTAATAGACATGTAATTTTTGGCGCTCAATCCACCGATAAAACCCTCTGGCCCCGCCTCAAATACTCGAATCAAGGCTTTTTCCTGCCGAGGGTTTAATTGACCTCTTAGTCGGTCGAACATTTTAGTTTTAGCGATCAAGTGATCGATCAAAGAGATCGAATAGGCTTGGGCTGTAAGGGCTGTTTCGGCAAACCAAACCAACCAGTCCGTAATTTCCATCGATTTGTTGTTAGCTTCAAGCGCGTCATAATATTGCTTGCGCTGTTTTTCGATTTGCCGCGACAATGCGAGTAAGCTTGGTTGCCCGAGCGCCTGAGCAAGCGCCTTCTCGCTTAACGCTCGCGCTATCCGACCGTTACCGTCTTCAAAGGG
>JAACPJ010000009.1 GCA_009995455.1 bacterium
CTTTGGCAGTGCCTATCGGAATGATGGTTTCTTGCGCCCTAGTGGTGCTCTGATCGCTAACCGTAGGTGGTTAGCAGGCTTCAACTTCGCTTCAACTTCATGCCAGTTTCGACATTATTTCCTCGTGGAGTGGTGTTCTTCTGGCACTCACTCCCTGTCCTCCGACAGGAAAACTATGTTTTTAAACCCGGACGGGCATGACCTTTACGGGCGTGCTGTCCTTTATTTTTGGAGTATAAAAATGGATAAGCAAGAAATGACTGAATTTTTACGCTTTCTTAACGAAGGCAAAGATGAAGAGATCGAGGCCAAACAAGATAAGCTTTTAAGACTATTGAAGTTGGTAAACAAAAGAGGTCAAACTGCTGCCGACATCAGGTTTTGTCTGCGTCTGATTGATCAAGAACTGGTTGCTCGCAACGAAGTTGCGTTCCACCACAAAGGCTAAGATTGACTGGGGCAGGTTGCATAGTGTTGAAAATTTTTTCAAACTGTGCATCGTCCCCGGTCAGCAAAGCTGACAACGCTTGTTGTGCAACATCTTCTCGACCACCCTCAATTACTTCTAATTTGACCATGATTTTCTCCTGTTATGGCCAGTATAGCAGTCTGACTTTCCCCCCAAAACGATTTTTAGTGCTGTAGTTATTTGGTTTTTTTGAGCCAAGTGGCGACCGCACTGGTCATCCCTTTTTCAGCGTCCTGCTGAAAAATCGCCGCCTCACGCAAGAGGCATTTCAAACCAGAAAATTCCCGTAAGGGATGAATCTATCGTCTCGAAAGGACAAACTATGTATCAATTACAAAACTCAAGTTCAACTGCTGCTGATTTGCGTACGCTGTGTGATGTTTTTGTCGAACTGAATAATCACTTGAATAAAAATGTCCGTGTATTCCAATCGGGTGTGGAAATGAAAGTGATTCAGAACAGCTACGGGCAGTATGGCGTTGACCTGTCTGGTGAAGGAAGCGTCAAAGATGTTTTCATGCGCTTGTTCAACGAAGTTGATATTCATTATGTGCGTACGTTTGGTTCGGTTCGCCGGCCTGAGCAAATGCATTCATACGAATGGAAAGCTTTTGTTGCCCTTTCAGATATTGTTTACGGTGTCTGGCCGGGGCTTTCGACCGATCAGCGAAACATATCATAGTTCCAATTATCATCGAAATTTACCCAGCTTCTCTCTCTGTCATTGCCTTGTCATCAGCAAGTGCGGTAGATTGTGCTTTCAGCAAGGCATAGTAAGTTAAATCTAGCTCTTGGTCGATCTGTGCCATCACATCAGAGTTGGCGTAGTCGATATGAGCCTGCCTGGATAATGCCACCAACTTTCTGTGCGTCTTATTTTTGGGATCGAAACGTGGAACATTCACTGGCGGTCTGATCTTGAAGGTTCGGCTATCGCTGGATTTAAGAATGAATTGCGCAACAATGGGCGCATTAAATATAGCGCAGATGTAATGAGCTTCGTCTTCAGTGATGAACGCGCCATCAGCGTGCTGAGAAATGGACACGGCATGGTTTTGAAACACAGGACGCTTACCATCATCAGACCATGGTACTGGCAATTTCGATACCACAGCAGCCTGCCATTTCGTGTTATCACGAAAGGCCACAAAATAGTTTCCGTAGGAATAAAGACCTACACGCGCCAATGCGTAAAACTCGTTTTTGTGCTTCTTGCCAATAATCTTATCGTTGTAGGTGGTTTGTTCTTCAAACGAAGAGCGGTTAGCGTTGAAATACTTCATTAGGTTTGGAGATAATGTTGTAAGTCGCTCGCTATCAATAGGGGATCGCGCACAGTCATCGTATGGAAATGGGACGACATACGGTGACGATTCGACATGAAAGCGCTCAATATCGGTGCCTTTGACTAATGGGTGGAGCATGTCCGTTTCTATCAGAAAACTGCCCGCAGCTACCTTGTGTTTTGAGCGGTCACTTTGATAGTTGGTTACATATGCGTTTTTACCTTTGGTTTTGCTGACTGTCAGTAGAAACAGTTCCTGGGGAAATACTTCAACGCCTTCGCGCCCTAGGTAGGTGCATTCGCCCGTTACGAGTGCAAACTTCCCTCCTTCTTCAATGTTTTTTGCATAACTAAACGCTGTGCTAGTGCCTGTGGTTAGAGCCACGGTATCTGTGCGATCAAAAATATGCGCCATGTCGGAAAAACGTTGGCAATGCGCGTAGTCTTTCAGTGGGAAAATGTTTTCTTTTTTACTGCTTGGCTTTTTCTCAAATTGTATAACTGGTACCCCTTGAGAATAATCACGTACATGCTTTCCTATGAAGAAACCAAGGAAGCGGTGCCCTACTGGGGCAAACGGCTTGCCTGATTTGTTCCAATCGACCAAGCGCTGGAAATATAGTCGCTTATCGTCATCTAGGTAGAATTTTCTGAACCCCTCATAGGACTGCTGGAAAATCAAGTTTTCTGGCATGAGAAAACCAATAATGCCACCGTCCTTCAACCAGTTCTGTGCAGCAACATTGGCGATAAGCGCGCACACATTCAGGTTGATGCCGCCAGTGATGCCATCGCCGGAAAACAAGCGTCGGTCAACACACAACTGCTTAATCCGTTCTCGGTAGCCCTGCGGCAGGTTCTTCCAATCAATCCAAGGCGGGTTGCCGACGATGACATCAAACCTCCCCAAGTTCGCTGTAGTTAGAAAATTGCTGATGATCCGCGCCCAAATGCCATTCCACTTGTTACGTTGTAAGTCAACCAAGTTTTTTGCTAACTTGGCAATCTCCTGTTTTACCTCTGTAGTTAAATCGGAGGGCGAAATAATGCTGCGGAGTTCCTTCGCGACGGCAGTCTCATTTTCGTTTTCAATATGGGTTTCCAATTTGGTCATGGTCTTGGAAAACAGAGCCACGTCGGCAACTGCGCTTTGAGGAAGTAATAGGTTTAGCGGTCCTTTTTCAGTGCTGATGACATATTCTAAGCACAGCACCTTCCCAATCTTTTTGGGCTTAGGCACATAGGATGCGTCGCCCAAATAGACTGGCACATCAAACTCATCCTCTTCGCCAATCAGGTGTGAGAGATTGATAAAATAGTTAATTCTGGAAGTCAGTGCTGCAAGTGGATTGAGATCAATACCTTTTACACGAGCCAGTACATCACGCAACTTTTCTTGGTTTGACAACCCCGTTGACTCTTCCAGCACAAGGCGGATAAGTGTGGTAATGAAAGTGCCGCTACCACAGCATGGGTCTAATGCAGTCCATTTCTTCTGGCGATCCAGTCCCAGCGCTTCCAGAATAGTTTGCTCTGACAACCATGGCGGCGTGTAGAACTCCCCCAAGCTGTGGCGCACCTTGTCTGGAATAATTGCCATATACAGGTCTTTGAACAAGTCCTGCACACGACCGCCATCGAACATGTGATGGTCTTCATACTCCGCGAGAATGGAGAATACTTGTTTAACTGCATCACCAATTGGCTTATCCCATTGTTCGTGCGTGCAATACCACGCGAAAAAATCGCCCTCCAGTAGGTTGCCAAAACCTTCTTGGCGAAAAATGGCTCCGCTTTCCAATCTATCCAGGTGTGACCGCAAAGTTTCCGTTGAGCACTCGGCCAGCTCTGCAAATCCCGTAGCTTTATCGTTTGCTCGAATGCTCGACAGAACCTTGAATGCAATCACTTTGACGATGATGGCGTAAGAGGTTTGAACTGCATATAGTGCCTTGTATTCCGTATCGTTGTCGCTCTTGGCTATGACAATATCCAATGTCTCAGCCAATGCATTGCGTCGATCTTCAATGGCTTTTTGTTTAGATAAATCATCGTGCGCTAGGCGGAAAATTGCCTGCCACTCACGGAACAGCATGTTGGAGCGACCAGTTGGATGAGTGCTTAATGCATCGTAAAGAGCTAGAGCAAGTTGTTTGGCTGGACTGGTTTCGCCATCGCAAAAACCCGCAATTAGGTTGTTCGGCGTTAACGCTTTCTTCTCCAGTGACAGAACGCCGCGAATGATGCGTAGTAGATGCGCTCCTGACAGGTCTTCAAATGCAGTTTCCGCAAAGGCGTTCCCGTCACCACAGGATATGAACTTGATTCGCCAACCATCGGTCAGGACACCCACCGCACCACGCTTGAAGTCATCGGGCAAGTGTTCGAGATAATTCTTGATTTGCGAAACAGCCTTGGCTTGAACTTTGGGCGTGTCAAGTTGGCTTTTTTGCTTGTATTCGATAACGAGTGCCCCAATGCGTGAGTCCAAACGTCCTTTTTTGATATGTCGTTTGGTGGCAATTGACTGTTCTTTTATCGGCTCAAACTCTACTTGCAATCGGTGTTTCATCTGGCCGTAAAGCTTCAGTTCAAAGTTGGTTGCGATTGTTGCCTCATTCGGAGCTTTTTCAGCAATCTTCCGAATATCTTTCGCAAGCACGGCTAATTCTTGTGCGAACTGTGTATGCCCGAGCACATATTCGCGTGTGTTTTCTTCTAGTGGCTTGGCTTGGCTTGGCTTGGTAGTCATTATATGGTCACTTTTTAAAAGTCAAGTCTTTGTTTCGGTTATATTTCGGTTAATTGCTGCTGTCCTGCTTAGTTCCACCAAATCGCCCTTTAACAGCACCACCACGCGGCTTACCTGCATCAAATTGAATCCGCGAAAGTGTTACGCGAAAATCCTGCCCTGCCTCTGCCATATCTCCCATTAACGCAGAAATAATTGCCAGATGAGGAGGAACCTCGCCTTGCGCGGCGTAATTGGTAATGGAGTTTGGCGTTTGTTTTATAAGCTCAGCAAACCCTTTTACGGTTAGCCCCGCCTTGCCAATTTGTCGTCTGAATTCATCATAGGTCATAGCCACTATCATACCAAATCCTTAGTGATTAACACAGCCTGCAATATATCACACAAATCTAAAAAATTGTAGAACACATCTAATATATTGCATTAGTGGCGCAACGTGCTAGGTATGCACACTGAGAGAACA
>JAACPJ010000001.1:0-147353 GCA_009995455.1 bacterium
CACTCAAATAGACCTATTAAATTTCTACTTTTGTAGATCAATCTCCTTAACCATTGGAATATTAACTCAAATAGACCTATTAAATTTCTACTTTTGTAGATATAACCAAAAAACCATCATGGAAAAATTTCTCAAATAGACCTATTAAATTTCTACTTTTGTAGATCGCTTGCCTCTGAACTAAAGTTAAAGACCCCATTTTTTTGTTTTTGATTGGTCTGTTAGTCATTTTTTTTAAGTCTTAACACGCTCGTAAAAATAAGTTTGGACTGTTACTTAAGTTTCGCTGCAATTTAAAAACCCGTTCCTAATTTTGAGGAGCGGTTTTTTTTTATTTGTTTTAATGAATTTTCTACCAATCTTCTTCCGAGGAGCCCATGTCACAAGTGCATTCACAATAAGCATTGCTACATTGTTCACACTTGTCGCAGTCGAAACCACAAGTACAGCCACCTTTCATGTGTAAGTTAATTAAAAAATAAGAAAGGCTTTACACCAGTAAAGATAAGACCATTATCAGCCAATTTTTTTAACTGGCAAGTATTTTCATTCTAGAATTAGCGTGACAACCAACCTCGATTTTTAAAGTTCATTTTCAAAGATTCGTACCAGAGTTCATAGCCTTCATCACTTGGGTGAAAGCTATCTGGAGAATGATAACGTACCGGTTCTTTCCCAAACTCAACGTTTACACCATTGCTATACAAATCAACAAAAGCCACTCCATAAGCCGCTGTTTTTTCAAGCAAAATTTGTCGAGCTTCCAGGGTTCTTTTAGTAAAAATCCAGCCAACACCTGCTGGCCAAATTGGCGAAGCGCCAATATCTCCTGAGCTCAGCATTATCACTCTGTCCGATTTTTCGGTTACTTTTTGCAACACGGTGGCTAAATCGGTTTCAAACTTTTTAAGATCCGTAAAATAAACGACATCGTTGCCACCCGCTTGAATGATAATTAAATCAAAATTTTGCTGACCGACTTGATCCAACTGACTATTTAAATCTGAAACTAAAGCTCCATTTACCCCTAAATTTTTAATAGAAGAATTTGGTAAATCTTCGGCTAATCGTCCAGCAACGCTGTAAGTGTTATTGGTTGTCCCCGTACCAACTGCTGTACTGTCGCCTAAAACTAAAATCTTGAAATCCGCTTGTGGTAGCAATCTTTCAAATCTTTGCGCCTTAGACGCTAAATTTTTGCCGATCTGCATATGCTGGTAAAAGTTATACCAATCAAACGCCCACCACACCGCCAAAGCCAATATTAAGCCGAAGCTCACGAAAAGAATGTATTTAGATTCAATCATCAATCTAAGCTTAAGCAAATTAGTAAAACACTAAAGTGACTCACTTTAGTTTTCAGGCTTATAATTTTCTTCAATCGTAATGGCGCTGATTTTATCCGCATTTTCAAGCAATGTCCGACAGTTTGGCCCGGGCCGCACAACCGTAAATTTCTTCCCTAATTCTTGGTACTTAATCGCCACCGAGTCAATGGCTTCTAGGGCCGAAAAATCCATGACCCGAGCGAGCTTTAAATCAAGAATTACCTGTTTTGGATCATCTTTAACCGTAAATAGTTCTTTGAAATTGAGCGTAGACCCAAAAAACAAAATACCTTCCAAGCGGTAAACTTTAGTACCGTCTTGCCGTATATGAACAGCATTTTCTAGGTGCTTCCCTTTCTCCCAAGCAAACATCACCGTGGAAAGCAACACCCCAATAATTACCGCGACTGCTAAGTTTAAAAACAAGGTCGCTATCGTGACGATAGCAATGACAAAATAATCTGATTTAGGAATTTTCTTACCGTATTTCAAACTTTCCCATTTAAAAGTAGAAATCACTACCATAAACATCAACCCAATTAAACTGGCAAGCGGAATCGCATTAACCAAAGGCCCCGCGAGCATTATAAAACCGAGCAAAGCGAGCGCCGCTACAACGCCAGAGAGTCGCGTACGAGCACCAGATTGCACGCTAATAATCGACTGACCAATCATGGCACATCCCCCCATGCCGCCCGTAAAACCACTCGTGAGATTAGCAAAGCCTTGAGCAAAAAACTCCCGATCCATTTTACCCTTCGTGTTCGTCATGTCATCTACCACCCGCAAGGTTAGTGCCGCTTCAGTCAGCCCTACCAAGGCCGCAATAAATGCAAACGGGAAAACAATGGTAATTAAATCCCAGTTAAGCGGCACGATTGGTAAATGAAAACTCGGTAAAGCCCCTACTAAATTCATACCCGCAAAATCAGCCACGGTCGTTAATTGGTGCCCCCCCATATAAGCCATAGCGAGCGATAAAATCGTGACGACACCTATCCCCACTAAGCTAGAAGGCACCGCTTTCGTGATTCGAGGAAAGTACTGAATAATCAACATCGTTAACCCCACAAACCCAAGCATAATCAGCAAATCTGGCAACGGGAGCCATACTTCGTGGGTTTCTTCAATACCATTGACCAGCATCGTTTCTCGCACTTTAAACTGTTCCCATTGGGCAAAAAATATTACCAAGGCCAATCCGTTCAAAAACCCGAGTACCACCGAATAGGGAATTAAACTCGTAAATTTACCAAGCTTCGTTAAGCCCATGAGCGCCTGCAAAATTCCCATTAAAATAACAGCGGCAAACAAATATTCAACCCCATACTCCATCACCAAAGGTGCTAGCACCACCGCAATGGCCGCCGTAGAAGCACTAATCATACCTGGCCTCCCCGTTAACAGGGCCGCGACTAAAGCTACGACGACAGCGGTTTGTAAACTTAAAAGCGGGCTCACTCCGGCCACAAAAGCAAAAGCAATGGCTTCTGGAATTAAAGCGAGAGCAACGGTAATTCCCGATAACGCATCGTTCTTAAAGTACTGCTTATTTTTATTAAATGCCGCCGTAAGTTTATCCATAGTTTTTTTAAAAAGCGGAAGTAATGCCGCTATAAATCAGGGGAAAATATAGTTTATAAGCCTTAAACGTAAAGTTAAACCTAGATTTTTTTTCTCAACTTTGACGTAGAACGTGAAAAAGAATAAAATAATTGAATAGAACTTTATGGAGAACGATATTATTCTTTTCATGCTAATAGGGGCTGTTTCACAACTGGTGGACGGCATGCTTGGTATGGGCTTTGGTACTATTTCAAGTAGCCTACTTTTAACGATGGGAATTCATCCTAGAACTTCTAGTAGTTTGATTCATACGGCTGAAATATTTACCTCAGGTACGGCCGCGCTTTCACACATAAAACTAAAAAACGTTCGTAAAAAAACGGTAGCCGTACTGGCTTTGTACGGAAGTTTAGGAGGGCTCGCCGGAGCCTTGCTACTAACGAATGTTCCTACAAACTGGATTAAACCGTTTGTGGCTTTTTATCTTTTATTCCTCGGAATATCGATTATTCATAAATACTTTCGACTTCGAAAAAAAGGCTTTCAACCATTTGAAATTTTCCCTCTCCGTTTAGTAGCTCAATTACTCAATAAAGTTCGTTTAAGAGTTCCTGGAGGCGTTAAACCGCTGAGTAAAATCCAACTGGGCATGCTGGGAATTACGGGTGGAACTTTAGACGCGGTTGGCGGCGGCGGCTGGGGAGCCATTGTGAACACCAGTCTTATTTCAAAAGGACAAGACCCACACAAAAGTATTGGTTCGAGTTGTGTGGCCGAATTTTTCGTGACCCTAACTACCAGTATAGCCCTATTTTCTTTAACCGAATCTTTTTGGTGGCAAGCCTGTTTAGGTTTGGTATTAGGCGGCGTTATAATGGCGCCTATTTCGGCTATTTTATGCAAAAAAATAAGCAGTCATGTTTTCTTGCTGGTTATTGGTGTATTAGTGACTCTGCTCAGCATTAACACTTTGGTAAATTTAGGAATTGATTGGTATTTTTTGCGTTTAACCTAAGAATTTGGGTTTAAAAAAGGCTCAATAAAAGTTCTCGTATCTTCAATCGCATTGTCCCAATTTTGGTTCCAAAACACATGTGGGTAGCCGTCATATTCAATATATTCGACGCTTTTACCAAGGTCTTGCAATTGCGCTACGGTTGACTGTGACCACTCAACCGGGCAACTTTCATCGACCGTTCCGTGTTGTATGAGCAACGGCACTTCTAATTGATTTAAATACGGGTAAGGCGAAAGCGCGGCAAAAGAAGCTTTTTCATCAACCGAACCAAAAACAGCCTCAAATAAAAGTTTTTGCGTTTCGCTTACATCGTCTCGGCGCCATTGATTAAAATTATCAAAATAATCGCTGCTTACCGGGCCCCACATAACGCCCACCTTAAACAAATCGGGTCTGGCTAAGGCCGCACTTAGGGTTACGCCTCCACCCAAAGAATGACCAAATAATCCCATTCTTTCCGTATCAACAAAATCTAAATCAGCGGCATTTAACGCTAAGGCGGCATTGATCGCATCGGCGGCAAAAGTGGCATCGCCCCACAAACGTTGGTTTTCGGGCAAAGGGTCCGACTGTGCGTAGCCTTTGTAGTCAATATGCAAAACCGCGTAGCCTTGTTTAGCAAAGTACTTTTGCTCACGTCCAAAGCCATAACCATTGGTATATTCTGAAGGAGGAAAATAACCGTGGTTCAAAATTAAAACCGGAAAAGGGCCGTTGCCGTTTGGCACATGCCAAGTAGCCGAAACTTTAAAGCCATCACTGTTATAAGTGGCGTAATAACTTTTGTGTGTGCCCCAATCGGTTAACAAATTTCCCACTTTAAAATCAGCGCCATTGAAATCTTGGTTTAAAAAAGATTTGTAAGAAAACGGCGAATCTTCACCTGGAATTTTGGCAACGGATTGTAAATCAACTTCCGTTTCATTCTGATTTAAAGTTTCTTGAGTTTCATCTTCGGTGGAAGTTACAGGCAAAATTTTAACTTCCTCCGTCTCTATTTCTTCAGAAATTACTAAGTCTGATTCTGACTCTGTTAACCCTTTTTCTGTTAAAACAACATTGGTGCCACAGCCCGTTAATAAAATAAAACACGACAGCCATTTCATATTTTTCACCATAGGTATTCATTCTGACTGAGGCTCAGTATTCCGCAAATTATAATTTATTGATACAGAGTGTAACGCGTGAGTCATAAAAACGTTAGGCAGTAGTATAACTCTTTTTATTATTCTCAAACATTCCTCAATGAAAAAATTTGGCATTGCTTTAATCGCCCTCGCCTTAGTCGCTTGTAATTCAAATTCAACTCCTCTGAAGAATGAAATTCTTGAGACCATTGATGAAGTAGTAGTCGAAAATGATACCTGCGATAAAAACTCTGGCCCAGTTTGTGGCGAGATTCAAATTCAGTGCATCACTACGCCTTGTAATCCCGTTCAAGAAACGCTTAAAAATGAATGCGAAGCCGAAAAACGCGACGCTAAAATTTTGTATAACGGCGCCTGTATTGAAAATGAATCCCAAAGCGAAGAAGACGAGAATAAACCTTCAAGTTCATTGCCTGAGGGTGAATTCGCCTTTAATGAATATGGAAATTTTCAGGGAGAGGTTTATGTAAGCGGTTATATCAAAGAAAAAACTATTCCTGAAGCCTTTTGTGAAAATCCGTGTTCAATAACTTACCAAGGTGTATTTATACAAGTGACCGATACGGGGAATGATGATTTCAAAAATTTTTTACTTGAAAACCAGACCAAAAATTATGTCAGTACTGATCCAGAAAAAAATGCACTAGCCGAAATTATGCTCGGTTGTGTGAATGAAGAGAACGAAATTTACTACAGCAATGATTCGGATGAATACGGCATGGCCGAGCAAGTAGTGGATGGCGAACTTGCCCGTGATGTTTTAGCTCATACCGATCCGAGTAAGCGCCTGGTACTTAAACTCACAAAATTACCTCTATCTGGTGGCCGAGGAGCTCCAGCCTGTTATTCTCATTTCTACGATATCGAACTTATCGATTCGCTTAACCGCACTTTTTAAAACGAAACTTGTTTGATTTCCCTAAGCCCTCTATTTTAGAGGCCATGGCAAAAGACGGACGCATTCGAAAAAACATTCTTATTGGCGCTTCAGTGCAAGTGGTTCTAAAAATGGACCAAAGTGACGGCAAGCTTACCAAAGGCGTTGTAGAAGAAATTCTAACGCCTGCAGCCAAGCACCCGCATGGCATTAAAGTAAAATTAAAATCTGGGCACATTGGGCGAGTGAGAAAAATTCTTTCAGCCAAAAAAAATCCCTATCCAGACCAAATCTTAGAAGAACCGCCATCAAGCAAAGGCTTATTACCTTGGGAAAAATTTAAACCAAAATCGTAAGCCTTAAACTGAGCCTTTAGCCGTCGTATTTAATTCGATAAATCGTCCCAGACGCATCATCTGAAACCAGTAACGCTCCACTGGGTTCAATAATTACGTCGACCGGTCTTCCCCAAGCGTCTCCATTATCTTTAAGCCATCCAGTAGCAAAACCTTTATAAGAGGTGGCTTGGTTACCTTCTAAAGTAACCAGGCTGATTTGATATCCAATCGGCGTTGACCGGTTCCAAGAACCATGTTCAGCCATGAAAATTTGGTTTTTG
Organism: bacterium; assembly: GCA_009995455.1. Lineage (GTDB taxonomy): Bacteria > Patescibacteriota > Gracilibacteria > UBA4473 > UBA4473 > JAACPJ01. The sequence goes on from JAACPJ010000001.1 coordinate 6,557, forward strand.
TATTCTGCGGGAAACTGGTCTCCGGTGTAAAATTTCATGCCCAGTGCGGCTCCGTGCGGATTCAAAGCTTGGGCTGGTGCTTGGTAGTCAGCACAATTTACGCCTTCCCCAAATTCTGGATCTGGCTCATTTCCGTGACAATAAGGATAACCAAAATTTTGACCTAGATCTGATAGCCGATTGAGTTCGTCTGGTGGCCAATTATCACCCAGCCAATCCCGACCGTTATCGGTAAACCACATTTCACCCGTTTCTGGATGCCAATCAAACCCAACTGAATTACGAACCCCACTAGCCACGATAATCGGGCTCCGGTCATTCTCGGTATCTAAACGCGTAATCGAGGCATAAATGGGTTCTTCTGGGTCACAAATATTACACGGTGCTCCGACTGGCACATATAAATTTTCATCGGGGCCAAAGGCAATATATTTCCAACCATGGGCTTTGTCGGTGGGGTATTGATCATAAACCACTTCGTATTGAGGGGAATCGTATTTCGTGTTTTCAATATCTGAAAATTTCAAAATTCGACTATTTTCAGCTACGTACAAATCGCCCTCTTTCAGCGCTACTCCGTTTGGCGTATTCAAACCTTCGGCAACCACCGTTGATTTATCTATTTTTCCGTTTTGATTCCGGTCTTCTAACGCAAAAATTTTGTCGTTACTTCTCGTTCCGACATACAAAGTGCCGCTCTCGCTTAACACCATTGAGCGAGCATTTTTAATATTAGTCGCTACAACTTCAATGCTAAAACCTTCTGGCAAATTAATGGAATCAATTGGCAAATCACTGTTTTGAAATTCAGCTTCTGCGGCTGAATAATCTTCTGTGTCTTGTTCGGTGGAAACTTCTGAATTAACGTCATCAGAAGGTTCACTCTCTATCGCTTCTTCGGGCGTGTTTGGTTTATCGATTTCGGTCATCGACACGGTGGAACAACCCACTAAAAACAAACTGAATCCAAGCGTGAACGATAAAAGATAAGACATACAAAAATGGTTTAAGAATTGAGATTTGATTGGTGAAAATCTAAATGATCTTTTAAAAAACTAGCGATAAAATAATAACTGTGGTCATAACCCTCACGCTTATTTAAAATAAGGTCTTGGTTGGCTTTCTTCGCAGAAGCCTCAATGTTTTCGGTCAACAATTCAGCCGGATAAAAATCATCGGCTAAGCCTTGCTCAATAAGCAGTGGAGCGGAATGAACGTGCCCACTTTCAAGCAAAGCGCAGGCATCATATTCTTTCCAATTTGAAGTGTCGTCACCTAAATAACCCGCTAAAGCTTTTTGCCCCCAAGCTGAATTTATCGGATTTACAATCGGGGAAAACGCCGAAACTGATTTATATTTTTTGGGATTTCTTAACCCAATAACTAAAGCCCCATGGCCCCCCATAGAGTGGCCCATAATTGAAATTTTATTCTCTGGAACCTCAAACTCAGTTTGCACTAAACCATAAATTTCATCGTTCACGTAATCATACATTTGGTAGTAATCGGCATAACCTTCCGTGGTGGCGTTTACATAAAATCCGGCCCCAGAACCAAAATCATAACTTTCGTTTTCACCAGGCAAATCAAGGCCTCGCGGTGAAGTATCAGGGCAAATAATCATGGTATCACCACCAGACAACATAGCTTGTGCCCCAGCCTTTGCCATAAAATTTTCTTCGGTACAAGTTAAACCCGACAACCATATAATACATTTAGACGGTTTTTTACCAGGTTGTGGCACAAACACAGAAAAGTTCATATCTGTATTTGTAACCTCAGATTTATGGCTGTAAAATCGAGTTTCTCCGTCAAACGATTTGTGTGTTTTATTAAGCTGCATGATCAAAATTAATTACAGACCGAATCGACTTTCCTTCGTGCATTAAATCAAAGGCTCTATTGATATCCTCCAAAGGCATCGTGTAGGTCACCATGTCATCTAAATTTATCTCACCAGATTGATATTTTTCAACCAACCCCGGAAGTTCGGTTCGACCCTTAACACCGCCAAAGGCGCTCCCTTTCCAAACACGCCCCGTCACCAATTGAAACGGACGCGTAGAAATTTCTTGCCCAGCTCCAGCCACGCCAATAATAATCGATTCTCCCCAACCTTTATGACAACATTCTAAAGCGGCTCTCATGATGTTAACATTCCCCACACATTCAAACGAGTAATCCACCCCACCATCAGTCAGTTCAACAATCACTTCTTGAATAGGTTTGTCATATTTCGTCGGGTTTACAAAGTCGGTGGCGCCTAATTTTTCAGCCATTTCCTGTTTGTTGTCGTTAATATCAACGGCAATAATTCGACCTGCACCAGCCATTACGGCCCCTTGAATCACAGAAAGTCCAATACCCCCTAAACCAAACACGGCCACAGTTGCCCCTTTTTCTACTTTTGCAGTATTGAGTACCGCCCCAATTCCAGTGGTCACACCGCACCCCAGCAAACAAACTTTTTCTAAATCGGCTTCTCGATTAATTTTAGCTAATGAAATTTCTGGAATCACCGAGTACTCGGCAAAAGTTGAAGTTCCCATGTAATGAAAAATGGGTTCGCCATCTTTCGAAAACCGAGTGGTTCCATCGGGCATCAAACCCTTCCCTTGGGTTTCTCGCACTTTTTGGCACAAATTAGTTTTCCCCGATAAACAAAACTTACATTCTCGGCACTCTGGAATATATAAAGGAATTACATGATCACCCACTTCTAAAGTCGAAACCCCTTCGCCAACCGCTTCCACAATACCGCCGCCTTCATGCCCTAGTACACAAGGGAAAATCCCTTCTGGGTCATCTCCAGAAAGTGTAAAAGCATCGGTATGACAAACGCCAGTCGACATCATTTTAACTAATACTTCCCCCATCTTTGGCGCTTCTAAATCTAAAGTCTCAATCGATAATGGTTCACCAGCTTTCCAGGCAACAGCAGCTTTAACTTTCATGTAATTAATTTTTTAAGAGTGATTTCACCTTACAAATTTATGTTTAACTTTCAGCTTTAAATAAAAAAAATCGAGCCGAAGCCCGATTCTTAATCAATGGGACATCAAAATTAATCCGCTTTGGGATTAAAAGGCACGCTCACTAATGAAATAACAATTGCAAAAATAAGTGATGGCCAGAAGCCTTCAACATTAAACCCGGGCACAATAAAGCTGGCGAGTTGAACGAGTAAAGCCATTAGCACAAACGTAAATAGACCAAGGGTTAAAACGTTCAATGGCAAAGTTAACCAGAACAAAATGGGGCCAATAAACGCTCCAACAAAAGCAATAACTAGCGCTGTAACCAGGGCTGCAAAGAAACCATCCACGGTAACGCCCGGTAAAATGTAGGCCAAAACCATCACAATTAACGCATTGATAACGAGATTCAAAAGGATTTTCATTTTCAAAAAGGTTAAGAAGTAAATAAAAACATAAATACTATTAACTATTTTTTTAATTAAATAAAGCAAAAAACATTAAATTCCTATTAAATCGAACTATACAAAAGTCTTTAATTATTTATTAAATATAAATAAATTTTAAAAAAACGTCTATTTTGAAAGAAATATATAAACACAACGTATTAGGTAAAGAATCCCTTAGCCATCTCTCTCTAAACCATGTCTGAATCGCTCGATCAAATCCTAAAAGACAGTCAGTCAAAAAAGCGGCAATATCTTAAATACTCAGTTCCCGTAGCGGCTTTATTAATAGCGGCAAGCGCCTATGCATTTTATCAAACCACTAAAGAAGTTGAAGCCGTTTATGTACCGCAAATTTATGAAGTTATAAAAGGCGATATCAGCTCAACCGTTAGTTCTAACGGGAATATTATTAATCCTGACATTGTTAATTTGTCGTTTTTAATAAATGGAACGCTTGAAAAACTTTACGTTAAAGAAGGCGATAAAGTGGAAGCTGGGCAAGTACTAGCCGACTTAGATAAACGAGACTTAAATTTTGATCTTAAGTCGACACAAAACGACGTTAATATTGCCTGGCAAAACATTCAATCTCGGCAAGCCGATATCACCGATACCGAGATTATTAATGCCTCCAACGACTTAAACGTCACGAAATCTCAAATTGAAAGCAATAAAAACACGACCCTCCAAAACCTTGAGATTGCTAAAAACAATGCCGAATCGCGTCGTAAAACAGCTGAACAAAACTTAGCGCAAACCTATGCTGATGCTGAATTAAGTGCCGAAGAAGCTTTTCCAAACTTTGAAAAAGCTTTAACCGAAATAGATTTTATTTTTGGGATCACTCGTAATTACACTGGTAAAACGATTGGATACAAAGCTTTTAATGACTCAATTCGCGAGAACCAAGTTAAGAGCCTGCACCGCGATTTAACCCAATCACTTGAAAACCTACGTGCAGAATACCAAAGCAAAACCGCTCATTTAGCGGCTGAAGAACTGATTCAATTTGTGAATAAAACCCAAGCTCTTTCTAATGAATTTGGCACTTTATTCGATGTAATCATCGTTGTCTTTGCCAGCAGCCAAGACAGCATCGATATTCCTCAAAGCGTGATAAACAGCAGTCTTTCGACTATGCAAAGCCTGCAATCACAAATTCAAAGTACACAAAGCAGCCTTTCTAAAACCCTGCAAAATATTGATAAAGCGGAGCTCGATTTAAGAAATACTCTAGTGGAAATTAACAATGATTTAGCGTCTTCTGAACTAAATCTAAAAAACACTTTAACAGATTTAGATAACAACCTAAAAAATGCCGAGTTAAAAGTCAGTAATGCCGAAAAATCGGTTAACCAATCTGATATTTCCAAGCAAACCAGTTTAAATATTCAATACGCCCAACTGGAACAATCCAAACTTAAAGTAGAAAAAGCCCGATACAATCTAAGTCTGGCCACCTTAACCGCCCCAAAGGCAGGTACCATTATTCGAATTAATGGGAGCGTAGGAGAAAGCTTAAAAGCCGACAGTATTGACGCTGAAAATGCTTTTATTCGAATTGTGAGTGATGCCAATTTCACCACCGAGGTTTATGTTGAAGAAATTGATATTGCGAAAATCAACATTGGCCAAAAAGCCCTCATCACTTTAGACGCCATTCCAGAGGCGAATCTAAGCGGTGAAGTGAGTTATATTTCCAGTATTGCGGAAATTGATAGTAACGGAATTGTGACCTATTTAGTCCGAATTGATATTACCGACAGCCAAAACCAACCGATTCGAGAAGGAATGACCACCTACGTTGATTTTGTGCTGGGCGAAGCGAAAGATGTGATCATTATTCCAAACTCGGCTTTAATAAGAAACCGCAGCGTCATGCTGGAAAACGGAGAACGGAAAGATGTTGAAGTTGGGTTTACCGATGGAGATCTAATTGAAATTAAATCTGGCCTAGCCGTCGGCGATAAAATCATTAGTAATCCTCAAGTAGAAGAGGGGGCACGTAACACTGGCTCCCGAGCCGGCGGCGGCAATTTAAGCGAAGAAAGACTAACTCAAATGAAAGCTGCTGGATTTACCAATGACGAACTAGCCAAGCTTCAATCCGCTGAAATAACCGACGCGATGCGCTCCAAAATGCAAGCCATGCGAGAAGCAGCCGGCAACATCGGTGGAGGAGCCCCTAGTGGCTTTAGTGGTGGTACACGAATCACTGGGGGGGGCGTTAGAACACCGCAATAATTAAGGCCGCCAAAAAAAATGACCCTCATAAAACTGCAAAACGTTCACAAGTCATATTATCTTGCCAATGGGGAAGAAATTCCTGTCTTACGAGGCGTAGATTTAGAAATTCATAAAAACGAATTCGTCGCCATTATGGGAGAATCTGGGGGCGGTAAATCAACCTTAATGAACATACTGGGTTGCCTTCATCCACTCAGCAGCGGTGCATATTTTTTTGAAGGCAAAGATATTGGACACGTTAAAGACGACTTCACTTTGGCTTTTATTCGGAACAAAAAAATGGGATTTATTTTCCAACAATTTAATTTAATTTCAAAGCTCAGTGCCTTAAAAAATGTAGCGCTACCAGCTTTCTACGCGGACACTGAAAAACACATCCGTGAAGCAAGAGCCCAAGAATTACTCACTTCTGTTGGCTTAGGGGAGCGATCCCATCATAAACCTTCTGAACTTTCAGGTGGACAACAACAAAGAGTTTCAATTGCCAGATCCCTCGTAAACGATCCAGAGATTATTTTAGCCGATGAACCAACTGGAGCCTTAGATTCACAGACCGGAGCCGAGATTCTAAAACTCTTTTCCGAGTTCAAAGCGCGCGGTAAAACCGTCATCATGATTACCCATGATGCGAAAGTCGCCAACATGGCCGAACGCATTATTTTCATGAAAGACGGCCGTGTTTTAGACCCTAATTACAAACTGCCCTATGTTTAAACTTGAAACGCTTTTTATGGCTTTCGAGGCTTTAATTTCTAATAAATTTAGAACCTTGCTCTCAATGCTCGGTATTATTATTGGCGTTTCAACCGTGATTGGAGTGGTGAGTATTGGTGCGGGCGCAAAAGCCAAAATAGAAGAACAATTTAAAAATTTAAGTGTTACATCTATTGTGGTTTTTCCCACAAGAGGTTCGGGAAGTTCACGCCTTTCGGAAGAAGATTTAAAAACGGTGTTAGCCGAATCAAAGTTTACCAATGAAGGAAACGCCCGAGTTTCTGGTTCTGGCTCGATTGCCTTTGGAAAAGAACAAACTAACGCCACCATTATGGGTGTCACCGAAAACTTTTTTGAGATCTCAAATTTAAAAATTCAGACTGGTGAAACTTTTACGCTGCTTGATAATCAAAACCGAGAAAAAATAATTATTCTAGGGTCTACATTAGCCGAAACCCTATTTGAAACGGCAGACAATGCTTTAGGAAAAACGGTAAAAGTAAATAACCGACAATTTACGGTAACGGGCGTTTTAAAAGAAAATGGCTCAAGCACTTTTGGTACTTCGTATGATGATACCGCCTATGCGCCTATCAACACCGCCCAACAAAATATCCTCGGGAATAATGCCCAAGTACAGCTCGTTTTTCTCGCTCGGGAAGTTGACTTAATGGATTTAGCCCAAGAAGAAATCACCGCCATTTTAAGAAAAGCTCATCGCCTGCGGGATAATCAAGAAGATGATTTTAGGCTGCGTGATCCAGGTTCAATTGTATCATCGGCCACCGAAACTTCAGACACTTTAGCCTTCTTGCTGATTTCAGTCGCGTCAATGGTGCTTCTGGTTTCGGGGATCGGAATTATGAACGTGATGTTTGTAACCGTCGCCGAACGGACCAAAGAGATTGGCGTCTTAAAAGCTATTGGGGCAAAACAAAAAGATATACTCACTCAATTCTTGCTAGAATCAGTCATGCTGTCAGTAACGGGTGGCGTTTTAGGAATTATCCTTGGGATGTCGATCATTCCATTATTAAAAGATTATGGCGCCGTTCAAAGTCTAAACGGCGCCATTCTAGGCTTTAGTTTTTCTGTTATTGTGGGAATATTCTTTGGATTTTATCCAGCACTTAAAGCTTCTAAACTAGACCCAGTAGACGCCTTAAGAAGTGAATAAATTAGACTAAGTGAGATTTTAACATCCACACTTTTTCTTGGTGAAACTGAATTCTGGCCGTTAACATATCAGCCGTGCCATCATCACCGCTTTCAGCAAAAACTGGAATCAACTCTTTTAACTTATCGACCATGGCTTGGTGATCATCGGCTAAAATTTGAATCATTTTTTCAGCTGGTAAATCATTAGGTGATTCGTCAATAAGACTCGCGGCTAAAAATTCTTTCATGCTCCCAGGCGCTAAAAATCCAAGTGAACGAATACGTTCCGCTATTTCATCATTAGCTTCGGCCAAGTTTTCATACTGTTCTTCAAGCATTTTATGGATCATCATAAAAGTGGGGCCTTGCACGTTCCAGTGAAAATTCTGCGTTTTCACATACAAAACAAAGTTTGTCGCTAAAATGGCACTGAGAGTTTCAATTGATTTCATAATATTTTTTTAGTAAACAACTCGTTAAAGTATGTGATTTAAACCTCACAAAGCCAAGTCGAAATTATTCATTTTAGAGTCATTATTCCATGCAAATAGGTATCGACAGTTTCGCTTCTATTACTGATAAACCAAACACCCCCCTTGAAAGAGCCAACGCCATTGATGATTTGCTCATGCGTATTGAAGTAGCGGACCAACAAGGCTTAAATGTTTTTGGGATTGGGGAACACCATCGCCATGAATTTCAAGATTCGGCCAACACCGTTTTACTCGGTGCCGCCGCCAGTCGTACAAAAAACATAATACTGACGAGTGCCGTCACAGTGCTAAGTGCCGCTGATCCGGTACGAGTTTATCAACAACATTCTACTTTAGATTTAATCAGTTCTGGACGCGCTGAAATCGTGGTTGGACGGGGTTCGTTTACCGAAGCGTTTCCCCTATTTGGTTTTCAAATGCACGACTACGATGAAATTTTCACCGAAAAGTTAGATCTGCTTTTACGCATTAATCAATCAGAAAAAATAAGCTGGTCAGGAAAATTTCGCCCTGTTCTAAACAACCAAGCCATTTATCCGCGCCCTTATAAACCACAATTGCCCATTTGGCTTGGAGTCGGAGGAACACCCGAATCATTTGAACGAGCCGGACGTTTGGGCATGCCGTTAATGGTGGCCGTGATTGGCGGCGAAACGCAGCGCTTTAAACCGTTAATTGATTTATATCGTAATGCGGGCAAAAAAGCCGGTTTCAAACCAGAACAACTTAAAGTCGGACTTCATTCCCTTGGGTTTGTGGGCGCAAACTATAGCGATACGATTGAAACCTATTTCCCGGGATACCAGAAAACGTTTAACAAAATTGGTCGTGAGCGCGGCTGGAGCCCCATTACTCTGGGACACTATGCTGACATGATTGGCAAAAAAGGCGCATTAGTGGTAGGAGACCCAAAAACTGTGGCCGAAAAAATCCTACGCCATAGCCAAGCTTTAGGTGGGATTGATCGATTTACGTTTCAAATGGATAACGCTGATTTAAGCCAGAAACAATTGCTCGAATCAATTCGACTCATTGGGCAAGAAGTTATCCCCATTGTAAAAGCAGGAATCAATAATAAATAAAAAAAGCCTCCGAGAACGGAGGCTTAATAATGCGAAATAAACTTAAGCTTTGTCGTGTAATTTTAAGCTGCCAACAAAATCCTTCTTCCCAATCTCTACGCCTTGCGCCCGAATTAGAGCGTAAGCCATGGTGCAGTGAAAAAAGAAATTTGGTAACACAAAGTCAGGAAGAAAATCTTTTCCAAATTGGAATTTACCAGGCATATAACTGAGTTCAATTTTTCGCTCTGCGGCGCCTTCAAATTGTTCTGGTGTGTACTGGGTTAAGTGGTCAATAACTTTATCAATTCGTGCCACCAGCTCAGCCACCGTGGTTTCATTATCTTCTAGGGTAATCATATCGGTTCCACATAATCTGGCCGGACTCGCTTTAGCAATGTCAGTTGCTATTTGAATTTGTTTAGAAAGTGAGAACATATCTTCGGTTAAGCGTTGACCCAAAAAGACCGTTTCGCTCATACCCTCGGCTTGAGCGGCATCCCAACCCTTTAAAAAAATGACTTTTAAGTTCGTTAAATTTTTAGTGACAACCGGTACCGTTAGTTCAAAATAAGACAGTTTCATAAACAAAGATAATTAAGAAATTTGCATCCAAAAAATTAGGTACTTCTAAAAAAATTCACAGGGTAAAACAAAAGAAATTACTTAGAGTTTGATTTAAATACAAATTATGTTAATATGAAATAATGAAAAAAATACAAATCAAACATTCAGCCCTCATAATTATAAGTTTATGTGTCGTGGCTTGTTTGGCGTTTTTCATCCCCAATAAGAACTTTCTTTTGGCTTCTGTACTAAATACCAGCCAAGACGAAAACCAAAGGATCATTGTAAAATTTAAGCAAAATTTAAATAACCCAAACGTTAAAAGTTTGCTTTCAAAATATAATTTAAGAACGATTAAAACCGTCAATACGCTTAATTTAAGCGTTATTTCGGTCCCAAAAGAAAATGTTAACCGCGTTAAACTGTTGCTAAATGCTAATCCTACAATTGTGGATTACACCGAAACCGATATTTTGCTCAGCCCTTTTAAAACGCCAAACGATCGTTATTACGCCTCTCAATGGCACCACCGAACGATAAATTCAGCTGGCGCTTGGGATATTCAAGAGGCTAACGATATAACTATTGCGATCGCCGATTCAGGGATAGAAGCGTCACACCCAGATTTACAAGGCCGAGTACTTACCGGTTTAAACACCGTTGATAATTCAAATGATACTTCCGACATTCATGGGCACGGCACGGCCGTTGCCGGAACCGCCGCCGCTATTGGAAATAATAGTGAAGGCGTAGTCGGAATGTCTTACAACGCTAAAATTTTACCGATTAAAGTTTCCAACGAATCAAATGGTTCGGCTTATTTATCAGACATTATTGACGCCATTGATTACGCGACTCTCAAAGACGCCAAGGTTTTAAATATTAGTTACGGACCACTTTGTGCTAGTAGAGCTTTGGCTGATGCCACCGCTTATCGACACGCCAGAAACGGAGTTACGGTTATATCAGCCGGTAATTCAGGTACCGAGTACGATTGCCAAGACGACCCAAATGCCATCTATGTTTCAGCCACCGGCAAGAATGATGTTAAAACTGATTGGTCTTCATATGGACCATTTGTAGACGTAGCTGCCCCGGGTGAAGGCATTGTAACCACTGGCATAAACCGACGATACGGTACGGTTAGCGGCACTTCTTTTTCGGCGCCATTAACCACTGGTCTTGTCGCTCTAGCATGGAGCGTTAATCCAAACGCAAGCAATCAGGAAATTGAAGCTGCCCTATTTAAAATGAGCGAAGACAAAAATCCTGCCGGAAGAGATAACTTTTACGGACATGGTCGGATTGATGCCGCTAAAACGGTGCAAGCCATAAAAGACACTTTATCAAGTGTTCCAAGCACCCCAAGCAATCCCAACTCGGAAGAACCTTCAAATAATTCTGAAGCTTCATCAGTACAAGCTGAAGCAAATGTTAAACTAGAAAGCTCGGTTTCAAGTCAAAATGGAAGTACGAGCGCCAGTGGCAAACTAAATCTTAATACAAGCCTTAATTTAAGTCTTGGTCAGTAGGAAAGGGGTGGCTTGAAAACTGAACACTATCGGTTATATCCATAATAATATTATCAGGTTTAATTCGTTTTTGTTCGTTTAAACAATCCATCTGTTCGGGCTCATCATAATTCATACACTGTGCAAATCGCAGAGTAAATTCAAATATCACCAACTTATCTTCTTTTTCCGTTTTGTAAGTGTAATTAGAGTAAGTACTACCAGCGGCACCTTCGCTTTGCGTCGTAATACAAAACGGGCTTCCATTTAAATTTCTTTGCACCGTTTCGCCTTCTGGCTTTATTTCATTCCCTCCACTCTCACAGCTAAAATCTGCATTTGAAACGATAATCAACGGTGGCCAATCTTGTGCCTCTACATAATTGGTTTGAAAAGAATCCGAGTACATAAATTCAACATTTTGCGCTTCATCAATAAAAGATTGAGTATTTTCAGCTGAAGTTTCGGAAGTTGGGCAAGCCGCAAATTCACAATTTGCCTGGGTTCGACTAACCGTTGAACCATCAGGGCAAATTTTGGCTTCTTTAGTACAAGCATCACCAGACGGAGAAATTGTAGTTGGTCTGGTTGAAACCGAATTACTACAGCCAACGATCAAAAGAACACTCATCAAAGCCAAGGCTTGTTTTTTCATAGTTAAGGTAAAAGAGTTTAATTACGTAAATGATTATATAACTTGATTGTAACACAAAGAGTGAGACTGCAAATAAGCGCTTTATTGTAGCGCATCGGCTAAATACCATTAAGCACGATAATGAAATATTTTTTTATCAACTCAGGTTCTATTACCAAAGCGGGTTCTATGAAAGACGCCATTAAAATGCTGCTGCGTCGAAAGCGCCGCAGTTAGGCTCAATAAAGCACTCGTTCAAGCTTGTAAAGGCAGGAAAGTTGCACCCGCAAAGTTGTACAACTATTATCTTCAAAAATCATCTCTATGCATGATCAATTTCAAATCCCTCTGCAGAGCTTTAATTTTATTGAGCCTGGCTTTTGTGCCTTCGTTAAGCGTGACACACGCCTTTAGCTTCGACTGGGTAACCGCCACCGCGAGTTATTCATCGGCGATTCCCGTCATTAGAGATATAGGTGTTATGAGTGGCATGACGGGCAACATTGTATTTCCTGCCGCCGCTGTTGTTAATGAAACAACGATTAGTTTTAGCTCGGCGATAGATCTCAGTTCGATGTACGTTTCACACGGCGCCCCATTCCCCACAAATATAACTTACACACCTACTCGTGGAGAAATGGCATATATGATTTTGAAACTAAATCAGTAAATATAAATTTAACCATGAATAAAAATCTATCACTCCTCAGCCTTTTGCCACTCATTCTTTTAACGGGTTGCCAGAGCCCAAACATTCCAACCGCACCCAGCACTCAACCAACCATTTCGTATCAAGAAAACGAGGCCGTCGCCGACAATTCAAAATTAAGAATTTGCCCCGACGAGTTAATTGAAAACCGAATGCCAGGTACGGTTCCAACCGATCCTCAATCGGCCAGTCAAACAATGCCGAGTGCCTATTATATTCTCGATGGCAGCCGCCGCGAAATAGCGGAATTTGATCAAAACTGGGTCAACCAAAATTGTGATGTAACGGTTCAAGAGGTGTGGTAAGTCCGCGTAAAAAAAGAGCCTGTATGAACCTATATAAAAATTACTGAAGTTTGCCTCGATGAATTCATTCTAGTCGTTCATCAAATTCCAGGCTGGGAATGGGTCTGAAAAAGTCAGCCACTCTGGCAAACCGGCCTCAAACTCGTCCTCTGTTACTAAACAATCATCTAAAGCCGAACGAAGTTCGTTTTCATTGTGCTTAATTCCAATAATAACCAGCTCTTGCCGACGATCTTTATACTTAGCATCCCAGCCTTGTAGCACCGATAATGCCCGAATTTGTTCTGGCCATTCCGCTATGTCTCGTGCCCCCCACCAACTACCAGCACAATCTAGCTGCCGCATTTTCCCCGCCTGAGAAAAAGATCCCACTCCTTGCCAACGTGTAGCAAGCCAAAAATAACCTTTCGCCCGCACTACACCGGCCCAATTTTGTTGTGTAAAATCCCAAAACCGTTGCGGATGAAAGGGCCGATTAGCCTTATAAACAAAACTGCTAATACCATACTCTTCTGTTTCTGGCACATGCTCACCTCGAACCTCCTTCAGCCACATGGGGTCCTGCGAAGCGCGCTCGAAATTAAATTTACCCGTATTAAGCACCTTCTCCAAAGGGACCTTAGAATAATTAGTTTCAATAATTTCCACGCCAGGGTTCAGCGATTTAATAATTCTGGTAATTTTAACTAATTCATCCGCAGACACCTCATCCACCTTGTTTAAAAGCAACACGTCACAAAACTCAATTTGATCGGTTAACAAATTAACCAAATCTCGCTCGTCTGCCTCTCCCAAAGATTCGCCTCTATCTTGTAGTGAATCGGTTGATTTAAAATTGTCTAAAAAGTTAGCCGCATCAACCACCGTTGCCATTGTATCCAGCCGAGCAAAGTCAGATAAAATATCACCCGATTCATCATCAAACGTAAACGTTTCAGCCACCGGTAAGGGTTCTGAAATACCGGTCGACTCTATTACCAAATAATCAAATCGCTTCTCGGCCGCCAAACGCTTAACCTCAATCAATAAGTCTTCTCGCAATGTGCAGCAAATACACCCATTGCTCATTTCAACTAGTTTTTCTTCCGTCCGAGACAAATTCGCTTCCCCATTTTCAATCAAAGACGCGTCAATATTAATTTCTGACATATCATTAACAATCACGGCAACTTTCAAGCCCTCGCGATTCGCCAGTATGTGATTTAGTAACGTAGTTTTTCCTGAGCCCAGAAAGCCAGACAGAACGGTAACCGGTAATTTTGTATTCATTAAATGCAACTTAGTTGCATTGTTTATAATAATACGCAACTTAGTTGCAAGAAAAAAGACCTCAGTATTATTTAACGCTCTACCGCTTTCATCGACAGCTGAATTTTTCCGTTTTCCATCGACATAACTTTCACTTTTACCCTTTGCCCGACTTCTAATTCCTCAGCGGGATTCGAGATAAACTTGTTGGCAATTTGCGACACGTGCAGCAAGCCGTCATTTTTCAAACCAATATCAACAAACGCCCCAAACGCCACCACGTTTCGCACTACGCCCGAAACCACACAACCTTCAACAATCGTGCTCGCATCAATTTTTTCCTCGGCTTTTCGATGCGAAGAATGCACGCGTTCGTCTTTGCCAATTTTGTCGTACGCTTCGGCAATAAACTCGAGCGTCAACGAAGTAACTTCTGGGTACAGCTTTTGCATGGCTTCTTTATGCGCGTTAAAAACCGCTTCTACCGAACCTTCATTTTTATGCGCTAAATAGTATTTAGCCAGGGCGTATTGATCGGGATGAATATCGGTGTTATCGAGTTCTTCCTTACTTTCTGGCACCCGTAAAAACCCCGTTGATTGCTCGTAGACTTTATCCGACAAAACTTTTCGTAACGCCGCTCGCGAGGCGTAAGGCCGATTAGAATAAATCTTTTTGGCCGCCCGTTTATCAATCCCGGCAATATGACTTAACACATAAGTTGAAGCCGAATTCACATTAATCCCGACCCGGTTCACTACGTCTTCAACCGTATAACCTAACCTTTCTTCCAACTTTTTTACCGGCATATCGTGCTGATACATGCCGACGCCAATCGCTTCCACCGGCACTTTTACTAGTTCGGACAACGGATCAATATAGCGTCGCCCAATCGAAATCGTGCCGCGGTCTAAGCTATCAAGATCCGGGAACTCTTCTTGGGCAATTTTAGACGCCGAATACACCGACGCGCCCGACTCGTTGACTATATAAACCTGCGTTTTGGTCACACTTTGAATTAAATCGAGTGTTTCATCCGCCCCCGAGCCATTGCCCAGCACAATCACTTCTGGCGCGTAAGCCGTTAGCAATTGTTCAAGCGTTTTCTTGGCACTTTCTGGCTGATGTAAAAAGATTTTATCAAAATAAATCGGCGTGCCTAAGGCGTCTAAAACGGCCGCTTTACAGCCCGCCCGAAACCCCGGATCAAGCGCCAAAATTATTTTTCCGTAATCGGGTTTGGTCATCAAAAGCGCTTCTAAATTTGACCGAAAAGAGGCAATCGCATCGTCTTCAGCCGTTTCGGCTAAGTCAGTCCGAATCTCATTTTCCAACGATTTAAACAGCACCGAAAACCCGTCTTTAAAAGCCGCTGTCAGTAAATCGGTGCCCGCGCCTTTATACCCAATATCTCTAAAATATTTTTGTTGGGTGAAGGTTTCCATACTTTCAGTTTTGTCGATTTTAACGTTCAAAATACCCAGTTGTTCGCCCCGGTTAAGCGCCAATATTTGGTAGGGTTTCAAGGCTTTAAAGCTTTGTTTAAAATCTTTATATAATTCGAACTTAGAAATTTGTTGGGCGTCTTTTTCCTTTAGTTTTTCCAGCATTTTCTCTGACTTCTTAGTCGCTATTACCACCGAATCACTCAGCGTTTGCGCTTTTAAAAACGACCGTAGTTTAGGTTCCGACGCTATCTCGGCCGAAATAATACTCTGCGCTCCGTCTAAAATTTCCTCTAAAGAAAAATCTTTTAAAAGTGCCGTAAATTCACTTTTAACCATCGCTTCGTCTGCCCCTTGTTTTATTTTGTCGGCTACCGGCTGAAAGCCTTTTTCAATGGCAATCATCGCCTTGGTTTTCTTTTTCAATTTATAAGGCTGATAAATTGCCTCCACTTCTTTCAGCGTTTGGCAGGCGATGATTTTAGCCAACAAATCGGGCGTCATTTTGGCTTGTTCTTCAATGCCATTAATGGCCGTTTGTTTGGCTTTATACAAACTCTCTCGTTTGGCTTTTTGCGCCAAAATTTCCCGAATATCTTCTTCGTCTAAATTACCCGTTCGTTCTTTACGGTAACGCGCCATAAAAGGAATCGTATCGCCTTCCTCCGTCATGGCCAAAATCACTTCCACCTGAAAAGGTTTCAGCGATAAAGCGGCAGAAATTTCTTTTGGGTAATCGGGTTCGAGCAACATTGGTTATAAGTTTTAATCTAGTGAGGGGAGTTTAGGGGGAAAGCAAAAAAACACTAAGCAGAAGCTTAATGTACTTTTGTTGGCAGGCGCAGTAGGAATCGAACCCACACCAAGGGCTTTGGAGACCCTTGTACTACCATTATACTATGCGCCTTCGTCGTCGATGATTAGGGCTTTTTAAACCCAAAGAGCCACCAGATCGTATTGGTGAACCTAAAAAAATCAATCTTTTATAACCCTAAGCCCGTTAGTTCAAGCAAACGGCTGCATCCGGAGCACATGGCTCGGCTGCATGGGTCATCAACAGCGTTCCCGCCACCAAGCCCAAGGCGACCATCAAACCAATTAAATACTGGGTTTCTTCGTGCATCGCTCAGTGTTTTAGGGCAAAACCAAGCATTGTCAATTTTTAGAATAATATTTTATTCATATTTACTTAATCTTTGCACCAGTTTTAAGCGCAAAACGCGTTTAATTTTCGCTTCAAATTCAGGCGCAAAAACAGGCTCAATCATCAATAATTCTTGAATGTCTTGGTTTAGTTTCGCCGCATCTAACGGCATTAACACTATATCGGCGCCGGCGAGTAAAGCCTTTAAATCCGCGTCTTCAATTTCACTCACCGCCTGCATATTCATCGCATCAGTAATAATCAACCCCTTAAACCCTAGTTCTTCGCGCAGTAAATCGGTCATCATCAAACTTGATAGTGTGGCCGGCAAACCATCCGTATCGCAAGTTTCATTTTTAACGGCTAGGTGCCCCACCATAACCATCGGAATTTGGGCTGTAATCGCCGATTTAAACGATTCAAGTTCCTTTAAGGGCTCAGTAATAGTTTGCAGTTCTAAATGCGTGTCACCGCTTACTAAACCATGCCCCGGGAAATGCTTCGCCGTGGGGATAATATTGGCTCGCATAAAATCGCGGGCCATTAAGTTCGCTCGTTCTTGTACAATTTCTGGGTCATCCGAAAAAGCTCGGGCGCCAATCACACTTTTATTCGTGCCCAAATCATAAACTGGGGCAAAATTTAAATTCATACCAAAGCGTTTTAATTCGTCGGCAATGTCTTTGGTCACTTTGTTGATTAACTCTGTGGTATCTAAATCTTTGGTTTCTTTTTCATAAACCGGGTCTTCAAAACGGTATTTAAGCAAAGAAGGCTCCGCATCAACCGATACCAATAAAGGCACGATGTTTGGATTAGCCATTTCTAGATCTGCAATTAATTCTGGGGTAAAAGTTTTATTAAGCACCATATAACCACCGACCGCTTCGGTTTCAATTAAAACTTTGAGGGTATCCAAATTGGTTTCGTTGTCCCAAGCCGGCATAATTAATTGTCCAACTCGAGCGGTAGATGAAAGGGAATTGTACCAATCATCTACCAGACTTTCTAAATAAGCATCCTCTAAAAAATAGTCGCTTAATTGCCCCTGCATTTGCGTTAGCTTTTCGACTTCAACTTTGGGCATCAATTTGTTTTTGATAGCCGCCTTTACCATTGGCGTCGTGCCTAAAACACAACTCAAAGCCAACACCAGCGCGATCATTAAAATATCTCGCCCTTTCATTCTGAATCCGATTTAATCATTTGATAAATCGCTTCGGCAGTGAGTTCGTGCCCCGGTTTATCAAAATGCGGATCCGCATTGTAGTTGAAAAACAAAGCTTCTCGGTCTGGGTCAGAGCGCATCAACGGCAACATATCCACGCAATCGAGCTGTCTTGAATCACAAAAGCTCATAATTTCAGTTTGCGGACGATCCGACTCTTTTGCATCTTCATCAAAATAAATTCGGGCGTATTTGGTTCGGTATGAATCATCGACTTGCACGTCCATCGGCAATAACACAAACTTTAACTTAATATCTTTTTGGTTCGCATAATCACTCATAAACTGCATGCCTTGCAAAAATCGTTCCCAGTAACCCGGTAAATTTGGGTCCCAAGCCGGGTGATTTTCCGATAAAAACACCGGCCAAGTCAACGTTGGTTCTTCAAACTCTGGGTCCGCTAATTCCAGCTTGTAACGCAATACCAGTAAACGCTTTTCTAACCAATCCCAAGCCAGTGATTTTGGCGGCGTACTAGTCCGGCTTTCTAGCTTACCTTCAGCGTTAGCGAATACTTTCTGGTCATACACTTTCACCAAGTCTTTTTGATTATTCAAAATCCAAGTTTTTCGGCGCAATTCAGTAATATCATTGGCCACAAAAATATTCACCACGACCGTGTCCAAGGGCATAGTCTCCGCGTATTTTTTCAGCAGTAAATAATAGTTACCAATCGAATAACCAATATGACCGGCATTCCAAACCTGCCATTTATCTCTGTCTAAATCATCTTCGCCTAATTGAAACGTAGAAGGTTGATCACTCAAATCGAGCGTGTCACCCAGCAAACCACGTTCAACATCCGGGTCAAAAGCTAAGTTTCCAATCGGCGGGTTCAGTTTCTTTTCCAGTAAAGCGGAAAAAGTTTCATCTTGATCAACCCCCGTTCCAAACGTAAAAGAATCCCCAATCATTAGAATATTTTTCGTTCGAGGTGTTTGAGTTTCCGACTCATAGTCCGCATCGTTTCTAAGACCTAAATTATTAATAAAAATTTCTGGAATCGGTAAACCGTAGCCATTACGCGCCATTTTTTTCGGATTGTGCGCGTAAGTATTTAAATCATCTACTTTAAAAATAGGCACGCCTACTGCCGAAATCGTTTCGATCGATAAACTTTGGTAAGTACGCAAATAAAATTCTAAACCCGCAAAACAAAGAACTCCAAAAAGGCTTAAAAACACGAGATTCCAAAACAATACTTTCAAAGTTTGCATTTATTTAAGCTTATCAAGACAACCAAGTTTTAAAAGCTCAGCCGCCCGAAAATTTCTAATCTTCACCAAAAACCTCGAGCTCAAATTTTTCTTTCATCGCTTCTTTGTCTATGTCTTCAGCGGTGATAATAAAATCTTCGAGCACTAAAACGTCCATATCGGTTCGAATAAAACACTTAAACGCATCAATGTGATCACACACAATCGGTTCACCGCGAACATTGAAAGACGTATTGATCACCACTGGGCAGCCTGTTAAATCATTAAAAGCCGATAATATATCGTAATAAGACTGGTTGTTTTCAGGCGTAACCGTTTGAATTCTCGCCGAGTTATTAACGTGCGTAATCGCCGGTAAATCTTTCGCTTTAGTGCCTGCGGTTAACAGCATATAAGGACTTTCAACGCCACGCAGGTCAAAAATTTCATCCGCTTTATCATCCATCACACTGGGCGCAAAGGGTCTAAAATCTTCGCGAAACTTAATTTTAATATTCACTCGTTTCCAATTCTCTGTTTGCCGTGGATCGGCAATAATCGAACGATTTCCCAGAGCCCGAGGCCCAAATTCCATTCGGCCTTGAAACAAACCAATGACTTTGTTTTCGGCGAGTTGTTGCGCAATTTTTTCCGATCGACTCGTTTCTGAATCAATTTTATCAAACTTTATACCATATTCTTGCAAGAAAGATTCAATCACCTCGTTTGAATATTTTGGCCCTAAGTAAATCGTTTCGACCGGTTTTAAATTATGCCCTTCTGGCTGCATTACAGAATGCGTGTACAAAGCCGCCCCAACACTTCCACCGGCATCTCCAGCGGCCGGGAAAATATAAACATTCTTAAACGGGCCTTCTCGAACAATGCGTCCATTGGCGACACAGTTCAACGCTACTCCACCAGACAAACAAAGGTTTTCACCACCATATTGCAAGTGGGCGTATTGCACCAAATTAAGCATTAATTCTTCCGTTACTTCTTGTAAACTAGCGGCCATATCTTTATGCCATTGGGTCAGTTCATCATCCGAATTTCTCACTGGTTTACCAAAGTGTTTGATAAATTTTTGCGACGTCATGCGCAAACCATAACGGTACGCAAAAAATTGGGGCTTAAGTCGGAAACTTCCATCTTCAAAAACTTCTAACAGCTCCCAAATTTTATCTTTGTGAATGGGGTTGCCATAAGGCGCCAGCCCCATCACTTTATATTCCCCACTATTAACTTTAAAACCCAGATAATACGTAAAAGCGCTGTAAAGTAGCCCTAAAGAATCTGGGAAAACCATTTCCTCTTTAAGGGTCAGTTCGGCTCCTTTCCCCAAAGCCAGACTGGTCGTTGACCATTCACCTACGCCATCCACCGTGAGCACCGTCGCGTCTTTAAAACCAGATGGATAATAGGTGGAAGCCGCGTGACTTAAGTGATGCGGCACATAGTAAATTTTGCCTTCATAATTAGGGAAAGCGTTTTTCGGAGTGCCAATATTAAAGAATTTTTGATACCAAGGTCGATACGTAAAGCCCGGCATTAATTCACCTAACTCTTTACGAATAATATGCTCCATCCACAACTTCTTACTCAGCCAAGCGCGCATCGCTTTTAAAAAAGAGGGGAAACCATGCGGCCACTCTTGAATGTAAGTCAGCAGTAATCGCTCAAATTTCCAAAGTGGTTTTTCGTAAAAACAAATCCCATCTACATCTTCTATCTTAATTCCTACTTCGCTTAAACAGTATTCTATCGCTTTAGTCGGAAAGTTTTCATCGTGCTTTAAGCGAGTAAAACGTTCTTCTTGAGCCGCCGCCAGCACCTTGCCATCTTTTAAAATACAAGCACTGCTGTCGTGATAAAAACACGCCAGCCCAAGCAAATAAACCGGTTTATTTTCCGCCATTAAAATTGTTTTTCTAAAGCTTCTAAAGTGTTTGGCTGATGCTCAAAATTTCGCCACATACTTTTGGGTTTAGCTTTTAACAAAAGCACTAAATCATAAAGAATGGCGTAAATACCAATAAATACAAAGTAAACTACGCCCAGCAAAATATGTTCATTTATCCAGCCCACTTTATCAGCAAACCACATCCAGCCATCCCACAACACTGTGCCTATTTTTTTCATGTGCAATTATCTTCACAAACAAATGTACCTTCCTCTGTAATTTTATAAACCTTTTCCGCACTTGGTTTTTTATTCTGTTTAATTTTCATACAAAGCCAGTTTTCACGGACCACTACTAGACGATTCTTATAGCTCACTTTTAAACATTCACCAATCTCTAAGCGGTCGATTACAGATTCTAAATCATAAACGTCTTCATTTAGAAATTTGTCTTTAGGCACTAAAACAAGCGTATTTAAATTACCACTACCAGTATTCATATAGGTATATAACTGGTGTTTACCTACTACGGTAGGTTTTAGGTAACCGGGAGTTTCAAAAATCCAAAACAACGACACTGACGTCAAAACCACTAACGCAATTAAAAGGCCTAACCAACGCATCTAATGATAAGCGTTAATTCGTCTTAAACTTTCTTCCTTACCAATAATGGCGGCAATCTCAAACGGGCCCGCTGATTTTTCTCGGCCCGATAGAGCGAATCTAAACGGCGATAAAAATTGACCATTTTTCAGTTCCATTTTTGCAATCGACTCAATCGATTTTTCTTTAATAGTTTCAGCCGTGAAATCAGATTCATCTATATCTTGCAACAGACTGGCAAGTTCTTCTAAAACGCTCTTCGCTAAAGCACTGCTAATTTTCATCTTTTCATTGACGAGGGCTTCATGATCTACTTTTGGAGCCTCTAAGAAATAGACCAGTTCGTCATAAAATTCAGCAAAAGTTTTCGCTTTTTGCGCTACCACGGGTAACACCGCTGGCAGTTTCGATTTGTGAGCTTCTAAAAGGATAGAGTTATCCGCATCAAAGGTCTTGGTCCAATCCATAAATCTTTCAGTCAATTCTGTTTCCGAATAACTTTGCAACCACTGTTGGTTGTACCACCGCATTTTCTCAAAATCATATTGGGCCGCCGCTTTATTAACACCAGCTAAATCAAAAATTTCTTCTAACTGAGGCAAACTAAAAATTTCATCGGTCGTTATTTTCGGGTTCCAGCCTAAGAAAGCCAATCCATTAAGCACGGCTTCTGGCACAAACCCTTGGGCTTGAAAATCTGGCACCAATACCGCGACGCCTGGTTCCACTCGACGCTTAGAAAGTTTTCGTTTTTGCGCGTCTAATACGAGCGGTATATGGGCATAAATTGGCGGTTCAACCCCTAAAGCCTTCCAACAAAGAAGCTGCTTAGGCGTATTAGAAATATGATCTTCCCCTCGAATCACATGAGTGATCCCTTGCTCGTGATCATCAATCACATTGGCGAGTAAATATAAAACCGAACCATCACTGCGCGCTACCACAAAGTCGCCTAAGGTTGAGGAATTTACAGACGTTTCACCTCTAATTTCGTCGATATAACTAATAATTTGGTTTTGCTCCACTTTTAAACGCCAAGCAAAAGGACGACCGCTTTTCATTTCGGTTTCTAATGTGGCTTTATCTTTTTCTCGATACGGTGACCAAAACACAAAACCGGTTTTATTTTGTTGGGCTTCTTCTCGCAAAACGTCTAACTCCGCTGGCGTTGTAAAACAAGGAAACACTTTCCCCGCTTCCCAGAGTTTTCTTAAAACTTCCGTGTGATGATCAATTGATTCGGTTTGGCGCACCATGAGGCTCGATTCTTTTTCAAAATCAAGTCCAAGCCATTTTAAGCCTTCTAAAATCTCAGTTTCGTGTTCGGTTTTAGATCGTTCTTTATCGGTGTCTTCCCAACGAAAAACAATTTCTCCTTGGTGCTTTTTCGCAAATAAATAATTAAAAAGAGCCGTTCTAGCCGTTCCCAAGTGCAAATGACCTGTTGGCGAAGGAGGCATTCGTACCACTACCGGACGCGTATTAACCGTGTTCATAAAAGAAACTCAGAAGAGTATTAAGTCGCACACATCCTAATTTAAAATCAAAATTTTAAAATCAAATCACGTTCTTTAGCGTCGAATATTACCAAACACTCTTGAACTGGCGGCCGTTTCAAAGTTTATAGTTGGAATATTTGTGGCATCAAAACCATATCGGTCTGGGTTTCTAAGACTTGAATTCAAATTAACAAAAACCATTGGATGAACTTGGGCGACATCATTTCGAAAAGCCAGGTAAGGGTCAAAAAGTGGGGCCACTCTAAAATCTAAATCTTCAACTTGCAAAGCCACCGGCGAAATATCCTGGGTTAAATGCACCTGATCACACCAAGACTCTGTTGTGGCATCGCCCATAACCGGAAAAACCTCGTTGGCGTCATTAAAATCTCCGTCTGAATTGGAATTCACAAACAACTGACATTCGGCTCCACTCCAGGCGATATCAATATCTAAGTCATTCGCTTCAATGTCGCCATCACCGTTGGTATCAGTCGGTCCCCAAGTGTCGGCTTTACCATCTCCATCAGTGTCGGCCCCAAGTTGACGATTCATAGTCACCTTTAACTCTGGCGCTATTGCATGACTGATTTGTACTCGCATACTTTGCCCAGCGTTAATTAAGTATAAATCTCTAATTGGTTCTTCTGGCAGGACGCCCCCTGCATCATAATCAAAGGTGTTTCCCATGGCTCTTGTACAATCATCGGCATTAATCCCATTGAGTTCCATCCCGCCCAAATTTCTATCTTGGATACCATCAGAATTAGTATCCCAATAGAAAACCGTTGGATAGCCAAGCAAAGCCCTATTTTCTTTCGTGTTATCAAACGAAGCCCCATTTGGAACTTGAGCGGTCGCGAAATTATTACAAACATTTGTTGGCGGCCCCATTTCAACAAAATAGCGATCGTAATCAATCGTATTATTTCTGGCCACCTGAGTAATTCTCTCAATCAAAAATCTATTTTCCGCAAAAAAGTCATGAGAAAATTGAACTTTTTTCTGACTAAAATAGATAGTCGCCACAATACTAAGAGCTGAAGTAATAACTACCGAAGCTATTCCTGTTGCAATAAGGGTTTCAAGCAAAGTAAAGCCCTTGATTTTAGAAGAAGAAAATTGTGCACGATTCGTTATTTTTTTAATATTCATCGCGTTCAAAAAAATCATATAAATGAGCCTCTAAAGTTACCGATCTTTGTCTAGATTCTTCTTCCCAATACGTTCTAACAATTACTTTTAGACGAGAATTTTGGCAGCTATCATCGGTATCACCTGCCCCACAAAACCCATCCACTGCTGGTGTAAGGGCTCCATCGTAAGGGTTTTCAATGTCTAAATAAACTTGCCGATAGAAAGGCGTGGGGGTATTTCCGGTTGCCACGTGAGTAAAACGCTTTGGCACGCCTGGTGTAATATACAGCCGTGAAGGCGCTCTTGATGCCTCAGTTTGAGCCCCATTAAGAAAATCTATATCGGCCTGCAAAGTCGCTCTTTTCAAATAAAAACGTTCATCAGCTTGATGAAAATCAACCGTGTAATAGGCCGGTGCCGCTTCATTATTCCCATTGATAAATTTTGTCGCGATAGGGTTTCCTACACAAGCATTTTTATCGGTCTCTTGGTCTAAACAAATCCACTTCTTACGCCGGTCACCTGAGTACTTAAGCCAATTGGTGTCTCGAATATTACGAACCGCTTCCATTCCTTCTCTCGCAATATTTAAAGCAATCACTCGATTCTTTACATTTAAGTTGGTATCAATCGCTCGTTGCAAAATAGTGAAAGTCGCAATCATAACCGTACTTAAAATCGCGGTGGCAAATACCACCTCCAAAATAGTATCCCCCCGCACCTTTCGGCCAGAATTCAATTTAAGCGAACCAATAAATTTAAATATCATTTAGTAATCTTGGCATTCATCACCCGTTTTGTTGAAAGTCGGAAATCCAGATACTCGATTGAAACAAATGGTGTGCACATAATCTGTTGTATTGTGACCTAAAACCATTTTTACCGAATTGGCTTTTACAATACCTCCATCACTATATTCAAGACGCCCGTTAACGCCGCCTGAAAAAAAGCTAAATCGAATATTATCGGGATAAGGCGCTGCTACCGTACCATACATTGGGTCCGGAGTATTTCCTTCATTAAAATCTATTAATTCAATTTCTGATTTCGTTAACTCGGCGTCTGCCTGCTCTTTAGTATTTGAATTCGTATCATCCCAGTAACAACGCACATCATAAACCGGTGGTGTACGGTTAGAATCAAGTAAAACCATCCACCGAACCGAAGTATTCCCATTGCTACAAAACCTATTAGTTAAGGCTGAATTACGAGCATCTAGAATGCTATCAAAAAGGCCTTGTCCTTCAGCTCGAAAGTCATCTCGATTCTTAAGACGCCAAAACTCAGGCGCCGCAATGCTAGCCACAATCGCCATAATGGTGATAGTGGTTAAAATCTCAATAATAGTGAAACCCTTACTTTTAAGCATCAAAAACTATTGTATCCAAAAGAGACCGCAATACAATCTCGCTCGATGGATATCCGAAACTTCTGTATTATCGCTCACATTGATCACGGCAAATCAACGCTGGCTGATCGTTTTTTAGAAACTACCGGCACGCTTGATAAGCGGGCTATGAAAACTGGGCAGATGCTCGATACCATGGATTTAGAGCAAGAACGCGGCATAACGATTAAGCTGCAACCGGTTCGAATGAAGTGGAAAGGCGCTCAATTAAACCTAATTGATACTCCAGGTCATGTAGATTTTAGTTATGAAGTGAGTCGAAGTTTAGCCGCCTGTGAAGGGGCTATTTTGGTAGTTGATGCCACTCAAGGAATTGAAGCACAAACGCTCGCCAATGTTTTTTTAGCGATGGAACAAGGTTTAACAATTATTCCTGTTTTAAATAAAATAGATCTGCCGGCCGCCGAACCAGAAAAAAGAGCCGAAGAAATTGAAACGGTTCTCGGCTTTCCTGCCGAAGATATTTTGACGGTGTCGGCCAAAGATGGAACCAACGTTGATAAATTACTAGACGCCATTGTGGCACAAGTTCCTGGCCCAAGTGCAAATCAAATTTTTCAAAACACAAAAGTATTCGCCGATACCAGCGAAACCAAAGCCTTAGTTTTTGATTCAACCTTTGACCCTTACCGAGGCGTAGTAAGTTCGGTTAGAGTTTTTGCCGGGCAAATTAACAAAGGTGATAAATTGCAGTTACTGCGAACTAATCGGACGATTGAAGCGTTAGAAGTTGGTTTTCTAAACCCAAGATACTCCCCCACAGATTCTTTGAATTTAGGCGAAGTGGGCTATGTGGTTACGGGGCTTAAAAACGTGGTAGATGCTCGTGTGGGAGAAACTTTTTATAAAGGAAAAAACTCAAAAGAAGCCGTACCGCTGCCCGGTTATTCTGAAGTCACGCCCTTTGTTTATGCGGGGGTTTACCCCACTTCTGGCGATGATTTTGCTCTGCTTCGAAAAGCCTTAGAAAAACTTTCGCTTAATGATGCCTCGCTGCAATATGAACCGGAACATTCTGGCGCTTTAGGCCATGGATTCCGAGTTGGGTTCTTGGGATTACTGCATTTAGATATTGTACAAGAACGTTTAGAGCGAGAATTTGATCTCGATATTTTAGTAACCGCTCCATCTGTTTCCTACGAAATGGTGCGCAACAACGGTGAAATCGCTAAAGTTTCAAACCCTTCAGATTTACCCGAAGCTTCTGAATATACCGAACTACGCGAACCCTGGATGAAAATTAACGTGCTTTGCCCCGCCAACCAGGTCGGAGGCGTGATTAAACTTTGTACCGACCGACGTGGTTTACACCAAAACATGCAGTACACCGCTGAAGACCGAGTCGAACTGACTTTTGAAATCCCTTTAGCCTCAATCGTGACTGATTTTTACGATGATTTAAAATCTATTAGCTCTGGTTATGCATCTATGAGTTATGAAAACATTGGTCTTCGTCCTGGGAAACTTAATCGCCTAGACATCTTGCTAGCGGGTGATAAAGTCGATGCTTTAAGCCAAATTGTGCACATTGATGATGCCTACCACATTGGGCTAAGTTGGTGTGAGCGACTCAAAGAAATTATTCCTAAAGCCCAATTTGCTATTGCCATTCAAGCCGCAGTCGGATCACGAATTTTAGCCCGAGAAACAATTTCCGCGATGAGAAAAGACGTAACTGCGGGGCTTTATGGTGGAGACGTCAGCCGGAAAAAGAAACTTTTGAAAAAACAAAAAGAAGGAAAAAAACGACTGAAACAATTTGGGAAAGTCACGATTCCGCAAGAAGCCTTCTTTGCGATGATGAAAAAATAAGTTCAAAAAGTGGTCCAAATAAAGTATAATGAGAAAATGAAAAATTTATTTCTTCTCTCGCCGCCAATTAAAAACCGCTTGATATTCAGGGAATCTGATTTTGAAGGCATTGAAGATATTCAAAGACTTGATGAAGAACCAAGCCCGGAAAACATTTTAAACGGACTAGAAGCTTTGATACAGGTCTACAGTCAATTTTGTGATACTCGTGCCAGAATCAGTGATTTGGGTTTGGCAGTAGAAAGGTCTCAAGAACTTTTTTTCAACGAAGGACGAACCGTGCAAATTGGAAGTTTTAAAATCACCGTTTCAAACCTTCAGCAGCTTGAAAATTTAATCAAAATCTACCGAGAAAAACTTGATATTTCCCCAGAACCAAAGCCATTTGTTGGCCCTGTGGATAGTCCAGACGATCTACCGAACACCATAGCCGTCTAAACTTTCTCTTTACAGTCTCAACGCTAAAAACATAGAATACGATTGTAATTAATCAATTTTATCATGGGACCTATTTTGGGAATTGTAACTTTTTTTGTGGTTTTGGTGCTGCTAATGCTCAAGCAAATTAATCAGTACGAGCGAGGCGTCATGTTTACCCTCGGGCGCTTTACCGGTATTAAAGAACCAGGTTGGCGGATTGTAGTACCCGTTTTTCAAAGTTTAACCAAAGTAGATATTCGTACGAAAGCGGTCGATGTACCCGATCAAGAAGCCATCACCAAAGATAATATCCCCGTGAAAATTAATGCTGTTGTGTATTATAAAATTCAAGATGCCAGCAAAGCCATTTTAGAAGTAGAAAACTTTTTCTGGGCTACTTCTCAAGTAGCGCAAACCACCATGCGAAACGCTGTAGGTGAGGTGACACTCGATGAATTATTGCAAAACCGAGCCGGGATTGCCGAAAAGATTAAAGCCACCGTTGACCGACAAACCGATCCTTGGGGCATTGATGTTGAATCACTTGAGCTAAAAGATGTGATTATTCCTGAAAATCTTAAAAGAACGATCTCAAAAGAAGCCGAAGCCGAACGAGAAAAACGCGCGGTAATTATTACAGCGGAAGGGGAAAAAATGGCCGCTAAAAATATCACTGAAGCTGCTCAAATGCTGGCTACTGCCCCAGGAGCTCTACATTTACGAACCCTTCAAGCCATAAATGATTTAAGTTCAGATCAATCAAACACTACCATTTGGATGGTGCCCGTAGAAGGGTTTGCGGCTTTACGTGGGATTGCCGATAAACTAGGCGTGAAAAGCTCAGACACCAAAGATATTTAGGTAAGTGACCGTCAATATTAAAATTTAAAACGCTCCGCTGGAGCGTTTTTTTTTATGATTCAAACTGAGCAAAGACTTCAACCCCGGTTTTTTTCCGAGTACTTTCAGCTAATGGATAAGCTGGAACTTTCTCATCCACAAAAATTTCCTCCGCGTAAACCAGGCCGTCTTTGTTCTCTAGAGCCCCTGCAGAAACAGCCGTAAAGCTAGCATCTGCCATTTGCCAAGCCAAAATAGTCCCACAGTTTTCACAAAAAATTCGTCGCCCCCATTCTGAAGAAACATAAACTTTAGCACTTTTAATAGACGTAAAATCTACGGCATTTTTTAAATGCGCCGCCATAAACAGTCCCGCCGCCCATTTCTGACACATGTGGCAATGACAAGCCCCTATTTCATTGTTTTCTAATTCAACCCCAAATTCACAAGCTCCACACAAGCACGATATTTTGTTTTTCATAGAACAATTATAAGTTCTAATAAGTTAACTTTTAAATAATTTTCTGGTATAATAGTTCGATGAAAGATTGGTTTACACTTTTGACGCCTGAAAATACGATTTATCAATTAATTTTAGCCGCCGCCTTAGGCGCTTTTGTGGGGCTTCGACGTGAAATTGATAACAACAAACAAAAACACGCTGTGTTTATGGGTTTTCGTACCATGGCGCTCATGTCGACCTTGGGCGTGATTTCAACGTTTTTCGAGCCTATGCCCTATTTGCCAGCAGTTTGTTTCGGGGGGCTTCTTACCTTTTTGGCGATTGCCTATGCCAATGGCGCTTTCAAGTTAAAACTGGTGGGCATGACGTCTGAAATTTCTGCCTTAGTGATGTTTTGGATAGGGGTTTTGGTAGGTTATGAAGAACAGATTCTGGCCATTATTCTAACCATTTTCATTGGAGGATTAAACGCCTTCAAAGACGAGCTACACCGTTTTGCCGGAACCATAAGTGACAAAGAGTGGCTAGGGGCTTTGCAATTACTTATTGTTTCTGGAGCGGTTTTGCCCTTTCTTCCACGAGACCCAATTGACCCGCTGGGCATGATTGTGCCTTTCAACATTTGGTTTTTGGTCATTATGATCTCTGGGATAGGTTTTATGGGGTATTTTCTGACCAAGTATATTGGAGTCCGAGGAAGTGTTGCTTTAACCGCCTTCTTGGGCTCAATTGTATCGAGTACAGCCGTAACCACCTCTATGGCCGATCAATCAAAACGAGCTAAACTAACCGGCATTTTCACCGTCGGTGTTTTAGTCGCCGTCGCCACTATGCAGATTCGAGTGGCCATTGAAATTGTAGCTTGGGGCACCCCAGAGATGGCGAAATCCCTGATCGCAATTCCACTGAGCATGGCGGTAGCGGCTGCGGCCATGGCCGGCTATTTTTTTTGGAAAACCAACCAAAAACACAAATTTAATGAACCTAACATATCCGCCCCAACAACCGATGTAGAGCTAGTGAGTCCATTTGAACTGGGTCCGGCTCTAAAATTCGGCGGAGTCTTTGTACTCGTGCTTCTAGCGCTGGCATTTGGCCAAAAATACTTTGGTGATTCCGGAGTATACGCGGCCGCTTTTTTCTCGGGGGCTGTAGACGTAGACGCAATTGTTCTTTCCAGCTTAGAGTCGGTAAAACTCGGCGAAATGGAGCCAATTCTGGCGGAGCGAGCGATCCTCATTGCCGTAGCGGTAAACAATTTAGTTAAAATTTTATACGTCGCTGTGTTGGGAAACCGTAGAATGGTGGGAAAAGTTGGAGTCGGAATTTTAGTGACGACCTCTGTAGGGGTTTTGACATGGCTCGTATGGTAAACCAACTAGATCAATTACCCGAAAACATAGATTGGGAAATTTTCCCCAGTTATTGCCCAGTGACTCAAAAAGTCCAAGATTTTTACCGTGAGCACTGGCTAGAGGAAGTTCATGGAACTTACCCCAAAAGCGCTTTAAAATTTTTAGATAGCGCGGAAGTTTTAGTGCTGAGAGAAGGCGATGAAATTATTGGACTGATTGATTTTAATTTAGAGGAAGGGCATCCCAATTTAGTCGTCAGACCCGATAAACGCCGACAAGGTTACGGCACTTGGCTCATCAAAAAATCAGTGGAAATGATTATCGAAAAATCCTCACCAATGCCAAATATTCATATTTCACTTTTATCTGTAGAAAGTCTAAGCCCAGCAAATGCCGCAAAAGAGGCGTTTAAAGATCGCGCTTTAATCGTAATCGATTAAAACTTGCTTCCACAAAATTCAGAGCGTATATTGCTAAAGCTCTTTAGAGATTTTTATTTAAACCCTGCAAGCGACTATCAATCGCGTAAGTAATGCACTTGAGGGGTGGGAAGAAATTCTAAAATTTTAGAAAATTAGAACCCAACGATTTTGAAATTCGTTTGCTCGTCAGCAAAACAAATTAAGCTAAATGCCCGAGCTGGTACCGTCATTTTGACGCTCGCACAAATTTAAACCTTTGTGTGTTTTTTTATGACCAAACCTTTTTTCTCGGCTGTCGATAATACTAAATCTGTCGACCAAACTGAACGCGATATGTTGCAGTTTTGGAAACAATACGATGTGTTTCAACGTTCAATTGATACTCGCAGTGCCGAGAACGAATTTGTCTTTTTAGATGGGCCCCCATTTGCCACCGGTTCGCCCCATTACGGGCATATTTTGGCCGGAACGACTAAGGATGCCGTGCCACGTTATTGGACGATGAAAGGCTATCGCGTTAACCGTAAATTTGGTTGGGATTGCCACGGCGTGCCGGTGGAATTTCAAGTAGAAAAAGAAAATAAAATTGGCGGAAAACCCGGAATTGAAGCCATGGGAGTCGCGAAGTTCAATGAACTGTGTCGCAGCATTGTAATGCGCTGTGCCGACGAATGGGAAGAAGTCGTACCGCGCATGGGTCGCTTTGTAGATTTTAAAGACGACTACAAAACCATGGACCCAGAGTTCATGGAATCAGTGTGGTGGGTATTTAAAACTTTATGGGATAAAGGGCTGATTTATGAAGGCCACAAAGTCGTGCCCTACAGTCCAAAACTAGGAAGCCCGCTTTCTAACTTTGAGGCGAACTTAAATTACAAAGATATTGATGACCCCGCCGTAACGGTGAAATTTGAATTACTAGAAGAATTAACTGAAAAACCAGTCCACGACAAAAAGACTTACATCTTGGCTTGGACCACCACGCCTTGGACTTTGCCGTCTAACTGCGGCTTAGGGTTTGGTAAAAATCACCAATACATTTTGCTGGAACACGAAGGCGCTTACTACTGGGTCGCTGAAGACGCTGCCACTCGATATTTTCCAGAAGACTTTGAAGTGCTTGACCGCAAACTTGGTAAAGAATTTTTAAACCGTGCCTATAAGCCGTTATTTGATTTTTACGCTGACACCGAAGAAAAAAGATTTATCTGTATTCACGATCATGGGGATTATGTTTCGACTGAAGCCGGAACGGGGATTGTTCATTTTGCGCCTTTTTATGGGGCGGAAGACGATGAATTGTGTAAAGAATTTGGCATCAACGGCATCAGCGCGATTGATGAAAATGGACATTTTGATCTAACTATTTCAGGTCCATCCCGGGATGAGGTGCAAAACCATCCCGGGATGAAATCGCTGCAAGGTCTATATTTTAGGGCCGATGACGAAGTCGAAGGCTCAAAAGAGAACAATGCCAATCAATGGGTGATGCAGGCCTTAAAAGAAAAAAATTTACTGTTTAAACGTGAACAAATTCGCCACAGTTACCCGCATTGTTGGCGTACCGATTGTGCCTTGATGTACCGTGGAATTACCACTTGGTTTGTAAAGGTATCGGCCATTAAAGAGCGCATGATTGAGCTCAATCAAGAAATCAATTGGACGCCAAGTCACCTAAAAGATGGTCGGTTTGGAAAGCTCCTTGAAGGCGCTCCAGATTGGGCAATTTCACGAAACCGTTACTGGGGAACCCCGCTGCCAATTTGGCGTTGTGAAAAATGTCAGCACATTGAAGTGATGGGCAGTCGCGCCGATTTAGAAGGAAAATCGAAATCTAAAGTGGAGGATTTACATAAACATTTTGTCGATGACTTAACCTGGAAATGTGAAAAATGTGAAGGGGAGATGAAACGAATTGAAGAAGTTTTAGATTGTTGGTTTGAAAGTGGTTCTATGCCCTACGCTTCTGTACACTATCCGTTTAGTGGAAAAGAATTCAAAACCGCTGATTTCATTTCTGAAAACATGGATCAAACCCGTGGTTGGTTTTACACGCTTCATGTTTTGGGCACGGCCTTGCTTGATAAACCCGTGTTTAAAAACGTCACTTGTGGAGGAATTGTGCTGGCCGAAGACGGTCAAAAAATGTCGAAATCGAAAAAGAAT
Source organism: bacterium (assembly GCA_009995455.1). Classification (GTDB taxonomy): domain Bacteria; phylum Patescibacteriota; class Gracilibacteria; order UBA4473; family UBA4473; genus JAACPJ01. The sequence goes on from JAACPJ010000001.1 coordinate 39,669, forward strand.
TACCCAGATCCAAATCTGATTTTTGAAAAATACGGCGCTGACGCCATGCGATTTTACTTGATGCAATCACCGGTTGCGACAAAAGGGGAGAACTTAAAGTTTAGCGAATTTGAGGTTCAAGAAGTTTTGAAAAATTTAATCTTACCGCTTAAAAATGCATACCAGTTCTTAAGTTTGTACGCCAATATTGATGGCTGGACCCCAACTAAATTCAGTTTGGTTCGTCATGGAGAAGCCGAACATAACGTGGCCCGCATTTATTCTGGCAAAGTCGAAAACACACATGCCTTAACCCAGACCGGAATCAAGGAAGCCAAAGCCGCAGCCGAAGAACTGAGCCAGTTCGATAGTATTTACGCTTCTCCCTTAATGCGCGCCCAAGAAACGGCCCAATTGTTAAAAGACACACAAAATTTTCAGGGTAAAATTCACACCGATAACCGTCTGCGTGAAATTGATTTTGGCAGCTTAGAAGGCAAACCTTACATCGGTGTTAAACAAAGACTCCAAGAACCAAGCACTGAAAAATTACCTAGTGTTCAGGGGCGAACGACGGAGTTACTCAAAGAACTGGTTGCCAAAGAAACGGGCCATCACGTGGCATTAGTAAGTCATGGTGGCACCATTCGCAGTTTGCAAACCGGCTGTCATGGCATTTGTGATTTAGAAGATCACCTGCAATATCCGTCGATTGGTACCGGCCAAGCACAAACTTTGTTTGTCATGCCCGAATCAAACAACGAACTTGATCAGTGGATTTTATCGGAACTGCAAACGCTGATAAAAGGCTATACTATTGCGTTTGATAAATATGATACCGAAACGGTTTGTCGCTTATTGCCGCCGTTTGTTGATAAACTAAACAACTGGTATTTACGTCGAAACAGAAAACGATTTTGGGCAAGCGGCCTTGATGCCGATAAACAAGCGGGTTACGCCACGCTGCACTACACGCTGTTTACGATAAGTAAACTACTCGCTCCAATTTGTCCGTTCTTTGCAGAATGGCTGTACCAAAATGTCAGCGGTGAGGCTAAGCGATCCGTACATTTAGACTATATGCCTTGTGCGATTGAAAGCCTTATCAATCCAGAGCTTGAGGCGCGCGTTAGTGTCGCTCGTGAAATCGTGAGCTTAGCGGCTAGTATCAGAAGCCGAGCCGGCATTAAACTTCGACAGCCACTCAGCAAGCTTCAATTCGCCTTGAACATGCAGGTCGAAGTTGATTTAGAACTCATCGCGAGTGAAGCCAACGTAAAAGTGGTTGAAATGCTCGAAACCGTTGAAGGCATTGCCACGCCTATTATTAAAGTTGATGCCCGAAAAGTCGGTAAAAAATACGGCCAAAAAGTGCAACTACTTATAAAAGCGGGTAAAGAAGGCCGCTTTAAAATGAAATCTTGCGGGCAAGTCGAAATTGAAGGTGAGCTGCTAGAAATGGATGAATACGAAACGGCCTTTCTGACCGAAGAAGGCAGTGAAGCTGACAGCACACCGAGAGCCGTGGTAATTCTCGACACCGAACTTACCAACGAACTAGAACGCGAAGGCGAGGCTCGCGAAATTATTCGTGCGATTCAAGATCTGCGTAAAAGCAGTGGTTTTGAAGTCAGCGATAAAATTCAAGTCGTTTATGAAACCGACAATGAAAATTTAACCAAAGCCCTCGATTTATTCAAAGACCAAATTGCGGGTGAAGTTCTAGCCGTTTCAATTGAATTTGGTTCAGCCGAAAACGAAATCATGGTTGAAAACCAATCTCTCAAACTAAGTCTTTCAAAAGCCTAAAACATGAAATCAAAAATATCACTTATCACGCTTGGCGTCGACGATTTAAACGCTTCACGACAGTTTTATGAAAAGCTAGGATTCAAACTCGCCGTGGAAGAAAATCTAGATTCGGTCGTGTTCTTTGAGCTAAGCACTTCAGGGATGCTATTTGGACTCTTTCCTAAAGAAAAACTAGCCGAGGACTCTCAGGTTCCAAACGATGGAGCGGGCTTCCCCGGTTTTAGTTTAGCGCACAATGTTAGCAGCCCTGAAGAAGTCGATAAAGTTTTAGAAGAAGCTGTAGCCGCTGGAGCCACGCTAGCCAAAGCCGGGGAAAAAGTTTTTTGGGGTGGCTATTCTGGTTACTTTAAAGACCCGTCTGGGTTTTTATGGGAAGTGGCACATAACCCGTTTATGGATTTAACATGAGCTTTGAAAAAACTTTAGAAAACGTCTTAAAAGCAGAAGGTTTAGATTTTGAAATAATAACTCATCAAGCATTTTTTACCGTTGAAGCAACTTTAGGCGAATACGCAAGAATGGGCATTCCTGAAAACAAAAGTTTGTTCTTGCGAGACGAAAAAAAGAAGCGCTTTTTTTTAGTCGTAATGGCTGGTGAAAAACGAGCTGATTTAAAAAGCTTAGCTGAAGAATTTGGCGAAAAGCGCTTAAGCTTTTGTTCTGAAGCAATTTTAGCAGAAAAACTTCAAACCACGCCTGGAGCCGTTTCTCCTTTTGGTCTGATCTTAGATTCAGCCGAAAATATTGAAGTCCTGTTTGATGAAGATTTACTTTCAGACGAACACATCGGGTTTCACCCAAATCTAAACACCCAAACCTGGAAAATGAAAACCACTGACTTTAGAAAATTTTTAGCCTCGCGACCGCAAGCCCTAAACTTTAAACCTTTATGAGACTCAAAAACCGAATTTATGTAATGCGACACGGGCAGTCGATTAATAATGTGTTAGGCATTGAATCGTGCCGGCTTGAAACCCAAACGCCATATGCCTTAACCGAAGTTGGGCGAGAACAAGTGATTCAAAGCGCTGCCTCAGCGCCAAAGTTTGACGTTATTTATAGCTCGCCTTACCGTCGAGCCATTGAAACCGCTCAGATTATGGGAGACTCGCAAGGAATAGAGGTTTCGATCGAATTTTTACTGCATGAATTTAGACTTCCACCTGAATTAGATCAACAACCCTACGAGGTTACAAAAGCCATAATTCACAATCCTGAAAACGATTTAAACCATACGCCCATTGGCGACAGCGAAACCTTTGATGCCATGCACAGCCGACTCACGAATCTGTTACTAGAAATTGACGCAAAGCACGAAAACCAAAGCATCTTACTCGTTTCACATGGTTCACCCATTGAAACCTTTATTCAAATCATGGAAAACCGTAATACCGGTTTTGGTCCTTTTCTAGATTTACCAAAAAATGCCCACCTTATTCACCTTAATTCTCTTAACTTAATCGCATGAATTTCCCCCAAACGGTTGCCGAAGTAAAAGAAAATTTAAGAGCATTGTTCCCCGAAACTCCGCTGCAACGCAGTGATATGTTATCGGAAAGGTACGAGGCAGAAATTTATTTAAAACGCGAAGATTTAAGCCCGGTTCGAAGCTATAAAATTCGAGGCGCTTTTAACTTAATTTCTAAAATTTTAGCTACTGGCGAATCACGCGCTTTTGTTTGTGCGAGTGCGGGCAATCATGCCCAAGGTTTTGCCTATGCTTGCGCTTATTTTAAAGTGCCAGGTACGGTATTTATGCCCGTTACCACCCCCCAACAAAAAATTGAAAAAACCAAAGTCTTTGGGGGTGAATATATTACCATTAAACTGATTGGGGATATTTTCGATGTGGCCTACAGCGCCGCTAAAGATTTTTGTGAAAAAGAAGATGGTGTTATGGTTCCGCCCTTTGATCATCCACAAATTATTGAAGGCCAAGCGACTGTCGGCGCCGAAATTTTAGAACAAATAGAGCACCCGATAGATCTGCTTATCATGCCGGTTGGTGGTGGTGGATTATCGGGCGGCGTGAGTGAGCTCTTTAAAACGGAGTCTCCAAACACCAAACTTATTTGCTGCGAACCCGCTGGCGCACCAAGCTTAAAAGACAATCTAGAAAGCCACGAGCATCGTAAAATTAATCACGTTGATCCTTTTGTAGACGGAGCCGCTGTCGCCCTAATTGGAACTTATAATTACGAAAAACTAAGTCATAATATTTCTGAACCGGTTGAGTTAATTCCAGAAAACAGACTCTGTACAACGCTCTTAGAGTTTTTAAATCATGAAGGAATTGTGCTTGAACCCGCTGGCGCTTTAGCCATTGACGCGCTGAAAAGTCTTGATCCATCAGACATAAAAGGGAAAACCATTGTGTGTGTTGCTTCTGGCGGAAATTTTGATTTTGAAAGACTGCCAGAAGTAAAAGAGCGTTCTATGCGCTTTGAGGGCCTCAAAAAATATTTCATTTTAAGACTTCCGCAAAGGCCTGGCGCGCTTAAAGAATTTCTTGAACTCCTCGGGCCAGATGACGACATTGCCCGTTTTGAATATCTTAAAAAATCAGCTAAAAGCTTTGCTTCAATTTTGCTCGGAATTGAAACCACGCAAAAAGAAAACTTTAATCAATTTATAGAACGTATGTCAGAAAAAGGCTTCACCCTAAAAGATGTCACAAACGACGAAGTATTAGCCGACTTTATTATTTAAAATTAACGATTTATTTTCTTTTCACAAAAAAGGGTCTTAGCCCTTTAAGTAAGCAAAAAATTTGACAAACACTTCGGTTTTTCTCAAAATTCAACCGAAAGTTTCTAACCCACTTTTAATATCATGAAAAAAACTATCTTAATGGGAGCATTGCTTGCGGCTCCAACCCTTACCTTTGCAGGCGGATACGGCGCTATGACTCTACCATCAACTGGTGCAGCTAGCATGACACCAACGGTGACTGTGGCTCCAGCGATGGAAGTTGAAGCCGAAACAGAATTCGGAAGTTCAGAAAACCCAATCAACGCGATCGAAGCTCGAACCGTTACTGGAACTGAAAACGACAACTACCTAGATGAAAATTACCAATTTATTCCTACAAGTTTTTGGGAAGAAGCGGGGATGGAATCTAATGGAGCAAACGGTTTCATCGAACTTGAAGAATATCTAGGTGAAACAAGCCGAGAACGTTACGAAGAACCAGGTGCTGATTTAAGCCGAGAAGACGAACGACAAGCTAAAGCTCGAAATAAAGCTCTACGACTTAGATCTGTAATGGGTTACTAATTTAGTTTAGTTAACTAACAAAAAACACCTCGCCCATGCGAGGTGTTTTTTTTATGAGCCAAAATCTGTGGTGCATCTTTTTAATCAAAGAGATTTCAATTAACGAGGTTCAGCCCTCCTCGCTACCCCCCAGAATCTAAAATAAATCACTTCTAAGCCATTACTCAGATTTAAATACACTCAGCTCGGCTTTGGGTGCTAAAAGTGCTTAAAAAAGCCGTAAACCTGATTTAAAATCGAAACCAGATTCACGACCATTGATTAAATTTTTTAGCTTTACGACGTTTCTTTTCGTCTCACTTGCGGTTTATCAAGCTGCCAGTTAACCAGCTTTTGTTGCCCGATTCCAAACACGGTTGAAGTTAACCAGTAAATTCCAACTGCCGCTGGAAAAGTAGCGGTGAAAAAACCGATCATCAATGGAAGCATCCAAAGCATCATTTTTTGCATTTGTTCCATTTGCTCTGCCATATCTGGGGATTTATCTTTCGTTTCTTTTTTCTTTTCAACTATTTTCGGTCCTTGCTGTTTTTTAGCCGCCGACATAGAAAGCTTAATGGCTATGAACTGAGCCACTGCCACCAACACCGGTAAGACCCAAATATTCGGAATTTCTAGGTTTAAGCCGAGGAAGTTAGTATCAACGATACTTAGGTCCACTCCAGAATGGAAAGGGTAAAGCAAGTGATTTAAATGCGGAGAAAGCCCATCTTTAACCACCAAATAGATACCAATTAGAAACGGCATCTGTAACAGCATTGGAGCGCACGAGCTCATCGGATTAATTTTGTGCTTTTTGTAAAGCGCCATAGTTTCCATCGCCAACATTTGTTGGTTCTCTTTGTGCTTTTTTCGAAGCGATTGAATATGCGGCTGAAGTTTCTGCAACTTTCTTTGCGACTTCATCGCCTTTTGATTCGGCAAAAACAACAATATACGCACCGCAATTGTGAGAAGAATAATAGACCAACCAAGTGAATGAGTTGGCAACACTTCAATTAAAAAGACCAAACCATTAAATAAAGGCTGCGTTATAACCAAGCGGAAAGTTTTACGAAGCCATCCCGCTTGTTTTACTTCAAACTGAGTCGTGGTAAGAGTTTGTGTTTCTTCGCCACTTTGCAAAGCCCATTCTAAACGATAATTTCCAGGGGCATTGAACAGACCCGTATTAAACTCTGGCAAGCTGTAAAGGACTGTACTTTGTGGCGGAATAACCAGTGCGGATGGCGCAAAGTTTCCACAGCTAGGCTTTGTTACGGCAACTTCTTTACTGGCAACAATGGCGAGCAGTTCTAGTGAACTTGATTGGTCACAAAAATGGAACCATTCCCAGGTTTCAGCGGTTTCATTCTTAAACCGGAACTGCACTAGCTGCCCTTGTACAGGCGTATTATCTACCAACTCCATACTAAGCAGACCGGCGGTTGTTGGAACTTCTGTTTCTGGAGCAAACCACCATTGGTAGGCGCTAACAACTAAGTAAAAAACACAGAACCAAATTAATAAACTCTTCAGAAAACTTTTTATATTATCATTCATGGTGAAAACGTAAGTAATTTTTATCAACCGCGTAGGCTTTAAATTGCTGCCAGGCAACCGCCAAATCGTCGGTATTCTCGGGGATAGATGCCCCTTTGTAAAGACAAACTAACGCGAGCGGCTTTTGGCTACGAATTAAATCCACTCCAACTAAATCATAAACCGTTCGACGCCAAGAATTTCTGGCCACCGCTCGTTTATCCACTTTTTTACTGATGACGGCCGCAAGCTTAGAGCCTCTTTGTAAAGGACAATAAAAAAACAAAAAATCCCCCGCCGAAAATTTTTTCATTTTCGGTCGGAGGAATGTAAAATCGCGCCGTGTAAAACGGTGCGTCTTAGAAATCATCTACTTCCAAGAGTTTTCTTTTGGAGCCACTGATAGTGACTTTCGTCCCTTAGCTCGACGACGAGCTATGACACGACGACCCGTTTTAGTCTCCATACGAGCTCTGAAACCATGGGTTCGCATTCGTTTACGCCAACGTCTTTTTCCTAGCATATGATAAATTTATTCAAAATTGCCGAGCGAATCTAGCTAATTGATACGCCTTGTCAAGACTTGTAAATCTAAACTGAAGCTTGAGTAAAGGCCAGCTCTAAAGCCTCAAAAGCAAGCTGGATATCTTTTCGATCAATATAAACCGTGAATTCTGAAAAGGTAGAGGTCGCTTCAATCACGTTAACATTATGCAAAGCTAAGGTGCGCAGCACCGTATATAAAAACCCTGGCTGAGAAGAGTACTCTTTGGGAAACTTGATAATCAAAGCGGACACCGAGTCATGCTCAAACTTTGGTTCTTCCTGAATATAAAGCTTAGAAATTTCTAAAAACCGGGCCTCAAATATGACGGCATGTTCGTTCATACCTTCATTCCAACCAAAATACCCATTCCGTTCTCGAATCGCATGGCTTAAGGCCTCAACCTGCTTTTCCGTGCGATCATTTTTATAATAAGTCATCGTCACCAAGTTTGATTGAATGGTAATATTCTCAATTTGGAACTTTGGTTTCATGGCCGCCTCGTTTACATAATTTTGTTGAAGCCGAGAGAGGTTCATCAAAATGGCCGAAGGGCGCACTTCTTTTTTTAGCTTTGCTTCAATCATTGGCTGCAAAAATTGAGCCAACTGAGTTAAATTAAAAATTCGGTTGGCGAGTCCAAACGACAAATGAGGATTTTGCGCCACTAATTCTCGAACGACGTCTGATATTTTGATCATTTTGTTGTAAATACAGATTAAAATCTAAAAATTGTTTGATAACCAGACAATAAACTAAAACAAAACTTTTTTACATAAATAATTAATTATTTATCTCTAGCCTTTATAAATGATGATGACTCACAAACAAAAATCATGGTTACTGACACTTTTCAAAAACGGCACCTTCACTATCAAGTGCTTTACGAGTATGCCTTGCTTGAATACGAGTTAAACCTGCAAGGCAAAGAAGTCCCGCGCTTGCCCTTAAAAGAGCCGCAAGATTTACTCCGACAAATTAAATCCCTGCGCCAACACTTAAACGTCTAACCTTCACAAAGTCTAAATTCTTTCTATGCTGAAGAGGCATGTCAGCAGAAAAATTAAATCGATGGGTTTCAGAAAACCGTGTGCCACAAAGGCTCCTCCTTTCAGGCAGTGGCAACCTATTAGAATTAGGCTTAAAAACGGCTTCCTTAATTTTAGATGAACCTTTGATAAAAATAACCCAAGGCATTAATCAAGATGTAAAAGTTTCGGTTGATGATGAACAATCACTTAAAATTGGAGATCGACAAAACCCTGAATCACTTAGTGTTAGAGGTTTAATTAGATGGCTGCACCAAACGCCGGTTTCTAAAAGACGCGTGCTTGTTTTAGAAAATTTAGAAAGAACCTCTCGCGACGCCATGCACACCTGGTTAAAAATTCTTGAAGAGCCGCCAGAACGAGCTCAATTTATTTTAACGACTAAAAATCATCACCAGCTTCCAACTACAATTTTGTCACGATTGACCGTTTTGCCCATTACCGACATTCCCGTTACAAACCACAGTACTGATGCGTCTGCCTTCCTGGCTTCAAAAGATTTGATAGACCAATTCCAAATCATTGACGCACTTGATAAAACCCACAAAGACGACCCAAAAATCGCGAAACGATTTATGGATGAATTACTGCACGAAGCCAGGCAAAACCCGCAATACCAAAGACTTATTCCTGCCTTTTTTGATGCCTACACCGATATTCAACGTAATATCAACCGACGTTTAGTGCTGGAGCATCTTGCGATTTATATGCAAAATCGTTAAATTTAAACCATATGGAAATCTTTCAAGCTCGTGATCTTCTGCGTTATAAAACTGTAACTTTAGCCATGCCAGAAAACATGGTTCTAAGCTATAAACAACCAATTTTGCTAAAAGGCGCACGCGAAAGCATAGTCGCTGAAGTTATCGGCATGCCCCGCACTTTACCTGGAGCGCGAACCGATGAAGACCTTGAATTTTCAAAAACCTTAAACTCAGACGAAATTAAAGCCTACGAGGATCTGCAAGAAAAAAGCCAAGACCTGCTAAACCAAGTTCAGGCTGCCGCCGATGAATTAAAACTGAAAATGTATTTCTTTCATGTGCAAATTGGTTGGGAAGAAAAAACAGTGGCCTGCTGGTTTACCTCAGAACAACCGGTAGATTTCAGAGATTTACTAAAAGCCATCACGCCTAAATTTAAAGGCCGGATTCACCTGCAACGACTCGATCCGCGAGACCGAGCCGATATTATCGGTGGCCCAAGATGTTGCGGCCGACCAGAATGTTGTGATGTGCGACTGAGCACCAAAAAGATTTCACTTGATGCGGTGCGAGACCAAGGCATTGTAATTCGTGGGAACGATAAACTCTATGATGTGAGCGGAAAACTGAAACGATGTTTACTGCATGAAGTCGATATGTATAGGGCAAACCGAAAATACCTGCCTCACATCAAACAAAGTGTAATGGTCGATGGCAAAAAAGCTCAAGTACGAGGTTTAGATATTTTAAACCGCCGCGTTAAAGTGAGCTTTATGGATACCGACGTGATTGAGTTTTACCCGGTCGCAGAAGTTGAATACCAAGGCAAACAAGAAAGCGTTGAAGAACCGTTAGATTTCACGATGCCAGAAATTGAGTTAGACGGCGCCTTACCCGTTTAAATATATAAATTTCAGTTATTGAGCCATAAAAAACCGCCTATGTGGCGGTTTTTTTATCTCTTTACGCTTTAAATTAAATCAATGCAAAAAGGCTCGCATTCCTGTTAAAACAGTCGCTATCCCCATTTCATCGCACGCGGCAAAAACGTCTTTATCGCCTTGGGCGCCGCCCGGTTGAATAATTGCCGCAATCCCAGCCGCTCCAGCGGCTTCTACGCTATCAGGGAAAGGAAAGAAAGCATCGCTCGCAATAACCGCCCCTTTGGCGTTTTCTCCAGCGTGCCCAAGGGCAATTTCCATGGCTTCAACCCGTGAAGTTTGTCCGCCTCCTTTTCCAATCATTACCCCGTCTTTCACTACTACGATCGCGTTTGATTTTACAATTTTCACCATTTTCCAAGCCGCTACTAAATCTTGCATCTGAGACTCGGTTGGCTTGGTATTGGTTGTAATTTCTAAGCTCGCAAAGTCAGGCAAAGCGATGTCGGCTTCTTGCGCTAAAGTTCCACCTCGAACACGCTTTAGCACGAGGTCACGAGTTTGTCCTGCCTCAAAGTTTGGAATTTCCAGCACTCGTAAATTTTTCTTGGTTTTTAAAATTTCTAAAGCGTCTGCGTCAAACGCCGGCGCCATTACAATCTCATTAAAGAAAGTAACAATGTGTTCGGCGGTCGCTTTATCGCAAGTTCGGTTCAAAGCAATGACGCCTCCAAAGGCTGAAAGCGGATCAGCCTCGTACGCTTTTTTAAAGGCTTCTGAAATAGTTTCCCCAATCGCCGCCCCACAAGGCGTCGCGTGCTTAATAATGGTAGCAAAGGCCGGGGCGTCCTTTCCGGCAAAGCTAAGGGCCAATTCTAATGCGCCAGAGCTATCGCCAAAGTTATTGTAACTGAGAGGTTTCCCATTTAATTGTTTAGCTCCCACTAAAAGCGGACCACTCGCAAATGGGTCCACTAATGTGGCTGCCCCCTGATGCGGATTTTCTCCATAACGTAATTGTCCTTTTTCTTCACTGTCTTTAGTGGTTTCTGCCCAAAACTTAGCGATTAACAAGTCGTAATGCGCCGTCATTTCAAACACTTTTGTCGCCAGCTCTTTACGAGTCGTCAGGCTAATATCACCCGAATCTAATTCAGAAATCAGTCTTGGATAATCTGAAGGATCCACCACGGCGGCACAAAACTCATAGTTTTTAGCCGCCGCACGAATCATAGAAGGGCCACCGATATCAATGTTTTCGACTTTATCTTCAAAAGTTTTAACCGCGTCTTCGTAGGTCGCTTTAAACGGATATAAATTCACGCACACAATATCGATATTTTCAATGCTGTTTTCAGTACAAAATTTTTGGTGTTCGACGTTATTTCTTAAGTTTAAAATCCCTCCAAAAATTTCTGGTGTCAGGGTTTTAATACGGCCTTCTAAACCTTCTGGAAACCCGGTGAAATCAGCGACTTCCATTAAATTCCCAACGCCCGCGGCTTGTAAGGCCTTAAAAGTTCCACCCGTTGAAAGTAAGCGGTAACCCAGTCGTTCAAGTTCTTGAGCAAACTCAACAACCCCAGTTTTATCGGAGACAGACAGCAGAGCGGTTTTCATAAAAGAGATTTAATTAATAATTAAGCGTTATAATCAGGATAGGCCAAAAACAAAGCTCCAGAGTTTGGATTGCAAAGCAGGCCATTTTTAAGCACCGTTTCAATTTGGTCAGCCGTTATTTTATCTTCAAAATGCCAGGCTTTTAAACGTCGAACGATTACCTTTTTCTTGAGCTGTTCGGTTAACTGATCTGCCAAATGCAAAGCCGGATCATCTTCAAAAAATTCTACCAAAAGCTGCTGTGGTTTAGGCGTAAAAGGAACGAGTGTTTCTTTGTTCGGATTGGCAATTAAACCAGTTCCCACTAAATCATCAACGCTTAAACTTTCAGCTTCAATGACGTACACAAAGCTTTTATCAAGTTGAAAATCAACGCCAAGCAAATCACGAGCCGCTTGATTAACCGAAAAGCCTTCGTTGTCGGTAATAATTAAGGTCTTCTCCAGCACAATCGCGTTTTGGTTCACGCTAAAAGGCTTCACCACAGGCGCCACTTGGGCCGATAAATCACCAATCTGAACCGAGGCCGGCGACTGCCCCCCTTCAATCCACAATTTCATGGCTTTGAAAATTTGATCTCCATCACATTCTAATGGGTAACGTTCAGGGTGCGGCATAATAGCCCCAACAGTGCCTTCTTTATTGACTATCATAGCTACAGCTGACATCGCTCCATTTGGGTTTTCTGGGTAACCTTGGGCGGTTTCACCCGCTTCATTACAGTAACGAAAAGCTACATGAGAACCAGATTCTAAAGCTAATTGAGCTGTTTTAGATCGAGTCGTAAAACGACCTTCCCCGTGAGCCACCGGAACATTTAGAACTTTACCCGCTCCACTTGAAAAAGCGGTGTCAGCTCTTTCTGGTTTAATCGCACACCAAGTATTATAATAGCCTGTTCCCATCACGTGATCATTTTCATCGCGCCGCACATTGTCAGCTAAAGCAAAGGGAAGTGGATCTTGCTCGACAGGAATCAATCCCGATTCCACCACCATTTGTGCCCCATTACAAATACCTAAGATAACTTTCCCCTTAGAAGCTTCTTCTCTCAGGGCTTTAAAAATAGGTTCTCGAGCCGCAATGGCTCCGGCTCGCCCTCGATCTTCAAACGAAAAACCACCCGGAAGCACGTACGCATCGTAGCTCCCAATTTTATCGACCTGGTTCCACCGAATAATTTCGGCCTTAAAGCCATTATTCTCGGCCGCTCTAGCGGTTTCAGTCTCACTATTATTACCCGGAAACGCAATGACAGCCAGTGTGGGAGTAGATTTCACACAGGCATATTAAATATTTTCCCTCGTAGGTAAAGAAGCCCTCTACTAAAATTAGCCACATCCCGGGATGGGGTGTAAAAATGTCCAAACCATCCCGGGATGTAAAAACGAAAACTTAAGACTAAACGTGTTTCCAATCGCCTTTATCTAAGTTTTCAACCGCCAGTTGTAATAAGTCTAATGTGGCCTTGATATCGGTTTGATGACACATTTCTACTTCCTGATGCATGTTTCTTAACGGCACAGAAATCCCGCCGGTAATACAACCCTTTTCGGTCATCATTTGCATGGCGTGTGCATCCGTTCCTCCTACATCCATCGCTTCAACCTGGTAGATTATTTTTTTCTTATCAGCTAGACCCCGTAAATAATTCACCATTCGACGGTCTGCAATTACGCTGCTGTTCATAACATCAATTGAAGCCCCTTTGCCCAGAGAATTAATTTGTTGATGACTTGGCACGCCCGGAATGTCGTTGGCCAACGTAACATCTAAACAAATTCCAAAATCTGGTTGAATGCTGTGCACCGCCACTTTTGCGCCTCGCAAACCCACTTCTTCTTGCACGGTAAAAACCGCGTAAAAATCATGCGGAACTTTTTTCAGTCTTTTAAGAGTTTCAATTAATACAAAAACCAACATCCGGTTATCGAGTGATTTTCCATTCACACAATCACCCATTTCAACAAAGTGTCGTTGACGAGTAATTGAATCTCCAACCGAAACGAGTTTATCGAGTTCCTTTTTATCAAGCCCCGTATCAATAAAATAATCTTTTAGCTGTGGGTTCACCTTCCGTTCTTCGGCCGACATTAAGTGCGCCGCTTTTCCGCCCAGAACCCCAATCACATCTTTTTTTCCATGAATAATAACGCGTTGTGAACTCAGTGTTTTAGGATCAAACCCCCCCAGCGGACAAAAATGAATAAAACCTTTATCGTCGATGTGTTGCACCATAAAACCAATTTCGTCCATATGAGCGGCCGCCATCAATTTCATCTTTCCTTTTTTCAGCGTCCCTTTTTTTAACGCAATTAAGTTTCCCATATTATCGACTTCCATCGAATCAACATGGCCTTTAAGTTCTCGTTTAACAATTTCGCGAATTCGACCTTCAAAACCAGGTGCTCCGGCGGCTTCTGACAGTTCTTTTAATAATTTAATGTTTAGTTTTGGCGTTTTTTTTAAAGGCATGAGGTAAAAAATTAAGTCCCTATGAGGTTAATTAAATCTCAAGAAAACTCCACCGTTATAGAACTATTATTGAGGACTTTCAGAACCTCATTGTTAGAAAAATAGATTTAACCTAAACTAACAAACGATGTTTGAAAAAATTACCAAAAATATAAAAAATGTGGGCGAAGACGCTCAAAAAGAAAGATTTAAATGGTGGAGTTTTGTCCCCTTTAAACGAGACAAAAAAGCTCGTGAAGCAGTTGATAAACTTATGGAAAGCTCACGCCTAGAGCCAAGTTTTTTTGTAATGTCTGGGCTATCGGCCATTTTGGCAACGCTTGGTATTTTGCTCAATGATATTCCAATTTTAATTGCAGCTATGGTGCTAGCCCCCTTATTAAACCCGGTGCTCGCTTGCGCGGCCGGCTTTGCCATAAACAATAAAACTTTAGTGTGGTACGCCTTAAAAAGCTTTGTAGGTTCGGTTGTCTTCGTCATCCTGGTTTCAGCGATGTTAGTGTTTGTGCTTGATAATATGGGCTACGATTTTGATATCACTACCTATGTAGATAAGTTTAAACGTTTCGACCATCTCCTCTTTTTAGCCGCCTTTGTTTCAGGATTTGCCGGTGTCTATTCTTGGTTAAAAGCCACCAACGCCAGTAATTTAGTGGGTGTGGCTATTGCGGTTTCTTTAATTCCGTTTGTCAGCTTTTTTGGCGTCTTGCTGGGGCTTCAAGAATTCAGCCTGATAAATTATTACTGGCAACCTTTTATGATTAATTTGGTTACTATTTTAGTGGGGGCCACTTCGGCTTTCCTGTTACTTGGGTTTTCCAGACAAAAAAGAGCCCTCGATCAAGAAGTAGAACAAAACAAAGAGGACTGAAGCTACCTACAAAGGTTTCCAGAATACCTGGTTTGGAATTCTTAAGTCTACGTGTTCAAGCGGCTGCGTATAAAGATTGATTTCGTCACTGACTAAATCTATTTTACGCGCTTGTTGCAGCGTATCAGCTCTCAAATCAAACCAAAAAGCCGTACCAGAATCTGAAACCAAGTGCACTTCATAAGCAATGGGTAAATACCGAATTTCTTCTACTGGGATTCTTAACTCTTCGGCAAACATCGTTCTAAGAGCGGTGATATCTTTCAATACTTGTGGGGTCGCAAATTTTTCTCTTGATTTAAGGGTTTGATCATAATTTAAAATTTTAAGTACTGGTAGGCCTTCGGCCGCTTCTTGCCGAAGCACGACTCCGTCTTCAGATAAAACCGAAAAGGTCGCATCGTATTCATTTAATACTTGGTAAAAAGGGGGAGATAAAACAATCTCTACCACCAAAGTATCAGGCCAGTTCTCACTTAGTTTTACTTCTCTAAATTCTGGAAAGGTTTCCAGCAACCGTTGTTCAATGTTGCTTTGTGAAATAAACAATAAATTCTGTCCGTAAAACTCTGCCATCAAGTTTTCAACGGCTTGCACATCGAGCGCGGGATTATCACGTTTTACTTCTACCTGTTTTAAATCAAAGTAGGGCGAAAAAAACGCAAACAAAGTAAACGCTAGCATAAAAATACACGCCAAAGTCAGCAGGGTAGAACCTTTTAAAAGACTCCCAAACTGTCTAAAAAAACGCAGCTTGGCCATAGCATTTAAAGCGCGATTTCTCGTCGTTTTTGGTTTTTTACGAACCGTTTGATTAGAGTCCAGCAAAAAATACTTACGACGCTTGGCAGAGCTTTGTTTTTTTTTCATCCAAAAATACTAAAAATCACCGCGGCTTAAACGGTTAAAATATCTTTTTCTTTTTGTTTTGCCCGTTCATCTACACTCTGATTGGCTTGATCTACCTTTTCTTGAACTTTTTTCTCCATAGATTTTTGTTCATCTTCCGACAATTCGCCTTCTTCTTTCATCGCTTTAATCATTTTAAGCTCATCATGACGAGCGTTCCGAATTGAAATTTTCGCTTTTTCCGCCAGTTCGTGCACAAACTTAACCATTTGTTTTCGACGATCTTCGGTCATTGGAGGAATCGGTAAAAACAAGTGTTCTCCCATGTTTTGGGGGTTAATCCCAAGGTTTGCTTCTTGAATAGCTCTCTCAATATTACCGAGAACCGATTTATCCCACGGCTCAATTTTGATCGTCTTTGGATCTGGACAAGAAATATTCGCCACACTTTTAAGTGGCATCATTGAACCATAACTTTCGACCTCAACGTCTTCAACCAAGAGCGTGCTAGCCCGCCCAATTTGCAAAGCGGAAAACTCTTTTTGTAAATGACTAATAGCATTATCTAGTTGATTGGCGAGAGAAGATGGGTTCATAAAACATTCTTAAAATACGGCTTCATCCTATAAAAAAAGGGTGATTGTGCAAGCCTCTGTCGCACCAGTTTTTAGCCTTCTACTTTTAATGATTCAGAGGGTTTTGTCGCCACCGCAAACTGCAACACTTCTCGCGCTACAACTCGATCATCAAACGGTATTTTTTTATCACCAATGGTTTGTTCTTTTTCGTGGCCACGTCCGGCTATGACTACACAATCACCCGGCTCAGCGATGAAAATAGCGTAACGAATCGCTTCGTAGCGATCTTCAATTTCATAAAAATTATCGCCTTCGGCGCGACTCATATTGCTTCGAATCAGTTTAGCGATTTCTTTTGGATTGTCGTTTAGTGGGTCGTCAGTCGTCAGTACAAATTCATCGGCATTTTGTTCAATAATTCGTACAGACTCGGCATAGTAAGCCTCATCTAGACTTCGGCCCCCCAAACCACCCCAAACACAGATAACTCTCCCCGAAACCATTTCATGCAACGTTTTTAATACCGCCTGTAGCCCGCTAGGTTTATAAGAAAAATCAACCACAACTGAAAAGTCCTGGCCGGCATTAACCGGTTCAAGTCGCCCAGGAATTCCCGGAAAATCAACCAACAGTTCTTCAATTTTTTTCACCGTTACTCCGTTAGCCGCCACCGTAGCCACCGCCGCCAGTAAATTAAAAATATTATGCCGCCCAACTATTGGGGTTTTAATTTCTAAATTATGATTCGGTAAACGCACCGAAAATTCTGTACCACTCGCACTTAATTCTAAATTTTCGGCTTTTACTTCTGATGGTTTTTTTAAACTGTAACTCCAACGCTTATCGGCCGGCAACTCTTGAAAAACCTCATAGTTCGCGTCATCCCGATTTAAAATACTCACCTTTGGCACGCCTGGTTTTCGGTAACTGTTATTAAGACTTCTAAAAAGTTTCGCTTTTGAACGAACATATTCAGCAAAACTGCCGTGATAATCTAGATGCTCTAAGTCATAAATATTGGTGAGTACCGCGGTATCAATCGCCACACCCCATAAACGGTTTTGATCTAAAGCGTGCGAAGAGACTTCAATCACCGCAAACTCACAGCCGGCACGAACCATTTGCCGTAAAAGCTTTTGCATATGCCAAGGCCGCAGGCTCGTGCGCAAAGTACCGTTATGCATTGATTTATCGCCAATGTTAAACTGAATCCCTGAAATAGACCCCGTTTTGACCCCTGAGTTTTGGAGTAAATAATGAATTAGTTCAACCGTAGTAGATTTACCAGAGGTCCCAGTAACCCCGATGACGGTCATTTTATTTCCTGGAAATCGATAAAAAAGCGCGGCCAGCATCGCACTATAGCGATGATAAGCTAGGCGCAATGGGGAGCGTTCAGGAATGAGTTCTCGCAACTTCTGTAACATCGAGGCTTATTATCGCGTAAAGCGCTTAAAGTGACAAGCGACTCATCTCATCCCGGGATGTAATTTTTAAATTTGAGCGCAAACATCCTGGGAGGCAAAAACTAGTTAATCTTCCTTTTCTTCTTCGCCTCGAGCGCGCCAACTAGCCATAGCGTCTTTAAGTTCCACAATAATAGGCGTGCCAGCAAAACCGTATTTCTCACGGATTTTGTTTTCCATGTACCGTTTATAAGAAAAGTGAAAAGCTTGAATGTTGTTCACAAAGAATAAAAACTTTGGGGGCGAAGTGTCGACTTGGCTCACATATTTAATTTTACCCTGTTTTAGCCCGTGTGAGGGTGTTACGTGTCCGTAATAGATATCTTTAGCCAATAAATTTAATTCACGCGTAGGAACGCGCTTTGAGCGTTCGGCGTTCACTGAAATTAATGATTCTAGAATTTTGTCGGTCCCTTTTCCGTTTTGCGCTGAAAAGAACAGCACCGGCGCCCACGGCAAGAAACTAATTTTATTATGCAGATAACTTAAATATCGGCTGCGAATATCAGCGATATCTTTATCCCACATCGGAACGGCTTCAAGTTCTCGGTCATCGGTTTCGTCATTGGTTCGAGATTTATCACGCGCCAAATCGAATTTATTAACCCCAATTAACAAAGCCTTTCCCGCATCTACAATCTGACCTGCTAAAGCCAAATCTTGATGCGTCACTCCATCTAAAGCGTCTAATAGTAATATACACACGTCAGCCCTTTCAATTGCCTGGCGTGTACGCACTACCATCCAATATTCCATTTCTCGGCCAATTTTCCC
This sequence comes from bacterium, assembly GCA_009995455.1. Taxonomy (GTDB): domain Bacteria; phylum Patescibacteriota; class Gracilibacteria; order UBA4473; family UBA4473; genus JAACPJ01. The sequence goes on from JAACPJ010000001.1 coordinate 58,068, forward strand.
CGGGCGTCGCACTCCGGCGGTATCAATAAACCTAAACTGCGTTCCGTCTGGGGAGGTCCAATCGGTATCAATCGCATCACGAGTGGTTCCCGCCACGTCAGAAACCACGCTCCGTTCTTCACCAATCATTTGGTTAAACAAAGTAGATTTTCCCACATTTGGTCGGCCCACTAAAGCCACCTTAATTCGTTCTGGGGCTTCCACTAAAGCGCTATCAATTGGTTCAAAACCCAGTTCTTGTAACCGCTCTTGAATGACTTCGGTTAAATCCCAAAAACCAAAGTTGTTTTTCGCAGAGATAATAGCGGGAACGCCAAAACCCAGTTCTGCCAGTTCATAACCTCGCATGGCTTGCCCGTCATCAATCTTATTGGCCACAAACAAGACTTTTTTGCTGACGCGTCGTAGCTTATCAGCAATATCGTAATCATCCTGAGTCAATTCCACTTTGGCATCTACCATCCACAAAATCATATCCGCGTTGTGCAGTGCCAGTTCGGCTTGCACCTGAATCGCTGTTTCCAGTGAATTATCACCAAAGTCAGTCAGTCCAGCCGTATCCACCGCCCAATAAGTAATGGGGCCCAAGTTATCAATTTTTTCGGTCACGCTATCACGAGTAGTTCCCGCAATATCAGAAACAATCGCCCGGCGTTCACCCACCAACGAATTAAACAAGGTTGATTTACCAACATTAGGACGCCCCACGATAGCCACAATAGGATATGATTTCATTACTTGACCAACGTAGCTAAAAGGCGCGCTTAGTAAAGGGTATTAAAATAAGGAAGCGCGAATTCGCATCCCGGGATGAAATTTAAGAACCTTCTAATCAAAGTCAGCAAAGAAATCTTTTTCTAAACTAAAGGTCTTCCCTGGCTCCCAACTGGTGTAAGGCCAATGCTTTATATCAGAAACAATTTCATGTTTAACGGCATTCCCTTCAATGTAATTCACTAATTGTGATAAATAGGCCTCATCTAAAACTTCTTTCGCTTTAAAACGCCCTTCAAACACCGGAGATTTTAGGCCTGGATTTAATTTACTGCCATAACGCTCTGAAAAATAGCGCGCATACGCTACCTGTAAACGATTCATAAACTTAGAAATAGTCATCCCGGGATGGTTTTCTGAAGCAATATCAATTAACAATAAATGAAAATGATTCGGTAGAACGCAAAAGCACTTAATAGATAGGCTTTTATACGCCGGTTTTAAATCTATTAACTTGTTAAGAAAGCGTTCGTAATCATGATTTTTATAAAATAAGGTCTGTTTGTTATAGCCACGGTTATAAACATGATAATAGGTATCGGAATCTAAAGTTCTTCTTGGCATGTTCATCCCGGGATGGGTAAAGCGGTTTTAGGTTACATCCCGGGATGTATAACAGCAGAAAGACGCCGTTAGGGGAATAACCGAGCTTAATCTAAATTTCATCCCGGGATGGTTTTCCACGTCATCCCGGGATGTAAAATTTCCCAAACACAAAAAAACCCCCTGCGAGTCCGAAGACCCGAGGGGGTTTTTGAGTTTAGTCACAAAGCTGTGATTAACGTTCGATTAAAAATTAATCTTGGTTAACAAGAGCTGTTGTGTCTTGATCAAGTAGGAAACCATTGAAGAAATCATTGTTTCCACCATTAGCAGATTCATCAGCCCAAACAATGTTGTTTGTTGTAGGACTTAGAAGTGCGAATGTACTTGGACCAGCTTGTGCAGCATCCGTAGGGATAGTTACAGAAACTGAATCGTCATCAGCTAAACCACCAGCAGTATTGATAGTTGCATCGAATAGAAGCGCGTAAGTTCGAGAAGAACCAGCCGCCACGATTTGATTAGCAAAATCAATATCAACTAATGCTGTAGTAGTCGCATCACCAACCGGAGTTGCAACACGAGCCGCTGAAGTATTGATTGGAGTAGCCGTAGCTACAACAGATGAAGTATCCAATGTACCATCAGTTTTCACTTGAAGTACTCGGAAATCAACAACGTTATTTCCATTAGATGCAAGCGTAGTATCAAACTCCATACCTTGTAGAGCTACTGCAAGAGTCATTTGACCTAATTCAACAGAGTTAGCTGCGTCAGCAGATAATGTGAATCGGTAGAACTCTTGTTCAGATAGCGAAGGATCAGCGAATGAAGGCTGAGTAGTCGCGTGACGTGCTGTCATTTGAGTTTTCAAGATCAAGAAATCTTGAGAAAGAACTCCAGCAGTCGTAACGTCAGCAGCAGCAAGATCAGAACCAGTAGCGGCAGTAACAGCTTCAACACCGTTATCACCTAATGCTGTGTCTAGATCAAGATCAAGTACTTTCCCAGATTGAGCCACACTTGAAATGTTTTTCACATCAACTCGTACAGAAACAGTAGTGTTACCGTCTTTAGGTACTCGAATTCGTGAAGTGTTTCCTAGTTCAAATTGAATTTTACCGTTAACGGCAGTTTCAGTTTGGATTAGAGCGCCAGCTGCGTTGTAAAGTTTGTACGTTACTCGGTCAGAGGCATCAGTGTTTGTAGATTTGAAGTATAGGTCAGAAACTTGTACTTCGTCATCTTCTGCAGAAAGACGTACTTTCAAGATTTCTACATCAGTTTGGTTAGCTACAAGAATATTAGAGAAAACCGTTTCTCCTAGTTCAATAGATAGTTTACCAGAAAGTAGAATATCGAAAGCCGCTCCACATAGAGTGTTAGCTACAGACGTATCTAAAGCATCAGTATCACAATTGGCGTCACCAGAAACAGTTTCGTCAATTGTAGCGCCTAGAGCTTCGTCGTTTTCGTTAACAATTACTTCTTGACCGTTTTCTACGTTGTCTGCGTTAACCGCAGTAACTCGAACACGGAAAGTAGAGTTAGCATTTTGTTGTGTAACCGCGTTTCCAATTGGAACAGCCGTTGCAAGAGTGTCTACAACAGTAGTATTTCCTTCTTCACCTAAACCAATAACGTTACCGCTAATAGTTCGAACAGCGAAGTCAGTTGGAGTAACAGCACCACCGGTAGCACCGATAATACGGATAGTATCACCAACTTTTAGGTCTTTAGCATCAGCTACAGTAACTGAATTAGCCGTACCTGGGTATTCAGTTGTAACGATCGAAACAGCATTAGCTGTATGACCAACACTGAAAGCTTGAGTAACCGTAATAACGGGTTGACCAGCAGCAACAGCAGTAGCAACCGTTCGAACCTCAGCACCGGCTGCAGTAGCAGTACCATCAGTTGAGATTACGATTTGATCACCAGCAGCAAGAGGCACAAGCGTTCCTCCACCACCAACATTGATAATAGTTGAAGCAGCAGCAGCAGAAGCGAACTCCTCACCACCCTCTTGAGCGCCATTACCAGCTGTACCACCACCATTACCATCATCTCCAGACGCAACGTCTTTAGCGGAAGCAACATTAGTTTGAGTACCAGCACCATTAGCAAGCGTTGTAGAAACAGGGTTTCCAGCCGCAGCAGAAGTGTTAGTATCGAATACTACTTCGAATTCTTTTTGTGAAGCTGAATCAATAACCACAGATAGGTCGTTGAAAGTAGCAGCCCCGTTAGTATCTAGGTTTCGAGATGAACCTTGTTGAGTTCCCCCAACGAAGATTGCAGCTGTGAAATCTTGGATGTTTGCTAGAGCGTTACCAGTTGCAAGAGCAGAAACAGTAACAGATGTAACATTAACGTCTCCTGAATCATTGTTATCGAGAACAAATTTCAACATAGAAACATCATCTACACCAGCAACAATTTCTTCAGCACCGTCGGCAAAACCGTCAGTTCGAGAAATTGTAAGGATAGATTCTTCAACTTCTACGAAAGAAGCTTCAGCAGAACCAAGAACTGTTTCGATTTGATCACCAGTTGAGATGTATTCAGGAGAATCGAAAGCAGTATCAAGTACTTGCATTTTGATTGAACCACCAGTTACGGCGTTATCTTGAATATTCCCTACTAATTTAAGGATAGACGTACCAGCAATTTCAAACGTAGTGTTGAAAGCTAAGTTAGCGTCAGCCAAAGTAGTACCAGAGAAATCGTTTTCAGTATCGATCAATTTGTCGTTTAGGTATAAACGGAAATTGTCGAAGTAAAGATTCATTTGAGCCAACGTCATGTTAGTTGTTTTAGCTCGATCAGTGAAAGCTTCTTTAACGTCGATTGTAACACCATCAGTAATGATAGGTTGATCAACCACTAGACGAGCTGTAAGGAATACAACATCGTTAGAACCAGGAGCGTACTCTTGGTTGTTTAGAGAAGATGGATCTCGTGAAATTGTAAGATCACCAGCTTCGATAAGGTAAGCTCGAAGACGAGCACAGTTATCTTCTGCTGATTCACCAGTACAAGAGTTACCAGAATCTACAGTTTTAGTACCAGATAAAGTTCGACCGTTACCAGTGTCTGAAATGGCTTTAACACCAAATGCAGTACCGATTTCGATACCTACGATATCTTCGAAGTTATCGACTTTGAAGTTGATAACATCGTCTTTTTCAGCAGAAACGATGTCTGCACGAATAGAGAAGATTCGAGAATCACCGTCTTCAACAATATAACCACCAGTTACACCATTATCTAAACGGAAAGTCATGTAATCACCATCAATAATAGTTTCAGCAGAAACTTGTTCACCAGAAACGTAAAGACCTACGTTTTCTAAGTTATCTTCAAGTTCAGCTGTACCATCATTTTTGAAAGTAATAGCTCGAAGTTCAACATCTTTGTTGGTGTCTGAAGCGTTAAGCATTCGGAATTTACCAAGTTCGATGAAAGAATCTCCTACATCCACATTAGTATCAGAACCAAGTGGAGAGAATTTTAATTGAGTAACTTCGTAAGAAGCCACTTCCATTTCTTCACCTTCAATCGGGAAGTCACCCGCAATGTTGTCAGCAGATGAAACAATGTCATCAGCAGAAACAAGTACGAATCGGTTGTGGTGTCCTACATTTTTATCGTTTTCAGTGAACTTCATAGAAGCTACAACGTCAGCGATAATAGTTTGACCAGCAGGGATTACGATTGGTGGGTTGAATCGAAGTTCAACAACATCATCGTTATTTACTGATTTGTCGTTACCAACTTTGAATCCGTCGATTTCTAACCAAACGTTATCAAAGTCGTCGTTATCCCCAAGACCAAGACGAGTGAAAGTCACTGAAGAGATTTCAATGTCTGCATCGTCAGAAGCTGTCATTTCAACAGTTGTGAAAGGAACAGAAGTCGCGTTGAAAGGGATGTTAGTACCTCGTGGAGTTTCGTTTGAAAGCATAACTTCCAAAGTTCCTTCCGCGATACCAGTGAAGGTACCAAGAGCTACTAATTGAGCATCGTAAACGATTTTAGCGGTTTCAGCACGAGTAACAGCGTTACCAGGACCGAAAGTACCATCACCGTAACCACGCATAGCGCCGTTATTGTAAACCGTTTCGATGTAACCGTAGAACCAATCACCAGCGTTAACATCATCGAAATGAGGAGCGCCAGATAGATCTTGGTCTAAAGCAAAACCGTTAACTACCATTTTAGCAATTTCGGCTCGGTTGATTCCAACACCAGGACGGAACATTCCATCAGGGTATCCGTTGATCCAACCTTCGTTGTACATAGTTTCAATGTAATCGTAGAACCAAGCAGATTGGTCTACATCAGGGAAGTGAGGACCACCAGTAGTATCAATATCTACACCAGTAGCCAACACGATAATTTTAGAAACTTCAGCACGATTCAATTGTCGGTTAGGAGCAAAAGAACCATCATCGTTTCCAGAAAGAACGCCTTGATCCATAAGTTCTTCGATAGCTTCAGTAGCCCATGTAGGGATCTGAGCATCGTCTGTAAATCCAAGATCTTGCGCATTTGCAAAACCCATAAGAGCTACAGAAGAAAGAGCTACAGACGCAAGACCTTGTCGCAAAAAAGCAAACAAATTCATGGTTTATAGTTTTAAAAAGTATTATTTTTGAGAATTCGAATAAATTCGGATTCCTCTATACAAAATTGATAAGCTCAATGTTAAAAGCTGTGCTCAAGCCAAAAGGCTAAAGCCACAAAGCGAAACATTCTCTGTATTAAAAGAAAGTCGCTGCCATTTTCTAGAAAGGTTGCACCTTGCACGGGCAATTGGCTTTCCGGCTGTTTGAATCAAAGATCAAATCCTTTTATCACTAACGCACAAAATGCACGCAGCGAACCGAGAGCCTTTCTGCTTTGTTAAAGCGGAACTCGTGGCAAGTCGGTCGGAAGTGAATAAATGTTAGTCTCTGAAAGCTTAAAGTCAAGCCTTCACAAGAGCCACTTCACTCACGATGCCAAGAACGAGAGGTCCCCACACTTTGTTACAAAAAAAGCAGGGTTTTGAAGCACAAAGAATTGCACAAAATGACAATCATTTTAATTTGAGTTTGCAGTACTGTTGCACAAAGAACTGTAAAACCTATTAGCAAGAGTTAACACAATTTATATAAAACCATTTAAAGGGATTTTAAAAATTCTAAAAATTAAAAAAGCCAACCCGTGAAAAAAGGGCTAAAAATAAAAAACAGAAAATGCAAAAATGTGGCAAAAAGCCTCTAATCACTAGCAGAGCCTGAAACTGAGCCCTTTAAATTTGCACCAGCTTCGCTTAAGTTATCTAAGGCCTCTTTCGTTTCATTCAAAGCTTCCTTAGCCTCAATTAAGTTGTTTTGTACTTCTTCAAACTTAGCTTGCCCTTGCGCTGCCGCAGTTTCTAAAGCGATTTGCCAACCCTGCACTTCTGCATTTAGCTGGGCGTAACGCTCTTGCAAATCTTCCTGTTTCCAATCTTCCAAGTCTCGTTCTAAAGCGCTCGTTACAAACCCTGGCACATATTGGGCCGTGTCAGGATTTTCATCTAAAAAACCGAGAATCGTTTCACGGTATAAAAAAAGCACGGCTAAAGCGCATACAATTAAAATAACGATTGGAATAAAGCCCACGCCCCTACGACGCTGACGATAACGGTCGTAGTAACGTCTCATTACTCTTCAAACAGTGATTTGATATCAGAACCCTTAAACCCACTCAGTTTAGATTTAATCTCAGTGAGCTGGTCAACATTTAGTTTTGGCTGTGGTAATTCAATCCCAGGCACGGGTCGTTTTAATTTAATATCTGGCGGGGCAATGTTCGCCAGCGGAGCCACAACCGGACCAACCGGCGGAACAACATTAGGACCACTAATTTCCGCTGAAATTTGAGAACGAGCCTTACACTCAGCACATTCAGCCGAAAATTCGACTTGATGCCCTTTAACCCCTTGTATTTCAATTTTCTCTTTAGCAAAGGGCGCCTTACATTTAGGGCAGTGAATTTGCGTTTGAATACGAGCGATGATTTTTTGTAAATATTCAAGTTTCATAGTTCTATTATTTAAACTAATTTGCAGAAAATGCACAATTTTTTTTGGGCAATGAGACGGGGCTAATTTAATAAGTTCTAAACGTATCCTCGGTAATTCGGAGCATCTTTTAGAATACCAACATCATGTGGATGGGACTCTCGTAGTCCCGCTCCCGTAATTTGTACCATTTGGGCTTTGGCCTGAAATTCAGCAATGTCTTTGGCGCCAGAATATCCCATAGCACTTCGAATACCGCCACAGAGCTGAAAAATTTCACCGGCCAGTTTTCCTTTTAATAAAATTTTACCCTCAATACCCTCTGGCACTAGCTTGTCATCTGCTACGTTTGACTGAGCGTACCGTTCTTTACCCCCTTTTTTCATAGCGGCAATAGATCCCATACCTCGATAGTATTTGTAAGTTTGTCCTTCAGAATAAATTATTTCCCCCGGACTTTCTTCCGTTCCGGCCAGCAAAGAGCCAACCATGACCGTATGCGCACCGCCAGCCAAAGCTTTAGCCATATCACCAGAATACTTTAAACCGCCATCAGCAATAACCGGTACACCTAACTCTTTAGCTTTAGCCGCCGTATTCATAACAGCGGTCAATTGTGGCACCCCCACACCCGCGATAATTCGGGTGGTACAAATTGAACCAGGGCCGATTCCTACCTTAACGGCATCGGCTCCGGCTTTTACTAAAGCTTCGCACGCCTCTGGAGTAGCAATATTTCCCCCCACGACATCAATGTGAGCGTAGTTCTTTTTAATATAAGTTACCGTATCAAGAACGCCTTGCGAGTGTCCGTGAGCCGTATCAACAATTAGAATATCGACCCCAGCCGTAATTAGTTTCTGCACTCGTTCTTCCATGTTATGGGCCGGACCAACCGCTGCCGCTACCATCAATCTTTTTTGTGAATCTTTAGCCGCATGTGGATAATCTTCGTTTTTTTCTATATCACGTCGGGTCATCAAGGCGTGCAAGGTACCATCATCGTTTAAAATAAGTAACTTAGAGTGTTTTGATTCTTCTAGTACATCATTTGCTTCACTCAGGGTTATTGGAGCTTGCGCCGTCAATAAATTCATTACCGCTCGCATTCTTTCGCCTATTTTTTGATGTGCGTGCTTATGCCCTAGATAATCGTTACGAGTCAGAAGTCCCACGACTTTTGTTTTAAGGGTTCCATCTTCCGTAATAGGCACCGCTTTAAATCCATGTTCATCTCTAATTTTCACTGCATCTGAAATAGAATGATTCGGAGACAAAACCATAGGCTCACGAATAAAGCCATTTTCATAACGCTTAACTCGTGCCACCATGAAGGCTTGTTCATCTGGATCACAATTTTTGTGAATTACACCGATTCCACCTTGTAAGGCCATCGCTATCGCCATTCTATCTTCAGTCACGGTATCCATAGCCGCAGAAACGATTGGAATATTCAAAGTGATATTTCGCGTAAACTGAGTTTTTAAAGAAACCGCTTTTGGCAAAATATTAGAATACTGGGGAACCAGTAAAACATCATCAAACGTTAAGGCCATTGGAATATTGGGCATGTGTGCAGGAAGTTATTTGCGCCAAACTAGGGGAATAAAAAAAATTCGTCAAGTAGTCCTACCGAAACTTTTAAGACGAAGGGGCAAGGGTGAAAATTAAAATTAAAACAAGAAGTTCAATTTTTGAGCTAAAGCTTCGGCCAAATCTGGCGCTAAGCGGGCTTGTAGGCTGGTTAAAAAAGCCTCAGAGGCCTCATTTCTTGGCAGCGCTTCTACTTGAGAGTTCAAGTAAGCCAGCTGTTCCATTTTAATGGGTGATTGTTGGACCTTGCGCAGCACACTTACCACATAGTTTTCAGCTAAAGTATGTAAGGCGGCTGCTTGGTCTGGATTCGCCACAGAAGCTAAATAATGCAGTAAAACATAGCGATTATAAGCCGTTATCTCGGTTTCAACCGGAGCAAAAGCGAGGCTGTTTTTATTTTGTTCAAGCACCGTAAACAACTGCTCTAAGGCATACGCTTCAGTTAAAATGTCGATTCGATCTGTTTTAAAGGCCAGGCTTGGGTAAACATCTTTAACGGCCACTGAATCTAAATTCACGCGACGATTAATAGTCATATCTCGACCGCGATCGAGAATTTGAGTTACTGACCGGAAACTTTGTTCCGCCGATACAATTTCATCATGCGCTTGTCCACGCTTGCCAAGCAACATATTTTCAATACCCGTTAGCGCTTTCGTTCGAGCAATGATAAGTTTTCCAATTATGGCTTCAATTTGTGCATTTGAAAGCCCTAGATCATCCGGCATAATTTCAGACTGTCGAAGCACTGTATCACTGCTTAAAACAATTCTTTCTCCGGCCTTAGCCATAACTTCGCCATCATTTAGGTCGTAAACCGTCACATTCAAATAGCCCGGCAAAACTCTCGTTTCACCCGTTTCTGAAACTTCTACGACGACTTCACTTCCATAATCATTTTGTACTAAACCACGATCGGTTTTTATTTGTGAGTTTTGCGAAGCCGTATTATGAACTTTCCCTCTATCAAGAAAAATTCGACCCGCTCTTTCTACTTTTAACCAACTGCCAGACTCTACTTCAGATACAAAATGATCGGTGGTAATTGAGGCTTGTCCTCGATGTCCCACCCGAACCCAATCACCTTTTCTTAGATCCTGCGTCCCAGAGACCAGTAAACTTTCGTCCCCACGAATAATTTCAACCACACCTCCTTGGCTTTCAATCTCACCGACAACTCGGTTTGGTAAAAACGGGGCATCAACAAAACCAATCATGCTGAGCATAAATGCACTCAACGCCGTGTAAGATAAGCCTTTTGCAAAGTGACCTCTAAATCTAAGCCACCGGTAAGGTTTGGTTTGAATTTGATACTGGTGCAGTGTGCGCTCACGCAAGCCAGCCTTAAATGAAGGTTCGGCTTTTGGCTTAACCTTTTCAAAGATAAATTTAAGTCGTGATTCTAAGTCTTCAAATACCATGTTCACCACAGCAAACGACTTATAATCTAAAACGTTACAAGTTTTCCAACAATTCTTTACCTTCTCCCGCGTACCGGGTTAAAGCAAAATCAAGCAAGGCTCCCCAGATTAAACCTTCAATTGCTAATTGAATAATTGGCATTGAGTTTGAAAACTGAAATTCTGAATAGTGTGAAAAAGCTTGAATCATGTTGTCATGTACCAAACAAGCTAAAATAAGGTTTAAGCCAAAACCGATTGAGGCCCCACGCAAAATCGAAGGGAGCCCCCAGCCCAATAAGGGGTATTTAGTATAAACTCCCGCAAAGCCAATAATCGCGCCAAAAATCATGTACCAACCAATCATTCCAAATCGTAATGCGATATCAATATTCGCTTGAAGCGCTGGCAATGAGAAAAAAACCATTAAGCCGATTAGGCCTCCAAGTATTTTCCCCAGTCCGATTCTAAAAGTTAAAGAATCTTTACAAGTGTGTTTTTGTGTTTTAGCCATTTATTTTAAAACTATGTTAGGCCATTGTAACACTAAAAGCTCACCGATTCAATAATAACTGGTTCTAAAGGTCGATCCATCATATCAGTTGGAACAGCGGCAATTTTATCTACGATATCCATTCCTTCGGTTACATGGCCAAAAATAGTATGTTTACCATCTAGGTAAGCGGTATCAGGTGCGTGCACAATAAAGAATTGTGAACCATTTGTCTTTGGGCCACGATTTGCCATAGAGATTACTCCACGAACATGTGACAGCTCTGGCACAATTTCGTCTTCAAATTCATCGCCCCAAATACTTTTACCACCAGTCCCGTTTTGATTTTCGTAATCTCCACCTTGAATCATGAAGTTTTCAATCACTCGGTGAAAAGGCGTTCCATCGTATTTTCCTTCTTTGGCTAAACCAATAAAGTTTTCGACCGTTTTAGGAGTTTTATCAGCGTAAAGTTCAAGCGTAACATCGCCTTGATTCGTATTCAGAGTTACTGTTTGGGTCATTTTAGAATTAGAATTTAGTGAATTACAACCAGTCATAGCGAGAACGACAAGTGCACACAAAGCCAGTTTCGTTAAGTTTTTCATGGTGAGCCCATTGTAATAAGCAAAACGCCCAAGTCCAAAAAAAACAAGAAAACCTCTATTTAACCAGCTTAGAAGCCACAAATCCCGCCGCAATGGCCGCTTCTTTTGTCGGAAAAAATCGGCGCTTAGAAGGTTCTGTTCCTCGGGCAGCGTAAGTATTGCTTGGGTAAAATTTCATGGTTCCGGCATTACCAGCATACGCAAAGTTACGAAAATCTTGATCGTGCTCGCTCGGCAGTTGCGCCAGCGCTACTAAATGTTCACCGTCACCTTCGACAAAATCTTCATTCCAAACTAAACGCGCTGCGCCATTTATAGAGGCTTTAAGACTATCACCTTCTAAGGCTTTCAGCTCGACTATCGCTATTTCTTGGTATTTACTTTCAAAGCACATTGGGGCCGCCTTAACTTTTTTATCGAGCACCGAAAATCCACCTAAAACAAAACAGCTAATCGCTATAACCAAAGTCGGCAAAACACTTTTAATAAAACGCATACGCTGTAACTACCGGCTTTTTAAGTCATTTATCAAGACACAAACTTAAACCAATCTTCATGATTGGGTTTCACATTTAGACCAATGCGAGTCTCGTTGACTTTTAAGGCTAACGGGGCACAATCGCGCTTGATTAATTTAGATTTAAATATGCTCCGCACGCATCACTGTAACCAACTTCGTCCTTCAGATATTGATACTAAAGTCACTTTATCTGGCTGGGTAAATAACCGACGAGATCACGGTGGAATCATTTTTGTAGATTTACGAGATGCCAAAGGAATTACGCAAATTGTTCTTGATCCGAGTATTAACCCCGAAGCGCATGCGGCCGCAGAGCACGTTCGAGCCGAATGGGTTTTAAAGGCCACTGGAACGGTACGAGCCCGAGGTGAAGGCTTAAATAACCCAAAACTTGAAACGGGTGAAATTGAAATCGCGATTGATAATTTAGAAATCCTCAACCAAGCGCAAACGCCTCCGTTTGAGTTAAATATTGAACAAGAAGTTCGTGAAGATTTAAGACTTGAATACCGTTATTTAGACTTACGACGCGCTAAAATGCAGCGTAATCTTCGTTTACGCCATGATATGGTAAAAGTTATTCGAAATTATTTTGATGCCGCCGGCTTCATGGATGTTGAAACGCCAATTATGGTTAAAGGAACGCCTGAAGGCTCACGCGAGTACCTAGTCCCATCGCGGCTACACCGTGGTGAGTTTTACGTTTTACCACAATCACCACAACAGCTTAAACAATTGCTGATGTGTGGAGGGGTTGATAAATATTTTCAGATTGCTCGATGTTTTAGAGATGAAGACCTGCGAGGAGACCGACAACCAGAATTTACTCAATTCGAGATTGAAATGGCTTTCTGTCAGCAAGAAGATGTGATGGAAGTAATTGAAAATTGTTTTCATGAACTGACTGAAAAATGTGCGAAAGACAAGGAATGGAAAAGTTATTTAGAAAATAGGCGATTTAAGCAAATCACCTGGCAAACGGCTTTAGAAAACTATGGTTCTGATAAACCAGATTTACGCTTTGGCTTAGAGTTTGTTGATATGACCGAAGAAGCTAAAACTTGTGGTTTTGGGGTATTTGAAAGCGTTGATAGTGTGCGTGTAATGCGTGTACCAGAAGGCGGAAAACTAAGCCGAAAAGATATTGATGATTTAACTGATTTAGCCCGCAAACACGGCGCCGGTGGTTTAGCCTGGGTTCGAGTTGGCGAAGACAGCGGCCCGGTAATGAAAAACTCTAAACCAGAATTTATTAAAGCTTTAATTGAAAAAACACAGTCACAAGAAGGGGACTTAATTTTCTTTGGCGCTGGAACTTTCCTGCAAAGTGTCGAACCGCTCGGACAAGTTCGTTTGGCGGTAGCCGATAAATTCGGTCTCAAAGACCCAAACCATTTTGCCTACGCTTGGGTAATTGATTTCCCGATGTTCGAACAAAAAGAAGACGGCAGCATGCAAGCGGCCCATCATCCGTTTACCCGACCAAACAAAGAAGATATTGATAGGCTCGAATCTGACCCAATGAGCGTCCGTTCTTACGCCTATGACGTGGTATTAAATGGGGTTGAATTAGGCGGAGGCTCTATTCGAATTCACGAGCCAGAACTACAAGCGAAAATGTTTGAAGTGTTAGGCTTAAGCAAAGAAGAAACCGAAATGAAGTTTGGTCATATTCTAAAAGCTTTTAAATTTGGAACGCCTCCACACGGAGGGTGCGCGATGGGACTTGATCGCGTAGTGATGCTGTTTGCTGGCGAACCAAATATTCGTGAAGTTATGGCTTTTCCAAAAAACCAATCCGCGCAAGACTTAATGCTGGGCGCACCTTCGCCAATGCCAGAAAAAGAACTCGAAGAACAAAACATTCGAGTTATTGAAGAGGACTAAAAAAGATAATTTAACCGTGTGAGAAGAGGCGGCACCCGTGCAGGATGTCGCCTCTTTATTTTTTGAAACCACCGTTGGTCAGAAAAGGAAACTTCGTCGATAGTCAGTTTCCTCGCGTTTTATCTTCACACGCTGACCGCAATGATCGCAGTCGTGAGTTTCCCCCCAAGTCGATACATCGTGGTTAATGCGCCGGCAGATCGGACAATTGTAACGCTGATTCTCGTCCAACGTCGCCACCGGCAAATTTTCCATTGGGCGAGGCGGAGCTGCGAGGGAGGCTCGCAAGGCCTGACCTGTGGGCTGGTAGCGCACCAACGCAGTGGAACGCTGCCGAGCTTTGCCAGACGGCGTAAAGGGCGAGGCCTCAACTCGCAATTGCTTGCGAGATTTTCGCTGGCGCTTGCGCGCCCGCTTTCCCCCTAGGGGATTTTTTCGTACCAATGCAACCTCCTGTGTTCAGGCCATAACAGCCAAGTTTCAAAATTAACTCCCGGATTAGAACCTTCTTGCAAAGTGAAAAAATCACAAAGAGCTTTGCACTTTTTAAAATTTAACCGCAAAATAGTCAAGTAATGTTCTATAACCTTAGCCGCTATCTAGCCTCAAACACCGAACGAGTGATTTACCAGTTTGGAATCAGTCTGCGCTACGTGATAACCGTTATAACCTTAGCCACTCTTTTACTGGGCGGCCTTTCCTATCTGCTACAACAACTTGAAGTCGGTGATGTGCTAGAACGCGCACCGCTGATAATCTTAGCTTTAATAACGCTCTACTATACACTTTATTTTTTAACCACGGTCTATTTTGTAACCGATCAAAAAATCTACAAACGCGAAGGCATTGGTTTTGCAAAAGTTACCAGCGCCAAACACACTGAAATTGACGACATGAAAGTGCAGCAGGGGTTTTTAGAAAAGGTGTTGTTTAATACCGGAACCCTTAAATTTAATACCCCCGGGAGCGCTGGATTTGAAATTATTTTGCCCCGCGTCGGCGAACCATTTGGTATGAAGAAAACTTTATATGAAGCGTGGAATAAGTAGTTTGGAAAGGATGAAAATAATTGTTCCCATTCGCCCTCGGTCTGTCGCAGAACTGGAGATTTTACTACGCAAAATAGAGAAGCAAGTAGATATAATTGAAATTTGGTTCGACACAGTCGTCCAAGAATTAATGATCGCCCCCAGCTTAATTCACCAAGTGCAAAGCCTTTTAACTAAAGCCAAAATTGAGCAGCAAGTGCAACTTTTAGGGGTTTGTAAAACAGCGGCCGAAAAAGGGGCTTTCCCAGGTACTGCCAGCCAAAGAGTTGAACTTTTAACTGAGTTTTTAAAATTAGGCGGACAATTTGTTGATTTAGACATAACGCAAAATAGTGCCGCTTTAATTTCGCAAATAGAACCCGAAAAACTATGGCTGAGCTATCACGACTTCCAAACCGTTCCCACGGATTTAGCCGACATAAAAGCCAGCATGGAAACCTTTACTCCACAGCTCTATAAGTTCGCCGTAACGCCTCAAAACCAAGAACAGTTAGACCGCTTTGTTAACTTTGCCAAATCGTTTGATAAACCGGCCATATTTACCACTATGGGCCCTTTAGGGCTAAGAGGCAGAGAGCAATTAAAACCTCACACTTGGGGCAGTTTTTATGCCATTTCAAGTGAATACACTACCGCTACTGGACAACCTACTTTGGCTGATTTAAACGATTCAATGTAAGTGATAATCGTCACCAATTTGCGCTTATCTCGTCAGTCTTCTAAGATATTAGAAATTAAAACCTCAATCCAAATGGGCATCAAATCTGGCTTAAAATCGATCAATCACTTCCTAGCGCAATACGCGTTTGTGATTCTTTTAGTAGGTGGCGCCGGCTACTACTTTTTAGCGCAAGACAAAAATTTTCCATCTCCAAGATTTTTAACCGAAAGTCGACAATCAACTAGTTTTGACGGTTATGCCGGCAACGACGTGATGGAGGAAAGTATGGCTTACGACATGGCCGCCTCCCCCGTAGCCAGCCGCGCTAAAATGACCGTTAGTGATATGATTCGACCACCAGAAGTAAATGCCCAAGGATTTGACCCTGAAGGACTTGAAGATAGAAAAATAATTAGAAATGGTTCTTTGCAGTTAGAAGTTGAAGACACTGAAGAAAGTTTAGCCATTATAGAAGCTGAACTTTTTAGCCAACAGGCTTATATTACGCATCAAGATTCATGGGAAGTGCGACGTGGTACTCTGGCATACAATTTAACCATTCGCGTTCCAGCTGAAAAACTAGATGTATTAAGTGAGAACCTAGAAAAAATTGGTCTCAAAAAATCAGAAAGTTATTCCACCCAAGATATCACCGCCCAATACCGAGATACAGATAACCGTATTACAAACCTAGAAAGCCGACGTGATCGATTGCGAGAATTAATGGAACGAGAAACCGAAACCATTACCGATGTACTAGAAATTGATCGCGAACTCGCCAATGTCCAAGACGAACTAGACCGTTTAAATGCCACACAGAAAAGCAGAGACACCGATGTATCTTACTCGACTCTACAATTATCCCTTACGCCTCAACCCGAAATTGGTGACTTTAGTAGCCCAGATTGGAATTTAGAATCAACTTGGAAATCAGCCGTTAACGACTTTATTTATGATGCTCGCGATGTGGTTGATAAACTTATTAGAGCCTTTGTTTACACGCCAATTTGGCTGCCAATGCTACTGATTTTATGGGGTCTAAAGCGCTGGTTATTTGGCAGCGGCAAACCCAAAAAAGAAAAGAAAACCAAGACTGAAAAATAAATTTTTAAAATGATCAATGCCTCGCTTGTCCGAAAAAGATAAGCTAGGCATTTAAGCGAAGGCCGCTAAAGTGTTTCTGATGACAATACTAGAAAAAATTATTGCCCAGAAAGAGCGAGAAGTCTCTGGCCTGGAGAGAACGCTTAAAAATGCCAAGCCGCTCAAAAATCATCGGAGTTTTTTGCAGGCTTTAAAAAGAAATAAAGGTGAAGCCGTAAAACTTATTGCTGAAATCAAAAAAGCGTCGCCGAGCAAAGGGGCAATTGCACCCGAGGCTGATGTGGTAGAGATTGGTCTTATTTACGAGGAGAACGGAGCCGCGGCAATTTCTGTACTAACGGACTACGAATTTTTTCAAGGGTCGCTTTCAGATTTAAACAACGTTGTTCGGGAAGTAGAAATTCCAGTGCTACGTAAAGATTTTATTATCGATAAAGGGCAAATTTTAGAAGCGAGACTCAGTGAAGCCAGTGCGGTTTTACTGATGACCTCAGTCCTTAAAACAACCGAAAAATTAAAAGAATTCAGAGAGTACGCCGAAAGCCTTGGCATGGACGCTTTAGTGGAAACCCAAGACGAAGCCGAAATTCAAATCGCCCTCGCGAGTGGCGCTAAAATTATGGGGGTTAATGCTCGCCATTTTTCAGATTTATCAGTTGATATTAAACGGGTTCCACCACTCCTGCAGCTTATTCCAAATAATATTATAAAAGTCGCCGAATCAGGTATTTCCACCAAAGCCGATGTCGATTTAGTTTCGCCGTATTGCGATGCGGTGCTAATTGGCAGCAGTTTTATGAGTGGCGACCCAAGAACTATAAAAGCTAAAATTGACGCCCTATTATGCATTTAAAAGTTTGTGGTGTCAGAACCATGCCAATGGCCCAAAGCTGCCAAGATTTAAGCGTGCCTTACGTTGGTTTTAATTTTGTACCCACTTCTAAAAGATACATAGCCCCAATTTCAGCTCAAAACTTAAGTCACGCTTACACCGGTCAAAAAGTGGGAGTATTTCAAAATGAAACCTTAGAAAAAATTTTCGAAACCTGCCAATTGGTTGATTTAGACATCATTCAGCTCCACGGCCAAGAAACACCCGAAATGATTGAAACGCTAAAGAACGAACTTAAAAAAATTAAACCTTTTAAAATCTGGAAAGCCTTTAGCGTAGACGAAAGCTTCGATTTCCGCCAATTGCAACAATACGGCAAAAACTGTGATTTATTTTTATTTGATGGGGCAAACCCAGGATCAGGAACACAAATAGTAAACACTAGCACGTTGCATGACGCGATTAGTGAAACACAAAAACTAAGCATTCCCTTCGCCTTAGCCGGCGGTATAAACCCTAATACGGCCGCTAAATCACTCGATTTATTCCCTACTGCCACGTTGTTCGACACCGCTTCCGGCGTCGAGACAAACCAAGAATTTAAAGCCGAAAAATTAAAACAATTACTAGAAATATTAAAAGATGAGTAAACCAATTTTGTTGTGGGATTTTGATGGCGTGATGGCAGATTCAACCCAGTTTGTGTTTTCATACTGGCGCCAAGAAATGAAAAAAGCGGGTATTGATTTTAAACTCAGTGATTACCAAGCGACCTTTACCCATAAATTTCCTTTTGAATATTTAGCCGAAAACTACCCAACTGTTGCGGAAGACATAAAAACCAAATATTCATTATATGAAGAAAATTATTACCCCGTTAAAGTAAAAGCTTTTCCAAATTTCATCTCTAATTTTTTAGAAATTTCGCCTAATTTTGAGCATCACATTATCTCTTCAAATTTAAAAAGTGTCATTGATTCTTGGCTAAAAATTCAAGGCTTAACACCGTATTTTAAGTCCGTAGTAGGACGAGAAACCGAGGGGTATAAAGATGAAAAAATTAACCACTTACTGCGGCGCTTACACCGCAATAAAAGTGAGGCCCTTTTTATTGGGGACACCATTAGTGACATTGAACACGCCCAGGCGGCTGGTGTAAAAAATATTGCGGTTAGCTGGGGCGTCCATTCCAAAGATCAGCTAAAAAAAGCTCAGCCCGATATGATTTGTGATACAATTGAGGAGCTTTTTAGCACTTTAAAAAAATGAGTTTTGAAATTAACGATAACCTATTAGCCCTCATTTATTTAGTGGGCTTTGGCATATTGTGGGTTGGATTTATGACGCTGCTCGCCAAAGTAACTGGGTGGTCTAGACTCTATGCACAACTCGGTTCACACGCTTCACCACAAATTATTGGCGGCAAACAAAAAACTTACCGATTTGTTTCGGGCTACATTAATAAAACGCAGTATAAGAACTTTCTTAAAGTAATTACGACTCCGTACTGCTTAAGTGTTAAAGCTTTTTTTCCCTTTAATATTGGACACAAGCCACTCGTGATTCCATGGGATAAAATAAGTTCTATTAGAGAAGATCGAACTATTTTTTATAACTCCGCCATCGTAAAGCTAATCTCTCCGCTAAATGACGAACTCAAGCTCCCCAAAAAGATCTTCCTTAATAATGAGCATTTACCAGAAAGACTTTCTATTTCGCCCACTATAAATTTGCATGAAAATCCATATCAATAAAGAACCATTTGCCCTTATCACCGGGGCTTCTAGCGGTATTGGAAAAGCCACTGCCATCTCTTTGGCCGCGCTCGGTAAAAACCTGATTATTGTGGCTAGGCGTCAAGAAAGGCTTGATAAATTGAAACAGGAATTAGAAAATTCTTATGCTATAGAAGTAATTACATACGCCTTAGATGTATCTGATCTAAAAGCGGTTGAAACTTTTTACCAGACTATTGCAGAAGAAAAAATTGATATACTAATTAACAATGCCGGGCTTTCGCGCGGGAAAGAATCATTTGAAAAGTACGACTTTTCTGACTGGGAAGAAATGATTGATATAAACATCAAAGGTTTCTTAAAAGTCGCTCAGCTGTGCATTCCTTTTTTAAAAGACACAAAAGGTCACATAGTTAACTTAAGTTCTACCGCTGGTCTTGAAGCCTATGAAGGGGGAAATGTTTATGGCGGCACAAAAAGCTTTGTACAAATGATTTCTAAGTCGCTGCGTATTGATTTACTCGGGACCAGCATCCGAGTGACAGACATTGCCCCTGGGGCCGTAAATACTGAATTTTCAACCGTCCGCTTTCATGGAGACAAAACCAAAGCCGATACGGTCTATCAAGGCTTTACCGAATTAACCGCCGAAGACATAGCCGATAACATAGTTTACTGCGTCACCAGACCTCCACACGTTAATATTGAAAGTTTAGTCGTCTATCCAACCGCGCAAGCCAGCCCGCGTATTTTTCATAAAAAATAAGCTTGATTTCAGCAAAAAGCTATGTACCGTTGCACCGGTACAACATGACAAACTTTATTGAAAATTCCGGTGGACACTTTGGCGAATTTGGTGGCTGTTTTGCCCCTGAATTACTGCAGCCAGTACTGCGTAAGGTCACACAAACTTTTGAAAAATTTAAAACTTCAACCACGCTGCAAAGCGAATTTAATGAGTTGCTGCGAAATTTTGCGGGGCGACCAACGCCTATTTATCACGCTAAAAACTATAGCCCCAAGAACGGTGCCCAAATATGGGTAAAACGAGAAGATTTGCTGCATGGTGGAGCCCACAAAACCAACAATGTGATTGGGCAGGCTTTGATTGCTCGCGAAATGGGAGCCAAATATTTAATTGCCGAAACCGGTGCTGGGCAACATGGTATTGCCACCGCTATGGCTGGAGCTCATTTTAATTTACCAGTTAAAGTATTTATGGGCGCAAAAGATGTGGCCCGGCAACAGGTTAATGTCGAAAGAATGAGACTGTTAGGCGCAGAAGTGATTAGTGTCGACACCGGCTCTTCATCGCTTAAAGATGCCATAAACGAAGCCATGCGTTACTGGATTTCTCATGCCGAAGACACCTATTACATGTTTGGAACTGCCGCTGGTCCGCACCCATTCCCAGAATTAGTGGCGCGTTTCCAACGGGTCATTGGCGATGAAGCGAGAGCGCAAATACTGGAACAAACCGGTAAACTCCCCGCTCAAGTGCTGGCTTGTGTAGGAGGCGGTTCAAACGCTATTGGGATTTTTCAGGCTTTTTTAGAAGATAAAGAAACAAAACTCGTTGGCGTAGAACCCGCCGGCGACAACATTAAACACGGCCTTACTATTGGTCGCGGAGTCACCGGCTGTTTGCACGGCAGTATTAGCAAAGTGAACTGTGACGAGAACGGCCAGATTGAGGAAAGTCACTCAATTTCTGCGGGGCTCGATTACCCTGGGGTTTCACCAATACACGCTTATTTAGATCAACTGGGTGACGCCCAGTACGTGGGAATAACCGATGACGAAGCGATGGAAGCTTTACTTAAATTCTCACGATGCGAAGGCATCATTCCGGCGCTAGAATCCTCACACGCTTTAGCGGAAGCTTTTAAACGAGCCGATAAAATGAACGCAGATGAAATTTTAATGGTAAATTTGTCGGGCCGAGGGGATAAAGATTTACACACCGTGTTTGAATATTTAGAAAAATCGTAATATGAACCGCTACCAACAAACTTTCGAACGCTTAAAAAAAGAAGATAAAATTGCTTTTATTCCTTTCTGGATGCTCGGGGACCCGAATCCTGAAGCGTCGCTCGAAGCCGTAAAAACTATTGCGGAGCAAGCCGATATTTTAGAACTTGGTCTGCCCTTCTCTGACCCGCTGGCGGATGGCCCAACGATACAAGCAGCGGTGAATCGAAGCTTACAAGCTGGAATGAATACAGAAAAATGCTTAGAACAAATTATGATTATCAGAGCTGATTTTCCAGAAAAACCAATTGGCTTGCTCGTCTATTTAAATCTAGTGCTACAATATGGCATTAATCGATTTTTTACTGATTGTAAAAAGACTGGCATTGATTCAATTTTGATTCCAGAAATGCCGGTTGAAGAAATAAAGCTCGTTGAAAGTGCGGCCCAAGAAAACCAAATTGATTTAGTGTTTTTACTTTCAACCAATACACCACAAGATAGAAGACAAAAGATTTACGATCATTCTGGTGGATTTGTCTACACGGTTTCTAAACCGTCTATTACAGGAGCTAAAACCGATTTATCGGATGACACTCTGGCATTAGTTCAAGAACTTAAATCTCAAACTGATTTACCCATTTGTGTGGGTTTTGGAATCTCGACCCCAGAACACATTAAAGCCCTTAAAAAAGCCGGCGCTGATGGAGCCATTATTGGTTCAGAGTTGATTAATATCTATCAAAAAGAAGGACTTGAAGCCTTAAATGACTTCGCCCTATCTTGCGCTTCAAGCACTTAGTTTTTACTTTTACTCGCTAACAACTTCTTCTGTTACTAGTGGTCGGTAAGTCGAAGCAAAGCTCTCCTCTTCAGCACTTTCAGCAAAATTAACATTCCGTTTCCAAATAGCCGATAGTCGACCGTCATAGCCTTCCCAGTGTTTAGTTTTTTCTATGCTCACTTGGCGCGTGTCTTTAGTTCCGTAGAAAACGGTAATCATTTTTTCATCCCGCATGGCAAACTTCATCAAAATGTCACCGGGCGTGTTATTGGTAAACTGCAAATCAATCACTCCTAGGTAAATAGTCGCATCTAAACCGGCTGGTTCATATTTTTCAAATCGCACAGAGTGCGCTCTACGTTGTTCAATCGTCAAACCTGCATTTAAAGCGGCTCGAAATACGTTGGTTGATATTTGGCAAACCCCACCTCCAAGCCCCCAAGCATTGGCGCTATTTCGAAGCACACGTGCATAAGTAAACCCTTCCTCTTCGGTTACATCGCCCAGTTGTTCATTGAATGAAAACGTTTCACCCCGTTTAATAATTACCCCGTCAAACTTAGCGATAGTCGCATTAATGTTTTGCATTCGTCGAGCATCTGAACCAGCATAATCACTCACTCCCACCGAAAGTACTTCCTTAATCCCTCTCTCCCGTAGAAAAGGCTCTTGCACCGCTTGTTCTAGTTGATTATTAAACTGTGGATCAAAATGAGCGCCTTCTTTAACCCAAAACTCACTATTTAAAGCGCGATTAATCAAAGCCGCTGAAACCGTAAAACCAGGATATGAAGAAAATGGCTCACTCTTAATCTCAGGCGTATTGGCCGGTTGGGCTTCACTCATTCGATTTCTTTCTTGTAGTTGCGCTCTGATATGAGTTGAAACATCAAAGCCTGGATTTCGCGGCGTACTTGCCACTACGTCACTCGGAGTTACGGCGGCAGTTCCAAATACGAGAGCGGTTAATCCTAAAATCATCGGGCGATTGTAACAGATTTAAACCCTTATTTCAAGTAAGTATTTTTTTAATTACTCTAAATTCATAAAAAAAGCGCCTTTTAAAATAAAAGACGCTTAAATAAAAAATTTTTCGATAAGGTTTATTTAGCTCGTTCTACGTATTCTCCACTTAAGGTATTAACTACCACTTTGTCTCCCACTTCAATAAATGGAGGTACTTTTAAAACTAAACCCGTACTAATAGTCGCATCTTTGGTTACATTCCCAGCCGTGTTTCCTTTAACTCCAGGGTCGGTTTCAATAATTTCAAAGGTCATTTTTGGCTGAACGCTGACATTGATTGGGTTTCCGTTAAAGTACTGAACATCCGCTTCCATTCCGTCAGAAAGATAATTGATAGTATCACCTAGCTGCTCAGCCGTAAAAGCCATTTGCTCATAGGTTTCGTTATCCATAAATTCGTAATCGTCACCCGTGGCGTATAAAAACTGTGCTCTTTTATAAGTAATTTCGGCCGGTTCGGCTTTTTCAGAGCCAGAGAAAGTCCGCTCCATCGTTGACCCAGTCAATAAGTTTTTAAGTTTTGTTTTCATATGGCCTCCCTGTCTGGCCGTTTTCCCAAATTGATTCCAAGTCACCGTGTAGGGTTGACCATCGATTTCAATATGCACTCCGGTTTTAATTTCTGAAATACTAAGCATAAGATAAATTTAAAAAGTTAATTCCCCTGCATCATAGAAAATGTGTCTGAAAGTGTACAGTTTTACTGCACTTCAAGTTCATTTTTGAAACTATAAAAGTTAACCCCAAACACTAAACCAAACACTAGTAAGCTAGAAAAAGGTAAAACTCCAATACTTAAAAGCAGCAATATAGATTCAAACGCTAACACAATCACGTAAAAATTGAGCACACTTAAGTAACTTTTACCGTAACTCCAATCTGGAATTTTAGCCAAAACACCGACGCCCCAGAAAACTAAAGCCCACCAAGCAGCACTGATTAGTCGTATCAAACTCAACCAGATCCATATACAGACAAACATAAACCCAACAGCAAATGATAGAAGCGTTGGTTTAACGCTATAATAACCGTTTTGAACATCCATTTTAGTAAAGGAAAAATCTTCTTCAATTTCGCTAAAATTAAAACTGCGGTATTCTCCGGTATCTTCCCGTACCACCATTTTGTCGGCCGTTACAACTAAACCACCAGCATAATCTTCTAAACTGGCTTCACTGAAAGTAATTTCTTGCGTATCAATAACCGCAATAAATTCTTCATCTTCATAAATAATGTAGGGTTCTGGCAGATTGGTAGATAAAACACCATCCGTCACACTCGCCTCAAATTCAGGCACCGTATTCCACCAGTCATTTTCTAGCCAATTAACCCAGTTTTGAGCGAGTAAAAACCAAATCGCGACCGTTGCCACAACCGAAATCAAACTGTTCCATACAAACCAAAATACCCAGGTTCGGCTAACCGCCTTTTCTTTTTCAGCGTATAAAACAGTCTGAATAAAGTTAGGATTTGTCCAAACTTGAGCCATACGAGCCCAAACATTAATTTTTGGAATTACGATTTCTGGAGTTTGTTTTTTCATAAATTCTTAAAGTTAAGGCTTTAGCAATGTACAATTACACTTGGCAAAGTAAGTAAAATTTATAGGATCGCGACTGATGAATCAAAAGAAAACAGATGCAAAGCCAAACCCGCTTGAAGAGAAAATTTTAGCTTTAGAAAGTGAGTTAGAATTAGCCCAGAACCAAGCAAATGAAGCTAAAGCCTCTAGTTTACGGGCTTTAGCCGATTTAGAAAACTACCGCAGACGCCTTAGTGGCGAGCAAACTAAGTGGTCTGATCAAGCGGTAACTCAGTTTTTACGCAAAGCGCTGCCTTCATTTTTAGAGCTCAGTTTAGGGGCCAGCCATAGTAGCGATGAAACCATGCAACAAGTCGTCGAAAAATTCTTTGAAACCATGCGAGCTCAAGGTTTAAACCACATTACGCCAAAAGCTGGCGAAGTCATTAACCCTGATTTTCATGAAGTTTTAATGGTAGAAGAAGGGACGGCTGGAACCGTCGTTCATTGCCTCGAAATTGGTTGGGAATATAACGGCCAAGTTATTCAGCCCGCCAAGGTTTCAGGCGCGCAAAGCTAAAGGCTTAACTTGACTTAAAGTCACTAAAAATTAAATCTGTAATTGAAATAAATCTCACCCACTATGAAAGTTAAGAAACAAACCACTTTTAAAATTATTACCGGCATCATTCTGCTTATGTTTGTTATGAGCAGCGCCGTTATGTTCTTGGTGTAATCCACGCACGTTTATGACAAAAAAAAGAGTCGTCGTCGGTTTATCCGGCGGCGTTGATTCAAGCGTTACCGCCAAACTTTTAATCGACCAAGGCTATGAAGTTATTGGGGTTTTTATGAAAAACTGGGATGACAAAGACGACCCCCATTGTCCAGCTGCAGTTGATGCCATGGACGCGCGAAACGTAGCTGACCATTTAGGGATTCCCTTTTATAGTTTTAACTTTGCGGCTGAATATTGGCGCGATGTATTTGATTATTTTCTCGAACAACATCGCTTGTTCAGAACGCCGAACCCCGATATCTTGTGTAACCAATTTATTAAATTCAAAGTCTTTTTAGAAGCGGCAGAGAAACTAGGCGCCGATTTCATTGCCACCGGACATTACGCTAAAAACCACTTTAACACCGAGACCGGTCTCTTTGAACTACAAGTACCGAACGACGCAAACAAAGACCAAACCTATTTTCTCTATACGCTGAAGCAGAAAGCGTTAGCCAAAACCCTCTTCCCATTAGCCGACTTACCCAAACCTCGAATCCGAGAAATCGCTTTAGAATCTGGTTTTCATAACGCTAAAAAGAAAGACTCTACTGGTATTTGCTTTGTGGGGGAACGAGACCACATGGAGTTTTTAAAAAAGTACCTCGAACAAACGCCCGGCGACATTATTACCGAAAAAAGCGACGTTATTGGGAAGCATATTGGGCTCAGTTTCTATACCATTGGTCAACGACGAAACCTAAACATTGGCGGCGTTAAAGGTTACAGCGAAGCCCCTTGGTTTGTGCTGGTGAAAGACACTGATAAAAACCAAATCATTGTTTGCCAGAACGATGACAACCCAAGACTTTTTCAAACTGAACTAAAAGCCAATAGACTCAGTTGGGTCAGTGGGAAAGCCCCAAGTGAAACTCATTTAACGGCCAAAATTCGTTATCGGCAAGATTTTCAAGACTGCACTGCCAGAATGGAAGGGGAGGAAATTCACGTAACTTTTAAAGACCCCCAACGTGCTGTTACCCCGGGGCAGTCAATTGTGTTTTACGACGAAGCCGAGAAAGTTTGTTTAGGGGGTGGTGAGATTTGTTAAAACATGTCTTATGGCTTGAACCGTTTTGGCTCTGACCGCTTCTGGTCCCAACATATAATTAAAGTGACCATGGTGTGTAAAAGATGTTCTCTACCACTCTTAAAATCCATTTCGCCCAGCTTTAAAAGCTCGTCTTTTTGAGTCACAAATCGATCATCGATCCTACCTTCTGCATTCAAATGTTTCATAATAGAAGACTCTGGATTGAGATCTCTAACCGAATGAAACCATTGAGAAACACCCGGCAACGAACTAATTTCTGAAGAGCCACTAAGCGGGGCAGACAAAGTCACTATTTTACCAATCCTACTTGAGGTTTGGCTTTTGTTTTTTTCAATCACTTGGGCATAAGCAGCCACGATTCCTCCCAAACTGTGACCAACCAAATCAACCACCTCACCTTCAGGCATCTTATAAAGAGTGTCCAATAATTGATGGGCTCTTTCTTCAATTCCTTTACGACTCGTAATCGCTTGCAATCCCTCTGGTAAATCTGTGACTTGTAACAAATTAAAATCAGCATTTACCGCGCTAATTAAATCACCATAATTATTAGTTCCACAAGAAAGACCTGGCAAAACGACTAATAATCTTTTATTAGCTGAAGCAGGATAATCTGGAAGAGGGGCTTTTAAGGTTTGCAAAAATTGCGGTACTTGATAACGATGATAAGAAGGCGTCGCTAATATCTGGGCACCACGCTTCCAATTCTCAAGTGCCATATTGTAATTATAACACAAAAAACAATAAAAGCTATTGTAACAAAAAAGCCCCACATTCGCAGGGCTTCTTATTTAACTGATCCCGGGATGAAAATATTTACTGTAAATTACATCCCGGGATCTATTCTCTACTTCACAAAACTATCTGGAATTGGAAAAGCGTGTGCAATACCACGAATTTCTTCACGAATCTCTTCTTTCTTCGCTTGATCATCTTTGTGCTTCATCGCTTCAATCATCAGCTCTGCAACTCTTGCGCTTTCTTTTTCTTTCAACCCACGAGTGGTAATCGCTGGCGTTCCAAAACGAATCCCAGATGGGTCAAACATTGACCGTGTTTCACCCGCAATAGAGTTTTTATTAAGTGTGATACCCACTTCATCTAAAACCGTTTCGGCTTCTTGCCCCGTCACGTTTAATGAACCGTAAACATCCGCTAAAATAAGATGATTTTCCGTTCCACCACCTAGCATTCGCACGTTTTCTCGTTCAAATACATCCGCCATCGCTTTCGCATTTTTTAAAATTTGTTGCGCGTACGCTTTAAATTCTGGCTTCAGGGCCTCGCCAAACGCAACGGCTTTAGCGGCAATGTTGTTCATGTGTGGGCCGCCTTGCAACCCAGGGAATACTGCTCGATTAACTTTTTTGAAAATATCTTCACTATCTTTAATCAAAATCATCCCACCTCGTGGCCCTCTTAGCGATTTGTGCGTCGTCGTAAGAATTACGTCAAAACCATAGTCGAACGGATTTTTAAGCGCTCCAGCCGCAATTAAACCAGCAATATGGGCCATATCTGCGACTGCGTAAGCCCCAACTTCTTTAGCGATATCGGCAAATTTTTGGTAATCAAGTTCACGGCTGTAAGCCGAGAAACCCGCAATGATAATTTTTGGTTTTTCCGCTAATGCGGTTTCCCGCATTTCATCAAAATCAATTTCGCCCGTATCAGGATCTTTCATCCCGTAAGTCACAAAGTTATATATTTTAGCCGAATGCGTATGAGGATTTCCGTGAGTTAAGTGCCCTCCATGTGAAAGGTCCATTCCCATAATTGTGTCACCTGGTTTCATCAATGCTGAATACACCGCTAAATTAGCTGGCGCCCCAGATAAAGGCTGCACATTAGCGTATTTACAGTTAAAAAGTTTACAGGCTCGTTCGATACAAATGTTTTCAATAACATCTGTAAATTCTTGGCCACCATAGTAACGTTTGCCCGGTAATCCTTCAGAGTATTTATTGGTAAAAGAACTTCCCAAGGCTTCATGAGTGGCTTTAGAAACGTAATTTTCAGATGGAACTAATTCTAAACCATTGGCTTCGCGGTCTTCTTCTCCTCGGATAGCCGCCGCAATGGCTGGATCTTGAGCTTCGATAAAAGGAATTTGTTGAGCGGTAGACATTTTTAAGGGGGGATTAAGTTAAATAAAAAGACCGCCCCAGAATTCGAGGCGATCAGAAAAGACTGCGCAGAAAGACTATACTTCTTTTCGGCCTTTGCCAGAAGGTCTGCGAGCCGCAACTGGAGTGGATAAAATGTGGGTCATTTTTCGCTCCCAATGTACCGTAAATCCTCTGGTTGCGTCAAACAAATTACGTTTCAGTTTTAGAAATTTAGATTTCGAATCTCACTCCTCTCAAAAAAGTGCACCAGGATTTTTTCCAGCCAGATTTTATCGGTCTCATTAAAAGACGCTTTTTCGGTACTATCAACATCGAAAACCGCTATTAAGTTTTTTTGAGGATCAAAAACCGGCACTACAATTTCTGAATTTGAGGCGCTATCGCAGGCAATATGCCCCGGAAAAGCGTGCACATCTTCTACCAATTGTGTTTCACGTGTCTTGGCAGAAGCACCACACACGCCTTTACCAAAATCAATATGCAAACAACCAAGAGTACCTTGGTAAGGCCCCACAATTAATTTTTGTGGTTCTGACACCAAATAAAATCCGACCCAAAAGTAATACGGAAAATTTGTTTTCAGCACGCAATTAATCGTACTCATTTTAGTGATCCAGTTATCTTCGGTTTTCAGTAGATTTTGTAACTGCTTAAAAGAGAGTTCGTAAGCTTTAGTTTTAGAAAAAGTCATAGTTATAAAAAGTTAAAAAAATAATAAATTAAGAAAGAACGGCCAGCAAACGACGAGCCACCTCTTGGTGATAAAAATTAGCCGAATGCAGGCGCACTCCTAGTTTCGCAGCTAGGGCCTCACCCCCTAAATCGGCTTCTGGTAACAATCCGCCCGCAATACCAATCGCTCCCGCTTGTGGAATAATTTTTCCCGTTTCGTTGTGCAATAAACCATTCCGATCAACGGCGTATTCGCCCTTACTGAGCTTCGGATTTATTGGTTCACCAGCCGCATCAAATAAGGGGATTTGATTCGCCATTAAACCCGTCGCCCAAATAAGATGTTCCGGGGCTTCATAAGCCGCGTTTGCTTGAGAAACAATTTCAAATGGCGACGAAAAGTTATGAGCTTCAGCTTGGATACGTCTTCCAATTTCCCCCGCTTTACCTCGAGCGCCCGTATACCGAAAGGCGCGATTCGTTTGGGGGCACACTTCAGATTCTGCAAAATATTGCTGACTCGCTTTATCCCTAAAAAGCAACTTCGAGCCACTTTCAACCGTCTCAATTTGGCTTTCAGCGCGAAAGGTCTTTATGGGTTGGCCGTTGGTATAAATCTTAAATGAATTTGGTCGTAAATCACGGCCTTGAAATTCTAAATTTTCCACCAACAAAGCCAGGCAAAGAAGACCAGAGTGACCAGCCCCGACAATGCCTAAATCTTTGCCTGAAGTGTATTTATCAATTAAATCCGCCAAAGCTTCTTCATTAAAAATTGCTTCTGCCAACGTAAAGCGATCGGCCTCCCAAGTACTGGGTGGAAGTTTGGCTTGAGCGCCCGTGGCAAGAATTAAGTTTTTAACCCGATGTTTTTCGGCTTTCTCAGTAACAATATCCCAAGCAAGACCATCAGGCTCTTCAACCATTTGCGCACAAGCAATTCTGGTTTCGGTAATGACTTGGCTAGGTGAATTATCGACTTCCCAAGTGGCTTTTAAAACCCGGCCCACTTGGTTATAAAATTTTGCCACCACTAGCAATGGAACCGTAACCGCCTCTGGGTCATCAATATATTGCTGTAACTGTTTGCCTTCTGGCGTGTTCAGACTTTCGGCTAAGGGTGAATTTGGAGAAATGGTTAAAAACTCCGAAGGTAAAGAGTTACTTGGAATACCATTGTAGTTTCCCAAATTTCCACCCCCCAAAGTGGTCTCGTCGCCTTTTTCAAAAATTAAAACGCCCCGGTGTGATAAATCATTAAAACTTTCTAAATCTGGTTGCGAAACCGGCAAAGCAATGCCGCCGGTTCCTCCTCCTATAATGCCGAATTCGGCTGCGTATTTCATGTTGTAAATTAAGCTTAAATATTAAAAAAATCCCCAGCTTCAGAGGCCGGGGAAAACTTAAATTGAAATTAATAATGTATCTCAATTTAGGCTCACCGCGACCACCGAAACTTTCATTTCGGTTCGCATCAAGGCCTGCATCATTAAAAAATTAAAGTACATTTGTGGGTTTATTGATTAAAGAGTGCCAGCGGATTTTCCGGATCAACACCTTTCATGTATTTTCGATGTCTGTCGTAACTGGTAAGTTTTAAAACCGAGCTCACCCAACGGTGAATTAAAGCCGTTCCAGGAGCTTTCCAGGTCACTTTAACCTCTGGCTCAATTTCACCATAAAATTCTCTTCTAGCCCGCGAACCAACCACGCCAGAGGCGGTAAATTCCCTTAAAAGCAACTCGCCTTCAGGTGTCAAAAATGTGGGAAATGTCGGTTCGGCTAATTTACCCTCTTTAAATAAATTCAAGTCCCGTAAATACTCTTTAAGTAAACCCAAAGAATCATATTCAGAGTGAGTTTGAATCCCTACAAAATTCATTTTTGGATCCGTCGCCGCTCCAACCGATTGGCGCACATTTTCAGCTTGGTTGAGTACTATAAAACCCGCTTGTTCCGCTTGTTCGGCGCTAATGTCTCCCCAACGCGAAGAAAGGGCATTAAAGTTTGTGTCACCACCACGTGTTAACACGTGCTTTCGAGCAGATTTTGGGACAAAGTGAGGAATTACTCCCCAGTTTTTTTCATCTCCATTCTCCGGCACCCCGAGTGTTCTTTGCACTCCATATTTTGTCTCTAACAGCGTGTGAAAAGCAAAACAAGAGAATAACCCCGAGGTTACTGGCCCCTCTTCAATAGCCTTAACAAGCTTTTGAAAATCTGGTAAATAGGGCACCTCATTTAAAGTTTTGAAATCATGTTCGGTATTAGCACCCGTAAAAATTAAAGCATCCAAACCTTCATCTAAAACCGCATCAACTCGTCGTCCAAATTGAGCCGCATGTTCGGCCGCTTTTCCGGCTCTCACAACCCCTTCTAGATTTACATAATGCAGGTGAATTTGTAAGGATTGATCCGCTAAATTTATTAACTGAGCCCAGTCTTTAATCGTTTGGAAATAAGCACTATCAGGCATCAAATTTACTAAACCAAAATGTAATTCCCGAAAGCGGGCCGTTTCCCCACGTGCTTTATCTTCCACTCCTGGCAATCCATCTAAGGTTTTATCTCCTAAGTAATTAATTAACGACATATTCTAGTTTTAAATAATAAAAAAACCGCCTAGAGCAGGCGGTTTAATGTTTAAAGCTTTATTTTTTAGCTACACACTAATCCGACTACCCTTTTGCAAGAGCATCATCATAGCCATAGCCATCAATAAATAATTCACGAGCACAATGTAATCAGATTCTTTACAATCGTCAAATTGCATTTTATCCATCTAGCGGTATTAACTCACTAATGAATGGCGAAAAAGGCTTTATGGAAAAAGGGTTAGCCGATCTTTTAGGATTTATTTTACCAGAAGAAAACAAAGAAGCTAAGGTAAATTTAATAGCCGAAGTAGTACGGGCCTGCCAAGAAGTTATTGAACAATCTGATAAAGATATTTGTGTCATTACCCGTGGTGGGTCGACCCAAACACTTCTCAAGTTTAGTAAAATTAATACCCTGTGACGCGATGAATAAAAGAACCAGAACCCATTCCAACCCACTGGCGAATCTGCAAGAAATACACTTTGAAGGTTTTGGAAACGATAACCCAATATTTGTCGATGTAGGTGCGTTTAAGGGGGAATTTATGGAAAAACTAGCTGAAAAATTCCCGAATCATAATTTTATTTGTTTTGAAATACGCACTCCAATCGCGGAAGCGTTAAAAGAAAAGTTTAAAGATAAGCCTAATTTTAGAGTCTTTGAAGGTGACGCCGCCCGCAACTTTAAAAATATTCTAGAACCGTGTCTCAATGAGGGCGCTTCCATTGAACAAATTTTTGTAAATTTCCCTGACCCGTGGTTTAAAGACCGCCATAAAAAGCGCCGTTTTATCACCACCAAGTTTTGCAATGATCTGGCACAATGGTTTCCAGCCAAAACCGAGATTGTATTTCAAACCGATCAACAATTCTTATTTGAAGAAACACTCGAATACTTAAAAGAAACACCATACAAAGGCATTAATCAATTTGAAGGCTCTGTGCATGGCATTCCCACCGACTGGGAAACAGCTAAACTGGCAAAAGGGGAAAAAATCTGGCGCATGAAATTTACGCGTTAGCTTTATTAATAAAATATGAAAAAAGCTTAGGGGTTAGCTGGGTTCCCTAAGCTTTTTTAAGTTCCTTATTAAAAGGGGAAAACATCTCCCCTTCGGCTCTATCGCGCCACCCCTTCAAATCGAGCGTCACGAATAACAATGACTTTTACTTGCCCAGGGTATTGCATTCCTTGTTCAACTTTTTGGGCAATTTCTAAGGCTAGTTTTTCCGATTCAACGTCTGTTACTTCTTGCGAATTAACAAACACACGAACTTCTCGTCCGGCTTGAATCGCAAACACCTTCTCAACGCCTTTAAATGAACCCGCAATAGCCTCTAGCTCTTTCAAACGTTTAATGTACTTCTCCATGGTTTCACGTCGCGCTCCTGGGCGTGAAGCCGAGATAGCATCAGCCGCTTGAAGAATTCGTGCTTCAAGAGATTCGTAAGGGAAATCTTCGTGATGAGATTTCATGGCCGTGACCACTGGTTCTTCAATTCCAAATTTTTGTAGAATTTCCATCCCAATAACCGCGTGTCCACCTTCAACTTCATGTGAAACGGCTTTACCAATGTCATGTAGAAGACCCGCTTTTTTAAGCATTTCTGCATCGGCTCCTGGTAGATAGTGCGCAATCCCTTCGGCCAAGTAAGCCACTTCAATGGAATGTTGTAAAACATTCTGCCCGTAAGAACTTCTGAATCGCAGTTTTCCAACAAGTTTTAAAATCGCTTCTGGTAGGCCAGAAACGCCTAATTCAAGCGCCGCTTTTTGCCCAATTTCAATCAACAGCTTTTCACCTTTACTTTCAGCTGCTTGCACCGCTTCTTCAATCTTAGAAGGATGAATTCGACCATCTTTCACCAAATTCTCTAAAGCGATTTTGGCAATAAAACGTCGGAAAGTGTCGTAAGACGATAGGGTGATCGTTCCCGGGGTATCATCGACAATTACATCAACACCCGTCAGCATTTCAAAGGCATTAATATTACGTCCTTCTCGACCAATAATTTTCCCCTTAATATCGTCTGAATCGATTTTAACCACCGTTACCGTAGACTCTGAAGTTACGTTTGAGGCAAATCTTTGAATCGACTGTACGATAATGTTTGAACCTTCTTCGTCAGCCGCCTTTTCAATCGACTCAATCTTACGTCGCATAGAGTCCGCGAGCTCTAGTTCACATTGCTCTTCAATTCGAGCCAAAAGTAAATCTTTTGCTTCTTCTTTCTTCAGTTGAGCAATTTTCTCAAGCTCTTTATTTTGAGCATCTAAACGAGATTGTAATTCCTCTTTTTTAACGTCTAAGTCTTTTACAGACTGTTGATACTCTTCTCTCGCTTTTTCGGCTTTCTCTACTTTTACTTCTAGTTGTTCTTCTTTACGCACTAAACGCTCATCGGCTTGCTCTTGCAAACGCTGTAAACGCTCTCGCATTTGATTTTCTTCACGCTTGGCCGTTTCTTTTAGCTGATCAGAGTACTTTCTTCCATCATCTAAAATTCGTTCCGCTTCGGTTTCTGCATTTCTACGAATTCGCTCAGCTTCGCCTTTAGCGGTTTCTTCGAGCAATTTGGCTCGTGGTCGTACAAATAGGTACGAGACCACAGCGCCCAGGGCTACGCCCCCCAAGGCCAAAATAATATATAAAATGTCCATAGCTTAAAATAGGATTAATGAATGAAACGCTTTCAAACTCATCTGTTTTAACTTCAACTTTAGATTTTCCAGACACATAAAAGCCTATCA
Organism: bacterium; assembly: GCA_009995455.1. GTDB lineage: Bacteria > Patescibacteriota > Gracilibacteria > UBA4473 > UBA4473 > JAACPJ01. Next base: position 92,611 of record JAACPJ010000001.1, read on the forward strand.
CATCGTAAAAACGAGCCATAAGGCGGGTTAAAAAATCTATAAACTGACGAATTAAAATCATCTCAAAAGTAGTCTACCAAAGGGCGGACAAAAGTCAATCTCTGGCACTATTCCGCCAATTTTTAACGACAATTTCGACACGTTCCCAAGAAGCCTAAATGAACTTTCTTAAGCAAGAATTGTTTTTCACGCGCTAGCTGGTCTGAAATCGCCTCGTGATAATCCAGAAAAATCTCCTCTGCACTGCCACAACTCTCGCATATCAAAAAATGATGCGACTCGGTTTGATTGTCGCAATCAGAACAAAGACGCCATTTCCCCTGAAATTCGTGCACTAAACGTACTTCCTGCAACTTTTCTAGCACGCGGTAAATAGTAGTTACATCAAGCGTGTGACCTAAGATTTTTTCGATTTCATGCGCCGATAAAAAGTAGTCATGAGACTCAAGTATCCGTAACACTTCACGAACCCCAAGAGTCACTCTCCAACGGCGAGCAGTAAAGGCAGCTTCGACAGGGGCTAAATTTTGATTCATATTCCCAAGCATAGTACTCATAAACAAAAGGGGAGGCTAGTCAGTCTCGCTAGACTTTTGCACTCAATGGCGGATAAGTGACACTCTAAATTAATACGCTTAAGCAAAGAACGAAGTTAATCTTTCTGAATCATAGAGAAGCAATAATCCAATCACTATCAATATCACGCCACCCACTAAATTAGCCATTTGCGTAATTTTTGGACTAAACACCTTCAATGACATGGTTTTAATAGCAATCGTAAACACGACTAAATCATCTAAAATATAAGCAAAATCGTAGATCAAAATGGCTGAAATTTTTTGCCACCAATCTAGTTCTAATGCGACCAGCGTAGAGGTAAAAACCGTTGGTATGGCGAAAGAACACAAAAGCTCAAAGGCATTTACCGAAAAGGCCAACAATATCATTCCGGCAAGGACCAACCACAATTGTTCTCGTTCCAAGATTGCGCCAAGTTTTTGGTGAAATTTTTTCTTACTCGCCGCATCTCGCACATCACACTCGATCCCTTTAGTTCGGTAGGTATAAACCGCCCAGCCACCTGCCGCAATCGACATTAAACCAATCAACATAAACACATAAGTCATTGATTTAGTAGCAATCATCGTTGTGATAGCCTGAAATCCAATCAAATAGGTAAACAAAGCGGCCAAATATATAAGCCCAGAGCTCGCAATAAAAACACCGCCGATTAACCAACGCTTACGCTGATCTTCCATGGTTAACAGGAAGCCTAGTAAAATAAACAAAGTCCACATGGCACAAGGATTGAAACCATCAATCAGCCCCAAAACCAAACTCATCAAAGGCCAAGAGTAATCAAGAAACCCACTCCACCAAGCTTCAGATGAAGATTGAGCAAAGGCCAAAGCCGGCCACAAAAAACCGAAAGCTAGGGCAAATAAACTTTTCATAAAACGAGGTTTAAGATTTTTTTCCTAAAAAGGCAATCCCTCCAGCCAGACCAATCCCTCCTAAAACAATTAAGATCAAAATAATGTCTAGACCTTTCGATTCCTCTTCTTGAATTTCAATCGTAGATACATCCACCGCTGGAGGTCCGTAATTAGCCTCCATGGCCGCCAAAATGTGATCTGGCGCAAATCCAGTAATAAGCTGATCGCCAATTACATTTGATGGCACACCAGATGGCGTTTCACCGATTTCGGCTAATCGTGTTGCCCATAAAGCTTGATTTTCAGTGTCATGCCAAACTTCATATTCATTGATCACAATATCTGGGTAAGCTTCTCGTAAAGTTGGCAGCCACTTTCTTTGGTTTTGACAATGAGGACATTCACGTCCGTGGAAAAAGTCTAAAGTAGGAATCTGTTGCGCAGAAACCGTAAAGTTAAGGGCCACAAAGCCAAAAATTGAAAGCAATCCGTATTGTAATAATTTCATCATCGACACTTTAAAGACCGAATTCAATTTCGCAAATCAATTGCGGCTCCCTTAAATATAACCATAATAAATTTTAGATGCTCACTTTTAAAAACGTTAGTCTAAAAATAGGCAAATCAAACGTTCTCTCAGAACTTGATTTCAGTGTTAAGCCAGGCGAAATTGTCGCTGTACTAGGAGCTTCTGGAGCTGGGAAATCTTCTTTGTTTAGCCTATTAATTGGTGAAAAAAAGCCCAGCAGCGGTGAGATTTTATTAGATGAAATATCGCTTGGCGATTTGTCATTTACCAGTGTGCAACAATACCGACGCCAAATCGGCATTATTTTCCAAGACTTTAGACTGTTACCCCAAAAAACTGTTTTTGAAAACATCGCCTTTGCCCTAGAAATTTGCGGTAAGGCAAACCAAGTACGCAACCGAGTACCAGAGTTACTTAAATTAGTAGGACTCGAGAACAAGCAAGACCGATTTCCAAGAGAACTGTCTGGCGGAGAAAGACAAAGGGTGTCTATCGCACGTTCGCTGGCCCACAACCCCAAGATGCTTATTGCCGATGAGGCCACGGGGAACTTAGATCCGAAAAACTCCAGAGAAATTTCCGAGCTCCTGCTTTACTTAAACCAAAAAACGAATTTAACACTTCTTTTTGCGACTCATGATCCGGTTATGGTGCAAAAGCTAAATCCACGTGTTATTCGCTTAGAAGCAGGGCGAATACGGTTTGATAAACAGACTTGCGCACTCTCCGAAGCGTTTGCAGATCTATTATAAAAAGTTTGACAAGTAAGTGACAAATCCTTAAATTTTTGACTAGTAAGTTAGTTGTGTTTTATTTTATTTAGAGTCCTTAATGACGCAAAAACAAATCGTTGATGTTAACTTTTCCGAGCTGATGTCTCGGCTACTTGATCTCTTGAGTCCAAAAGAGAGAGATGTGGTAGAGCGACGTTTTTCGCTTGGCGGAAATAAAAAAGAAACCCTAGATAAAATTGGTAAAAGCTATTCTATCACTCGTGAAAGAGTGCGACAGATTGAGGCGGTAGCGATTAAAAAGCTGGCTCGTATTTCAATGGATCCGTCAATGAGACAGATTCACAATTTGGCCTACGAAATTTTATGCGATCACGGTCGTGTTATGGCCGAAGACCAACTAGTTTCTGAAATGCTCAAAAACATGGCGAATGCCAAGAAATTAGACACAAATGCTATTAAATTAGCGATGCGCGTTTCAGACCGCATGACAAAACAAGAGAAAAATCAATTTTACCGACCGTTCTGGAGAACGTCAGAACTTTCGTTGATGGATGTTAAAACAGTTATCAAAGGCATTCAAAAGATTATGCGAAAGCAAGGCGACGTAATGAATGTTGAAGATATTACCGAAAAACTTGAAGGCAAGTACCCACAAGAAATGGTGAACTCTGTATTATACGTTGACTGGAGTTTTAAACGGATTGATGATCAATGGGGCTTAACCACATGGCGTCACATCAATCCTCGATCTATTAAAGATAAAATTACTATTGTGTTTAAAAACACGGGTAAACCACTCCACTTTACTGAAATTGTAAATCACGTTTTAAGTGATTTCGATGCTAAGAAAATGGTAACGCACCAAGCGATTCATAATGAACTGATTCGTCACGATGAATTCGTGCTAGTTGGCCGTGGAGTTTACGCTCTTTCTGAGTGGGGTCTTCCATCAGGAACGGTTTGTGATCTAATCAAACAAGTGCTTGAAGAAAACGGAGAGCCAATGAAACGACAAGAAATTATCAACTCAGTACTTAAAAAACGAGATATTCGAGTTGGTACAATCTCACTAAATCTTCAGAAGTATCCTTTCTTCCGACGAGTGGGACGAGCGGTTTACGAATACGCTGGTGAACTAGACAATCGTCGACGTCATAAAAAAGCTCAAGCCAAAAAAGCCGCTAAAGCCGAGTAAAGGGCGGTTCTATCAAAGATTCATTACTAAAGCGGCGTTTTACTAAAACGCCGTTTTCTTGTAGTAGTTGTTTATGATGGAGCAAACCAACCACCACAAACATCATCATGCCCACCATAGGGAGTGCAAAAGAGACATAACCAAACTCTAGCAAAGAATTATAGATTCCATGTAAAACCATTGCCAGTAAAACACCTTCCATCATCTTTTGTTCGTGAAACAGCACTTCCCCTTTTAAATGGATGATTTGATGTATCTTTTCCATAATTGGATGACGATTTTCTAGGACTTCGCGCTGATAGATATTATTCGCAAATTTAGCCACACCATAGAAGTAACCTAAGATAGCTGAAAAGCTAACATGCGCTCCTACCGATACCAGTGATCGAAGGGCCACAAGCATCATAAACTCAGGCCAAGAGAACAAACTCATTCCGCTGATATTTGTGAAGTATTGAAGATTTTCTACAAAAGCAAAACCTAAGGCTACCACAATCGAAAACTGAATCGCCTCGCCAACAGAATGTATTTTTTCTTCATTGGAAAATCTTAACACCAGGTGCTTGGTAAATTCTTCAAGTATTCCAACAATCATAAAGAGCCAAACTTTTTCATGCATTGAAAGCGTTCCCGCAAACGCGACTAATCCACAGATAATTCCAACGGATATAAAGAAGAAGGGCGCTTCTAAAATCTTTCGGAACTTACGCCTAAATACCACGAAACTATTATCTCCGGTCATGGTTTCAAGCACCATCATTATCAAAGCGACAAAGGTAAAAATACCAAAAACAACCATTACTGTAGCCGTAATATATGCCAGCAGTGCACTAGCGCTATTGGAAGAGACGAGGTCTCCCAAATAAACAAATAAGTTTGTATGCGCTAAAAAAACAACGCCTTGATCCCAATATTTTTCATAGAGCTTAATCGGTAATACCGATAACATTCCGGCAATAAAAGTCAGCACTAAATAGTGCTTATTCTTCGGTAAATTATTTCGGAAGAAGAACAGCCAAAGCAAAATAGGCAGCAAAGAAATAGTGCCAAAAAACAACCAATTTTGCGTTAAACTCTCAAACAAACTCATATAATTTTAAATTGAATAATTATTACATTATACAATTTTTTTAAATAAAAGCAATAAATCAAAAGTGTTCGTTGCAAACTGGCTCAGTTTCTTTAAGATTGGCTCACTTAAAACCTTTAAAGATATGGCCCTTTCACCATTAGATGACCGGTACGCAAAAAAAGTAGAAATTCTAAACTCAATTTTTTCTGAATTTGGACTGATGAAATTTCGAACCATTGTTGAAATTCAATGGCTCTTGGCTTTATGTGAGAAAGGCATTGCCCCTAAGCTTCCGGAAGACGTAAAAATCGGTTTAGAAACTTTATGTGATAATTTTACAGCCGAAGAATACGCGGCCATAAAAGTATTTGAAGCCACGACAAACCACGATGTTAAAGCGGTTGAGTACTTCATCCGTGAGCTAGTTCCACAAAGTCATTGGAGCTGGATCCACTTTGCCTGTACCAGCGAAGATATCAACAACCTATCCTACGGCTTAATGCTGAGTCATGGACGAGAGGCCGTTCTTTGCGTGGTTGATAACTTGTTAGAAGACTTAAAACAAAAAAGTATAGACTGGAAAGCGATCCCAATGCTTTGTCGAACCCACGGACAAACAGCTACACCATCAACTATGGGAAAAGAATGGGCCGTCTTCTGGGATAGAGCTCAAACGATCAGCCAAAGCATTGAAGGCGTACCAATTACCGGAAAAATTAATGGGGCCACCGGAACTTATTCTGCCCACGTAGCGGCCAAGGCAGATATTGATTGGATTGAATTTAGCCACGATTTTGTAACCGAAAGACTCGGACTTACCTGGAATGCGCTTACCACCCAAATTGAACCACACGATCAGCAAGCCTTACTGTTAAATGAAATGAGTCGCCTCAGTAATGTCTTAATCGATTTGTGTCGTGACGTATGGGGTTACATTTCTTTAGGCTATTTTGGCCAAAGAACCGTCGCTGGAGAAGTAGGCTCTTCCACTATGCCGCATAAGGTTAACCCAATTGACTTTGAAAATGCAGAAGGGAACTTCAAGTTGGCTCGAGGTCTTGCCAGAACGTTGAGCGACGAGTTACCCGTTTCCCGTTGGCAACGTGATTTAACGGACTCAACGCTGCAAAGAAATTTTGGAATTGTGTTTGGCCATTTTTATTTAGCCCTTAAATCTCTGCAAAAAGGTTTAGGAAAGTTAGAACTTAAAGAAGAGAAACTAGCGGCCGATCTAGAATCAGCTCCAGAGGTTCTAACCGAAGCCGTTCAAACCGTTTTAAGAGCTTATGGTCACCATGATGCCTATGAACAATTAAAAAACTTCTCCCGCGGGCAAGCGCTTAATTTAGAACAAGTTTATGAATTTGTTGACCAGTCAGACCTGCCAGATGAAGAAAAAGCGAAACTAAAAAAACTAATTCCGGCCACTTATACCGGCTTGGCTGAGGCCTTGGTTGATAAATTTGTCGTTTAATAATGATTTTTATAGGCCTTGGCTCTTCTGTTGGGGACGCTCAGGCTTACTTTGACCAAGCCCAAAAATTATTAAAAATTTCGAGCATTGAGGTTTTACAGCAATCAAAGCCACTTAGAAATCCTCCCCAAGGCGGTGTGGCCAAAAATGAATTTACAAACGCGGTTTGGGAAATTGCATTCCCTGAAACCAAATGGGAAAAAATAAACTGGATATTACTGCCAAAATGGCGTCGCGAAAAACTAAAAGCTTTAAAACTTTTAAAAATACTACAATCTTGCGAAAACGTGTGTGCGCGTTCTAGAGAAAAGAGATGGGACGACAGAACCTTAGATTTAGATATCTTAATGTTCCATGCTATTAGGATTAATAGCCATCACTTAACGATTCCTCATCCATTAATCCCAGAGCGAAACTTTGTACTATTGCCGTGGCAAGAATTAGTCGACAAAAACTTTGAAATCCCTAAGTTCGGAAAGATCAGTGACCTGATACAACGCTTAAACGATTAAATCATGACCACAGAAGAAGCCATTCGCGCCATCCTAAAAAACATAGGAGAAGATCCAGACCGAGAAGGTTTACTGGAGACGCCTAAGCGAGTAGCTAAAGCGCACTCGGAACTATTTTCTGGCTACACGGTAGACGCGAGTAAGCTGTTAAAAACATTCACCAACGAAGGTTATGATGAAATGATTGTGGTGAAAGACATTGAGTACTATTCAAACTGTGAGCATCACATGTTACCTTTTTTTGGAAAAGCCCATGTCGCTTATATTCCGGATAAAAAAATCACCGGACTTTCAAAACTACCAAGGCTGGTAGAAGTTTTCGCCAGAAGACTGCAAAACCAAGAACGTTTAACCGTACAAGTGGCCAATACTTTAATGGAAAGTTTGAGCCCAATCGGAGTGGCCGTTCAATTTTCGGGTCTGCATATGTGTATGTGTAGCCGAGGGGTTGGACAATCAAAATCAGAAACTATATCTACCTGTTTTAAAGGAAAATTTAAAGAAGATCCAAGCCTACGAGCTGATTTTTTCAATCAAATAAAAACCAGCTAAAGCTGTAGTCGCGGCAGGGCTTCAATATATTGAACCGCCGCTTTCGATTTTTGTTCTGACTGCATTTGCCAATAAGCGGCCGCTCCGATCATGGCGGCATTATCGGTAGAATATTCTATTTTAACGGGGGTTTTTAAATTAATGCCATACTTATGCATAAACACTGAAAACACTTTATTTAAGTATTTATTAGCCGACACTCCACCGACAAAATAAAAAGATTTAACTTCTGGGTAGCGCTCTAGAACCGTTTGGAATTTTTTTAAAAATATACGACCGCAGGTTTCTTCAAAGCTGGCACAAACATCATTAATAAATTTATCGCTGAGCAAGCCTTTTTCATTTTCTTCCAATTCAATTAATCGTCTAACCGCCGACTTGACGCCCGAGAATGATAAATCAAGACTGTTTTTTCCTAGATTGGGAATGGGAAAATTATATTTTTTTCGATCGCCCGTTTCAGCTCTTTTGGAAATCAATGGCCCCCCTGGGTATCCCAAATTTAGCATCTTAGCCACTTTATCAAAAGCCTCTCCAACCGCATCATCTAAACTTCCGCCAAGTTTTTGCCAGGTTAACGCATTTTTCCATAAATAAAATTCAGTGTGTCCACCAGAAGCCGTTAAGACCAAAGCCGGAAACTCAATATCACTCGATTCTCGCTCTAAAAAAACCGAACATAAATGCCCGTAAACATGATGAACCGGTATTAAGGGTAAACCGTAAAGCAAAGATAAAAAACTAGCGGCCGTGGTGCCACTCAAAAGAGATGTCTGAAGCCCTGGCCCTTGCGTCACAGCAATAGCATCTATCTCAGTTATTTCTATTTTAGCCTGATTTAAGGCCTGCTCTAAAACCGGTCTCCAGGCTTCTGCATGCAGCCGAGCGGCAATTTCAGGCACCACTCCCCCCCAGGCCTCATGTTCAAGCTGTGAAACCCGCACGGAGCTTAAAACCCGACAACCATTTTCAATAATGGCGACCGCCGTATCATCACACGAAGTTTCAAAGGCAAGAATTTTCATATTCTTTCAAAGCGTAGCTAGATTAAGGCAAAAAAAAAGAGCCAACTTTAAAGCTGACTCTCTATTTTTAATTTAGAAAATGATTAAATCATTACCTCAATCACGTAGTCTTTTCGAAAACGCTTATAAAGAATTTTCTCCGCCATCACTTTCATCGCAGACTCTAAACCTTTTTCAGGTCGAGCTGAATCATATTGACGAGTCCAAACATCTCGAAGCTCTTTTTCTAGTAACTGGAAAATTTCATTTTTTGGATCGGTAAACTGAAAACCACGAGCGCGCAGCTCCATATTTTTAATTTTTCCTTTTTCGTGTTCTACATTCACAATAATAATCCCCGTTTCCGAAATATCTTGTCGATCTTTCAGCACACTTTCTTGTACTTTTTCACCATTTTGAATTAACACATTTTTTTGTGGAATAGCTTCTTTCTCGGTCATCAAACGAACCCCTTTGGAAGTCACAACCGCACCACGCCCATTTTTCATCACAATTACGTTTTCTGGTTTGTAACCTAAGTCACGCACCACCATTTCACCATGACCTTTTCGCATATAAACTTCACCATGAATTGGAGCCATGTATTTAGGATTTAAAAGCGCACACATAAGCTTACACTCCTCGGCATTTCCATGCCCAGAAACATGCGTGTTCATATCTTTATGATCAATCACCTTGCAACCAATATCGGCTAAGTTGTTTAATACTGAAACCACCGCCATATCATTCCCAGGGATTGGAGAAGAGGCAAACACCACCGTATCTTCTTTGCGAAGTGTTACTTTTGGATGTGTACCAGCGGCCATTCGGGTTAAGGCGGCTAATGTTTCTCCTTGTGATCCCGTAGAAAGAATCATCACTTTACTTGGGTCCATTTTATCGGCCTTCGGGCTCATAATCTGCAAAGTCTTTTCTTTACACTTAAGGTAGTTCAATTTTCGAGCTACCGCGATATTTCGCTCCATTGACCGCCCCGATAAAAACACCGTTCTTCCATCGGCTTCAGCCGCTTCAACGGCTTTCGCAACTCGACCAATATTTGAGGCAAATGTCGCCATTAAAATACGGCCTTTGCTACTCTTAATAATCTTAGCAATATCTTCAGCAATCACTCTTTCTGAAATAGTGTGTCCTGATTTAAGAGAATTCGTTGAATCAATCATTCCGAGAACCACTCCACGTCTACCAATTTCGGCAATTCGGCCTAAATCAGCCGGCTGATCATCGGCTGGATTATGATCAAATTTAAAATCTGAGCTATCAACAATTGCCCCATAAGGCGTGTTAACCACGATTCCAACCCCGTCAGGAATTGAGTGGTTTACGTGGAAAAACTCAACTTCGAATTTTCCCGCTTTAATCTTAGATTTTGGCGTTATTTCGGTGATTTTAAGTTTGTTTCGATCTAAATGTTCATCGCACGTTAGTACTAAAAGTTCTTTCGTTAAACGGGTCGCAAATAAAGGTGGGTAACCTAAGTCTGGTAAAATATAAGGCGCGCCTCCAATATGATCCAAATGACCATGCGTATAGAAAACTCCTTTAATTTTATGCTTGTTTTTCACCAAATAAGTTAAATCTGGAACCACGGCATCGATACCTAAATGTTCTGGTGAGGCAAAAACAAGTCCCGTATCAATAATGATAATCGTGTCATCCCACTCAATAAACATCATGTTCATTCCGACTTGCTCCATTCCACCAATTGGAACCACTCTAATTTCGCCAGAAGGCGCAGACTTTATAAAGTTGGTTGGGTGAAATTTATCCCTTTTTTCAGCCGTTGGACGGTGAAAAGTTGGATCATTACTGGTTGGTTTAGCCGACAAATTTGGTCGTCTAAAACCACCGCCTCCGCCGCCACTTTTATTACCGTTTCCGTTTTGGTTGCGGTTGTTGTTCGGGCGAGGTTTGCGATCAGCGTTATTATTTTGCGGAGTTGTATCGGTTGTTTTTTCGGTGTTAGTCGAAGTGGTTTCGTTTTTTTCAGCGGGCTTTGCTGCTGGGGCTGCAGTGGTTTTCTTTTTTCCAAAAAGTCCTTCTTTGTTCAGCCAATTTCCTAGTTTGTCTTCTGACATCTTATAAATGTATTAGTAAATTTTGATTTATAGTGTCTCGGGCTTACAAATTAATTTTTCCTTTAGGCTTCCCTTTTACGTTTTAAGGAAGTTTGAATTTTAAATCTGTTCAGCTCTTTGAGCACTTTTGTCTGCACTTTGGCAGAATGTTTGAGAATGGGTGCGCCCTGCTAAGCAAGACTGCTAAACCGAAATTCTCTATTTAAATCTGGTCTAGTGTAGGGCAATTGAAGGCATAAGTCAAACAAGCTCCACCATTAGAACTGGTAATGCGTCTTAAAATGTGTCGGTTTTATCCCAGTTTTCCGGCTGACTCTAAAGCGTATAATTCACTATTACCGCCTACAAAGTTTCCATCTAAAAAAATCATAGGAACTGTCGGATAGCCACCAACCGAATCAGAGATTTTTTTTCTTAACCCAGGGTTTTTTGAAATGTCATGATCTTCAAATTCAATCCCTTTAATGTGCAAAAGGTCTTTTGCCATAATGCAGTAAGGACAAGTTGGTTTCGTATAAAGCACGGCTTTCATATTAAAAATAAATTAAAAATCGTTACATATGACTAAGCCTGGAGCGGCAGGAAGAAGTTCCGGAGCACTACATTTATCGGATTTGCAGCCCGCCGCTTTACAGCCTGATTGAGCACTAGTGTAACATCTATTTTCGCCTTCAATATGCAAACAGAAAACCGTCGGGGGATTTTGCGCATCTTCATTCGAGTTAATTTCCCACACAATATAATCTGGTTCGTTTAATGTAGTATTGCTAGATTCACTCATTGAAGGGGATTGTGCGCAAGCACTTAAGCCTAAACTCAATCCCAACAATAAGTAATTTTTCATAAATTAAAGTTTTTCAACCAGTTCTACTAAACGACTTGAATATCCCCATTCGTTATCGTACCAAGCTAAAACTTTCACCAAATCACCCATCACCATAGTTTCAGCCGCATCTACAATCGAAGATCTAGAATCTTGCTTGTAATCACTTGAAACTAAAGGACGAGTCTCAAATCCTAGGATATGAGGCATTTTATCCGAAGCTGCCTTTAAGGCCGCATTCACTTCTTCCGCCGTGGCTCGCTTTTTAACCTGAACGGTTAGATCAACCAGTGATACGGTTGGAGTCGGAACCCGAACCGAAGTTCCAGTCATTTTTCCTTTTAATTCTGGAATTACCAAAGCTACAGCTTTAGCGGCACCGGTTGAAGTTGGGATAATATTTAAAGCCGCTGCTCGAGCGCGACGTAAATCACTATGACCCACATCTAAAATTCGTTGATCATTGGTGTAAGAATGGATTGTAGTCATTAACCCCGCTTCAATACCAAAGCTATCATTAAGTACTTTAGCTACCGGAGCTAAACAATTTGTCGTACAAGAAGCACAAGAAAGAAGAGTTTCTTTACCCGTGATTGAATCACAATTAACCCCAATTACGAAGGTAGAAAATCCGTCCCCTTTTGCCGGAGCCGAAAGCACTACTTTTTTAGCTCCTTGATCAATATGAGGCTGCGCGGTTTCAACGGTTCTAAAAACCCCCGTACATTCAAGCACGACGTCGATTTCTAGTTCTTTCCAAGGGAGTTCAGTGATGCTACGAGAACCAAAACTTCGAATCCGATCATCACCAACCTGTAAAAATTCTTTCCCCTCTTCTTCAACGACTGAAACTTCTTTCCCTAGTCGCCCAAAGTTACTATCAAATTGAAACAGCAGCGCTGTTTGTTCTGATGGAGAAGGATCATTAATCGCTACTAATTCAAGGGTGTCTCGATGATCGGCCAGAATTATTCGAGCCGCAGCTCGTCCAATTCGTCCAAATCCGTTAATGGCCACGCGTTTTTTCATGTGTATTTTGAAGATAAAATTCTGCCGTATTATACCCGAATTCAGCCTTTATGTGAACCCAAAACTTTGACATTTAACCGAGTAAAATTTAATCTTTTATTCGATGTTAAACTGCACCACCACCACGCTGACCCGTAAAACCGAATAAACGGCAGGTTTTGGTGACTTATATTTTACCCCAATGCTCCTGCCAAAAACTGCTGGAGACTTCTTTAATTGAAAAATCCTATGAACGCTTCTGAATTAACCCTTGAAGAACGACGCCGTCATACCGGCTCCCATGTCTTATCTTACGCCGTCGGAATGGCCTTCAAAGACGTTAAAAGAGGTGTAGGACCACATACAGAAACGGGTTTTTACCAAGATTTTGATTTTGGCGACCAAGACGTTTCAGACAAAGATTTTAAAGCAATCGAAAAAAAGATGCGCTGGATTGTAAACAAAGACTTTAAAGTTGTACGTGAAGAAAAAACACCAGCCGAAGCTCGCGAGTATTTTGCCAATGATGAATATAAACTCGAACTTATCGACGAAATTGAGGCTCGGGGAGAAACGCTTACTTTTCATAATTTTGTAAATGAAGGTGGTGAACCGGTCTATCAAGACTTATGTATGGGCGGACATTTAAACTCAACCGGTGAACTAGGGGTTTTCAAGCTGACTAAAATGGCCGGCGCTTACTGGCGCGGTTATAGCGACCGCACCATGATGAATCGAATCTATGGTGTGGCTTTTAAAGACGAAGCCGAACTTAAAGCCTATCAAGAATTATTAGAAGAAGCGGCCAAACGCGACCACCGTAAACTTGGAGCGGAACTAGATTTATTCACTTTTTCTGAAAAAGTTGGTTCTGGTTTGCCGCTTTTTACGCCAAAAGGGGCCTTTATGCGCAACCAAATCAAAAACACAATTATGGATATTCAAGGCCAGTATGGCTTTGAAGAAGTGTATATTCCTCATATTACTAAAAAAGAGCTGTACGAAACCTCAGGGCATTGGGATAAATTTAAAGACGACTTATTCCACGTAAAGGGCAAAGGCGATACTGAGTTTGTGATGAAGCCAATGAACTGTCCGCATCACACTCAAATCTACGCTTCACAAATGCGTTCTTACCGAGATTTACCGATTCGTTACGCGGAAACCACCACCTGTTACCGTGATGAGCTACCGGGAGAACTACTTGGATTGAGCCGCGTTCGTGCCCTCACTCAAGATGATGGACATGTTTTTTGTACCAATGATCAAGTGGGTGAAGAAGTACAAAATTTAGTAAAAGTGGTTCGTGAGTTTTACACCAAATTAGGCATGTGGAGCGAAGATCAATTTTGGGTGAGTTTATCGGTTCGTGATATGGCTAATAAAGAGAAATATTTAGGGCAAGATGAACACTGGAGCCAAGCCGAAGATTTTTTAGAATCCGTAGCACAAGGCGAAAAATTACCTTACAAAAGAGTCGAAGGAGAGGCAGCCTTTTATGGACCAAAATTAGATTTTCAATTCAAAGATGCCATTGGCCGTGAATGGCAATTGGCTACCATTCAAATAGATTTTGTACAACCAGAACGGTTTGAGCTGGAGTACATTAATGCCAAAGGTGAAAAAGAACGTCCCGTTATGATTCACCGCGCCATTGCCGGAAGTCTAGAACGATTTATGAGTGTGATTATTGAACATTTTGCCGGCGCTTTCCCGGCTTGGCTCGCTCCAGTACAAGCTCATATTTTACCCGTAAACCAAGTGCACGAAGACTTTGCCTATAACTTAGCGGCTCAGTTAAAAGACGCTGGTGGAAGAGTAGAGGTTTACAATCCAACCGACAGTTTAGGCAAAAGAATTCGTAACTCTCAAACCAAGAAAATTCCATACACACTTGTTGTGGGAGATAACGAAATGAATTCAGGAAAAGTGAACGTCCGCTCTTACGGCAGTGAAAAAGAAGAAACCATGGGACTCGACCAATTTATTGAACGACTGAACGCTTAAATGCTGAATTCTATACCGGTACAGTGGCGAGGCTTTAGCCTGGCCGCTTTGGCCATGATTTCTTTTACCATTGGTTCACTTGGAACTAAGTTAGCCCTTAATGCCAGCGCTATAGATTTTTACAGTATAGCCATTTGGGGCTGGGGAAGTGGGATGGTCGCCGCTACGCTCTTTTTTTTCTTGCCCCTTAAAAGTCAACGAGAAGAATTGTTACCCGAATTAAAAAAACATAAACAATTCTTTGGAATTATTTCCGTTTTAACCCTTATTAACGGCTCCACTTGGTTTTATGGTATGTCGCAAATTAACGGCGGTGTAGTGGCTTTGCTCGATCAAAATGTGATTGTTTGGTCATTTTTACTAGGAGCATTATTTTTAGGGGAACGTTTTAGCTGGCGGCAACTCTCGGCTATTTCTATTACCATTCTAGGTCTTGTAATCATCTCCAATTTAAAAGGGGAAGTCACTCTTCTGGGTATTCTTTGCTTACTGACTTGTGGGCTTTCAATTTCACTACAAAGTTTACTGATTAAAAAATATAAACTGCCATTTAATGCCTTGGCATTAGCCTTTTGGCGGGGTTGGGCCATGGTCATATTTTCATTCCTCATTAGTTTATCACTCGGTATTTTTCAATCGCAAATTGAACTCTATGCCTTAATAACCGTGGGTGTGGCTCAATTTTTTGGGCTTTTTGTGGGTCGAGCCGCCTACATTAAAGCGCATGAGTTTTTACCCATGTCACATTTAAGTTTTTTGATGCTAGGAATCCCAATAATCGTGCTTCTAAGCAGTTTTGTCGTTTTAAATGAACCAGTCAGTCTGCAAAAAATCATCGGCGCTCTCGTCATGCTTTCTGGGCTTATTTGGTTTTTCACTCGAAAAGCGAAAAGAGCCAAACAAAAAAAAGCCGAACCACTCGTGTCCGGCTTAAACTAAACGCTGAAGTGTATTTACTTTAAAAAGGTAAGTCTTCTGGTTGAAGATCTTCTTGCGCTGGCGCTGGTTTAGCGGCTTTTGGCGCCTCTTCGCTATTTCCACCACTTGGTTTCCAGGTATCAACTTCTAAATAATGTGTCATTCCACCCGCTGATGGTTCTCGACGTTCTTTAACGTTCAAATTAATCCAACCATTACTTAAATTAGCCTGCATCTTTTCAAGATCTTCGGCTGTTAAGCTCAACTTCATTAGGTCACCATACTGTGTAGTTATTTTTTTTCCGTTACCGACATAAATTTTTTCTTCTGACATGAATATTTGGGGTTATTTCAGGATTCATAATATACAAAAATCTAAGTCTTACGAGAAACCTTTTTAATGTTTTTTTAATTTAAGTAGAGCTTTCTTTTTAAAATAATAAAAAAAAACCGATCTTAAGACCGGTTTTAGTTTTGAAGTTGAAATAAATTTCTTAGTAACGAGCCAAGTGAGCAAAAGCTTTATTAGCTTGAGCCATTCGGTGAACGTCTTCTTTACGTCCGTAGGCAAAACCCGTTTCGTTTGAAGCGTCTAAAAGTTCAGCGGCTAATCTTTTAAACATTGGCTGTCCTTTCTTTTTACGAGCCCCTTCAAGTACCCAACGAATACAAAGTGATTGTTGTCGTTTCTCGGTTACTTCCATTGGAATTTGGTAAACCGCCCCACCGATACGTTTGGCTTTTACTTCCATCGCTGGAGTGGCGTTTTTAAGCGCTAATTCAAAACACTTTAATGGATCATCTTGTCCACGTCTGTGCATTTCTTCAAGGGTGTCTTTTAAAATTTTAACGGCCACCGTTTTTTTACCGTTTTTCATAATACAGTTCACAAATTTGTCTTGCAGAGGATCGGCAAAAGAAAATTGGCTTACGTATTTTTTTCGCGGTTTAGCCGCAGCTTTTTCGGTTGTTTGAGCGGTGCTTTTTTCAGGCGCTGCTTTGCTCTTTGGCGCTACTTTTTTGTCTGACATTGTCGTACAATTAATAAATAAATTATAAAAAAAAGGGAGAAGGTTGAACCTTTCTCCCTAGAATTTTAACTAGCTTTTAGGTTTCTTAGATCCGTAACGAGATCTAGCTTGTTTACGTTTCTCAACCCCTTGAGTATCGAGTGTTCCTCGCACTACGTGGTATCGAACTCCCACCAAATCTTTCACTCTTCCTCCACGAATCATAACTACTGAATGCTCTTGCAAGTTGTGACCTTCACCCATGATGTAGGCATTAACTTCGTATCCGTTAGTTAAACGAACTCGAGCAATTTTCCGTAGGGCCGAATTCGGCTTTTTAGGAGTGGTCGTAGTAACTTTCACACATACACCACGTTTTTGAGGGGCAGGCAGGTTAACCACTTTATTTTTCAATGAATTGAAAGTAGACTGCAAGGCCGGAGATTTAGACTTCCGGATTTTATCCTTTCTTGGATTTCGAACTAACTGATTAATAGTAGGCATAAGTTTTTAGGGTTTAAGCCTCTTTAGAAGAGGGTTTATAATGTTTCCCGGCAGGGATCAGCCGGCCGATGATAACGTTTTCTTTTAGACCGTCAAGGGTATCTATCTTTCTCGTGGTAGAGGCTTCAACTAATACCCTAATTGTTTCTTGGAATGAAGCGGCTGAAAGCCATGAATCAGTCCAAAGTGATATACGAGTTAGACCCAGTAATAGTCTTTCGTAACTCGCTTCTGTTTTCTTCCCTTTCTTTAAGGTTTCGTTTCCACGATCTACTTCAATTACGTCTCGAATTTCACCTGGTAGGTACTCAGAATCACCTCCATCCAAAATTCGAACTTTAGAAGCCATTTGCTTAGAAATGATTTCAATATGTTTCTCATTAATATGTTGTCCTTGTGAGCTGTAGATGTACTGAACTTCGTAGAGAATGTACTCTTGTACTTTTTCTACAGAGGTTAATTCCATCAACTGTCTTAAATCAATATGACCGACGGTTAGAGCCTGACCTTTTTCAGCCGTTTCTCCATCCTTAATTTTAAGCATGGTTCGGTGTGAAATGGTATAGGTTTTTTGCAAAGCTTCAGCTTGTTTAATAGTAATCCCATCGGCTGAAACTTTAACCACCGTTCCTTCACATCTAGATTTAACGTTTGATTTATCTTCTGAACTTCGAGCAATAATTTGTTTTTCTTTAACGACATCACCTTTTTTAACAGCAGACTCCATATTCAAACCTAAGTGGTGAATATCTTCTTCTGCTTTAGCCGCTGACACGATAATTTTTGTGTCATTTTTACCTTTCTTCACTTTCACTTCACCTGAAATTTCAGAAAGAATAGCTGGGTTTTTTGGTGAACGAGCTTCAAAAAGTTCATCCACTCGAGTCAAACCTTGGGTAATAGAAGCCCCTTCAGTTGCAATCCCTCCCATGTGGAAAGTCCGCATCGTAAGTTGTGTACCAGGTTCTCCAATCGATTGAGCAGCAATAATTCCAACCGGCGTTCCGATTTCCGCCACTCGACGGTTACCAAGATCATGACCGTAACATTTTCCACAAACACCCCCTAAAGTCTTACAGTACATCACTGAGTGTGTATCAATAGAAGACACTTGGTGTTCTCGAATAAGTTCAACTTCTGCATCCGCTATTACTTGGTTCTTTTTAAGAACCGTTTTGCTACCAACTTTTACATCATTTCCAACCGTTAAACCATAAACTCGTTCTTCAAACGATACCCCTAGGAAGTCTGAATTTTCACGGGTAATAGTTTTGAAAGTCGTCGTTCCACAATCTTCTTCTCGAACAATAATATCTTGTACTGAATCTACTAAACGACGCGTTAAGTAACCAGCTTCAGCTGTTTTAAGTGCGGTATCTGATTTCCCTTTCCGCCCCCCATGAGTCGCGATAAAGTATTCAAGAATGGTAAATCCTTCTTTAAGATTCGATTTAATTGGCAGTTCAATTGTTTTACCAGACGGACTGGCCACCAAACCTTTAATCCCCGCCATTTGAGTAATTTGTCCCCAATTCCCACGGGCACCAGAATCGATCATGTAATAGATATCATTTTCTTGATCGTATTCAGCGATCATTTCATTCGTAATATCTGATTTAATACGTGACCAAATTTTAATGGTGTGGTTATATCTTTCTTCATCGGTAATTAAACCGTAGTAATATTGGTCATTAATGTGATTCACAATCACGTTCGCTTTTTCCACAATTTCATCTTTATTTTTTGGTGAATGAAGATCGTAAGCAGAAACCGTAATCCCAGACTTAGTCGCAAATTTGAAACCAAGATCTTTAATTTCATCAGCCAATTTAGCCGCTCTTTCAACTCCGTAGTAAGTAAAGGCATGTGAAAGCACTTCTTTTAAGCCATTTTTACCAAACACTTTATTTTGGTAAGGCATTTCTTCTGGAAGAATTTGGTTGAAAATAATTCGACCAACCGTAGTTTCGACCATTTCTTTTCCTTGTCTGATTTTAATTTTCGCTTGCAAGTGAATTCGTTCACTGTCGTAAGCAAAAATAGCTGATTCTTCAGTAGCAAAATCCATTCCTTCGCCCAATTTTCCATCGAGCATTTTGGTCAAGAAATAACACCCAAGCACCATATCTTGTGAAGCGGTAACAATCGGTTCCCCAGCTGAAGGCTTAAGTAGATTTTTAGACGAAACAATAATTTCACGCGCTTCACGCTGAGCATCAGCTGATAACGGTAAATGTACCGCCATTTGATCCCCATCGAAATCCGCATTAAAAGCGGCACATACGAGCGGGTGTAATTGAATCGCTTTACCTTCAACTAAACGGGGCTGGAAAGCTTGAATCCCAAGACGATGCAGAGTAGGAGCCCGATTTAGAAGCACATATTTCCCTTCAATCACTTCATCAAGAATATCCCATACTACTTTTTCACCATTTTTAATTAGTTTTTCAGCACTTTTAACATTGTGCGCTAATTCAAAACTAATCAATTTTGAAATCACAAATGGTTTAAAAAGTTCTAAAGCAATTTTTTTAGGCAGACCACATTCATGTAGTTTTAAAGTTGGACCAACTACAATCACTGAACGACCAGAGTAATCCACTCGTTTACCAAGTAAATTTTGACGGAATCGTCCTTGTTTACCTTTCAACATATCAGAAAGAGATCGAAGTCGACGTCGTTGTACTTGATTCACTCCAGAACGAGAATTTCGCACTGAATTAGAAATCAAAATATCAACAGATTCTTGCAACATCCGTTTTTCATTTCGGCAGATAATTTCAGGCGCTCCAAGTTGGATTAGTTTTTTCAAACGAGAATTACGATTAATCACTCGTCGGTACAAATCATTTAAATCAGAAGTCGCAAATCGACCTCCATCCAATTGAACCATTGGTCGTAGTTCTGGTGGAATTACTGGAATTACCGTTAAAATCATCCATTCAGGACGAATATTACTTCGTTCAAGTGATGAAACGAGTTTTACCCGTTTAAGAAGTTTTTTCTCCTTTTGCCCCGAAGCCGCTTTCAATTCGGCTTTCAATTGGTCAATAAATTTTGGCATATCCATTCGTTGAATCACTTCACGAATCGCATCAGCACCAATTCCAGCACGGAAAACATGACCAAATTTCATTGAAATTGCCCGGTATTCAGTTTCGGTTAGTACTAAACCAACTTGAAGATTTTTAAGCTCATCTTTAGCACTTTTAAAATTTCCATTTACTTCTTCTAAATTCATCACCAACTCATTTTCTAGAGCGGCTAAATCTTTTTCCGTCATATCACCGTTTTTCACTGCTTTTTTAGCGGCTTTTAAACTCGCTGAATTTTCTTCTTTCGCTTTCTCTATAATTTTTTGGTAATCGGCTTCAAGTTCGCTCATCGCTTCAACTTGTTCTTCTTCATCTACATCCACCACTAAATAGGAAGCAAAATAAACAATTTGTTCTAACTGTTTAACCGATAAATCCATTAATAAACCAATCCGTGAAGGGGTTGATCTTAAAAACCAAGTATGGGTTACAGGAACTGCCAATTTAATGTGTCCCATTCGTTCACGACGAACAATACTGCGAGTTACTTCAACTCCACAACGTTCACATACAATTCCTTTGTATCGGATTCTTTTATATTTTCCACAGGCACATTCCCAGTTTTTAACCGGACCGAATATTTTTTGACAGAATAATCCGTCTGGTTCTGGTTTTTGAGTTCGATAATTAATCGTCTCTGGTTTAGTAACCTCACCGTGAGACCACGATAAAATTTCCTCCGGCGAAGCGACAGAAAGAGCTATCGCGTTGAAATCTTTGATTTTTTTGATGTTGCTCATGGGCAATCAGAAAAGACTTAAAAATTAGGGTTTTGGTCGCACTATGAAAGGTTTAAAACAAAAAATTTAGTCGTTTCTAATCTCGTAATCTTTTTTGTCTCGAAGCCTAAAACAGTACTTCCGAGTTGTTTAAACGCCTTTTTAAAACGTTTAAAAGCCAAAAGAATATAGAAATTAAGCCCCTCTAGTCAAATTAAATCAAAAAAACAAATTTAAATGCACAATTTTCTCTTAGTGGTTTAGTTTTTTTAAATAATAGATTTATAAACTTAGTCTTAATAGGGCTGATATGTGGAAAGCTTTATATGTTGATTAATAAAGGGTTTTAGGGTAATTTTTTTAGTATTTAGTCTTAATGTTTAGTTAATTATTGGGAGGGGTGGGAGTATAAAATTTATTCTTACTTGAGCTTTTATAAGACGGTCTTTTTACTGATTACTAAATTAGTTCTTCATTGAATCTTCATAAATGTGGATAACTTGGGTTAAAAGCGTGTAAAACTTTTAAATTAGAATGTGTACAAATTTCTAAACAACTAGCAGGGGGGAAAACAGAATGGGTATTAAGTCCAAATCTCCCCAGGTCTGATCAAGGTTTGCACCGGAGTTTTGCACCCTGGCATAAGTTTTGCACCTATCCCGATTTGTGTGCCAAACCCCACTATAGCCCCCAGTTTAGTGTGATTTGAATCAATTAAATCTTCTTTGATTTTTACGCGCACAGTTTTTTTATCGAGACGTAAATTGGCCGTACAACTATAAGCCCCAAAGTTAACATTATCGGCGATAACCGAATCTCCAATGTAAGCCATATGGCTGGTAATATCTTTTCCCAACCAGCTGCGAGCCACTTCAGTGTTATAACCAATGACGGAATTTTCTCCGATAATAGAGTTTCGGACAAGCGCGTTATTACCCACGACAGCATTTTTACCGATATAAGCCGGTCCGCTGATAACCGCGTTTTCAAAAATACGAACGCCCTCTTCAATAATTACGTGTTTTCCTTTAATAGTGGCACTTGGGGCAATATCGGCTTTAGAACTGGTATAAGACTCAGAAGTTGCAAGCAGTACATCCATCATTTCGAGTACGTGCCAAGGGTATTTAATCGCTTGCCAAACTCCATTGTATTCAACGGCTTTGAAGTTATGGGTTTTAAATAGAGCGTCTAAGGCCACCTCGTATACGTCATCGGATTCTGATCGCGCGTTGCTAAGGGCTTTTTTTAAGTCCCCAGCTTTAGCAAAAGCGTGCACCACTATATTTACTAAATTTGAAGGTTCTTTGCCTTCTCCTGGTTTTTCAATGATAGATTGAATTTTTCCTTGCGGATTTATTTCTAAATAACCGCCTGGGAAATAAGTAGCTCTTCTCTGGCCCAAAAGAGCCCCATCATTTAAGCTCGCTTCTTTAATAATCTTTTTAATAATGTCAGCTTCGACAAAATCATTACCGTTATAAATTAGAACTGATTCATCATCTTCTAAAAATTCAAGTCCAGCGAGTATTCCACCGGCCATACCTTCTTCCAATCTTGGTTGAATGGTGACTTGAGCTGGGCTTAAAAAATCGTGATTTTTGCAAAGCTCTTTAACCGCTTTTAGGTTGTCTGGATTGGTAACAATTATGAAATTGGTACAACCGGCTTTAGCAGCATTTTCTAGTAAATGGAGCATGAGCGGTTTGCCAAGAAACTCTAAAAAATTTTTATCGCTTATCGGTTCCATTCGACTCGAGCTGCCCGCGGCCAAAAATATGGTTTTCATGTTTCGGGGTTATCTTAGAGAGCAACTGGGGTTGGTGCAAATCATCCTAAAAAAAACGAATTTCGACATTTGACAAAAAAATTTCTAAAGCAAAATTTCGCCCAATCACCCGCATGACAATTTTCATGTGTAAATTTACACAGAGGAAAGGTCTCTGGTGATTCGAGATCTTTTCATATCTGACAGGAGTTAAACGTGCACCAACTTGATCGAGCAGCCGTGGAAGCCTTGAGGGGGATTGCCGCTCTGGCCATTCTCGCCGTCATCCTGCTGGAGGCCGCTGGCCTTGACCTAGCGGTGGTATTGCTGGCCGGCAAAAACCATCCGTATTACGGCCTTACCGCCGTGGTCGCCATCACGCTCCTTATGGCCTGCAAAGGCCGTTGGGCGATTCGCCAGCTACAGCTGGCTCGTTCCTGATCTGACAAGATCTCGCTCAAAGGCGTCCCGCAATTACTGCGGGGCGTCTTCTACTTATTTTTTTGTTGTGGTGTTTAAACTTTTTCAAACTTAAAACCTTCTTCCCCGTTTTCGACTTTATAATCAATGCTTTTATTTTGCAGCCATTTGTAACTTTGTATATCGCAGAAAATTCTGATTCCATTTGCCTCCACAATTTTATCTCCTCGATCTGGTCGTTCTTGAAAGTCTAAAAAGTAGCTCGGATCACCATATTCTTGAATCACTTCAATTTTAAACCCGAACCCCTCTTTACCACCGTCTTGTTGAAAAGCGATAATTTTTTCTTTAGCCGTGTCGGTAATAACTGGGTCTTTTTTCTCCCCTCCGGCTTCATGGCCTAATTCGTCAGCGGCTTCATTTAAATCGCGCATCACGGTCTCAAACATTTCGTCGCCGTAATGGGCGATGATACCGTCGCGCAGGCTTTCGTACTGATTAATATGGCAACCAGCACAGGCAATGCCATGCGCCGCTAAAATTTCGTGCGCGGTCGGAAAATCCAGTAGCACATCGGCAATAATTTCTTCTCCAGTAAACGAGTGGGGTGTTTGAGACATAGTGATTTATGTTTAGCGTTTTTTAGAAAAAGAGCCAAAACTTTGCCAAAGTGATGGCGAAGGGATTTTGTAAATTTTAAGAAAAAGATTAATCTGATCACACCTATGAAATCAGAAAATATAAACGCTTTTGACGTACAATACGCACAAATTTTAAAAGAAATTTTAGAACACGGTATAGAAGAAAAAAACGAACGAACAGGCCATGTTTGTAAAAGCTTACCGGGGATGACGATGAAGTTTGATTTAAGCGAAGGGTTTCCGTTATTAACGCTGCGAAAGATTCCTTTAAAGGTTTTTATTGCTGAACAGGTTTGGTTTTTGATGGGCGGTAAAAATTTAGAATGGCTGCAACAGTTCACAAAAATTTGGGACAATTTTGCAGAAGAAAATAACTGTGTGGAATCCGCGTACGGGTTTCGGTGGCGAGCGCATTTTGGCCGCGATCAAATCGATGGTTTAGTTCAGCTTTTAACCGATGAGCCGACTTCACGGCACGGTGTGATTTTGATGTGGGACCCGAGCGATGATGGTTTATCAATGGGAACGAAAAAGAAAAACGTGCCCTGCCCTTATACCTTTACGGTGCAAATTATTGGCGGTAAGTTGTGTCTGCATTTAGTGATTCGTTCTAACGATATGATGCTCGGGAATCCGCACGACACCGCTGGTTTTGCTTTGCTAGCAGAATTTTTAGCCGAGAAACTTGGGGTTACACCGGGTTACTTAACCGTCAGTATTTCAAACGCGCATATTTACGATATTCATTTTGCTCAAGCCCAAGAAATTGTGGAACGAAGGGTAGTACATTCACCGATTAAATTTAAGTGTCCGCAAGATGCTTTTGATCGTGCAGAGAATGGTGATACTAAGTTGGTAACTGAAATTTTTGACCAATTTAAAGCCGAATACAACCCGCAAGAGAGTTTGGGGAAGATGAATATTGTGCTTTAATAAATGAAAAAAAATCAAAAAATTGACGTTGAGCTAAAAAAATCACTCATTTCAGATGGAAATAAATTGTTTGAAGTAGGTGTAGCGCAGGGCATGAAAACCTTTGATCAAATTATTACAATTTCGACCTTCGCAATTGGCTTCTTATTGTTAGCGAAAAAAGACTTGATAGGAGGGAGTCTCAGTGTATTTCAAATTGTGCTAATATTACTTTCTGCTACTAGTTTTTTTATAACTATTGTGCTTTCAATCTTTAGGAATTACAACTCTGGATATGGGCTAGTTTTTAGAGGGAAAAGATTGATTTATGAAGGGTTAGAAAATTATGATAAAAGCCAAAATTCTAAAGGTGCAGCCGAGGTGGCCGAGAAAAAACGGTCGGAGCTTTCATGGTTTACTAGGCTAAGTTTTTTTACAGGCATAGGTTTAATCTTAGTTTTACTTATAACTGTACGTTAAACTAAAATCACAAAAATTCTCTAGCCAAGATGAATTGGGCGAATATTCTTTAAATGATGTTGAAAATTACTTCTTGCATCCGACCAACCAGACGCCCAAGTGGCAAAGGCCGTAAAGAAGTGTAAGTCGAAAAAGTTACGAATTTTACCGATGAGTCTTTTCACAGACTCTGATTTTTTATTTTTAACTTTTTTATTTATGTCATTAGATGTTATTGGAAACGGATTTGAAGTAGACACTCAAGCAGAAATACCGGCTTCTATTAATGAAGCTCTAAATACTCGCACTCAATTAACCTTAGTAGAAGTAAATCAGGTTTTAGAGGGTACTGGCTGGGTAGCCACAATTTTACGAAATGGAGTCTATGATGGTGAGCTTGGTGAATCAGGTTTTGAGTTAGTTCAAGGCCAGTTTGATGAGGACGGTGACCTACTCGCCACAACAGACTCGTTACCAGTTTTAAGTGCCTGGCAAATTGGGAACCGCGTTAGGTTTGTTTTAAAATCTGCAGATCGAAATGGTAGTGCTAAAATTCATCTTGATGAATTAGTCTCTTAATATGCCCACTATATTTTTTGATTTCGATTCGACCGTTTGTATCAAAGAGTCTTTAGACGAAGTGATTACTTTGGCTTTGAAGGAATACCCAGAAAAAAAAGGTTTAGTGGAGCGGGTTGAAAAAATCACCAACCAAGGTATGAACGGCGAACTTGATTTTAAAGAATCGGTACAAGCGCGCTTGGAAGTCTGCCCGCTTAATTTGGTCCATTTTACCCTGACCGGGCAGCACTTAAAACACTGCATTACCCCTGGATTTACCGAGCTTATGACCTGGTTAAAAGCCGAAAACTGGGATATCTATATTGTCAGTGGCGGCTTTTTACCCTCTATTATTCCGACGATAGAAATTTTAGGTCTTCGTACCGATCGACTCTTTAGTAACGGACTCCGCCTTGATGAACAGGAAAATGTGACCGGGGTTGATGAAAGCAGCTTGCTTTGGACGAATGCGGGAAAGACAGAAGTCATTAATCATTTAAAAAAAGCTAGAGGCCTGAGGGACAGACTTATTTTAGTGGGCGATGGCAGTAATGATTTAGCCGCCTATAAGTCAGGAGTTGTAGACGATTTTATTGGTTTTGGAGCCAATGTAGTCAGGCCGAAAGTAAAAGCAGAATCGCCTCATTTTGTGACTTCTGTTGAAGCGTTAAGACAAGTTTTAGAAAAAATTAACTAACCAATTTTAGGATGAACCAATCACTTAATAAAGATCAGATAAAAATTTTGTTACTCGAAGGCGTGCATCAAAACGCCGTCGATTATTTTAAAAATCAAGGGTACAGTAATATCGAGTCTCTTAGTTCCGCTTTACCAGAAGCTGAATTAATCGAACGCATTAAAGACGTTCATTTTTTAGGGATAAGGTCTCGAACTCAACTAAATGCCAAAGTTTTAGCGGCGGCCGAAAAGTTAGTAGCTGCTGGATGTTTTTGTATCGGTACCAACCAAGTCGATTTAGAAGCCGCTCGCGCTCGCGCGATTCCAATTTTTAACGCCCCGTTTGCTAATACCCGCAGTGTGGCTGAACTGACGATGGCTTCAGCGATTCATTTAATGCGCGGTACGTTTGCTAAAAGTATGGCCGCTCACCGTGGAGAGTGGCTTAAAAGTGCGGCTAATTCTTATGAAGTTCGAGGTAAAAAACTCGGAATTGTGGGTTATGGAAGTATTGGATCTCAGTTATCGGTGATCGCTTCAGCGCTCGGTATGCATGTGTATTTTTATGATACCGAAAACAAATTAGCGCATGGCAACGCCCAAGGGGTGAGTTCTTTAGATGAGTTACTAAAAATTTCGGATGTGTTAACGCTGCACGTACCTGAAACACCTAGCACCAAGGATATGATTAATGCTGAAACCCTGGCCAAAATGAAGCCAGGCAGCCATCTTATAAATTATGCCCGAGGGACGGTGGTAGATATTGAAGCCTTAGCCGAAGCTCTCAAATCAGGGCATATTGGTGGGGCGGCTTTAGATGTGTTTCCCGTTGAGCCTAAGGGCAAAGATGAAGCCTTTGTTTCTCCGATCAGAGGGATTGAAAACGTGATTATTACGCCTCATGTTGGGGGAAGTACTCAAGAAGCGCAGGCTAACATCGGAGTTGAAGTGGCCGAAAAGTTAGTGAAATATTCTGATAATGGATCAACCGCTTCAGCGGTTAACTTTCCTGAAGTCGCTTTACCAGGGCACGAACAGGCGCATCGAATCATGAATATTCACCAAAATAAGCCCGGTATGATGAGCGAAATAAACAAAATATTTTCTGACGGTGGCGCAAATGTGATGGGACAGTTTTTACAGACCAGTGGCGATATTGGTTATGTGGTGATAGATATTGACGCCGATCACAATCCAGCCACCTTTAAGACGCAGTTAAAAGAGCTTGAAGGCACGATTAAAACCAGAATTTTACATTAACCCTATGCTCACGTTTCAAACGACTTTTAACCCCGGCCCATCGCAAATCTCTAGCCACACTAAGGCCGATATTCAAACGGCCCTTGATAATCGTTTACTCGAAATATCGCACAGGAGCGCTGATTTTTCGGCCATTTCAAGCAAGTGCATTACCGAGCTAAAAAAACTTTTAGGTGTTCCCGAGGATTACCGGGTCTTTTACCTAGATTCTGCCAGTCAGGCTTGGCATTCAATTATATGCAATGTTGTAGCAAAAAATAGTTTTCACTTTATAAATGGGGCATTTTCAGAGAAATTTTCTCATGCGTCGCAATTACTCGGCAAAAATGTGGAAAACATGTTAATAGATTGGGGAAAACAGCAAAATTTCAACGAAGTTAAGCCCTTAAACGACCCTGAATTAATAACCGTTTGCGCGAACGAAACGAGTACGGGGGTAAAACTTTCCCCTCAAGACTTGCAACTACTCCGACAAAAATTCAAAGAGGCCCTTCTGGCAGTAGATATTACTTCTTGTGCGGGCGCTGTTGATCTGGCTATTGGGGCCGCAGATTTATGGTATTTTTCTGTGCAAAAATGTTTTGGTTTACCGGCCGGATTAGGCTTATTAATAGTGTCTCCAAAAGCTTATGAGAGGTCGTTGCAACTAGCGAATGATCAAAAAAACATGGCGGGTATTTGGCAATGGCAAAAACTAGAGAAGCCGATGCGTGAAAAAAATTATCAAACCCCTCAAACGCCAAATGTGTTAAATATTTATCTTTTGGCTCAGCAATGCGCCCGTTGGAATCAGGCCGGTGGTTTAAAAAAATTGGTCGCTGATACGGAGGCTAAAATGAAAATTTTATCGGCCTGGGTGGAGGCTCATCCTGATCTAGACTTTTATGTGGAGAACGAAGAAGATCGATCAAACACCGTATTGGCGGTTAAGGCGAAACCGGAAATCGTGACCCAGATGAAGGCAAAAGCCCTTGAAGCGGGGTTGGTGCTTGGCTCGGGCTATGGTAAAACCAAAGCAGATGTTTTTCGAATCGCAAATTTCCCCGCGATTAGTGAGTCAGACATTAAACTTTTGATACAAACCCTTTCATGAAAGTGACCCTACTTATGGCCATAACCTTAGACGGAAAAATTGCTCAATCGAGTGATCATTTTCCGGATTGGACCGGGAAAGCAGATAAAAAATTCTTTATGCAGGAAACCAAAAAAGCGGGTTGTTTAATTATGGGATCTTCGACTTATGACACGATAGGAAAACCTTTGCCAGGCAGAAAAAACGTCATTTTGACTCGAAAGCCTAAATCTAGAGACAGCGAGTATGACGAGGCTGAACTAGAGTTCACCGACGCAAAACCACAGGAACTTTTAGATCAATTATCAAACGAAGGCTTTAAAGCGGTAGTGCTGGGAGGTGGGGCCCAAATAAACACTTTGTTTGCGACAGAAAATCTGATTGATGAAATCATTCTAACTATTTCACCGCTCGTGTTTGGTTCAGGACTGAGCTTGTTTAACGAAGCGCTCGATTTAAAACTTGAATTGCAAGAAGTCAGCACTTTAGACGAAAATTTAGTGTGCGTGCGTTATAAAGTGTTAAAATAAAACTACATGATTTTAACGCGTCACGAAATTCGAGAGCATATCAATAAAGGGACTCTTGCCTTTGAGCCAGAGTTGGATGAATTTCAAAACCAACCCCATGCCGTCGATTTGCGACTTGGTACGGTGTTTTATCTTCCAAAAATTTGGCGGATGACTGAGGCTGGTCGCGAAATTGTGGCCGTAGATGTAACCGAGACGGCGGGTGATAACTACGAAAAAATTGAATTAAAACCAGGACAGTATTTTGATTTAGCCCCAGGCGAATCGATTATTGCTTCAACGCTTGAAAAAATTTGTTTAGAAGCGCCAGATATTATGGGTATTTTGTATCCCCGAAGTTCAATTAATCGCAGGGGGTTATCGGTTGATTTAACCGGAATTATCGACACTTTTTACTGCGGAAATCTGATGATTCCGATTCTTAATAAAACTTCGTCGCAAGTAATTCGTATTTACCCAGGCGAACGAATTTGCCAGGTAGTTTTTCATAAGTTAACCCAGAGTTTAACCAGAGAGGAAGCCCTAGTGCACGGTAAAATTGCCGCTAAATACAGTGATTCTGATGGTCATAATTTAGTTTCAAAAAAAGATGACCAAGAGGAAATTGATCTTATTAAGTCAGGAAATCTAAAGGGGCTTAAAGAACATCAATACTAAGCGTTTTAAGGCTTAAGTACCTAAGTTCGTCAATCTTAATTAATTGCTAGTTTAGGCGGACTAAAAGATAATTAACTTATGTTTTGGGAGGTTTTTACACACGAATATTTTTGGCTCAGTTTTTTGCCAATTTCATTTTTAGGGGCTGGTTTTTGGCTGCTTTTTTTTGAGCGAGTGCGCGAACAAAAAGATCCTATTGGACAGCTTTTTTTAGCTATGGGAGCCGGTTTTCTTTCCACGGTGGCCTATGCTTCTTTTGGGACGTTGTTTGGAATTGAGAGCTTTTTGGCGCAAGTATGGTGGGAGGAGTGGTTTAAAGTAATGGCGGCGATTGTGGCGATGGAATTATTTGATAAACGTTTTAAAACGGTGGCCGGTGGAGTGGTTTATGGGTTCGCCGTGGGACTTGGTTTTGCGATGGCAGAGAATCTGGTTTATCTGACAAAAATTTATTCGATGACGGAATTTAATGCAGATTTTTGGCTTACTTGGCAGGGTCGTTTCTGGAGTTCGACCATTCTGCATGGCGTTACGACGGCCTTATTTGGTTTATTTTATGCTTCAGCTTATTTATCTAAAACCATTAATAAAAAAGCCAACGAGTCGCCACTTTCGGTGTTTTTTAAACCCTTACAAAAAAAACAGATTTTAGAAGTTTTGAGTCTACACGTTACCCGTGAGCACTTGATTGTAAGTCATCATAAAAGTTATGAAGGGCATTCTGCTCGGGCCGTAGTTTTAGAGGGGTTGCTTTTAGCGGTTATTACACATGCTTTATTTAATTTAGCTTTAGACTGGTCAAAGCCTGAGGTCGCCTTTTTGATTGCGATGCTTTCTATGTGGTACTTGCGTCGTAAGGTGGACATGGTGTCTCATGCGCAAAATTTTGACAAACCCTAAAAAACAGACAACATATTTAACCGTAGCCAGTATTTATTATTTAATAAATCTCGCTCTAGTGTTCGCGATGTCATTCCTTGGATACGAGTTGAGTTCAACCCAAGTTACCTCCTGTCAGAGGAACTCCTCCCAAGCCAGTCATCGCAATCGGACCCGCGGCTTTCTCCTCCTGCCGCGGGTCCATTTTTTGAACAAGGCCTTAGCTAAGAACTAAGACCTTGTTATGCGATTGAACCTATATCACTGTTTAAACACCACCATTAACGTAAAGCTCTTCGGCTTTATCCCAGTTAACGCAGTTCCAGAAAGCGCTAATATAATCGGGTCTTTTGTTTTGGTATTTTAGGTAATAGGCGTGTTCCCAAACATCTAAACCAATAATTCGATTATAACCGAGTGATAATGGAGAGTCTTGATTTGCCGTAGAAATAATTTTGAGTTCTGTATCTTTTACCACTAACCACGCCCAACCAGATCCAAATTGACCAGCAGCGGCGGCTTCAAATTCTTCTTTCATTTTTTCAAAACTACCAAAAGTATCGTTAATTGATTCAGCGAGTCTGCCTGTTGGGGCGTCTCCGCCTTCAGGAGAAAGAATCATCCAAAAGAAGTTATGATTACAAAAACCGCCTACATTGTTTATGATGGCTGATTTTCTATCAATTGGCAGGTGATCAACGTTCGTTAGAATTTCTCGTGGAGTCTTGCCGGCAAAATCAGTACCTTCGACGGCCGCGTTTCCTTTAGCGGCATACGCTTCGTGGTGTTTTGTGTGATGAATTTCCATGGTTCTGGCATCAATATGTGGCTCTAGAGCATTGTAGGCGTATGGGAGTGGATCTACTTTAAAGGTCATTTTTTTGTAGGTTAAAATTCATTTACAAGTATATAGTTTTTTAATTATTTTAAAAGCTTCTTTTAAAAAAAACTCTTCAACAAATGAGTTGAAGAGTTTTATGTTTATGAAGCAGTCTTGTCATTACACACCAGCTTTTTCTCGGACTAAAGTATCAATTTCAGTCATTAAATCAGGGTTGGCTTTTAAGAAATCCACCGCTTTGGCTTTTCCTTGTCCAAGTTTGGTATCAAGATAACTGTAGAACGCGCCAGCTTTTTGAATAATATCAAGCTTAACGGCTACATCGAGCAGGTCTCCAGCTTTTGAAATCCCTTCGTTGAAGACAATATCAACGGTGGCTGTTTTGAAAGGAGGAGCTACTTTGTTTTTCACCACTTTGATTCGCGCCTCGTTACCATGAGCTTCTTTGTCGTCACCCGTTCCAGTTTCTAGTTTTCCACCCTTACGAACTTCTACCCGAACCGAAGCGTAAAATTTAAGGGCATTCCCTCCCGTAGTGGTTTCGGGGTTACCAAACATAACTCCGATTTTCATACGCAGTTGATTGATAAAAATAATAGTCGTACCCATTTTAGCCGCCGTAGCGGTTAGTTTACGAAGGGCTTGGCTCATTAGACGCGCCTGTAGTCCCATGTGACTGTCTCCCATGTCGCCTTCAATTTCCGCTCGCGGAGTTAAGGCCGCTACCGAATCGACAACGATTAGGTCTACTCCACCAGAACGCACCAAGGCTTCACAAATATCAAGCGCTTGTTCTCCAGAGTCTGGTTGTGAAAGCAGTAAGTTATCAACATCAACCCCTACTTTCGCTGCGTAGGCTGGGTCAAGAGCGTGTTCTGCATCGATAAAGGCGACAACCCCGCCCGCTTTTTGAAACTCGGCTGTGGCGTGCAAACAAAGGGTAGTTTTACCAGATGATTCAGGTCCATAAACTTCAATGATTCTTCCTTTTGGGTATCCGCCGCCTAAAGCCAAATCTATTGAGATTGAGCCCGATGAAACTTTTGGGAGCTTGACCACTTCTTGGTCTCCCATTCTCATGATGGCGCCCTTTCCAAAATTTTTTTCAATTTGTGATAAAGCTGCTTTAAGCGCTTCTTGTCTTCCGGTATCGATTTCTTTTTTAGCCATAGTTTTTAAAGATTAGTTAATTTAGTTATTGATTGCTTTATTTTCGAAGGCAAGCGGACTTCTTCATGTAAATTTAAGTTCGGATAAGGCTTTTATAAGCAAAGGCACTGTGTGCATATTTAAGTCTTTTTTGTGGAACTTTTACTTTGCCACGAGGGGATTGAGGCAAGCGACTGTGGGTTCTGAATTTGGTTGGTTTGTAGGTAAAAAACATTTTTATTTTAAAGATTAGAAAATGAACGAACAACAACGCCTTGAATTTGAAAATCGTGGGTTAAAATAATGGGATTATGTTCTGGATTGGTAGAACAAGGCTTCAAAATTACCAATCCGTCTTCTGGAACATATTTTTTAATAGTGGCTTCGTCATCAATTAAAGCGAGCACCAGGTCACCTGATTTAGCCGTGTTTTGCTGACGAATGAGCACCATGTCTCCAGGAGCGATACCGGCTAAGTCCATGGAGTCGCCCTGAATTTTAAGAAAGAAATATTGGTTTCCACTGGGAGCCAGCTGGCTGCTTATTCGGTAATAAGCTTCAATGCTTTCTTCGGCAAATATCGGGCCACTACAAGAAGTGGTACCAATAAGTGGCACTTCGACGGTGCTGGTATTTGTGCTTTGCGCCAACACACCGTCGTTAAAGTTTAGTTTCCGGGTTTGTGGGCACCGGTTTAACACACCATTTTGCACGAGTTTATCGAGCATCACCGACGCAGAACGTGGCGATTTGTATTCCATGGCTTGCATTAATTCCCTTACAGAAGGCATGCGTCCGTTTTGATTTACAAAATTTCGGATGTGCTTAACCGCTTGGGCTTGTTTGGAATCAAGTTCTAAAATACTCATTGCATACAGGAGTATACACATCGTATATTTTTGCGTCAATTATTTTGTTTAAAATCTGTTTAAGGCAGTAATAGATTTATTTTGGTGTGTATACATTGTGGCCAGTGTTTCCCGCTTGGGCTTTTTTTTAATTATTATAGAAAACTTGTTTCTGCATTTGCAGAAAAAAAACAGCTGTTACTTACTAAGTTTCAACTTAAATTTAAACTCAAGAATG
Organism: bacterium; assembly: GCA_009995455.1. Taxonomy (GTDB): domain Bacteria; phylum Patescibacteriota; class Gracilibacteria; order UBA4473; family UBA4473; genus JAACPJ01. The sequence goes on from JAACPJ010000001.1 coordinate 126,215, forward strand.
GAGCTAAAAGTCTATTTACTGGTATTTGGCTTTGGTCCAGATTGATTATCTCGATTGAATGGTTTTGGATTCGACCGATTTGATCGGCGCGGTGGCCTATCGTTTGTTTTAGTGAAATCTCTTTTAGGGCGAGGCTTTTGCTCGATTTCTTCGCCGTCACGGTCTACTAAATGGTAGTAAACCTTAAGAGCGTCCTCACGGCCTTTAGAAATTTTTTTAGATCGACATTGTCCGCAAACTTCACGAGTTCTTCGTCCAAAGGTTTTGAGTTCGGCAGGCACAATAGCACGGCAATCGTGGCAATAGATCGCCATTTTATGACGAGGAACATTTTCCCAATCAATATTTTTAAAGGCTTCTCGGGTTTCAGGCGTGACAATTTTGTTAACGCCATCCATGGATTCTTCCCAGTCTTCAAGGGCAATTTTACCGCCTTCGGTACTTTTGCCTTCAAGCTGAAATTCATTCAAAAATGAGTCGGCCGGTTTATTATTTGGGGTGGTTGGCATTGCTTTGAGCTGGTTTAGGAACTTCTGGGTGTTGGAAGAAAGCCTTCGCTTCGTGTTGTTTATCAAGTTGGAAATTTAAAAAAGTCGCTACCAAGGCACATATTTGAACCGCAAAAGCGACAAATATACCAAATCGCAGTGAGTGTTCGGCGTAATTATTGCCGGTTGCCAGTAGCACAGACCACATTAGCACAATAAGAAAAACTTGTTGGATACCCGCTCCTAAGAAAAAATAATTTTCGCTAAAAGGCATTTTGATCGCATTTCTTTCTAAAATTTTGTCTAAAAAAGTTACCACCACGCTGAAAGAAATTAAAAAAATACAAATCCCAATTAAGAAACCTGGACCTCGAAAACTGCTGTAATAGAAAATTCTTTCATAGGCTGGTGTGGCGGCAAACCAAGGGAGGAAGCAGGCGATCATGGTTATTAAATGGCAGCCAAAAATAACCATTTTTTCCAGATTTAACTGGCGCAGATTTTTGTGAACATAAGCGTATTTCATCCCTGCTATGATAGCTGATTTTACCAAATTGCAAGTAAGGCTGGTACAGATGTATTAGTTTTATTGCTTAAATGTGAGTAGAATCTGGCTCGATGAAAGTAGCTTCTTATTTAACAACTCCAATTTATTACGTAAATGATGTGCCTCATATTGGGCACTCATACTGTACTTTAGCCACTGATACGTTGGCTCGTTTTGCTAGAATGCAGCTGGGAAATAACGAAGTTTTCTTTTTAACAGGAACGGATGAAAATTCGCAAAAAACAGTTGATGCGGCCGCAAAAGCGGGCGTAAGTATTGAGGTGTATTTAAAAGATATGGCGGCGCGCTGGCAGTCTACCTGGGATACAATCGGTATCAGCTATAATGATTTTATTCGAACCACCGAAGCTCGCCATGTGGATACGGTACACGAATTATTTCAAAAAATTTACGATAAAGGGGATATCTATAAAGGCACCTATAAAGGTTTGTATTGCACGGGCTGTGAAACGTTTAAAAAGTCATCTGATTTAAACGAAGCGGGTCGGTGCATTGATCATCCAAACCAAGACATCAAACATTTAGATGAAACGAATTATTTTTTCCGTTTAAGTGCTTACGAAAAGCCTTTGCTGGAGTGGTATGAGAAAAACCCAGATTGGTTGCAACCTAGATCTAAGAAAAACGAAATTATCAGTTTTATTAAATCTGGTCTGGAAGATGTATCTGTCAGCCGAGAAACCGCTGAGTTTGGAATCTCTCTGCCAATGGATCCCGCCCATAAAGTCTACGTGTGGTTTGATGCGCTGATTAATTACTATTCTGGCATCAGAACTCCAGAAAGAGAGCACTTTTGGGAATCGGCTTTTCATATTATTGGAAAAGATATCACTCGTTTTCATTGTGTTATTTGGCCGGCCATGTTGATGGCGGCCGGGATTCCTTTGCCAAAGGGCGTGTTTGCGCACGGATTTTTTACGATTGATGGCACGAAGATGTCTAAAAGTTTGGGGAACGTGATTTCGCCCGTAGATTTATCGGTGCAGTACGGAAACGATGCTTTAAGAGCCGGGCTTTTAAGTAGCTTTGAATTTGGCAGCGACGGTGATTTTTCAGCTGAAAATTTTGCTGAGTTCTATAGAACTAAATTGGCGGGAGGCGTTGGGAACTTGTTTAACCGTGTAACCGTTTTAATAACTAAGTTTTGTGATGGGCAAGTTGATTTAAATAACGCTGGTTTAGATTTGAAACCAGAATTCGAAAAATTTGAAAGCTTGTTAGAGCAAAAACAGCTCAAAGGGGCTTATGATTTTTATTTCGCGACCGTCGATGCAGCGAATCAACGTTTAAATGAAACAGAAGTCTGGAAGCTGGCGAAGATTGACGCTGATGCGGCCAGCAAGATTTTTACCGAGCTGTTTGATTATTTAGTTTTACTCAGCGAAATGGCGGTGGTACTATTACCAGAAAGCGCTCCTAAAATGAGAGCGATGATTGGGCTGGAAGGAAAAGTAGGAGCGGCTCAAATTATGTTTGATAGCGGGCGAACCGATAAGTAATCCATAAAAAGTAATTGCTTTTTTATTAACAGTAAATAACAATGTATTTGTAATTATTAACTCTTAATTAAAATGGCAGAAGAAAACGGATCGGCTACAAATGGGTTTTTGCTGGGAATAATTGTAATTATTCTTGTTGGGATTGTCGGGTATCTGGCTTACACCAGCGGTTTTGGGCAAGGTCAACAAGCGGCCGAACCCGACATTAATATCTCTTTACCTGATGGGCTAATGCCAGACGGAGGGAGCGGAGAATAAGAAATTTTAATGTTAAAAAATCATTTATTATCAAACCCGGGCTCTATGAGTTTGGGTTTTTTATAAATCGTCACGGTGCAGTTCTTCTTTGGCTTCTCTTGAAGAAACGGGTGTGGCAGCTTGTAATATTTTACTCAGGAGAATCGCGACGAGCCAATAAATGACTAGGGCTACTAAGGCGTTAATTTCTATACGACTTGGCCCCAGTTCCGTAACGGGGAACAGGTCATTAAAAGGGAGTAATAATAATTGGCTGACTGGATAAATTAACTGCGCGAGACCGGCTTCAGGGTTTGCGGCAAATAGACGCAATATAAAAAAAAGAACCAGAAAGGCTTCGATCACAAAAAAAGTAATCCAAATTATCTTTTTGTAGCGAAACAAGGCAGTGCTTTTAGACATGGTTTTTGTGGTTGTTTAGCTAGCGGCAGGTAATTTCTCTGCCTATTTTAAAACTATTGTAGCGACTGAGATGATTTTGTGCACCAATTTTAGGGCCTCAATTTGGTTTTGTGTTCGTAAATGACTTGAGCAAAGCGAAATTTATCAATAGTCTGTGCAAGCGTATTTAACTTAAAAACTATGATTTTCAATTTTATAAAAAGTATTTTCAAGGGCGGTTCAGACAAATCAAACGAAAAAGAATGTTGCGGTGGTTGTCATAACCATGCAGTCGATTTAGGTCTTTCAGACGAAGATCGAGCCAAGCTGCAAGTCGTGGCCGATTCGGTGGTAGTAGGAAAAATTGAATCTATTCGACCTCATTCCAGTGAAAAAGTAACTAAAGTTCAGGTAACCGAATGTGATTTAGGGAATGGTAAAACCGAGCAAATTTTATGTGGTGGCGCGAACATTGCTGAAGGACAAATTGTGCCAGTGGCCACCCTTGGCACAGATTTAGGAGGCGGTTTTATTATTGGGGAACGCGACATTCGTGGCGAAGTTTCACGCGGCATGATTTGTGCCCGGCAAGAAATTGGATTGACTGAGATTGAAGCGGAAAAAGACGGTATTTGGATTATGCCAGCGGCGTTGGAATCAAAACTAGGACTGCCGGTGAATCAGCTTTGATTGACTTTTTAGAAGATTGTTATTAAAATAATTATACGAAACCGACCGTATGGTCTGATATCAACCTAAGAAGGATCATCTTGGTTTCGTCAGATGGTTCTTTTCAACTTTAGGGAGGTCATTATGACCCAAACACCGTCTACCTTCACGCAGCCAGTCAGGCTGGCAGATTCCATTGCCGAGGAAGCGTTCGTGCTACACGACCTCTTCGTGGCCTATGGCATTCCGGTCGAAAACGTCGGCTATGATGCGGCCGCAAAGACGCTCGTGTTTCCCAATGTGGGAACGGCACAGAGCGGAATTTTGCTCTGCAACCAAAAGCAGGGCCGCGTATGGCTCTCGCAGACGACCTACAAGGGCGTAAAAGGCGTGGCAGCCGCAGTGCGCTTTGGAGCGCAAGCCGCTGTATCCAGTGCCGCCTGAACCATCTGCCAGCCGAGTGGGCGCAACAACCTTTGTTGCGCCCCTCACACTCAAATCTAGTCGGCTTTTTAAGGTTGCTTTAATGATCATAATTTATAGATTAGTGCCGTTAAATAAGGCTTAGTGTATGAAAATTTCTTGGCAATGGCTGCAAGACTTTGTGACGATCAATGAAAGCGCCGAAGTGGTGGGTGAAAAACTAACACTTCACACGGCTGAACTTGAAGAAACCATTAAGGTTGCCGACAGTTTTGCCGGTGTTTTTGTCGGGAAATTGATTTCGCACGTTAAAATAGCCGATTCAGATAAACTGCACATCGGACAGTTTGATGTGGGCGCCCAAGGTCAAAAGCAAATCGTCTTTGGTTCGGTTCATCCGCTGGCTGATGGTGAAATAGTGCCGGTGGCGTTAGACGGTGCTCGTTTAGGGTCAGGTATAGAAATTAAAAACAGTGAAATTCAAGGGCACAAATCAGAAGGCATGGTGTGCGATAATCGTGAGCTGGGTTTGAAAAACGAAACGCTCCTACGTATAAGCGACGAAAGTTTAGTTGGAAAGCCACTTAGTGAAGCCGTTGAAAGCTTAAGTGACACCTTGTTTGATATTGATAATAAGAGTTTGACGCACCGTCCTGATTTGATGGGGCATCGTGGTTTTGCGCGTGAATTAGCCACTATTTACGGGGTGAATTTGCGATTACCAGAACCAGTAGTGAGTTTACCAGAGGTAGCGCCATTTCAGGTTGAGATTCAAACGGATGGTTGTCGACGCTTTTGTGCTTTACCAATTGAAGGCGTTAGGGTGACGGCTAATGATCCATCAAAAACCTTTCGCCTTGAGCAGTTGGGTACAAAATCACTTTCGAACATCGTTGACATTACCAATTGGATTATGCTGGAATTTGGCCAACCGATGCATGTGTTTGATGCGGATAAAATTGAAGGTTCAATCGTCGTTCGATTAGCCAAAGAAGGTGAAAAATTAGTCGCGCTTGATGGGAATGAATATGAGCTTACCGCCGAAGATATGGTGGTAGCCGATAGTGTTAAGCCTCTTTCAATTGCTGGAATTATGGGGGGACTTGCAAGTTCAGTTTCTTCCAGTACCACCAATATTTTATTTGAAGCCGCCAACTGGGATCCGGTGATGGTTCGTAAAACCGCACAAAGACACGGTATTAGAACCGAAAGTTCGATGCGTTACGAGAAATCACTCGCCCCAGAAAAATGCCAAAGAGCCTTGCTAGCTGCGGCCGAAATGGCTTTAGATTATTGCCCAAAGGCAAAAATTACGGCTGGATTAACCGATATTTTCCCGCAACCGCAAACGCGACTTAAGTTGGAACTTGACCCAAGTAGAGTCAGTCAGATTGCCGGGGTCGATATTTCCCCTAAGTTTATGGAGGATAAGCTCTACCGCTTAGGTTTTAAGGTTGATAGCAGTAAAACCCCATGGCACATTGAGGTCCCTTTCTTTCGCTCAACTAAGGATGTTTCTATAGCTGAAGATATTATAGAAGAAGTGATTCGAATGTATGGTTTTGAAAACATTCCGAGTACCCTGCCAACCCTGCCGGTACAACCGCCAGTTGAAAATAAACTCCGCACTCTGGAATGGAAAACCCGCGATTTCTGGAGCGCTAATGGTTTTCTAGAATTGATGAACTACTCTTTTGTTAAAGGCGAAGATCAAGCTTTAACGGGCGAAACGGAGTACACAGAAATTGAAAATCCGCTTTCAGATGAATATCAGTTTCTACGTCGCAGCTTAGTGAGTAACACCCTTAAGCATTTAGAATCTGAGTTGCGAACTCAGGGGGAATTAGCTTTTTACGAATTGGGTCGTACTTATCACCCAGCGGGCAATGTTCTGCCGACTGAAAAATCAGAATTGTTGCTTTTGCGTGCGAGTTTAGTTGCCAAGTCTGAAAATCAGCAATTTTATAATTTAAAGTCTGAATTAACGCTTTGGCTCGAAAGCCTGGGGTTATCAAATATAGAAACGCGACCGGCGCAAAACGTTAAGCCCTATCAGCACCCAGCTAAGACGGCTGAAATATTGGTGAACGGAAAATTAATCGGCACTATTTGTGTCTTACATCCTTTGTTTTTACCACATAAACCAGCCACTATTGCTTTGGCAGAATTAGACATGGCGGTTATTGAAGCCGAACTTAATACGCACACAGAAGCTTATGAAAAACTAAGCTCTTTCCCGAGTGTTCATCGAGATGTTTCCCTCGTCATGCCGGAAAAAGTGCTTATGGGAGAAGTGGTAAAAACAGCTCAAAATGCCGCTAAATTTTTAGAATCAATCGATTTGTTTGATGAATACAGAGATCCAAACAAATTGGGTGCGGATCTAAAAAACCTCGCTTTTCATTTAAGCTTCAGATCTAAAGATCAGACTTTAACCGACGATTTAATAGAAGCTGATTTTAAATCTATCACAGACGCGCTTAAATCAGGCTTAAAGGCTCAATTGCGTTTAGAATTTGATAACGCTAAACTCCACCCAGGTGGTCACTCTCTTGAGCAAAGCTTAATTCACCTCGATAATTAAAAAATATGGGACTCTTTAGAAAATCAAAAACAGAAGAATTACTGGATTCAGTAATGCCACAAACCAAAAAGAAAAAAGGGTACGGAGGTATTATTACCGGTATTGTCGTTGGTGGCGCCGTGGGTTCTGTGGCCTCGCTTTTATTTGCCCCTAAAAAAGGTTCTGAAACTCGAGCGGATGTAGCCGAAACTGGAAAAAAGCTCTTTGATGAAGGCAAAACCAAGGCCGAAGAGTTTTTGGATAAGTATAAAAAATAGTTAATACCTCTTAGTTATAATTGCGATATAATCCTTTCCAAATCAGATTAGGTTGCAATTTTTTGGTATTCGGGCAATACTCTCCGGCTTATGTCTAAAAAACTATTTACACTGGCTTCCGACTTTAAACCTACTGGGGATCAACCAAAAGCGATTAAATCCTTGGTGAAAGGTCTTAACAATGGGTTGCGTCACCAAACTTTACTCGGGGCCACTGGAACTGGGAAAACGTTTACGATGGCCAACATTATTAACGAAGTCCAACGTCCAACTTTAATTTTAGCGCATAATAAAACCTTAGCGGCCCAGCTTTGTGCTGAGTTTCAACAGTTTTTTCCCAATAACGCGGTGAGTTACTTTGTCTCATATTACGATTATTACCAACCAGAGGCGTATATTGCTCGCACTGATACCTATATTGAAAAAGAGGCGACCATTAATGAGGAAATTACCAAGTTTCGTCATGCCGCGACGGTAAATTTATTAACGCGTAAAGACGTGATTATCATTTCGTCTGTGTCTTGTATCTACGGTTTAGGGGACGTTGAAACCTATGAAAAACTAGCGCTGCATATTAAACGGGGTGAAAAATATCCACGGGCTGATTTTTTACGCAGTTTAGTCGATATTCAGTTTCAAAGAGTTAAAACCGATTTTGAGCGAGGAACGTTTGAAGTGCTCGGCGATATTATCACGATCTTTCCACCCAATTCGGATACCGCTTTTCAGCTTGAATTTTGGGGCGACGATTTAGAAACCATCACCGAAGTTGATGGCTTTACGGGGTCAACCGTGGCGGTGTTAGAAGAATGCACGATCTTTCCAGCCAAACATCAGGTTACCACGGCCGATGTCATTGAAAAAGCAACGTATGGCATAGAAAAAGATTTAGATATTCGTTTAAAAGAGCTGCAAGGTATGGGAAATAATTTGGCGGCCCACCGTTTACAGCAACGAACTAAGTACGATATCGAAATGTTGCGCGAAATGGGTTATGTGAACGGAATCGAAAATTACGTTTCTTACCTTAATAAATCTGGAGCCGGCCACCCACCGGCTACTTTGCTCGACTACTTTCCAAAAGATTTCATGTGTTTTGTGGATGAATCGCATATTTCGATTCCACAAATTGGGGGAATGTTCAACGGAAATTTGAGCCGAAAACAAAGCTTAATTGAACACGGGTTTAGGCTTCCAAGCGCGATGGACAATCGTCCGCTGAAATTCCCTGAGTTTGAACAACGAGTCAAACAAGCGATTTATGTATCGGCCACCCCTGGCAAATATGAATACGAACAAACGGATAAAGAAAATATTATCGAACAGATCATTCGTCCGACCGGTCTTTTAGACCCGATAATTGAAGTGCGCCCAACCGAAAACCAAGTCGATAATATTATGGAAGAAGTGACCGCCACCATTAAAAAAGGCGATCGAGTTTTGGTGACGACGGTGACCAAAAAATCAGCCGAAGATTTATCAGAATATTTTATTGAACAAGGTTTAAAGTCTAAATACCTGCATTCAGAAATTGAAACGCTGGAACGAATTCAAATTCTAACCGAGCTGCGTCAAGGGAAAATTGATGTGGTAGTGGGAATTAACTTGCTACGTGAAGGGCTGGATTTACCAGAGGTATCGGTGATTTTAATTTTAGATGCCGATAAACAAGGTTTCCTTCGTTCGCGAGATTCTTTATTGCAAATTATTGGTCGAGCGGCTCGTAATAGCCACGGTAGAGTCGTGATGTACGCTGATAAAATGACGCCCGCTATGGACGCAGCCATTGGGGAAACTAATCGTCGTCGAACCGTTCAAGAGGACTACAATACCAAGCACGGCATTACGCCGACCACGATTAAAAAATCGATCGTTGATATTTCTAAAGACTTGGGCGGCAAAACTCGAGATTTTAAAAAAGTCAGCAAAAAAGAAGACGTGAAACGGATGGTTAAAGAACTCGATGCCGAAATGAATTTATCGGTAGAGAACTTAGACTTTGAACGGGCTGCACTATTACGAGATCAAATCATGGAGTTGGAACGGAAGCTGTAATTCTACTTCCATTTCCGCAGCCCATAAATGGCTAAACTAATTTCTACCACTGGTCGAATCAACAATACAAACGTGCCACTGACAATATTAAAGCCCGTGGCAAAAATATGTTGCCCGATAAGTATCCACCAGCCACCGCGACTTTTACGTCCCCAAGAGACTTGTTTAGTGATAATAAAAACCCACATCAGAACTTCCCACCAAGCATTTATTACGGTTCCGGGCCAGAAAATAATCACACTGGACACGAACCATGGAATGATGGCGTAATCTGTAAGGAGGGCTCGCTTTCGTTTTTCATCTGACCAATCCCAAATGATAATATTTCGAATTGCTAAAAACATGGTGGCAAACTGATTCATAACCGTTATCCATGATTCTTTCTGCGTAAAAACGATCAGCATCCCAACACAAAAAACAAGATATAAAAACCACGCCCATCTTTTTTTGAGGGCTAAAAAGTAAGTAAAACTAAACATGGCTCCAACCGAGATGGCTTCAATAATCCAGAGGCCATTTTGCAGGTACTCAAACATTTGTCTTTAGAACTTAGCCAGCAATCGGCTAATGTCTTGGTGCGCGACTTCATCAATTAAACGAGCAGAATTTTCATCCCGATGAGCGACCGTTTCTAAAAAGTTTTGGCGTTCTGGGTTATGGTAAATTTGGCCGAGATAAAACGGGTCACTACTGAAAGCGTATTTTCTAGCCGATTCCATATCGGTTGGATCGTGTTCTTCAGGCAATCTTTGAATGTGTTCTAAATACCACTCATGAGTGATAAATTTGTTATAGGTTGGGCAGGCTTGTAACACGTTGATAAACGCAAATCCTTTATGAGCTAAGCCTTTTTGAATGGTCTCTGTCATGTGGTCAATATCAGCACTACAAGTTTGCGCTACAAAAGAGGGTTTTAAACCGAGCACGACTTCAAGCGGGTGAAAAGGTTCAATTTCTAAGCCTTCTGGGGCACAGTTCATGCTTTGGCATTTTGGAGTTAAAGCGGAGGGCTGCCCAGTCGTTAACGCGTAATTTTGGTTGTCGTGCAGAATAAATAAAACCGGGTAATCATTTCGAACCGCGTGCGCTAAGTGGGCTATCCCCTCAGAAAAAGTAGCGCCGTCGCCCGCTTCGGCAATTACCTGCATTTTATGATTGGCAATTTTGAAGCCGGCCGCTAGCGGCAGCACTCGTCCGTGCAGACCGTGAATGGTGTTGGCTTCGATTTTATCAGATCCATTGCCGCTACAACCCACATCAAAACAAAACATCACGTCACGACGACCTAGGCCTTCTAGCGATAAGGCGCGTTTAAGAGCATTTTGAATCGGATAATTTCCACAACCGCCACACCACCAATTGATGTTGTCATCACGTAGGGTGTAATCGTTATAGATTTTTTGCGCGTCCACGAGAGCCTGTAATTTTGGGGTCGTCATGGTTATTTATTTTCTTTAATATATTTATCTAAATCTTCAGTAAAAAATGGTCGGCCGTTCCATTTGAGCATTCGACCTTTGAAACGGTTTTGCGTTTGTTGTTCAATTAAGTTTCCTAGTTGACCGGTGTAATTCCCTTCGGCTAAATGCACATTTTTATTGTCGGCGAAAAATTGGTTTAGGGTGTCTGTTTTAAGCGGTGAAACAAAGCTGTAATGCAGGTAATTTACCCTTAAGCCATTCGCTTTAGCGTCGTTTATAGCGTCAAGCAATGGCCCTTTTGTGCTGCCCCAACCCACAAATGAGATATCGGCATTTTTGTTTTCGCCATAAATCTTAGGCTCTGGCACTGAATTAGCCGCAAAATCTAATTTCCGTATGCGTTTAGCGTACATATCTCCAGCGGTTTCTTCTTCATCTAAAATCCCTTCAGAGTCGTGTTCATCCCCATTTGCAAAATAGTAAGCCTCGGTTTCGCCTGGTAGCCATCTTTTTGAAAGTCCACTTTCGGTGACTTCAAAACGATCGGTATTTTTTAGTTTTTCTAAATCTTGTTTGGCCACTAAACCGCGTTTAATCGGAATGGTGTTTTGTTGTAGTGGCGGAACGGAAACGTATTGTTCGGCTGAAACTTTGTCAGAGAGAAGTATCACTGGCATTTGAAATTCTTCGGCAAAATTGAGTGCATGTTGAATTAGTTCAAAGTGATCGGTTGGGTCAGAAGCGGCAATAACCATGCGTGCAAATTCACCATGTCCACCGTGCATAGCTAGGTTTAAATCTCCTTGAGCGGTCCAAGTTGGTAGTCCTGTGGCAGGTCCAGGTCGTTGAAATAAACAACAAACAAACGGCGTTTCAATTGTTCCCGAAAGCGATACGGTTTCGGTCATTAAATCAAACCCTCCACCAGAAGTAGCACACAACGCGCGGGTACCAGCGTGCATAGAGCCAAGGGCCAAATTGGCGACTGTAATTTCATCTTCGGCTTGTTTGACGACGTACCCAAACTCTTTGGCGTGGTTAGCCATGTGGGTCAAAAGATGCGTCGAAGGACTCATTGGATACGCGTAATAAGCTCGGACACCCGCATGAATAGCGCCTAAAGCCAGGGCGTAATTACCGTCCATAAAGGCCGTTTTAGGTTTGTTTTTTGGGAGTTCAATGGTTTTAAAAGTTTCGGTTCTTTCGTAGCCCAGTTTTGCACATTTCAAATTTGGTGGAATGATATTTGGCTTGCTGGCGAACTGGTCTTTAATTTGATCGGCAATGGTTTCGTAGGGCAGGCCTAAAACTTTCCAAAGCATTCCAATCAGCACCACGTTTTTCATTCGCTCACTCCCACCAGCTTCATGGGTGATTTCACGACCGTTTAAATGCGCCACGTTAATATCGCGCTTAACCGCTTCTTCTAAAATTTCAGTAATACCACTGAGTCTCTCATATCCGTGCACCAACGTTCCGCCATCATTGAGGGTTTTGAAATATTTCAGTAAGCACGGTTTATCAATCGCCACTAAAATATCTGGCCGGGCTGATAAACTGTTAATCGATTCTCGACTGGCATTAATCGTAAAACAAGACGTACCGCCTTTAATGAGTGAAGGATATTCTCGGTCCGCGACCACATAAAAACCCAGATGTTCTAAGGCTTTGGCAATGATGGAGCCCGTAGAAAGCAACCCTCCATAACCCGAGTGTCCGACGACTCTAATTTTTAAACGTTCCATTTAGATTTTTTTATTTAAGTCTTCTACCCAGATTTTCACTTTATGCTCTAGTTGAGAGAGCGGACATTTATTAATCATTAGATTTTCGTGCACTAACTCCCCATTATGCTCCTCGATATATTTGGCAAGTATTCGGCCCGATTCAATATTGTAATCCGTATCGTACTTACTATCCCCTAAACCAACCACGGCCGCTTTTTGTCCCGCCAGATCAATGTCTTGAATGCGCGGCCAAAAACTATACCTGAAATGATCCTCTAAAGCTCCATGCTCGTAGGTGCTACAGCCCAAAATTAGTAAGTCGTGACCCGAAAGTTTATCTTCAGGATAATGTTCACATCGATCAATTTTAACTAGGTGTCCGTGTTCGCTAAGAAAAGCGGCAATGTATTCGCACACCATTTTAGTGTTTCCACTATTAGAGCCATAAACTATTTGTATTTGTGCCATGTTTTGAGTCATAAAAATACTAACCGATTCGTTGATTAAGAGCCAGAAAAGTCATTAAAAAAGTAGAGAGAATTTATTTGTGTTAATTTGAAATAAAAATATAAAAATGGTACAATGTAAAGATTGTGTTAAAACCTATGAATTCATTTTACAAAACTAACAAACGAAAACTTATAGCCGCGAGCATTATTTTATTAATGTTTATAGTCTTTAAATATTTAACGTCAGATAAGGCGGCCCCTGCGGAAATAGAGGAAGAAAACAATTCTACAGAAACCGAGATAGTCGAGAAGCAGGCCGAGGTGGTTGACTATGGCTCATGGACGCCCGTTGAATACCGAACGGTGCTCGGGCAAGTCGTTTCAGATTCCAATATTGATGTGAAGGCTGAACTCAATGGAACTATTGCTCAAGTAAATGTTTCGGTCGGAGACCAAGTTACGGCTGGCCAAGCGCTTGCAAGCTTTAAAACTACCGGAGACCCTGCCGCCATTAATTATCAATCGGCGTTAAGTAGCTTGCAAACCACTCGTATGTCGGCGCAAAACAATGTTCGTTCTGCGGAAATCGCGGTTGAAAATGCGCAAAAATCACTGGAGCAAGCTGAAGTTCAGCAATACCAAAATACGATTCGATCCGCAGAAATTGCGGTAGAGAACGCGCAAAAATCTTTAGCTCAAACGATTCAACAGCAGGACCAAAATTATGATCAAGCTTATGAATCTTTAAGACTTGAAGCCCAAAGTGTAAAAACACTCATTACTTCGGCGATTGATACGATTGATAAATATGTTCAATTTACAAACAAGTATCAATACAACCAAGATATCGCCTACACACAAATTGGAAACACGGATGTCGTTCGTCGGCAGAACGTGAAAAACCAGGGTCAGCAATTGGCCTTAAGAGAGAACGCACTAATGCCAGTACCGGCAGGAGCCAACGAAACGCAAATTATTCAAGATGCAAATGTGCGTCTCAATCTACTAAAGTCCCTGCAACAAACGTTTGATGATTTAGAAATTTTGATTGAAACCACCGCCATTAATTCGCGAATATCTGAATCGCAAGTGCAAGGCTTTTTGTCGGGCGTTGAAGCCGTCCATAATTCAATTGATGCTCGAGTAGGCGCTTACCAGGCTTCAATCGACAACACTCGTGGAGCTCGGGAACAAACTCGGCAAGCGGTGTTAGCGGCGCAGAACGCCGTTGATTCGGCTTTAGCGAATTTAGAGCTCACAAAGTCTCAAGCAGAGTCTCAAGTATTGTCGGCTCGAAATGCAGTGGAAAGCGCTATGTCAAACGTAGAGCTCGCCAAATCTCAGGCTGAAGCGCAAATTGTCGGCGCTCGAAACCAGGTAAATATTTCAGGCGCTTCCACCGCAGACTTAGTTGTGCGAGCGCCAATTTCAGGTACCATTACCGATAAAGAAGTTCGAATTGGTGGCTTGGTAAATCCAGGAACAGTGTTGTTTACGATTGTAAACGAAGGGCAAAATAAAAAGGTGGTGGCTTATTTAACTCAAGACGAAAGATCACAGGCTCAACAAGCGAGTTCAATTGAAATTGAAATCGAAAACAAGCTGGTCCCAGTAACTGAAAAATTCTTTAGTCCGCAAATTGACGCGCAAACGCAAAAAATTCTGGCCGAGTTTACGATTCCACCGAGTACGACTTTGGTGGGTAATTTAGCCACGGTTCGAATTCCGATTGGGAGTCGTCTGGCTGGCGAAAGTAATCTAATTCCTTTTTCTTCTGTTTCTTTTGAGCCAGATGGAGCTGAAGTCTTAGTGCTTGGCCCCGACAACATTGCCGAGCGACGAAAGATTGTCGTAGGACGAGTGGTAGTGAGCAATATCGAAGTTGTAGGCGGATTGGAAAGCGGTGACTTAGTAGTTGAGTATTACAAACGAGTGTTGCCGGGTGAAAAAATTATTTCTGATTTAATGCCTTCGGCACCAAAGTCAGAAATTACTAGTGATGACGTGCTAGAAAACGAAGCAACCATGAATCTTAATGTTGAGGCCGACAATGAATAACCATCAAGACAGAGCGGCGTTACCACAATTATGGACTTTTTTGCTTGAGCGCTTTCGAGTAACGTTGCTTTTTGCCCTCCTTTTTGTGGTGGCCGGAGTTTTTTCTTACCAATCAATTCCTCAAGAAAGTACGCCAGATGTTGAAATTCCAATTGTGATTGTTTCAACCGTTTGGCCCGGCGCTACGGCGGAAGATGTTGAGAACTTAGTGACCGATAAAATCGAGCAAGAAATCAGCAGTATTGATGATGTAGCCGAGTACACCTCGACCTCAGCGGCCGGAATTTCGAGCGTGGTGGTTGAGTTTGAAATTGGCACCGATATGACCGAAAACACCAACAAGGTGCAAGATGCGGTCGATGACGCTTCACAAAAATTACCCGATTCAATTTTAGACGATCCAAATGTAGAGCAGGCCAATATTTCTTCGACGCCCGTGTTGACTCTGGCATTGTCGGGGGACTATTCTTATTCGCAGCTCAAAGCCTTTGCCGAATCTTTGTCAGACCAAATAGAAACTATTGATGGGGTTAAAGAAGCTCGTTTAAGTGGCGTGCCAGATGAGCAATATCACTTTTACATTGACCCGATTAAATTGCAGGGCTTGGGCCTTAGTTTAGACGAAGTCGTCCAATCAATTAATGCCTCAAATCGTGATATTCCATTGGGCTCAATTTCAGTTCGTGGTGAAGGCGTTGATGTAAGAGTGGCGGGCGAAATTGAATCTGTGTCTGAATTTATGACGCTGCCATTGCAGACTCGTTCTGGTCAAGTTATCCGGCTAGAAGATCTAGGGGAAGTTCGCCGCGAGTTTGATGAACTTGATGTCGAGAAATTAATTTCAACCGGAGAACCTTCGGCTCGATTTATTTCAATCGACGTATTAAAAGCGGAAACCAAAACCAACGTGCCGCGTGTGGTAGCAGAGTCTTTAGCTACGGTTGATGATTTTTACGCTACGGGGCAAATTCCACAAACGATTAAAATTGATACGGTTTTTAATTCAGCTGACGATATTGAAAACAGCCTGGGAACATTATTTAACAGTGGTTTTCAAACCTTACTGGTGATTGGGATTGTACTTTTAGTGGCGCTGGGTTGGCGTGAATCTTTGCTCGCCTTTGTGGCGGTGCCTTTAACTTTACTGATTGCAATTTTGGGGCTGTATATGGTTGGGGAGACTTTTAACTTTTTGTCATTGTTTGCCCTCGTTCTGGCCCTCGGATTGCTGGTGGATAATGCCATTATTATAACCGAGGGGATTTCTGAAGGGATTAATGATAACAAGCTGTCGCCAATTGAAGCGGCTCGCCAAACTTTGGTGCAGTTTCGTTGGCCGGTGATTACCGGAACGGCCACCACGATGCTGGCGTTTGCACCAATGATGTTTTTGATTTCTGGGGTATCGGGGGAATTTATTGAAGGGATTCCAAAAACCGTCATTTTAGTGCTTTCAGCTTCGCTGTTTGTTTCACTCTTTATGTTACCCGTCTTTGGGGTGATGTTTTTTCAACTCTTTCCTCCACAAAACCACCGAGAATCGAAGGTTATGAATAAATCAAAAGAGTATTACCAAAGCTTTATGGGCTGGATTTTCTTAAAAAAAGCCCGCATATATTTAGTACTGGGAATCTCGTTTGCGATTATGATTTTTGCTTTTTCTCTGCCCGCTACGGGACGAGTTTCTGTTGAGATTTTTCCATCAGGGGATGAAAATTATTTTACTGCGTCGATTGAAGCGCCAACCGGAACAGATTTAGCCACGATGACTAAATTACTCCCTCAAATTGACGCGGTGTTTTTACCGTACTTTGATGAAGAGGATAAGTGGCTGAAAAATTTTCAGGTTTCAGTGGGTGAAAAGTCACCCTACGACCCAAATCAAGACGGGACAAACACAGGATCAACCGAAAACATAATTGGTATTACGATCAATCTATACGACAAAACTGAGCGTGAATCTAATTCTAAAGATTTAGCTCCTCGGGTTACAAAAGATCTAATGGCCGCGTTACCAGACTATTTAGAAATTAAAATTGCAGAACTATCGGCTGGGCCACCAGGGGGTGACCAACCGGTAACCATAAAACTGGTAAGTGAGAACTTAGACCGAATTGATGCTATGGCTTCCACCTTAGTAAATGATTTAGAAGCGCTCGAACTGGAGAACGGTGCAACTCTAAAAAATATCACCGATAATCGAGGGGAAGCGGTTCCACAAATGACCTGGACTTTTGATCGCGAAAAATTAAATCGATATGGTTTAAGCCCGAGTCAATTGCAACAAACGCTGCGAGCGGGAGTCCAAGGTATTACGATTTTACAACTCACCGAAGACGGTGAAGAAATAGATGTTGAAGCTCGTTTTGATTTTACGGGAGAACGTGAATGGGGCAGCCCTGAGTCGCTTGATATTGTCTCGCAAATTCCGATCAGAACTCCAAGTGGTGATTTCATTAACTTAGCCGATGTGGCGACTTTCACCATAAACGCTGAAAGAACTCAATTTGGACATATTGACGGAAAACGAACTATTTCGGTTGGAGCCGCTATTGAAGGTGAGGCCACCGCTGCCCAGTTCAAAGATCAACTGGAGGCTTTAATCGCGGAATTACCAACTCAACCTGGAGATCAAGTTTCTATTGGCGGGGATAATGAAGAATCGCAAAGATTGATCACAGAAATGGCTATGGCGATGTTGCTTGGAGTATTCTTAATTCTCGTGGTGCTCGTGCTTCAATTTGATTCATTTCTGCAAGCTGGCGTAATCGTGATGTTGCTACCACTATCATTGATGGGAGTGTTCCTTGGATTCTGGTTATCTGGAACGCCAATTTCTTTTCCAGCGATGATTGGGATTGTCGCCTTGGCGGGGATTATTGTGAATGACTCGATCGTATTGATTGATCGAATAAATTATAATGTTGATAAGTTAGACGATCCGTACGAAGGTTTTCTTGAAGCGGGAAAATCAAGAATGCAGCCAATTATTTTAACTTCAGTGACTACTATCTTTGGGTTACTGCCTTTAGCTTTATCAGACCCAATTTGGGAAGGACTTGGTTTTGCGATCATTTACGGAATGACCCTCGCCACATTTTTGACCATTATTTTGGTGCCCTGTTTAATTGTAATGTATCAAGATATTTCTTGGGCCGTCTCTTCAGCGGTAAAATGGCCGTTTAAAATGCTTAAAAAAATTTTTGCTTAATGGCTCAATTTGGAGGTGTTCCAGAAAGATTCAAAGAGCACGGTTTAAGAGTGAGAAACTTTCGGCAAGTTGTGCCGGGCGATTGGGTCGAAGCAAAAAGAGATGTCGAAGGCACAATCGAAACGCTTAAAAAGGGTGTTAGTTATCAAGTAGTTCAATTGCTCGTTGAAGCGAACGGCAATGATCGGCAATTTGTGAAGCGCTTAAAATTAGTGGGACACAAAGGTGATTTCAATCCGAAAAGATTTCGCTAAGGTTTAAAAGTGAAAACCAATCAAGCCAGTATTGATTTTTTAGATAGTCACAGGCTCCCCAAAGATTTTATCTTGCTGGAAAATGTGATCATTGATCGGGGGTCAAAATATTCGGTCAGTGGCGGAAAAGTTTTAAACCGAGAGGAAATTAAAGCATTTTTGACCAAACTTAAAACGCCTAAAAAATACGCAAAAGCGACGCATCACAGCTGGGCGGCTCGGCTAAGTCGCGATGGAAAAATTTGGGAAACCAAACAAGATGATGGCGAAACCGGTGCTGGCGCCGTTATTTTGCGTATTATGCAAAAACAAAATTATGTAAATTCAATAGTCGTGGTAACTCGTTGGTTTGGTGGAACGCATCTGGGAACTGACCGCTATAAACACGTACAAGATGCCACAAAGTTAATTCTGGAAAAAAGTGGCTAAATAACGGTCCGCAAAACTTTACTTTTCCTCGCTCTTCTTTAGTTTCAAAGCCCAATGGTAAAGCAAATTAAAGTGTTTGGCGCCTCACAAAAAGTAAACCACCCAATCGAGGTGGAGGCTTTTTTGCGCCAGCTTGTCGCCGCGCCCCCTCGGTCTGGCAAAAAACTGGAGCAACAAAAATATCTGTTCTCTGCGGGAACCAAGATTCCAACCATACAAAACCGCGACTTAATCGCGGTCGCTCGTAAAGAAAATATTAAATTGCCCACCAGCTTAGAGCAATTACTACAAAAGCGGTCGGTGCGAACTATTTCAGGCGTTTCCCCTATTGGGATTCTCACCAAGCCTTACCCTTGCCCAGGACGGTGTGTTTATTGCCCAACAGAGGACCGGATGCCCAAAAGTTATATGAGTAACCAACCGGCTGCCGCGCGAGCCGTACGGAACAAATTTCACCCCTATAAACAGGTTTATAATAGACTGACGGCTTTAGCCGAATCTGGGCACCCAACTTCAAAACTAGAAATTATTGTAATGGGGGGAACCTGGAGCTTTTTACCGCACCGTTATCAAAGCTGGTATTTAAAACGTTGTTATGATGCGGCCAACGAGTTTGGTCTTACTGAT
This sequence comes from bacterium, assembly GCA_009995455.1. Taxonomy (GTDB): domain Bacteria; phylum Patescibacteriota; class Gracilibacteria; order UBA4473; family UBA4473; genus JAACPJ01. Next base: position 145,573 of record JAACPJ010000001.1, read on the forward strand.
GAAGCCAAAAAAGCCTATAGAAAAGAAGCGACTACCCTTAAAAAGTCACAGACTTGGAACGAAACAGCCGACCACCGAATTATTGGCCTAACGCTCGAAACCCGGCCCGATTTTATTAATGAACGTGAGTTGGTACGAATGCGTCGTTATGGTTGTACGCGGGTTGAAATTGGCGTACAAACGCTCAACGATGATATTCAGCGATTAACGAAACGAGGGCATTCACGCAAACACGTGGTTAAAGCCATGAAGCTGATGAAAGATTTCGGGTTTAAAGTCTGTTGGCATCTGATGCCAGGGCTTCCAGGCAGCACGCCAGAAAACGATTTAGAGTGGATGAAAGAAGTGTTCTCAAACCCAGACATGTGTCCAGATTTTATTAAAATTTATCCGTGCGTGGTGCTAGAAACCGCTGAGCTGAAAGAATGGTGGGAACGCGGTGAATACGTACCTTATCACGATGATGATTTGGTTAAACTGTTAACCCAGTTTCAAACCTTTGTGCCAGAGTGGACTCGTATCATGCGTCTAATGCGTGATATTCCGGTCAGTAATATTTTGGATGGCGCTAAGTTTTCAAACCTGCGCCAGATTCTTAAAGATCAACCTGATAAACTACGAGAACTTGTTGGTGACGAGTTTTATGATGAACATAACTTGGCCGAAACTAGTTACATTTTCCGAGATATTCGGGCTCGTGAAGTAGGTTTTGCCGATATTGAAAAACATCCAGATATTCTTCAAACTCCACCGAAATTGGTGCGTCGTGATTACGAAGCGAGTGAAGGTCAGGAAATATTTTTGAGTTTTGAAGACGACAAGGAAGAGCATTTATTTGCCTTACTTCGGTTACGAAAACCAAGCGGGCAAGAGTTTAAGCACTATGGTGCCGCTCTAAAAAATGCGGCGTTTATTCGTGAAGTGCATTCATATGGGGGTGAAGTTTCTGTCGGTGAAGCCGAAGGTTTAGGGCAACATCGTGGACTTGGAAGAAAGCTGATTGAAGAAGCGGAACGGATCGTTAAAGAAGAATGGGGCATGAATAAGGTTTCGATTATTGCGGGTATTGGCACGCGGCAATACTACCGAAAATGGGGGTACGAAGAAAAAAGCACCTATATGGTAAAAAAGCTAAAATAAATCTGGCATGAGTGACATTGTAATTTCCAGTAAAAAAGACCAACGGGCGTTATTAACCGTGCAGAGTTTTGCGCTGTTGGGGCAAGGGTTGATTGGTGTGTTTTTCCCTTTTTTCGTACAACGAAGTTACGGCCTAAATGATTGGCAGTTAATTGTTTGGTTTGCCGGTTTACAACTCATTATGGCCGTGTTGGTGTATCCGTTAAATTACTGGGGCGTAAAGTGGTTTGGGATCCGTCGGGTGGTGCAAATTGGCATATTTTTTCAGGCTTTATTTTATGCCTTGCTCGGTTTAGGCATTACCACGATGGCAAGCTTTGTGCTGCTCAACATTTCCTTTTTATTATTTATTGGTTTGTTTTGGCCTGGGTTTAATTATTTGTCAGCCTTAGCGACCGTAAATAATGACCGGGGCAATTATATGGGATCGCTGCAAATTGTGGCAGTAGGGGTAAATTTAGTGGCGCCTGTTATAACCGGGTTTTTACTCGAATGGAAACAAGAACAGTGGGTGCTGCTGCTCTCGGTGATTAGTTTTTTAATTTCGCTGGCTTTAGTTCGTACGATTCCCAAAACGGGGGCGGAGGTGAGTAATTTAAAGGGGTTTTCTCGTCAGTTTAAAAGCATATTTTTCACTAAAA
>JAACPJ010000001.1:147369-395955 GCA_009995455.1 bacterium
TGTCGCCGATAGCGTGATTAGCAATACCATGTGGGTTTTGTGGCCAATGTATTTTAAAGTCGTGGTAGGCAGTTTTAGCGCGATGGGAATTATCACTTCTACCATGGCTGTTATTGAAATTTTTACCGCCAGATTCTTTGGGAAATTATCGGATAAAAAGTCTGCCCGGTGGTTGATTAAATCAGGCTCTATCGCCCGTTGCGTAGATTTGTGTTTAAGGGCCGTTTACTTCAAATTTAATCATTTGTATGTGGTCTTGGGTATCCAGTCTTTAGGCGCCGCTTTTGGCCCTTGGTTTCAAATAGCCGTTGGAACTAGAATTTTTGAAGTGGGAGAAGAACAATCTGAAAATTTACTCGATTTTTTGCTCGGCCGTGAGATGTTTTTAGGCCTCTTTCGCTTTGTTTGGTTTTTGCCTGTAGGAATCTTGGTTTACTACACCAGCGTTATTTATTTAGCGATTGCTTTTATTATTGCGGGCTTAATGGCTTTAGCTTTTAGACGATTCTAAGTGATTGACAATTTTGGCGACGTCTTTAGACTCGCCCTCGCTTAAACGCGAAACTAGGGTAGTTAGCGAAGTGGCCAAACGCATCTGACTGTAAATCAGACGACTCCGTCTTCGGGGGTTCGAATCCCTCACTGCCCACCATGAAAACTTCAGCTTTGCTGGAGTTTTTTTGTTTATAATTGGTACAAAGCAATTCCTGCCGCAATTGAGACATTGAGCGAGCCCTTTTGGCCCCGCATGGGGATTTCTAAATGTTCATCACACTCTTTGAGTAACTCTGGGCTTACCCCTTCAACTTCGTTTCCGACAATTAAAGCCACGTTATCGTCTTGGTTCTTGTATTCTAGTAAATTAATCGACTGACTGGTTTGTTCTAGTGCTAAACACTTATAACCCTGGGCTTTAAGGGTTTGCACGCAATCAAGTGGCACTGGGTTATGTTCCCAAGCTAAAAATTCTTCAGCGCCAAGTGAAACTTTTTCAATGCGTCGATCTGGCGGGCAACCGGTGTAGCCCGTTAAATAAACTTTATTCCAACCAGCTCCATCGGCGGTTCTTAAAATAGAACCAACGTTATGCAAACTGCGTAAATTTTCAAGTACAATAACTTTCATCTCGGGCAATATATAAAAAAGTCTCGCTCTAGCGAGACTTTAAATTCTAATTTTTGAGAATAGTTTCAAAATTATGCAGATTCACCCGCTTCTTTAGCCGCAGCGGCTTTAGTCGCTTCAAGTTCTTTCTTTTGTTTTGGCGTCATTTTTTCTTTTTTCACGTGTTTCCCTTCACCTGCGTTGTGGGCAACACCAGCCGTAGTTTTTGTATCTTCAACTTTAGCCGCACCTTCAGCCGCCCATTTTTTTAGGGTTCGAATGGCTTTAGCCGATAACTTCATTTTTTCTACTCGACCCGTTTCTGGGTTGAACATTTTTTTAACAAACAGGTTAGGACGAAAAGTCCGTTTAGTCGCTTTCAAACTGAAAGGACGATTGTTTCCTGCAGTAGTACGTTTACCGGTTAACTGACAAACTCGAGACATAATATTTACGTTAAATCCAGCCGACTGTATGTAAAATCCCTTCTACGTCAAGTATTCGCGCTCCAAACATAATAGCGTAAATAGCCCACTATATTACTCAGTAAAAACACACTTTCTAAAAAGATGCCGGCCGGTGTAAAAATTAAAATATTAAAAGTGATCCAAATGCTCGTTCCCAGCATGGTCCAGAGCCTGAGCGCTTTATCGCTGGGTCTAAAAGCGGCGTAGTTAAAAATCAGATTCGCCAGAATGGCGATCAAATCAATTGGTTTTTCGTACATCAAGCCCGCCACAATTAGTACTAAGGCCATAAAACCCCACATGAATTTGGGATTCGTGGTAAAAATAGAGGTAAAAAAGCGCAACGTCGCGATATAAATCAGTAATCCGGCGGCGTATTCTTCGAGTAAAACCAGGTGCGTACCAATAAAAATAGTCGAGATTGTCAGCCACGTTAGTATCACGCGACGCTGTTTGCACTGCCACGACACTAAATCACAGCCCAGCGCGACAATCATGAGCATTTGCGAAACCCAAAAAGCGTTCCAGCCAAAAGCGGGCGCTTGAGAAAAATAGGTTTGGAGCAGTTCGAGCATCCAAACAAACCTAGAGTTTAAGCCCTAATTGTCCAGATTCTCAAAACAAAAGCTTTGGTTGAAATTAAACCACTTGTCTCATGCGATCAAAAAATTCAGCGGCAACTTTGGCGTTTATCGCTAAAAAGTCTTGTTGTGCTTGAGTCGCGGTGCCAGCCACTAGTTGTTTGACAATCTCTTGATTCTCGACCAGGCTGCCTCCGGCAATTTCAGCAAAATCGGTCACCGTTTTAAAACCATAATCTTCGGGGAAAAAAGCCCCGGTTCGAATTTCTTTATTGGCCCCAACCGCCCAAAACCTGGTCGCGCCGCCAATAGAAACATCATCTAAACCAAAAGCCGTGTCGTGCACCAAGGCCGCATTTTTGTTTAAATGTGCGCAGACTTGGGCTAGTTTATCGCCTACTTCTAAACTAGGGACGCCAATCATTTGCCCCGCCAAGGGTACGGGGTTCAAAAGCGGTCCTAAGTAGTTAAAAATCGTTGGATGGGGAATTTCTTTCCGAATAGGCGCTAAAGCTTTGAGCGCTGGGTGAAAAGCTGGTGCAAACACAAAACTCAAGTTGTAATTTTTCAGCTGCTGGCTCACTTTTTCTGGGGTGTCGCCCACGGGTAAGTTTAAAGTTTCAATAATATCAAAACTGCCCACGCGGCCTGAGGCTGCTTTATTCCCGTGCTTAGCAATGCAGTAATTTTTAGAAAGCTTGAGCGCCAAAGCTGTTGATAAATTGATGCGCGATTTGCCACTGCCGCCGGTGCCACAAACGTCAAAAGTAAGTTTCCCAGGATAAGGCACTTTGATTTGGCGCGCTTGGAGTTCGACCACAAATTCTAAAATATCTTCGACGGTTTCGCCTTTTTCGTGCAGTTCAATCAGCTTGGCTTTAACCGCTTCGGGCTGGGTTTCGGCGTTATCGAGAACGAATTGGGCGGTGTTCATGATTTAATGAAATTTTCTAAAATCTTCAGTCCTTCCTTCGTGCCAATTGATTCAGGGTGAAACTGCACCGCAAATAATTTTTCGTCGGGTTTTTCAAACGCCATGATGTGTTGGTGTCCATCATCGGTGACAGCGGTGACTTTCAAGGCTTCATCAAAACTACCGGGTTCCACGACCATCGAGTGGTAACGCATGCCTTCAAAGGTATCGTTAAAATCTTTAAAAAGTCCCGATTTATCTAAAACTTTCATCGGCCACCTTTTGCCGTGTTGGGGTTCAATTTTAATGATTTTTCCGCCAAAAATGTGCCCCATCATTTGGTGCCCGAGACAGACACCTAAAATAGGAATTTTGCCCCGGAAAGCGTTAAAAAGTGCTGGCCCGACGCCAATGTCATCCGGGTTTTCGACGGTGCCGGGCCCGGGCGAAAACACCAAAAAATCAGGCAAAAAATCAACCGCCTCAGCGAGGGTAATTTCATCATTTCTTTTAACGGTTACCGCCAAACCCAGTGCCTGAAAATACTGCACTAAATTGTAGGTGAAGCTGTCGTAATTATCGATGAGCAGTAATTTTTTGGGCATCTAAATTTAATAAATAATTTTTTCAGGCTTTTTTTAAATGGTATTCGGCCGATTTTGCTTTGGTGAGTTCTGAGCCCTGCCACTTGGCGCGGCCAAGTGTTAAACTTTCAAGACTAAAGGTAAGCGGTTCAAAGTTTCGATTAATTTCTTTGCCTAAAGGCTTTGGGTTCTGCACGCCGTAAGCGACTGAAATATGCGGTAGATAATTAGTGTAACGAAACTCTGGGTGTTGCGAGAAAGGAATCTCGTTGCAAAGGGTTTCATGCAGTTGTTGTAACCGGCCAGTAGGGTCATAAACTTCGGCCCACAGCGTCGTAGGAAATACATTAAAATTTTGCAGTTCTAGGGCAAAACCTGGCGTTTGTGAGGTGATATCATCCAAAGTTTTTTTCATAAACGAGAGATCATTTTTTTGGAAATGCGTTCCCAGTCTCCCCGGCAAAGTAAGCGTTAAGTGCATCTCTTCTGGGCTCAGCCAAGAACCGCCTTCTAAAGCAAAATCTTCTTTAAATTTATGGGCTAAATCACAAAGTGCTTGAGCGGTTTCTAGCGGTAGCGGGCTTTCTATAAAATAACAAAAATCCGCTTCTTGTTCCCAAGTGATTTGACCAAATTGGGCGTGGTTTTTCTGCCAATTCTCGTTAAATTTCTGACTTAAATTTTCCTTCATATTTTGGTTTTAGTAAGCGGGCGGAAGCTTACGAATTTCGCAGCCCATAGTTAAAGATTTTGCATAGACTCTTGGCTTTATTATGCACTTCTAACCATTCTTTTTTAGGGTCAGAATCTTGCACAACCCCAGCCCCAGTACGAAACCGAGCCACTCCATCTTTAAGAAAAAAAGACCGGATCGCGATACAAAGTTCCATGTTGCCATCAGCGGAAAAATATCCCATCGCCCCGCCATACAAATTTCGTGGAGCGGTTTCAAATTCTTGGATGAGTTTTATGGCTCGTAATTTAGGCGCCCCGCTAAGTGTCCCGGCCGGAAAAATCGCTTTAAAAAAATCGACCGCATCAAAATCTGTTTTGATCTGCCCTTCAATATCAGAAACCAAGTGCATCACGTTAGCAAAAAATCGACCGTATTTTTCTTTCACCACTTTTATAGAATTGGTTTCACACACTTTTCCTAAATCGTTTCGGCCTAAATCAAGCAGCATATCGTGCTCGGCGTTTTCTTTGGGGTCACTGGCCATTTCTGCCAAAATCGTTTGGTCTTGTGCTTCGGTTTTACCGCGATAACGCGTGCCCGCAATCGGGCTATAGGTAACCGTTTGCCCTCGTTTAGAGCCTAAAATTTCGGGGCTAGCGCCACACACTTGTCCGTGTTCGCCAAAGTCAAAAAACACTAAATGCGTCGTGGGTTCAACGACCCGTAAAATCGAATAAAAATCGACGCCGTCTAAACCCTTGGTGTCTCGTTTAAACCCGTTACTAATAATCATCTGAAAGATTTCTCCGTCTAAGATTTTTTGTTTGGCCTCGGCCACTTTTTTACCAAAAGTCTCGCCAGATTGTTCTGATTCGAATGCTGAAAAATCAGCGTAGTCTTCATTTTTTAAAGCGGTTAGATCCACTTTAGGGTCTTTGAAGTTACGGGCGGCATTTATAATTTCTTGATTTTTCGCGCTAAACAAACTTTTGTCACCGACGGTTTGAATGGCAAAAATCTTTTTATCGGCGTGATCAAAGGCAAAAAAATGTGAGAACTCGTAAAATAAAGTGTGTGGGTATTCACTTGGATTGCCGGCTAAATTCGGTTCAATTTCATCAAAAATTTCCCAGTTAAAATAACCCACCAAACCGCCTGAAAACGGAAAACTTTTTGGAAACGGTTTTGACTGGGCAATAGCGGCTTTTAATTGCTCGAAACTATCTTCTTTCGTCACTACCTCTTGCACGGGCACAGCGGCAATCAGCGAAAACTGATTATGGTCATCTTGCATCGCAGATTCGAGCATAGCGCAAGGCGCCCCAAAATGTTCGCGCATCGCTTTAAAAACCGAAATCGGCGTTAGTTCACTTTCATAATCAAACACTTCTAAAATCATGTCTTTGGAAAAACTTTAGGAAATACTTCACGTCCAACGCCAAACTGTAATTCGGCACTACCGCGAGAAATTTGGGTAATACTAACACCTAAACGCTTAGCAATTTCTCGTTGCGGATGCCCCGCCATCAGCATCTCTATAAGCGAATATCTATCGCACAGAGTTTGACATTCCTTTGGCGTAAGAAAGGCACGTATAAAATTTTCAACGTCTTTTTCGTTGTCCATTTTGGAAATAATTGATGCCATTTTTTTTAAAATTTGAGCTTCTTTTTTTGTCATTTTGTAACGGTTAAGCAGTACAAAATTATTCATCAAAACAAAGATGTCAAAAAGAATGCTTAGCCTTCTTCTTTATTTGTAATGGTAGCAACCGCGAGTACCTGCATAATTTGTCCGCGAAAGCTAATGGTTTCTAAATTTTGGAACAACGCTCGCAAATTGTTTCGATCTACGATTGCGGGCAACAGAAAACGACCACCTACATCAGGTTTTATAGCACATTTTTGTAGTTGCAGTCGTGAAAAAATGGCTGTTACCATTTCTCGTTCATCTTCAATTTTAATGGTTGTTTTTGGGGCAATTACTCCCAGTATTCTGGCGGTATATTTGCCAGATTCTCCTAGAATTTCGGCTAACTTGTTTTTATCAAATTCTAACAATAAAGCGTCTATGTTTATTTCCTCTCCCAGTTTTTTGGGATCCACAATAATTTCTAAATCATCAGATCCGTATGCGGTTCTTAATTCTGATTTAAGCGAAACGCGACCTTTACCGTCGAGCTTAAAAATTTTTTGTCCGTGCATCTATTTGTTTATAAAAATAATTTCTAATTATGTCAATATTTATCATACGTTAAAACCCTTTAAGATAAATAATAATGATAATTATAGGAATAGATCCGGGCTACGAACGATGCGGTTTTGCCGTGCTCGAGCAAACAGGAAACAAAACAGCCTTACTGACTTTTGGAACCATTAAAACCAAACCTAAGGCAGATTTTTTAGTCCGCCAAACCGAGATTGCTCAAGATTTTACCGCTTTGCTGGAAAGGTACAAACCCCAAAAGTTGGCGATTGAAGATCTATTTTTTGCGCAGAACGTAACGACGGGGTTAAAGGTCGCTCAAGTGCGAGGGGTTTTAACGCACATCGCTTACGAGGCGGGTTTAGAGATTGTGGAACCGAAACCGACTGAAGTTAAAAAGTTTTTTTGTGGAGATGGGCACGCCGATAAAAAAGCCATGCAGCAAATGGCGCAGCTGACTTTTAACCTTAAAGACTCTCCTAAAATTGATGACGCCGCCGATGCCATCGCCATGGCCTATTATGGAGCCTTGGTAAGAGTCTAGCTGGAGGGGGTTAAAAGCTAGTCAAAAGGGATGTTTTAAGGTATAATAAGCCAATGCCTGAGGAGGAAGAAAAAAAAGAATCGACCGAGAAAAAATCGCAGATTACACCCGCGGAGGCAGAAAAGCGTGTCAGTACGGCTGTAGCTGAAGTGATTCCGGACGAAAACGATAGTTTGTTAATTGAAGAAGATGGTGACCCTTTTTGGGTTATTCAGAGAGTCTTTTGGGGCATTTTAAAAACGGGCGCCTTACTGGCTTTGCTGCTTTTTTTAATTTGGTTGGTTTGGAGGCCAAGTTCTTTTTTGGGCAACGGAAACGAGCCTGAATTTGAGTTTGAACCAGAACAAGTCGAAGAAGTACAAGTGCCAGAAGAAAATAGGAATGCCCCTTGGTGGAAACGCCTTTTTGGGGGCGGTGATGAAACGCCTGAACCAGAATTTACACCTGAAAACCCAGAAAATCCAGCACCACAAAATCCAAATTTAGAATCAACCGATCCTACGCAAATTGCGTACGAATTAGAAACGGCACGAGTATTGCTGGTTCGAGGTATTATTCCGCAATCGGTGCAATGGTTAAGGCAGGCAAAAACGGTGGGGGAGATCTCGATGCAAGTGCTACGGCAGGGTTCGCCGCAAGCGCGTTCACGGCAAATTGAAGAAATCTTGGCCGCCGCTGACGACTTGTTTGTCCAATCCGCTAATTTACAAATTCAGCTGCAAGCCGAAAGAGATTACTTTTTAACCGAAGGGAATGCCGCCAATGCTAGAACGGCTGAATTAGAGCAGCAAATTGCATATGCCCTGCAAGTGCTGGATCCGGTTCCGGTGGAGGCTTTAGTGGCCGAAAAAATTGCTTCTCAGCAAAACGCGAGCTTTTTCATGTCGAACGCTAAAATCCGCGATACACTAAATCGAAATATCCAAACTTTCGATCAGCTTCTACGACAGCGCTCCATTCCGCTGTTAAACCCGGCCACGGAGATTCGCGCCAACTAAAAAGCAAACCTAAATTCTTTTTCAAACGCTGCCGTACCGGCTTTGGTAAGTTGATTTGCCGCGGCCAGTCTGTTTCATACATATCTTGCATTTCTATTTCTAGCGAAGTTTTATCCACCGCTGTAGATTCATAGTGGTAGGCCATTAAAGATTCTTTCCACTGAGGGCGGTTTAACAGTACCGCAAAAAAATCGTCTTGGGCTTGATCCTTTAAGTTTTCGTTCAGGCTTTCTTGCAGAATTTGTTCGACCACGGCTAATTGTGCTTTTGCACTGCCAACATTAGAATTACTGCCACCTGGGTCTATTCCGACAATCGTTTCAATGGCGGTGTGACTTTCACCACTTTGATCGGTAACGGTTAGTTTGAGCTCGTGTTCACCGGCCGTTTCAATATAAAACCCGGCTGGATTTTTTTGATCTGAAAGAAACTGCTGATCAAATTCCCAAAGAAAAGTTTTTAAGTCTTTTGGGCCATCTGGATCCGTTGAATATTCACCCGTTGGGTTGAGCAAAAACGAAACCTTGGCGACGGATTTTTTTGAACCTTGCAACGTAATAATGGCTTTAGGAGCTTGGTTTTTAGTTGTATTTTCTTGCCCCCGAGAACCGTTAAAATGCTCAAACCAATCGGTGTTTAGTTGGTTATCATTTCCCCCAATGGGGCGCGCGACAGATTGATTTGGAACTAGGTTTTCAATCGAAACGCATTCGCTTTTCCATTGACCGGCTTCAATAAATTTTTGCACTCTTTTTCGTTCGGTTTCGCTTAATTGTTTCTTTTGCCAACATAACGTATCCATCCATGTTTCTTGGCTAGTTCCCGCAAAACTAATCAATTCTACGGTGCCAGAACCGCCCGATAAACCATCACGTTTATTGCTATGGAATAAATGCTCTCCGGCTTTGCCTTGGTCTGGTGTGCCAATTAAAAAGGTGAGTATATCTCCTGGACTTACAAAATAAGCCTCCTCAAAATACCAAAGCGGCGTGCCGTTATGTTTTAATTCGGTGTACTGCAGGTTTATTTTTTCTGGTCCTGAAGCGATTTTTATTTCAATAAAATCAGCCACGTCACTATCAACCGAGACCTCATTTATTAAAGCCCTAAACTCTGTTGAAGTGGTGGCGAGTATGGGATTTTTTTGCCCCTTAGAAGACTCAAAACCGACTTGATGTGGCGCGCGAACGTTAATCGTTTTGAGCTGCTTTGTCGGTTCGTCCCAAACTAAAACTTCACGTTCTTCGTAATCTTTGGTCGACCGGCTCGCAGCTTTTGGGTAATTAATCTGATTTAAAATGGCCCCTTCACCATTTAAAATTTGCAGGGTTCCACCATCGTTGGGAAGTCCAATTGGACTCGGTGAAAACACGAAATAGCCCTTTCCCTCTAAGGCAAAAACTAATGGGTTTTCGGTGACTTGAACGCCTTCGCCAGGCATTATTTTATCTATTATATCGGTGAACGGTTTGGGCTTATTTTTGTCATTGCTTAGCTGCCATTCACTCAAATCAACTTCACCCTTTTGTGTCACTTCAAACTCAAACCATTCGGGTTCATTGGCTAAAGTATGGGGAGCAATTTCGGTGATTTGCACCGTTTGGGCTAAAGCCAAAGCGGGAGCCAGTACTCCAATAAGCATTAAGGTTTTCATGTTTTAATTTCTAAGTCCTCATGCGTTTTTCAGCAACGACCAAACAACATGAAACCTTCATGAAGATTGGAAGCCCCTTAGTTGCTGAAAGTCTTTAAATCACTAGTTTAAAACGGAATGGTACGGTTACTTAAATTATATGCTTTGCGGGGTGGCGTTTTGCTAGGAATTTCAGCTTTGGGCTCGAAATTCCTGGGGCTCTGGCGTGACCGGTTAGTGGTTTCGACTTTTTCACCCGAGAGTTCAGACTTGGTTTACGCCGCGTTTCGAATTCCAGATTTCTTTTATTATTTGCTGGTTGGTGCCACGGTTTCGGTAATTTTTTTACCGCGGTTAGTAGGTTTGTCAGAGCGAGAAAAAATAGAGTATATGAGTTCCTTTTTGTGGGGTGTTTTAGTGTTTTTTGGCGTTTTAAGCGCCTTTTGTTTTTTAATGGCTCCAGTTTTAGCTACCTGGTTCGCCTCTGGGTTTTCACCAGACATACAACAAGGCGTGTCCAATTTAGCTCGTTTTCTTTTTGGGTCTGTTTTTCTGTTATCACTTTCAAGCGTATTTGCCGCCGCCCTGCAAGCGCAGCAACGGTTTGTCTCAATTGCATTAGCGCCATTGTTTTACATGGGTTTTATTGCCTTGGGGCTTTATGTGTTTAAAGATTATTTTGGAGTTAACATTGTCGGATACGGCGCTTTGGCCGGCGCGATAACCCATTTGCTGATTACCAGCGGGGCTTACTTTTTGACTGGGCAAAGGGTGGCACTCGTGTGGAAAAAACCAGCCGCCGCCTGGCTAAATTTTTGGCCAGATTTTGGCAGACGCGTTTTTAATAACGCCGCTTTTCAAATAAACCAAACCGTCGACATTTTAATTGCTTCTTTTTTGGCCATAGGCGCTGTCACCTCTTTCACCTTGGGCACGAATCTGGGGCATTTTTTGCTTTCAATTGTCGGGCTATCAGTAGCCAATTCGGCTTTTCCAAAGCTGGCAAACGCAAAACACAATTACCCGCTGCAACGTAAAATTTTGCTCTCTTCGGCAAAATGGATTTTTTTCTTTTGTGCTCCGGCGGCAGTGGTCTGCGCGGTTTTTTCAACTCAAATTCTACAACTGCTTTTTACGCTAGAGAACGAGCGTTTACAAATGGCGCAAGTCGTCTTTTTCTGGACGGTAATTAGTTTGCCTTTGACCTGTGTTTTGCCGTTACTGGCACGGGTTTTTCTGGCTAATGATGATACCGTTAGCCCTCTTTACGCTACTATTATTTCTTTAGTGGTCGCCACCAGCACAGCGGCCTATTTAAGTTTGGTGTATTTACCTAAAGATCAAGCCATTCTGGGTTTAGCGTTGGGCAATTTCGTCGCTAACACATTAGGTTTTATTTTATTTATCAGTTTAATCTGGTGGAAATACGAACGTGTTCACAAAAATAATCATGTTTAAAGCCGAATTTACCGTTCTCGAATCTGAAGCCGGACAGCGTGTTGACGCTTTGTGCGCCCTAAAATACCCGCATATTTCGCGATCTCGTTGGACAAAACATGCGGAATTTTTGTGCGAAGAGATGGAAAAAAACGCTAAGACAAAAGTGAAAACTGGTGAAGAATGGGAAGTCAGCTGTGCTGAAGAATCCAATGTTGATCACCTAGAGCCTTGGGATTATCCTTTAGAAATTTTAGCGGAAACCGACACCTACCTAGTGATTAACAAACCCTACGGTATTTCGGTTCATCCCTCTAGTTCAGAAAATTCAAACGAAACTATGGTTAATGCGCTAGTGCACCATTTTGGAGCTAATCTAGCCGAAAATTATGATGAAATTGAAGGCCGAAAAGTCGCGCGTCCGGGGTTGGTTCACCGTTTAGATAAAACCACTTCTGGTGTTTTATTGATTGCTAAAACGAATCAAGCACACAAATTTTTTCAAGATAACTGGAAAGACTTCGAAAAAACTTACTACGCTAAAGTTCAAGGAGGTCCACCAGCGAATGGAAAAATTGAGTCTGGTATTGTACGAGACCCTTACAATCGAAAAAAAATGAAAGCGACCCAAGACCCAGACAAGTGGTCTGTGACAGAGTTTGAAACCATTTCAATTAAACCTGGTAACGACGTCATTAAAAGTGAAGCGCTTTTAAAAGTGAATATCAAAACCGGCCGAACGCACCAAATTCGTGTGCATCTCAGTTCGATTGGCTTTCCGGTGATTGGGGATGAACTTTATGACGGACCAGCAGCCAAACGGATTATGCTGCACGCAACTAGTCTTAAATTTATAGACCCAGATACGGGCAAAGAAGTTTTGGTGGAAAAAGAACGACCGTTTTAAATTCCAGCTTTTTTTGAAATAGACTTTTTATTATTTCGTATTAATAATAGAAATGAGATTATTTTTTTAAATGCCGGATATTCCACAACGCTTACCCGATGGTTTAAACCCAACTGCAAAAATCGAAAATGTAGATGGTTTTTTGTTTATGCTGGAAAGTCTTCTGCCAGCAGAAGCCGAGGTGATGTGGGTTTCTCCAGCCGCACAGTCTGAGCAGCTAATTTCAGTTCGATATGGTGAATATGTGATTTATTTTTCGGGAGAAGATTTATCGGGCGATGATTTTTTAAATTGGCATGATTTTTATGATCCTCAAAAATTAAAGAAATGTCTAAAGCGACGTTTAAAAATAGACAGAGCTCATTCAAGCCAAAGTATTGCCACCTTTGTTCGTCAAGCCATTCACGCGTTAGGGATGGAAGAATTATTAGTTATTGAAACTCATGAAGATAGAGTCTCGATTACAGACCATGCCGATGGAAATGTTTATGGGGAAATCTATCAAAATGGCTCGATCCTAAAAACTTTCCAAAGCGTAAGAGCCGAAGTCGAAGCCATCTTAGAGATTCCAGCTTTAGAAGGGGCGGATAACTTTAAAGGTTTTGTAGAGTTATTTGAATCGGTGAATGCCAACGAATTTCAGGGGGCTTTTACCTTCGCCCCTTTTAACGAAAGCGATCTGGAAATCACCTATGGTAATGGGAAGCGTAAACGTAAAAAAAATTTTATCAGAATTTGGATAGACGAATTTTTTTGGAAAGAAGGGGTGAATCGGAAGGACTTAGTCGATTTTTTAACCGATCAAATAAAAGAACGCTTAGATGATCGGCGACTGGAATATTTGTTGTTTATGAATTTATTTCGGCAAGTAGCGGCCGATTACCCCGACCTTAAATATCGCATTGGGCTCAACAACGCTCGCTTTGTGAGTGCCGATAGAAGGCAGTGTTATTTTTTAGGCATCAGAGGCAAAGTGGAGGAATCCTTAAAGCCAACCCCTTATAGATTTTGTGCGGAAAACGGCTACCAGTATGGGGAAATAGATTGCGGAAACTTTTTAACCGAGTCGGCCTTTCGTACATTTCTAGAATACGATTTAGGCTACGCTTCCCCAAAAAAGCTTTTACAGTCAGAGTGACCGCAGGCTTAAAAGTTTACAATTTTAAATTTTAGTTTATTTTTTTGTAAATCAATTTTTGTAATATGTCCGTAGAAACCAAACTAGCCGAACTTGAATATACAAGAGAAGAGCAATTAAAATCTGCAGAAGGAATTGCCCTAGAGATTATGATTGAAACTGATGAAGCAAGTGCGGTATCTCGAGCATTAGTTTTACAGGTTTTAGATGATTTTAAAGGAGAATTTAAACCTAATTACGAGCAAGTTCGAGCGGCTTTGAAAAAACAAGATATTTCTGTGAGTGAAGTAGAAGCGGTAATTTCTGATGCGGTATCCGAGATTTGTTCACCTGAACTAGCTATGGGGGCCGCCAAAAAAGTTCTGGCGATAGTAAATGAAGCGGCTAGCCGTGGCGCCGAAAGTGCTTTGGTGGCGTTTAAAACTAATATTCAGGCCATTAAAAAGGCAATTAAATCGGTTAAGCCCAGCGGTAAAATGTTAGACGCGGAGTTGGTCTATAATCAAATGGCGGTTATTTTTCCGTCACTAACCAATAATACCGAAGCAAAAGTCTTCTTTATGGCTACGTTTAAAGACTAGGTTTAGCTGACTAACACCGCTTTAATACGCCTGACTCCGCGACTTGAAGACTCTTCTTTTTTAATTTTAAAAGCGCCTTTCAGTTCGTTGGTATTTTTAACGTGTGGGCCACCACAAAGTTCTCGTGTCCAAACCTTGCCGGTGTCATCTTTAAAGGTGAATACTTTGACAATGTCTGGGTATCGTTCCCAAAAACTGGCTTCAATCGTTTCATCTTGCTCAGCGTCTACTTTTGGCACTTCTTCGTAAACTTGCTCCGCATTGGCGGCAATTGCGGCGTTAACGTAAGCCTCAACCGCTTCTTTTTCTTCATCTGTCATTTTATCACCGTGCGTAAAATCAAAGCGTAAACGCTCGGCGGTAATGTTACTCCCGGCTTGATGTACGTGCGTGCCTAACACTTCACGAAGCCCGGCCAAAAGCAAGTGAGTAGCGGTATGAAGGCCCGTTTCGACCTCAATGTTTTCTCGGCTCATTCCTCCTTTAAACTTCCCTTCGGCTCCCGCTTTAGATAAAGCTTGATGCGCTTTTTCGGCTACCTTGAAACCTTCGGTATCGACTTTTAAACCGGCCTCAGCGGCTAACTCTTCGGTCATTTCAATTGGGAATCCGTAGGTTTGGTATAAATCAAACGCAACGTCTCCGCTTAAAATCGTTTCGGCATTAGCGGCTACTTTTTGAAACTGTTTTTCTCCTTTTTCAAGCGTGGTTCTAAATTGTGATTCTTCCCGGCTCAGTTCTTCTAAAATAAAATCTTGGTTTTTTATAAGTTCTGGATAGTGGCTGCCTAGTTTGTCAATAACGGCTTTTGCAATAGTGTGGCAGAAATTATTTTCAATGCCAAGTTTGCGGCCATGTCGAACTGCTCGTCGGATAAGACGGCGTAAAATATAACCTTGATCTACGTTCGAAGGCGCGACGCCATCGCCTAAAATAACCGTTGAACTTCGCAGGTGGTCTGCCACAATTCGAGCTGAATTATGTTTTGCAGAATCACCGACTGGATTCTCAACAATACCGTTAAAGCCACTAACTTCAGCAATGGCGGCTAAAATATCGGTAAAAGCATCAGTTTGATAAACCGAAGTTTTACCGTTTAGCACGGCCACCGTTCGTTCGAGTCCCATGCCTGTATCTACATTTTGGGCTGGCAGTTCTTCCAGGCTCCCATCGGGCAATTTATTGAACTGCATAAATACATCGTTCCAGATTTCAACCCAACGCGGATCTTCCCAGGTTTCTTGGTAAGGTTTATCCAGTTCAGGCGATTCTGGGTCTCCGGTCCAGTAAAACATTTCACTGTCTGGGCCACAAGGACCGGTTTCGCCTTTCGCCCACCAGTTTTCGGCGGCATCTAAATAGGCAATTTTATGTTCTGGCATACCGTTCTTTTTCCAAATACCAGCCGCTTCTTCGTCACGTGGGGCATTTTCATCGCCTTCAAATACACTCACTGCTAAACGCCGTAGTGGTAGTTCTAATTCCTTAGTTAAGAATTCAAAACTCCAGGCAATTTGGTCTTCTTTAAAAAAGTCACCCAAACTCCAATTGCCTAGCATTTCAAAAAAGGTCAGATGTGTGGCATCGCCCACTTCTTCGATGTCTCCAGTTCGCACGGCCTTTTGGCTATTGGTCAGTCGCGTTCCTAGCGGATGAGGCTCTCCCATCAAGAAAGGCACTAACGGGTGCATTCCAGAATTGATAAAAAGTGCCGTTGGGTCATTTTCTGGCACCACGCCGGCTGAAGGAATAACCGCATGGTCTTTTGATTTAAAGAACTCAAGCCATTTAGTTCGAAGACTGTCAGTAGTGTATTGCATCATATTTTTTAGTGACCTATTTATAATTAAAAACCAGCTTGAGACAAGCGGGGTAATAACTTCTTGAACTTAGAGTGAGAAGTTATTTGTAAAAAACTCGGATGGCTCGGGCTGGACCTTCACCGACAGAATCAGAAGATAGTTCTGGGAAATTGTTTAACACCCACATGTGAACCACTCTTCTAAAATAAGGCGGCATAGGTGGAAGTTTGATTTCGCCAAGGTTTCGTTCTTTCATCAAATCAATAAACTTCTCGGCTTTAGCGATCATTCGGTCTTCTTGATCTTTGCGGTAGTGGTCTACATCCACACACACAAAAAGGTTTTCACTGCTTTGCGCGTACAACATGTTTTTCAGTAAGGTTTGGATGGCGTTAAGCGTTTCCCCGTTTTTCCCAATAAGCCGCGCTGGAGTCGAACATTCAATATTAGCCCGGTACTGACCGTGCTCTTCAGTGATAGTGACACAGTCATAATCCGCTCCAAATTTATCTAAAAGGAGCTTTAGCGCTTTCTGTATAATCGTTTCCATGAGGATTTTGGCGAAAGAAAAGGTTCGAACTTTATTTTAAGTGACCTTTGACAGAGTGTCAAAAAACATCCTCTATCGGCTGGCAATAAAGGGTTCGTATTTTTAGCGCTAAAGAAGTAAAATGGCTTTGAAAAAAAAGCATCAATCAATTGTTACTAGCCCTTTTAACGTATGAAAAACACGGATAATCTCGCCAAATGGTTAAAGAATTCTGAGTGGGACGCCTTCTTGGTCACTAATCCCCAAAATATTGGTTATTTAACAAACTTTTGGGGTAGTTTTGGTTTGTATCTACAGACCCGGTCAGGAAAGTATTTACTCACTGATGGTCGTTATAGCGAAGTAGCCACTACTTTAACGGACGTGGAATTTATTGAATATAAAGGCGGTATTCCAGAAGATTTTATAAACAAAGTCCGTGGCAAGATTGCGGTTGAAGACACACTGACGCTTGCGCAATTTAAAAATTATGAAGCCTGGTTTAAAGATTCGCATCTAGAGCCCGTTGCGGGCGTGGTTGAAAAATTAAGACGTCAAAAAAATAATTCTGAATTACAGATTATGAGAGCAGCGCAAATGCAGACCGATAAAGTACTCATCCCATTTCTGCAACAACATTTACGTGTGGGAATTAGCGAACGTCAGCTTAAATTTAAACTCGACCAAGCCTTGCAAGCGGAGGGACGCTTTGGGCTCAGTTTTGACAGCATTATTGGTTTTGGCCCTGGCAGCGCTTTGCCGCATTACATTTCTGGGGAAAGAGCGTTAAAAGACGGCGACAACATTTTGATTGATTGCGGGGTGATTGATCGGCATTACTGCAGTGATATGACGCGAAACTTTGTGTTTGGAAAACCAAGCGAATCGTATTTAAAGGAATTTAAAGATTTGCTATCGGCGCAGATTAAAACTTTAAAGGCGGTTAAAGCCGGGGTAGAAACAGCAAATTTAGATAAAATGTGTCGTGACGAATTAGGCGATTTAGCGGAATTTTTCAAACATTCTTTGGGGCATGGAGTGGGGATTGAAATTCACGAAGCTCCAACATTAAGTGCACGCAGTAAAGAAGTTTTGCAAGTGGGGGACGTGATTACCATTGAGCCGGGTGTTTACCGACCTGGTCACTACGGAATTCGGATTGAAGATTGCGTAATTGTGGAAGATTCGGGCTTCGAATGTCTGACTAAAACCACCAAAGATTTATTAAGTTTTAGTGAAAACGGGGGCGTGCAAGTGTTGGTGACCTCTGCATAGTGGAGCGTGGATGAATCACACTCCCTACTTGCTGGCATTGCACCGAAGACTGAATTTAACCAGACCTCGCTTTGAAAAACTAAACGCCTTTTTTGCCGAGGATTGGCAAAAAGCGTATCAAGGCCGTATCAGTGATTGGCAGGCAGCGGGCCTTGATAAAGCCTCTATAGAAAAATTTTTTGCTTCAAAGGAAGTGTTTTCTCCCATTACTGAATATGAATTGTTGCAAGGTTGTGGTGCTAGTTTTTTTACGTGCTTTGATAGCGCTTACCCAGATTTATGGCACAACATCGCACAACCACCAGCCTTGTTTTTTTATAAAGGGAATGGGCAAAACTTAAACGCTAAGTCGATCACGGTGGTTGGTTCACGAAAGGTGACCGATTACGGGCGGCAGATTTTGCAAAAAGTACTGAAGCCAGTTTTTGAAAAACGTTTGAACGTGGTGTCGGGCTTGGCTTACGGCGTTGATGCGGCCGCCCATCAGTTGGCTTTAGCCGTTGAGGCTCCGACGGTGGCGGTTTTAGGGAACGGTATTGATGAAATCTACCCTAAAAATAACCAGCCATTAGCCGATAAAATATTAGCCGCTGGCGGTACGATTATTTCTGAATACCTACCAAAAACCGAAGCCCGCCCAGAATATTTTCCGCAAAGAAACAGATTGGTGGCCGGATTAAGTCAGGCGACAGTGGTGGTTGAAGGAGCGCTTAAATCGGGCAGTTTAATTACCGCTCGGTTGGCAAACGATTTTGGCCGTGATGTTTGGGCGGCCCCAGGCGATATTTTTCGCACTAATTCAGCGGGATGTAATCAGCTTATTTCGCAAGGGGAAGCGGCTGCCTTAGTCAGTAGTGACTTGCTTTCAGAAAAACTTAATCTGCTTAATACAACAGTGTTGCATGATATTGATTTAAGTGATTCGGAAAAAGATTTAATCCGTATTTTAAAACAAAAGCCGGCCTGGCAATTAGAAGATTTTATGAATGAAATGCGACGACCTCCCTCTGAAATTAGTGGAATTTTAACGATGCTAGAGATTAAAGGGGTTTTAAAAAACACGGGTAGAAGTGTTTATTTGTCTTAAAATAATTTGTCTTTTTGTCAAAATTTGGTATTCGGTAATAGATGGAGAAAGGCAAAGCCCCTCAATTCTTAACTTTAACGGAGCAAGTCTGGTGGAACGACTTGTTTGAAGATTTTGAAAGTGTGGCTTCGGACGACGCGATTGAATTTTATCGTGGCCTTTTCAAAGAATATTGTGACGGAGGACAGCCCGCTCGCAAAAATGAAGCTGACAAGGCCTCATACGCAGAAGATGTGCCTCGAAGTTGGGGGCATTTTAATTTAGCGGGAAATGTGGAGGGAGAAGATATGGACTTAATTGTGGAGCCGTTGGACAAAATTAAGCTGGGGTTTGAAAATTTTTTAAGGACACGAGGGAAATATCATTTTTTCACTGAATGCGTGGAAAGACCTGAACTGTGTGGAGATTTGTATTTTGATCAATTAGAGGTGTTTTATGACGATAACTTTGAGGGCTTAACGCATTTAAACAAAGAAGGCGTGCAAACCCTTAAATTAGAAATTCAAGATAGAGAGAGATTCGGTTGCACCGAGATTCAGTTTGCCTTGATTATTGCTCACTTGAAGAAGCTTTATGATCAATTTAAAGCGACTGGCGGTCGTGATCCGCTTGAATTTGATTGGTGGTCATCGGTCCCAGATAATGTACGACACCAATCGGGAGTTGTGTTCACTCCAACGGTGTTTCGAAACTTGTTTCGAGCCGGGTTAACAGATTTTGGACCCTCTTTCGTAAACCATATACCAGACCTTCAAATCAGAAGAGCGATACTTGAGAGTTTAGAATTTGCGGTTGATGATTCGGAGGACGAAGACGAAGAGCCGATTGATGTTAGAATTTGGGATCACATGCAACGGGTTAAGTGGTATCTAGACACTTTTAATCTTCCCCCTTTGCACCAGAACACGATTTTCAAAGTTGTGCTTTCAATGGAGCCGCCTTATCGAAATCGAATGAGGAATAAAGAGGTCAGTCAATCCGATCCAACTCGGCCAGAACCGCATTTTAGTCATTTTTTACGAGTTTTAAGAATCGGGCTCGGTTTAATTGATTCTGTTCGAAAAAAAAATTATCGCCTAGAGGGAGATTTAGCGCATATGTTTGATGATTTATACACCGATGAAACTCAAACCGAAATTGACCCAGATAATTTACTTAGTTACTGTATTGAGCTCTTAACCCATGATTTAGAAGAGGATTGGAAAATCACGGGTATTAGTAATCCACAACAGGTAAAAGCTTTTTTGCGAGATTTAATTCCCACTCAATATCCAAAGAAAGCCCAGTTGCTTGAGCGAGTGGCTTTCACGTCCCACGCTTTAAATTCAAAACACTACGATTCACGTGAACAAAGTTTAAGAGTGTTGCGGTCAGATTTAAGTTTAGCGCGTATAAAGCTGCCGGATATGCTGCAAAATCACAGTTCTCCTTATACCAATAAAAAAGAAAAGCTGCGGATGTATTCGGACCGTTTTTTAGCCAAATTTTGTAATCAGGGTTTGGTTCATATTGTTCCAGACCGCTTGATGATATCGGCATTAGCGCAAAACCCAGTGCTGCCAGAAGCTGGTGTGGTTTGGGCTAAGGTGCAAGAATCTATTACTAATGCCTACGCAACAGATGATATACAGAGCTTGGCCGATCGGTTAAGCATTCCCTTGGCCCAAAGTGATCAAGAAATGTTTTATTAAGCTTGGTGTTTTTCTAGCACGCCCATCAAGAGTTCTTTTTTCTCTTCTAGGCTTTCGTGATTCCGCGCTTCAAGTCGTAACGCGATTTTTGGCGAGGTATTCGAGCAGCGGATAATCGCCCATTCTTCATGTCCAAAATCAATTCGAATCCCATCAAGCGTGTTTGCATCTGGAAAAATTTCTTTTAAATCGACGATCACTTTTTCGAGTATTTCAAATTTCGCTTCATCATCAACGGTGATTCTTTCAGAAACTTCCAGCATATCATCCCAACCAACGGTGACTTCTATTTCTAGCTCCGGGTTGCTTTCAATCGCTTCAATAAATCTTAATGTGGCCAGCAAAGCGTCATCATGACCGTAAAAGTTTTCACCAAACATAAAGTGTCCCGATTGTTCACCTCCAAGTAAGGCCTTGTTATCGTGCATGGCGTGTTCAATGTGTGAATGCCCCGTTTGTGATAAAATAACGTTCGCGCCTTTGGCCGTTAATTTGGTAATGAGTAATTGTGAACTCATCGCATCAAGTACAATATTAGCGCCTAGGTTTCGCGTCAAAAAATCACACCCCAGCACGTATAAAATTTTATCGGCACTGAGCACCGTGCCGTCTTTCAGCAAAACACCAACCCGGTCACCATCGCCATCAAAGGCTAAACCTAAATCGTGTTTTCCACTTTCCATTTCTTTTTTCAAAAACGCTAAATTTGCCACGCGTTCAGGGTCTGGTTGGTGGTTGGGGAACGTGGTATCTAAATCACAAAATAGTTCTTTTACTTCGTGTCCAAAGCTTCGTAAAAAGTCTGGGTAAAACATACCTGGAATCGCATTGCCCGCATCCACCACGAGTTTTAACGGCGTTTGCTCGGGCGTAATTTCTTTAATTTTTTTAATATAATCTTGCAATAAATCGACGGTTTCACACGCATCTAAAACTTCACCAGGGGTTTGCCCTAAACGGCAGTCAGCGCATTTAGCTAAATCTTTAACTTTTTGAATTTCCTCTCCACTTACCGCCCCATTTCGGTCCGTCAGTTTTAAACCGTTGTCACCAGCGGGATTATGCGAAGCCGAAATCTGGATAGCCGCATCAAAGTTGCCGTGATGGAAGCCAAAATAATTAACGGGTGTCGGAATCGCCCCCCCCCAAGCCACGTCACAGCCAGCCGCTTTCAAGCCAGAAATAATAGCCGGGTAAAGTTCGGGCATAGATTGCCGACCGTCACCAGACACCAGCACTTTGGGTTCCACTATATTATGTTTGGCTTTTAAATACTGGCCAAACCCCTGAGCTACGGCCATAAAACCATCTTCGTCAAAGTCCACAAAGGCTTCACCACGAATGTCATAAGCCCGAAAAATTTTGTCGTGTAAAATCATGTTTTAGAGGGGAAAGAAAAGCGACGCTTTTCAAGTCGGCTTGATTATGCCAAACTTCAGTTGATGCAACGAATAAAAGGTCTAAAAATCTATGTTTTCTTCACTTTAGTGTTAGTACTGGGGTTGATTTTAGGGCCGAATTTAAAGTGGTTTAGCCCGACTCGATGGTGGGGACAAAGCTTAGTCGTGTTGATGAACGAGAACGAAGCTCGGCCTTGTGGCGGTTTTGTTACCGCTTATGGCGTTTTGAATTTACCTTTTGGTGGCGTGGAATTAAAAAACAGTTTTGCTTTCCCTGAACTTAATTTAGGGCTGAGCCCTGAACCGCTTTCACGAGTGTCGATTGACCAAAAATTTTGGGATTTAGGCACTTCGCCTAATTTAAACATTTGCGCGCAAGAATTTGTGAGCGCTTACGAACGCGCCAGCGGCAGTTACCCCGACCGCGCGCTTCTGATTCAATCAAGCGTGGTGGAAAATTATTTAACCGCCTTAGGCGCAATTACCGCCGGCGACTTGACGTTAAGTGGGCAGAAATTTTTTGCGGTTACCTCAAGACTGGTGGCCGATATTGATCGGCACGACGAAGACGCTCTTGATGGACGGAAAGATCCGCTTAATTTAGTGGGAAAGAAGTTAGTGATCAGCACGCTTTTGCGACCTTGGAAATGGCACGCGATCAGCCAAGCGATTTATGAAGCCGAAGCTCGGGGCGCTATTTACCAGCACCGCCCGGGGTATGAAAATAAATTTCTGTGGACGGAAAACCAAGATTTCACCATGGCTTTGAGTGAATGGAATTTAGGCGGAGGAAAAAGTTCAAGATATTTAGATAAACAATGGAATGTGCGTTTAAACCAAATCACCAAAACGCAGTGGGAACTGATAAACGATATTACCGTGACGCATTTAGGCGGCCGCGATGAACCGTTATCACAAGCCTGGCAGGGCGGGTTTGAGTTTAATTTTTTTAATCGGGAAGAGCGCTTTGTGCCAGCCACGATTGTGCCAGGTGGTCGTTTTACGCACTCAGAAACCTTTTTGGTAAACCAAACTCAATTAACCACGTTTATGGAGGATTTACCGCCTCGATATAATTTAAATCTCTATGCACCGCCGTACCAAGATTGGCACGCCAGCTTGCAGGTTCGAGCCTTGGCCCAACAAATGGTCGAAAGTAATACCGACGCCTTAGAGCCAAAGGAAAACACGGCGCTCTGGCAAGGCGATATTTCACTACAAGGCGAGCCGTTTAGCTTTAATTTGGTGCCCGATACTTTAGCGCCGTTTTTAACGTGGCATAAACCACTACCCAATCCTTCACCAGAAATTACCGAGCTGTTAGATTTAGTGCCCGGGGACGTGGTCGTGGAACTGCACTTTAATGAACCGATTGATATTCTAAACGCGCGCCCCGCCACGCTAGAAAACGGTTGGAGACGTTATTTATCCAGTGACTTAAACATCTCACTGACCGATAGAAATTACGAAGTGCCTTACACCATCGAAAACCTCAGCCCACAAAGCGCGCTGTTACTAACAGATAACACGACGTTACTGCTTAAAGTTCGTCCGCAACCCTACCAAACCGATGAACGGTATTACATAGAAATAAACGATATTGCTGACCAATGGGGTAACACCAGAACCATTGATAATCGCACGGTGATTACGCGCTAATAAAAAACATTTGCCAAAGCGGGTAAATCTTCTTATATTCCGCAGGCTCACTCGTATTATTTTTGCCGAGCAAAGCCCCGCGCAGGCGGGTGCTATCTAGGTTTTGCGAGGTGAGGAGGAGATGATGAAATATTGAAGTTCCCGCAGGGAACGTAGAAATGAAATCATCGACGACGATCCCGAGTAGCTCAGTGGTAGAGCAGTTGGCTGTTAACCAATTGGTCACTGGTTCGAGTCCAGTCTCGGGAGCCAAATTCCTTTAAATGGTAGTTAATACCTTTTTTAGGGTTTCCTGGAATATGAGAAATATCTGATTGAGCTAGTATATCAAAAGGTTTTAGCCATTCCATCTCAACACGATCCTTCCAAACTTTAAGGTTCGAACCTAGCGATAGTAGCAAAGCTTTTTTGGGTTCGAACTCAGCGTCAGCCATAATTGATTTAGCATCGCGCATGACTTGAAGTTTTTGCCAAGCTTGCTCAAACGATTCTTCGTGTTCTTCTTTTAAGGACTCTATTTCGCCTTGAGTTGTATAAATATCCTCTTCTACTCGAACGATAGTTTCTTCTGCTTCTTTTCTCTTAAGTTCGGATAACTCTGGAAGAAATTGCACTCTTTTTAAGTTGCTTTGTTCCTCTTCGAGTTTTTGGATTTTCTTTTTTAGTCTGTCTAGGCTGGCTTTGTAGATTTTTTCCTGCTCTAGCCAAAGCGTATAGAGCTGTCTCCGGAAGACTTCGAATAATCCGTCGGTAATTACGATCTTTGATAGCTCTTTTTCAAGATTTTTAGCTACCGCCTTCAAGGTTACTGAAGGTGAGGCTTTTCGATTTTTCCCCCAAACGGGCTTACCATTTTCTAACTTGTTAGCGAGAGGCGTAAATCTTTCAATTAAAGAGCACTTAGTCGTTTCATTAATCTCCTCGCTACATTGAGGGCATTTAGAGGTGTCGTTTTTAGTTTGCCAGCGATGTTGACAGCTAGAGCAAGTGAAACGGTTCTTAGACTCGAATAAAAGCCGTGCGGGTCTCGTTTCGCCCTCTTTAGTGATAAATTCAAACTCTCCACTTACTGCAAACCCGGCTAGTAGTTCACCTAAGCCGACGGCTTTTTCATACTTAGCGTGCTTAAAGCCTAAACGTTGAAGCACCATTTGCGCCTGGTTGAACTCTTCTTCTGAAACCATCGTGGGATGATTCCCCTCAAGCCACAGCTCCTCTTGATCTGAAGGATCTATACTCTTAAGAAGACCTTGATAGTACTTATTTCTAAAACACTCTCGAACTTGAGAGTCGCTAATCACTCGCTCCCTTCCGCCGTAGGTGTGAACAATCCCAAGTTCTTTTTTTCGATTATATATCTCTTTAAGAGAATACTGACCGCTTATCAGCATTTCCCACAGTTCACGCATTTTTTCAAAATTTTCCGAGTGCGCCTCTACGGACTTTTCGCCTTTCTCTGTGCCTACATTCAAATAGCCGACTGGCGCCTTCCCGGTAGTCCCTCCTGCTGAACGCTTCCGATTCATCCCGGAAGCCGTGTTCTTTCCTCGCTGGTCGTTTTCAAATTTAGCGACGGACATAAAGAGCGAAAGCGTGAACTTATCAGTCGCAGAGTTCGTAAAAACCTTGTCTACCGTTCTTATTTCTTCGAGGTAAGACTTTTGCGGATTGCTTTGGTACGGATCGAGTAATTGAACGATTGTACCGGTATCTTCGGCATTGCGAGAGAGCCGGGAGAGATCAGTACAAATTAGTACATCGAATTTACCTTTCTTGATTTGTTCGATCATATTCAAGAAAGCTTCCCGATTAGCTTTCTTCCCGGCGTAGCCTCTGGCAGGAACTTTGGCAGAGCCATCTTCGCGAAATAAATCGACCCCCTCCTCGCCTTTCCAAATTAAACTCCTTTCTGAATATCCTTCGTTTACTTTTTTCTGGGCTTCAAAGTAGTTTCTAAGATCCTTTTCTTGGCGTTCTAAAGAGTATTTTTGCTTATTTTTACCAGTACTTTCATCGGAGTCCTTTGAGGACTTCCGCATATAGACTACACACCGAAGCGCCATACTTTATTTTTTATAAAATCATCATGATTATAAACACTTTCTTAAAAATAAAGTAACCGCTTCTCCGGTTTGCCTTAATTCAGGTAGAGATAGCTGGATTTGGTAATCTTCCCTCAAAACTCTATCCAAGTCTTCGAGAAACTCTTCGTTGTTTTTGTAGGGAACTACATTTTTGGGGTACTGAAAACGCGACATGAGACAAATAATCCCAGGGGAGTGTCGCACAAAGTGCGCTCATTTATTTGTCACAATCGTCCTTCACTGGGTTATTAAAGAAGGCGGTCGCAGCTACCTGTTTTAAAACGGATGAGTCAGGAAGCACCTCAATTCCGAAATCGATCTTAGAGGTACTTTATTTTTTTTCAAGTTTTAGGCGTTCGGGCGTAAGTGTTGCAAAAAGCAGTGTTTTAATAGAAAATATTTATGCACTTACCAATTCGATTTACCTTACGGGCTAATTTTTTAATTAGCGCGAATGGGGAACTAAAGATGGGGCAATTTCCGTCTAACAGTTCTCCGTAAGGGAAATTGGTAGGTGCAACGGTAAGTTGCCCCTTTTTTGTTTAACCCTGTTAAGATGAAACTAGTTTATCCCGTAAAGTGTCCTACCTGCGAATACGAAGGCGAAAGTCTTCCACGAACACCCTTTAATTGGTTCTTAGCCGTCGTTCTACTGTTTTTAGGGATTATTCCGGGGGTTATCTATATCGCATTCGTAAAAACCCAGCAGAGCCGATTTAAATGCCCTCGCTGTAGTTCTCCTAGCTGCTACGCTACCGGCGAACCAAAACCGGCGCCAAAAGTCGAAAGGAAGCTTAACCGAACAGAGATGTTTATAGTCGCGATTCCGATTATTTTGATCATCTTAATGATCGCTTTAAATCAGTAGAAAATCAGCCTCATCTTAGGGAAGTTTTTTTAGCTTAAACAAGCTTTCCTATAGCTTCGGATAATTCCGGAAAATTTTACGTTTCTTATAAGTTGAAAAAATTCCGGAGAGATTCTAAGTTTAGCTTTCTACAGACTCGAATAAATCATGAAAGCCAATAGTTAAAGATTGTCTCTGTTCACCGCTTAAATCAAAGTCACTTCCAAACCAAAGGTAACAGCCAGTTATAATTGCGATAAATACCAAAAATCCAAACATAATTTGAGGCGTTCTTTTTTTGTTATCTAAACGAGTAATGGCATAGATCAAGAATCCAAATATGCATAATGAGCATGCGAAAAAGACAGTAAACGCAACCGCCATTTTCAAGCTTTCAATTCCTTCGTAAAGCCTGATAGAGCTGGAAGAAAATATTACTAATGCGGAGAATATGGCAAGAACCTCTACGGTTCTCTTTAAGTTGCTTTTTTGCTCATCTCTTAAAGTTTCTCGAACTTCTTTAATATGATCTTTTTCATCTTCTAAAATTGACAGTTTATGTAGATTTTTCTCAATGTGTTGCAGATCAGTTTCAACAGTATGTCTAATAAAAGTAGAAAGTGAGAAAACTTTTGGACAAAAAGATAAATTAAATCCCGCAAAACAAGGGTATGTGAATCTTCCCATTTCCATATAAAGTTGGCGCGCACGGTTTAATCTTTTTTCAGATTGCCTGATAACTTTTTCTGATTCGGCTAAGGTCTTATTTAAATTCTTTGCTTTAAGGTAGTAGTACACTCCAAGTTTATACTCTCTAAAGTAAGATGGATGGTTTGAATCGTTCTCATCGGTGTCATAAGTACTTTCGATCTTATCTTCGAGCTCCTTATTAGTTGAACCTTGGTAGTAGTGATCTATTAAAAAAGAAAGATGAAAATTCTCGATATATAGAATATTTTTCTCTCTAAATAGAAGATCATGTTCGTTTTGAGTACTATTTTCGGATCGTATAAACTCAATGATATTCTGTATCAATTTATCTCCTTTGTCTGAATATCCTACAAAATCTTTTATGTATCTAGCTATGCAAATTGATTTTTCCCAGCCGAAGTCGGCTATGCTTTTTACCGATTCTTTTTTTAGAGCTTCAGACAATGAGGTTTTACTAAGCTCTCTTAATAGTTGTTTTTTTGCATCTTTTTTTGAAAGCCCTTCAAAATAAATTTTTTTCTCAAGTTCATCAGCTACTTTATGAAAAAATGTCACTTCATAAAGGTCTAAACATTTAGGGGTGTTTTTAAGAAGTTCCTGAAAGCTTATCTCATCTTCTCTAGATGAATCAATTTCATGCTTCCATATTAGAAAATCTAAGAATTGTATTAATTTTTGAGAGTCTGGAATGCTATTGAAAGTTTTTAACTTTGAACGTGTCTCTCTAAGATTTATTAGGTTTTCATAAAGCCCAATATGCTCTCTAGTATCGGTAATAGTATTCATCTCAAAGCTCCATATCTTGATTAAAAAAGCCGTAAGAGCATCATGGCTTAATTCTTTTTTATTCATTCGGCTCTCCAAAATTTTATTTTTGGAAAAATTTAAAGTGTCATAGCCGTTGTTTGATAATATGCCTTTAATTTTTCTGACACTCCTAAAAACATCCTGAAGAAAGCCTAGGTAAGACTTTAAATTATTTAGATCCTCTATATACTCTTGGGTTAATTTTTTCAATGAGTGTATTATTTTACTCGCCTCCTCTTCTGGTGTTATCTCCTCTTGTGACTCTTCTTCGCCTTCTTCGCCATAGTCTTTTTCATTTTTAGCTTCGTAATTTTCCGCTACAGCAGCAACTGTTGCGAAAACTTCAATATCTTTCTCTTTAATATCAAGTTTCTCCTCTAACTTAAGTAAAACTTTCTCAAATTTTTCTAGCCAAATTGAATTCCAAAATTGACCTTTACACAAAGAAGTAAAAAGTTTTTCACTTAAGCTAGGCATATCTGCTTTTAATGCTCTAAGAAGAGGGATTTGGTTATGTCCGTCTAAAATACTTTCAAGATTCTCTAGGAACTCATCAGATATAGCATCGCTCATTTAATATCTCGTTAGTATCCATAGCACTTGCTCTTCTATTACTCTTTAGTGCTTCCATAAAAGGCTTTCGCCACGCTTCCCAACGATGAGAGACCTCTACTAGATAGTCTTCTTTTCTTCTAAGTAATTCGTTTTCATTACCTTTTAAACTAGATATTGCCTCTTTCAATAAAATAGTAACTTCATCATCAGTACAACAATCTGGAGCGTTTCCAGAAACTCCAGACTCATGACATTCTTGCATGAAGCCTTTGTTAACCTTTAAGAATCCATATGAATCGTCCTCAACTGGACCCTTGGGAAGGGCTACCCATTCATCGAAGGTGCTAAGTAATTTTTTTTCTAGAACACAGGTGAAAAATAAGAGCTTCATTATCTCTACGAAAGTAAGCTTGGGATAGGCTCTTTTGCCAGTATGTTCTTCAGCAACATCCTGATAACTATTGTTGAGAAGAACTAGAAAAGATTTAAAATAATCCTCCTTAGTTTGCATGGTGATTTTTTTTATAATCTAAATATATACTTTATAATTTATATAGTAAACCGTTCTAAATTTTGACTGTTATTAATGAGCTTCACTCAACCCTACCGAGTTTGCCACGTAATCACAGATTGGCTTAAGTAGGGTTGAGAGGTCTTGATCAAAATCTTCCAGCAGAACCTCTGGGATAATTAGATTATCTCTTTCCACCGGATAAGTGTCATCGAAATCTCGTCCGCCGTTGTAAACTTCATGACCTTTTACGCCTAGGAGGCTTAAGGCGACCACAATAGGGCATTCAATCCCCAAATCTTTTTGAGTACCTAAATATCGCCTTACATGACCCTTCAGCCTTTCTGGAAGATCGTAAACCGGGAAACGATCTGGGCTTAAGTACGTCGAAGTTGCGGCTTCAATTATTCCGCTCCTAAATACCTGAACGTAGGTCGCGTGACTTTGGTCTTGCGCCTGACTGTAACTAGCGAAGCCTTCGATGTTTATCTTCCAAGTACAAGCTCCATTTCCCATCGGCTTAGGGTAATCTCCAGGAAAAGATTCGTGGCTCTTTAGCTCTAAATTCGGCGCGTTTGAAAAAGACTGAAGGGGAATTAGATGTATAACAAATTTTGCCTCATTCCCCATTTTTACGGTCGCTTCATCGGCTAAAATTTTTGCAAGTCGGTCGGATCTAAACTGCTGAATTTTATTTTCTAGCCCTTCCGAGTCTAAAAACAGTCTGCGGATCTCATAAACGTCCAGCTTTTGCTTCCCTGCCGAAGTCCTCGAATAGAACTTCCCGCTCTTAAGCATGTGCGGAGATGACCAACTAGCCGGAATTTTTAAAATCAAAACGGTCTTATCATCTATCAAAACTGGTTTTATGTCTATCGCTGGGATTCTCGGATCTATTTCCGAAGTTATCAGTTGCTTTAGTCTTAAAACCTCTCGATCGGTGTCGTCCGACTCTATTCCGTGCAACGCGTACCGCGCTTCGCCTTCTGCAGGTTCCTTATTTTCTGATATACCAAAAATCAAATATCCGCCCGAAGCGTTTGCAAAAGAAGAAACTGCTGCTAAAAACCTTTGCTTTCCTTGATCTGTAGCTTCAGGTAAGTCGCGCTTGTATTCGAGCGTCTTACTTTCTGACGTCTGATTATCGATTAGGCGCTGGATAGTTCCTTGGTCGATTGAGGCAAACGGTTCGGTTATTTCCATACGAGTAAACTAGCAGATCCTTCCAACGTTTTCTATCAGCTTGGTTCTTTTCCGGGGAGGGATCTCTTACTAGAAACTCTAAGCCGAGGCTTTAATACGCGATAACTCCTCATTCCAAGTGCTGTGTAACTTGGTCTTCAAAGTCCCCCTGTTAGGCTTATACCCGTTAGATAAAATGGTTCGAACCACGAAAGTACTAGGGGAGCCATTCCTTCGTTTCAGCGAAACGAAGCAGGACATCAAACGGTTCACGCAGGTCATAGACCAGCTTTCCGTTTTTTAGTCGTAGGTTCGAAGTCACTAAAGTGAGTAATTGCTGTTTGCGAGGCTCTGAATCTTCACGAAATAACAGGCCTGCTTTTTGGGCTAGGTCTAGAACGGCTAAACTAGAGTTTAAGAAGGTTTCATCTTTGCGGCTGGCGTCGGTCAGTTCTTCTTGTAGATCTTGCTCTTCAGACTTAAAGCGAGTGACAAGTTTGTCATACTCATCGGTTGTAATACACCAATTTCTACACAGACTTAGAAGCTCTAACAGTTGAATAAAACCATTAATGCCTCACTTGGTTATAAATGAATAAATAACAGCTAATCGGTTATGCATTAGAGAAACTCATAAGATTTTATCTGAAAAGAAGCAGTTTTTAACCTCTTGATTCAAGCGGGATAAAACATTGTAGGTAAATCATAAGTCCGTTTGGTAGATCAAATGTCATTGGCAAGCCGCTGGCATTACTTTTGTGCCATATACCTAACCCCGTTGATTTACTCATGGTTAATGTTTGTATGCCCCCGTACCATAAGTCCTGTGCGATGATAGTTTTATCGTTGTTTTTTAAAATTTTCCACGCTTCCCCACTGGTTGCACCACCACCAACGGCCGCAGAGGTTAGAAAAGTTATAGTATCATTAGGATTTATGATAAAAGATAGCTCGTCTGTACCTGGTTTCAAATTGGATTCAACGGCTGAATAATCTAAGTATTTACCTTCATTGCTACTTGGCCTAGCTCCATTTTTTTCAAAAAAATAGGCGGTTTCTTGCGCTTTACACGGAAAACTTTGACCGATCATTTGTTCGGGAAACAGTTTTTTCTTTTCAGATTCTGTGAAAAATTCATCTACATCTGGGAACTCTTCTTTTAATTCTACAAGAATTTCTGAATAGCTCATAAAACTATTATTTTTCAAATCCTCAGCAAATTCATAGGGACTTACGTAATCTTCTTGAAGCTCTATTGGGACTGTTTTTTTCTCCTGAATCGATTTAGCCATAGCTAAATCATTTTCAAGTGTTTCGTTTTTTTCTTCTAGTTGCTTAATTTCGTCATATAGTGCTTCCTCAAATGAGGAAACTTTTGGGGTGTTTGTATTTAACGTCGATGAATTTTGGTCTTCACAGCCAGAAATAATTGTCACAGTCACGAATAATATAAATATTCTTTTCATATGTTTTAGTTTAACGGCTTTTTTTGTTATCAGCAATCTGAACAAAGGCTAGAGAACAAAGTTAAATCTACTTATAAGACAAGGCTATGAGTGTTTTTTATACTAAGTTATGTGTGTTTTTGTTAGTATTGGTGCTTGTTGCTCAGCCATTTCTATTATCCTTCCAAATCTGTTTACTTGCTTGTGATACCGAGTTCTAAATAGAAACGGAAGCTTGAGCCAACAAAAATGCATAGATCTTACGATCTGTGCTTTTTTGTTTAATTCAAAAGTGCGCCAAACCAAAATTTAATTAACTTAATCAAATCTTCATATATGCTTAGGTCATTATGAAAACGCTTGAAGAACTAACGCAGCTGCTGATCAAATTTAGAAATGACCGAGATTGGTCTCAATTTCATAATTCCAAAGATCTCGCTTTAGCTCTTTCAATTGAAGCTGCAGAGCTAAATGAGTTGTTTTTGTGGAAGTCAGAAAAAGAGGCCGAAAATATAAACAAAGTGAGGCTCGGCGAAGAGTTAGCCGATGTTTTGGCTTATGCCTTACTTTTGGCTGAAAAAAATGATTTAAATATTGAAGAAATTGTGAGAAATAAAATTAATTTGAATGCGGGAAAATACCCCATTCACAAAGCCAAAGGGACTTCTGAAAAATATACTGAACTATGATAGAAGTAACTACTTTTGATTTTAGGGCTGACACTTTGTTGAAATTAAAAAAATTTCACTACGGAACCGATTGGCCGGCGGTTTATTTTTTAGAGAACGGCAAGGAAGCTTACATTGGTGAGGCGGTAAATGTGCTTCGTCGTGGTAAGGAGCATTTAAAAAATCCTGATCGGCAGAGGCTAAAAAAAATTCACATCTTGTCAGACTTTGAGTTTAACAAATCAGCGTCTTTGGATATTGAGTCTTGGTTGATTCAGTACTTATCGGCGGACAACAAATTTAAGTTACAAAATGGGAATGGTGGTTTAAAAAATCACAGCTATTTTGATCGTCCAAAATATGAAGCGAAATTTGAGCAATTGTGGGAAGACTTAAGAGTCGCTGGTTTAGCGCAAAAAACTTTATTAGAACTAAGAAATTCTGACTTGTTTAAATATTCGCCCTACAAAGCTTTAAATGAAGATCAAATAGAGGTAGTGGGTGTCTTGATGGCAGAAATTAAGGCAAAAAAAATCAGCACGCATTTAGTGCATGGCGGAGCCGGAACCGGTAAAACGATTTTGGCGACGTACTTGATGAAGCAATTAATTGGGGATCAACATTTGGATTTAAAGATTGCTTTAGTGGTTCCAATGACGTCTTTACGAAAAACGCTAAGGCAAGTTTTTAGAAGTATTGAAGGTTTAAATTCCAATATGATACTTGGTCCTTCCGATGTATTTAAAGCGGATTACGATTTGTTAATTGTGGATGAAGCGCATCGACTTAAAAAAAGAAGAAATATTTCTAACTACGGTTCTTTTGATATTAATAATAAAAAATTAGGACTTGATAATAACGGAACGGAGCTTGATTGGATTATGCGAAATTCTAAGCATCAAATATTTTTTTATGATGAGCATCAATCGGTTAAACCATCTGATATAGGACCAAATAAGTTTAAAGAGTTAGATGCCATTGAGCATAATCTGGCACAACAAATGCGCGTTAAGGGTGGGGATCAATACATTAATTTCATCCATAGTTTATTTTCTTCACATCCAACCTTATATAAAAATCACGAAGACTATGATGTCCGATTCTGTGAAAAGCTCGAACCGATGATTGGTTTAATTAAAGAGAAAGAAAAAGAGCATTCATTGGCTCGTATGGTGGCGGGTTATGCTTGGGATTGGGCGTCGAAAAAAGATCCAAACGCTCATGACATAGAGTTAGACGGTTTAAAATTAAAATGGAATAGTTGCATAGAAGGCTGGGTGAATTCGAAAAACGCAATAAATGAAATTGGGTGTATTCATACGGTTCAGGGATATGACTTAAATTATGTGGGAGTCATTATTGGACCGGAACTTTCTTATGATTTTGAAACGAAAGAATTTATTTTTAAACGAAAGCTTTATAAGGACAAAAACGGTCATGTAGGCGTTCGAGATGAGGAAGAGCTAAAAAAATATATCATCAATATTTATAAAACACTTCTAACCAGAGGAATCCGTGGAACTTATGTGTACGTCGTTGATAAAAATTTAAGAGAATATTTGAGGGATTACTTTTCATAGATTATATCTTTCCTCACCTTTCCTCTTGCCATTTTCAAAAAAACCCCTATGGTTGGTTTCCAATAGCGTCGAGTTTTAGCCGGGTTTAATTTAAAAAGTAAATTCCTATCACCATCACTAGCGGAATTTATTTTTTAACCATTTCAAACTATGAAAGGTACTATCAAAAACGTATTGAACGGATTTGGATTCATTTCTCCAGAAGACGGAGGAAAAGACATCTTCTTCCACGCAAACGATCTTGAAGGTGTAACGTTTGATGAACTACAACCAGGTAACGAAGTTACTTACGAAGTTGGTTCTTCTGACAAAGGCCCTAAAGCCGAACAAGTGGCTCTTGTATAATTACAATCCACACTTCAAAACTAAAAGCCGTTCCCTTGGGAGCGGCTTTTTTTTTGTTTTAAACCTATAATTTTTGCCTACCCCCTTGTTAAAGGGGGCGAGGGGGATTGGTCATTAAGCGTTCAACTTTAACGCCATCACTTATTTCAGCGGTTTAATAAAAATAAAACCCAGCAAGCGTTTAAAACCCGTTTTAAAATAAAACTTATGGGCTTTAGTGCGCCACGGCGACGAGAATAACAAAACATAATCGTGTTTTTGTTTCCGGGCCTTGGCCTCAATTTTATTCAGAGTTTTACGACCAAAGCCTTTCCCTTGTGCCTCGGGGGAGATGGCCAAATATTTTAAATAAAACCATTTACGTTTAAAAATCATCAACGAGGTAAATGCGGCCAGCCCGAGGATTTTAGGCGACTTTTTTTTGTGTTTGATGGCGTAAAACCGGTGTTTCCCTTGAACAAACTTAAAGAGTTTAAAAATTAACCAAAACCCCAGAAAAGGAAAAAGCACCCAAAAGATTTTGGCGGCCTGTGGGTGTTGTTTTGGTTTTAAAGGTTTTATTTTCATGTTGATCCCGGGATCAGCGAATTCTTAAGGTCTTAGATCCCGGGATCTAAGTCGGAAAGAAACTCAGACATTTGTACCGCTGCGCGCCCACGATGTGAAAACTCGGCTTTGGTGGCTTTGTCCATCGCGCCAAAAACTTCGTCCGCGTCTTCGGGTAAAAACACACTCGAAACGGGAATACCAGCTTCAATCGGGGACTGAGGGAAATCAACAATTTCACCCGCACTTTCCCCCAGCACTACTTTTTCGGTGTTATCGGCTGGGTCAAAATAAGCAATCGCGGAATAAAAAGTAGCGTCGCGGTTTTCTTCATCCCGAATTAAGGCTAAAAACTGGTCAATCCAGTCGTGGTCGTCTTTGGCGTTAATTTCTCGTTTGGTTTTCAGACCAAATTTTTCGGGAAAAGCCGAGAGTCTTAAACCCGAATCTTCAGCAATCACCGGCGTATTTAGTTTTTTGGCGTAGTACTTCGCCTTTAAAAGCGCATTACTTTCAAACGTGTCACCGGTTTCTTCGGGTTCTTCAACGCCTGAGAAATCTGCTAAAGTTTTCCAAGTGATGTGTTTTATATTTCCAAAGAACAGCTGCATTTCTCGCGCCTTTCCCTGGTTTGTAGTGGCCAGAGTAATCGTTTTCATAATCCGAGTTTTTTTAGTTTCTCGACGGCGTTTACCGATTGATCGGGTTTAAACCGGAGAATAAACGCGCGCCTTAATTCCAATTTTTGCAGTAACAAATGACCGATCTTTTTTTCCATCCGTTTGAGTTCTTTCAGGTAACTGGCTGGGCCCCCGAGGCTGCGCACAAATACATCTACCAGCCCTAAATCGCCCGAGACTTCAATCGCCGTCACGGTTACAAACCCCATTTTATCTGGGTCTATCAGCGGACGCATAATTTCTGGTAACAAGTGTTCCATGGTGCCCGCGAGGCGTCGGCTTCGGTCTGACATTTTCATCAAGTCGATATTAAGCAAAAAAGCTTGGCTGTCACTCACGATATTAAGTTCTAGTGAATTGTGGTTCGTCATTTGCCCGTTTAGGGGTTATGATGGGCGACGAATGAAATACTGTTTTCTCGATCTTGAAACCACTGGCTTTGAAGCGGCCAAAGATTCTATTATTGAAGTTTCTTTAGTCGTGGTTGAAGACGGTGTTGAAACCGGCCGCCTCGACCAAGTCATTATCCCTGATAAATCGTTGTTGTCTGATTTTGTATCGCAGTTAACCGGGATTGATCAAAACGAAATTGATACCAATGGCGTTTATTTTACCGAGGTAAAAGACGAAGTGCAGGCTTTGGTAGCAGGCACCGTGATTGTGGGGCACAACATTGATTTTGATATTAATTTCTTGAAAGGGAATGGCATTAACCTAGACGATTGTGAGCGCATTGATACGCATGAATTGGCCCGAATTTTACTGCCAAAAGAGTCAAGTTTTGCGCTGGAAGTGTTAACTAAAAATTACGGTTTTACGCATGAAGACGCCCACCGAGCCATGAGCGACGTGTTAGCGTCTAAGGACTTATTTGAGATGTTATTACAAAGAATTGAGGATTTGCCCACTGAATTTTTAGACCGCATCAATGGTTTTTTATGCCACGAAACGACTTGGTATGCCCGACATTTATTTTTAGCCGAAACGGGCAGCCCAAAGGCGCAGGCGCGCCCCAAAGACAATGGTTCAGTGACCATTAATCATTCTTTAAGCCCGAAGGGGGAAAAAGCGTTCGACGCTTTAAACGAACACCACAATGTGTTTATGCGCGTCAGTGATACGCGTCATGCCACCGACACCCAAAGTAGTTTAGCCCAAAAGCTTTCAATTGCGGGGCAAAAAGTGTGTTTAATTACGCCTAAGCTCAGTTATTTTCCGGATTTCCCGAGTTTGCCAACCCCAGGGGTTTTGTTTGACGCTTTACGCTGCCCGGCTTTTTTGGCCGCTCGAGACAACCAACTAAACGACGCCGATACAACTTTTTATTTAAAGTGTTTGTATCGTCATTATTTAGGCTACCGCGGGTTATGGGATTTTGATTTATTTTTTAAAGAACGCGATTTGTGGAACGAGGTGAATGCCACTTCACTCGAGAGCCCTATTTTTAAGACCGTGGCTAAAGAAAAAGCCACTGAACCGGTGCTTACTTGTACCCCAGACGCTTTTGCCCAGTTGCACGCGGAGGCCTGTTTGGCCGACCGAGTGGTAATTATTGATGAAGGAGAGTTGTGTGCCGAACAATGGCTGCAAGCGCCCACGAAGCGCTTTAATTTTTATCCGCTGCTGCACAGCGTTGATGATAACACCGCTCAAGCAACGCAGTTTTTTATTGCCCGGTTTGTGCGTGATTTCTTAGAACCAATTTTAGGAAAAACTATGAGCACATTCCCCGAAAGGTTGTTGCTGAAAAACGAAGACCAACTGCAACGTTTTGCCGAAGATATTGAAAATCTTTTACCCGAAGAGGATAAAGCCCAGTGGTTAGAGTGGTTAAATCCAAGTGATCCAAAGTTAGTTCGTTGGGTGGTTTACGCGCCTGAAAGTGGCAATTTGATGTGGCATTCTTGGCATCCAGATGCGTGGCGAGAACTAAAAAGCGCGCTTCATACGCGCGCCAAACTGGTGATCGTACGGCACGATATTCACGCCAATGACCGTATTTTTTTCCGGGTCTTTATGGGGGAAATCGAAGGCGAAATCCTCGATTTACGAACCGAAACCAAAACGCCAAAACTTGTTATTCCAGACGACGTAGTTTCGCAAACCTCACCCGATTTTAACCCCTATTGTGTGGCTCAAATCGAGCGAGTTTTTAACAGCGCAAAAGCGAATGTTGCCGCTAATTTCTCGAGCCTTGAAACGCTTCGTTCCAGTTTTGATGCCCTGCAACCAAATATGAGCAATGCCCAATTTTTAGCGGCTGAGAAGGTCATGGGGGGAGACGGAAAAATGCTGGAGAAACTGAGTCAGCATCAAGACGATAAAATTTTGTTACTTTTCCAAAAAATCTTAGATCCAGAGTTAGAGAAATACGAATGGTCTGATTTAGTGGTGCAAAAGTTTCCTTTCGGCGCGCCCGATCCATTGCTCGAGAAAATAGAAGAAAAAATGAAAGAAGTGGGTAAAAACTTTTTTGCCGCTTGGGTGATGCCGCGTTTAACCTCGACTTTAAGCCGGAAAGTCGGTCAGTTTCCCAACCTTGAAACGGTGCACTTTTTAGATCCACGTGAAAACTCACGTTGGGGGAAAGGTGTACTAGATGAAATTTTTAGATAAATTGATTTATTTGGGAAAAATGCTAAAAAGTTGCTATGTATTTTGGGGCTTTGCAAATGGGGGAAAACGCTGAAGCGCAAGACGCGGCTGCAGAACGTTTGCAATATGGAGATGAGGCGGTGTGGGCTTTCAAATATAAAGGGGTATTACCAACGTATCTAAGACAACAGGTTTCAGGCGTTTTAACGCTGCATGATTATACCTTCGCGCGATATCTTGAAGCGGCAGAGGGAAATCGACGCGTAGCACAGGTTTTATGGGAAGAAAATCTGCGTCGTATTAAGGTGGCTTTACCGGAATACGAAATTACGGGCTTTGCTTTAGACCCAGAAGGCGAAGAAGTACGAGC
This sequence comes from bacterium, assembly GCA_009995455.1. Taxonomy (GTDB): domain Bacteria; phylum Patescibacteriota; class Gracilibacteria; order UBA4473; family UBA4473; genus JAACPJ01. Next base: position 185,507 of record JAACPJ010000001.1, read on the forward strand.
GTTTATGCATTACACGCGGCAGAACTTAGCGAAATCTAAATACACGCTGCCCCGTTGGGATGACTGGAATCAAGTGTTTTACGAGAGTAATGGCGGCCAGTCTGATTTACTGCCAGGCATAGATATCCCGCGAGCTTTAACCAGCCTGACAACCAATTATGACGAGGTAAAAGCTTTGTTCTTACAGCACAAAGAGCACATTTTAGAGATTCTTGAAACTGGTAATTTAGTGATTATTAGCAATCATTGTACGTGGCTTAATTTACCTTTGATTGCGGCTTTTTTACATGAAACTTTAGAGATTCCACTCGATCGAATTAACACCATTTTAGGCGGGGCTTTAACGACGCAGCACGCGGGTTTTGAAGTCGCCAATATGAATAATTTATATAAAACCGTGCCCGATACTCCAAACGGGCGGTTAGATACGGTCGCACCGGAGTTGCAAAAAAGTGTGCACCAAAAATTTGGGATGGCTTTTATGCGCCAGCTGAAGCAAACCGGGCACGTATTTTTGATAAGCCCTGGAGGAACCACCGATAAAGTGACCCCTAAAACCATTGAGTTGCTTGAAGCGTCTGAAGGGACGAAACATCTGCTAGCGAACCTTGGTAAGAAGCATCATATTTGGCCTATCGCGACGCATTCAGGGGCTTTGTATACGCAGCAAAAAATTAAGCCTGGCGCTTTACGGTTAACCGAATCGGGTATCATCGAGCCCGGTGGAACCGTAAAGGCTTTAGAAGTGCTTAGACAATCTATCGAGACGCTCAACGTTGATCGAAAAGTTTTAGTACATCCCGAAGAAGCCTTTGCGAGATAGAGCTTGCTGAGTAGACTCATAACCTCTTCAAATTTAAATCATGCAATTGCCAAAATTTTCACTCCCAGCTTCTGATGGAAAAACCTATACCGATAAAGATTGGAAAAATAAAAAAGTTGTTTTATACCTTTACCCGAAAGACGCAACGCCGGGTTGTACTTTAGAAGCCAATGATTTTCAGCAACTTTACAAGGCGTTTCAAACGTCTGAATTTGAAATATTTGGCCTCTCAAAAGATTCTGTCACTTCGCATGAAAAATTCTGCAGCGCGCAAGAGCTAGAATTCCCTCTGCTTTCAGATGCCGAAGGCACTTTGATCAGCGGCCTTAGCTCATGGATTGAAAAAACTTTGATGGGAAAAACTTACATGAGCACTGATCGATCAACGTTCATCCTTGTAAACGGAAAAATCGTGAAAGAATGGCGGGGTGTTAAACCAGCCGGACACGCGGTTGAGGTGCTGGAGTTTTGTCAGAACTACTAGTTTTAAACAGGCTCAATATGACCCCGGGGTCTGGTAAACTAATTTAGTTTTAGGAGCGAATTTATTTTTTAACGTATAAATACAGCGTGGATTTACCCAACTTAACCGTTTTTTTGGGCGTTAATTTTTTGATGGGGAAATCGTAGCTTATTAAGCGAAATCCCGGTTTAAGCGTCGACCATTTTTTGGTGTAAATATCGGCCATAATGGTGTCCCACAGGTAACAATAAATCACGTCGGCTTGGCTTAAATCGAGCGTGAAAAAATCTTGGTTTATAAATTCGATTGGCTGGTTTTTGGCTTTAAATCGATTGATCCATAAAATGGGTTTTAAAACTTCCACTCCAATGTATTTGGCGTTTGGTTCGGCTTTAGCGGCCGTAAATAAAAAAGGCGCCCACCCACAACCAAGCTCAAAAACGGTTTGCCCAGGCTTAATTTCCGCGAATTCTAAAGCCTGGTTAATAACGGTTTTAGACGTTGAAATTAAAGGCACTTTGTAGCGAAACATGAACACTAACAAATAGGTCCAAAAAACGGTGCCCATTAAAAGAACTACTAACAAAGCTATAAGCAGAAAATCGATCATCATTTTAGTATCCAGTACTGATTGGTCTTCGCGGTTGAGCCAAAAGCTCCGCCAAAATTTACGCCTGCGAATTCAAAGACTCCAAAACTCATACCTCACTACTACCAAAATTCTGCCAATACTCAATCTCTTTGCGGTCGTCTTCGCTTAAACCGTTAACGTCAATTAGTGGGAATTCTAAATTTAAAACGGCTCGATTGGCTTCTTTTAATTCGGCAATCACGGTGGCACGATCTTCGGCCGTTACTTTTAAAGTCCGTCCGCCCAATTTGCCGCTTGGTTCGGGCGTTAAAAATTCAATCGCGCATTCCGATACTTGCCAATTAACCCCCGGGGATTGTTTCGCTAAAATATCGTAAAAAACAAGCTGTCGCCACAGCGCCTCGCCGGGTTTCACTGGTTTTGGCTTCCCTGATTTGTAATCAACAATGGTGGCGGTGTGCTTTTTTGGGTCGTTAAACACAATCTTATCCATTTTACCGGTAATACTGATCCCTTCTACTTGCGGATTAAAGTGTCCAAAATCGTATTCAAGTTCAAACCCAAACGGATAATCTTGTGCAAAATTAAGTAGTTTTTCTTGGTAATAATGAGTGAGAATTTCTTTCCCGTGATCGAGCCATTTTTCAAGCTCATCGGCTTTAATATTGTGGCCTCTTAAGGCTGATTCGTATTCTTGAAGCATTGAATCAAGCGAGACTTTTTGATTTTTCTCCAGCGCGTAAAAAGAGCGTTCCAGTGCTTGATGCAGTGAAGTGCCCAGCGCCATATGGGGCAGCGGGCGTCGTGGGAATTTATAGAGTCGTTGGTACAAAAACTGACGTGGGCAATCCAGGTAAGTTTGCAAACTAGAGACCGACCAACGAAAGTTTTTCACTCGGTCTTGTAAAATTGAACGTTCGGCCGCGGTTAAGGTTTTTTCGGCTTGTTGATAAAAAACCGGCAACAGCGATTGTAGTTGTACTTCTAGCGCACTACTTTCGGTTTTTTCGCTTAAGTTCTCTGGGATTTCATGCCAAAAAATTGAAGGCGTTTTATCGCGGCCACTAAAGTCACTGGCCGCGTAACTGAGATAAATTTGTGATTTAGCTCGCGTTAACGCCACAAAAAAGAGACGACGTTCTTCTTCATTTTCATCAAATTCTTGCGTGTTTAGTTGTGGTAAAGCCATGCCGCCTTTGCTGCGGGGGTTGCCCCAAGCTTTATCTTCAAGCCCGGGAATAAGCACCACTTCAAACTCTAACCCTTTAGATTTATGCGCAGTCATCAGCTGCACGGCGTGGGCGTTTTGCGGGACTTTATCAGGGAAAACGGGAATATTTAATTCTTGGTGCAAACCCACTAAATTTAAAATTTCGTTAAGTTCTTGGTTAAAGCTGATTTTTTTTCGAAAATTTTCGGTGTGGGTTTGTTCGCGAATCCAGGCAATAAACTTTCGAATCGCTTGCCAGTCTTCCAAGCGGTTGTGCGTAGTTAAAAAGGGCGCTAAGCCAGATTCATACAAAAACTTCTCGGCCATGACGGCCGCTCGGGTATGGCTGTAATCACGACGTGCGGTGATAAAATACTGAAAAAACTGATTTAATTTTTCGCTCGTGCTCGGTTGATCAAGCAAGGTTTGGCTCATAGATTTTCCTGATTCTCGATTTAAAGAAAGCTGCAATAAGGCTTCGGGTTCAATACTTAAAAAATCACAATGGAGTAGTTCGAATATTTTTTCGTCGTCTTTCACGTCAGCAAAAACCCGCAGCATTAACAGCAGTTGCCCTACCGCCTCGTTGGTGAAAATATTTTGCGCTACTAAGGCCGAAACCGGAATATCAAACTTTGGTAACTCGCGGGCGAGTTCAGCAATTTCACGATTTTTTCGCACTAACACCGCAATCTCGCCACCTGGGATTCCAGCCTTTAAATGGCCTTTAATGGTGTCAGCGAGAAAAGCAATTTCGGCCAATCGGCCAGACAGTTCGGCCTGCACAATCCGCCCTGGGTTTTCACTGGTAAAGCCTGTTTTTTGCGCGGTTAAATGTTTGTCTTGATTCGCGCGTTCTTGGTTGTGCGAAACGCTGTTGTAAGCCGCATCTAATACGTTTTGGTGCGAGCGGTAATTTTCGGTCAGCGTGATTTCGAGGTGGGTTGGGAACTGGGTTCTAAAATCGGTAATATTGGCCACACTGGCGCCTTGAAACCGGTAAATTGATTGGTCGTCATCTCCTACGGCAAAAATATTGGGCGCTTCAATGCCTTCGGTTAACTGCCATAAAATCGCGTTTTGCGAGGCATTTGTATCTTGATATTCATCCACCAACAAATACTGGAATCGTTCTTGTAGATCGAGTCTTAAATTCTCGTTTTGCTTAATTTCGGCCACCACCCAATTAATCAAATCATCAAAATCATATAAACCGCGCTTGGTCATTTCGGCGGTGTACGCTTCCCACAGCTCGGCCAGTTCTTCCATTTTTGCCACTTTATCTTCAATTTTGGCTTTGGCTTGGGGTTTCCAGTCACCGGGCATAAATTCTTTAAATTTTCGTTTATAAAAATTTTCTGGATCTTGTTCCAAACGCTCTTTTTCCGCCGGAATTAAATCTCTTAAAGTTTGCGGAGTTAAATTCTCACGTTTTAAATCACTCACCGCGCTTAAAAAATCGTATTGATGCACAAAGTCATCCCAGACGCTGCTAAAATACGTCCATTTTTTTTGTTTTATCACGGTTCTAAAAACGAGGGCTTTTTGCAAATCGTCCCCAATTTCTCGTTCGCCAATTAAAGGGTAAAAAACGTGTGGATTGTCATCCATCACCCACTGACAAAACCCATGAAAAGTCATAATTTTTACTTGGTAAGCCGCTTCGCCAATCCAAGTTTGCAGCCGGTTCCGCATTTCGACCGCGGCACTTTCGGTAAAGGTTAGACACAAAATATTTTGTGGATTCGCACCAATACCAGAGTTTAAAATATGAGCCACTCGCGTCGTTAACATATGAGTTTTCCCTGTTCCCGGTCCGGCCAGTACGAGCACTGGCCCATACAGTTGTTCCACGGCTTGACGTTGCGCAGGGTTTAAAGTACTAATAATTTGATTTAAATCTTTTATCATGCAGAAATTCTGGCTTTTAGTAACGGTAATTTATTTAGTCGGTTGTTCTACTCCAGAGGTTAATACAACCGAGGAAAACACACAAACAGTGAACGTTGATTTAACGCAAAATCAAGAACCAGACTTGGTGGTTGAAGCCCCTATGACGGAGCCCTTAAAAATTAATGACCAAGAGTTTTTTGTGGAAATTGCCGATACACGTGAAGAACGGGAACTAGGTCTTATGAACCGTGAATTTATGCCAGAAAACATGGGTATGATTTTTGAATTTCCAAATACCGCCCCACGAAATTTTTGGATGAAAAATACCTTGATTCCGCTCGATATGATCTGGCTGGATGAAAACAAAACCATTGTCGATATTCAAGCGGCCGAACCTTGCACGACCGAAGAATGTGCGGTTTACAGCGGAAAGGCACCCGCGATGTATGTTTTAGAACTTAATAAAGGCGTATTAAAGGCGTCAGTTGGAGACCGGGTAGAGTTTTAAAAAGCGGTTTCAATTTTTAAGTCGGGTAAACCGAGTTCTTCCAAGGCGTCCAAATCTTCTTGGCTGCGTGCCACAATAATAACGCCTTCTTTTTGGCAGTGTTGCATGACGGTTTCAAAACTTACAAAAACAGGTTCGGTTTGAACAAATAAGCCAATATCCGCTTTCTGCCACATCGAAATTAAGGTTCGAATAAAGTTGCAGTTCTCGGCTTCACCGTGAGTGAATGTGAACTCGGACGCTGCTGTAGGAGAGGTAATTTGAACAAACTGTGACTGCTCTTCTGGGCTCAGTAAATCCCAAGCTTCTAAGGCTATTTTAGTCATGCGCTCAGAAAAGGCTCCCACACTTGAACGATGCGCTAAATCGTCAATTTTTTGACCTTGTTTTAGGGTTTGCCAAAGTCGTAATACGGCATATTTCTGCCAACGGGCATCGTTTAGAATCAAGTCATAATCGACTTGGGATTTAGCGGCATCAAAATGCTTTTCTTCTCGAAAAAATGCGTTTTGATAAACCGTTAACCCCGCATCAGCAAAATCGGCCCAACTGCCATCCCATACAAAACCGCGTCCGTTAGCAATAGATTTAATTCTACCTTTTTCGTTATTAAGTCGATTGACTAAATTTAAGTACGAACTTTTAGATTCTTTACTTGATTTAGCGCGTTTTCTTTCCGTCTTGAATGAAAAATGACTGGCATCATTCGGGCGATCTTTTTTGCCCGCTACTAAAGGTGACTTATCGGGTGGAAGAGTGATAATCCCCATCATGCAAACCGTTCCAATCGCCCATCTCGCGGCTTCATTTTGCCAAGATTCTGGGGTATTATCTTCAAATTTAAGTTCAAAAATTTCACTTGGACCTTCGGCCTCACGATTAATTTTTATCTGGAATTTAATTCCAACATCTTTGATATCAAATTCAATATGATCCAGGACTACGTTTCGGTCTTTTTGGCTTTCCAGCAAACCTTTAACAAAGGTGGCTTTAATGCCGGCCTTGGCCAGTTGGGCGGTTAAATGTTTCATTTTAGGAATAAAAGCACTCGCCACACAGGTTTTGTCCCACGAGTATAAAGGCAATTCGAGACCCTTTGGGCCTCTATGAACCCCTTGTTGATATTCTTCCCAGGGTTTAAAGCTAATGGCTTCGCGGCAAGCTTTTCCTTTCGCTTTTCTAAATTCGTTGGCCTGTCTCCACTCAGAAATTTCGCGTCGAATCTTTTCTCTTTTCTCTAGAGCCGAATCTTTTTCCTGTTTCGCAATTGCCCATGAAACCAGCAATGCCATTAACTCATCATCTAAATCGGGCGAAAGTGCTTTAAAGGTTGGATGCACAATTTTTAAAGTCACAGCATCAACGGTGAAAGTCTCTAAGCAATTAAAAACTTTTGTGCCCGTCCGCGGTGCAAAAGTAATCAAATCTCCCTCAAGTTGAATTGAGGCAAAAATTTCCTCGAATTTATCAATATACTCAATCAGCTGTTCGGCTAAATGCGTTTGCCAATCAAGTTCATTGGCAAGATCCATCGCTTCTACACACGGCTGACATTTTGTAAGTGGGGTTCTTAAATTGTCAGGTAGAACTGGTTCAAATTCTTGAATAACAGAAGTCTGAATTTCAGTGGCGACTTGTGGCGCTGGATTAATAACTTTTCTGGTTTCGCACCAAAATTCTTCTGGTACACCGCTGGTGCTATTGGCATTTGGAAAAGCGGTCGATCTATCGCATAAAAACCCCGACACTTGGTAGTCAAAATTTTGCGGTTTTTCAATAATAGCTTTTTGCAGTTCTTCCCAAGTGGCAAAACAATAAATGGTCGTGTTTTGCGTTTTTCGGCTTCTCGCAACCCCTCTAACTACCAAGTGTAAAAAAGTACCTGCAGGCCAAGGACTGGTTGAAATTTCTAGTTGTCTTCCTCTGCATCTTGAATTAATACTTTGTGGTGGGGCGTATTTTACTTCTGGAGCTTTAATTATTGCTTGAACTTTTTCCCCCGTGAGTTGAGCCACTCCCTTTGGGGCTTGGATTTCTTTAGCTACTGGGGTGTTTATAAAACGTCTGTAAAACGATTTTGGAATTCCATCCCGGTACTCCCACAGGGTTTCAACGGCTTGGAGTAACAATTGGTTTTCATCATTTAAAGCCGTTTGTTTCGTTTCAAAAAATATTTTCCAGAGCGGTAAAAATCGATCAGCGGTTAGGGTGTCATCGAAACTTAATTTAGTGCAGACACGTAAAAATACAGCCACTTCCAGAGCGGTTAAAAGCGCTGATTTTAAGGCTTCATTTTCTTTTAATAAATCTGGTTTTAATAACGCCGGTGTGCACAGAACAATCCACTCAGGGTGAGTCTTAAATTGCTCTATTCCCTCATCACTACTTAAATAATTCGTTAATTCTGCGTGTATGTCTTTTTCTAATTTATTAATAGAAGCCGCTTTTTGTACGCCTTTAAGCGGCGGGAAAAAGATTAAACGCTCACTAGAAGCATTATGGTTAACAAAGTTCAAGCGGGCGGCGACAGCATTTTTAAGAATTAATTCAGTCGCTTTAGCATGGTTAACTAAAAGGCTTTGGTCATTTTTTTGCACAGACTCTTTAACTTGTGCCTGCGCATAAAATTGATTTATGGAGGCCAATAATCGCATAAAAAAATCGTCTAAAGCCCCTTCCTCTAATGCGTAATCTGGCATCGCCTTAGCCTCAGTCAAATAGTACAAAACCTGGTTAATCGTAATCGATCTTGATTTGGCATAGGCGGCCTTAATACCCTCGGCAAATTCTTGCCCATGTTCTATAACTATTTGTGCAATTTCAGTCGCATCCACTATGGCTTGGTGGGTTCGCTCGAAAGTTTCACCGTTATCGGCAAAAACCTGTTCTGCTAGTAAATTACTTTGGTAGGCTTCAGATTCTTTTAAGGCCAAGGTTCTTCTCATCTTTGCTAATTTAAATGTTTTTAAAAAAAATCAAATTCTAATTTGTAGAATTTTTAGACAGAGGCGTTTTTTGACAAAAAGCTTTCTAGAGCTACTTTAAACACGATGAAACACTTAATGGTCGTAGTCGAACTTTATTTCTAAATTGAAGGCGAGACTTCGATGACTTTTATACTCGCCTTAAAGCGAGTTTTTTTTACAATCTTTACACTATGGAAAAAGCCTATAACCACCTGAATTCAGAAGCCGATATTTATAAAGCTTGGGAAGAATCTGGCGCCATGCGCGCAGATGAAACGTCAAACAAGCCGCCCTTTACGATTCCTTTGCCGCCACCGAATGTAACGGGAGAATTGCATTTAGGGCACGCCGCTATGCTGGCGATTCAAGATATTTTGACGCGTTATAAAAAAATGCAGGGCCACGAAGTGTTGTGGTTACCAGGCACCGATCACGCTGCTATTGCGACTGAAAATGTGGTGATCAAGCATCACGGTAAGCAGTCGCGTGAGGAGTGGCCGAGTCGGGAAGACTTTATGGTTGACGCTAAAGCTTTTGCCGATGAAAAACACGACAACATTGTGAATCAAATGAAGCGAATGGGATCGTGGCTTGATTGGAGCCGCGAAGCCTACACCTTCGACGAACCGCGAAATTTTGCCGTAAACCGAATTTTTAAAGATTTATATCAAGACGGATTAATTGAGCGTGGTTATCGCCTCATTAACTGGAGCGTGGGCGCGCAATCGGTACTATCTGATGACGAATTAGAATGGGACGAAGTCAAAGAACCTTTTTTCTATATCAAATGTGGAAAGTTTATTATGGGAACGGTTCGGCCAGAAACCAAATGTGCTAACTCGCCATTAATCGTGCATCCAGATGAAGACTACGTGGAATTTGAAAATTCAGCAGGAGAAAATTTTATCGTGATCAAGCGTTTGTATGACGACAAAGAAAAATTTTTCAAAACCCTTAATTTCTTAGACGCTGACGCGGATTATAAAGTTTTAAAAACCACGAAAGGTTCTGATTTAGTGGGCGAAAAATTTAGCGCCGAAACCTATGCGGGAATGCGAGATTTTTACGTGATCGCTGACACGGTCATTGACCCAGAAAAAGGCTCTGGAGCTATGACCATTTCAGCGTCCCATTCAGCCGATGATTACAATTTAGCTAAACGTTGGGAGAAGTCCCCCTTGTCAAAGGGGGATTTAGGGGGATTTATGCCGCCGAAAGATTGGTTTATTCAAAAAATTGATTTTGCAGGGAACATGACCGAAGTGGCGGGCCCAGTGGCGGGCTTTTCAGTGAAAAAAGCACGGAACGTTTCGGGTAAATTACTAGAAGAAAAAGGGTTGCTGGTCGGGAAAGACATAAATTACGAACACCGAGTACCGCTTTGTTACCGGTCTAGTTGCGTGGTTGAACCGATGATTTCGCCGCAGTGGTTTATTATGGTGGAAAAAGAATACACCCACGCACTTGATGGAAAAACAACGTTGAAAAGGCAGATGCAAGCCGCCGTCCGTGGCTTTGAAAATGAAGATCCAGCGGTTCAAATCATTCCGGAACGCTTCAACAAAGAATATTTTAGATGGATTGATAACCTGCAAGATTGGTGTATTTCACGCCAGATTTGGTGGGGACACCGAATCCCGGTTTGGTATGACGAACAGCAAAATATTCATTTAGCCGAAGAACAAGAAATCATCTTTGCGCGTCACGGTGAAAGTGTCGGCAATCGTGATAGTAAGGTGCAAGGCGTGGATGATCCGCTCACCGATAAAGGCCGAGCGCACGCGCAAGAAATGATTGAGGTTTTAAAATCTGAAAATGTGGGCGTGATTGTAACGGGCACTTCGGCCAGAAATACCGAAACCGCCGATATTATTGCCAACGGTTTAGGCGTTAAAGTGGTGCATATTGAAGAACTAAGTTCTTATGATACGAAAGACGTAGCCGGTATGAGCATTGATGATATTGGTCGAGTGGCCGCCATAAAATACTGTAAAGAAAACGGGAAAGGGGAAGATTTTGACGTCTTCGTTGAACGTTTAAGAATTGGTTTAGAGAAATTAAAGGCCGTGCGATCAAAGGGAAAAATTGTGTTTGTCACCAATCGTTCTATTTACTCGGTACTGCAAGTGCTACGAGATGGTGGAGATACGTCTGATATTTTTGAAAAACGATCAAAAAATTCACATTTACCACACGGAGTTATTGATCGTTGGCCTATTTTCCAAGCGCCCGATTTGCCAAATTTAAGACAAGATGAAGATACGTTAGACACTTGGTTTAGTTCGGCCTTGTGGCCGTTCTCAACCCTTGGTTGGCCGAATAACGAGGCGCCCGATTTACAAAAATTTTACAACAACGCCGTTAATGGCCAAGGGACAGATGTTCTAGAAACTGGTTGGGATATTTTGTTTTTCTGGGTGGCGCGAATGATTATGTTTGGCCGTTATGCCACCAATAAATTTCCGTTTCATACGGTTTATTTGCACGGTATGGTAACCGATGAACACGGTAAAAAAATGTCGAAATCAAAAGGGAATGGGATCAATCCCATTGATATGATTGAAGAATACGGAGCCGATCCGGTTCGTTTGGCTTTGGTGATTGGTTCTACGCCAGGGCAAAAAATTCCGATTGGCCCCAATAAAATTAAAGGCTACCGAAACTTTGTAAATAAAATGTGGAACGCCACCCGATTTGTGGGCCTGCAATCAGCTGACTCTGAAACAGGAGCGTATGAAAGATCGGTTCCGACTCAGCCGTCAGCAGACAATTTAAGTCTTACCGATCAATGGATTTTATCTAGACTTAGCACCGTTTGCGCCGAAGTTAAATCGTCGCTTGAAGCGTATGATATTTCAACCGCTGGAGACAAGATTTATCACTTTGTTTGGGGTGAGTTTTGTGATTGGTATTTAGAAGCCGCTAAAGTGGAACCAAACATTGATGTACTGAGGTATGTGTTAGCCGAGATTTTAAAACTAACCCACCCGCTGTGTCCGTTTATCACGCAGCAATGTTGGCAAGAACTGTTTTCAGACAGCCTGATTATTGAGGAATCATTTCCAAGTTTAAGTCTTGAAAATCCAGAAGCGGTTAAGCAATTCACAACCGTTCAAAATATTGTGGGGGCGATTAGAACTTTGCGGGCTGAAAAAAATCTGAATCCTAAAGATAAAATTGCGGCCGGTATCAAAACCGATGAAGCGCATTTAAAATCGGCTTCAGATCTCGTAAAAGCCTTAGCTAATCTTTCTGATTTAGAAGTTGCCGCTCAAGCAATAACACCGGAACATAGTGCCACCACGATTGTCGATAATTTAGAAATTTTTGTTGATATACCCTTCGATGCGGATGCAGAAGCGGCTCGAATCGAAAAATTGAAAACGGAATTGTCTCAAAAAATTGCGGGACTTAAAGGACGCTTAAGCAATCCAAGTTACACTGAAAAAGCGCCACCCAAGCTCGTTGCCGAGACTCAGGCACAATTGGAACAAGCTGAGTCAGAGCTGCAAAAACTGAGTTAAACTGTATCTAATCTGCGTTTATGGGGGCTTGGCAACCGTAAACGCTTTTACCGGCGGGCAGAACGTTTTAAAATAAAAATAATGAAAAGGGGACTTTTGATCGGATTACTTCTCGGATTGTTTGGTGCCTCGGTCGCCCGGGCTGCGATTAATAATATTGATTTTATTCCGAATAAAACCCCAGGAAGCGCTATGTCAGCGTTGGAATTTAATACCATCATAAAAACTTTAGTGGGCATTGATCGTGATGACAAAAACACCAGTTTACTAGATGATGACACCTATGGTATTGGAATTGCTGATGGATATTCACCAACCGAAAAGTTAGAAGTTAATGGGAATGTTAAAGCCACGGCCTTTATTGGAGACGGCGCTTTACTGACCAATGTAACCACAACCAGTCTTTGGGCTGAAAGTGGGGGCAATATTAATTATGGAAGTGGAAATGTGGGAGTGGGCGATGCTTCGCCTGAAGAAGCTTTGACGGTGGCGGGAATCGTAAAAGCGACCAATTTTATGTACCCAGATGGAACTTTAGTTTCAGACACGGGCGGTGGCGCTAGCGGCGAATGGACGGCAAATGGTTCTAATATTTACCGAGCCTCTGGATATGTGGGAATCGGAGTTCCAGTTCCCACGCAAACTTTAGATATCAACGGTCCTTTACGGGGGCGAAGTGTTATTACGGCGGCAGATCCTTGGGATGGAACCGGGATTCAGATTGGAGGGAATTTACTGGGGTGGGCAAATCAAGGCGGAACCAACGATGCTGATTCGGTCAATGGGGCACCTGACTTGTGGCTGACAGCTAGCAATCAAGTTTATGTTCGTTCGCCTGGGGGTTTAAATGTAAATCAGAAAGTTTCATCGCCTTCCTATTGTGATGAAAACGGGCTCAATTGTTTTGGAACGCCTCGAATTGATATCTTTAAAATTACTACCCAAACTTCTGGTCTGACAGAAGACGCTGACACGGCTTGCCAAGCGAGTGGATATCAAGGTTACTGGGCGGGTATGAACCAAAATGGTTCAGAAATTATTTTGTGTTATGTTATTTCAGGAATTCCCATTTATCTCAATTATTAAACATGCAGGTTAAACATTTACTCCTTTTAGTTGTTTTGATTCTAATGATCCCACCGGGGTTTTATTATTTGATGAATCAGAGTTCAAATCCTGAAAAAGAAGAACCCTTCGAGTATGAAGTGGTTCAAACGGGTCCTGACTCAATATCAGTTAAAATTTCTGAAAACGGAGAAGCGGCAGAAAGCCCCTACTACGACCAATTCGTTAAAAAAATTAAAAGCACCCCTACGTGGCTGGTTCAAGATGCTAACTTTCAGGGTTGTGTGACCAAAGCGGTAGACAATTGTGTGGCTAATACCACTCAAAAAGAAGCCCAGTTACTTCAATCAGATAGCTTGTGTGACGCTCTGCCTCCTTCAGAAGCCGCTAATTGTAAAAATCAATTTCACTACACCAAAGCCATTCAAACCAAAGATATAAGTTTATGTGAAAAAATTACGAATGAGTTTCAAAGAAACGCCTGTCAGAACGGAGTTTTCACTCAAAAAGCCTTGGAAACCCGCGACCCGCGTTGGTGTGACAAAGTAACTACCGCCAGTAACACCACTCCAGGGCTGGTAAGTCCGGAAAAACAAAATTGTTTAAACTTGCTGGACTTACAAAGAGGCGCTTCTGACAGTACTTTTTTGAATAGCGACTGGGATGACGAAGTGATGCAAGAAACAATTTTAAATTAAGAGGCGATACCGAGTAATTTTTCAAGCCAATCTCCAACCACAAAAGCGACCGTTGCGGCAATGCCTCCTAAAAACAGGGTTTCAAGCACAGCTCTAGCTTTGTTTGTTTGATTTACGGCGCCTTTTAAATAACCAATGATGACAAACGCGATCGCGGTTGTGAAACAGGCAATCGTAAACGCATTTGGAAGTTCAATTCCAGCAACTAGTGCGTAAACATAGGGGCTAATAGGAATAAAACCGAGGATACAAAAGGCCGTAAAGGTTACGAGCGCATTGGCACTCGGATGTTTTTCTTCTCTAATAAGACCATGTTCACCCACCATCATTTCATCCACCCATAAATCTTGATGCGTTGTAATGTGATGCACGATGTCTTCTAGTAATGGGCCAGAAAACCCCTTAGCTTTATAGATCTCACGTATTTCTTCGGTTTCTTCTGCCGGGAATTTTTCGGTTTCAGTGTACTCTTGGGTTTTAATATGGTCGTACCGTTCTAAATCCGTTTTGGTGGAAAGAAAGCTGCCAATAGACATTGATAGGCCGTCGGCCAACATGTTTGAAATACCTAAAATTAATACGACGCCTGCTCCTAGTTCTGCCCCAGAGGCCGCCGCTACCACGGCAAAGGTCGTAACCGCGCCATCAATGCCTCCGTATACAAATTCAGGGACAAAGGCTTCGTATTTTCCGAAGAATGATTTGCGGTGTGAAACGAGTTCATCGTGGGTTTCAAAGTTTTCAAGATTTTTAGACATGCTTTTAATTTTTACCAAATAAGACGGGTAGTAATTGGGCGACGGTTTTAATGGGTTCTACTTTTAAGCCTTTAGGAATTTCTATTCCAGTAGGAATATTAGGCGTAATAACTCGCTTGAAGCCTAGTTTCTCAATTTCTATTAACCGGGCATCTAATTGTTGAACTCGGCGTACCTCACCAGATAAACCAACTTCTCCAAGCACTACGGTGTCGGCTGGAATTTCTTTTTCGAGTCTTGAGGAAAGCACGGCGGCGACAATTGCTAAATCTGCTGCTGGATCGGTAATTCGTAATCCGCCAATGACGTTTAAATAAGCGTCATGTTGTTCACAGGTAAAAGGTGTAAATTTAGCGACGACGGCCAGCAGCAGGTGGAACTTACTTAAATCAAACCCATGAGAAGTTCTTCTCGGTTGCCCAAAATTCGTTTTAACGGTCAAAACTTGCAGCTCTAGTACAAAGTTCCTAACACCATCCCGCAAAGCCGTGATAACTGATCCTTGCGTGTCTAAGGCCCTCTCAGCTAAAAAGAATTCAGCCGGATTACTCAACGCCTGCAATCCAGCACCGCGCATTTCAAAAACACCTACTTCAAGCGTGGATCCAAATCGGTTTTTTGGGGCTCTTAAAAGTCTCAGTTCCGAATTTCTTTCCCCTTCTAAATAAAGCACCACATCCACCAAGTGTTCCAGCACCTTTGGGCCCGCTAGTTCGTCGTTTTTAGTTACGTGCCCAATAATTAAAATTGTGGTGTTGGTTGATTTGGCCAGCTTCAACAAGATTTCAGCGTTCTCTCGAATCTGACTGACCGAACCAAAACGGCTATTTTGCAGCCCTACCATTTGGATAGAATCCACCACCACAAAGGCGGGTTTATGTTTTTGCACGGTGGTAATAATGTCTTCCAAAGCATTGGTTGAAAAAATCCGTTCTTTGACGCCATGGCTTGAAGCGCCATCAAGGAGTCTTTCGGCGCGGTTAAAAACCTGGTCGCGGCTTTCTTCTCCCGAGAAATAAAAACCTTGATTGAGTTCTAAAAAAATCTGCAACGACAGCGTTGATTTTCCAATCCCTGGGTGCCCGCCAAAAAGCGTCACCGAGCCGGGAAAAAACCCACCGCCCAACACTCGGTCCACTTCTGTTTTGCCGACTTCAAGTCTTTTAATATTACCGGTGCTGTTGTCAGAACTTTGATTGGCCACCAGCGTTAAATCAACCCCAGCTTCAATTTTGCCTGAACCTTCGTTTTTTAACTTTGATTCTCTAAATTCTTTCAGCGTATTAAAAGCGCCACAATTGGGGCATTTCCCTAGCCAAGTAGGAGCGGTGTCGCCACATTCGTTACAGACGTATTGGGTTTTAACTTTGGCCATTTCATACCGACTGTACTGATTTTTTTAAAGCTTAATAGTCGGGCCGGTACTGAAACTCCCAAGACTCCCCTTGGCCCTGGTTTGGTTTAGACCCGATCGGATAATTCTCTTTAAAACCATGCGCCGCTGCTATTTCTTTGAATTGAATCCAAGCCGGATGATCGCGCACTTCGGCACAAGTTTTTCCTAGGGCTTCTTTTTGACCCGGAAAAAATTCGACCACATCAATGGCTGGATTACCTGCAATAGAATGCTTACTACAATAAGGCGGTGCTAAGATCGAAAAAATAGCTTCTAGATTGATTTTTTTGCCTTCTATATTTATTTTACGGTAACTGCCAGTAACCATTAAGTAGAGCTGATAAGCGGGCGATCGAAACCCAGAAGCAATAGTTATAGTTTGTGATACTTGCGCTTGATAATCCGCAATCAGTTGCCCCCATTTTTGAGCGAGATCGGTTGGTAAAATTTGATCATCAACCGCTAGAAAATCGTGTTGTTCGGGTTCGGTTAAACTCCCATGTATAATTTGATAATCTTCTAATTGATAATGTTCGAGAACCCTTTGAGTGTTTTGGGGATTGGCAAAAAAATCTATAAGCGCCAAGGCTGCCGCTTGGTTTTCTGGTTCCTCAACTACCACAGATTGCCCTCTAATTAATTTTTTAGATTGAGCGACAAACGCTCTTAAATCATTGAAAGTGCTGCGTCGTTGTGGAGCGCTTCCATCCAAAGCGCCTTTAATAAAACCTTCTAAGTGAACGGCTTTTTCAGCGTAAAATTCACTCAAGCTTTCCACGTCTAATAAATCAAAATCAATCGAGGCTTCTAAAGGCATTTCTGCCAGACTTTAAGAAAAAATAAATACTTGGCGAACTATTTACCTAAAAAGTCTAGACCTTGGAGCGACAGTTTTCGACCCATTCACGGTTCGCTAAATACCATTCGATAGTTTTTGGCAAAGCTTCTTCAAAAGTGTGTTTTGGTTTCCAGCCAAGTTCTCGTTCTAATTTGCTAGCGTCCATGGCATATCTCCGGTCATGGGCTTTACGGTCTGGTACAAAGCTAACCTCTGAATTCGATTGGGGAATATGAGATTTAATCTGTTCCACAATTTCTAAATTTGTTTTTTCGTTGTGCCCCCCAATATTCCACACTTCACCGGCCGCGCTTTTTTCAAAGGTGAGTAAAATGGCTTCACAGTGATCTAAAACATATAGCCAATCGCGAATGTTTTGCCCATCACCATAAAGGGGCAGCGGTTCGTTATTCATCGATTTAAAAAGGAAAAACGGAATCAATTTTTCGGGAAACTGATAAGGACCATAGTTATTAGAACAACGCGTTATAATCGTATGCATGTCATAGGTTTCGTGCCAAGAGTTAACCAGCACATCGCCTGAAGTTTTAGCAGCGGCATACGGACAGTTTGGGTTTAAGGGTGTGTTCTCGGTAAAAAAAGGCCGGCTTTCAAAGGGCAAGTGTCCCGTATCGCCTAAGTCCCCATAAACTTCATCGGTCGAAACCTGGTGATATTTTTGTAGCTCAAATTCGCGTGCTAACTCTAGTAAAACATGGGTGCCAATTATATTAGCGTTAATAAAGGGATCAGAATCAACAATTGATCGATCAACATGCGTTTCAGCGGCAAAGTTTATTAGCGCATCAAATTTTTCAGCGGCAAATAAGTCTTTCATAAATGGCTTATCGGCAATATCGCCCTGAACGAATTTATAGTTTGGGTGAGATTCAATATCCCTCAGGTTTTCAAGATTCCCAGCGTAAGTGAGTTTATCTAGATTAACGATGGTGTAGTTTCGTTCTTTTAAAATATGACGCACAAAATTGCTGCCAATAAAACCCGCTCCACCAGTGACTAGAATTTTCATCATTTGAATCTTAAGGCTTTTTTTTGGCTTTTCACCTAATTTAAGTAAAAATGATTCGCACGCCGTCGTAGCTCAGTGGTAGAGCACCGCCATGGTAAGGCGGGGGTCCCGGGTTCAAATCCCGGCGACGGCTCCAGATTACAAATAATTAAAAAAGCCCCGAATACGGGGCTTTTTGTTTAAAAATTAGCGGTGTCTGTATTAGTTACCAAAACCAAACCAGCTTTTGATGCTAATCCAGGCTTTTACAAAAAAGTTGGCGTCTTCATCAACATTCGCTTCGGTTTCAGATTCAACTGATAGGTCTGCATCAATACGATTCATCATTTCTTCCCCTTCTTCCATCATATTTTCCATACCTTCTTCCATCGCTTCGGCTCCAGCCTCGATTTCCGCATCAACGTCTACCATAATTTCATTGGTAGCGTTCATCATATTATCAAATCCGGCTTCAAGGTCGGCGCCAATATCCGTTGCCGCATCGGCCGTTGCATCAACAGCGGCATCAAAGTTCGCTTCAAGCTGATTCATGTCTGAAGTGAAAGTTTCGATCATGGCACGGTCTTCAATTTGAATGTCTCCATCAGCACTATTATTAGCATCAACTTGCATAATACGGCGTTCATTGGCGTTAGTTTCAATATTGTTATTACTTTCGATTTGAACATTTACATCATCATTGATCATCGCATCAGCATTCATTGAAGTGGTAACGGCACCGGTTTGAGCCAAAGCTAGCACGGGGCTAACCATCAAACTTAGTACGAAGGCAGTGTTAGTAATTTTCATTTTTTATGGGTTAAGTATTATCACCAGTTATATAATACGGATTAGAATTAAAAATGCGACACCTTTATATACTTTTTTAATTACAGTTAATTTATTTTTAATTAAAAAATGTTTCGCTTCCAAAATAATCAAAGTATTTAACGATTAATTCTGAGGTCTAGTTTTTATGATTTAGATAGATAAAGTGAAAACCGTGAAAACTTACCTTCTCGTTCTTGGTCGTCATCCCGAACTTTCACGGGCAGAGCTTCGCGGCAAAGTTGATGAAATTTTTTACGATGAGGAAAAGAATTTATTACTCGCTGAAAATCTGCAGTTTACGAATCCTCGAGAGCTGCCTCGGGGCGAAGAACAGCTGTTTATTGACCAACTAGGCGGCACGATAAGAATGGCGGAGGTGGTAGGCGAATATTTCGATAAAACCCAATTACAGCAAGTTATATGGAAACGCATAGCCGCCGCAGAAAAGTTTAAGTGTGGCTTTAGTGTGTTTGGTGGCGGCAACAAATTACTCTCTGATTTAATTTTCAGCACAAAGAGTCATTTTGATAAAATCCGAGTCGAGAATTATAACCAAGAAAACTTAAGTTCTGGCCAAATATTTCAGCGCCGTATTTTACAAAAAGGACACGAGTTTATTATTTGGAAGCGTGGTGAATCTTATTTGCTGTGCGAAACGGTCGCCAATCAAAACTTAAGAAACTACGAATTGCGTGACCGTAAAAAGGATTTTCGTGATGCTAAAATGGGAATGCTGCCACCAAAGTTAGCTCAGATTTTGCTGAATTTAGCGACGCAAAATGGTTCAGAGGATTTAACCATTGTAGATCCTTTTTGTGGAAGCGGAACGGTTAACATTGAGGCCGCGATTGCCGGCTTTAAAACACTCGGTTCAGACTTAAATGAAAGATTTGTTGAAAAAGCGGGTGAAAATTTTCAGCAAATGGCAGAAAAATTTCGTTACGAAAATACGGCTGGCCAATTTAGAACTATAAATGCGAATCGATGTTTATCAGACGTTGAAGTATCAAATCCAGTTATTGCCACCGAGGGGTGGCTGGGAGAAAATTTTGAAGCGCGCCCAGACCGAGAAACCATTCACAAAAACGCCGGAGAAGTACTCGATTTATGGCGTGGCGTTTTAAACCATTTAGCAGAGCACAAGGTGCAAACGATTGCCGGCTGCTTGCCGGCTTGGAACCGGGCAGGAAGCAAGCAAACCGTCAGTGAAAAATTTTTACTGCACGCTCAAAAACTGGGCTACAAACCAACGCTTTTTGCCAACGGTAAGCCAACGACTTATTACGAACGGGAAGATGCGTTTGTGGCTCGAGAAGTGTTTGTGTTAAAACGAATCGCTTAAGTGAAGAAATCATTAATTTAGCCTTTTGACTCCCAAAGGCTTTGTAGCGTATCAACTGAGTTATGATACGGCCTTTAAAGATAACGACCGCCACGCGTTTTTGGCAGCGCCTCTGTGGCATCAAGAAAGTGGCTGATATAGAAACGGCGCTTTATTTTCCGCGTTGCAAAGCGGTTCATACCTTTGGTGTAAAAAAAGCTTTAGATTTATTCTGGGTGTCACGGAGTGGCTTAATTATTCAGCAAAATTTCAAAGTTCCAGCCAATAAAATTAAAGCCTGCTCGAAAGCCTATGGGGTCGTAGAAGTTTTTTCTCAGCTGAACCCAAAATTAAAACTCGGTGATAAGATTAAATTACCAGGCCAAGCTTTGGTTGAAAGTGCTTTGGTTTTACCCGTTTTGTTTTTACTGCTTTTTGGGTTTTTAGAGTTGAGCTTAATGCTGCAAAGTCAGCAGCGTTTAACGCACCAGGCTCATTTGGCAACGCAAATACTGTCATTAACTAATAACGATGAAAAGCTCGCAGGGTCGTTGCTAAGCGCCTACCAAGAAGATGAGATACAAATAAGTATTACCAGCCTAAAGTCTGGTTCGGATCTGGAAATTACCTCAGCTGAAAGACGTTACAGCGACCTAGTTCAAGTCAGTATTGGGCAACCTTATACGCTCAATATTCCTTTTTTTAATCGTCCTAACTTTGATTTAACCGCTCAGGCCAGCGCAAGAATATTGTGCCAAAATTTAACCACTCCGTTTCAATGCGATTAAAACTGTTTTTCTGGTATTGGCTGAGCGACCAACAGGGCTTTGTGGTCGCTTTCACCGCTTTAGTTTTACCGGTCATTCTGATGTTAGGGGTGCTAGTTCTGCAAAGCGGACAGCTTTATATTCGTCAGGCGCAATTACAGTTTTCTGTTCGTCAGGCGGCCAACAGCGGTTTAATTCCGTTGGCTCAGGCTTTAAAGGCCCAGGCAGAAGCCAATTACCAAAATTCATGCGAAGTTGAGTTTCCACCAGACGAGTGTGATTCAAGTTCGTGGCAAGATTTTTTAAGTTCAACTGAAGCTCACGCTATGGCTGCACAAGCCAACATTTATGAAGCCGTTGAGAGCGAAGTCACACAATTTTTAGAAACGACTGATCCGAAATTATTTCTAGCGGCTGAAAATTTAACTTTGGTGTTTCCGGTTCCAAACCAAGGAGATCATCGAATCAGCGCGCGAGTCTTGCTTAAAGAGCGGCAAATTTCTTGGTTAGGAAATATTCTAAGACCTGAAGATTATTCCATAGAAGTAGAAGCGCTGTCTTATTTGAATCTTGAATCATGAAAATTTTACCATCGTTTTTAAAACTAAAATTATCGGCCCGAAAAACACCACTTCCAATGGTGATGACTCCCTATAGGGCGGCATTAGAAAAAACACAAAAACAGTATTTTGTTGGGCTGGTTTTGCTTTTGTGTGCCCTTGGCTACTACAGTTATTTTTATATTGATTCCCAAGCGAACGCCCAGAAATTAAGCCCAAGATTAAGTGCTAAAACTGATTTAATATATCCACACGTTTTAACCTCAGAAGATTTAATTTTTACCAAAATACCCAACAAGTGGCTTCCAGAGGGGAGCTTCGAAAATGCTGAATTTTTAGTTGGTAAAACGCTCGTTAGAAGCATCGTTAAAAATGAAGTTTTGGTAGCAGCCGATATAGCACTCCAACAAGACCCAAATTCTATTACCGCTCAGTTCAAAGAAGATTTTGCTTTTACTATCGGCGAAGATTGGCTGGTTTCAAAATTACCCGGACTCAGCAAAGGAGATCTGATAGATGTTTTGGTGACAAATCCAAAATTAAGTAATGATTCAACCATCACCATTGCTTCAGGGTTAAAAGTTATAAAAGTAGACTTGGCGAATGGCCGAAAAAATTTAGTTTTGAATGTTACAACCCAGCAAGCCCAAGGCCTGCTTTTTAGCCGTGGTCTTCGCCTGCCAATGCAAATTTTAATTCACAGCGCTCCGCAGCATTCGCCCAGCAATTTACTTTTTTAAATGACTCAAATAATTTCTTTTTTCAGTCCCAAAACCGCGGGCGCTAGTAGCGTTAGTTTAAACGCAGCACTTCTTGTGTCCGCGCACTATCCAGACAAAAGTGTGGCCTACATTGAAGTGGCAGGTTGGAGTTCACAACGTTCAAGTCTAGCGGCAACCCATCAATCAACTTGGTCCGATTTGCTAGCGTTTCATAGAACTGATGAATGGCTGCCCAACTTACTCAATCGAGGTAAATTTAGTTTAGGGGTGGACGTTTTTTTCTCCCCGATAGCTTCGGCATATCCAGACTTTGAAAAAGATCTTTCAGCTGATTGGTTGAAGCTTTTATCTCAGAAATATGAGGTAGTGGTTTTAGATATTAACAACGCCGCTCCAGGGCCTTGGCAGGAATTTTATTTATCGCAAAGTGATCGTGTTGTTGGTGTGGTTACACCAGATCCAGTTTCTATTACTGCGTGGAAAGACTGGAGTGCAAATTTCGCGAAGCCCGAAAAAATAAGCTGGATGATGAACCAGGTGGCCAGATTTGATCAGAAAAAATTACAGGTAAAGTTTACACATTCAAATTATAAATTTATCGGAACATTACGCTCAGAGCCTCTAAAGTTTTGGTATCAAATTTATCAAAGCTTCCCCGTGGCATGGCAAAAAAAATCTAAGTTTAAAAAAGACTTAAATATCCTACTTCCTCAAATTTTTCAGCGATGAGCCAAATGGAAAAATTGCATCAAACTGGGGTAGAATATTTGCTTGAGTATTTACGAAAATCTCTTTCAAGTGACCCGTTAAGCGAACCATTGGAACAGGTAGCCAGTCATTGGTTATCGTCTCAAAATTATCTAGTTCCCCAAAAGCAATGGTTAGAACTTCGTGACTCATTGTTACATGCTGTGGTTGGTTTTGGCCCTCTCGAATTATGGTTAAAAGATCCACAAATAAGTGAAATTATGGTCAATGGCTACCAACAAATTTATTTAGAAAGAGGCGGAAAACTTGAGCTGGCTCAGCAATGTTTTGCTTCGAATGATCAACTCTTGCAAGTTATTAACCGCATGGTCGCTCAAGTAGGACGCCGGATTGATGCCAGCCAGCCGCTTGTTGATGCTCGATTACCCGATGGATCAAGAATCAACGTCATTATTCCTCCATTAAGTTTAAACGGACCAGTTCTAACGATTAGAAAATTTCCCACCAAGCCTTTTAAATTATTTGATTTAATAGCTCAAAACTCAGTGAATAAAATGATGGCTGATTTGCTTAGTTTACTGGTTCAAACCAAACAAAATATTTTAATTTCAGGTGGAACTGGTGCTGGTAAAACATCGACTTTAAATGCCTTAGCGATGTTAATTCCTCATCAAGAAAGGCTTATTACCATTGAAGATTCTGCCGAGATAAGAATCGATCATCCGCACTTAATAACCCTTGAATCAAGAGCCAATAATTTAGAAGGCGAGGGATCAGTTTCTATTAGAGATTTAATTAAAAATGCTCTGCGAATGAGGCCTGACCGGATTGTGGTTGGTGAAATACGTGGCGGGGAGGCTCTTGATATGTTGCAAGCTATGAACACGGGGCATCAAGGGTCTATAACCACCGTACATGCGAATGCCCCTTTAGAGAGTTTGTATCGGCTTGAAACCATGGTTTTAATGGGAGATGTTAATTTACCGATTACGGCTATCCGTCCGCAAATAAAACAAGGTATAAATTGGATTCTTCAACAAAAGAGATTGCCCTCTGGGAAACGTAAAATCACCCAAATTGCATGGTTAAATTCTGATTTAAAAACTGAAGAATACGACGTTCAAACCGTCGCGTATTACGATGAACGAACAAAAACATTTAAATCGAGTGGTTTTTTCCCTGAAATTTTAAAAGACCAAGCTTCTGCATCACTTATTAAATGGTGCCAAAAATGATTAATAATTTTGATTTTTTATTCGGTTTTTTATTCAATAATTCGCTGTTTTTTTGGGCGCTAGTTTTATGTGCTATTACTTTTTTCGTGTTAATCTTGGTCCGTCTTTTCGTCTGGTTTGAATGGCAACGGCCTTATATTTGGTTTTGGAATCAAACATTCAAAGAACCTGAAAAATCAGCTTTATCTCCTTCACTTAAGAAAGCCTTAATCGTCATTATTTTAAGCGTTGTTTGCTTTATTTTTTGGGGACGTATTGGCTTAGTTTCAGCCCTACTCTTCGGTTTATTGCTGTTAATGATTTTAAAATTTAAAGGAACCACGGATGATAAAAAACAGCTAGAAAAACAGTTGCCTACTTTTATGAGAGCTTTAGGGAGTACTTTGAAAGCCGGTTACAGTGTGCCACAAGCGTTGGAGTTTGTGTCTTTAGAAACGGTAAATCCTCTGAAAAATAAACTTAAAGAAGGGCACCGTTTACTGCTCATTCAGCAACCACTAAATTTAGTACTTAATGATTGGAGAGACAAAGTTAAGGTGCCTGAATTCAACTTTTTAACCGATAGTTTGCAATTACAAGTCAGCAGTGGAGGAAACTTGGTTCAAAGTTGTTACGCCGTAGCGAAAATGTTAGATGAGAGGGTAAAATTAGAACAAGACATCCGTTCGTTCACCGCTCAGGGGAAAATGAGTGGTTTTTTAATGGCGTTGCTATGGCCGATTTCATTGGCTTTATTTGCTTGGCTGTCGCCCTCACATGTTGAAGTTCTTTTTAGAACCACTGCCGGACAAATATTGCTTAGCTTTTCATTCTTGCTGGAGCTACTCGGTTTTTATTTTATTTGGCGCTTAATTCGTTTAAAAATTTAAATGATTCTCTTTTTAATTTCGGGCTTGGCGATTATTTTTTTACTTCTTAAGATTTGGCAATTTTCTCCGAAAAATCCTTCTCGAGCTTGGCCTCAAATAAGAAATGAACCGAGTGTTGTTAAATTTGAAGGTCTTAAAATTGTAAAATATATCAGTCTGCTTTGGTGGGCTCAACCAGGAGCGTTCGTGCAGATATTAAGCGTAAAATCAATCACAAGAACATTGCCGCAGCCTTTCTTAAATATATCTCAAAATGAGTTTTTAAGTTTAAAACAGTTTTTGTGGAGCATTGGATCGGTCTTATTAATTATTAGTTTATGGGTGACGGATTTATCGCTTAAGAATTCATTAATTTGGATTAGTTTACTGCTGGTAATAGTTTTATTACCTGATATTTTTCTGCTTCAAAAAAGTCGTTTGTTTCAACGGCAGTATGAAAAACAAGTCCCATATTTTTTAGATTTACTGACTTTAACCTTGCAAGGCGGCAGTAACTTAGAGCAGGCGTTAATTTCCACCACTCGAAATTATGACAGTCAGTTAAGCCGTACAATTTCCCATAAGTTGAATGAGCTTAATTGGGGAAGAAGTTTAGAAATGCTTTTTAAGGATTTAAGCCTTGAAATTAAAGATGAGGATTTTCAGCATTTTTTGCACAGCGTCATTCGGGCCAAAAAGTTAGGGGTCAGTTTATGCCAAACTCTTATTATTCAATCAGAAATTTTAAGAACCAGGCGACGCCAAAAAGCCGAGGAGTTGAGTCGGACCGCTTCGGTAAAAATTAGCATTCCATTGGTACTCTTTATATTTCCCGCTTTGCTGATTATTTATATTGGCCCGGGTATTTTACAGCTACTGGAGCGCACATAAAATTTGCTTCAATTTTTGAAGTCTCGTATCATTACGAGCAACATAAACGTAAATAGTTTTTTGCCTGACGCCACTCTTTCTGGCCTGACCGTGCCGGTAGAAATAGTTGTGCCAGAGCCACTTTCACAAGAACGAACATTAGACCAGGTTTTATCGGTGCTTGAGTGCATTGAGCCGATGAACCAAATACCTTTCTTAGATTGGGCTAACTTGGTTTTAGACCAGGCGGATCGCGCCAACGATTTAACCGAGATTAAGCACGCCTTAATGCTGGTTCAACAACAATTAGAACACCGTTTAAATCAGGTCGACCCAAGTCTTAGTTTATCAAAATTCAAACCACTAGAGCCGATTGGCAAAGACGGCTTAAGGTTTATCCCAACGCCAGAGTTTCAAGAAGCTTTTAACCGTTTTCGATTTAACCTTTTGGCTCGAATCCATGATCTTAATCCACAAAGAATGAACCTCGCTCAGTGTAAACCTGGAACGAGCGTTAAATTTTGGTATTACATGCACATTGAAAAATATATGCCAGGCGGGTTTTACGATCAAACAAGCTGAAAAATAATCTAAAATCTTTTGAGGTCTTGCTGCGCTGCCCGATCAATCGATCTTTCTTTGAGCACCTGTTTTTTCTCGTGACGTTTTCGTCCTTTTCCAATCCCCAGTTCGCATTTAATTTTGCCTTTGCTCATATAAACTTTAAGGGGTACCACCGCGATTTTTTGTTCTTGTTGTTTAGCACTCAGTCTTAAAATTTCTTTTTTATGGAGCAGTAATTTTCGGGGTGCGTGTGGATCTTGAGCGCCCGCTTCACCAAATTTCCAAGGCGTAATTTTACAGTTAACAAGCCACGCTTCGCCGTTATCAAGCCGAACCCAAGCGCCTTTCAAATTCCCTTCTTTTTTCTTTAACGATTTCACTTCCCAGCCCGTTAAAACCATACCGGCCTCCACAGTGTCGGTCAGTTCATAGTCAAAACGGGCTTTACGGTTTTCCAGTAAAATCATTCAGAGTTGTTTATAGCACATATTTGGCGCTTGTCATGAAGGACTTTTAAATCCCTAGGCCGAGGCATTTTTATTCATGGCTTTAGCAGCGGCAGTTCGTTCTCGGTTTTCAGCCTCTTTTTTAAGATTGACAACGTATTGCTGCAGCGTGATTTTTAGCACCATTGGGTCCGCTTCAATGGTTTCAAACTGCTTTTCTTGCCATAATTGCCACGCTAAAGCTTGAGCGGTTTCTTCTTTATCGAGATCTTCGCCTTTAATTCTTTTTTCAATTATGGTTTTAGTATTTGGATTTCCCAGCAATTTTAAAATTTCAGTCGTTTTAGGCTCAATAGCGCCTTTTAGCTCTTCCCAAAAAGCATACACAAAACCGACAAAATTTTCTTCTCGGCTAAAACGAATTTCGGTTTCTGGCACAAATTTTGGTTTAGTGAAATTACTTTGTTTGGCCGTAAACTTATGAAATTCATCTTCAATGATGGCCTGGCTTCGGTTTAGTTTTTGGGCGATGCGCTTTAAATACTCATCAACTTCGATCGGTCTTTGCACTAACTTTAAAAAGAAAAAGAAGCTATCAAGGAACTTTTTTTCGCCCTCAATTCCCTGTGGTAAATTTTTAGCAGCGAACCGTTCTAAGAAAAAATCTAAGGCTGGTGGGCAATCTTCAATCATTTTTTGCAACACTATGGCGTTATTTTCATTCACTAAAAAATCACCAAAGTCTTTCACTTCATCAAGGCTAATGACAAACGGATTGAGTTCCATTTCCAAACACATTTCAACGCCTTTAAGCGTCGCTTTTTTACCAGCCAAGTCGCTGTCGAACGCCAAGTAAAAATTACTGGTTAAACGTCTTAGGGTGCGTAAATGATCATCGGTTAAAGCCGTGCCACAAGTCGCCACCGTATTCGTGAAGCCCCGTTCATGAGCAAATATTACATCCAAATTCCCTTCGACTAAAATCACGGCGTCTAGTTCTTTAATACTGTTTCTGGCGCGATCTAAGCCAAATAAAGTGGCTGATTTATGGTAAACGGGGTTTTCGGGTGAATTTACATATTTCCCTACTTTTTCTCGCTCTAAAATGTCGCGGCCTGAAAAGGCAATAATTTCACCGTTACGCGGTTCACAAATTGGAATCATTATCCGTCCCCAAAAGCGATCCATCATGGCCTGATCCCCAAACGATCTTTCAAAAGCCACGCCTGATTCGGCAATGAGTTTTTCTTTAAATCCTTTTTTGAGTAAATGCTGGGTGAGGCCGTCTTTGCTATCACCTCCATAACCCAGTTGCCAGCGTTCTACCATGCCATCACTTAGACCGCGATTTTTGGTATAGGCTTTGGCTTTGGGGGTATTTTGCCAGGTTGTGGCAAAATACTCTGCGGCGGCTTTATGCAAAGAAAATAAATCTTGTTTATCATTTTTACTAGGGCCTTTATCGGCTCCAAAATCTTTGGGAATCGCGACCCCTGCCATATCGGCTAAAATTTCAACGGCTTCGCGAAAACTACAGTTTTCAATTTTTTCTATAAAACTAATGGCGTCGCCCCCTTCGGCAGCACCAAAGTCATACCACATTTGTTTTTCGGGGCTGATAGAAAAACTAGGCGTTTTTTCGTTTCGAAACGGACTGCGACACACAAAATTTTTGCCGGCTTTTTTGACCTCCGCGTATTTGCGAACAATCTCAATTAAGTCGACTCGAGCTTTAACGTCTTCAACAAATCTGTCGTTCATGTGTGGGACTTTACTTTTAGCGATCTTTGAACTACAAATCAACTGCTCTTTCGAGAGGCAATACGTCTCGAGTAATCGAGGTGAGGAAAGTCCGAGCTACCAGCGAATGCGCATTTACGGCTAACGGCCGCTCCGTGATTTGGTAACATTTCATGAGGGAAAGTGCCACAGAAACTATACGGCGTCCCGCTTTGCGGGAAAACCGGTGAAAAGTCCTTTTAAGTTAGGAAATCTAAGGCGCAAGCTTTAGAAGTTGGAAAACCCAAGTGGGTAGCTAGGCGGGTGGCCCGGAGAGTGTTAGTTTGCATTCCAACGTTGATCACGTTCCGGTTCCGTCGCTCGAGGTGTTTAGTAATAAACATCCCAGATAAATTTTGCCTGAAAAACAGAACTCGGCTTACCAGAGAGAGAGCCCCTTCCGGGGGAAACCAGTTTCCCCCAGAGACCCCCTTCTTAAGTTGAAGTCGCTTACTTAGGGAACCCGCAAGACCCTAAGTTTCGCTCCCTTTAAAAATATGTCATGCTTTAATTGAAATGAAAAAAAAGATCTGTCTCTTTGGCGCGTCGGGTTTACTGGGCTCAGAATTTAAAAAAATCTTTGAAGCCCAGAATCTAAATTTTATAGCGCCTAAAAGTAACGAGGTTTCGCTTCTTAAACACGATAAAGTGCTGGATTACTTAAAGACTGAAAAGCCTGATTTAATCGTTAATTGTGCCGCTTACACGGCGGTCGATAAAGCGGAGACCAATAAAGAAATTTGTTTCAAGCTTAATGCCGAAGCGGTTCAAAATTTAGTGAAAGCGGGGATTCCCCTGATAAATTTTTCAACCGAATACGTTTTTAACGCTCCAGCCGATTTAGAAATTCCTGAAGATTACCCGCGTGACCCTCAATCGGTTTATGGTAAATCAAAGGCTAAGGGTGAAGAAGCTTTAGAAGCGTCAGACATTGACTGGTGGAACATACGAACTAGTTGGTTGTGGAGTGAAGGCAGTAACAATTTTGTTTCGACGATTCAACGGTTAAGCGAAAAATACGATGAGATTAAAATCATTGATGACCAAATTGGACGCCCTACTTATGCGCCAGAATTGGCGGCTTTTGTGGTGAAGAACTTTATTTTAACGCAGATCCCGAGATCTACAGACGCACTAGAAATTAGATCCCGGGATCAAGTACCAAAACGGGGGCATTACCACCTCCAAAACAGCGGTACTCCGGTCAGTTGGGCGGGTTTTGCGCAGTACTTTTTAAACCAAACAGGCTGGCACGGAAAAATTAAAAAAATATCTAGTGTAGAATATGGAGCCGCCGCGGCTCGACCAAAAAACTCCGTTTTGAAAAATACGAAGTTGGAAATTGGATTGGGGGATTGGAAGAAACCAATTTAGCTGTCTTTTGATGGAATTCTTCCAGAATCAATCAGCATTTTAACAGCGGCTGCAATTTTTTGAGCAGTTTCTTTACTTGTATTTCTTTCAATGGCTGATGGGGCTTCAATAGATTGTTTTACAAAAGCTCTAAAGGTTAAAGCCATTCTTGCTGCCGCTTGAAAATGTTGATGACGTTGGCGTTCTTCTAAATATCTTCGACAAATATCTTCAAAGGTTTCTCTATTAGTTGAGGACATTAAGCCTTCTGAAACAATTATTCCGGTATTTCTCATGAAAAACTCCGTGTCCATTGTTTTGGGAGTGCCTGCCGTGTAATCTTTCACTTCACTCTCGTAGTCCGTTAGAATCGCCCTCAGGGTTTGACCGATCGGGGAGTCATCCCACTCCGTTTCAGTTTCATCTTGTGCTAGGTATTGGCGCTTCATTTTTTCTGGAAGAGAATATATGACGGCATCCATCTCTACTAAGCGTGTTTTGTTGCGTTGTTCCAAAGCCTTCATAGCTTGACGCTGTTCGGCTGAGAGGGTTTCATCTTCCCATATTGTTCTATATCCAGCTTTTCCTGATTCACCTACTTTAATTAATGCTCCTAAATAGGTGCATCGTCCCTCTAAATCTTGATCAAGTTCATAAATATAAATTTCCGGCTGCACTTCTGGGGTTTCTTTTTTTCCGAATGGCCAAAGGCTAGATAATCTCATTAATAGTAAAATAAAAATTACATAAAACTTGTCAATACTTGGGCATTATTTTCTTGACCTAAAACCGTCATTCTTTATATTCGCGCGCGATATTGCGGTTATTTTCCGCAACACACATTAACAAATTTTTTAACTCCACCCCCACATGGCCGCTCCCAAGAAACATTATCCACTTAATAAAGTCCGAAATTTCGGAATTATTGCCCATATCGATGCGGGTAAAACCACTACTACTGAACGTATTTTGTACTACACTGGTAAATCTCACAAAATTGGTGAGGTTCATGAAGGTGAGGCCACTATGGATTGGATGGAACAAGAACAAGAAAGAGGAATTACTATTACTTCGGCGGCCACTACGGCTTTCTGGAAAGACTGTCAGTTAAATATTATTGATACGCCTGGGCACGTGGATTTTACGGTAGAAGTGGAACGTTCAATGCGCGTTCTAGATGGCGCTGTAACTGTATTTGATGGAGTGGCTGGTGTGGAGCCTCAATCTGAAACGGTTTGGAGACAGGCCGATAAATACAACGTGCCACGTATGGCATTTATCAATAAGCTTGATCGAACTGGAGCGTCTTTCTGGCGTTCTTACGATTCTATTATTGATCGTCTAACAAAAAATGCTTTCCCAATTCAATTGCCAATGGGAATTGAACAAGGTTTCCATGGGATTATTGATTTGATCACTATGAAAGCCATGACTTACCATGATGATCTTGGGGTTGATGTTCGAATCAGCGATATTCCAAACGATGAACTTGATTTAGCGCGTGAATGGAAAGAAAAATTAGTAGAAGCGGTAGCGGGAATGGATGATGTGTTAATGGAAAAATACCTTGGAGGTGAAGAAATTTCTGAAGCCGAACTTAAAGCCGGTATTCGTCGAGTGACGGTTTCGGGTGAATTTGTGCCAGTTCTTACCGGAACAGCCCTTAAAAACAAAGGGGTGCAACCTCTACTTGATGCTGTAGTAGATTATCTTCCAACGCCTTTAGATGTTCCAGCGGCCGTTGGAGTTGACCCAGATGATATTGAAAAAGTAGTGACTTTTGAAGCCAAAGATACAGAGCCTCTAGCGGCTATTTCTTTCAAGATTGCCACGGACCCATTTGTAGGACGAATTACTTTTGTTCGAGTTTACTCTGGGGTTCTTAAATCAGGGGATACGGTTTTCAATCCAGCTTCTGGACAAAAAGAACGAATCGGTCGTTTACTCCAAATGCATGCCAATACTCGTGAAGAGATTGACTGCATTCCTGCAGGTCATATCGGAGCCGCCATTGGTTTGAAAGGCGCACGAACGGGAGATACTCTCTGTAACGATAAAACGCCAATTGTACTTGAATCGATGGTGTTCCCAGAACCAGTAATCTCTATTTCGGTGGAACCTAAAACAAAGTCTGATCAAGAAAAAATGGGTCTGGCTCTACAAAAATTAGCCGAAGAAGATCCAACTTTCAGAGTTAAAACCGACGAAGAAACCAACCAAACTATCATGTCTGGAATGGGAGAACTTCACTTGGATATCTTGGTAGACCGAATGAAACGTGAATTCAAAGTAGAAGCCAATATCGGTCAGCCTCAAGTGGCTTACCGAGAAACAGTGACCAAAGAAGTAGAAGCGAAATATGTTCACAAGAAACAATCAGGAGGTCGTGGTCAATTTGGTGATGTTTCAATCCGTCTTAGACCAGGAGTGCCAGGTGCAGGACTTAAATTTACCAATGTTATCAAAGGGGCTTCAATTCCAAATGAATATATTCCGGGTTGTGAAAAAGGTTTCAAAGAAGCGGTTACTCGGGGAATCTTGGCTGGTTACCCAGTGGTAGATGTTGAAGTGGAACTTTTTGATGGTTCTTACCATGATGTGGATTCTTCTGAGCTAGCGTTCAAAATCGCTATGATCAAAGCCTTTGAAGAAGGCGGTAAAAAAGCCGGCCCTGCTATTTTAGAGCCAATGATGAACGTGGAGGTTATTACACCTGAAGATTTCTTAGGAGATGTAATGGGAAATATTTCTTCTAAACGAGGACAAGTGCAAGAAATGGGTGATCGAGGTTTAGCGAAATTCGTTAAAGCTAAAATCCCGCTATCTGAAATGTTCGGTTACGCGACTGAAATTCGTTCTATGACTCAAGGTCGAGCGTCTTACAGTATGGAATTTGGTGAATACGCTAAAGTGCCAAACAACGTGGCTGAAAAAATTATCGCAGACAGAAAAGGTGAATAATTAAACCCTAAACAAGATTAAATTTAGAAGACCCGCAACTTGCGGGTCTTTTTTTAATAATCTGTCTCTCAGATTAAAATTCGATGAAACGGCAACCCTTGCTTTTCCTCAGCAATCACTAAAATTCAGGGGTATGAATTACGGAAAAATAATTAAAGACTCTTGGCATATAACCGTGGAAACCCCACGTATCAAATGGCTGGTTTTAATTCCGAGTTTTTTTGCGGTGCTGATCTTCACGGTTGAAATTGCTTGGCAGCTGTATTTGTACGCTGATGAGTATGACTTAATGGGTATTACCGCTGGTGAGGGGTATGGTATGATTTTTAGTTATGTTGCCGATAACAGTTTATGGGCGGTGAGTATTTTGGCGGTTTTATTAATTGCTGTCTTTATGTTTATTGTGCCGTTATGGGTACAAGGCACCTTGATTTTATGTGTCAGGCACAAGCTTATTAGCCCAGATGTTAAGTTTTTGTTGCGTCCTAAAATGCTGAAAGGGTTTGAGTATTTTTTTCCGTTTTTCAAATTTGAGGCGGCGACTTCAATATTCTCACTTCTTTCGATTCTGTTTTTTGCCTTAAGTTTACACCGTTATTTTGAATCTTTGTTTAGTTTTGTGTGGCCAGTAATTATGGCTTATGCCTTTATAGCCATGGTTATAAACTTGTTTCTGAGCTTTGCACCGTTTTATATTGTGACGCAAAATATGAATACGGCCCAGGCCATCAAAAGCAGTGCCGCCCTCGTTTTTACCCATCTTGGGGAAACGATCACCATTATGTTGCTCATGTTTTTGGTGAATTTCCGCATGTTACTAAATGTAATTGTGGTCTTAGGCGTGCCAATTGCAGTTTTAGCGGCCTTTAGTTTATTTACGACTAAGACGGCTTTAGCTATCTCTATTATTTTTGGCTTAATGCTTATTAGCTTAGCGGCTTATTTAACCGCTATCATGGCGGTATTTATGACGACCGTTTGGGCGCTTAGTTTTGAAATTTTAAAAGCCGAGCACGATCAAATAATTGCCGTCGATGAAGACTAAAACCTTGTGGTTTATAGCCCTAGGTTTGGGAGCGGTGTGTGTATGGACCGGCTGGAACTTTGTTCAGGAAACTAAACCTCAGTTGATAATTGGTATCCAAAAATCAGCCATAGTTTTGGCTCACAGTCAGTCACCAACCCTGTATTGGGGTGATTTAGATTTGTTTGGGGATTTAGCTTTAAAACTTAAAAACGATCTAAAACAAAATTTGGCTGAAGGTACTATTGGTGAAGCCGCACGCTACATCGATCAAAGTTATAGCCAGTTGCAACCAGGATTTTTTTTAGTGACGCTCGGGAATCAAAGAATGTTTGTATTTACAGATCCATTTTTGCCAGAAGATTTAGATCCTACATTAGCCTTAGAATTTAGCAGCGATTGGACCGTTTTGCAGCGCAGTTCATTACTTCCAGAGAGCTGGCCAGAACCTCGTATGGGATGGATTGTTTTAGGTTCTCAAATAAGCGAAAGCTTGATGAAGAAATCCTTAAACCGTCAAAAACCGGTGGTTATACCCGTCAGTGAAGGCACGCTTTGGCTGCTTAAAACACCTGAAACTGAGTGGACGATACAAAAGCCTTAAGCGTTGATTGAGTGACAGAATGCCCAACTTAGCTATCATTTGTGTGATGCACTTTTCAGATAAATTGGCGGCCGTTATTCACAGTAAAAATTCTTGTCTCATGCTCGGGCTCGACCCAAATTGGGAAAAGTTGCCAACATCAATTAAAACCGCTCAAACCTTACAAGCGAAGGCGGATATTTATGAAAAATTTTGCTGTGATATGGTGGATGTTTGTGCGGACAAAGTTTGCGGCATTAAAATTCAAATGGGTTATTTTGAGGCGCTTGGTTCGGTGGGGGTTAAAGCCGTCGAAAATCTAATTGCCTTCACTCGAGCGCAACATCCAGAGCTCATCATCATGATGGACGCTAAACGCGGCGACATTGGTTCTACCAGCGAAGCCTATGCCCAAGCCTTTTTGGGGTCAGACAGCCCATTAAGCGGTGATTGTGTAACGGTAGCGCCATATATGGGAACCGATTCAATAAAACCTTTTCTCGATATTTCCAAAAACAATGCCAAAGGGCTGTTTGTTTTGGCTAAAACCTCTAATCCATCATCGAAAGAAATTCAAGATGTAGCCATGTTGAGCACGGTTCACTCAAATTTAAACTGGACCGTTTCGAAGTATTGGGCCTTTCTTTATGAAGAACTTTGTCATTTAGAAAGCCTTAATGGCGGCTCGGTCTATGGAAGTCATGGGGCTGTAGTGGGAGCCACACATTCCGAGGACTTAAAGGAATTTAGAGAACTAATGCCTAGTGCATGGCTACTTTGCCCTGGCGTTGGCGCTCAAGGCGGAAAAATCGAAGACGTATTAGCCATCCGCGATGAAGATGGGCTAGGCGTTTTGATTCCCGTTTCTCGGGCTGTTTTATATGCTGGGAATCAGAATGATTATTTGGCGAAAGCCAAAGAAGCGATGGAGGAGTTGTGGGCAGCTCAGAAGTTATAGTTTTATAAATTTAGAAAGTGAGTGGTGCTGAGCGACAAAATTTGAGTTGGGCAACAAAGTTTTTGTTTCTTTTTTTAAAAAGAATGGATTAAAAGATTTTTACGAAAGTTTCCCTATTAGACGAGGCTAAAATCCAAATAAACGCAACGATTGAAATATTTTATAAGGCTTTCTTTTAGTCTAAAAATCTGTTACAATAAGCCTTAATAAAAACAAAAAAGCATGAAAATCGAATTCTCTGGGGCAGCGCGACATGTGACGGGTTCAAAACACTTGTTGCATCTTAATGGTAAAAAGATTCTTCTTGATTGTGGTCTGTTTCAGGGCCGACGAAAGCAAGCCGCTAAGTGGAATGAAATGTTTCCTTTTGAGGCAAAGGATATTGATGTTTTAGTCCTTTCTCACGCTCATATTGACCATTCAGGAGCCATTCCATTGCTGGTTAAAAAAGGGTTTGAAGGGCCGATTTATTGTACGCATGCCACCCGAGATTTGTGTGCCGTGATGCTGCGAGATTCGGCTTATATTCAACAGCGGGATGCCGAGTACATGCGTGAAAGTGGAAAAGATCCACTGGCAGAACCACTTTATGGTATTGAAGATGCAGATAAAGCGATCGCTCAATTTCGTTCGGTGAATTATGATCATAAATTTAAAGTGTCTGACGGCGCTTTTGTCACTTTTCGTGACGCGGGACATATTCTCGGTTCAGCGGTAGAAGAATGGGAAATTCATGATAACGATACGCACCAAGATATTCGCTTTGGTTTCACGGGTGATTTAGGTCGAAAAGATTTACCGGTTTTAAAAGATCCCGTTCAGTTAGAAAATCTAGATTTTTTACTAACCGAATCAACTTATGGTGATCGATTGCACGATGAAATTAAAGACGTAGAAGATAAGTTCGCGGCCAGTTTAAATGAAGCGTACGAACGAAATGGAAAAATTATTATTCCCGCTTTTGCGATGGGCCGAACGCAAGAAATTTTATACATGCTTAAAAAATTGGTGATCGAGAAAAAAATTAAACCAATTCCAATTTTTGTCGATTCGCCACTGGCTTCTGCCGCATCAGAAGTGTTTCAAATTCACCCTGAATGTTATGATGAAGAAATGCAGGATTTAATCCGCCAAGGGATTAACCCTTTTATCAGCGGCGAAGGAGTACAATTTACATCCAGTGTTGATGAATCAAAAGCGCTCAATAAATTCCCAGGGAGTTGTGTAATTATTTCAGCGAGTGGAATGTGTGAGTTCGGACGAATCCGACATCATTTAGCCAACAGTGTGCAAGATGATAAAAATCTAGTTTTGATCGTTGGTTTCCAAGCGGAAAATACGCTCGGGCGAAAATTAGTGGAAGGTGATAAATCAGTAAATATTTTCGGGGAACCGCATACCGTAAATTCACAAATTCAAATCTATAACGCGTTTTCAGGTCACGCTGATCAAAAAGGATTGCTTCGCTTTGCAGGAGATGCAGGTCCAATAAGAGATGTGTTTTTAGTTCACGGTGAATCGGATCAACAAAATGCCTTAGCGCACAAGATGAAAGATTTAAAAAACTTTACCAAAGAAACAGGAATTCATATTCCTTGTCCAGGTGAGACGTACGAACTTACCAGTGAAAAAAGATTTGTTCGAACCCATGAAATGAATGAAATTTCAATGCAGTTCGCAACCGAGTGTGAAATTTTAAGTGAAGAACAGTAATCAATCTTAGTAAATTTAATTATGGGAAACGCAGTTGAAACTTACGCTTCAAGACCCCCTGAAGATTTAATGATTGGGGAATATGTCACTATTTATTATGGGGCAGATGAAAGAGAAATTAGCAGCTTTGTTTCGGCTAATTCTGACAGCCATGTTACTTTAGACGGTGATGTTGTTATAGCCCACTCAGACATCCACTTTATTGAATAAATAAAAAATTTATTAAAAAAAGACCTCCCACCAGGAGGTCTTTTTTTGCAGCCAAACAAATCCGGTGGTTCCTAGCAAAATAGCTACGGCGTAAGGGAGGTTTGATGGCTTTTTAAAAGCCATCCACCAAAGCGCTTGCAGCGCTCCTGCCAAGGCAATGAAGGCATAGATTTGTATTAAATAGTTTAGTGGAAAAACCGCACTCACTAAAATTATGAGCTTGCTGTCACCCCCACCAACGACTCGAAATCTCCACAGTAATAACCCCAAACCAAGACCAATCAAAAAACTAGGCCATTGAAAACTATCGCTGTAGAATTGCAGACTTAAAACCCCGATTAAACCGATGAAAATTATTTGGTTTGGTATTTTGCGAGTGTAAATATCTAGCACTGCTGCGATAAGCAAAATAGTAAGAAGCCATAGATAAATGATTATAGAAAACATGAAGTTTTGGTTAAGGCTAATGCCAGTTCACCATTGACCATAGCCGCTCTTGACCTTAAGACTCAAGAGTACTTTTTAACTTTTTCTTCATCATGAAAAATTTCTTACAAACTTGGCGCAACGATAATTCTGGGCAAGCCCTGACCGAATACGCCCTTATTTTAGCCGTAATTGCTATCGCAGTAGTGGCGGTCATGACCCTTCTTGGAGAACAAATTACTTCTGTTTTCAATGGTGTATTGACCAGTTTAGGCGGCACGGTTGCCGAAGCATAAGTCTTAAATTAAGTTCGAGTTCTGGCGTAAGAGTTAGAGCTCATCTTTTCTTGGTTTGACGAACACATTTTTTGCACTAAAATTGCGGGGTATGTTAAGTCGAAAAAAAAAGGCCCCTTCTGTAAAAATACCAAGTAGCGTGCTTAAGCGTGAAGCTGAAAAAGCGGCTAAGCGTATGATTGAGGCTGAGCGTAAAAAAGAGCGTAATAAAGAACTTAAGTCGAAAGCTAAAGCGAAGGCGACTAAAAAAGTAGAAACGCAAAAAGCGCAAAAAGAAGAAATTCAAGCTTTTTTTGCCAATGGTTTCCAGCGTGAAATTATTGGATCAAGCCTAATTGGGCTTGGGTTAATTTTGCTAGCTATATTTTTTAGTGAAGCTCCGGCCGCTCAATGGATTCATTATGAAGTTTTCAGGGCTTTGTTTGGAGCGACACATTGGTTGCTGCCGTTTGGTTTAATGGGATTTGGAGGTTTGCTTTTCTGGCAAAAGGAAATTTTATTTCCCGCCCCAAGAATCATGGCTTTGATGCTGTTTGTAGTCAGTATTTGTGGTTTAGCCAATTTGTTAGTGCCGCATACTGACAGTTTAGCGCTTGAAAACCGTTATGGTGGAGCGCTTGGTTTTGCGATTGGATTTTTCCCGAGAGAGTATTTTGGGGACATGGTCGCTGGTGTGTTTTTGCTCATCTTATTTTGGGTTAGCGGGGTGATTGCTTTTGGAGTGAGTGTGCGTGAGCTCTTTAAAAGAGTATCGGCACCTAAAGAAGTTGAGACCGGCATTAGCTTAGAGAAAAACTCAAAACAATCGGTCGCGAAATCCGTCGAGGCTTCGCCGACTGGGCGTTTCGAAAATGAAGTCGAAATTATTGATTCATCAGCCAAATTACACGCGAGTAAACCTGCCAAAACAGCCGCTCCAAAACCCGTCGTTAAAGATTTAACTTTAGAGGAAAAAGACGCCTTAACTGAAGCCAAAAATAAGTCGTTTGGTAACTGGGAGCCGCCGCATTTAGACTTGCTGGAAAATAAGGTCTCAACCATAACCGTCGACGAGAAAAAGCTGCGCCAAAAAGCCGAATCGATTCGAGAAAAACTCGATCAATTTGGGATTGAAGTCACCATGAAATCCGTCCACGTTGGGCCAACGGTAACCCAATTTACTTTAGACCCAGCCGCCGGTGTAAAACTCAATAAAATTACCACTCTAAAGTCTGACCTAGCCTTGGCTTTGGCGGCGCCGAGCGTGCGGATTGAAGCCCCTATTCGCGGTAAAAAATTAGTCGGTATTGAAATTCCAAACGAGAAACGGGCAACTGTTGGAATGCGTGAAATTTTAGAATCAGATTTTTGGGAATCTGATCAATCAGGACTAAAACTGGCCGTTGGGCGGGATGTTGCGGGTAAACCCGTAGTCGTTGATTTAGCGAAAATGCCCCATTTACTCATTGCGGGTAAAACCGGTTCTGGGAAATCAGTGGCGATGAATGCCTTTTTGGTTTCGCTGTTGTGGAATAATTCGCCGGAAGATTTACGGATGATTTTGATTGATCCGAAACGGGTAGAATTAGAGCCTTATAATAATTTGCCCCATTTATTAACGCCGGTGATTACCGAGCCTGAAAAATCAGTTTCGGCTTTGGCCTGGGCTGTGGCGGAGATGAATCGAAGGTATAAAGATTTTGCAGCTAAAAGATGTCGTAATATTTCGGAGTACAACGAAAAAAATCCAGATATTAAAGAGCCTTACATTGTGATTGTTATTGATGAATTGGCCGATTTGATGATGGTAGCAGGAAAAGATGTAGAAGCGGCTATTTGTCGGATTGCGCAAATGGCACGGGCGGTTGGAATGCATTTGATTGTCGCGACTCAGCGTCCATCGGTTGATGTAGTGACCGGGTTAATTAAAGCGAATTTACCGGCTCGTATCGCTTTCCGAGTTTCATCTGGAATTGATTCTCGAGTGATTATTGATGGAGTCGGCGCCGAAGACTTATTGGGCTTTGGGGACATGCTTTATTTAGATGGAAATTCGGGGGACTTGTCTCGAATTCAAGGCTTGTATGTGGCTAATGAAGAAGTGGAAAGAATTACTAATCATATCAAACTTCAGTTTCCAGAAATGATTGCAAACGACGAAATTACCGCCCACTCTATTGAGGGTATGGCCAAAGGCGGAGTTCTGACTGCGGGGTTGGATAAAAATACGGATGACGATAATTTAGACGACTTGTTTAACGATGCGGTAAATGTAGTACTTGAGACTGGGAAAGCCTCGGCCAGTTTTTTGCAGCGTCGATTGGAAGTGGGGTACGCGCGGGCCGCACGATTACTCGATCAAATGGAAAGCCGAGGCATTGTTGGCCCTGCTCGAGGAGCTAAACCGCGTGAAATTTACGGTCGTCCCGAATAGACTTCTTGGTGATTTTGTGGTAAATTGATTTAATGTCATTTTTTGCCAAAGCCTTTGAAAAGTTTGACCGAGCCATGGGGATCGAAAATGCGCCTTGCAGAGTGGATGATCCACAAGCAGTAGCCTTAGTAAATGCAGGCTTTAGTCTTTTAGATTCTCAAACAGAAATAAATGCTGAAACCAAGTTAAGTGAAATTGCTACTTCTCAAGATTTATTAAAAGCCTTAAAAAATCTAGATTCCGTTTATTTACGCGCCACCGAATTTAGTTTGGGGAATGACATTATTAACGATGTCAGTGTGGGCGAAATGATCACCCACTTAGATGCGACTAAAGTTAACACGCTTATTGATACGATGGTGGAAAGTGAAAAAAGAGCCGCCTCTGTGTTAATGCACGTCGAATTATCAGATTTAGAAAACCAAATTAACAAAGTATGAATAAGCCTTTACCACGGGTTCAAACTTTACAATCTTTCTTTTTGAAAGATAAAATTATTCATGAACTTGAACTGCATCGTTTATGGGTGGAACGTTTTATGTTTATGCTCGGGCTTTTTTCGGCGGCCATGGCTTTCCCCCAAATTATGACGATCTATGGGCAAAAAGATTCGTCTCAGGTTTCACTCACCGCTTGGGGATTTTATAGTTTCTCGGCGTTTTTATGGCTGATGTATGGAATCATTTTTAATCGTCCGGTGGTGAAGCGAGTTCAAATACTTTATTTAGTGACGAATTTGTTAGTGGTTTTGGTGATTCTTTGGTATCGATAAAATTCTCTAAATAACTATCCTAGAGGTTTAAAAAGCGCTGTTAAAAACAGGGCTTTTTTTGTTGTATACAAAATTTGGCTAAGAATACATTAGTTGATCAAAATATTAAAATAAACAAAACTATTGCAATTGACAATGTGCATAACTCTATGGTAAACCGACGTCTACCTAACT
Source organism: bacterium (assembly GCA_009995455.1). Classification (GTDB taxonomy): domain Bacteria; phylum Patescibacteriota; class Gracilibacteria; order UBA4473; family UBA4473; genus JAACPJ01. The sequence continues at coordinate 226,784 of JAACPJ010000001.1, forward strand.
TAAGTATTCCTTAAATCCCTTTTTAATATGAATTTCGTAAAGTCGTGTTTTTTCACTGTTGCTTGTGCCTTGTTTTTAATAAACCAAAACCAAGTTATGGCCGCTACTATTAGCGTTCCAGCCGATTACACTACCATTCAAGCCGCCATTAATGCCGCGACTGCGGGCGATACGATTAATGTTGATGATGGAACTTACAACGAAGTTCTAAATATTACTAAGTCACTGACAATTGTTGGACAAAGTGAAGCAGGAACCATTGTTAATGCTACTGATACGAACGCTTATGCTGTAAATGTATTAGGCGTTAATAACATAAGTTTGCAGAATTTTACTTTTACCCGAACAAGTGTGGCTAATTGTACACCGGCTAACACAACCGCTTGTTTTGGTTTGAAAATTTCTGGCAGTACCGGAAGTTCATTCCAAAATTTAACGATTGATGGTTCACCCCGAACCGGACTAGATTTTAACGGAGTGGATAATTCAGTTATCAGCGACGTTACGGTTACCAATACCACTTACGGAGCGGGAATTGGTTTAACAGATTCTGATAACAATACGCTTACAAACATCACTACCAGTGGTAATTCGTTTAGTGGAATAGCTATTTTTACCAGTACTTTTTATCCACCAGCGGGTTCGTCTGGAAATAATTTAACCGGAACAAACTCATTCTCAGAGCCAACAAAAGTCTACTACCAAAAAGGAAATGCGGCCGATCCAATTACTTTCACGGCTACAGGTGATTTCAACTTTGTTGTTTTAAGCGACACCCCAGGCAGTGAAACCGTAGGGGTTTATTACGCCACTTTGCCTGAAGCGGTTACAGGTGCCGAAAACCTTGAAGTTCTACTCGGAAATAACGCCGCTTCAGCGGTAGTGATTCAAGATATGAATAATCCAGGGACGACCTATCCAGATAACGATCCAGGTATGGCTGGCTACCAAGCAGGCGATGTTACACCTCCAGTTTTTGACTTCCTATCAGCGGTTGGCCAAGACGCTGGTAATACAACTAAAACGCCAGTAGTAGGCGTTTATTATCTGAAAGAGGGCGATAAAATCTTCTTCACTTTAGGTTTAGACCCTGATGACACAGTTGGAACCGGAAACAGCTTTCTCAATTTTGATATAGGAATGTTGAGTCTACAAACGGCTAATTTTATTAGTACCTCAACTCCAACCAATGCTCGGGGGCGTCGTTACACAATTTTAGCGGGGCAAGAAGGAGCAGTTGGTATTACAGGGATCACTTTTAAAGATGATGCCGGTAATGACATGACTGGTATCCCGCCACTGCCAATTAGCACCAACATAGTCGTTGATACCACTGCTCCAACCATTACGAGTGTGGTACAATCAAGTGATAATTTGTACCGAGATAAATGGGCCATTGCCGGTGAAAATGTAACCTATGACATTACATTTTCAGAAGCCGTAACCGTAACGGTTAATACTCCTAGTAGCGCGGCAAATATCACCACTCTAACCCAAGAAGTAGACGCGGTTTCGGCGACAACTGACCAGTTAATCTTTACTGCCGTTGCAGGCGATAATGGCCTTATTACTCCAAACGTAGATTTCACTATTACTGATTTGGCTGGAAATCAAACCGTTGTAAACAGCCTTGGCACCGTTTCACGAGCCGATGGCTCTGGCCCTGCCGAAACTGATACCACCATTCCTACAATCGCTAGTGCGAGTATTAGCTCAAATAATGCCAATTCAGCTTGGGCCAAAACTGGTGATACAATCACACTCTCAACAACTTTCTCTGAACTTTTACGCAGTAACTTTACTCAAACCGTTGTGGGTACTATTGCGGGTGAAGCCGCAACTTTAAACAATACCTGTGGTGGCACCACTAATTGTATCGCTTACAATTTTTCACTCTTAACCGATGGAAATGAAGCGGAGGGGATTGTCCCCTTTACGGTTGATTTCCAAGACCGTGCTGGGAACGTTGGTTCTCAAGTAATCGCTACAACAAATGCTTCAAGTGTAACGATTGATAACACGGCACCAACAGTTCCAGTGGTAAATATTGTTTCTAATAACACTCTTGATACCACTTTAGCAAAATCAAACGATACGATCACCGTCACTTATACAGTCGCTGATAATTTAGCGACGATGGCCACTCTTAGCGGCGCGGCTACAATTTTAAGTAGCCCAGCGGTCAGCGGTGGAGTGGTAACTGGCGCAGGAAACACCATTTCTCGATTTACCGATGGAAGCGAAACTTCAGAAGTGATCGTGCCTTTCTCTTTTGCTGTTGCTGATCAAGCCGGAAATGTAAGTGCTACCGTTACGACCACAACCGATGCATCTCAAGTTAGATTTGATCGAACCGATCCGTTAATTTCACTCGTAAGAATCATTAGTATTAGTCAGGATGCTTCGGCGTTCACTGGCGATCTTCCAACTTATTACGCAAAACAAGGCGACAATGTTCGTTTAGTTATTCGAATGTGTGATTATGTAGACGGCCAAAACAATCCTCCTACTGGAACTTTCTTTGGGCAAGCGGTAACCTTGGTTGACGCAGGTTTAGTGGGGAATCCAGGCAACTGTATAACACCTGAAGGAAATCTTTCTCAAACTCGAGATTGGAGAGGTATTTCAGATCCAGCAGACGGCGCCGAAGGCGTGATTCCATTTAACATTACCGTCAAAGACAACGCTGGGAACCAAGTCGCCAATGTTTCAACGACTACCGATGGAACTTCAGTTATTTTCGATAAAACAGCGCCTACAACTCCAACGGATATGGTTGATTTAGGTGGGGCGCAAACACTCGGATTTAAACCAGCCCCAAACGCTGATTTATACACTTGGACAAACGATACAGACCCAGCTGGTGGAACACCACAATCTGGCGTTTACCAATTTGATATTCGTTACAACAACCCAAATACAGGGATTAACGAACAAGTGACTTTAACGGCTCCAAATCGAAGCTTTGCTCCTACGCTAATGATTCCTGATTTGGCGCCTTACACCGTGAACATGAACGTTCGTGATAAAGCGGGTAATGGTTCTGGTGAGCAAGTAGTTTACACTCAAAAATACGGTATTGAAATAAGTGGAACGGTTGTTGATACCGATACGGGCTTACCGCTAGAAGGAGTTTATGTAAACGCTATCGCTCAGGCAGGAAGTAGTTGTAATTTACCGGGTCAAGAAGTGTGTAGCGCGGCTACAGATATTGATGGTAAATACACCATGACCGTGGCTCCAAATACGAAATACAAATTGGATGCGACTAAAACGCCAACTTACTATATCGCTAAATCTAATTTAGATATTAAAACGGCGGACGTAGTTTCTAACATTTCACTTAAACACGTAGAAGAAGGAGAAATTCAAAGTGGTTACCAAGGTACCATTATCACCACCGATGCAGAATTTAGTGTAAATGGAGTGCCGCAAACAACTTATATTACGGCTTACAGTCAATCAGGAGAAGTAAGCACCAAAGTGACTTCTGAAGGGATCGAAATTACCAGTTTTGGAACCGTAACCGGTGTCACTTCAAACAACCCAAATGTGGTGATTGAATTTAAAGGCGGTAATACTTATTTGGTAAAAAATGCCGGCAATATTATTTCAACGACCGATAATGAAAACCGAGGCAGTTCTGTGAGCAGTAGCTTTGCTTCAGGAGCGAATCGAGTGGGAATTAGAAAAGCGCAAGGCGGTTCAAGTGCTGGGTTTCAACCGGGAATTCGTCGTGAAGACCGAATCGTTAACAATTCTGGTTGGACTGAAGCGGAAAGTTTAGCTTTTGCCGATCAGTTAAACCAAGGAACAGACTACCAAGTTTTACAGTACCGAAACCGAAATGGTTACATGGTTTTCGCGGGTTACCAACAAGGTCGAATGGCAATGTCAGATATGGCTGGAAGTAACCCAATGCTTCGTTTAAATAAACAAGTTGTTTTCCGTGGACCACGACGAGGCACAGAAGATACGTTTAAAAACGTAACCGTGGCCGACCGACAAGAAATCGTTGAAAGTTTATTTGGAGAGCCAAAAACTAGACCAGAAGACCTAGTGGTTAAATCAGATACTCGACCAAAAGCGGCTCGACCTGAAACCAATACCACTAAAACCGAACTGGCTTACGATAATCCAGAAATTGAAGGTTTTGGAAGACCAGACAGTGTCTTCCCAGGGGTGATTAATAAACGTGAAAACGATGCTCGATACGTTAATAAATTTGCTCGGGTAACGCCTCCAGCGAGCGTCGCGCCTTCTCGCCTGCAAGGAAAAAACGTCGATATGATTACCTTTAAAAGTAACAGCAAACGTAACAGTAAAAAACTGGTTTTAGGACAATTGTTTAATGATAATCCTCAATTAGTCACCGGCAGAACTAGAGTCGCTCAAAACAACTAAGAAAGAAATTTCTTACCATTTAATTAAAGCCGCTTCAGGAGTTTCCTCAGGCGGCTTTTTTTATGGAATACGCCCAAGTAATTAGCTTGATAAATCGCCTTCAATAAGCCATAGTCGAGCTTGAATGAATACCTTTGGAAACCTTTTTCGAATTACTAGTTTTGGTGAAAGTCACGGTAAAGCCGTCGGCGTAATTATTGATAACTGTCCGCCGCTTATAGAGCTTTGTGAAGCTGATATTCAAGCCGATCTTGATCGACGACGACCAGGGCAAAGTCATATTACTACGCCACGTGATGAAGCCGACCAATGTGAAATTTTATCAGGTGTATTTGAAGGTAAAACCACCGGCACTTCAATTGCGGTAGTGGTGTGGAATAAAAACCAAGAATCAAAAGATTACGGGAATATTAAAGACGTGTTTCGACCGTCTCATGCTGATTTTGGTTACGACCAAAAATATGGCATCCGAGATTACCGTGGGGGGGGACGCAGTTCTGCCCGAGAAACAATTGCGCGCGTCATTGGCGGAGCGGTGGCAAAAAAAATTTTAAAGGAGAAGTTAAACGTTGAAGTTTGGGGGTTTGTCGATCAAGTTGGGGAAGACAAATTTAAAACCATCGACAAAAGTTTTATTGAAAAGAACCCGTTGCGAATGGCGGATGAAAAATCATTCCCAGAAACACTAAAAAAAGTGGAAGCGGTTAAACAGAGCGGTGACTCGATTGGTGGCAGCGTACAAATCCGGGTTGAAAACGCGCCCGTTGGCCTTGGCTCACCCGTCTTTGGCAAACTCGAAGCCGAACTAGCTCGCGCAATTATGAGTGTGCCAGCCACTAAAGGAATTGAGTTTGGTGAAGGCTTTGATTTAAGCGCTATGAAAGGCAGTGAAGCCAACGATCCATTTGTGGCAACTACACAGATCCTGGGATCTAAGAACAGCGAATCTGCTGATCCCGGGATCAAGTACAGAACTCAAAGAAATGCCAACGGTGGTATTATTGGCGGTATTTCTACGGGTGACGATATTTGGTTCCGAGTGGGGATTAAGCCCACTTCATCAATTATTCAAAAGCAAACCACAGCTAATAAAGCTGGTGAAAATGTAGAGATTGAAATTAAAGGCCGGCACGACCCAATTTTAGTGCCCCGCGCCGTCCCGATATTAGAAGCCATGACCGCCATGGTGATTTTAGACCACGTGATGTTACATAAGGCCCAGTGTGGATTATGAACGAAATCCTCTTCATCGGCTTTGGCTTGTTTCTGCTTAGTTTAAATCTAATCGCTTTCCGTTTAGGACGCGCTTATGTTTTCGCGTTAGTGGCGATTTATACGGTTTTGATGAATATTTTTGTCACCAAACAGTTTGATTTGTTTGGTTTTGCGGTGACCGGTGGAAATGCGCTTTATGGCGCTTTATTTCTCCTTACTGATTTACTCAGTGAACACTATGGCAAAAAGCAGGCTTTAAAGGCCGTAGGCGTTGGTTTCGCGGCCAGCGTGGTGTTTGTGGTTGCCACGCAAGTTTTACTGGCTTTTACACCTAACGATGCCGATTACACCCAAGACGCCATGATGACTTTGTTTAGCGTGACTCCGCGAATTTTAGTTGGGTCTATGCTGGCTTACATTATTGCCCAAAGTTTAGACGTTTGGTTGTATACGCGTATCAGAACTTGGAGCGGCGATAAAATGTTATGGCTGCGAAACAACGGTTCGACTCTTATTTCCCAAATCGTTGATACTCTTATTTTTACCGCCGTGGGCTTAACGGCGTTTACGTGGCTGCCATTCGAAGGCATTATTCCGCCTGAATTATTTTGGCCAATTTTTGCGACCACCTACACGATTAAAGTTTTAATGGCCTTGCTTGATACTCCTTTTATGTACTTAAGTTACAAAGTAAAAGGCGCAGAAATGAAGCGTTAAGTTGCCGTTTCTCCCTTTTTTATTAGGGTCAATTTAATGAAAAAATTTGCCGTTATTGGTTACCCGGTCAGTCATTCTAAATCACCAGCGTTGCACGAGGCTGGTTTTAACGAACTTTCAATTGAAGCCGAATTTAGCGCTATTGAAGTGAAACCGGAAAATTTAGAGAGTTGGATTAGTTTAAACATGATTGATTATGCCGGGGTCGCGGTAACGATTCCTCATAAAGAAAAAATGGTAGCGATTGCGCAAAAACTAAGCCCCGCGGCAAAGGTTATTGGCGCGGTCAATACGCTTTTTTGGGAACACGAAGTTTTGCATGGAACCAATACCGATTGTGTTGGGGTGCTGCGCGCTTTGCAAACAGAGGTACCTGATTTAGAAGGTAAAAGAGTGCTCTTACTCGGCGCCGGTGGAGCAGCCAGAGCCGCTTTATTTGCGCTACAAAATGCCGGTGCTAAAACCACAGTATGGAACCGAAGTGCTGATCGAGCCGTTCGCTTAGCGGAGGAGTTTCACGCTGAAGCCATAGAATCCTTGCCAGTCTTAAACCCAGAGAAATTTGATATCATTATTAACTCAACCTCGGTCGGGTTAAAAGAATGGAAGTCTTTACTTCCAGAGGACTTTTGGACGCCACAGCACGTGGCTTTTGATATGGTTTATGATCCGCTAGAAACCCGGTTTTTAAGCGAAGCCGCTGATGCGGGCGCGTTAACTATTACTGGAGATCAAATGCTGGTACATCAAGCCCTAGAGCAATTTCATTTATGGCACGATATGGAGCTTGAACCAGAAGTAATGGGGAATGCTTTTTTCTTGGCCGACGAATAATGAAAAAAGTTTATTGTCCGCACTGCAATCACACTTTAACCCCATGTGAAGGGTACAAAGTTTTAAACTTTAAAAAGCTAAGTTGTCCTAATTGCAAGTCAGAATTGGTGCCTAAATGGCACGCTTCAGTTAAACCTTTATGGCAACGTCGTTTACTAGTTTTAGCTTGGAGTTTTCCGGCCATAGTCGCTTTAAGTGTGGTTTGGTTTGAACCGCAATGGTGGTTATATCTGGCAGGGGCTTTGACTCTCTTTCACGTCATTGCTTTGGCCTATATTTGCATTGGCGGGTATTACAGCGTTCAACTTAAAGACTAAAATCTTGAGTATAAAAACTTCGTCGCTTCTGAAGACGCTTGAGGGAAGTAATAGAGCATACAAAAGCAAAGCGTAAACATAAGTACGATACTAATAGTATTGCAGACTCCACATCTAAATTTGCTAGTGATTTCTGGTGTATCGCTAAAGGCCAACCAACTAATCCAGAAGATAATTCCTACTAATGGAAACCAAATGAGGTTTTGAGTGTTTGAGGCTAATTCAGATATTTTATCGGTTAAGCTATAAATTCGGCTATTTTCCCACAGCCATAAGTAACCTTCGTTATTAGTTGTATTATTAAAAAATTCGTCAGATTGTGAATTTCCACTTATCCCGAGCATTTTACCGAGCACCGTATGGGCGACTTGAAAATCTGGCGCACGGAAATAAACCCAGAAAAAATTCAGCATAAGCAGTGTAAAGACCCACTTAATCCAGCCGGCTACTTTAGCTAAAGGTTCTTGAAAAATTCGTTCCAAGCACACCATTAATCCATGTAAGGCTCCCCAAATAATAAAGGTCCAGCCAACGCCGTGCCACACGCCACTGAGTAAAAATACAATCATCACATTGGTTAAATTACGCAAATAACTCACACGACTTCCTCCGAGTGGAAAATAAACATAATCCCGTAAAAAGTTACTGAGAGTGATATGCCAACGTCGCCAAAATTCGGTGAAAGATTGAGAGGTGTATGGACTTTTAAAATTGAATGGAAGTTTAATATTGAGCATATAACCAATCCCAACGGCCATTTCTGTGTACCCGCTAAAATCAAAGTATAACTGGAGACTATACATCGCCGATATCATCCAGCTGGTAACAAAGTCAAGTTGTTCTGGGTTTTGGTAGCCCACATCAACCACATCCCCAAGAGGGTCTGCCAGGAGGACTTTTTTCATTAAGCCCAGCGCAAACAAAAATAAGCCCAGCCCAAAGTTTGATCTTAAAAAATGATGTCTTTTTAAGTCATCAAATTGTTTCATCATATCACCATGGTGTACGATCGGTCCGGCGATCACCTGTGGGAAAAAAGCGACATATAAACTGTAATGCCAAAACCGAGACTCTTTAATTTTTTGCCGCCAACTATCCATTATATATGTGATCTGCTGGAAGGTGTAAAAACTAATTCCGAGAGGGAATAAAAAGCTTGGTAAAGACCAGTCTGTATTCGCTAATTGGTTTAATGATTCGAGAAAAAAATTGTTGTATTTAAAATACCAAAGCCAGGCTAAATTGAAGATTATTCCGAGCACCAAAAGCCATTTTCTCGGGTCTTTCTGTAGCGCTTTTCCGACCAAGAAATTTATAAGTACTGAGACCGAAAGGAGTGGTACGTAGCGCCAATCGATCCATCCATAAAAAATAACCGAAACGGCTAGCAACCACCATAAACTGTAGGTGTTATAGTGAAAACGGTTTATTAGCCAATAGCCCGCCACAGCAATAGGGAGAAATACGAGTAAAAAAACCGTTGAAGTGAAGAGCATTTTTTAAAGGGTGGCGCATGAATTAGGGAAATTTTGTCCACTGTTGACCGCATCAATCCAGGTCAGGGTATCTTTGAAGCTTCTTTGTCGGGTATATACGTGGCTGGTTGAAGCCAACTCACGGTAAGTGGTTGGTTTTTTTTCAGCGCAAAGTCTATTAAGCAGGCGCACGTTTTGTTCTGGCGGTGTAATGTTGTCGGTTGATCCTTGCAGAATTAAGGAGGGGAAATTCCAATCTCCATAGCCTGAAATATTTCTGGCTAAAGCTTCATAAAACTGAGGGAAATCAGTTTCTACCGTCCCGTTTTTTAAGCTGCTCCATAGTTCGTCACTATAAACTTTAGACCCATCATAACCATAAAAGTTTCCAACCGATCCTATACATTGCTTGTGATCGGTTACCAAGCTTCGAGCAAATCGAGGTTGAAGCAATTTATCTGGGTCAGAGACTTCTTTGCCGTATAAATCTTGGTAGGCGTAAATTAAGTATGGGCCTAAATTAGAATTAAATTTTAGTAAATCTACGGTGTGGTTGGCAGCGCCATAAGTAATTAAGCCAGCAATCGGCAGGTTTGGGGCGTATTGTTTGTAGATATCGGCGGCGGCAAAAATTGAATGGGCTCCTTGGGAGTAACCCGATAAATAAATTTTATCTTGCAGCGGAAGGTTAATTTGAGCGGCTAAGTTTTTAATTGCTTTTAAACTATCTAGTACGACTCGCGCTTCTAAATCAGCGACAAAATAATGATGCAAACCATCGGTATCATTAAAACCAGAGTAGTCAGGGAAGACAACGGCGTAACCTTGTCCGGCAAAGGCCGCGTTATAGCCTTCGTAATCACCCCAATTGGCAACTGCCACATTTTCTCGGCTAGGAGCGCACGCATCATCAATTCCCGTAGTACCAGCGGCAGAACCCAAAATCGGGAAGGGGCCATCACCAATCGGAAGGTAAACCAGAGCATTTCCGGTCGTTATTCGGTTATTATGATGAGTTGTAGTAAAAGTAATTTTCCATTTTTCAACGCTGTACTTGGCTTTATCATAAGGATAGCCTCCGTAAAAACGCCGAGCAAAACCATCAACTTGAGCCGAACTAAAAGTGCTTAATTTCTGGCTCTCTAGTAATACAACTGCATCGGTTGGTTTGTCGTTCTCTACATTTGGAATCGACAGTTCTTCGGCTATTTCTTCAACCGCTTTGAATTCACTATCCTTAGGGGTTGCAGGAATGACTTCAATTTCTTTTATCTCTTCTTCATTGTCTTCAGGGACGGCTGGAATTAAAATTTCAGAATCCTTCTCATTGTCTTGGTCCGAGTCTTGGTTTTGACCAAAAGTTAAATCACTTTCTCCAGTGCTATTTAGATTTGCGGCTAAACTGGAAGGATCTTGTTGCGCTGGCAAAAAGTAAAATATACTCGCTATTCCAACAGCCATGAGGCACACAAGGATAATTTTATAATTGTGAGCGGCATTGGTCTCTCTTTCATTCATGATTCTTAAGTTAGTAATTTAAAATAATAAATAAATATTTTTAGAGGTAAGTAAGGGCTCATTCATCACGCTTTATAAATCCATCTTTTCTTAAAACCGAAGTTTTGAGAGAATTAATCATTTCTCAGTAATAATGCACAATTTAATTATTATTTCAAGTATTGTATATGAAAAAGTATTAAATAATTAGAAAAACATTTGCAAAGAACTACTTTGTGATATATTCTGCTTTTGTAATCAACCTATGTAAAATGAGAACTAAACCAGAAATTGTAGACTATGTTTTAAACAAAATGTCTCAAAAGAAGCTGACCAAAAGTGGTCTTGGTCAAGCATTAGGAGCCAATGGTGGCGCACAGGCAAAAGTTCAAAGAGCCAATGGTTTCTTGTCGCCTAAAAGTGACAAAGTTAACATGGCAGATTTGTTTTTAGTAGCGCAGTTTCTAGGTGTTGATCCAAAAGATATTATTTTGCACGAGGTAAAAGAAAAAGAGATCAATAGTGATCTTCCAGATTACAACATTAATCCTAATCACTTAGTGCCGCTTGTTTCAAGTGCAGCAAACACAGAAGAAAGCGATGATCTAAAAGAATGGCTTATTTATCCTTACGATAATAGTGCTCATAAAAAAATTGTGGCTATTACGATGCCAGATAATCGAATGGCACCAATGATTAAAAAAGGAGAAATCCTTTTTGTCGATAACCGTCTTTATAGTTTTAGTCTTTCGGACCGACTAATTCTTGCTACTTATGGGAACGAATTTATTGTGGGAAGATTTAGGCGTTTAGAAAACGGGCAAGTTCAAATTTATTTTGATGATCCTTTGGCCGAACCAGTTGTTTATAGTACTGACAATGAGCATTTAGAAATCGTCGGAGTGGTAATTTCTCGCTTTTGTGAAACTAATTAAATTCAAATAATGAAACTCTTCTTAACAAAATTTCGTATCGAAAAAGTGCCCTGACCGATTGAGTCAAAGCACAGTAGTATATTTGTAGAAAAATTTTAACAAAACTCACTATTTTTTTAAAGCCTTTTTAATCATGAACCACGCTAAACCGACTCTCAAACAAGAGAATTCCCGTGTACTCGGGATTACTCTTGGAATTATTACTCTTTCATTAATCACCTGGTTGTTTGCGTTTAATAATGCCTACGCCGCTGATATGGGGAGACTCGATTACTCTAAAATGACCGTAGAAGAAGTCATAACAACGGCACCAGAGTTTTCAACTCTCGCGAGTATTTTACCCAGTACGGACCTGAATGCCGCACTAATGTCTGGTGAAAACATCACGGTGTTTGCTCCAAACAATTCAGCTTTTGCTAAGCTTACTACTACAGAAATCGAATCGTTAATTTCAGATACCAGTCTTCTAAACGAAATTCTTAATTTACATTGGCTCAATGGCCGAATTTATACGGGATTCTTTTATAATGAAAGATTCTTCAGCCCAGACGGGATGACTCAAATTCCAGTGCGAAACGTAAATACTAACACGTATATTGGAAACGCTAAAATTGTCATGAGTGATATTGCAACTCGTAACGGGATTATTCACATTATCAATGAGGTTGTTATGCCTGATGCGGGACAATACACGGTTGAAGTACCTCGAAATCAGATTATGCCAACCCCCGTGGCACCACGACCCACAGGGGCTTATAGTGAAACAATTGATGAAATTTATGAAGATTCAAATGATGGGATAGAAGGTGGAAATTTAGTTGAGACTATGAGCCAGTACGAAGATTTAAGTATGCTGACTGATTTTATTAAAGAAGCTGGGCTAGCTGACGCTTTAGCGCAATCTGAAAACGATTTAACTATTTTTGCTCCAACCAATAAAGCATTCGGAATGCTTGATAACGACGTCATTCTTGGACTCAGAAACAATTCTGTTTCACTGCTTCAACTACTATTGAACCATGTTATTCCGGCCAAAGTAACCGAAGATGATATGACAGCCGCAATTGAAACTGGGGTATCTCTAAATGACTCATTTCTTAGATTTAGCCGCGTAAACTCACCAATGGTAGAGAACGCCCGAATCTTAGCGCCCAACTTAGAAGCTTCAAACGGTGTAATTCATGTGATTGATGAAGTCATCAATATGAATCAGTAAAAAGCTCTTTAAATAATTATTTTTTAATCAATTTATAAAATGGATCTACTCTCAATCGTTGCCGTACTATTAATTGGTGGATGGGCCTTGGGCTTCTTTGCCTTTGGAGAGGCCGTAGGAATGCTTATTCATCTTCTTTTGGTGTTAGCCGTAATCGTAGTGCTTGTTCGAATTATTAAAGGCAAACCAGTGGTCTAAGCCACATAAAAAAACTGAAAATTATTTATTAACCACTTATTAACATGTCAACTTTAGACGCTTACAAAGACAAACTTAAAGCCAAATATGATCAATTTACCGCTCAAGTTAGAGAGGCAGGTGCTGACGCACGCATTGAATCAAATTCTAAATATTCAGATTTTCAAGATAAGAAAAATGATTTTGAAACGGCTTGGAACGACTTTTTAAATTCATCAGAAGACAAAGGTGAAGAAATGAAAGCCAGAGCCGAAGCCAAATACAAAGAAATGGAAGCCAAGTGGCACGAAATGAAAAGCGAAATGTAAGGTTTAAATAACCTCCAAAGTTAAAAAAGGCTCTTATATAAGAGTCTTTTTTTGTTGGTATCCCCGCTAAGAATCGAACTTAGATCTTCGCCTTAGAAGGGCGCCGTTCTATCCATTGAACTACGGGGACGAGCAACTGAAAACTACTTTAATTAAAAATTTGAGAATGTAAAAATGGCTTTAGAGTTTCAATTGATTTTTAACCATCATTGCTTTAGAAGTACTCTACATGAAATGTTCTAGCTGCGGTTTCGAAAACACGAAAGTAGTCGATTCTAGAGTCTCTGAAAGTGGTACTTCGATTCGCCGAAGACGTGAGTGTGAACAGTGTGGTTTTCGTTTTACTACTTTTGAAAAATCACAAACCAATAGCCTAATGGTGCATAAAAAAGATGGCAGCACAGAGCCATATGACCGAGAAAAGCTGGAAAAAGCTATTATGATTGCGTGTGGAAAGCGCCGAGTTTCTTTAGCAAAGGTGCGTGAGAAGCTTTCTGAGCTAGAGGAAAAGTGGAGCGCTAAAAAAGAAATCTATACTTCAAACATTGGTGAAGACGTTGTAGAGATGCTTCGTGAGCTTGATGAAATTGCCTTCATCCGATTCGCATCAGTCTATAAGCAGTTTAAAGACGTTGAGACGTTTAAGAAAGAGTTAGAGAAGATCCTTTAGCATTTAAATATAAACCTAAAAATTGTGAGTGAATTTAGGGGAAACTGTTTACCTTGGACTTTAAGCTTCCATTAGCTTTTCGATTTCGGCCTGACTCACTCTTCGTGGCATGGTTTCTCTTTGGGCTCTAATTTTTTTGCGAAGCTTAAAAAGTTTCCACCATTGAGTCAGCGTTTCTTGTTCAAATAAGGCAAGATACATAAACATTTTAAAGTTATACCAGCCAGTTGAACTCTTAACCCCGAGAGAAAAATCATCTACAAAGTTTTTTTGAACCAAGATTTTATGGTTTAAATAAGACATTTGGTTGATTCGGCTCGGTTTACTATTGCGGTGTTTAATAATTTCCCAAGTTGAAGAACCTAGTGTTGTAACAGTTCTATCATGATAAGCGATGGCGTTGGGAGTATAGCGACATTTCCAAGCAGCCCACTGCATTCGGTAGGCCAAATCTATGTCTTCTTTGTACATAAACATGGCTTCGTCAAAATACTCTTTTTCTCCCTCTTGATTTGTGAAAGCTACGTCTTCAAGGGCTTTTCGCCGATAGAGCACAGCCGCCCCTGAAATTCCAAACAAATCTTTTGTTTCATCATACTGTCCGTAATCGACCTCCCCTTGTCCTAGGTCTTCAAAACGATGGTTTTTAAGCATTCTAATACCGACCGAATCAATGAAGTTGGTCTTACCCATTTCTCGGACATCACCGCTATTATCGCGGTAGCCTTTGAAATCCCATCGTTTAAGTTTACCTCCAGCAGAACCATAGATTGGTTTTTCAGAAACGGCTCGAACTAGAGCCGAAATAAAATTCGGTTCAAAAATCATATCGGCGTTTAAACAAGCATAAAACTCTCCGTATGTTTGATTAATTATTCTATTATGGCCTTTTCCAAAACCGAGATTTTCCTCGGATTCGAGCAATTCAATTTCCGGGTAATTTTCAGAAATTACGGCAGCAGAATTATCTTGTGAGTGATTATCGAGCACTACAATTTCAAGATTTTCGTAATCTTGAGCGAGTAAGGAATCTAGACACGGTTCTAAGTAAGCCTCAGAATTACAAGTAAGGAGTCCAATGGTCACTTTTGGAGAGACCGCATTTAGCATGGGTGTTTCGGATTTGAGTTCACGCCTTAGGCTGATGCCACTAAACGCTTCGTGCGCTAAAATATTCGCTTCAAGCAGTGAGTCATGGGTTCCAGCATCGGCCCACATGCCCAAAAATTTACGGGCTTTAAGCAGATTTTTTTCGCGATAAAGATTGTTCACATCGGTAATTTCTAGTTCGCCTCGTTTAGATGGTTGAACTTGCTTGATATAACTGAAGACTTGGTTGTCGTACAAATAAAGCCCCGTTTGTGCGAGTTTAGATTTTGGAAAGCTCGGTTTTTCTTCAATCGAGCGAACGGTGTTATCTTCTTTAAGTTCAACAACCCCAAAGCGACCTGGGTCTTCCACCTCTTTAACAAAGATCTGAGCCCCTTGCTTAAAGCGCATGACGTCATCGGGGAAAGCTTCTTCAAAAATGTTATCCGATAAAATAACGGCTAAGCTTTCGCCATTGGCAAAGTCTTCCGCTAAGCTCAGTGCTTGAGCGATACCCCCCGCGCCATCTTGGATTTTGTATGTAAAGTTTACATTTATGTCGGCCCCAGATCCGAGCAATTGCATAAAGTCACCGGCGTGTTCTGGACTTGAAATTACAAGGATCTCGTTTACCCCAGAACCTTTTAGAGTTTCGATGGGATAAAATATCATCGGTTTGTTGTAAACCGGTAATAAATGCTTATTGGTCACCTTTGTACAAGGATAGAGTCTTGACCCGGTGCCGCCCGCTAAAATCACGCCTTTCATAAAGTTTATAAAGGTAACTATACTTTTTTCTATTTTGATTTTGAAATAAAACAATCTTAAAAGCAAATCATTCCTTTTTAAAACTGTATTTTTGCCTTTGCCAGAGCGGTTAAAATCTGTTATAATGTTTTGAATTTTATGCGCCAATATTTTACGAGCCTTCAAGTATTTTTAGCCGCGGCCTTAGCCATGGTTGTATTCATTGGTATTTTGTGGGTTGAAAAATCTAACTTTAATAAAGTTTCAGACCTAGAGGACCCCTATGAATCCGCTGTTTTAATTAACGAAAGAGTTGTGGTGAATGGAACAGAGGCTCGATCATGGCTTCATAAAACTGGAGAAATTTTTATTCTTATGCCGGGTGGAAAGTTGAATATGACTAACCAGGCGCGGGAATTAGAAGAAGGAGTTCTATTTTTAAATTCTAGTCTTCAAGATCAAGCTGACATTGATCAAGCAAAAGTAGGGTTTTCGGCGCCATTTGCTTTAGGTGAGGCTCGTTTGTCTGGGGGACAAATAAAAATTGGGCCAATTGTGGTAAGTATTCCCCAGGGGGTCGCCGTGCTTAAAAGAGACTTAGTCCGGCAAGAAGCTATTATTTATGCGCATGACCATCCGGTTTATATTTATTTGCCAAGCGCTACTGAGCCCTTTTTAGTGCCGGCAGGCTACATGGTTTTAGTAAAAGAAAATCGAGCAACACTGCTCGCGCCGCTTTATTTTACGAAGCTAAAAAAAGAATTAAAGCTGGAGCCCTTAGATGATAAAACCTTAGGCATGGAATCTGTTCAATCTGCCTTATTACAGGGGATTGAGCTTTCAAGATTGTGGGAACAACAGGTTATTCTTTATGCAGAGGAGAGTGTCGTTGCGCTAAATCGTTTTGCTCCAGACAGCGTGATGGGGAAACTCTTAAATGGGCTCTATTTTATTCAACGATTTTATGCTTTGGGCGTAGATGATAATTTTAAAGATGAATATGGTTATAAAAAATTAACCGCTCAAATTAGAAATGTATATTTTGCATTTGCTGATGCTGATTTAGAAAGAGCCCTTAAGGCCGCACAAGAATTTACCGAAGTTCGAGGGGGCGCGGATTGGGCACGTTATTTTATCGAAACTCCAACGTATAAAAAAATCTGGAGTCAATTTGCTAAGCAGCAAAGAGTTTGGTTCTACGGGGCTTTTCCAGATGATCGAGAAGTTGAAGTGTTAAAGGTTTTATGGGGACCAAAAAATAAAATCGTAAGTTTTGAAGATTTTCAAGACAACTATTTCCTTTTTGAAACCTATTACGCTCAAAACTACATTGTCCCAGCGCAAAGAGAGCTACAATTTATTCTCGATAATTTTACAAACCTTGATTATGACCTAATTCAAGATAGCCGAAATATTACTCAAGCGCGTCGGCAAGTGAGCCTATTGCTGCAACGGGATGCACAGCGAAGTAATAGTTTAATCTTTGAGCTTTACATCGAATTAGTAGAGGCAGAGCGTTTGCTGCGGGCTGAAGAATCAGAACTTGGTCAAGAGGTGCGTTTAGAAGTGGCTCAAGAGTTGCTGTATTTCTTAGATAAATTACTAGATTCGCGAACGAGACAAGACGAAGTGATTATTCTTTTAAAAGCCTATAAAAATTTAGATATTGGTTCATTGGCTGAAAGTCTTGGACGATCGGTGTTTAATGAGAAAGAACGAGAAACATTAAACCGAGTACAAAGTCTAGAGAACTTGACCGAGGAAGATATGGCGATGATTCGAGCCGACAATGTTACAGCAGAAGAAGTTAAAAATCTTCGTGAGCAATTACGGAACCAAGCAGAGCAAATTATAGCGGCTGGCCCAACAGGAGTGCAGACGATTGAGGACTTAACAGATTTCTTCTTAAAACGAGAAATTCTAACCCAAGGGATGCGAGTGCAAATAAACGAAAAAGATGACAACAAGTTTATGACCTTTAATCAGGCTTCATACAATGGATATCCCCTGCAAGGAACTTTTGAAACCGAGCGTCAGAAATTCTCATTAATTAAATTAGGAGAGATCACAGAGACTCGAGCCACGGCTTCAAATTTCTCAGCGTTTTTATCGCAAATGTTAAGCGCGAACGAAAAACTCAGAAATGATGACAAACCTGAAGTGGTAGACGACGGTCCAAATAACGGAACTTCAACGGCTATATTGCAACGCCGTAATATTCTGAAGCTTTTAGAGCAACAAGGTATTAGTGCTAAGTTTGATAACATTTTGCTTACCAATGATAAACTTACAAAAGCGACCGTCAGACAAGCTAGTTTTGAGAAAAAATATTTATTAGTGCTCGACTTTGATATCGGTCCCCCGATCAGAATTCGAAACGTTACGGTTGAATTTGGACGCAGCTCAATTCTGCTTGCAGGGCAAGTTTTCCCACTCGAAACACTACAAGCTGATTTACTGAAAGCAATTGAGGCGAAGCTAGAAGAGGTGAATTTGGATAGTGGGGCTTAATTGACTTAAGGGGGGGCAAAACTATATTCTGCAGGAAATTATATGGTGAGATTGTATCTATCACGAATCCTGCATTCCCCATTCGGCTTCCAGCTGATTTGTTTGACGTTTCTGTGTTTTTTCCTGTTTAGCTTCAGGCCTCCTTACGTACAGAACCTGCAACCATTTGGTGATTTTGGAACCGCTTTTACCGATGATTTTATTCAGGTTCGAGCTGCGGGTTTTTTAGAAAACTCAGTTGGCGTAAATACCGCTGGTTTAAGAGACACACTTGTTCAAGATGAAAGTGGGCAAACCGTGATTCAGCGAAAGCGAGATGCCACGGTTTATTACACCATTAAAATCGGTGATAATGTTTCTAAAATTGCACACAAATTTGGCCTGCGTGTGGCCACAGTTTTATGGGCTAATGATTTAAGTGCGAAGGATAATCTTCGACCGGGTGATAAAATGACCATTCCGCCTGTTGATGGGGTTTACTATAAGGTTCAGGCGAATGATACGTTGAGCGAAATTGCTAAAATTCATGGCGTCGATATCAGCCGAATTGAAGCTTATAACTCACTTAAAAATTCTATAGTTAAAGTTGACCAAGATATCTTTATTCCAGGCGCGCAAAGAATTTATGTAGAGGCCAAGCCAGTTATAGTCCCCGCTAATTCTGCGCCGGTTTATACCGCTACCATTAATCGGCCTGGAGCCAACACCTCCACCGCTGCTATAAGTTCGATTGGAGTCGATTTGATCCGGCCTACGAGAGGAGTTTTGACTCAAGGGTACAATAGTGGCCATTACGCTATTGATATCGCTAATAGTCGTAACACGCCGATATATTCAGCGGCTGGTGGAGTTGTAACTATTGCCCGAACCGAAGGTTGGAACTACGGGTATGGAAATTACATTGTGATCGATCATGGTAATGAAGTTGAAACACTCTATGCTCATAATGAATCTATTAAAGTAACGGTGGGGGATACGGTGCAAGCAGGTCAACTAATCGCCTTAATGGGGAATTCTGGGCGTGTCTTTGGACCGACAGGAATCCATCTACATTTCGAGCTACGGATTCGAGGTCGAAAAGTAAATCCTTACAACTACTTTGATTAAGATTAGATAAAGCTGTGGTATTGCGACCAATACGCTATCACATAGTTTTTACGCATGAGTCCGACCCAGCAGTTAAGGCTTATATTAATCGCCTTTTTAAGCGGTGTGATTTTGAGTTTGTCGATTTCTCTATTTTACAGTGTTCTGTGTTTAGTCATAATTTTGGGGTTGTCTCTAACGAATCTGAACCTCAAAAATTTACTTTTGCTGCCATTGGTTTTTGGCCTGTGTTATGCAAATTTTTACAGTTTTTACTTTTACCCAAATCAATTAAATCAAATGGTTGGTCAGTCAGTTTCTCTAAAAGCTGAAGTGGTGGGCGAAACCAGAGTCAGTCGATCAGGGCAACAAACCGTCCGTTTAAAAATAGATGCTTGGCGACAAAATTCGTCTGAATGGCAAGAAATCAAAGGTTCAATTTTGTGGCAAAACGCGCCGAAACCACTTTTTAATACCGGAGATAAAATTGAGGTTAAGGGAGTTATCACCAATGTCAGTAATTTTTCTGAAGACTTTAATGCTCAAGTCTATTGGTCGAGGTGGGGGGTGAGTCAAAGTTTAATCAGGAGTGAACTTATTTCGCGACCCATCTCTGGGCCAAACCAAAATTTTGTATGGAGAGACATGGCCACAAATCGCTTGGAAAATCTGCTTCAAAAACCCCATTTAACGGTGGCATTAGGAATGTTAGTGGGTTTAAAAGAAAAATTACCAAAAGCTTTAGAAAATGATTTTAAGGCTTCGGGGCTTCAGCATCTATTAGTTGTTTCTGGAACAAACGTTACTCTTTTAATCGTGGCTATAGGTTTGTGCCTTAAGCCTCTTGGGCCTTGGTATAAATATGGAATTGGATTGCTGGCTTTAATGGCTTATTTATATTTGGTGGGTTTTGATCCACCAGCTTTAAGAGCTACCCTTTTTGGCGTTTTAACTGGCTTTGCTATTACGAGCGGATTCAATATTGAATACCGAAATTTATTTCTGTTGGTAGCTTCTATCTTGGTTTTAATAGATCCAAGGTTTTTAACCCATGATGTTAGTTTTTGGCTGAGTTTTAGCGCTACATCCGGTATTCTTTTTGGGATGCCAATGGTTTATAAGGTTTTATGTTTTGTGAAATACAAATATTTAAGGCTTTTGTTAGGAGCCTCTTTTTGCGCGCAGATGGCGGTTTTCCCTATTCTTATAATTCAGTTTGGGAGCTTCCCCTACGCAGGTTTAATCAGTAATTTAATCACGGAACCTTTAGTTCCTTTAATCATGTTTTTAGCCGCTGGTGGAATTTTAATCGGAGACTTTGAGATGCTCGGAATAGCTTATCTTTGGCAAGCAAGCCTGGAGGGATCAATTAGCGCTTTAATTTTAGTAGCCCAGCTTTTTGGCCTATTAATGCCCGTTTATGTGCCTCCAAGTGTCGGATATTTTGGGGCGTTGTGTTTACTCGCAATCGCTCTTTGGGCTAGTTTTAGTGCCTATTATCAAAGACACTTTTGGCAGTGTCTTGAAGTTGAAATGAAAGGCGGGGAATGATTGTTTTTTTTGAGGTAATGTTCACAATGTTGTCTGCATGAAACGTAAAACGGTATTTTTAGATCAGGGTGAATTTATGGGGGGAGCCGAACATTTTCTGCTCGACTTTTTTAATGGCCTGAGCCCAACCGAAGTCAGGCGTTTAAATCCACTTATCCTGGGCGGCGAATGTGATTTATACCGCGCTCGAATTCCAGAAAACATTGAGAGAAAGTCTTTTGAGTTACCGGCCGTTAAGGGCGGTAAGGCAAGTAAAGTGCTCGCTTTTTTGAAGCTGATAAAAACGGCTAAAAAACTTAAAACCGAACTGAAAGAACAGCAAACCACTCAATTGTTTACCAACACGCCGCGAGCTCATTTGGTGGCTTTATTACTAAAAAAATTCTGGGGTTGGAACGGCACTTGGGTCGTGATGATGCACGATTTTACCACACGACCACCGCAAATTATTCAACAAATTGGTGCGCGCGCTGACGTGGTGATTGCAAATTCTATGCCAACTCGTAGTTGGTTACGTCAACAACTGGATTCAAAGCATCACGAAAAACTTAGATTAATTGAAAATGGGGTAGAAACTGTGAGCGGCGTGATTCCAGTGAGCCAAGTGATGAGCCTCATTAACCTAAGTCGACTTGATGAACGGAAAGGCCAATTGTATTTCGCTGAAGCGGCCGATTTACTGCAAGACCGAAACCCTGATTTAAAATTTTGTTTAGTAGGCGATAGCGTGGCTAGTGACCAATCAACGATTGATTATGAAGCGAAAGTACGGGCCTTTTCAAAAGACCGACAACTCGAAAATCTAGATATTCGACCAGGCGTTAAAAATCCCTTAGAAACAATCGAAAAATATGACGCTTTGGTGTTCACTCCAACCGAACCAGAAACTTTTGGGCGGGTAGTTATTGAGGCGCTTTCGCGTGGAAAGTTGGTGTTAGCTTTTGCTCAAACCGGACCAAAAGAAATTCTGCAGCACTACGAACGCTGGTTGCTGAAAAACAAACAACCGGAATTACCAGAATCTGATTTATTGCTCGTAGAGCCAAATAATGCGATGAGTTTAGCGGAACGAATGGCTTATTTTGCCGATAATCCAAACCTAGTTTCACTTTATACAGCGCACGCGGCTGAATTTGTAGCTCAAAATTATAGTTTAGAAGAAACCAAGAAGCGGCTTTTAGAAGTTTTGCTCAAATAGGTTTAAGCGAATTGATCTGGGTCAAATCCAGCCATAGCCGAATCACCAAAACGGCTCGCCGTTTCTTCATCCAAACTGGCTAAAGCGTCACTTAATCTTGCTGGAAGTTCTTCCACTCTTGAAGCGACTCTCATGACGGGTTGATCTGGCGTTCGCTCTCCAGATTCGTTTAATTTTGCATCAGCGACTAGGCGTTCAGCGGTTACTAAATCAGCGAGCTCACGAAACTCTTCTCGTGTTTCGGCACTAGCCGTAATTCTTTCTGCATATTGCTCGACCTCATCTCTTAGGGCCGCTTCTTCTTCAATAAATTCATCTAAATTAATAGCCTGAGCGCCCATAAATTCTTGGAGCGCGTTCATAAAATCGGAAATATCAGGATATTCACCGTTAGCCGATAAAGTTCCATTCAAACTGTTTTGAAAAGCTGAGAGTTGTCCCACCATTTCGGCCTGAGTGTAACCTCCTTCTGCTCGAATAGCGTCTAGGTCTAGAATTCGTTCTTGAAGATCAAAAGGCGCTTCACCATTTTCGAATAAATCGGCTAAGCCGTCTTGAATTTCTCCAACGGTGTCAAAAGTAAGTTTATCATCAACACTTTCAGCTTCTTCATACCCTCTTGGCATTTCTTGAAACAAAAACTTTAAGCTTACGACCGAATCACCTGACTGTAAAAATTTCATCTGTATTTAAATTAATCAGATGATTATAGCAGATTTTGCTAAATTTTACAAACCTTTAAGCGGTTCAAGCTTTCAGCATTTTAGCTAGCTCCTGAGCATTAGAAGAAAAAGGGCCTGTTTCAATATTGGCCATCAATTCAGCACTTGATTCCGGCAAAAATTCGGCCAGTTTAGCGATCGTTGATGGTCTTAAACTCACCTTGTCTCGATTATCTGAAAAATCAATTTGAGAGACAAATTCTTTAATTGGCCCTAGTAATGATAACTCAAACAAAGGTCTGTCGTCCTCTAGTCCTAAAGCCTTAATGGCAGAGTCCAATGTTTGAGTCGTAGCGCCTAAATTTTCTTCGGTTGGGTTTGAAAGAATGTTTCGCGCGGTTTGTTTTAACGTTTGAGCGAGAGCCTTTAAATTAGCAAAATAAGTTATGGGCCGGGACATAGATTTAGGCGTGTGGTATACCGCGGCAGGCCATTGCTCACTTTGTGGCAAAGTCACTTTCTCTACCTTAAAGCCAACGCTTTGCGCTATTTGATTGGCTTCGGTTACGTCTTCTTCGGCTCTGCTCGCTAAATCTTTGATCGAATGGGCAAGTGACTCTAAGTTGCAGGCGAGAATTACCGCAGAGCTAAGGATTAGTTTGTCTTCAAAAAGGTCGACTTCTAAGCTGTCAGCAAAAATTTCGAAACAAGCCGATAGATCGTTTGGCTGTTCTGGTGTAGGAGTGAATCCTTTGATATCTAAAGCCATTTTAGTATTTTTTTAGAAGTTTGTATTATAGCGATTCTTTTGACTTTTAGCAACTTCATCGCTAAGGTCGCCCTGCAAAGGCAGCGGACAAATCCGCGGCTTTTTTTGTTTCCCCAGCAAAATATATGACCAAACAAATCATCGTTCGCGGCGCCAAAATGCACAATCTTAAAAACATTGATGTAGAAATTCCCAGAGAAAAATTAACCGTTGTAACGGGAGTTTCTGGTTCCGGTAAATCAAGTTTAGCTTTTGATACCATTTACGCTGAGGGGCAAAGACGTTACGTTGAATCTCTTTCTACTTACGCTCGACAGTTTTTACAACTCCAAGAAAAGCCAGATGTAGAATCGATTGAAGGTTTAAGTCCAGCGATTTCAATCGATCAAAAAACGGCCCCACGTAATCCCCGTTCAACCGTGGGTACGGTGACCGAAATTTACGATTACCTGCGTTTGCTTTTTGCAAAAGTGGGCGTGCCACGACACCCAGAATCAGGTCGAAAACTGGAAAAACAAACCCCTTCACAAATTGTGGATCATTTACAAAAATGGGAAGAAGGGGAGAAATACATGATTCTTTCGCCAGTGGTTAACGGAAAAAAAGGGGAACACCGAGAAGTGCTGGAACGGATTCAAAAAGCCGGTTTTGTTCGTTTAAGAATTGATGGGCATATGCATACTATCAACGAAGATATTGAGCTCGATCCAAAAAAGAAACATCACATTGAAATTGTGGTAGATCGTTTAGTAAAAGCCGATTACGCGAAAAAAGTAGTCGAGCTTTCTGATGGCAGCAAAGTGGAAGAAAAAAACAATGAACGTTTGCGAGTATTAGACTCCATTGAAACCGCTTTGAAATATGGGGAAGGGATTATGATGGCCCATCGAATTGCTGATGAAAGCGATCATTTGTTTTCCGAACATTTATCAGACCCTGAAACCGGTTTTTCATTTCCGGCTATTGAGCCGCGGTTATTCTCTTTTAATTCCCCCCATGGGGCTTGTGAAGCCTGTCATGGTTTAGGCTATCGTTTAGAATTGAATCGTGAAGCTTCTATAAATACAAAACTTTCAATTCGAGAGGGTGGAATTTTGCCTTGGGCGAGTTTAGGGGCTAATTCTCAAACCTGGTATTTAGCTGTTTTTGAAGCCATTGGAAAAGAACAAGGTTTCACTTTAGACCAACCAATGGGAAAAATTAAACCAGAAGTAATGGAGATGCTGTTCCATGGTTTTGGGAAACAAAAGTTTAGCATCAAATTAAAAGGCGCCTTTAGCGGGAAGACCACCGAAAGCCAATTTGAAGGTTTAATTGCTCAAACAGAGAAACGATTCAATGAATCTGACTCTGATTTTGTACGCAAAAAGCTAGAAGAATTTATGATCGAAACTACCTGCCAAATTTGTGGTGGAGCCCGTTTAGGTATTTACGGACGAAATGTATTTGTGGGAGAAGAAACCGTGCATGATGTTTGTAAAATGGCCGTCCCGAATTTAAAAAATTGGATGCAAAGTTTAGAAATGACCCCTGAAACAGAAGACATTGTTCGGCCAATTCAAAAAGAAATTACCGATCGTTTAAGCTTTTTAGAAAATGTGGGCTTAAGTTATTTAAATCTTTCTAGAACGGCCAATACGCTTTCTGGTGGAGAGGCTCAACGGATTCGTCTGGCCACCCAAATTGGTTCTCAACTGCAGGGGGTTTTATACGTTTTAGATGAACCTTCAATTGGTCTGCACCAACGTGATAACGACCGATTAATTGGAACGCTTGAACACTTACGTGATTTAGGGAATACCGTGCTCGTAGTAGAACATGATGAAGATACCATGAGAGCGGCGGATCATATTATAGAAATTGGGCCGAAAGCGGGCGCCCATGGAGGGAAACTCGTTTTTACCGGAACAATGGCGGAGATGGAAAATTGTAACAGTGAAACGGCAGATTTCTTGTTTGGTCGAAAGTCTATTCGCACTCCGCGAGTGAGACGCAAATCAACGGGCGAGCTGCGAATTACAAATGCGCGAGAAAATAATCTTAAAAATGTGAACGTGGATATTCCACTGGGTTGTTTTGTGGGAATTACGGGTGTTTCTGGTTCTGGTAAATCTTCATTGATTAACCGAATATTAGTGCCGACTTTAGCTCGAGAATTGAACCGAGCCAAAAAACCATCAGGCGCTCACGATGACATTACGGGTATCAAGCAGCTCGATAAATTAATTTCAATTGATCAATCTCCCATTGGACGAACTCCACGTTCAAATCCAGCCACGTATACTGGAGTTTTCACGGATGTACGGGATGTGTTTGCTGCGACTCCTGAAGCGCGTTTACGAGGTTACAACGCTGGACGATTTTCGTTCAATGTGAAGGGGGGGCGTTGTGAGGCTTGTAGTGGTGACGGGATCAAAAAAATTGAAATGCACTTTTTGCCCGACGTGTTTGTGCCGTGTGAAGTTTGTAACGGTCAACGGTACAATGATGAAACTTTAGAAATTACTTACCGAGGTAAATCAATTGCCGACGTACTTTCTATGACGATTGAAGATGGAGCCGAATTTTTCGACAATTTTCCAAATATTAAACATAAGCTAGATGCCATTGTAGAAGTTGGACTGGGTTATATCCAGCTGGGGCAAAGTGCTACGACACTTTCTGGTGGGGAAGCCCAACGAGTTAAGTTGGCGACAGAATTAATGAAAAAATCCACGGGTAAAACCATCTATGTTTTAGATGAACCAACCACGGGGCTTCATTTCTCTGATGTTAAAAAACTTCTTGGTGTGTTGCAACAACTAGTGGATAAAGGAAATTCAGTCATTGTAATCGAACATAATTTAGACGTTATAAAATGTTGTGATCACCTGGTTGATATTGGGCCTGATGGCGGTGATTTTGGCGGCGAAGTAATTGCGACTGGAACCCCAGAAGAGGTAGCCAAAGTTGAAAGGTCTTACACGGGTTTCTTTCTAAAACGACTCTTTACCGACACAAAAGAGAAGTAAGCCACTAATAAAAAGTGTGTTATAGTTTTGCTATGACCACTTTTTTTAAAAAATACGGATATTTAACGGCTATTATCCTTGGGATTTTAATTGTCTGGGCTGTGTTTTCGCTCGTAATTCCTAAAATGGCGAAAGCCCCACAGCCCCCAGCGGTGGTATCGACCGAAATTGAAAGCTTGGTGGATCCTGTAACCCAAGAAGTAATTGCCGTTTCAAATGATGAGCAATTCACTAATTCAAGTAGTGGCAAAGATGAGATAAAAAAAAGCTTACTGTCTTTTTTGGATTCAGAAAATGAAATCAAAATGGGGGATGAAATTCAAATTGCTTGGCAATTAGAATCACCATCAAACGCTAAAGGGATGGTGATTTATTTGAACCGAGACGTACCAGCGTCAGAGAAATTTGATTATTCTGGAGCCACGGGCCCCATTACCTTAGAGCCCATTAAAATTGAGTCTAACCAAGGAACCATTGAATGGAAAGTCGGAGAAGTAGGTTGTGCGCCAACCGATTACCCTACTTGGTGTGAAATTCAGCCCGGGAATTATTTTCTAGAAGCGGACATTTATGATCAAGACTCTTTCCCAATTTTAGGGATGGTTATGCCCCCAGATCCAGAACCGCGATTGCTTGAAAAGATGATTTCAGAACCGTTTTCAGTTATGGGGGTTCCGAATTTAAAGTCACTTGAGTCGGAATTGTTTAGTTTGGCGGTTAACACCTTCACCAACAAGCTGAATTTAGATCAGGGCGGCGGTATTTTCAGCGCTCAAGATTTTCTTGAGGTAAGTAAAACTTGGTATGAAAAGGTCGATAACACTTGTTTAGAATACACAGCGAAATCTCCGTTTAAGGGGAAACTTGAAGTCTGTGGAAACCCCCTTAAACGTGGAGAGGCAACTTTGACAGGCGATGGTACTTTAGATTACGAGCGTGCCGATGTTTTGGGCTATATGGAAGCAAAAAAATTAGCGGCAGCCGAAGCGATTAAACCTTATGAAAATCGTGTTGCTTTTAGGTCACAGCCAAGTCCTGAAGAAGCTGGCTACCCAGGGAACTCTGTAATTGATTTTTATGTGTGGAGTGACCAAAATCCTGATGCAACAACTTACCTCAGTTCAAATTTGCGAAATTGGTATTACCAAGGTGGAGTTTGGGCTTTTTTGTATCAAGTAAATAAAGCCGGTGGAAGCGAAAAAGGACCAGACCGTTTTAATGATTTAGTGCTCATAAGAGTCAGTAACCAAAACGAAGTCTGCCTCGTTGAATCAGCGCCACAAAGAGACTTCAGAACTGATTTTAAAAAGGATAATCTGGTCTGTTCTTAAACCATCAGCCAAATCAGAGCCCCTGAAAGCAGTGGCACTAAAAGATTGTCATCTAAATATAATTTACCAATTCTCCAAGGCACCGTTTCAGCGGTTATAGCAATGGTACTGGCAATTAAAGCGGGAAAGAAGGGTACAAAAAATTGAGCGGCAATCGTTCCCATAATAATTCCTGTTACTACGCCAACCACATTTTTGCGGCGGTTCCACGGCAATCCATACTTGTAAACCTGGCTGGCAAACAAATGATTCAAACTATCGCCTACAGCGAGTATTAAAATAGCCGCGTAGGCAATGTTGATGTTTTCTTTCTGAAAAATAAGGAACGTTAAAAATACGCCCGCGCAAAAGTAAAAAGCGCCACGACCCGGAAAATTTTGGTCTCGAGGTCGATCAAATAAAGAAAGCGTTTGGCCTAAAATGGGAAATTTTTTGTACTGAGCGACAAATGAAACAATAAGACCCATCACCAATACAAAGGCGATAGCTCGAAGTCTTAAGGCGCCGGCCCAATGCAAGAACACACATAAAAATCCCAGGGCAAAATGAAAGCTCTGCCGTCTAAATTCAAGTTCCTGCCACAAGACTTTAAATAGTTTGCGGCTTTCAGAATGAGAAAAAACCGCTCCCACCACGCCTCCTAAAATAACACCAGCGGCTATATCAGATGGATAATGTACAAATTCATAAACTCGGGCAAAGCCGACCGTTACTGCAAAAATAAACCAACTAATCCCCAGCCACTTATTAATTCGCCACAGTGGTATTAGTAAGGCAAAAGCAACCGCCGTGTGCCCCGATGGGAAACTATACGAATGTCCTGGGACTAAAGGCTCTAAGGCTAAATCAATATAAGGTCGTGGCGTGCCAAAATAAGACTTAAGCACGTACGCAATAATTCCGGCCGTTAAAACCGCAAAACAGCCTGGCACTAACTGGCTTTGGTGATTTTCGTTATGCCAAACCCGATAAAGGGTTACCGATCCAAACAAGCCGAGTAAGGCATAAATGAAGTACTCGGTTAAAAAAACGATGACCGTATTAAGTAAGGGCGTCTGCCATTGCACGATATAGCCAAAAACATAGCTATCGAGCCAAAATCCAAAAGGAATTAAAAATAACCCTAGAATGAGCCAGTAATAAACTTCACGTTCTGGAGCGCGATAATTGATGACTTTGAGAGCGTCAGTAAACAGCTTCATGCTTTTATAAAAACAGTAGTGTTTTTATGGCTAATGACTAGTGTATGAGCAACTAAATTTAAAATATGACCCTCACAGTCGATCAAGTTTTAACGCGCGGTGTCGCCGAAGTTCTGCCTCAAAAGGAAACTCTCGCTAAATTAATGTCTGAACGAAAAATTCGTTTGTATTTGGGAATTGATCCAACTGGGGCTCATTTAACCTTAGGGCACGCCGTTCAACTAAGAAAATTACAACAATTTGCTGATTTAGGGCACGACGTCATTTTGTTGATAGGTAACGGAACGGTCAGAATTGGTGATCCAACGGGAAAAGATTCCACTCGCCCGATGCTGACTGATGAGGAAATCAAAGCTAATTTTGAGGACTGGAAAAGGCAAGCCTCTAAAGTGCTCGATTTTGATAAAATCAGAATTGTTTACAACGGCGATTGGTTAGATGCTTTAACCTACGCCGACATGGTCAAGTTGCTCGCTAACGTGACGGTGCAACAATTAATGGAACGCGATATGTTTCAAGATCGTTTAAAGGCCGGCAAACCTATTCACGGTCACGAAATTATGTACCCGCTGCTGCAAGGCTACGATTCAGTGGCAATGGAAGTTGATTTAGAACTCGGGGGAACTGATCAAACGTTTAATATGTTGATGGGGCGCACGCTTTTGCGCCAATACAAACAGAAAGAAAAATGGGTTTTAGCCAATCCAATTATTAACGGAACCGATGGCCGTAAAATGAGTAAGTCTTACGGTAACTACGTCGCTTTAGATGAAGCGCCAAATGAAATGTTTGGGAAAATTATGAGCATGAAAGATGAAGAAATGCTGACCTACTTTGAAATTTTTACCGAAGAAGATTTAAAAGAATCTGAAACCTTAATTAAAAATTCGCCGCGAGATGCAAAAGTTAAACTCGCTAAACATATTGTGACTTGGTTACATTCTGACACTGACGCCGAAAGCGCCTACCAAGACTTTGTAACCAAGTTTGTAAAACACGAAGTGCCTGATGAAATGCCCGAGTTTAAGCTTGATGTTGATGGAATTGAGATTATGCCATTAATGACAGATGTAACAGGTTCAGCAGCATCAAAAAGTGAAGCTAAACGTATTATTGAGCAAGGTGGTGTGACCTATAATGGAGAAAAGATCACTGATCCTTTCGATGTTGTTAATGTCTGGCCAGAAGGGCAAGTGTTAAAGGTTGGTAAAAGAAAATTTGCTCGAATTATTAGAGCTTAGCGTGTTCTTTACTTTCTCAGCTTTTTCACCTGCTTTCTTAGGTGTTTATGCCATTTAAAGTTTTGGTAGCCTTTCCCCTCTCCATCGGCAGAAATCATTAACGAAATCCACTGAGTAGATTCGAATTTTGAAAGCACGATGTTTAAAATCGCCATAATTGGGATACAGAGTAGCGCTCCTAAAATTCCCCAAATGGTTCCCCAAAAAGCGAGTGATAAAATAATTACCAGCGGACTAATATTTAAAGTATTTCCCTGAAACCGAGGTTCCAAAATACTCCCAATTAGAATCTGAATAAAGATTAAAATTCCGCCGATCGCAAAAAATTGGTAGCCGCCCTCAAATTGCACTAACGCGACGAGCACTGGGAAAGCCGTGGCGATAATTGATCCAACAGTTGGAATGAAGTTAAGCATAAAAATGAGCAAAGCCCAGAAGGCGGCAAAATCGACCCCAAATAAAATCAACACAAAGTAACTCAGTAATCCCGTGGCCACGCTGGCAACCGCTTTAATTTTAAAGTAAGAATTTAGATCCTGTGATATATCTTTTAAAATATCTACCGTCCGGCTGTAGTTGCGACCTTTAGCGGTGATGCGTTCGAGTTTCTGCGGAATTTTTTTGTATTCCACCAACAAGAAAAGCACATAAATGACCATCAGAATTGTTTTTCCGGCTAAGCCGCCAGCGGTCCTTGCGGCGTCACTGGCAATACCTTTTAAATCTAAATTGTTAAAAAGATTCGCGTTTAGAAAGTTGCGCGCATCAAGTTCGGAATTAGGCGCGTATAAATCAATCGCACTTTGGGTAATGGCGGTTAGATTGGTTCTGTATTCTGGAAGTTTTGCATTGATTTGACCAATGTTGTTCCCAATAATGCTGCTGGTAATCCAGGCAAAAACGCCGCACATAATTATGGCTAAAGGTAAGGTCAAAGGTTCTGGAATTTGAAATCCTTTGTATTGGTAGTTCAGTAATTTGGCCAAAGAGATAATGAGATACCAAAAAACGACTGCGATTATAAAAGGCTGAAGAAAAGGTTTACCGACATAGAGCAGGTAGCCGATAAAAATAAAAGTTCCAAAAAAATAAAAGGTGTGAGCGAAGAAGTTTTTGGGTTTCATTTATATTTATTGATACAATTTTAAACTAAGGCTAATTACTAAATTGGTCAATTTTTGAGTTCCTCAAAAAAGCCTTTTTAAGGTTATTGAGATTGAATTGGTGGTCCCGCCAAGAATCGAACTTGGATCGTCGGTTCCGCAAACCGATGTTCTTCCATTAAACTACGGGACCTCGTCCGAATAAATTTCGTTTGCTCTATCCCGCTGGGCGGGATGACGCGCACTACATTTATTCCTCCTCTCCTCATAAAGGCGCGCTACGCTCTCCGCCTTTAATCGGTGTTTTGTACAAAAAGAGCTGATTGATCCTACGTTTGCGAGGTTTTTTGTCAAAATTCTTTAAATTTAGTTGTTTAGGGAAGCTGTGAAAATGATTATTATGAATAATAGACAAATTTTTTTTGAAAATATATAAATATAACTTTTATTTTAAATTAATTTTACTTTTTAGTTTAATTTTGTTGATTTTTGTTATAGGGTTTAAAAAATAATCTTTCATATCTAGATGAAAAAATCTAAACCAATCGCTCCAGCGGAAGACGCCAATATCTTTGCTTCAACTCTGGCAAAGACTTTAGAGAATCCGGTTAATTTAGGAATCGGTACATTGCCAGGGCATAGTTATCAGCCAATAGACGCTCAAACATATGCTGCTGGTCGAGAATTTTTGCTTAATTTTTTAGGCATAGACGATACAAATCTCAGTTTGATTCCGGTAAAGGGTGGTGGAAGCGGTGCTATTTCGGCTGGAATATCGGCGTTAATATCAATGGGATATGCACCAAAATCAATGAGCTTTAGCGGTTGGGATTGGACCGGTTACGACAGTTTCTGTTACACCTATGGACTCGCAAAATTATACTTGCCGAGTTCCGAGTACAGTTCGGAAGACCCCGATACTTTGATGATGATTCAAACCAATCGAAACGGAGATGGGAGTCGTTTGAATTTAGAGCGAGCCCAAAAAATTATTGAAGAAAATAATCGTTTAAATCGCCCTAGTTTTATTGATTTACCTTATTTTTCTGGTGAAGATTTTGAGAAAGAAATCCTGCAATTATTTCAAGAAAAGGCCAAAACACCAACGATTATTGCTTGGTCGCCAACCAAAATTTTTCAGACCTTTGCGGCTCGGCCAGGAGGGGCTGTAATAGTGATGTTCCCTTCAAATGAAATGTACGAAGAGCACCGTTGGGTGCAAAGCATAACCGCGCGTGGAACGACTGGTTTTGATGACGCAGTTACTCGCGAACTGTGGGAAGAATTAGCGCACAATCAAGCTGGACTTAAAGAGCGACACGCGCATTATCTTTCAATTATAAAAGCTTCAACGAGCGTTTGGAAAGAAAATGCTCCGGCCGCTGCAGCTCCTTATTTTGATGCGGAAAATTATGGCGGTATGTTTCGTTTATTTCCGGCTCAATCAGATACTCAAGCACGCTTGGCCGATAAAAATATTGTGGCCGTTTTAATGCAATACGAGGGTGAATATCGACTGCGCGTTAATTTGAGTGGAGTCATTTTGCCAAGCGGTGAAGTGATGCCTGGTGCAGACGAAATCATTAAAACCTTTTTTGAGGTTTTGAATTTAAAGTAAGAAATTTTCTAATCTATTTTCTAACGAATTAAAGCTAATGAAAACCCTAAAAAATCTAGATCGAGCGCTCCTGATTAAAAAAAGTATTGAAGCCAAAGAAGCCGTTGTTTCAAATACGGGCGCTTTGGTGGCTTGGAACCCGGCAAATGCTACTGGTCGTTGCCCACAAGATACGTATTTAGTGAAAGCCGGTGTTTCGGAATCACAAATTGATTGGAGTAGCTCGGCTTGTAACTCCCTTGATCCAAAAATTTTTGAGACTTTATGGGAAGAGTCTTTAGCGTTGCTCGAAAAAAAATCTGAGATCTTAGAGCTCGATCGAGTCATTGGGGCTGATGCCGATTATGCGTTGCCCGTTAAGCTTTTAACGGACCGGGCTTTAGGGGCCGTATTCGCCGATAACATGTTTAGAGAGATTCCTGAAAATTTAGCAAGCAGTGTGTTGTACGAAAAATCTTTAACCATTCTTGTTTTGCCAAATGATCCCGTTCAACCAGAAAAATACTCGGGTCATTTACGAGCGAATGAAGGCCGTTGTTTAGCCTTAGATTTAGAGAATAATCGGGCCTTGGTTCGAGGGACCGCTTATCTGGGCACGATTAAGAAAACGGTTTATACAGCGATGAATTATTACTGCATAGATCAGAATATCCTACCGCTCCACTGTTCAGCAAACGAGGGGAATAATGGTGATACGGCTATTATTCTAGGGCTTTCTGGAACGGGTAAAACAACTCTTTCCGCCGACCCAGCTCGAGCCTTAATTGGTGATGATGAACACGGCTGGAGTGATAACGGGGTCGCCAACTTTGAAAATGGCTGCTACGCGAAGCTCATTGATTTAGATAAATCTCGCGAACCCGAAATATTTCGGATTAGTTTTGAAATGGATAAACCCTCAGATCAGAACGGGGTGATTATCGAAAACGCCCTGATGTACCCGGATGGGAGTTTTGATCTCTCTGATGATCGTTTAACGGCAAATTCGCGGGTGTCTTATCCGATGGAAGTGATGCAAAATGTTAAAATGGAGGCCAAGGGCGGTCATCCTCAAACGATTATTTTTTTAACGGCTGATGCACATGGAGTACTGCCACCGGTGGCAAAGCTTTCTCCAGAGGAAGCTCAACTTTGGTTTTTAATGGGCTATACCAGCAAATTAGCCGGCACCGAAACGGGCGTAACGGAACCTAAAAGCGCCTTTTCCAGATTTTTTGGCGAACCGTTTATGGTGCGTCACCCACAGCAATATACCGCGCTAATGAAAGAAAAAATTGAGACGCATGGAGCAAATGTTTATTTAGTGAACACTGGGTGGAGTGGCGGTCCTTACGGAGAAGGCGCTCGAATGGATATCAATTTAACCCGTCGCTTAGTCGGGGCGGCTTTGAGTGGCGAGCTTGAAACGGTTGAGTATCGATATGATGAGCGTTGGAAATTTTCAGTACCGATGAGTGTTAAGGGCGTCGATAAGAACATGTTGAACCCCGTTAACACGTGGCAAGATAAAAAAGCCTTTAAGGAGCGAGCGGACGCCTTAGCTGCACAGTTTTCAGTAAAATTTAATAAAGACTTTAAAGAAGTTGGTGCACACGTAGCGGCACATTGTCCTGGGCTTTAGGCCAAAAAAGTGGCCATTCGTCTTTTGGTTAAATGATACTGGCGGGTGGCCACTAATAGGCTCACAACAGCTCCTAAAGTAACGAGAGCCCACTCATAGCCGTTGGTGACTGAATAAGTTTGATTGAACACAAGTGTGATTTGGTAGGCCAAAAACAAAATATAAAATAAAGTTATAGTGAGCCGAGCTCCTGGAATACTAAGCAGTACGACGTTAAAGGACCACGTATCAGCGGCCCATTCTGCTAATTTTTTTTGATTTGCGCCCTCGCTTTTAAGGGCGCTGGTTGAATAGATTTTTGACGCCAAACCGCTAAAAATTAGTGTCCCTGCAAATACCGTTAGCATTAACATCGCAATAACATACTGCGATCCCAGTAAAAGAAGCCAAGCGTTTACAAGTTGCATTAATTCTGTGTTCTTTTAGCTAAACAAATCACTTTCTGGATAGCGAACTTTTCCGTGGTGTGGATCTTCGGTTCGGTAACCAATCGGCATCATTACCACCGATTTCATATGATTTGGGAGACCTAAAATTTTGTTAACGGCTTCATTATCAAAACCCTCCATTGGGCAGCTATCAATTTTAAGTTCGGCACAAGCTGCCAAAGCAAAGCCATGGGCAATGTATGCTTGGTTGCGAGCCCAGTCTAAGATTTGGTGTTCGGTTCGATCTTTTAACGCTCCGCGCATCATTTGTTCGTACGGATTCATTTTCTCTTTGATTTCCGCTTTTCCTCCGCTTGCCATTTCAAAGTAATCATTAATTCGGCTTTCCCAATCGGTTCGTGCACAGAAAACGAGTAAATGAGAGCAGCTTCCGACTTGTGGTTGATCCCATGAAACGGGTTGAATTTTATCTTTGACGGCTTGATCAGTTACAATTTTTACGTGGAAAGGTTCAAGTCCAAAAGAAGTCGGCGTCATTTGAATGGCTTCTTTGATTTTTTCAAAGTCTGAATCAGAAACTTTTTTTTCTGTATCAAAAATTTTAGTCGCGTGGCGCCATTCGAGATTATTAAGAAAAGACATTCTATAAGGGTTTAATAAATATTAGGCAATCGGAGCGGCTTGCAGAGCCATAATTCTTTTTTCAAGTGGTGGGTGACTAGAAAAAAGTTTTGTGAATCCTCGGTCACCACTCATTTTCATAGTGGCAAACGATTTATGTCGGTTATCAACTTGGTGGTGAGATTGTAAAAATTCTAAAGCCGCGATCATTTTCTTTTTGCTGCTTAGTTGCGCGCCTCCGTAGTCGGCACCGAACTCTCTCCATCGAGAGAATGCCAGAACAATCGTTGAAGCCAAGATTCCAAAGAAAATTTCAAAAAGGATCGAAATTCCGTAGTAAATAAAACCGCCAACTTCATCAGGGTCTCGCCCCATAGCACGCGAAACAGCGTAGGCCGCCACTTTGGCCGCAAAAATAACAAAGGCATTAATTACTCCTTGCAAAAGAACCATTGTGACCATATCACCATTTTTTACATGGGCCATTTCATGAGCCAGAACACCTTCTAATTGGTCTTTATTCATGGCATTAAGTAGACCTTCAGAAACCGCAACTAGTGAGTTGTTTCGGTTCCAACCAGTTGCAAAGGCATTAATTTCGGCTGATGGGTAAATACCAACTTCTGGCATGCCCACTTTGGCTTGAGTGGCTAAGTTTTTG
Organism: bacterium; assembly: GCA_009995455.1. Classification (GTDB taxonomy): domain Bacteria; phylum Patescibacteriota; class Gracilibacteria; order UBA4473; family UBA4473; genus JAACPJ01. The sequence continues at coordinate 262,981 of JAACPJ010000001.1, forward strand.
ACCATTTGTACGAGTTCCGCTTCGCGGCCTCCACGTGGATCTTTAATCACCTGAACTTTCATAATCCACTTAGCCGAAATTTTCGACATGAACAGCGATATAATTGAAGCCGTCATCCCAATAATGAGTGAAAATATGGCGAGCGCTTGCAGGTTTAAGCCGTTTGGCGTTAGGTAGGCTGTATCAATTCCAAATACTGAAACGACGGTGGTCAAAACCACTACAATCGCAATATTAGTGACGAGAAATAAGAAAATTCTTTTAATGAATGCCATGATGAAAAAATTAAAAATTAAGGTAATCCTAATCACTCAGCAATTTATTACGATTGAAATTAAAAATCAAGACACTTTTAGCAGTCTTTTTTGGGGAGTGCTAAAATTACTTAACCGTCACACTCTTCGCTAAATTTCGCGGCATATCCGGATCTAGGTTCCGCAATAAAGCTAAGTGATAACTAAAAATCTGCACCGGAATTAATGTTGCAATTGCCTGCGCTTCACCCGCTTCTGGCACTTTTATCCAGTGATCAAATATATCAGCATTTTCGCTGGAAACACCAATAATTTTGGCCCCACGAGTTTTAAGTTCAATGGCATTAGAAATCGTTTCTAGTTCATCTCCAAGTACAACGCACGGCACGCCTTCTTCAATTAAGGCGAGTGGGCCATGTTTAATTTCACCAGCGGCAAAACCTTGCGCGTGAATGTAACTGACTTCTTGAATTTTAATCGCCGCTTCTAAGGCAATTGGATAGAGAGGGCCGCGGCCAATAATAAACATATTTGGATGATCAACGTATTTAGCCGCAACGGCACGAATATGATCCTCATAACGTGGATTGAGCAAATCATTAATCGCCGAAGAAGTCGTGCTGAGCAACTCTCTTCCTTGATTTATTTTACCGGCATCGGTGTAAGCCAAAAGTAACAGCAAGGCCATTTGGGCCGTAGTAGCTTTCGTAGAAGCCACGGCTTTTTCTGGTCCGGCATTAATCGGTAAATGCACATCACTCATTCGAGCGACCGACGAACTTTCAACGTTTGTGAGCGATAATAATTTGGCTCCTCGTGCTTTCGCTCGTTCAAAAACTTCTAAAATATCTGCGGTTTCCCCTGATTGTGAAACCGCCACCATAGCGGTTCTTTGGTTAATAAATCTTTCAAAATAAGGGACTTCGCTGGCAGCGACTACATTAATCTTTCGCCCAGAGATTTGGCTGAAAAAGTACTCAGCCGCTAAACAGACTTTATGCGCCGTGCCGCAAGCCACTAAGTAGGTTCCGTTTGAACTTTTAAGCAACTCAACCGCTTTGTTTAATACATCGTCTTCGTGGTTTATAGCACGAGCAATGCTGTCTTTTTGATCAAAAATCTCTTTAATCATAAAATGTTTATATTCACCTTTTTCGGCGTGCTCTAGTTTCCAAGGGACTTCAATATCACGTTTAGTTATGGCTTCTCCAGAATCTAAATCATAGAACTGTACTTTTCCCCCTTCAATGAAAACCATTTCGTTGTCATCTAAATAGTTTACCAGTCTGGTTTTTTCCAGAAAAGCTGGAATATCCGAGGCAATAAAAGTCTGGTCTTTATCTCGACCTATAATGAGCGGAGAACCCCGCCTAGCTGCAAAAATTCCTGGAACATTCTTAAACATTACCAAAATGGAAAATCGTCCATCAATTTTAGTGCAAGCTTTCCGAATCGCTTCTGCCGGTTTTAGGCCTTCTTCAAGGAGTTCGCTAATGATGTGGCCAATAACTTCAGTATCAGTGTCAGATTCAAATACAGACCCAGCGGCCAAAAATCTCTTTTTATATTCGGCGTAGTTTTCAAAAATACCATTATGAACCAGCGTCACATCTCCCACTTGATGTGGATGTGAATTGGCCACAGTTACGCCCCCGTGGGTAGCCCAGCGGGTGTGTCCAACGGCTTCAAATCCATCGGGAAAGGGAACATTAACGTCAGAAATTTTACCAATATCTTTGGTGACGTTTAAGGCTTTGGAATCTGCTTCTCTTACGGCGACTCCCCAAGAGTCGTAGCCTCTATATTCAAGGGTTTTTAATCCTTTTAAAACCTGGCTACCGGCATCTTTATCAGGCCCAGAAACGGCAAAAATTCCACACATGGTGGAATTATGCTCAATTTAACTTTAAGAATCAATCTAGTCGTTTAGCGATTTGAAATCTTGAACGAATCGACATCTACCAGTTCGCCAATCAGCCAATTAGTCAGTTTGTCTAAGCCTTTAATATCATCGAATTTAAAAAGTCCGTCGATTTTACTCGCGAGGGCTTCTTGCTTATTCCGGTGTTCAAATTCTAACTTGTTCAGCGCTTTGTAGGTATCAACATGGGCTATTTTTGCTTCATCACTATGTTTTGAACTGTGTAAGAAAGTTCCAATGGCTCCTAAGTCTTCCGGAGAAACAAAGATTCCACGACAACAAGGACAACCGTCAATATGTATCCCAGAGTCATAGGCGTACTGTCGTTCTTCCATAATAATTTCACACTTAGGGCAGATGTAGCCATGAGCATGATCGGGCTGACCATCCCCTCGCACAATTGTTTTTAATTCAAAATGGTTATTCTCTTGCCACGAAATAGCTTCCTTTAATTCTCCTAGGTCAAACCACATTCCAGCACAACTCGAGCAAGCCTCAAACTCCGTATTTTCTTTATTTAAAGATTCCATTTTGTTTTGGCAATGGGGACAAGAGTGATTGGCGATCATGGATTTTATTTTTAAATTTATAGGTCATTTTAGCATTTTTAAGGTATTGTGTAAAGTTTCTGAAATCTGTTAATTTGACAGGCGCTAGTCAGTCACTATATTCGCGCTCGAAATTAAGGGGAATTATACGTTATTACCCATTTCCTATTTATTAAACAAAACGTACATGTTAATTATTCGTTTCGCTCGTCGTGGTCGTAAAGGTCAAGCTTTCTTTGATTTGGTAGTAGCTGAAAAATCTAAGCCAGTTCAAAAAAAGTTTATTAACAAGCTTGGTTACTTTAATCCTCGAACAGAAGGAGGAAAAGGGGAGTTTGTTTTTGATAAAGAACAAGTTGAAAAATACATCACAAACGGAGCTCAAGTTTCACAAAGTGCAGCGCGATTACTCGCTAAGAATGGTTGTGAAGTAGCGGGTAAATTTGTCGCACAAAGAGTTTCAAAACCTCAGAAAACTGAAGCCCCTAAAGAAGTAGTAGAAGAAGCTCCAGCGGAAGAACCAGCAGAAGCTGCAGCCGAAGAAGCTTCAGAAGAAGCAAAAGCAGAATAATTAAACGCCAAGATTGCGTTTTTTCAGGTCTAGTTTTACACTAAGAACATCTGTTAAATATGCTTATTTATGTCTGAAGCCATTAAAACCGCTACCGATTTTGTCAAATACACGCTCGAACAAATCTGCGAGCACAAAGATTCTATTGAAGTAGAGCACAAAGTAGATGATTTGGGCGTATTGATTTCGGTAACGGTAGCCGAGGCCGACATGGGCAAATTAATTGGTAAAAGTGGTCAAACTATCAGTGCCCTTAGAACGTTAGTTCGAATTATTGGCGCACGAGAAAATGAACGTATTAATTTAAAGGTTTTAGAACCGGCTGAATAATTTTTGATAAAATGGATGATAACCGAGTTATAGCTCCCACGACTGACGATTTTCAATTTAATACTACGACAACCGTTAATTCTGGTACCAATGTACCTGGTAATGTGCAGTATGCGGATCAAGTTCCTCAAGTGGTAAACGGTTCTACCAGCGCTGGCCAAGTTTATGCACCTAATGCTCAATCTTTAATGTCTCCCAATTCAGATCTACTCGGCGACTTAAGTTTAATGGACATTGTTCAAATGTTCGTCGTCTACGCTTTTATAGGGGCGGCAGCCTTATCGGCTATTTTTATTTTTGTTGGAGGTATTTCGTTTATTTTATCTGGTGGGAATGATGAAAAAATCAAGCAAGCGATTAATACAATTAGGTATTCAATCATCGGTTTGATTGTCACCATTCTAAGTTTTACTTTTGTGGCGATTGTTGGTCGATTGTTTAATTTGAATTTTATGGGTTTTCTTTCATACGAAAGAATAAAAAACGATATTAACCGTTTAGTGGAACCTTTTAGTGCGGAAAATCAGAACAACAATTTTGAAGTTCGAAACTAAATTTTAGATTAAAATTTAATCTTGTACTAAAGGCTACTTGTTTTAGTTTTTGCGTATGCAAATTCTAACTCTTTTTATTAAGTGGATTAAAGAGGCGCTCTTTCCTTTAAAATGCTTGGTTTGTGCCAAAGAAGGGAACGTGCTTTGCAGAAATCACTACCACTACGAGCCCGCCTCTAACATTGAAATAAAAACAGCCAGTGCGTTAGATGAATGTATATCGGTGACGAATTATCACTCAATTTCGGCAAAAGCGCTGATAAAGTCACTAAAATTTAACCGGCATAAACCAGCCGCTAAGCTTATAGCGGAAGGTTTTAACCAAACTATAAATTGGAACGCCTACAAAGGAGCCACTTTGGTTGCCGTTCCCTTGCACTGGCGCAGAAAGCATTGGCGTGGGTTTAACCAGTGTGAAGTGATTGCGCGGCATTTAAAACTTCCAACGAATATTAAAATTAATTTAACCGCATTTAAGCGAGTTAGATTTACGGGGCAACAGGCACGTCTAAACAAAACTGAAAGATCTAAAAACTTGTTAAATGCTTTTAGTTGGAATCAAAATCATGCCGTACCACATACCGTTTTACTACTAGATGATGTGGCTACAACTGGCAATACACTTGAAGCAGCCGCTGAAGCTTTAAAAAGTGCAGGGGTAAAGTTCGTTGTTGGAATAGTTTTTGCTCGTCAGCTAGAATCGAATTAGAACCATCTAAGGAGCCTTTATTATCAGTGATATGTGTGGTATAATAAGCTAATGAAAAAATTTGATATTTTATGTTTCGGGTCTTTAACACTCGATATTTTTATTCCACTGTCAGAAGAAGGGCCTATTGGAATTGAAAACACTCTCGACTCGCCTGAATCCTTTTTAAAAATTCCATTGGGAGAGAAAATCCAGGTTAAGCACTCTTTAGTCCAAGCCGGTGGAGGCGCATCTAACACGGCTGTTGGTTTTGCAAAACTAGGCCTTAAACCAGCTGTTTTTGGAGTGATTGGTGACCAATCGTACCGAGGTTTTATGATGGCAGAATTGGCTTTGCATAATATTAATACGGATTATTTAACGGTCGCAAAAAATCAGACCTCAAGTTTTTCAATCATTCTAAATTCTTGGGAAGGAGAACGAACGGTTTTACACCGTCGCACAGCGTGTGAAAATTTCAATGAAGATACTTTGCTGAACGCACCAGCCACGAAGGCCTTATATTTTGGTCATATTGGAGCTAAAAATCTTCTTGAAGCTATTCCTGCCTATAAAACTAAGAATAAGGAAGCTTTTATCGCTTGGAATCCTGGTAGCACTCAATTCAAGCTTGGGTTTGATTATTTCAAACCCGTTTTCCCTGAAATTGATTGTTTGTTTATTAATCGAGAGGAAGCCGAAGCGTTTACCGGTTTAAAAGCAAAAATTCATCGGTTTGTCGATTATTCACCTGAACTTTTTGGTAAGGAGGTAACGCCTTATACCGCTTATAAACCAAGGCATCTAGCGGATTTGCGTTTGATAGCGAACCAGTTTTTAAATGCGGGAGTGAAGACCGTTGTTATAACGGACGGACGTCGTGGCGCGCAGGTCTTTACCGATAGCGCTCATCTAATCTCTTTGCCGCAAGAAGTCCCGGTGCTTGATACTTTGGGGGCGGGTGATTCGTTTGCGGTTGGGTTTGTGGCGGCGGCTCTACATGGCGAAGATTTAGCCACGCAGATGGCGTGGGGTAGTTTTAATGCGGCTTCAGTAATTCAGAAGTTTGGCGCTCAACCAGGTCAACTAAAACTTGCCGAGATAGAAACTTTGACCCGTTCATTAGAGTAGTCTTTCTATTTTCTAAAAAACTCAAACACCGCTCGGTTTAAGAAAAATACCTTAGTTTTTAAGTATAACTTTTTTAAAGGGGCTAAAATTTAAACCCGAAAACTGACTTATAAAAAAACACCTCGCCATGGCGAGGTGTTTTTTATTTTAAACTTTGTAAGTGTTAGCTTACGTAAGTGCTTGTTGAGAAATACCAGCAGTAAGAAGTGTATTGATCAAAGCGAAAGAGATAAGAATGATCAAGATACCAATAGCAGCGAAGGTAAGAATTTTCTTCGCTTTTTCTACATTACCGTCATCACCTTGAGAAGTGATGTATAGGAAACCACCGTAGATTACGAACACCGTAGCGATCAAACCTAGGAAGTAGAGGAAGAAATTCACAAACTTAAGAACCATTGCCCGTAGACTTGCTTCTTGTTGAGTAGCATTTCCGATTTCAGCCGGATTGTCGATAGGACTAATGAGTTGTGCCATTGCCGGATCTACGAATAGAGCCGAAACAAGTAGCAAAGCGAAGCCAGGGGCGAGGAATTTCTTCATGTTTTTTTTTAAAAAATAAATTTAAATATTTGTATCAAAGTGACTTTTTTAAGCCAACTTCGTATAAGTATACCTCAATTGTGCTTGAAAACCAAGTATTTGCAAAATTTTTTTTATTCAAGGTTTGGTTATACTAAAAATCAGATATGCTCAGTAGTCCTTTAGTCAGCGTTATTCGAACCACGAAACATCATCTCAATAAGCTTGAGTCGATGGGAATTGTGACGGTGCAAGACTTACTGAACTTCTTTCCCAGAGCGTTAGAATCAACCGAATCGGCGAGCAGTGCCATGCAAATTACGCTGGGGGAAAAAAATACTTTAGAAGGAACCCTGCAATCTTTTACCAAAGAACGAACGAGGGCCGGTAAGTACTTAGGCAAAGGGACGATGGTGCTAGATGATGGCACGGTGGTAGAAGTCGTTTGGTTTCAAATTCCCTATACTTTAAAAAATGTAGCTTTCCCAAAAAGACTTTTTTTGCTGGGCAAAGTGGAAAGAAATTACGGGAAACTAAAAATTATAAACCCAGAAGTTCATTTAGAATCAAATGTTCATGTCGGCGGCTTAAGACCGGTTTACCCAGAATCACAACCAATTAATTCAAAATGGTTACGAGAAAAAATTTCTGGAATGATGTCTCTTACCAGCGAGTTTAAAGATCCAATTCCTGAAGAAATTCTAAAAGCCGAAAAGTTGATGGATTTAGCCAGCGCGATCAAAAAAATTCACTTTCCGAGTTCAAGTGATGAATGGTTTGAGGCGAAGCGTCGTTTGGGCTTTCAGGAAGTATTTGAAATTCAGGTTCGGGTTTTACAAGCGAAGTTTTACCGAGAACAAACGCATCAAAATCCATACAAAGTAGATTTTGACCCAGAAATTGTAAAACAAGATTTAGAAACGCTGCCCTTTACGCTGACGAATCACCAAAAAAAAGCACTGCTCGATATTTTAGAAGACTTTAAAAAAGACCGGCCGATGCATCGTTTATTACAAGGTGATGTGGGCAGTGGGAAAACCATTGTCGCTTTTATGGCGGCCTTGCATATGGTGAGAGCCGGCTATCAAACGGCCATTTTAGCCCCAACCGAAATTCTAGCCCAACAGCATTACACGGGAATGTTAGAGTTTGTAAAACGTGTTATGCCCGACCCAATTCCAAATGAAGCAGCGTTGCTGGAAACCGAATCAACCGAGCAGTGTGCGTTATTAACCGGTTCGGTGACGGCAAAAAATAAAAAAATTATCAAAGATAAATTACGCCAAGGGCAGCTAAAGTTTTTAGTTGGCACGCATGCAATTTTGACCGAAGACACCGTGTTTAAGAATCTGGCGTTAGCGGTGGTTGATGAACAACATCGCTTTGGGGTGCAACAGCGCGCCCTTCTAGCGGAGAATCAGGCGCATGTGGTGGCGATGACGGCCACGCCCATTCCACGAAGTTTGGCGTTAACGATATATGGGGATCAAGATTTATCGATTATTGGGGAAAAACCGGCTGGGCGAAAAGAAATCATCACTCGCATTGTGGCTGACAGTAAAACCGAAACGCTTTGCTACCGTTTTATTGATGACCAAATTGTAAAAGGAAGACAAATCTTTTGGGTGTGTCCGTTGGTGGATGAATCAGAGAGTATTGAAGCCAAAAATGTATTAGCGGAATATGTACGCATTAATGAACAACTATTTCCTCAGCATCGGGTGGAGTATTTGCATGGAAAAATGAAACCGAAAGAAAAAGACGCCATTATGCAGCGTTTCAAGGCGCATGAATTTGATATTTTGGTTTCCACTTCCGTGATAGAAGTCGGGGTAGATATTCCAAATTCTACGGTGATGGTAATTGAAAATTCTGAAAGATTTGGGCTGGCACAGTTGCATCAGTTTCGCGGTCGAATAGGGCGTAATGATTACCAGTCGTATTGTTTTTTAATGGTGGGAGATAAAAAGGATAAATCTAAGGCGCGCCTGCAAGCGATGGAACGCAGTAACGATGGATTTTACCTGTCAGAAATAGATTTAAAACTACGCGGATCTGGAGAAGTTTATGGCCTCAAGCAAAGTGGTTTACCAGACTTAAAATGTGCTGATTTTACAAACGTTGAAGCCATGCAAGCGGCCCGCGATTGGGCCACAAAAATTTTAGAAAAAGATTTAACGCTTAATTCATATCCACGTTTAAAAAGACGGATCGAAAGTGAAACGGTTTATTTTTAAATAACTCTACTCAAACATTTCAATCAGCTTTTCATGGTACGCCACCGCAATTTTAAAAATATCGGTAAAAGTAAAATCTGCGTTTTGGCTCTGTTTAACGCGAGAAGCGTGAACAAGATCGTTGAGGGTTATCATCAGGGGGCTTGTCGAGAAAAAATCGACTAAAACTCTATTAGGAATTGAGACTTGTCTATTTTTTAAATAGGCTTTAAGTTCTTTTAATTTTCTCCAACGCTTTGTATAAAATTTCATGTGAGTGCCAAAACGTGAAAATACCATCGTAGTATTTAGTTTGGGCAGAGATACTATCACCCATGGTGTCTCTAAACTCTCGAACCGAAACAAGGGTGGGATTGTTGGAAATTTGGTGCTCAATGTGTTCTAAAAATTCTATTACATTTTCATGAACTAAACTTAGCTGGGCGTAAATAAAAAATGTGACGGGAATAGCCTCCTCTTCATTGGGAAATTCAGGAAGCTCTCGAATATACCTTTCGGCGGCTTGTAAGAATAAATAACCTGGACTTTGTTGATCGGGGAAAAAGGTGGCTTGAGATTCACGAATGGTATCAAGCGCTAAAGATCTAAAATCTTTGGGTCCCTCTGGTAAACCATCACCTCCTTCCGGCGTTTTAAAGAAGAATTTTACTAATACTTCATGTTTAATGGAATAACTTTTCAAAAATTTCATCCTAACTCTCCACTAAATTATCTTCTGGGTTTTTTTCCATCGCGTAAGCGTCAACCGGAGCTAACTTTTCTTCACGCGCCAGTTGTGGATTGTAACTTTGGTAGAAAAGCTCAATAACTTTTTGGGTATCCAATTTTTTAACGCTTAAGCCGCAATTTTCTAGCCCGGTTGTAACAACATTTACGCGTTCATCTAGGCCGGCTTTAAGGGTTTTGAATTCTTTGCGTCGGCGAATAATATCCTCCACTTTGTCGTCTGGGTGAATTTTTTCCCAGAAGCTTTGCAGAAAACTTTTCTTTTCAGCTCGCGGCGGGTTTTGTGGAATCACAACGTAAAACTTTTTTTCCATAATATCGGCGTACTCCACCAGTTTCGCTATGTACTCGATGTATTCTCCCATTTGTCTTTTGAGCAGTTGATTCTGCTGATGACGCATTTTTTCTTTTAAATTTTCAAGGTATAAATCGATATCAAGCTTTCGAGACTTTATTAAAATTTGCACCGGAAAGTTAAGCGCGTTTAAATACCTTTGATAAGAGTAAATAATCGCATTTTGTTCATCCTCGGACTTAAGGTTGAAATTAACCGAAGAAACTTCAAGCACGGCTCTAATCCCACCGTTTTTAAGCAGTAAGGTGTCATCATGAACGCCTGCGAATTCTAAATACCGCTGCGTAGACAGTAATTTTTGCTTGGCCTTGGTTCGGATGGTTTCTTTTTCTTTTTTATTCATAGGATTTTTTAATCGTTACTTCGGGCTGACTTTCCGCCGCTATCAATCAAGTCTGCAAGGTTTTTGATTTTTTCACTCGAAATATTTTTCAGAGGCGCTTGTTCTTCATCGTCTTTAACTTTGGTGGTAAAATCGACCGTTGAAGAAACAACTTCTTGGCTGCCCGCTTGCCAATAACGTCTGGCTGGCAGCAGTAAGTGTTCAACATTTAATAGAAAAAATTGAGTCAGTCCAAGGCCTTTAATTCTGATAAAGCAAAAAGCGCAGCCCGCAATAAATGGCAGCATAATGAAGGCAATGGCCACCTGTGATAAGATGTAAGTTTCACTGAGCTGAACAAACAAAAAATATGAAATTCCACCGGTTACCATTAGCACCACGAGCTGTTTCATGGTGATAAAAAACAAGATTTTATCTTCTCTTTGTACGTCTTGAGGAACTTTATAACGAAGTGACATCACGCGATTATAGCAGAAATAGGCTTAAAAATAAAGGCTTTCCCTTAATTATTTACAGCGTTGGGGCCTAAAAATTACACTCAAAAACTTCTCTCTTTTTTACAATCATAGTTATACTCGAAACCATGGAAGTCGCCCTTACTTGGAATTTAGTCATCTTATCGGTATTTGTGCTGCTATTTGCTTACAGTTTTATGCTCGGGCAAGACGACACCATCAAGCTGATTTTATGTATTTATATCGCGATTTTAACCGCTGATGGAGTCGCCGGGGTCTTGCAACAATTTATAATTGATCCCTCTCCTGGGTTTCAGACTTTGCTGGCTGAAAGAAAAGTTCAAATTATGTCGTGGATGAGGATGGGGCTGTTTTTGGCGGCCGTAGTAATTTTTGCGGTCAAAAGTGGCTTTAATGTGCATTTAGAAAAACACGATAAAGCGATGGTTCGCTTTGCCATTCATGGTTGGTTTTCTGCTATGTCGGCGCTCCTTTTTTTATCGACAATTTTAATTTATCTCTCTGGAAATTCTTTCGTAGAAGGCATGATGTTTGCCCAAGAAATTTCAATTTACGAACAGTCTTTGCTGGCGCAAACCTTAATTGATTACTACCAACTTTGGTTCTCATTACCCGCCATGAGTTTTTTAGTGACCAGTTTTCTGTTTGAAAAAACCGATAAAATTTAGAGTATTTTCTGGCGCTTTAAATAGCCCAGAACAATAATGCAAAACAGGGTGAAAAAAAGCACAAATCCACCAAGGATAAGCCAAAAAGCTAGATGGTTTTGTTCGAGGTTGTTGTGAATGTTCATTCCGTACAGCCCCGTCACAACGGCCAGCAAAGAAAAAACAGCTGTAATGAGCGTCGCTAGTAGGTCATAACGAATAATACTATTTCGTCGATTTTGTAGTTTTAAAGCAATGATTTCCTGCGTGTCATCAATATTTTCTTTTAGGTCTCCAAGGTGATAACTCAGCCGTTCAATTTGATCGGTGTAAGATTCAAAAATAGATTCAACCTCTTCAATATCTATATCTTTGGCATCAGTGATGGTCAGCCATTGGGTGATACAAAGATCTTGTAAATCTTCATCGTCATCCAGCACTTCTAGGGCTGCCGCTTCATTTTCTTTTAAAATAATTTCAAAGCGAGAGAGCTGTTTTTTGAGTTTAAGCAGTTTTTCTAAGCTTCGATCATCATATTCTTGTTCGACCCTTTTAAGCAGTTTAGTGGTGGCTTTTTCTAAATCATCCGCCGTAGTTTTCATTTTTTGCAGCTTGTGGTTAAAGGCAAACTCAATCACGCGCAGTTCAAAATCTAAGCTTTGATCTTCGGCTTTCAGCGCTCTTGCAAGCCCTGGGGCTATGATTTCATTTACCTCATCGCTATCGGTGTTAAAAAGCCAAACTCGATCATGACTGATCAGCATTTTAATGACTCCTAGGTTCATAATCACGCCCTTCCCTCGGGCAAAAATAGTGGCCACTTGGCTAATTGAAAAAATCGGTCTCAAATCCCGAAACGGAACTTCAAGTGTTTCAACAATAGTTTTACGCCCCACTTCGCGCGTACTTTTTTTTCCGTTAATATCGACTTCAATAGTTTTCATGTAGTTTAGAGGCGTTTTAAAATAGAGCGTTTTGCAGAGCAGAATTTAAAACTAATCCTTTTTCTGTCGGCGTAAAATCAAGCGTTAGGCCTTGCAGGTCTTTGGCGCAGATGGTTACAATTTCATCTTCTGTTTCGAGCATAACAAAAGGGCCCTTAAGCGCCACAATCTGACCAGAAACGCTTTCTTCTGTTTCCAGTTTTACGGTATGGAGCGCTTTTGCACTTTCATTAACCCGATTAAGTCCGAAAGTCTCAGTCCAATCTTTAAACTCTGGTTCGGGCAGTAAAAACTTCTGAAGTTCTGGATGATTTTTTAAAGCGTCTTTATGACTTGTCAGTAAACCGCGTAGTTCGGTTTCACCTTCCTCAGCCGTAATTTCTGGGAGAATAAAATTTTTCTTTGTGCTAGCTTGAATTTTATCAGCGAGTCCGGCTTGTCGAAAACACGTTTCTATTTGGCGGGCTAGAACACCGTCAGGCGTTTGAGCTATGTATAGGGTATGATGCGAACCTTGCTCTACTTGGCGCAGCGTGTGTCGCTCTTTTTTGCAAACTCCAACCTTAGTGACGCCCTTATCGAATAAAGCGAGGTAAACCAAATGATCTCCTTCGAGTCGCGCTAAATCATCAGGGGTAAACATATCGGTATTAAAACCATCAAAGGAAGTGTAAATAAAATTTCCTTCTCTGTTTCGACAGGTCTCACATTTTTTTCTTCCCACTACGTTTTGCGGGCACGCTTGCCACACGTTATCACGCATAGAACCCGCACATTTAGTTTCACCACAAACTTTTACAGAAAGTGAATCATTGAGCCCTAAAGTCTTTCTCCCAAAGCGATTGCCGCTACTGGCTTGAAATTCAACTTGTGAGTCTGAATTCCATCTAAAATCATATAACAGTACTTGCATGGGCTTTTATAAAAAGGCGGCTGAAGATTTAGTTAATTTTTAAAGGGACTTTTTCTTCCAAAAGGTTGCCTATTAATTAGCATATCAAAGATGAAAGAGCAACGGTCTTTACGGGGAAAAATATGGGAATCACCTCAATTTGAGGTCGACAAACGTTTTTTACAAAACTCTTTTTTTCTGGGTCGAATGGGGGAAGAAAATGAAGCCAAATGGAGGAACCCAAGTTGGGAAGATTTGCAGAATCCTTTTGAGCTTAAAGACATGTCAAAAGCGGTAGAGCGAATTAAAAAAGCACTAGAACAAAAAGAAAAAATTATGGTTTATGGTGATTTCGATGCAGACGGCATTACTTCAACAGCGGCTTTAGTGCACGGTTTAAAAACATTAGGCGCTTTGGTTTCTTATCGAATTCCCGACAGAATTAACGATTCGCATGGGCTCAAAAAACAATTAATTGAAGAAATTTCGCAAACGGGGACAACGCTTTTAATCACGGTTGATTGCGGCGTAAATGACTTTGTGGAAGTTGAGTACGCAAATCAGCTTGGTTTAGAAGTAATTATTACCGATCACCACAAAGTGGACCCAAATCGTTGGGCTAAAAATGCCTTGGCGGTTTTGAACCCTATGCGCCCTGATTGTGATTTTCCTACAACTCATTTAGCCGGGGTTGGCGTGGTTTTCAAATTACTTCAAGCCTTAAATAATTCCCCGAAATTTTTTGCACCATATGCGGCATTGGCGGCTATCGGATCGGTTGCCGATTGTGTTAAATTGCAGGGTGAGACTCGCACCTTGGTGCAACTGGGTTTAAAAGAACTTAATAAAAATCATTGGCCCGGCGTACACGCTTTACTCGATTCTGATGAGACCATTGATGCCGAAACGATTGGTTTTCAGTTGGCTCCTTGCTTAAACGCGGCTTCTCGTTTAGGGCAGGTGCAACACGCTGTTCAATTGTTTTTGGGTGATCAAAAACAAACGGCGGATCGGGTGGCATATTTAAAGCAACTGAACGAGCAACGTCGTGAATTTAGTCAAGCTTTTAGTGAGGAAGCCAAAGCCTTAATTCAGCCAGATCAAGCGGTGCAAATAATATTTTTAGAAACCTGTCCCGTTGGCGTTTTAGGGCTGGTAGCAAGTCGATTAGTCGAAAACTTGGCTCAGCCCATCATGGTTTTAACGCGTCATCCACATGGGGGATTGCATGGTTCGGCCCGAGCGCCGAAAAATTTTAATTTAGCCGAAGCGCTTGAAACGGTAGCTAACAAGTTAAATGCGTTTGGGGGGCACGCTGGGGCGGCTGGTTTTTCTTTAGAAGAAACACAATTAGCGGATTTTATAATGGCTATGCAAGCGTGGTTTAAAGCGCAAGCGCCCGTTCCCTTAAGCCTTGAAATTGCCGGACTCGTAAAACCAGATTGGCTTGATTTAGAGTGGCACCGGTGGGAAAAAACTATTGAGCCATTTGGTATGGGAAATCAAAAACCAGTGTGGCAATTAGAAAGCTTAACGTTAAGTCAGCTAAAATTTATGGGAAGTTCGGGTCAACACGTGCGTTTAAATTTTAACGATTCGCATGAAGTGGTCGCTTTTTTTGCGGCCGAAGTTGCATCAAAATTAAAACTAGGGGACTCGTATGAAATCGCTGTCACGGTGGCTCAAAACACCTGGAATGGTCAAACTAAAGTACAGTGGCAATTAGTCGATATTCGCACGGCTTAGGCTTTGGGGCGCACAAATTTTGCTTGCCCACGTACTTTGCTGATTTCGGCTAGGGGTTTAAATCGTAGCGGTCCTTTCTGGCCATTTTGTTCAAAGCAAGTGTAACTTTCTTCGTTTTTAGCCACTATAATAGCGGAATGTCGATCTTCTTCAAATATTACATGAACTGGAAATCCCCATCTTGAAATGGCTTCATCAGGATCACCTAATACCTCAAATTGCGCTAGTTGTTCTGGGGTTCGGGGAATTCCCCTGAGCCATATAGGGCTTAAATCCTCATTCGAATTTAAAATTTTTGAAGCTTTCATTTTCCCCCAATAATTGATCTGACCCATCACCAACTGAACCGTTTGATGACAATTAGAATCAATTACCGCCCGGCCAGATTCAAGACAAATAGGATCCTCATCCAAGTCATTCCTCTGTATGTCTTTTAGCAATCTAGACTGCAAAAATAAAAGAGCTCTGATTCTTCTTCCAACTTCTCCTGTAATTGAATCGGCTATTTCTTGAAACTCAGCGGTTTTGTCTAGGCAGTCTCTTTTCGCTCTATCGCTCCAGCTATGTCGAATGGCGGCTTTCACGTCATGTAGACGTGTTCTTTTGTAAGATTCTATATCCGAGGGATCTTGCAAAGATTCTAATAATTTTTGTTCTTCTTCATCAGGACGCTTTAGCATGGTTTGTGAAATTTATTGTAGGGCTCGCATATTGCTGGTGTAGCCATCATTTGAAATAGCCGTACCTGCTTCAACCTGAAATGGACTGGCTGAGGCGGGGACGCCGCCAGGAGGAACGACAAAGTTACTGGTGGTCGTAGTGCCTGGTAAACGACTGAGTATATCACTTGGCGTTTGGGGAGTCGGCAAGTTTTGGTAGTCTAAGACACGGTTTGGCAATACGCTAATAGGAAAAATAACCGAATCAGAAACGCCTAAACGGTCTCGAATGATGAGTTCAATTTCGTAGTCTCCAATCGGCAAGGTTACATTTACAACCGGGCCCGCTAGTAAGATTTGAGGTTGTCCCAGAACCTTCCATTTGTAGGTTAGTTTTCTGCCGCTACTTTGCGATCCATCTAAAGTTATTGGCTGATCAATAATTTGCCTTCTGTGAGATACTAAGACCTGCGTTTGCGGCTGTGGCATTGGTAAAATAGTCATACGTTTCGTCTTTTCTCCGACACGACCTTGAGGATCTCTTACTTGCAGCCGAACGTTGTATTCACCCGGTTTATCATAAATCCACCACCAACTATTTTGCGTTCTAAATTCACTATCCCAAACTCCATCAGCATCTGAATCGAAACGGGTCTCCACAAAAGCGCCAGATTGTTCATCGCCGGCTATAGCCGTGTATGTGACTTTCTCCCCTACGTAGTTGTTGGTTTGAGTAAAATCAAAATTTCCAAATGGGGCTTGGTTTTCTTCAATATAAACGGGTAATTCGTAAGATATACTTTTAAAATTCTCCGTTTGAATCAGAGGAATCGCTTCAACTTTAACAAGATATTGAGCGGCTTCATAATAAGTTTTATCAACGTAGTTTTGATTTAAGAAAGGCGTATCCCAAATTCCGTCACCCTCAAAATCCCAGCGGAAAGTGAAAGCTTGCGCTGGCATAAATTGACCTTGAACCTGCGCTTCAAAACGTATTTGATCAGAAGCAGTGGCAATTACGTAATCGCCAACGGGCTTAAGTCTCCCCGCATCGGTCATATTTTTCCAACCAAGTGTTACCAATTGGTCGTTTACCGACGCCGGATTAAGAAAAAGGGTTTGCCCTGCACTTTGCGCTCCAACCAAAAAGGCTGGAACAAAAATACACATTAAACCAATCTTTAGCCTTTTCATCACTTATTTTAATATAATTTTGACGCTAAAAGTCAAGAATCGTGTCTTCCTTTAGACCTCTATGGATTATTTTGTAAAAAAGTTTAAATTGAGGGTAATGCATTACCGTTTAAAAAATATAGAAGTGCCGGCTTATATTGGAGTCTATGAAAGTGAAAAAGGTCTTGCTCAAACCTTGTTAATTAATGTTGATTTCTTTTTTGATGCCAACAAAGCCGCCCTTTCAGATGCTTTAGAAGACACAATTGATTATTCGGAAATTGAAGCCTTAGTGCGAAAAGTGTGTTTAAGGGAGCACTTTCAGCTACTTGAAAAGCTACATCAAGTTTTGATTGCTGCGATTGAAGAATCTTTTCCACAAATTTCTGAACTAAGCGTTAGCCTAGAGAAATTTCCGTTTGAAAGCGGCAGTATAATTTTAAAATAAAAAAACTCCCTTCAAGGAGTTTGTGAGAACTGGAGCCACCTGTCGGAGTCGAACCGACGACCTGCGGGTTACAAATCCGCTGCTCTACCAGCTGAGCTAAGGTGGCGCCAAAATTTAAGTTGTCTAAACAACGAACAGATCGTAGAAAAATTTCTTGGGATGGCAACTTTTTTTCGCTAGCATAGATTTATATGCCTCACACAGAACAACTCGATACCAAGCGTTTATATTTAAGAACTTTAGCCGAAAGTGATTGTGGAGAACTTTATAGGCTCACTTCAACCTACCCGCAAATTGCTGAGCATATGACTTGGAATCCGCCAAAAAATTATGATGAAGTGCGCCAAAAATTCTTAGACAATAGAAAAACTGATGACCGGCATTTTGGGGTTTTTGTGAGAGAAACCGATGAATTTATGGGCCGAATTACCGTGCGCAACTTTCATTTAATGCAGCAAGATGCCGAGAAGAATTCAGTTTTCTTAAGTTTTTGGTTATCACCCGAACAACAAGGAAAGGGTTATGGAACCGAAGTTTTAACCGAAGTGTGCCGCTATTGTATTGTCGATTTAAAAATTCGAAAAATTTTCGCGGGCACGTTTGCCGAAAACATGGCGTCACAAAAGTTGCTGCTAAAAACCGGTTTTCGAGAAATTGGGACTTTGCGAAAACACTATCTTAAAAACGGAATTTTCTATGATTCACTTCGGTTTGAATTGTTGAATGAGGATTTCTTAGCCAATCGAACAGCGCCAACCGATTAGGTTAAGACTTAATTTTTTTAATCAAACGATACAGTTTATACCAAGTGGGGTTTAAAACGACCTCTCGCCCGTTGGCATAAGTGCTACGATAGCCCCCAAAACGAGTTTTAAACTGCGTTATGCCTTTATAAGGATGGTCTGGTTGATCTTCAGGAGTAATGCCTGTGAAATCATAGGTTTTGGCGCCCAGAGATTTGGCTTTTAAAATCATGGCCCATTGTAAGGCATAGGGAGCTCTTAAATCACGAGAGTCTGGATCTGAGCTTGAGGCGCCAAAATAGTAAATCGCTTTTTCGTGGTGCACGGTCAAAATGGCCGCTGCCACAGTTTTACCTTCATGCTGTGCCAAACAAAGGTAGGTAGCGGGTGACAAGGTTTTGATAAAATTTTCATAATACGTTTTATCATGCCCAAAAAATCCATCTCTTTTAGTCGTATCTTTATTTAGTGTTTGCCAATCATTAAAGTGCTCAGGCGTTACTTCTGATGCAGAAAGTATTTCAACTTGTACGCCGGCATTATCGGCGAGTCTCAGAGCTTTGCGGCCTTGACGGTGCATTTGGGCTGAAATAACGTCGGCCTCTGGTCGTAGGTCGAGCAGTAAAGAATCGGTTGGTTGAAAATTTTTAGTCGCGTTCTCAATTTGTAGGGTTTGGGCTTCTGATTTAATGGCGACCCAATCTGAGTTTTGCCAATAAGGATCCAGACGCCAAAACAGGCCTTTTTCTTTTTTTAAGTGCTCACTAATTTGTTTCAGAAAATCCGCTCTAATCGTTTTGGCTTCCGTTTTAATGACTGGGCCACGAGCCGAGTAATACCAATGCGTACTTAAAAAACCGGTGCTCATTTTAACACACCAAGTAGCGGCTAACCATTTACCACTTTTATCTACGGCATAAAATCCTAAAACTTGTTCCCGGCCAGGAATAGTTTTTTGAAATTCTCTCCACGCCGTGCATTGATGAATCGATCCATCTGAGGCTTCTTTAATAAAGGCGTCCCACGCGACGGCATCGTCTGTGTTAAAGGTTTTTAGTTCCCAATTCATGCCCTAATTTTCTATGTTTAGCGGAGTATAGACGACTTTTACTTGAGCCTCGCTTGATAAACCGTCTGGGCCAATAGCTTGAATGGTATAAGTGTTTTCGCCTTCTTGCATGTTTCCATTAGCACCTAAAGCAATGGCGGTGTACTGAAATTTAGTGTCACCAACCGAAAACTTTTGCAGTTGGAACCCATTAACCCTGACCGAGTTGGTTCCGACCGGAACTTCACCAAAAAGAGTCACTCGGTCAGATGAAGTTTGGTAAGTCGCATTTGGGTCGTCCGCAAACAGGGTTGGTGTTGTGACTCGAGGCGCTGGGAAATCAATACTCACTTCAGTTGTTTCTTCTGTTTCTGTTACAGGGGCACTCGTACCTTCGGCGGGAGCTTCTTCGGTTACGGCTGGTTCAACCGGCGCTGGAGTTGGAGCAGGTGCTGGGGCAACGCCTTCATAAGTAAGTCGAAGTTCGGTTACGGGTGATCGTTGCCCTTGGCGGTCAATGGCAATAATTTGGTACAGATTTTCACCGGGGTTTAAGGTGTTAAACTGAGTGGCTGCAAAATAAGTCCATTTTCGGTCGCCGGGTTCAAATTTGCTTAATGTGTAGCCATTGATTTGAATTTGGAAGGCTTGTTCAGGGGCAGTTCCTTCTAAAGTAATAGAATTTTGAGCGGCCGGAATTACGGCGTTTTGCGCCGGTGATAAAATAATTGGGGCTTCCAGGTCTGGGTTTAGGGGAGCCGTGGATTCTAAATCGGGCGATACTGGAAGTTCTGGGGTTGGAGCTGGCGCATTTCGAGCGTCAATTTTTTTTCGTGTAGCGGCCACGCCTTCAGGATCAAACTGTTCTAAATTGCGTAAATGCCATTCTGACTCTAAAAATTCTGGTTCTATAATTTCGAGTAGACTGGCTGGCTCAGCCATGCTAGAGGCATTATCGGATACCGCAATTTGTTGGCCAACACTCACCGTAACTCGGTTTTCAACCTCGTCTTCGGCATCAAGTAAATCTAGTTGAACACCTCCTTGAATAAGCTTTAGCTCATCAGATTCTTCCGTCACATTAATATTAAAAGTCGTACCGGTTACATTAACAATAGATCTGGGTGTATAGATTTTAATATCTGGTTTTTCGTCTGTTTGGGCCCAAGCGGTGTTATCAATTCTGGCCCACAATTGCCCGCGGTTGAGTCTCCAGTAGGCCGTAAACTGGCCCGATGACTTCTTTTCTAATTTTACGAGTTCGATATGGCTGTCTTCACCTAAGAATAAATGATGGTCTTCAAAAAAGGTGAGCTCAAGATGCGCATTTCTAGCGGTTTGTAGTTGGTCTCCTTCAACAAAGTTTTGACCACTAAATGCCGGAGTCCATTCGCTATCATCATTTGAAAGTCTAAATTCACCACGACCTTGCAAAATCTCTAATTGTGCTGAAGAAATCTCGGTTCTGACATTTGCAAACAGTAAAGAAAAGAACTGAAACAACGCCCACAGAAAAAATCCTAATACTAGGACAAACACAATTAGAGGCATCCAATTATGTCTTTTGCGGCGGGTATGCACCGATCTGCGATAGCGTCTTGGCCTTCGTCTCATTCATTTGATATTGTCTGAAAATTCAGTCCTGGTGCAAGTTTTTCGGCTGATTATGAGTGCAAAATCAAGCTGCAATTTGATTTAAGTGGCTTATTTGGCGTAGTTTGCAAGTTATTTAAGGGGGTTTTTTTTGCTTCACTACCACAACAACCCTATACTTCTTTAGAATATAAATATGAGATTTTTGTCCTTAAGTTCGCGCCTTCTTTTTGCCAGTCTTGGGGGGCTTTTTTTGACTTTGGTGGCACAGGCACAAGCCCCTTCGGCTGACTTAATTGCCGAACTAGAGGCGGCTATTGATGCGGGGGAAGTTATTGAAATTGAAACAGTTACTCGGATGGCAGCGACCATTAATTTTATTGGCCCAATTCAAGATAATGTGGCGCGTGGGATTGTTTCTTTGCCGAGTCCGATGCGCGATATTTCTCATATTGAGTTGCAAGTAATTCAGCCTGGTGGGGCGGTCGCACATACGGCTAGGCTTGATAATGGCGGTCGGTGGGGGCAAATTTTTAAAGATTATAAGTTTGGGATTGAACTTGAAGATATAGGCATTCAAGCGGGAGCACGTTTGGTTATGGAGCTTTATCAAGGAGCTCAAGCCGTAGCTTATGCTGAGCAACATTTACCAGAACAGCAAACGCGTCCAGATTACGTGGTGGATCAATATACGGTGACGCCAGGAGAAAACGATATTAAGCTTAATTATCGATTTATTAATTCTGCACTACAGCCGGTAACGGTTGTGCCACAGGTGACTTTTAGTAATCAAAATATATCTGAAGGGGAAGTTGTGTTACAGAAATTTTTGGATGCCCAGGTAATTGGGGCTAAAAGTGAACTTAACTTTGAACATGTTCTAGAAATTCCAAATCAGCCAGGGACTTATGAAGCCTTAGTTTGGTTGCTTGATACGAAAAGAAATTTAGTGACGGGGGCCTTGAGACAAATATTTGTTGTTGAAGGAGATTATGCTGTTTTTCAGTCAGTGCGACTGACTAAAGACGAAGATGGGAATGACTACTTTTTGGTAAAAGGCTCTGTGTCCCCGACAGTAACGGGTGAATTGAGTTTGGCTCTGATTGCTCAGCCTAATGTTGAAGGAGAGGTGGGAGAAAATTTAGTGCCCGATGAAACGCCTGTTGAGGTGTTGCCAGGTCAAAGATTCGAATTAAGTGTGCCCGTTGATGCGAGTAAGGCCCTAAATGGAGAGTTGATTGGGAAGGCTCAATTGCAACTCGCAGATAGGATAATCGCTGAGCAGGAATTCGCTTTTTTAGTGAGCCCGCAAGTGGCACCCGTAAAGAGTGTTGAAGTGGAGGATAAGCCAAATATAATTCCGGTTATTCCTGATTTTGGCGAGAAAGGGAGCCTTAAGTGGATTCTCGGTTTGATTTTACTGGGGCTGATTTTAGCCCTTATTATTTGGTTTTTATGGAGACGAAAGAGAAGAGCCCAAAATTTTATGGCTATTGGGCTTTTGGGTTTGGTAGGACTTGCTAATGCTCAAAGTGTAACACTCATTAACACGTGGTATTATCCTCAGCCAGATTGGGTTTATAATCCGGTTGCGGTAGATGATTACGCTAACTTTAGGCTAACTCGTTTTGATGGAAGCGTTTTCAACCCTCTTACTCAAGAGGGTTTTTTTCAAGTAGACCCAGAGTCAATAATGGTGCGTTTTGTAAATGCAGGTGAGTACCGTTATTCACAAGCCTTTACCTTTACAATTTCTGACTCAAAGCGTTATCAGTTAGATATACCAGTTCCGACTGATTTGAGTGAGAATAATTGGGCTTTAGAAATTTACTTCAAGTATGAAGGAAGTTGGTATGTTTCAGCCTGGGAGGAAGAAACAACCGGAGACGATTATTTTATTTCTGTCGATAAAACGAGGCCAGAATTACAAGAGTTCAATTATGATGGTCAAGTCTATGATTCCTCAAATCAACTGTTAAGACCCGGTTTAGATGTAATTGAAGATGAAGAAACAGCTCTGCTACAGGATCGAAAATCTAATTTTTTAGATTTGAAAGCGAATCAAATTTTAAGAAATATTGAGCGTGAAAATAGACAACAGCTTATTAAGCAGCGTAATGTATTAGTTACAAAATTAGCGCAGGAAGAATTAGCGCAAGCCAATCAGGAAGCGGGGGCTAATGTTACGGCTGATCCACAACAAGTGGTGAGTGATCTTAATACATTGGCGAGCAATATTAATAATGCGACTAAAAAATTGGGTGAAACCTTAGCTTCTTCTGATTTGTTTCAAACAAGTGATTTAGAAAACTCAAGCTTATTAGACCCGGTTGATTTATCACCGGCTTCCAATAATCCTTTCTTGTGTGCTAAAGATGTGGCGAGTACTAATGCAAATGTTTTACAGGCAACCACGGCGGCTTGTGTGAATTTTTTTCAAACGGACGTTAATACTCTTAATCCTCAAATTAGTGCGAAACGAGCCCAAATTAGATTGGCTAAAGATCGTTTTAAAAATAGTGCGATTGGAGTTGAATTTGTTTGTAATGACACTCTCTCGGGTTGTAATCCTTCTTGTAATGCCGGTGACACAGAGTGTGATATTTCCTGTGCGGCAAATCCTTTAAGTTGTACTAGGTATCAAGCAGATAACCCGTCTGGGTATTCAGCAAATTGTGCTGGGAGTCCATTAACTTGCAGCGTTGACTGTACCATTGACCCAGATATTTGTCAGATGCGCGGCTTGATTGCTGAAGTGCGAGGAAATTTTTGTGATGAAGATACTTTCTGTGACGAAACAGCGACTCGTAAATTTGAAGCCTGTGATAATGTTGGGAATTGTATTAGCTTAAGTGACGAAGCGGTTGAAACAGATTGGTATGATCCGGTAGCCCCAAATTTAGTGGGGATGGTGGTAACTCGAAATAAAGATGATATTGGCGGTACTGAAACAGTTTTACCGCTTGAGACTACAACCGGAGGGGTGATTGTAACTAATTGTGAAACTTTGCCTTCGGGCTTTGCGGGTGGGGCCGGGACAATTGGTGACCCGTATCAAATTTGTAATTTGGAGCAGCTCGATAATATCCGAAACAACCTCAACAGTAATTATCAGCTTATATCAAATATTGATGCGAGTGAGACAGTGAGTCAAAATGGTGGATTAGGGTGGTTGCCAATTCCAAATTTCAATGGCTCGTTAGACGGCCAAGGGTTTGTGGTTAAAGACTTGTTTATTAATCGGCCCAGCACTAATGATGTGGGTTTCTTGGCTCGAATCAATGCGACTGGAAAGGTGTCAAATATAGCCATTGTGGAAGCGGATATAACGGGGGCTACTAGAACCGGAATATTGGTAGGCTATTGGAATTCAGGACAAGCGGGGATTTCAATGTCAGGCGTTTACACGACCGGAACGGTAAATGGAGCAGCTGATGTTGGAGGTTTAATTGGGAGATTCCTCAGTTCTGGGGCAACGCTTTTAAATGCTCACAGCGACGCAACGGTCGTTGGTAGTGGTAATAACGTTGGCGGATTGATTGGATATTTCAATGATGTAGCGGGAGATGATCAGGGAAATATTAAAAAAGTGTATGCCTCTGGGAATGTAACGGGACAAAATAATGTCGGAGGCTTGGTGGGATCTATGTTGATCGGCACTTTAGATGTTTATGTATTAGAGGACGCTTACAGTCTTGGGAATGTTGTTGGCGCCGACATAGTGGCGGGTCTGGCTGGGAATGTGACTTTGGGGGGCGGATCTGTGGCGGTTATAGAAAATGTTTATGCTGCCGGAGAAATTATCAGTAGTGGCGAAGGAGCCGGAATTGCAAATACTGCTGCAAGTATTAACAACAGTTATTACCTTGAAACGGACAACCTTAATGTTGGCGTACTGCCTGCTGGCACCGGTGGGGCGCTGTTAAATAATGTTTATAGCTTTTCAGATTTACTCCTTAAGGCTCAAAGCAGCTCAACCGATCCACTACAACCTTACTTTGGTTGGAGTCAAAGTGATTGGAATTTTGGAACGGTTGGTGATTATCCAAAATTATTTAATAGTGCAGAATATAATGAGACTATTGCTGGCAACAGTGGACGTTTAGCGGCGAGTGATCGGTTTGCATTTGCCATTAATGCGAATGATCCTTTTAGCCCAGATGCCGTTTCGAATCCTGATTTATTTGATACAAATGCTTGTGGGAGCGCTTCTTCAACCGGTTTCTTTTTAGCTGAAGACGGTGATGAAGCTTGTTCACAAAGGTTTACCGCTTGTGCGTTGTCTTCAACGTTACGTGGGATTCAAGATAATTTACTAGGAACCGCTTGTTCGGTGGCTTGTCCGACCGTGACCTATGAAATTGATGGTCAAACCATTACTGAAACTTACGAAAGGCAGGGTGATTTATGTGTGCCAAGATGTGATTATCGTTTATTTGATGGTTGTTTCCCTTTTCTTCTAATCGGAGAAACGTGTGAAAATGTGAGTTGGTTGCCGCTAGAAACTTCTATTGATGAAGGGACTGTGTTTACCCAAACCAGTAATTGTGGTGATACCCGCGATTGGGTAGGAACGAAGCCAATTACGCAGTCTATTAAACATTTCCTCGACGGGAAAGATGTATTTGGAGTCTATTTTTATGACACCTTTAATGATGCCCCAGGCTTTACTGATATGGCTTATCGAGGTCAATTTTTAGTAAACTCTGATGGGTTTGTAGAAACTGATTCAGGTTCGGTGGTGGCGGATTTAACTTTAGAGGAAGGTTATTCTCCAGATGGTGGAAACGTCCTTAAAATTGAAAGTACCTCTCTTTCTTCAGGTTACGCGGCTTGGGAAAGATCTGGAATTAACGTGACTCCAAACACAGACTATATTTTAACCTATTGGATCAAAACTAATGCCGATACGAATCGCAATAATGATGGTGCTTGGCCCGCTTTATTCCAAAACGGTTCAACGGTATTGCACACTCAGTATTCAACCACGATGAAATCGGTTGATGGAGACCTGACCTGGCAAAAAGTTGAAGTTCCATTTACAACCGGGGCAGCAGCGAGCACGGTTACAGTCCAACTAAGATTAGAAGGGCAAAATGATAAGCTCGCCTATTTTGATGATGTGGTGGTTTTAGAAGAAAACTGGCGCTATGATTCGAGCCAATCTTGGTTCAATGAAACTAAGGGCGATGCTGGAGATGGTGTTTGTGATTATATTCAAGGGGACGGAGATGGCGACCCACGGCTGGGCAGTGATGTTCGTTGCGGGCAGGATTACTTTCCTGAAAAATCAGTTGTAGCCTTTACGAGTGATGGTATTTGGATTTTAGATGCCGTGGATGGTGTCATGTGGATGTCCGCTTTAGCCGATCCATTTGGAGGATGGCGTTATGTATTCTCAACCCTGCTTTCAGGGGAGCCTTTTGCTTCAAATGGTAAAATAATTTCGGCCTTTAGGTTTGAGCAAGGAGGAGGAAGAAATGGGGCTGTAATTATTGGGGATTATATTAATGATTCGATGTACTCACACCGGATGAGTAATTGTTTTACTTTGGCAGGATTTAAAGGGGTTGGATCTGGTTCAAGCAACTATGGGTGTACGTGGGGCACTCAAAATGCCACAAACTGGAGTGGTTTTGTTAATGACACACTTTCGCAAAGAAATGTGAACAGAGATCCTTGGAGTAATATTATGCCGCCTAATATCTCTCTGGGGAATCATCAGATTAATGCTATGCATTCTAATATAGTAGGCGGTAAAGAATATGTTGTTGTGGCTCACGATTTTGCGGGAATAACTATTTTAAATAAAACCGATGATACGGTTCAATATATTGAATTTGATGGAGATCAACACAACGATCCGAGTTACCCAGAATGGGATGATTTACCAGGGAATGCTAACAATTATCGGGATGTATTTTTAGACAGAGATGGTCGTCTTTTCTACTTATGGGATTACTATTTAGATACTAAAACGCGTCTGCATGTAATTGATGATATTACCTCACTTCCATTTAATGGCAGTACACTAACGGGCAACTCAAGTTTTGATCAACGAATTCAACCAAACAGTGCAAGTAGCAGTTTTCCAACGACAACTTTAAACGATACGGCGGGAGCTTTAGATGTTCAAGATGATAGAATTTTGTTTGGCGGTGACACAGGTTTTAATATGTACACGGGTACACTTGGGACAGATTCTCAACATCCAGAACTCAGTAAACAAAGAGTTTCAAGAAGCTTTGCAACGAGTCCATTATTTGGAGATGTAGAAGGTCATTGGGTGAATGGAATTTTAGATGTGAGCGGGAAAGCAAAAGACTTAACCGACGTCAATGGGGTCAATATTTCACTTTCAAATTTTGGTTCTGATTTACAACAGTTCAACTTTGATAATGTTTCTTATTTAGTGGGAAATCCTGGTGATTTTGCTTTCTCGACGGAGGTCACTTTTGGGAGTTGGATTTTTACAGATCCTGGGACTGACGATGGTGGATACATTATTGCCCAAAAAGATGTCGTAGATACTGAATACGCTTTATACCGAACTTCTGATAACAAACTAAGGGTTGAAGGGAACACTTCACATACCGTAAATGACTATAATTTAAATGGTTGGAACTTTGTGGTAGCCAGCTTTGATGGCACAACTAAACGCGCTTACATTGATGGTGTTAAAGTCCTTGAAGTCAGTGATACTATTGGAGTTGCTAGTGGAGGAACGGCTTTAGATCCAAGTAATATTACCTACTTAGGCGAATATGATGACAACAATGGTTCAGATAGTATTGATCAAACTACAGCGGTTGAAGTGGTTGGAAATTACGCTTACGTAACCGGAAGAAACGCGGATGCATTACAAGTTTTCGATATTAGTGATCCGGCAAATATTCAATATTTAGATGGGTATCAAGATGGAACGCGGATGTCTCGGGCTTATGATGTTAAAATTCAAGGTAATTATGCTTACGTGGTCAACAATCAACGGGATTCAATGGCCGTGATTAATATTTCAAATCCAAATAATGTTCAGTACGTGGCGGAAGTAAGAGATACCTCAAATATGAATGGAGCGATTGCTCTATCTATTCAAGGCAATTATGCCTACGTTGCCAGTATAAATGATGACTCATTGTCGATCATTGATATTAGCAACCCATCCAATCCTGTTTGGTTAAGTGAATATGAAGATAGTAGTCGAATGGAGGAACCGTATGCGGTTAAAGTCGAGGGTAACTATGCTTATGTTGCTGCCGGTAGAAGCGATGCCTTAGTGATAATTGATATCTCAAATCCAAATTCACCGACCTACGCCGGGCAATACCAAAATAATTCTCTAATGCAGGGGGCTAGAGGTGTAGCCGTCGTAGGGAATTATGCCTTTGTGGCGAATTACGATCGTTCTTCTATGGCCGTTATTAATGTAACCAATAAGTCGAATCCGACGTTTGTGACTGAAGTGAGAGACACGAGTCGACTAAATGGTGCCAGAGCTATTACGGTTGATGGTAAGTACGCTTTTATTTCTTCTTACAACGATGATTCAGTTCAAATGATTGATATCAGTTCTCCAACGGCTCCAGTTTGGGTTGGGGAATATCCAACTTCAAATAGTTTGAATGGAATTATGGATATTGCGGTTTCCGGGGACATGATTTTCACGGCAAATTACGCTGATGATTCGTTAACGGCACTTCAAATTGGACAAACCGTTTCTGCGTTAAGTATGAAAATAGGGGCGGGTGAAGATGGCGGAAATTCAACGACAATGTTCAACGGTACTATGGCATTGCCTTTTATTGTAAATGGAGCTTATAGCGATCAAAACGTACGTGATGTTTATAACGGAACTCGTGATTGGTTTGCCGAGAACGTTAAAATTACTTTGCAGGGAACTTCGGATGAAGTGGTTGATGTTAAATTTGGTGACTATGGAAGTTATTTTGTGGCCACGAATGGAGGCGGAATTACTCAATTTGATTACTCGGGGCGAGTCTTACGAACTATTTCCGCTTCGCCGACCTCAGACACTAATGTACAGCTGGTCTCCAATAATATAAATGCGATGGATTACCGAAATGGATGGCTTATTATTGCCTACCAAGGACGCGGGGTTGAGATTGTTAATATCGCCCCTCAAGTCAGTGAAATGCTGTCTATTTATGACGACGCAGAATTTGATCCCTTCTTTTTCTACTAAAAAAATATGAAAAATATAAAACGGATTTGTTTCTTAACAATACTGAGCTTTGCGGCTTCGGTCACGGCAGAGCCGATTACCATTACCACTCCGGTGGTGACCCCGGGTGATTTAATTCGAGCCGAAGATTGGAACCGGATTAAAGTTGATCTTGAATCACTTTCTATTGGATTGGATATTTTGACAAATCAAAGTTGGCTTCCCAATGGATCTGATGTGTATTTTGATATTGGAAACGTGGGTATAGGAACCAACAACCCACAATCGAGTCTTGAGATTTTCAAACAAAGCCCTATGCCAGGGTGGAAATTAATTCAGGCGGGAACGGACGCTGATGCAGACCGATTTAGTGTTGAAGCGGATGGAGATGTTTCAACTGACGGAAATTTACTGGTTCGAGGTGGGAACGTTTACGATAGTGATGGAAACTTAAGCATTAGTGGGGAAGAAAATTTATATTTAATGACTGATTGGGATAATGATGCCGCGGATACAACCAGTATTATTTTTGGCAAAAATAATGCCGGCCCTGGAGCGGCTTTCGAAGAATTAATGCGCGTGACAGAAACGGGTTTAGTGGGAATCGCAACCCCGTCACCTTTTGCTACTTGGAGTGCCCTACCACCAGCTGGAATTGAAATTTATGGTAACGGGGCGCAAATTGGACTTAGTTCTGCTGGAGGCAATCGTTGGGCGTGGCAAATTGCAGGCGCCAATTTAGAGTTGTATAATGATTCAACAGATTTCACGCCAATTATTGTTAACGCTTCGGGGCAAATTGGGATCAATCAACCGGCTCCACAAAGAGATTTACATGTTGGCGGATTTGCTCGTTTTGATAGCGGGCTCGAAACAAATCTTTGGTGTAATCAAACTGGGAGTGGATGCATCAGTCAATTGCTGGTGCAAAGCTTATTGGCCAGTGGAAGCGGACCTCAATCTTGTCCGTCTGGGTTTACCATGGTGGGCGGGGTTGGTCAAAGTAACACTTTTTGTGTTGAAACCAACGAACGTGTCGCGACTAATTTTTGGAATGCTAAAAGTATTTGTCGCGGTTTGAGTGATAGTGTACTGGGCAGGGCTCACTTATGTTCTGCTACCGAATGGCACACGGCTTGTGCCACCAGTAGTGGAAACGCGCTTACCGGAAACAACGAATGGGTAGACCAAGTAGATGCGACTCCAGCCGCTTTAGCTTATGGGGTGACGGCTTGTAATGATATAGTAAACTTAGCCGTAGCAGACGATAATTCGTTCAGATGTTGTTATTAAAAATTGAATGTTAAAAAATTTAAAAAAGGCTCTCGTAAAAAATAAGACTAAAGCCGTTAGTTTATTAACTGGGCTTTGTATAATTGCCCCCAGTTTAACGCAAGCGGCTATTGGAATTTCAACTCCAACGGTTAATTCTGGTGAACTCATTCGAGCTTCAGATTGGAACAAAGTGAAACTCGATTTAGAAACCTTGGCGGCAGCCGTGGGGAGTCTGCAAAATCAAACCTGGGAATCTTCAGGTTCCAACACTTACTACGATTCAGGAAATGTTGGAATTGGAATCAATGCCCCAACCGGAGTATTGCATTTGTTTGCAACTACCCCGCCAGCAAATTCAGTGTTACTACAATTAGGAACCACCGATGATCCCGATCGAGTTCGAATTGATGAAGATGGAGATATGACGATTGACGGTAAATTAGTCGTACGAGACAGTGATATCTATGAAAGTGGCGGAGATTTAGAGTTGAGTGGAGAAGATAATTTATATCTAAGTGTTGATTGGAACAATAACGATGCTGATACAAATGTGATTTACTTTGGTAAAAATAGTGATGGAGCGGGCGCTAATTTTGTTGAATTAATGCGTCTAACCGAAGCCGGAAGGCTCGGAGTAGGAATAAGTAATCCAATATCGGCATTGCATGTCGCAGGGGCGGTACAAATTGCAGGTGATGCTGCGGCTTGTGTGGCCGCTAAAGCCGGTGCTTTAAGGTATGATGGTGGCGCGATGGAAAGATGTGATGGAACCACTTGGGACGCCTTAGCCACTACAAATGTGAGTGATAATTTAGGGACTCATGTGGCGGAACAAAACATTGATTTGGATGGTTTTCGATTAGTCGGAGAAGGCGGCCTAGAAGGGATAGGGATTGATGCTAATGGTGCGGTTGGTATTGGGACCGATAACCCAATTACAATTTTAGATGTTGTCAGTGACACCGCGTCAAATTTAACCGTGCGAACCACAGCCGTAACCGGGCAAAATTCAGCGGTTATAATAACCGGAGCTCAAACGACCAGTACCACAGAAGACATTTCCGCTTTAAAGTTATTTAATAAAGATAGCACGCCTTTCGAAGGGGCCCGAATTTCTTTGAGAAACGGAGATGGAGCCGATTCAACGGCTGAAGGTGATTTAGTGTTTTCTACCAATACCGGGAGCGCAAACAGCTTGACCGAAAAAATGAGAATTTTAGATGACGGCAAAGTGGGAATTGGAACTAGCGGACCAGTAGCTCAACTTCAGGTTTTGGTGAACACCCCCGCGGCGAATGAAATTGTTTTTCAAGTCGGAACTAACGCTGATACCAATCGATTTAGTGTTGATGAAGACGGTGATGTTTTTAGTGATGGGAATTATTATGTGGGGGGCGGAAATTTACTTTCTAACAATGGTTCTGTTACAGCAGCAGGGGAAGATAATTTGTACTTAGTGACCGATTGGAATAACAACGATGCCGAAAATCGAGCTATTATTTTTGGTAAAAATGGTGTGGGAGGCGGTGGTGGTTTTCAAGAACTGGGAAGAATAAATGAAAATGGACGAGTCGGGATTAATGAAAATAATCCAGCGAATCGACTCCATGTGGTTGAAAATAATGCGATCGATCGAGTTGCCACATTTGTAAATCAAGCGACTACTGGAAGTCCTGAAGGTCTGTTGGTTGTAACCGGGCAAGGAGCGGGAGCGGGAGCGAATTTTGCAGTCGGTACAGGTAGTGAATCAAGTCATACTAAGAAGTTTGTCGTAACCAACGAAGGAAATGTTGGAGTGGGAACGCAGAGTCCGTTGCACCTTCTTCATTTAGTGGGGGGTAATACGTTGGGGGCATTTGGATCACTTACCCTTAACAATGCTCCGTTTAGAATTTTGGATGGGGCAAGTTCAAATCTATACATGGATGGAAATTCAATCATCACGGCATCAGCTCCATTTCTTTTAGGAACTTCTGATAATAATTCTTTATCTTTTGGGACCAATGACACAAGCCGAGTGACGATTACATCTGCGGGAAATGTAGGCATTGGCACTGCCAGCGCTGGCTCAAACTTAGAGGTCGCAAACACTGGGGAGTCAATTCGTATTGATGCTAATACTCATGTATCTGGTTGGGCAGGTATTTGGCTTGGGCAAACTTCAGTTTCTCCTACAGCTGCTAATGCGGTTTTACTTTCTAACGGGAATGAGACCGTTTTAAATGCTCCGACTGGAGAAGAAATAAGTTTCAGAATTGCTAACAGTCCCGTCGCAACTATGAGCAGCACTGGAGAACTAGAAGTTAACAGTGTTTCATCAGACGGCACGGGTAAGGTAGTTTGTATTAAAAATGATGGTAACTTAGGAACTTGTACTAATGCCCCAAATGCTTCTGGGGTATGTAGTTGTTCTTAGCGCAAGTTATAGCCCCCCCTTGTCAAAGGGGGCTAGGGGGTTTATTCCGAACTAATCCCTCTTACTCTCCCTTTGACAAGGGAGAAACCAAACGAAAAAAATTAAATGAAAAAAATCTTCCTTCTCAGTCTCCTCAGTCTTCTCTGGATGCCCAATGTATTGGCCTCTGGAATTGATTGGGAAGCCTCTATTATGAAGGTGGAATTTGACCCAGAAAACACTGAAGTTCCCACTTTTTCTTGTTTTGGGTTTTCACCAGATCGTTTAACTTCAGCAGGGGCCTTAACAGCGTGTAGCAGTTATAGTGGAACGTACACTAATTGTGCCTGGGAATATTTGTCGGTACTTGGGTATGATGAAGAAAATATAGAACCAGAAATTACGAACTGTTTTCAACAAGCGGGAGATTACCAAGTTTCCACCTTTTTGGTCGATTACGCGGAGAATGTGCGTGGGCCAGATACGAGCGTGTTTACCGTCCGAGCCGGTTCGCCAGACCCTGATATGTCGAGCTTAGTGGGCGAAAATACCTGTAGCAATTTGACGTTGGTCGCCAATGGCGTTGATACTTGTGATGTAACATTGGACGTTAGAGATGAATTTGGAAATCCAGTAACTCAATTAGCAGGCGAAACCTATGAATTAGCTTCAGATGCCGACTTTGTGGTGGATGCTAATAGTGGAGATTATGATTTTTTAACAGGAACCAGAGTGGATAATCAAGTTATTCCTCCCTCAAGTGCTGCTGGGATTGCCTTAACAATGGCTCTTTCGAGCGATGCGGTTACCAACACTTTTGCCGTGAGTGCATGGGCGCCTTCAATCAGGCAAGTTGGGGCCTATTTAGGAGTTAATGAAGCCTTTAATTTCCCTTTTATTTTGGAATTGCCGGCTATTGATGAAAGTGGAAACGTAGATCCGGTTGAAAAGGTAACTTTTGAATACGATCGATATACAATTCCACTTGGTTTTCAGCCTTGGACAACGACTACATTTGAGGTTTTAAGCTCACCCCCAGAATTCTTGCTGGATGTTGAAGGGCAACTAAAAATTATTCGAAATTTGTTGCTACCAACTTCTGGTGGACCAAATAATCAGGTGGAAGTTTTTATCGAAACAATCATGCCTGATGGACTTTATTTTGAAGGTTTACCGATTAATCCAATTCCTTTTGTGACCAGTGTTCAAGAGCGAATTTTAAATATTACACTGCGACTCCAAGATGAAGACACGGTTGTGTCTGGGAATTCATCTTTTGCTGGAGATGTCCGTTATCAAATCAATGATGGAGGTACACGAGATATTCGTTACCCATCGGGCGCTTTGGGGGCAGGTTTTGGAGAAGACTGTGACGAAGCCGATGATTGTGATGGCACCACCATTCGTTTAGGTTCTGTTGGAGCTTCTATTGAAGGAAAAGTTATTGGGGAAAATGATAAAGGGGTGGTGCAAGATTACAACGCTGTTCGTTTAGGAGATATTGAAAGCATTGATGATATTCGTGAAGAAGTGTTTGCCAACGCTTTTCAAATTACCCGAGGATTAGAGCCTCGACCTCAAGCAGGTAATTCAGTCTTTAATTTTAATAGTAATTGGTTTACTAATACGGACGTGGTGTTAATCGAAAATGCTGACGTAAAAATTGGGAACGCATCTTCACTTTCTAGTTTGCCAGAAGGTTCTAATACTCTCGTAATTAGAAATGGAAATTTAGTAGTGGAAGGCGCATTTACTTATGCCGATAGCTTAGATTCATTCGGATTCATTTTGATTAATGACGAGATAACCGAAGCCCCTGATACCGCTAATATATTTGTAAAAGACGACGTGAAACAAATTGCTGGAACTTTCTTTGCAGAGGGAAGTATCTTCACGATTCCAAACTCTATGATTATCAATAATGATGGCGATGTTGATACAGCAGATGTAACAAATGGGCATATCCCAGATAATGAAACGCAATTACTATTCGAGGGAACACTACTCACACATAATACTTTAGGAGGAGGCATTTTACTCGATCTAGATACAAACTACTTTACACCGTGGCGGGACACTATTGGGACTTCCGACCCGGAAAGAATTGAAGCCGAGAAATATGATTTAAATTTTATTCGTTCGTACCAACCCGAATACGACGGCGCAGATCCCCCAAACCAAACGAATACCAATGCTTGTTACCAACCAACGCTAGGCGTTTGTGATAGTAATATAAATGCCGTGATCGTGCGTTATGATGGACGGGCGGTAGAAATACCACCTCCAGGTTTCAATGGAACCAGTTTCCTAGGTCGTTAAGACCATCTCAAGACCTCTAGTATTGTTTATTTTAGCTTGTCATAGTCCCTCAAAAGTCTAAAATTTGGGAGATTAATTTTACAGAAATTTATGAGCGAAGAAAATACCAACGAAGAACCGCTAGAAAACGAACCACCTTCTGAAGAAGAAATTCAAGCACAAGCCGAACTGGCTTTAGAAGTTGAATCTGATACGTCTGCCGCCATGGTCTTTACCGCTTCGGATGGACATATTTTTGGTCGAGGACTCGTTTCTGAAATCGAAGAATCGTATTTAAGCTACGCGATGTCGGTGATTGTCTCACGGGCATTGCCTGATGTACGTGATGGTTTAAAACCCGTACACCGACGTATTTTGTACGCGATGCACGAAAACGGATTACGAGCCGGTGCAAAATACCGTAAATCTGCCACGGTGGTTGGGGCGGTTTTGGGTAAATATCATCCACATGGTGATACGGCTGTATATGATTCAATGGTGCGAATGGCGCAAGATTTCTCTTTGCGTTATCCACTGGTAAATGGGCAAGGGAATTTCGGTTCCATCGATGGGGATAACGCTGCGGCCATGCGTTATACCGAAGCCAAGATGACAAAAGTAGCCGAGCTAATGCTCGGGGATATTGAGAAAGATACAGTTGATTTTAGGCCCAATTACGATGCGTCTGCTCAAGAACCATCGGTATTACCAACCTGTGTTCCACAGTTACTGTTAAACGGAACTATGGGGATTGCGGTTGGTATGGCGACTAACATTCCACCGCATAATTTAGAAGAAGTGATTAAAGCCACGATTCGTTTACTTCGAAATCCGGAATCTACGATTGATGATTTACTGGAAGACATTAAAGGTCCGGATTTCCCAACTGGAGCCGAAATTTATGATGGCGGAGCGGTAAAAGAAATGTACCACACCGGTCGTGGAGGAATCATTATGCGGGCCAATTCAGAGCTTGAAGAAATGAAAAATGGGAGAATGTCGATCATCATCACCGAAATTCCTTATCAAGTGAATAAAGCCGAACTGATTATTAAAATCGCGGATTTAGTGAGAGACAAAAAAATCGTCGGGATTTCTGATTTACGTGATGAATCGAATCGTGAAGGAATGCGGATCGTGATTGAACTTAAAAAAGACGCTTTCCCGAAAAAAATCCTAAATCAATTGTACAAAGATACCGTCCTACAAAAAAGTTTTAACCTGAACATGATTGCGTTAGTCGACGGAATTCACCCGCGACTATTGAACTTAAAAGAAGTACTTGAATACTTCTTAGTGCATCGATTTGAAGTTATTGTTCGACGAACTCAATTTGATTTGCGCGTCGCAGAGGCCCGAGCGCATATTTTAGAAGGTCTTAAAATTGCTTTAGATCACATCGATCAAGTAATCGCGATTATTCGAGCTGCCGCGACAAAAGAAGAAGCGGGCGAAGAATTGATCAACAAATTTGGCTTAAGTGATTTACAAGCCAAAGCGATTTTAGAAATGAGACTGCAAACTTTAGCGGGTCTTGAAAGACAAAAAATCGAAGACGAATTAGCCGAAAAAATGAAATTGATTGCTGAACTTCAATCAATCCTTGATAGCCGAGATAAACAAGCCGACATTATTCATGAAGAACTTGAAGATGTTTCCGTTAAATTTGGTGATGGCCGAAAAACAAAAGTTCATCCGTATGCCCTTGGTAAATTTTCAGCTAAAGACACCATTCCAGATGAAGAAATGTTAGTCGTTCTAACAGAACAAAATTACATCAAACGAATGAGTCCGAGTGTATTCCGCGCGCAACGTCGTGGTGGTGTTGGGGTCGTTGGAGCCAAAACGAAAGACGAAGATATCATCGCCAAATCGGTTTATGGAACCAATCACAACGATCTTCTCTTCTTCACTAATTTAGGGCGCGTATTTAGTCTTCCAATGTACGAAATTCCAGAAGCGGGAAGAACCGCTAAAGGAACTCCAGTCGTAAATTTATTACAACTACAACCAGACGAAAAAGTTACTGAAATTCTAAACCTAAGCCGATCTGAAGGAGACTACATTGTGATGTGTACCACTGGCGGAACGATTAAAAAATCTGAGCTAGAGCTGTTTAAAAATATTAGACGTTCGGGGCTAATTGCTTGTGGGGTTAAAGATGGTGAAACCTTACATTGGGCTCGAATGTCATCAGGTACCGACCATATCTTTATCGTTACTCGTGAAGGGAAATCTATCCGATTCCCCGAAGAAGGCGTTCGGCCAATGGGGCGTGCGGCTGCCGGAGTTCGAGGTATTCGATTAAAAGGAAATGATGAAGTCATACAAATGGATATTTTGTATCCAGAGTCACCGGCTAAGTTACTAACGGTAATGGAAAATGGGCTTGGTAAAATGTCTAAAGTGGCTGAATACCGAGAACAGTCTCGAGGTGGAAGTGGGGTTAAAGTAGCGAATTTAAATGCTAAAACCGGTAAAGTGGCCGGCGCTCGAGTGATTGGCGAAGGCATGAAAGGAGATCTTCTGATAGTCACTAAAAATGGCCAAACCCTAAGAACTCCACTTGAAGGAATTAAAACCGCAGGAAGAGCCACTCAAGGCGTAATTCTGATGAAGAATAAAAAAGACCAAGTGTCTTCAATCTCAATTATTCACGACGAAGAAATTGAAGTCGATCCAATGGCTGATGAAGCCGAACTACTGCCGATCGAAACAAAATAAGTTTTTAGTGACAGATAAGCCTCGCACTTGCGGGGCTTTTTTTTATAATCTACAACGATGAAATCAATTCAAATAACAACGCCTGCCAAACAAGATAAATACGATATTTCTTTTCACGAAGATTTTAAAGCGCTTGGTTCTGAATTAAAAACGCAGATTGGGAATCGAAAATACATCTTGGTGACCGATAAAAACGTGCACGAAAAAACAGCTTTGATTGGCCATGAATTTGAAGTTCCGGAAAATCAAAAAGTGGTTTTGTTGCCGGGGGAAAGTGAAAAAAAATGGCTAACGATTGATAAAATTTTAACGGCTTGCTTTGAAGCTGGACTCGATAGAGGTTCGGTTTTAGTGGCGGTTGGTGGCGGCGTGGTAGGAGATATGACGGGTTTTGCGGCCAGTATTTTTATGCGCGGCATTCCTTTTATTCAAGTGCCAACGACCTTACTGGGTATGGTGGATGCGAGTATTGGGGGAAAAACCGGCATTGATTGTGAATACGGCAAGAATTTAATTGGATCCATTCAACAACCAGAAGCGGTAATGGTCTGTGATCATTTCCTTGAAACCCTGCCGGATTTAGAAATAAAAAATGGGATTGCTGAAATGGTGAAACACGGTGTGGTAGCCAGTGAAAAACACTTTGCGGATTTAGAAGCGCTGGCCAGCCAAGATTGGGCTCAAGTTAGGGCTAAGATTTTTGAGCTCGCTCCAGCGAGTATGAATATTAAAAAAACTATCGTTGAAGCCGACGAAAAAGAAGCGGGTAAACGAAAATTTTTAAACTTCGGACACACCTTTGGACATGCCATTGAATTGTGTTCAAGCTTCGAAATTCCCCACGGCCGTGCGGTCGCTATTGGGTGTGTTATGGCGGCGAATTATGCGGCCGAACGTGAGCTCTGCGATTGGGATTTAGTAGATAGACTTGAAAACATTTTCAATAAATTTGAAGTCGATTTAACCTGTGATATTCCCGAAGAAGATATTTGGAAGGCGATGGGCACCGATAAGAAAAAATTTGGCGACACTTTAACACTCATTCTGCCTAAAACCATTGGCGAAGTAGATTACTATGATGTTACGCTTTAGTTATTTAAGTGATATTTTGTTAATTTTACGAAATTTGTTGATATTTAATTATATTGTTTTTATATATAGAGGAATAATATTTTAAATGCTGAAATCGACACCCTTTCAGAAGCCGACAGAAGTTGACAGAGTAAATACAAATTTGCGTGAGGCAAAACCGATGTTCTCAAATCAAGTGTCTGAGACCCAGGCGGATTTTTTGGAGGCTTTTCAAACTCGGGCGCAACGACTACAAAATCAGCTAGGTCTAGAAAGTCTTGATGAGGCACGTAATCATCTTACGGACTTAGTGGAGCAGGTTACTTCGCTCATTTTAACGGCACTTGAGAATGGAAAAGGCAAGAAAAGCGGAACGGTTCCTGGGGCCTACAAAGAAGCGCTGCAAAAGATTAAAGATTTCCATGGCTCAACCGATCGTTTGAAAGAAGGAAAAATTGATTTACAGGCTCGTACTCAACAAATTGATTTAGAAAACCAGGAGGATTTAAGTTTAGAAATTGACGAAGCTAAATCTTTGCGCCCTCTTAATGAAAGGGTAGAAAACCTTGAAGCCACACTTTTTACCTTGCAACAAGAAATTGGGGGTGTTCTTTTGCCGCGCTTAAATGCGCTCATACAAAATAAGTTTGGTGGCGCCCGTGAAGATTTACAAATGGCTCATTTGCAGCTAACTCGTTCGAGAGCCTTAGTGGGGAAAAAAGCCTCAAAGGTACCAACAGTAGACCAGTTTAAAAGATCGGTGCTGTCGGACGTATTATCGGTTTTAAGTAAAGATGAAGCTTCTTCTTTAAATGAATTGAGAATATATGCCTCTGTATTAACTGAAATAGAGGGCGCCGTTTCAGACCTTGAAAAAGGTTTAAAAACCGTTCCCAATATGGCCACCACGGCGACTCAACAAATGAGAGCTAAAGGGTTTCATGACAATCGTGATTCAATTGAAAAACAATGGCACAAAATGAATCAAGCTTTGTGGCGGATAGATTGTTGCCTGGCTTGGGTGAATGAAACGGGGGTTGATGCAAAGAGCGGTATAAAACCCTGGTTAAGAATGTTAAGTGGTCAACTTGAGCGTTTAACTGGCACAAAATTTTCGAATTTAACCCCTTTAAAAATTGAGGAGGTGGATAACCAGATTTTAGGAGTCGAAACCGATCAGATTTTACCTAAAGTGGATGAACGAGGCGTTGAATATTCCGCGTTACCACAAGCCAGTAAAGTCGCTTCGAATAAAGGTAAAACGAGTCCAGATATAGTGGTGAAAAAGAAAGTTGGGCAAGCGCCTGGTCCGGCTCGTCCCCCAAAAAAACCACGGCCGGAGGTGTTTGGAACAGAGGCACGTGAGGCGCAAGAATCTTTAGACGAAAAAAGAAGAAGAGAAGCTGATGAGCGACGAGCACAGCCCGACTTTAACGAGTTCATGCAGTTTGCTAATAGTTTGGAAACCATAAATGGAGTGGCCTGGGAGCGACGTGATTTAGAGACAGAGATCCAAAATATTTTTGAAAAAGTGGTCGACAATTATATGACGCTTTTTCCCGAACCGGTTAAAAGATTTTGGGTGAATCGACAAAAATTACAACGTGCAGCGCATGAATGTGAAGCAGACGAAACAAAATCTCTTCCCCCTGAATTACTCGGGTATTTTATGCAGCATAAAGCCGAAGACTTTGAAGCGGCCTTTGCTGATTTTATCAGAAAAAAAAGACCTGAGGCGTTACCAAGTAGAGGGATTGATCAATTAGAAGGTAAAGCGTTAAGTGTCCCTTCAATTGATCGATTGGTGGCTTATATGTGTCGAGAAGTTCAGACTAAATTACCAAAAGAAGTTCAAATGGCCTGGGCTGAATTATTGAGAAATTTGGCTGAGTTTAAACAGCATAAGCAAGAATATGAAGCGCTTTGTGAACAGGCACAAGCTCTGCAGCAAAGAATCAAGCCGGGGATCGACATTGGTGTTAGACGAATTAATAGCGTATTGGAGAGTGTTGAAAAAACTTGTTTGGAAAGCGAAATATCATCGGCGAAGGCGAAGGTGTTAACCAGTTTAGCACTGGTGGAAAAATCTAATCCAACGCAAGTATTGTCTCACCTGGAAGCCGCTTTTTATGATTTTTTTGGAGACCACTGTGCGACTACTGATCTGAAAAGCTAGTCACCTCAAAACAACTGCGCAACGTATCAAACACCAGTTGCAAATCATCTTTTTCAATAAAGAAAATCAACTCGGTGAAAGTGGATGAAAACTCAATAATATTAACATTTTGCAGCATCATTTTTTGCATGATGAGATAAACGAGCCCCGGCTCATGAAAAAACTTTTCATCAAATTTTACTTTCACGGCCGTAATAGCGGAGTTCTGATATTTAGGAATCGCTTGCACTATGTTTTCGAAAATTGGGGCAAATTTTTTGTGAAAGAAAATGGTAATTTCACTGGTACTTTCACTGTATACAAAGTATTCCCCTTGTTTTTGAATGGCGTTGTAAGCCAGATTTATTTGCTCGTGATTTTTCACTCGTTTTTCATAAGTGGCCGTGGCTAAATTGGTTTGCACACTCAAGTTCTCAATTTCAAAATTATGGGCGTTTGGGAGCCCGGCTTGAATTTTTTTCTGAAGCCGAGATAACCCGGTTACCAAAGCCGTTCTTTGGATTGGTTTGCCGATACGTACTTCTACAATGGGCTGCACAATTTTGGCCAACTCACTTAAATTATAAAGCCGATGGGCTAAACCAAACTGTAAGAATGGATTTCCAGAAATGACCTGCTCAAGAGCGTCAGAAGTTTTCATAAACGTGCTGTTTTAAATAAAACAAATTTTGTTTAAAATGTATATTTTTGTTCAAAAAGCAAATTTATTTTTTTTATCACTTTAAAACTGGATTCAACATGAATCTTTATTTATTGGCTGTCGGTTATAGTGTTTCACGTTTGATCAATAATTACGCTAAGCGCCAGGGTTAGAAGAGCTTCATTTTTTATTATTTATAACATGCAATTTTTACATCATTTACCTTCCTCAAATGTTTCTCCTTCAAATTTTTTGTTTAAATTAGAGCTTGGGGAATTTTCAACACTGCCGGCTCATACATCAGAAGAATTACATATGCCCCATTTAAGGACGGCCCCAAATGAAAGTCTAGAGGCGGTGGTTGAGTCTTTACTCGACACGACTAATACGAATGAAAATATTAGTAGGAGAATCTTACCACGCCCAGAACTGCCCAACGTAATGCCGGCCTTGCCGACTATGTATACCGCTGAGAATCAAATAGATTATCCCGCTCAAGAAAAACTCATGCGAGATTTAGTGAAACAAGGCATCAGAGGTTTTGTGATCATGGGAACGACGGGGGAAAGTTCTTTAGTTTCTTTTGAGGAACATGAAGAGGCCGTTCAAAGAAGTATTGTCACCGCTCGCGTAATTTCATCAGAAATTAACGAACCGATTCGGATTGTTGCCGGCTCTGGAGCAAATGCGACGGCTGAACAAAAAAGACTGTCCCACCGAGCCATGAATATGGGGGCCGATGCAACATTATTGTTGCCGCCTTATTATGTGCGTGAACAATCGGACGCCAATATGATTCGACATTTTTGGCGCGCCTTAGACGAAGGCCCTGGTATTATTTATCGAGTGACATCTAGAACGGGCCGTGAAATTTCGGAAGAAATTATTGCGCACTTAACCAAACATCCAAATTTTGTCGGGGTCAAAGAATGTGATGGAAGGGTGATCCAACTACATCAAATGTTTGAGGATACTCAAGAAGGGCATCAAATCTGGTCTGGTGAAGATGGCGAAGTGGTGCGCGATCGAACACAAGGCGCTATTGGCAGTATTTCAGTGACGGCCAATGTACATCCAGAACTAGTTTTAGCGGCGAATGAAACTTCCAGCGATAATCGGGTAAATCGCGCGGCTGAGTATTTAGCGGCTGTCACTTTTAAATTTGGTAATCCGAGCACTGTACACGCGATTGCTGAAATGGTGCGCCAGGCTCATGGAGAAGAGCACATCCGTGGTTTTAGGTTACCGGCTCGCGCGTTAATACAAGCCCAACGAACCTGGACCATTGAAGCCTTAAAACGAGTTGGTGTTGTTAATTTAGCTGATTTTGACGATAGCCTTATTCGTAACTTTGACCGAATGCGTTAAAGACCTTTTTCAGTTTCAATTAAAAAAGGGCCTTTCGGCCCTTTTTCCTTAGGCTGACTTTTTTAAGCGACTTTCTGTCGAGGAAGCCCTCGTGGAACTAGATTTCGAAATGCTTGTTCGATTGATTTACAGGTTACGTCCCGACCCGCACCGGGTTTTTTCAAGATCACGGTTTCTGTATCATCCTGAATAATGATCACATTTTGTTCTGATGTTGCAAACTCAGAATCTCTTGTTACTTGTTCTAGTCCGACTGAAATTTCTTCACTTCCATCAGCATTAACTTTAATGCGAGCAATATGACGCAGTGTGTGGGTTTTAGTAATATTAGCTTCTACGTATTCACGCATTGGTTGGTTAACATGGTCAGCTATGGCTTGTATATATGCGGTCATCGTGTCTTTACTGTATTTTTCTCCAATAACTTTTGGTACAAACGGCATGCCCGCTTTTATATTTTCTGGTAAAGCTTGCAGACCAGCGCTCATAGCCATAATTCGGGCTTTAACCCAAGTATCACTTTCAGATTCACCAATATCGGTGTCAGCGTACGGCTCTGTGTTACCGGCTTTCCAGGCAGCGAAAACCAGGTCATGAAGTTCCACTTGTCCTTTTTGGTAAGCTTCTGATTCTAACAAGTAATTTTTTTCTCAGATAACCGGTAATCCACTTGTCCTTTTTGGTAAGCTTCTGATTCTAACCCTTTGCAAATTGCCAAGTTTGTACCAGAAACCATTGCATCGACTTGTAATAAACTTTCACGACTTTCAGGGTAACTCGCTAGATGCGCAATCGCATCCATACCCGCTCCAACGGTTGGTAATAATTCAACACGACCGCTTTGTTGGTAAGCATCAAATTCTGCTTTAGTAGCATAACCCAGCACCTTTTTGCTGACGGCAACGACCGCACTTTTAGTATTATTAACCACCTCATTGTATAGAATTCTAGTCTCTCGTGAATCGGTTAAATCAACATAACCAACGTGAGCTTCTTTAATTGGAACTCCACCCCCCCATTCGTTAGTGGCATTAATTTTAAATGTAATTTCTTTACTAATAGCCGTTAGGTCTCCGTTATGTGGGGTTCCTTTTTCAGCTAATAAATTTTTAACGTTAACTCGCGTGTTCTCACTCGCTCGTAACACTTCGGCAGAAATACCTTCAAGCGCTACATAATAATGCGTGCTATCAGCAATGGCGATTATTTTTGTAGGATGTTGATGATTGATTGGATTTTTCCCATTGGCTAAATCAGGATTATTTATATGTTCTCCCTCTGGATAATCGCTTTCTGTTACGCGCTCAATCAATCGGGTGCCGATATTACCTGACGCTCCTAAAATAACCATGCCTTGGTAATCAAAGTCTTCTGTTTGTAATCTTTCAGCCATATTTAAAAAGTAATAATTTTTTATATAATCTAAATATAAATCACGAAATATCAAGCGACGTATTGACTTATGTTGTCAAAGTTTTATAAATTGTTTAATGAGTTGTATTGATAGAAGTTTAAGCGGCCTGCAAGCTTTAGAGTCGGTTGAAAGAGCTGTGATTAAAATCGGTGGTGATAATGCAGGCCGTTTAATTCAAAATGCAAACCAAGCAATTAACCGCTTAAAACGAGGTGTTGAAAGTATACTAGTGGTTTCAGCGATTCGATCATCAGATGAAAATTATTCAAAATTTTCTCATGAAAGCTTAGCCTCCGATTCGGGAAAAAGCCGTGAAAAAGGTTTTAATACCACGAGCCATCTACTTGAAATTGCCCAGCGGCTAAATGAGCCATCAATAGACAAAAAATCGATTCATGAAATTAT
Source organism: bacterium (assembly GCA_009995455.1). Classification (GTDB taxonomy): domain Bacteria; phylum Patescibacteriota; class Gracilibacteria; order UBA4473; family UBA4473; genus JAACPJ01. The sequence goes on from JAACPJ010000001.1 coordinate 307,478, forward strand.
TGATAGAATAGGGGCGTTTACTCTTGAGGTCATTGAAGATAACGTTGGAAATGTTCACGAAAGCCTCCCTGCAATTAGAGAAATCGTCACAGAAACTATTACCTGGTTAAGAACGCAAGTAGACCATTTCGACCCTGAATCTGATAAGATTTTTAAGTTAGGTGAGGATACTTTTATTAAAACAAAAGACGGAAATTATTTCACAGTCACTGGTTTTGGAGAGATTTTAGCCGAGAAAATTTACAATACATATTTTAAGTCAATCGGGATTAATGTTGGGAGTGTTAAAACCGAAGACTTGCCGAATAGAGCTTATGATTCATCAGAAGATCCAGAAGCACAATTTGAAGATAGAATTAGTCGAGAAAAGTCGGTTTTGGCTGTTCGAAATCTAGTGAGTAAGCGGGTAAAAAGTGTTTTAAAAAATTCTGAAAGTCCGAAAGTAGTTATAGTCCCTGGCTATTGTCCGGCGCTAGCTGTGAACCGAGGCTATTCTGAAATGTTAGCCGCGGTAATTTTGGCGGAGCTAGTAAAAGATAATCGTGATAAAGTTAAAACCGCTTTATTAGTGGAAAAAAAAGTTCGTGGTGTTCTCAGTATTAATCCAGGATTACTCGCCAATCCAAAGTTAGCAAAAACAGTAGATGCAATTGGCTGGGATTTAGCTGAAGCCTTGTTTGGAGCGGAATATGGGGCTGATGCCGGGGTCGTGCAATCTGATTCAATTCCAGAATTAGAACAAGCGGATGCAGATGTGTTTGTATTTGATCCCGAGAATTTAGCGGAAGGCAAAGTCACCCACATTGCGAAGCATAATTTTAGACCTGGTGGTGTGGAAATAATTCAACCCCGAGATGGGGCTATTCTAGAATTTAAATACTCGGGTGTTCGGCTTAGAAAAGCGGATCGAGAAAAATTACAGGGAACTTTTAAAACTTGGGCTGAGACTAAAAACCTGGTTTGGATTGATAATAATTCTTCTGAAAACAGAAGCGTCAGAATTTTAGCTGGACCAGCGAGTCAAAAACTTACATCACAAGATATTGAGGAATTACAAGCTTTATTTAAAAGTGAAGATGGTCTGGGTGAAGATCGAATCAGTGTTAATTATAATCCAGAGGTGAGTATTATGTTTGGTTTGGGAAATAATATGAGCAAACCAAGTATTTCAAGTCGAGTAAATTTAGCTTTAGACGCGTTATCAGTCAATAGACTTGATTTAGGACAAGTCGGTCAACAAGCGCTATGGTATGCCGTCGATAAAAAGAGAGAAGATGAAATCGCTCGCGGTTTATATACATTACTGATCAACACGACTGAGGAAGTCTTTTGGCAAAAAGATAGAGAGGAAGGCGGACTCGAAAGTTTACTAGACAAAGCCTAGTTTCTGCTATCATCCACTTAATGATCATAGGAATAGATGAAGCCGGTCGCGGCGCTTTAGCGGGTCCAGTTGTGGCCGGAGCGGTAGCTTTTAAAGAGAATCTGACCCCAGAAAACTGTGAAGTTTTTGCCCTTATCAAAGATTCAAAAAAACTAACTGACCCACAACGTCGACAAGCTTACCAGTGGTTAACCGAAAATTCTTTTTGGGGCGCAGCTTTAGTTTCAGCGGTTCTCATTGATGAAATGGGTATCAAACCGGCGAACGAAATGGCCATGAATCAAGCCGTTGAAAACTTAAGAAATAATCTGCCGAAAAATAAATCTGGTATTCCCACGACGCACATACAACTGCAGGTTGATGGACGCGACAAATTTAAATTCCCTTACCCATCCGAAGATATTGTAAAAGGAGATGAGAAAGTGCTTAAAATTTCCGCCGCCTCGATTATCGCCAAAGTGACTCGTGACGATTATATGATTGAAGCCGCTAAAAAATTCACCGAATTTAGCTTTGAAACCCACAAAGGTTACGGTGCCGCCGAACATTTAAAACTTTTAAATGAAGGGGTTCACTGTGATGAACACCGCCAAAGCTATGAACCTTTAAAAAAGTGGCTAAACCAAGCAAAATTGTTTTAGGTACAAATCGGTAAAATCTTTTTAAGGGGAACTGAAGGTGTTCTATACTATTTTTGAATGAAATATTTAATCGCTTTTAGTTTTCTTTTCTCGGTGGCGTTTGCGCAAAGTTTGCCTCAGCAATATGCCGAGCTTAGTGCCGAGCAAAAACAAAAATATGAAACAGTCGCCTACAAACTTAAACCAACGCTTAAACCGTTGGAGGAGTCAATTAGAACGATCGCTAACAACGATAGAATGACTCGTTCAGCGAGACTTCAAAGTCTTAACACGATGGAAGCGCGGCTCGAAAACTGGGTAGGCGCTTCCGTTTTGAAATACACCATAATGCTCCCCATTAGGTCTACACTTAAAGCGCAGATGGTGAATCTGGCGGAAAAAATGCCACTCCGTGTTCCCTACAATGCGAATCAAATTAAAGCCCAATTCAATATATCTGGTGCGCAGCCTTACGCCTATGGAACCGATAATTTAGCTTTGATTCGTGGTAACACCGAGAAAGGACAATTTGCTAAAGGTGATCGAGTGATCGTTTATTTCAAGCAAGGTGGACCCGTTATTACCGAAATTCAAGAAATTGTGTCAGCACCAGGCGATAGGGAAGAAGCTTTTTTGCTCGCCGATATTATCGAAATTGAACGCTTTACAGGTGGGGCGGCCTTATTTATTCCACAGTCTTAAACAAAACTTATGAAAAAAATTTTATTGCTCGGCTCTGGAGAACTGGGAAAAGAATTTGTGATTGCTTGCCAACGTTTGGGGCAATACGTGGTTGCGGTTGATCGTTACGCGGGTGCTCCGGCCATGCAAGTGGCGGATGATTTTGAAGTGATTAATATGTTAGACGGAAAGGCCTTAGACGCTATTGTTAAAAAGCACCAACCAGACATTATTGTCCCAGAAATTGAAGCCATTAGAACTGAGCACTTTTATGATTTTGAAGCTCAAGGGATTCAAGTCGTTCCCAGTGCTATGGGGGCTAATTTTACGATGAACCGAAAAGCCATTCGTGATTTAGCCGCTCAAGAACTAAATCTTAAAACGGCCGATTATCAATACGCGACTTCTGAGTCTCAGCTGAGAATGGCCGCCGAATCAATTGGCTTTCCATGTGTGGTAAAACCCCTGATGTCGAGCAGCGGTAAAGGGCAATCGGTTTTAAAAACAGCCGACGACGTAGCGGATGCTTGGAATTATGCCGTTGAAGGTTCGCGCGGTGATATTGTAGAAGTGATCGTGGAAGCGTTTATTGATTTTCAGTATGAAATTACACTTTTAACCGTTACCCAAAAAGAAGGCCCAACGCTTTTTTGTGCGCCAATCGGGCATGTGCAAGAGCGAGGGGACTACCGGCAAAGCTGGCAGCCTTGCCCCATGAAACCAGAACTACTTCAAAAAGCCCAAACCATGGCCAAAACCGTTACCGAGGCTTTAGGAGGAGCTGGAATTTTTGGCGTAGAATTTTTTATCGGGGAAAATGATGTCTGGTTTTCAGAGCTTTCGCCTCGGCCGCATGACACCGGCATGGTGACGCTGGCGCAAACACAAAACTTAAACCAATTTGAATTACACGCTCGAGCAATTTTAGGCTTGCCCATTCCACAAATCGAATTGCTTCATTCAGGGGCCAGTTCAGTTGTACTGGCTGATAAAGAAGGTGAAGCGCCAGTTTTTAAAGGCGTAAAAGCCGCTTTAACCAACGTTCGGACAAATGTGTTTTTGTTTGGTAAGCCCACCCAAAGACCCTACCGCCGTATGGGCGTGGTAATGGTATATGATGAAGTTGACGCCGACATTCAAGCGGTAGTGGCTAAAGCTAAAAATATCGCCGCCGATATAAAAGTGCTTTAATGAAAAAACCTATAAAGAAATATTTGTTATTCGGTGGAATTCCGTTCTTAATTGTATTAGGGCTACTTCTGAACTTTAAACAACCACTCATGGTGGCTGACTGGGATGATGATGTGCGAGTTCTAGCCCAAACAGAAATTTCAGCTGATGAATCCGAAATTCGCTTCAAAGGGATTCGAGATTGGACTTACGCCAAAGACTTAGTTTTAACCGAAGACTATTTTGCTCAAACCTACCAACTAAAGGATTTAGAAAAAGTTTGGTTCTATTTACAGCCGCTCGATAAATCGGGTTTAGTTGCGCATACGTTTGTGGTGTTTGAGTTTGATGAAAAATATGGAGATAAAAAAAATATTGGGGTTTCGGTTGAAACTCGCCGCCGCCAAGGCCAAGAGTATTCACTTTTAAAAGGCGCCCTTAAAGGATTCATGCTGGTGCACACTTGGGCTACTGAGGCCGACTTAACTTCTCGCAGAACTGATTACTACGATTATAAGCTTTTTAAGCACGAACTAGTTTTATCTGAGGCCGATAAAAAAGGTTTGCTCAAAGCCTTCGCCCGGGAAACCGACAAGCTACATTCAAATCCTCAGTTTTATAATACGGTTACCAATAATTGCACGAATGCGCTGGCCTATTATGCCAACCAAATTAATCCGGGCAGTATTCCTTGGCATTACTCATTTGTTTTTACAGGCAAAAGCGTCGAGTATTTGAAGTCTTTGGGGTATATAAAATAGATTTAATAAAATTCCCCCAAAAAAGTTTTGACACGGCGGCAACTTGTTCCTATATTCCGTCGGCACTTGGCGCAGGTAACTGTTCCCCAAATGTACACTAACTGGCACTCATTCAAATATGGTAGTGCAAAGCGTGGGGGAAAGAACTCTTCTTTCTCATTTAACCAAAAGTTTCCGAGACAAATATCTAATTGCCTCGAAATTTGATTGCGAGATTAAACCATCGCAAATTCGTTAAGTTCTTTTTCATTTCGGACGCAACTCTAACAGATCCCTAGCCGGGCTGTTAGAAGCAACAAAAAATCAACGTTTATTCATTTGAATTTAAAAGTTTGTAAGTTCTTTAAAAACTTACATTTCGAGTAATAATGTAACATTTAATGTCACGTTTAACTTGATGCCAATATCAGTGTTCGTTTAGTACACGAACGCTCTTCTTTATGAAGTTATTGATCCCAACATATTTTTAGAACCCTCGGGTACGCTCGCAGATCTAACAACTATTTTGGTTTTACTATTCTTTACGAAGAGTTTGATCCTGGCTCAGGGTGAACGCTGGCGGTGCGCCTAATACATGCAAGTCGAGCGAGAGCTAAGTAAAGTTTACTTTATTTAGTAAAAGCGGCGGACGAGCGAGTAACACGTAAGCATCTGCCCCGTACTCAGGGATAACACAGTGAAAGCTGTGCTAATACCGGATGGTCCCGAAAGGGTAAAGATTTATCGGTACGGGAGGAGCTTGCGGCTTATCAGTTAGTTGGTGGGGTAAAGGCCTACCAAGACTATGACGAGTAGCTGGTGTGAGAGCATGACCAGCCGCGATGGAACTGAGACACGGTCCATACTCCTACGGGAGGCAGCAGTAAGGAATCTTCCGCAATGGACGAAAGTCTGACGGAGCGACACCGCGTGGTGGATGAAGGCCCATGGGTCGTAAACACCTTTTCTAAGGGAAGAAGATCTGACGGTACCTTAGGAATAAGCCCCGGCTAATTACGTGCCAGCAGCCGCGGTAATACGTAAGGGGCAAGCGTTACCCGGAATTATTGGGCGTAAAGCGTCTGCAGGTGGAGGCATAAGTAGGTTATTAAATACCGGAGCTCAACTTCGGTGCTGTAATCTAAACTGTGTTTCTAGAGGGTGGGAGAGGTATGCGGAATTGTGCAAGTAGGGGTAAAATCCGTAGATATGCACAGGAACACCAAAAGCGAAGGCAGCATACTGGACCATTCCTGACACTCAGAGACGAAAGCGTAGGTAGCAAAACGGATTAGATACCCGTGTAGTCTACGCCGTAAACGATGCATGCTCGATGTAGGCCCCCTCGACCTGGGGTCTGTGTCTTAGGTAACCCGTTAAGCATGCCGCCTGTGTAGTACGGCCGCAAGGCTAAAACACAAAGGAATAGACGGGGACCCACACAAGCGGTGGATTATGGGGTTTAATTCGTCAATAAGCGAGTAACCTTACCCAGACTTGACATCCTATTCGTACCTTTTAGAAATAATTGGGTCGGTTCGGCCGGAATAGTGACAGGCGTTGCATGGTTGCCGTCAGCTCGTGCCTTGAGGTGTTCGGTTAAGTCCGTTAACGAGCGCAACCCTCGTCGTATGTTGTATTTTCATGCGAGACTGCCCGTTACAAACGGGAGGAAGGTGAGGATGACGTCAAATCAGCATGACCCTTATGTCTGGGGCTACACCCGTAATACAATGGTTGGTACAAACTGAAACGAAGCCGTAAGGTGGAGCGAAAACAGAAAAAACCAATCTCAGTTCGGATTGAAGTCTGCAACTCGACTTCATGAAGTTGGAATCGCTAGTAACCGTATATCAGTCATGGTACGGTGAATATGTTCCTGGGTCTTGTACTCACCGCCCGTCAAGGCACGGGAGTTGGGGGCGCTCGAAGTCTGCAAAGTAATTGTGGCCTAAGGTGAAACCAATGACTGGGCTTAAGTCGTAACAAGGTATCCGTACGGGAATGTGCGGATGGAATCCCTCCTCATCCAGAGGATAGTAGCTACTGAGTAGTAATCTTACGATTGTAAGAATGCTCTAAGAAGTTGATAAAGTTTTACGTAATTTCTTTATTCAACCTAATATGCTGCGGTCGGTCTGGCTTATTTTCTCACTAATCTGTTTATACTCTACGAGTCACTAAACTAACTGGTGAGAAGATTAGCCAGACATTGCGTCCGAAATGAAAGAGAATTTTCTCAATCAAACAAAAGAGAGCGAGCTCTCTTTTTTTGTTGTAGAAAATAATTTGCCCATTTCTCCGAAGGAGAAATGGGCAAGAATCTCTCAATCATTAAATTATTACTAACCGCATCTGCGGTTTTTTGTCGTGTCTGAAATATTAACTTTAAATCAAGCATGCTATTTGATCTTTTGATTTTTAAAAGTTATAAATAGTTTATGACAAGAGATAAGAATGTTGATGGTCGTATTCGAGCTAAAAGGTCGGATACAAAAATGGGTACTATAGAAAAAAAATATGGTAAAGATTTTGGTGTACGAAGCGATATGGAGCTTGGTACTTTTTTAGATAAAAAAGGGTATTCTTCTTTGAGTAAATTTTTGAGAGATGACTCTTAAACAGCTACATGAGATAACTTTTGTAGAAGTAGCTAATTTGCAGTCGAACAGATTTTCTTTTATTCAGAATGAAGACTTAAAAGAGAATATTTGTATTGCTTCTCAATATATTGCCTTCTTATTTGACCTATCAAATTCATATTCTGTGCCAGGCTCTGTAAAATATTCTATTTATAAAACTATTGTAATATATGCAGCATCTATTACGGAAGGTTTGTTACATTATTGTCTTGATAAAATGTCTAATTCCAAGCCTTCAAAAACGAAAGAGTATAAAAATATTAAGTCAATTTATAAGCTTGATAATGGGGATGAGCTTTTCTTATGTAGTAAAAAAATAACAGAACGTGAATGGTGTGATGTAAAGTTCGACGAACTAAATCGAACAGCTAAGAAAGAAAATATTATTGATCAGGGTTTATATGACAAATGTGACTTATTGAGAAAACAGCGAAATAAAATACATATTGGTGACTTATCAGCTGGTGATGATTTATTTGAGTTGCAAGAAATTAAAGTAATTTTCGAAACGCTAGGAGTTGTTATACTTAAAGTTAAATCTTTTACTCCAACTCTGCCCACACCTCCAACCGGCTCATAAACGGAGGCGTAAGCGGAGGATTATAGCCAACGGTTGAAATAGCACCATACGCTAAATCGTCTCGCTCTAAACGTTCAATTAACAGGGCTTCTTTGGCTTTAAATCTTTTGGCTGTAAAGAATCCACTAAATTGCAAAGCGGCAACTCTTTTGGCTGGCACTTCCACTAATTCTACTCGATCGTCATTTGGTTTCGGAAGATCTTTTAGTTTGTATTTAGAAGGAATCACGAAAGAGAATTCGCCGGCACTTTCATTTTGAATAACAGGGGTCGTCATCGCGATTTTTTCCGATGACTGTTTTTGTATGACGGGAGTGGTCATGGCAATTTTGTCTTGTGATTGGTTATCCCCAAAAATATAGCCAGCCACAATACCAAAAGCCTTACTGCTGGCACTTGCGACATTTCCCTCAATTTTTGTTTGTGCCCGAATATGCGCCGGATAATTGCGAATCTCGTAACCATTTTCTTTTGATTCTACGGTGTAAGAAAGTTGTTCCACACTGCGAACCGCCAAATATCCGTATACCACCCATGTGAGAAATACAAGGCCGATAACGCCAATAATCCAATACATAGCTTTGTTTTTAAATTTCATAATTTTACCGCACCATTATTTTTACTTCAGCGCTAGGCTAACTCGTCACTTTAAATTTAAAATTGCGTTATAGTAAGTGTAAACCAAATATGAAAAAAAATCTTTTTATCGCCTTTAGTGTTTTGTGTCTGCCGTTATGCGCTTTTGCGAATGCCGAATTAGTACAAATTGTGGCGTTTTCTTGGGATGAACAAAATGAAAAACTTTCGCCTTTTTCTTTTGGTTCTGGTACCGCGATCGATAAAGATTTTGTGATCACCAATAAGCATGTAGTTAAAGTTGAGGGGAAAACGGCGGATTTTTTGCTTTTGTGTCCAGCCCAGGCGCAAGAAACAAGATCGGTTAAATGTAATGTCGCTGCGGGTATTTCCGCCATGCATAATACGATAGATGTGGCTTTAATTAAGACTCTAGATCCAGATGATTTTTTACTATCAGTACGTCCATCGGCTTCTATTCGCAGTACTGATGATGTCATTCGAATAGTCGGGTTTCCAGTTCCAGATGGTTCAAGTGCTCAAAATTTTGGCGGAACGAAAACTTTAGAGGCTTTTGAGGCCTGGCAGAAAGATCCGACTAAAGGCTTAAATTTTAAGGGTGATGCGCCCACCACTACGCGGGGGAAAGTGCTCGCCCGTTACCGATTAGAAAACACTGGAGAACTGTATACGCAAACCGATGCCCGGGTAAATTTTGGTAACTCTGGCGGAGCGGCCTTTGATCAGTTTGGGAGTTATATTGGAATCCCGACTCTAAAGGATTCGCTTGGCCGTTCTTATATTTTGGAATACGCCCAACTCGATGATTGGGTGAGGCAATATTCAAACCGAAAAGCCAGAGTTGATAACGCGGCTTATTCTTATTATAAAAAACTGGTAAACATCCCATCCGCAAATGTCGCAAGCGCGCCAACGAGTAATAGCGTTTCGGCTCGGCTCCGTTATTACCAATCTTTGCGCGAAAAAACGACGATGACTTCTACGAGTAATTCGAATAGCCAAACTTCAGAACGTCGAACGACGAGTCGAAGATATAGCAGTCCATATAGTGGCTATACGACTTATCAGACTCGTTAATTCCTTTCCATAGAAAGGGTCTTACTAAAACTATGAAACTTCTCTTGACAGCCCATAGCTTCTTTGTACTATCGGCCGGCTTTATGGCTGTGTGTGTCAAAGCTTGAAAGAAGCGACAAACTACAGTCTAAACACATCAAATCTCCTTTCATGGAGTCAGATCAACTTCGGTTATCTGCTTAATAAATCTAGTTCAACTAGTTAATAACTCTCATGTTACAGCCTAAAAAATCCAAATACCGACGACAGCATCGTATGCGCTCTCAAGGGAGTGGCGTGGCGACTCGGGGAAATAAAATTTCTTTCGGGGAAATTGGTATCAAAGCCACTAGTGCTGGGGAATTAAATGCCCGTGAAATTGAAGCGGCTCGTCGAGCAATCGCTCGAGCGGTGAAACGAGGTGGAAAAGTTTGGATTCGAGTCTTTCCTGACAAAATCCTAACCGCTAAATCTGGTGAGGTTCCGATGGGTTCTGGTAAAGGGGCTCCAGATAAATGGGTGGCTCAAGTGCTACCAGGTAAAGTTTTATTTGAAATGGCTGGAGCCGATAAGGAGCTAATGCGCGAAGCGCTAAAGTTAGCAACCTACAAGTTGTCAGTTAAATGTAAGGTAATAGATAATCAGTTGTAAGCCATGAAAATCCAAGAACTACGACAAATGAATGTTAAAAAGTTGTACGAACAACTTAGAAAAACTCAGCGTGAGCTAGCGGTTAGCCGTTTCCACGTTAAAACTCAGCAAAGTGCTGATACATCACAAATCTCTAAAAAGCGACGAATGATCGCTCAAATTAAAACACTGCTAAATAACCAAGCTTCATAATGATTACCAAGCAAGGCGTTGTTGTTAAAATCTCTGGTGAGAAAACTATTAAAGTACAAGTTCGCTCGTACCAAACTCACCCGAAATACAAGAAACAATATTTACGAACTAAAAACTTTTTGGTTCACGATGAGAAAACTGAAGCCAAGGTTGGCGATGAAGTTTCTATTGTACAAGCTCGACCCGTTTCTAAACGAAAAACTTGGGCACTCACTAACATTGATAAAAAAGCATGATTCAAGATATGACTCGCCTTCGGGTTGCCGACAACACCGGCGCTAAAACCGTTATGTGTATCAAAGTTTTGGGAGGTTCAAAACGTCGATATGCAGAAGTGGGTGACGTGATTGTTGTTTCGGTTAAAACAGCCGCTCCTAAAGGAGTGGTTAAAAAGAAGAAAGTTGAAAGAGCGGTTATCGTTCGACAAGTTTCTCCACTGCGACGACGAGACGGAAGTTACATTCGTTTCGATGAAAATGCGGTCGTAATTGTAAACGATCAAGGACAACCTAAAGGAACTCGTGTTTTCGGCCCAGTGGCTCGTGAACTTCGACACAAAGGTTTTCAGAAAATTATTTCTCTAGCTCCTGAAGTACTATAAACATGAAAATTAGAGTAGGCGATAACGTAATAGTGCGAACGGGTAAAGACCGTGGCAAATCTGGAGTAGTTTCTAAGATTTACATAGCACAAGAGAAAGTTTTGGTTGAAGGCGTAAATGCTAAAATCAAACATGTAAAAGGTCGAGATGGTGTTCCGGGAGACCGAACTGAAATCTTTGTTCCAATTCACATTTCTAATGTGTCAGTGGTAGACCCTAAATCTGGCAAGCCAACTCGAGTGGGTTACTTGGTGGATGCGAAAGGCGCTAAAACGAGAGTTGCAAAAAAATCTGGCCAAGCTATTACCAAAGCCGCAGCCGCTAAAAAAGAAGCTCCTAAAAAAGAAGCCTCTAAGAAAGAAGTTAAAAAGATTAAAGCTTAACCATGGCATCTGAATTACAACAACGTTACCAAAAAGAAATTCTTCCTAAGATCATCAAAGATTTGGGAATGAAGAATGTCATGCAAGCTCCACGAATTCAAAAAGTGGTTGTAAACGTGGGAATGGGGTCTTACCTTCAACGTTTAGGCACTAAAGATTTCGGAACGGTTGAAGAAACTCTGACCAAAATTACCGGTCAAAAACCAGTATTACGAAAATCTCGTATGTCAGTTTCTAACTTCAAACTACGTGAAGGGATGCCAGTTGGTATGTGTGTAACCCTTCGAGGTGAAAGCGCTTACGATTTTCTTGATAAAGTAATCAATGTAGTTTTCCCACGGGTTCGAGGTTTCCGAGGTGTAAAACGAAACATCTTCGATAAAGACGGGAATTGTTCGTTTGGTTTCTCTGAGCATACCGTATTTCCGGAAGTGGATGTTGAAGATCCACGAAAAGTACACGGAGTTCAAGTAACGATTGTTACTTCAACTAAAGATAAAGAACACACCGTTAAATTGCTTGAAGAAATGAGCTTTCCGTTCATTAAGAAGCACGAAGTTAAAGAAGAAACTAATTAATTCAAAATGGTAAGAAAAGCAATGGTCGTCAAACAACAACGCATGATGGAGCGTGCACTCGCTAAAAAAGCGGATGGTTCATACGAACAAGTTAAACATGCCACCAAAGGAAAAGATAAGTACAAAACACGGGCTTATAACCGGTGTAAAGTTACGGGTCGAGTTGGTGGGTACATGAGTGACTTCGGAATCTCTCGATGTTTGTTTCGTGAACTAGCCGAAAAAGGGGAAATTCCAGGAGTTCGTAAATCTTCTTGGTAAACAATTTAAAACTTTAAACTTAAACTATGGTAGATCCAATCGCAGACTTTCTAACACGAATTCGTAACGCTCAAATGGCGGGACAATCACAAGTAAAAGTGCCTTACTCTAAATTAAAAGAGCAAATGGCACGAGTAATGCTTAAAAACAAATTCTTAGCTTCAATTGATGTTGAAGCCATCGAAGGGAAAGCATACAAAAACTTAGTGTTGGGACTCCCTGAAAAAACCCTAACCCTTAAACGAGTATCTAAGCCTGGTCAACGAATTTATGTTGGCAGCCAAGAGGTTCGTCGAGTTTTAAACGGACTCGGGATAGCGATTGTTTCAACTTCAAAAGGAGTTATTACAGGATATGAAGCGAGAGCTTTAGGAGTTGGTGGAGAGTTATTGTGTGAAGTTAGCTAATTAATCTGCGTTCAGCGCTCAAATTTATATTATGTCACGTATTGGAAAAAAACCGGTTACAATCCCAGAAAAAGTCGAAGTTAAAATCGATGGGAACGTGGTAAGTGTTAAAGGCCCGAAGGGCGAATTATCACAAACCTTTGAGTCTGAATTTGTTTCTTTGAAACAAGAAGACGGAACAGTGGTGGTTGAACGAGCGAATGATTCTAAATCAGCTCGTGCTCGTCACGGTTTATACCGAAGCTTGGTTCAAAACCTTATGGAGGGGGTAACAGAAGGTTTCTCTAAGAAGCTTGAGGTTCGAGGGGTAGGTTACCGTGTAGCTCAAAAAGGAACGGATCTAGAATTCAATCTTGGTTACTCACACTCGATTACTTTCCCACTTCCACAAGGAGTAGACGTAAAATTTGAAGAAAAAAATCAAAACATCTTCACTTTGATGAGTATTGATAAACAACTTGTTGGGCAAACAGCCGCTAATATCCGCGCTCTTCGAAAACCAGAACCTTATAAAGGTAAAGGGGTTCGATACGCCGATGAACACGTACAACTTAAAGCTGGTAAATCAGCCGCTAAATAATTATGAGCACTATTGATATTAAACGACAACAAAGACTCGCTCGTGCACGACGCACGCACGCGAAAGCCAAAACTTCTGGTCGACCTCGACTGGTGGTATACCGCTCACTTAAAGCTATCTACGCACAAATCGTAGATGACACCCAAAACAAAGTGTTGTGCGGTACTTCTAACCTTAAAGGTAAAACGGGAGTAGCTGGTGCTCAAGAAGTGGGTAAGGCTATTGCTGAAATGGCCAAGAAATCTAAAGTTGAAGAAGTAACTTTTGATCGAAACGGTTATCTCTACCACGGTCAAATTAAAGCTTTAGCGGAAGCCGCTCGAGAAGGAGGATTAAAATTTTAAGCATTGCGTTCTAAAACAACCTATTAAACTATGACAGAAGAAAACACGACCCCAAAAACAGAAGCAACTACAGCTCCAGCTGCAGATGCGGCTCCAAAAGTTCAAGCAGATGCACCGAAAGTAAGTGCAGACAAAAGAACTTCAGGGAACAATTCAGATCAAGGTGAACGTCGTTCTGGCGGAGGCCGAGGTCGTCGTGATAGAAAACCACGTGAAGCGAAAGAATTTGAAGAATCAATTATTCAAATCGATCGTGTAACGCGAGTAACTAAAGGAGGACGACAACTTCGTTTCCGAGTTTCAGTGGTTATTGGTGATCAAAAAGGACGTGTGGGGTACGGAATTGGAAAATCAGCTGAAGTAATGAGCGGGGTTCAAAAAGCCATTGCTGAAGCGAAAAGAAATATGGTTACAGTGCCAATTTTTGAAGATACAATTCCACACGCTGTAAGTTACAAATTTAAAGCGAGTAAAGTATTCTTGCTGCCTGCACCAGAAGGTAAAGGGGTAATTGCTGGTGGGGCGGTACGTAAAGTACTTGAACTAGCGGGTATAAAGAATGTACTTTCTAAAATGCACGGTTCACGTAACAAATTGAATTCGGTTTACGCGACGATGGAATGTTTACGAGCCTTACAAAATAGAGCTCCAATTGAAACTAAATCTGAAGATGAAGTAGCGGCTGAAGCTGAAGCGAAAGCCACTAAGGTGAAAGAAGCTAAAAAAGCACCTGCTAAAAAGAAAGACGCTTAATTGAGGTCTAGAACTTAAAGTTTAAAATTATGAAATTACACGAATTGACTCCGAAAAATAAAAAAGTTGCGCGAAAGCGTCGCGGACAAGGTAATGCTACCGGAAACGGTACCTACGGAGGTCGTGGAATGAATGGTCAAAACGCTCGTTCAGGCGGTGGTGTTCGTCCTGGTTTCGAAGGAGGTCAAACGCCTTTGATCAAACGTATGCCTAAGATGCGTGGTTTCCGAAGCCCAAATAAGGTTTACAACCAAGTGGTTAAACTGGCTGTATTAGAGGAAGCTTTTAAAGATGGTGCTAATATTGATTTTGCCGCTTTGGTTGAAGCGGGTTTAGTGACTAAAAAAGGTATGGGAGTTAAAATTCTAAATGATGGAAGTGAGCTAAAAAAGAAGCTTAATGTGAGTGAAGTTCTAATTTCAAAAACCGCTAAGGCCGCCATTGAGAAAGCGGGTGGTAAAGTTGAATTGACGGTGGTTGAAAAGCCAGAATCTAAAAAGAAGAAAGCTTAAGCAAAATTGTTTTATTCGAAATTTGTTAGAGCGTCCACCAGGGCGCTTTTTTTATGAACCAAGATGTTTGACAAATCATTATTTTAATTTAAAAGTACTTAAAACAACACCAATACAAATCGTAAGTTTACTAATATTTACTTTATGCGTGTTGTTTTATTGGTCTTCAGCTTCTTGATTTTTTTATCATTTGCGAGTGAGTCTTCAGCTCAATCATCAAGCTATCAATCTTTTAATGTGACGACGGTTAAAAAACCAGGTGGTATTACTCAATATTTTAGCAAGAAACCATGGGAAGGGCTTTTCTCTGCTAAGAAGTTTAGTCGTAATGATCAATCTGAACTTAAAAATATTCAAACAACGCTACAGGCATCATTGCTTGATTTACCGACTACTCATACAGCCGCTTTAAAAGAACTTGAAGTCAGAAAAGATAAACATGAGTCTCGCGGCTTAGCGAATTCGCAGATGATGATTTTAAATACTGAATCTATTGCGACCGACGAAGAGCTGCGAGCGGTATTTACCCATGAAATGGGACACATAGTTGATTTAGGCATGTTAACTACTAATTCTTATACTAAGACGGTGTTCTGGACTTCCGGAACTCAGGTTTATGCTAATGACCCAAGCTTAGATTTTTATCATCTCTCTTGGATTGATTATAAAACTAAAAGTCCATTGGCAGTACGCGGTGATTTTATTTCTGGCTACGCAATGACTTCTCCATTTGAAGATTTCGCAGAAAGTTATTTATTTTATCGACTTCATGGTGAAAAGTTTCGTCAGATATCGACCTACTCAAAAGTGCTAGCGGCAAAATATGAATTCATGAAAAACCAAGTGTTTAAAGGGGTTGAGTATCAAACCCAAAAAGCCGAGAATGGTTTTCTGCATAATTTGATTTGGGATGCTACGTTGGTAAAGTTTTAATAGAATGAGATTAAGAAATTTTGGTGAAATTGGCTTAGAGGTAGATAGAATGGCCGGCTTACGAGTGAGAGAAATTCCTCAATTAGGCGTGCGACACTGGGACCAATCTAAATCTTTTGACTCATTACCAGCGACTCTCAGCGCGGACGAGTCGCTTGTCTGGGAAGGTGACTTATTGAAGGCACAAGATATTGATTTGTTAATGGGCGCAACTCATTTTGATGGCCAGCCAAGGTTATGTCGCTTACGTTCAGGTAAAAATGGTTCGCCAAGACAGTCTGGCGCTTTGAGATTATTAAGTTCGGACGGAGACCATTTTGAACTGGGGTTATTTAACTTAAGAACCCAATCAGAGTTGATGAGACAAATTGCAAAGGTACGAGCTCAATCTCATGTAATATTAACGCTCGCATCGGTGGAAATGGTTCTTTTTAATGCAGAACGAGACAAGAAAAAATTATTACGACTTTCTTCTTCAGCTTGAATGCCGCAAGCAGTTCGTTAGATTAAGTTTATGGAAAAAATCCAACGAAAAGCGAATCGCTGGGCTCAAATAATCGGACATCTTCCAGGGGTCGCAGCCGTTTTTTTATCAGGCAGTATGGTCCAGGGAATTTCAAAACCGACTTCAGATATAGATTTTTTTATTATTGCCATTCCTGGAAGGATTTGGACGGCTCGTTTTTTTACTAACCTGCTTTTGAAGTTAACCTCTAATTTAGCTAAACCAGCTTATCATAGGGCTCGTATTTGCCCTAATCATTTTATTTCAGCCCAAAATTTAGAAATTGTTGAACAAGATGCTTATAGCGCCCACTTGTTTACCCATAATCTTCCACTCTATGATCCATATGATTTATGGCCCAAATTTATAGAATCAAATTCATGGGTAAATGCTTTTGGGGAAGCTTTTCCAATAGTGGTAACCTTAAATGAAAACCAAAGTAAAAATACCGTTCCGAGTAAAAAAATAAATTTTATTGAGACCACTCTGCGCTTCTTGCAAATATTCAAAATAAGACGTAACCCCGATTTCAAAAAACCTGGAGCTAAAATCATCTTAAAAGCCGATGAACTTCGTTTTCACCCTGACCCTAAAAATCAATATTGGGAAGCCAAACAAAAAAACGTAGATTTAGGAAAGCTAAATCGACAAGCTGATGTAGAAATTACGCTTTAAAATTATTTAAAAATTCAGCCTTATCGGTAATATAATTCGTCTCTCCCGGAAGGTAATGAGTAGATGAAAAGCAAAGAAGGATCGCATCCTCAGAAAAATCATAGAACTCATGCCAACAAAATGGAGCGACTTCTAAGGCTTTGTTTTTTTTGTCGAGGGTTATCACCTCATCATTCCCATTGGCATTCACTTTCGCCTTTACCGTCCCCTGAGCGGCGATAAATAACTCAGACTCAATTCTGTGGGCATGGCCCCCACGTGATTGATTATTTTTGGCCGTAACTAAATAAACTCGCTTCACCTTAAAAGGAAAATCATCATTAAGTTCAAAGGGAATTAAGCTGCCTCTTTGATCTATAAACTCCGGGAAATGGTGAATTGTGTAGCGATTCATATCCATTCAATCTTAGCTTAATCAACTGACTTTAGCTAGGATGACAAAGCCTAATTTGACAAGATCAATCCTTGCCTGTAAAATGGGGCTCGTAACTTATTTTTTTAATCTAAAAATCAATATGAAAAGTTTCTTGACCCTTTTCCCTGCACTAGCAGTAGCTTTATTGCTTACAGCTTGTGGAGCGCCTCAACAACCTCAAGTGCCTCAAACTCCTACTTCAGTAGACCGAGCTTTAAATGAAGCTATGGAAGAAGATCAAATGGACAACGACATGGATAACATGAACGGTTCAAATGAAGTAAACGTAGAACTTGATGCGGCTCTTGACACACTTGAAGATGAACTTGATGCAGCCCTTAGTGGTGACGTTGAAATGACCATTGATGACATGCCCGTTAATGAACCTGAAGTAATGACTGAAGCTGAAGTACAAACTGAAGCTGAAGTTAGCGCTGAACCAGAACCAGAACCAGCATCAGAAGAAACAGCTGGTACTGATGAAGAAGGACAAATTGATCTTGAAGAACAAAACCAAGAAGAAGAATTGATTGATCAACCAATTATTATTGAATAATCGACATTCGATTTAAATTCTCTTTTTAAAGACCTCACCGATGTGAGGTCTTTTTTTATTCTAAATACTTTGAGTGGGTGTTTTTTAGATCAGCATTAGCCACGTGAGTGTAGATTTGCGTCGTCACTATGCTGGCATGACCCAGTAATTCTTGAACAGATCTAATATCGGCTCCATTACGTAAAAGCTTTGTGGCAAAAGTATGTCGCATTTTATGAGGAGTGACTGGTTTTGTGATTCCCGCTTTTCTACCCCGGTCTCGAATCATTATCTCAATAGCGGTTCTACTGAGCCGTCTTGATTCACCATTTTTAAGGTGTTGATCAGCTCTTTCTTTGGCATTTATAAAGAGTGGGTGGAAGTCATCCTCTCGTTCCTTTAAATAGGCTTCTAACAGACGAATGCAGTTTGGAGTGATATAGACGTTCCGTATTTTGTTTCCTTTCCCTAGCACGCTAAATTCACCGGTTTTAAGATTGAGGTTTTCGCGGTTAAGGGCGCACATTTCAGAAATCCGTAATCCCGTGGAAAAAAGCATCTCCACAATAGTGCGATCTCTTAAGGCTATGGTCTTGTTTTTGGCTGGATTTGTTTCTCTTAGGCGCTCCAATTCTTCATCACTTAAACCCGATACATCACTAGGAAGAGTTTTAAGAAGCTCTAATTTCTCTGGAGCCAAAATGGGGTCATCGAGTTCTCGTATAATGGAGAACTTTAAAAAACTACGAATGGGTATTAAATATATGTTTCGAGTTTTACTACTTAAAGGCTGACCTTTCCTATTAGTTTTAGAGAAGACAAAATCTTGAAAGTCATCAATGGTATTTAGATTTAAATCTCTTAGATGCGCGTTTTCCCCAATAGTCTCGATTAGAAAATTAAGACTTTTCTCGTAATTTCTTAGTGTATACGGAGAGGCGTTTTTAACGTTTTTAAGATAACGAACGTATTTTTGTTTAGCTTCTGTAATTAACATTAGCACAATTATATTGTGTTAAGTAAAAAGCACAAAGGGCTTCACTTAATATTAAGCCAGCATGTCTGTGACGGCTTTCACTTCGTTTTTAGAACCAACAAATACCGTTGTGTTTTGGTGATAATCGGTCACTATCGTGTCTAAAATATCATTTCCTTCTTGGGTTTTACCAACGCCTTTAGCTTCATTGAACACAAAAGCAAATGGGGCACCTTCAAAGAGAAGTCTGAGTTTTCCTTGAGGTTGTTTCGTGTCACTCGGATAAGTAAAAATTCCGTGTCCTTTGCTTAAGATATGGTGTAAATCGGGGACCATTCCTCCCGAGTAACGAAGTTTGCTCTGTCGATCCAACCATCTTTCCATGCAGGCTCTGTACTTAGGGTTTTCACCGCAAACTTTTAAGTTTCCAGGAGCAAAATATGTCGTATCATCTTTAATCGTAATATCGGCTCTGGTCAGAATAAATTCACCTACGTCATTGAGTTCAAACTCATGACAGCCTTTATCTTTCAAGGCAATGGTGAGCGTAATTCGAGGACCATAAACCGCGTAACAAGCCGCCACCATGCCATCACCCGCTTTGTGACCAATCATATCAGGGCTTTCCCAAATCCCAAAAATAGTTCCAATGGCTAAATTAGCGTCGACTAAAGAACTGCCATCAAGGGGGTCATAAGCGACAAAATAGTTGCCTCGATGCGAAGGGAATTCAATCGACTCCTCTTGTTCTTCACTGGCAATTACTTTGGCTATTTCTGATTTTTCCAGTTCTTTGCTGATTATTTGATCGGCTAAAATATCCATCGCTATCTGACTTTCACCCGAGGCATTTTGGGTGACCGCACCCCCCGTGTTTCCGGCCCGAATAGAGAAGTTTATATATTTTACGCTTCGAGCAATGTGATAAAGCAAACTTCGAACATCCCAGTCTGCGCCACGTTCACGTAAGAAGTGATTGAAGGATTGGTTACTCGACATTTGAGGGGGAATTATTATTTAAGTACGCAGACTTTAGCAGAGCTACAGTAAAACATCTACCTTTGTCGCTCATATTTGTTACAATCGGGCTGAAATATTTAATCGACTGAATTATGAACTACTGGCTTTTTAAATCTGAACCGAATTGTTATAGCATCGACGACTTACAGAAAGATAAAATTCAAACTTGGGATGGTATTAGAAACTACCAAGCGCGTAATATGTTGCGTGACGATGTTAAAATAGGAGATAAGGTCTTATTTTATCATTCAAGCTGTCCAGAACCAGGCGTGGTTGGTGTTTGTGAAGTGGTGAAAGAAGGCTATCCAGACTCAACCGCTTTTGATCCAAAATCAGAGCATCCAGACCCTAAGTCTGACCCAGATAAACCGCGCTGGTTTATGGTAGACGTGCAGTTTGAAAAGAAGTTCGAACGTTTGGTCTCTTTGGCACAAATAAAAGAAATGAGTGAGTTCAGTGGAATGAAATTAATTCAAAGAGGAAACCGCTTAAGTTTGTTTCCCGTAGATAAAAATCACTTTGATCTAATCTGTAAAATTGGCCAAGCTTAACACACTAAAAACGAGTGAGTATAAAAAAAGCGCCAATGGCGCTTTTTTTTAATAGCTTATAATTTAAGACCTAGATTATTGCTCATTAAGTGTTTTGTTTTTGAAAACAAGACCTCGGTAAATCCAAACTTTGATTCCAATAACTCCGTACATAGTGTTCGCTTCCGCTGTTGCGTAATCAATATCAGCTCGAAGTGTATGTAAGGGAACCGTACCTTCGATGTAAGTTTCGCGTCGTGCGATATCAACTCCGTTCAAACGACCACCAATCATAACCTTTACTCCTTTAACGCCAGACTCTTTAGCTTTTTCAACGGCCATTTTACAAACTCTTCGGTAAGGAAAACGTCGTTCAACTTGGTCGGCAATATTTTGCGCGATTAGTTCTGCATCAGCTTCTGGTTTTCTAATTTCTTGAACAGAAACCGCAAAGTTCTCCGCAAATTTAGTCTTAAGTGTTTTTTGTAAAGCTTGAATTTCTTCACCACCTCGTCCAACAATCATACCTGGCTTGGCCGCGTGAATAATAATTTCAATTTTACCCGTGTTTCGAATAATTTCGATTTTAGAGACACCCGCTTTTTCTAAGCTTTTTTTAAGGTACGTTCGAATTTCTAAATCTTGTAGAAATTTGGTTTGGTAATCTTTTTGTGAGAACCATTTAGAGTCCCAGGTACGAGTGATACCAATACGAAGTGAAATCGGTGATACTTTTTTTCCCATATGCTTATTTAGATTCTAGTTCAATAGTAATGTTTGAGGTAGGTTTGTTTAGTGGCAACGCTCGACCTCGCGCTGATGGCAAGAAACGTTTGTAAACTGGACCTTTGTTAACAATAACCGATTTAATGGTTAGCGTTTCAGCTTTTTGGTTATCGTTGTTTTCAGCGTTAGAAACGGCAGAGTGCAAAGTTTTGTATAAAATTTGAGCCGCTTTTTTAGGGGTAAATTTTAAAATATCCAAAGCTTCAACCGCTGATTTGTTCCGGATTAATCCAGCTACAACATTAGCTTTCTTAGGAGATATTCGAATACGTCTTAAATGTGCTTTCATGATTATTTAGCGAGTTTACCACCGTGAGATCTGAATTTACGTGTTGGTGAGAATTCACCAAGTTTGTGTCCTACCATAAATTCCGTACAGAATACTGGAATATGATCTTTTCCGTTGTGAACACCGAAGGTGTGTCCAACGAACTCAGGAGAAATAGTACAGCTCCGAGACCAGGTTTTGATTACCCCTTTTTTACCAGTTTCATTCATGGCTTGAATTTTCTTCAAGACACGAGGGTCAACGTAAGGGCCTTTTTTTGCAGATCGGGTCATGGTTCAGAGAGTAGTTATGAGTCTTTAAATATAAAGCTTAAATCAAGCAATAGTTAGTTTTATCGTTTTTTCTTAGCTCGGTGACGAGATACTAAGATTGAAGCATCACTCGCTTTTTTACGTTTACGAGTTTTCACTCCAAGTGCGTGAGCTCCCCATGGAGTCTTTGGATACGCCATCCCAATAGGAGAGCCTCCTTCACCCCCACCATGAGGATGATCACATGGATTCATGGCTTTACCACGAACTTGAGGACGTCGTCCCATATGTCTCTTTCGACCAGCTTTACCGATACGAACTTGAGAGTGTTCTTCATTAGAAACCGTTCCAATAGTGGCAAAGTTTGTTTTTTCAACCAATCGAGTTTCACCAGAATTAAGTTGAACTTGAGCTTTATCACCATCTAAAGAGATAAGAGTCGCTGATTGCCCAGCTGAACGAACCACTTGTCCACCTTTATTAGGCGTGATTTCTAAATTGTGGATTTGGTAACCCACTGGAATGTTTTGAATTTGCATTCGGTTTCCGTCAACAATTTTTGCTTTTGTATCTGTGATGTAAGCGTCACCTACAGCGGCATTTTTGTGCGCTAAGATGTAACGTTTTTCACCATCATTAAATACAACAAGAGCAATATGGCACGTTCGTTTTGGATCGTATTCTATAGCCGTAACTTTTCCAGGGATACCCAGTTTGTCGGTTCCATTGAAATCTACCATTCGGTAATGTGAACGAGTTCCTCCTCCACGGTGTCTGATAGAAATAGTACCGTTTGAACGACCTGCGTTTTTACGAGACTTTTTTAAAAGTCCTTTAACACTTGGTTTTTTAGCGGTGACTTGGGCTCGATCTACATAACTCGTATCTCTTTGTCCGTTAGTCGTTGGTTTTCTCGTAATTACTGCCATGGTTGGAATATTTAATGTCTGCGAGAAGCTCTCGCTTAGTTATTATTTAAAATCGTTGAAGTTAAGGGTTTGTCCTGTCTTTAAAGTGACAATGGCTTTTTTAAGTTCAGGTCGTTTGTTAATCAATCGACCTCGGCCTACCACTCGGGTTTTAGCCGGCAAGCGCACAATGTTTACATTTGTAACATCTACACCGTAGAATGATTTTACGGCCTTAGCCACAGAATCTTTAGAAGCACCAGTGTGAACTTGGAAAGTATATTTTCCTGTTTGAGCTACTGTTTTTTCAGTAACAACTGGAGCAATGAGTACGTTTGAAGTAGAAATCATTATGAAGCTTTAGCAAGGAAAGTAGATTCGATTACCGCAAGACTTGAGTCTAAGAAACAAACTTTGTCAGCAATGAGTAAATCGTAAGGATTAAGATAGTTCGCTCGAAGCGTTTTAACTTGAGGTAAGTTTCGAACTGATTTGACGAACATTTCAGTTTCAGGTGTTACAATAAACAGAATTTTTTTATCTACTGGCAACTTAGTAAGAAGAGCGGCCATACTTTTTGTGTTTGGCGTTTCGATCTTTGGTAATTCAAGGGCGAATACCTCGCTGGCTTTAGCCTTAGCAGTTAAAGCAGAGTAGAGAGCTGCTTTACGTTCTTTCTTTGGCATCATTTTTGTGAAGTTCACTTGGTTGGTTGGACCGTGTGTCACTCCACCCCCTCGAAGAAGATTCGTTGAACGAGAACCTCGTCGAGCGTTCCCCGTTCCTTTTTGCCGTTGAACTTTTCGAGTTGAGTAAGATACTTCCCCCCGAGTTTTAGTGTGTGCAATTGGGTTTCGCTTGTTAGCTAAACGTAGAACTACCGCACGGTGCATTAGGTCTTCATTGATTTTAGCGTCGAACATAACGCCGCTTACCTCAATGTCACCTTTTTTCTTGCCGTCTGCCGCGTATAAATCGATTTTCATGGTTATGCGTCTTCGCGAATAAATACAAGTGAGTTTTTAGCTCCTGGAACCGCTCCCTTAAGAGCGATTAAATTTTTAGCCGCATCAATTTGAACGACTTCTACATTTCTAAGTGTTGTTTGCTTACCCCCTAAACGTCCCGGCATTTTTTTACCTTTCATAATTCGGGCTGGTTTCGCACAAGTTCCCACACTCCCAGGTTCTCGGTGGTGGTGTGAACCATGTGTTTCAGGTCCACGAGAAAAGTTGTGACGTTTAATTACCCCAGCAAAACCCTTCCCTTTTGAGGTGGCGGTGATTTTGACTCGAGAAACCCCCTCCATTGAACCAACCCCAACTCCTTCGCCGGCTTTAATACCTGCATCAGCATCAAGTCTTAATTCTTGTACAAATTTATAATTTTTATTCGCGTTTTTACGTGTTTTATTTCGTTCAAAACTAGCAAGAACTGCAGCATCATACCCATCTTTAGCAGTGGTTTTGATTTGCAGTACTTTTGCTTCTGGGGCTTCTAGTACCGTCACAGCTGTAATTCGGCCCGTTTCTGGGTCAATTAGGCGAGACATTCCAATTTTTCGAGCAAGGATTCCTTTCATGGTGTTAAATCTTATTTCTTAGTAGTTTTTTCTGAGAGGTTGAGATTACAACTTCAGACTCTAGAAACTCAAGTGATTTGAGTAAGGCTTTTTTGATTAGATCATTTTGATTTCTACTTCAACTCCGCCAGGTAGGTGTAGGTTTTGTAGGGATTCAATCGTTTTAGGCGTTGGCTCCTTGATATCAATCAAGCGTTTGTGCGTTCGCATTTCGTATTGATCACGAGCATCTTTGTTAACAAAGAATGATCGATTAACCGTAAACTTTTTAATTTTAGTTGGCATAGGCACCGGCCCTGAAACCATTGATCCATTGCGCTCAGCCGTTTCAACAATCGCTTTCGCGGCTTCATCGATAATAGTGTAATCGAATGATCGAACGACGATTCGAACCTTAGAGGCTTGAACTTCGTCTTTTTTGGTTGTTTTCTTGGTAGTCGGTTTAGTTGCCATATGCTTTAAAATAAGAAAAGAGCCCGCGGAATATAGATAAGAGTTTATGAGTGTCAAGGCTTTTTTGTGCGGTTATTTCTGCCAAACAGACATCAGTTGAATGATGATAATATAAGCTTGGGTTTCTTGGTGTTGTAAAAAGGTTTAATATTTGGTATAATACACTGAAATAAATACATATTATGACCGATCAAGTAACGGCCGCAGCACCAAAAGTTGAAGCACTCGAAAAAGCCAAAGTCGAAGTTGAGCGATATCCCGCCATGCAATTTGTGGTTAAATTTTCAAAATTAGTGGCCACCGTCATTGCCGTTCTTTTTCTGCTTTTTGCTTTAATGTCCATCATAACCGGCATTTTTAATGAAGATGCGAGCTTTTTATGGGGACTGGTTAATGCTGGATTCTATATTTTAGTTGGAGGGGTCCTGATTGGTCTTATAAAAGGAATGGGGGAAGCCTTTGAAGTTTTGCTTGATTTAGAGAAGCGAAAATAGTTCTCGGTTTAAGTTGTACTAAAAAAACGCCTTAAGGCGTTTTTTGGGGCTTAAATTTTGTTTTTAAGCTTTGGTTTTTGATAATTCTTTTATGCTCCAGTGTAAAAAAATAAGCAGAATCAGGCTTAAAACAAATTCACTGAAAGGCTCCGATTGTTGTAAAATTGCCGTATAGAGGTCTTTGAGTTCCACAATGGCGTAAATCCCGAAAGCTAGAAAAATCCAATTTAAATTATTTTTAATGCCGTAAACTATGTAGCCTAAGGTGACGAACGAAATAATGCTTAGGCCAAGCGTTGGATTATAGCCGGACTTGCCAATGACAAAAAGCGCTGCCAGAAAAGGGGCCAAGTTCATAAGGAAATGCACGAGTATCACATATTTTGCGGCTTTTAGTGAGTCGTACTTTGATTTGTCGGTGGTGTTAATTTTAGTTTTATTCATTTAGTTTCTAGTTTAATGCCAAATAATATTTATGGCAAAAAAAGACCCCGCATTGCGGGGTCTTTTAGATTTATTGATCTCTGCTATTGCAGATATATCTGATATTAAGCCTTACTTAAGGATTTTAGTGATTACACCAGCTCCAACGGTTCGTCCTCCTTCACGAATCGCGAATCGAGTACCAGCGTTAAGGGCGATTGGTTTTCCGAGTAATACTTTGAATTTTGCATTATCACCAGGCATTACCATTTCAACTCCGTCTGGAAGAATAATTTCTCCAGTAACATCCGTAGTTCGAATGAAGAATTGTGGTTTGTAACCTTTGAAGAAAGGCGTGTGTCGTCCTCCTTCTTCTTTTTTAAGAACGTATACTTCAGCTTCGGCTTCAGTATGTGGGGTAATAGTTTTTGGTTTAGCCATAACTTGACCACGTTCGATATCATCTCGTTCAATCCCTCGTAGTAGTAGACCAGCATTATCACCGGCTTCACCACGTTCAAGTTGTTTTCGGAACATTTCTACTCCGGTAACCGTTGTCGTAACGGTATCTTTAAGACCTACGATTTCAATAGTGTCCCCAACGTTGATCGCACCTTGTTCAATACGTCCAGTAGCTACTGTACCTCGACCTTTGATTGAGAATACATCTTCAACTGGCATCAAGAAATCTTTATCAGTTTCTCGTTTAGGTTGTGGAATTTCAGAATCAAGAGCGTTTAATAGCTCAAGAACTTTGTCTCCCCATTCTCCACCTGGTTCTTCAAGTGCTTTAAGAGCTGAACCGTGAACGATAACAGCGTTGTCACCATCGTAATCTCGTTTAGATAGTTCCTCTCGGATTTCCATTTCAACCAGTTCGATCATTTCAGCGTCGTCTACCATGTCACATTTGTTTAAGAACACGACAATCTTGTCTACACCTACTTGTTTAGCGAGTAAGATGTGTTCTTTTGTTTGTGGCATTGGACCATCTGTTGCAGCACAAACGAGGATGGCTCCGTCCATTTGAGCGGCACCAGTAATCATGTTTTTAACGTAATCTGCATGCCCAGGACAATCTACGTGAGCGTAGTGACGAGCTTCAGTTTCGTATTCTTGGTGAGAAGTTGAGATAGTAATACCTCGAGCTTTTTCTTCAGGAGCGTTATCGATTTGGTCGAAAGCTACTGATTTGTTACCAGCAAGTCCTGGGTAACGGTTATGGGCTACAGCTGTAATAGCAGCTGTCAAAGTCGTTTTACCATGATCGACGTGACCAATGGTCCCCACATTTACATGGGGCTTATTTCGTTCAAATTTTGTCATCGTAAGATGTGGGTTAGAAAGTAGAAAATTTGATATTCTTGATAGATTTTACCGCCACGATACTAGAAACCAAGAGTTTTTTGTCAAAATTATTTATCAAGACTGCATTGCCGTGGTTTAAAAGCATATTCTAGTTGGACTATTAAGTAGTTGATACAGGGCTAAACAGAAATTAAGGCTTTAAGTTAATGTCAGAGTTTGTGAGGGTAAGCGAAATTAAAATAAAAGGAATGTTACGAAAAAGTCTGCCTTTACGGAGCCGCCAAAACCTAACACCTTGTTTAGAGTCGATGTGGTAGCCCGAAATATTGAGCGAAATGGAACGGCTGTTTATGGAGGTGGCGTAGTAGGATTTTCAAATGTTGGATCTAACATCGGGACTCATGCTCGATTTATAGACGGTGATAGCCGTTCAATTTGCGATGTTTTTAGAACGCCATCCACACCAAATATTCGTTTATTTGTGAGTGCACAGGCTTCGGCCACATTTGATAAGATTTATCTTCGTGAAGTAATTGGAAATGCCTCTGTTAGCAATAATAATGATTGTGATATTTCCGACGGAATTGTGCTGGGGAGTGATGATTAAAGAATGATTATTCCCATTCAATGGTGCCTGGTGGTTTGCTAGTCACATCTAGAAACACCGCACTAATAGAATCATCTTTCAAAATTTCGGCGGTCACTTTTTCAAAGAATTCCCAAGGAAGTTTTCCGACCGTCGCGCTCATCGCATCTATCGAATCAATGGGTCTCAAAATGACCGATTCTTCTCCCGTATTGTTGAAACTTAAAGGGGCCAGTACCACTGGGAATTGCCAGACGTCATTATAGACGCCCATTTCGTGCATGGTTGTCGTCACAATGTGATCGGCTCTTTGTAAGCGTGCTACTCGTTCAAGATTAATATCCGCCTTTAAGACTTTCGTACTTTCGATCCGGCCTTTATAATTATGCCCTAAAGCTTTTACGCAGCGGTTAATATCTGGGTAATGGTTGATCAATTTCGTCGATAGGCTTTCTAGTTCCGCCAAGTCATTTTCTGCCACTGTAAGCATGCCTGGGTGCTTGTAGGTTCTAAAATCTCCTTGTACCCCAACCGACTTAAGCGGCAGAACGTCAAACGGTTTTTTATTTCGTTGTAAGGAAAAAGATTTTTCATCCCGATGTGTAGATTCTTCGGTAAGTTCACCAGAACATAAAATTCTAACTCCTAAACCAGGACCTGGAAAAGGATGTCGCCATACGAGTTCATGTGGAAGTCCCATCAGTTCACCAAGG
This sequence comes from bacterium, assembly GCA_009995455.1. Lineage (GTDB taxonomy): Bacteria > Patescibacteriota > Gracilibacteria > UBA4473 > UBA4473 > JAACPJ01. The sequence continues at coordinate 335,592 of JAACPJ010000001.1, forward strand.
GCTCTAACTTCGTCTTTATATAAATCAGCGAGTGGTTCAATGACTAAACCCGCATCGATCATTTTTTGAATTTCTGGCACTCGATTATGGTGCGTTTTTATAGTGGCCGCATTTTTAGTTCCGCCAGTTTCAATAGTATCAGGATAGATAGTTCCTTGCGCGAGCACGGTGTTTTCATCTAACTGATGAGTTTTGAAAAAGGCTCGTTGTACTTCAAGGAAAGTGTTACCAATAATTTCTCGTTTTTTCTCCGGGTCATAAACTCCGGCTAAATTGCCAAGAAATCTATCGGCTTCATCCATAACCGTTAAGCGCGCTCCAATATCAGTGATTGCTTTTTCAACGTAATCTCGTTCGTCTTGGCGCAGTAAACCGGTATCAACAAATAATCCTTGCACGCGATCAGCACCCAAAATTTTTGAAAGTAAGGCAAAAGCCACCGTAGAATCTACGCCACCAGAAACAAAGAGCACGACGTGCTTGTCACCGATTTCTTTTTTTAAACTGGCTTGGTGTTCTTCGTAAAATTTTTCAATGGTCCAGTCTCGGTTTACCTCACAGATATCGAGAAAATTTTTGAGTAATTGGCTTCCATGCTGAGAGTGAGTTACCTCTGGATGAAACTGGATACCAAACAATTTTTTGGTTTCGTTCCAAACCGCCGCGTTGTGGCACAAATCAGTGCTGGCACAACCGTCAAACCCTTTACCGAGTTCCGAGACTTCGTCACCATGACTCATCCAGAAAGGCGATGTTTTTGGAATATCTTTAAAAAGCGGGCAGTGTCCATCGTGGGTTAAATCGGCGCGCCCAAATTCTTTCCCTGAATCTTTACCCGGAATGACTTTTCCGCCCAAAGCTTGGTTTAAGAATTGGTGACCGTAACAAATGCCGAGAACGGGGATGCCCAGTTCAAAAATGGCTGTATCACAACTAGCGCTGCCTTCATCATAAACACTCTGCGGGCCGCCTGATAAAATAATTCCTTTAATCATTTCATCTTGAAAGAAGCTTAAATCGACTTCATCTGGTTGGTGAATTTCGGCTAAAACTTGCTCGCGCCGAATGCGGCTGGCAATTAAATGGGCGTATTGACCACCGAAATCGAGAATAATTACTTTCTGGTGCATGAATTAAGGTTAGCAACTTTTAAAATTTTGAAAAGATGCCTTTGCTATTTATAATTATTGGCATGACACCCTTTAGAAAAATTGAACTTGAGACTGGTGAGCCTTCTTTAGGCCCAGGAGAGAATTTGCCGGGGCCTAAAAAACTTAGTCAGCAAAAGCCAAGACCGTTTGATTCGGCTTCTGCTCAAGTGCCAGCCGCGGTAGAAATGGTTTTAAATCCAAAAGAAAAGTAAGTTAGTAGCGTCGTATAGCTATGGATTTGATTTAAATTGTGAAAGTTTTATTTTGTGTTTGATTTAAATTATCAAACATGGGATCAGAACAACCGCCACAAACACTTGAAGAAGAAGTCGAAGCCTATAGAAAAAAAGGCTTTGAGGCTGAAATCGTAAACGGTGAAATTCATGTGACTTTGGGAAGAAAACGCTCAAAAGAAGTTGTAGAGACAACTGGTGCGAATGTTTCGATGGTCCTGGCGCCTTCGGGGTTGCCCGCGGTAAAAAAAGGCGTGTTACTGCATCCAGGAACTTTAGTATTCGATGAAACGGTTAGGTCTATGAAAGGCCGAAGCTAATTTGAATATCATTCCCAATTGTCTGCGTCATTCGTAATTGAAATTGGTTTAAATTTACTTCTTTGGTGAAGCTCGGTTTGGCGGTATCACCACAAAATATTGGCGCTGTAAAAATTTCAATTTGATCGATCAAATTAGCTTCAAGTAAGGAGGAATTCAGCTGTCCGCCGCATTCGGTCAAAATAGAGCCAATTTTTTTTCCCTGGCAAAAGGGGATTAAAGCTTCTAAATCTTCTATTAAAAATACCTCACGATTTTGAGTTTTATAAATGGCGGCTTCTTTGGGAATGGTTCTTTTACCGACGACAATTATGTCAGGCGAACTTGGTGCGTAATCTAGCCCTGAGCAGAATCGAACATCAAGCCGAGGATTATCTTCTAAAATAGTTTCTGTACTGGTTAGAAGCACTTGGTGGCTAGCTCTGAAGTTATGAACCAAAGACTGCACTTTTTTTCCCGTGATGGTACGGGCTCCGGATTTGTAGTCTTTTAAGGCTGGGGTTATTTTTCCGTCTAAGCTTTGGGCTACTTTAAGGGTGATAAAGGGTTTTTGCTGGGTTATCCAGGTTTTAAACCAAGGGTTTAGTTTTTCGTGATGAGCCGAATTTAAGACTTGCACTTTGATGCCGGCGGCTTCAAGTTGAGCCACTCCTTGCCCTGGAAAATGAGGATCAAGCGCGCCGACAATGACGGCTTCTGGTTTTAGTTTTATAAGTAAATCAGAACAAGCCGACGTTTTTTTATGGGCACATTTAACACAGGGTTCAAGCGTGATAAAAACTTTGGACCGTTTTAAGTCTGGGGCTTCAAAATCTTTCAGCGCATTTACCTCAGCGTGGGCTTCGCCAAATTTTTGGTGTGCGCCGTGAGCTATAATTTTGCCGTCTTGAGTGACAAGACAACCAACCCGCGGGTTGCTTTTAGTTTGGTGCGGATCAACCCTGGCGGCTAGTTCTGCCGCCAGATTAATATATTTAAAGGCTTCCATGATTAGTATCGAGCAATATCGGTATCAGCTTTTTGGAATTCTGTTTCCCCTTCAGGTTTAACATAAAGTTCAATATCGACATTTCCTTTAATGCCTGTGGCGGGAACAAAAATGTATTTGTATTTACTTAAATCTGACCAGGTTTCTTGATACAGAATTTTTTCTGGTTGAGAAACCACGACTTGAGCTTCGTCTAAAGCTTCAAAATTTGGCAGCATCAAGCTGACCGATAAGGTTCGGAAGTTTTTATCCACTTCGCTGATGTTTGGGAGTTCGGCTTCTGAAAAGGATTCACGCGTTACATTTATTGGAATTGATTTTTCGGTTTTCAGTCCAGATTTATTAGCCGCTTTTATGTTTAGCGTACGTCTTCCCATTGTATTGCCTGTGTTGAAATTCATAACATACGGCGCATTGTTTTTGAAACCTAAGCTTTGGTTGTCAAGAAAGAACTCAACCGTTTCAATTTCAGATCCGGCCACTTGGGCTACGATTTGAGCTTCTGAATCAAGGGCTAAACTTTGATTAGCTAAAGGGCCTAAGAAAATAATCTCTGGTGGACCATTATAGCCGTCACCGCTACTGGTTGGATTATTAGAATTTGTGTTGGTGCTTGAAGCGCTCACGGTCACTGAAACGGTGTCTTGAGCGGAACGGAAATCATCACTTGAAGCCACCGCTTTAATGGTGTGCGTTGTGCCCAGTCCGGCATTGGCTGGGATTCGGAATTTACCGGCATATGGAGCCCGAACGGCTTTATAAATTAATCGGTCATCCCAGAAATAAGAGACTTCAGCGAGGTCAACGTCTCGATCAATATTAACCGTCACTTCAATTTCACCGCTGTTAACAAAAACGGTTGGGGAGGTGATTTGGAAACTGAAATCACCGCTGGTTCCCTCTGGATTGTTTTCATCTTCCAAAGGCGTACTCATGATCTGAGTCCAATCGGCTTTAGTTCCAGTGAGTTCGGCTAAATTCTCTAGTTGTCTCCATCGTCGTTGTAGGTTTACTGGTAGATCGGCTATAAACTCGACAGGAACTCGCCAACCCGCGTCAGTTTCGGCGTCAGGATTTTCTTCTTCAACTACTTTTTCAGGATCCATAATCGCGCCCAAGCTGTTCATAAAAATAGGGTGATTTCGAATCCATTCTTGAACTGGAGCCATCCAGGCTGGATCATTTTTAAGCGAAGCCAATGGAATGTAATTGATTTCTCTAACGGCAAAATCAGGGGTTTCGTCGGTCGCATCTTCGCCGGTAAAAATATTAATCTTTTTGCTAGAAGCATCGTTATCCATTTCTGTTGGCAATGAATAGCTTGGGTAAACTTCGGTAATTCTAAGGTGTGCTGGGGTTTGCTCGGTCGCTCGTTTACCCGTTAATCGGTTGATTTCTACTGTCACCAAAGGGGTTGGTTCGGTGTATTTTTTATCTGGATTAGCCCCATTTTCCACCAAAATTTTGTGAGCTTCATCCATAAAGTTTTTCCAAACCGGAGCGGCAACTGTCAACCCAGTGGCTCCAGATTTCATGGGCTTACCACGATTATTACCCACCCAAACACCCGCCACTAAGTGAGGCGTAAATCCAATCGTCCATGAGTCACCAGGAACCGTTAAGAATTTACGATTCCCGTCTGATTCTGGCTGATCCGCGTTAAAGGTTGGATTTGGAATGACACGGTTTGAAGTTCCAGTTTTGGCACCACTGTTAAAGTTTGGTGCGAGTTCTAAAAAAGTATTCCAAGAAAATCCTTCGGTCGTAGGACGAGATTTTTCGTCGGTTAAAACATTTCGCACTAAAGCAGCAATTTGTGGGTCCAGCCCTTCTCGTTTGTTGGCATCTGGGTCAATTTTCTCAAGCACTTGTCCGGCGGCATTTCTTATTTCTAAAATAGCCACAGGATCGTGAATACTACCGTCACCAGCAAAAGCCTGGAAAGAAGCGATATGCGCCAACGGTTGCACTTCAGCGACGCCAATTCCAATGGCAACTCCGTGTCTATCGGCATCGCCTTCGTAGGGAATGTTCAGTTTAGCGGTTAATTCAAGCACTTTTTCAGCGGTTGATAGCGCCGCCATTTTAATGGCTGGAATATTTAAACTTTGATTCAAAGCTTTACGTATTGAAACGGGACCTTGAAATTTCTCATTAAAATTTTGTGGTGTGTAGCCAGCACCAAAGTCGGTTTCAACATCAAACACTACGGTGGCTGGAGCGTAACCGGCCATGAAGGCCGCGGCGTAGACTAACGGTTTAAAACTAGACCCTGGTTGTCGACTGGAGGTTAAGACGTCCACTTGTCCGTCGGCTTCGGCGTTGAACCAATCTTTGCCTCCAATATAAGCCAAAATTTCACCATTATCAGGATTAATAGCTGCCATGGCAACATTCTCAGCACCATATACATTCGCGTAGCCTTCGGTTTTAATTTTTACCGTTTCTTCTGCTTGAGCTTGAATATCTGGATCTAAAGTAGTGTAAATTTGTAAGCCCCCTTGGCTTAAAAATTCTTGACCGTATTTGTTCTCTACTTGTTCCCGAACGTAAAATACAAAGTGCGGCGCGTTAATATCGGTCGCTCCACGTTTGAATTCAATTGAATTTCCTTCACTCCAGGCTTGGTAGAACTGATTTGGGGTAATCATTTCTAAATCCAACATTCGTTGTAAAACCAAGTCTTTACGACCTTTTTTGTAGACCTTTAATTTGCCTTCATCTAGGTCACCAGGAGCCAAAATAGCTTCAATTTCTTCGGGACTTGAGTTTTCACTTTCTTCCTCGCTCTCGCCTTCTTCGGCCGCCCGCGCTTCAGCTTCAGTGCTAAAATTCTCGTATTCATAAAAACCCAGCAACGAATCTTTGTTCGATCCGTACGGGCTAAATCTGGTTGGAGCCAAGGGGATACTCGCTAAAATACTGGCCTCTGCTACGGTTAAGTCTCGTGAAGATTTGCCAAAATAAGTTCTGGCAGCGGCTTCAATTCCAAAAGCATTATTCCCATAGGGGATTTTATTGAGATAAAGCTCTAAAATTTCATCTTTGCTGTAGTGCCATTCAAGTTTTATAGCGAGTAAAAGTTCTTTGAATTTACGGGTGTAAGACCGTTCTCCACTGAGAAACACTTGTTTGGCTAGCTGTTGCGTGATGGTAGATCCACCTCGTTGGGGGCCAATTCCAAAAGCTTCATGCAAAAAAACTTTTACCAAGGCTGGAACATCAAAACCAAAATGGTTATAGAACTGATCATCCTCAATAGCAATGGTGGCTTGCGGGACCCAAGGTGAAATTTCTTCCAATGGAATATAATCCCGGTTTTCGTCACCATGAATGACGTATAAAATATGGTCTTCTGGTTTTGCGCCAGGCTCTAAAGCGCCACGATCATAAATAATCGTAGATTCAGCGAAGTTTAATTCTGCGGCGTCTTTAACATCCGGCAAGAAATAAGCGCCATAAACAAACATAAACACGGTGAAACCGATACCTAATACCGCGAATCTTATTGTCCAACGAAATCTTTTAACGGGTTTGGTTGGATCTTTTTTCCAAAAATTTAAGCGAGACCAGACGCTTTGGCGCCGACGGAATTTGTTTATACGCATACAAGAGAGGTTTACCCGAATTTAAATGAAATTCAAATTACTCTAACGTACGAACGCGTTTTAAGGTGACAATTTAATCAATAGATTGAATCGCCATAGCCCTCGGTAAAAGGCAGAACCTATTGTTCAGCGATGGTCTCGGCTACAGCAGCAGTTGCAGTCTGTGTTTGTGCGGCTTTCCAAGCCTCGTAAACTTGGTTTCGTCTAGAAGCATCTGCGGCAATTAGGTTTAAGATGTCTTGGCTTGAAGGAACTTTGTCTTGCTCGTCTATTTTTTGGGCTATTTCGGCTTTATCACCACTAATAGTTAAATCAACATCACGATCATTTCTAAATCGAAGTTGTAGGTTTCCACTAGCGTCACCTTTCGCAAAAAGCGTCCAGCCTCGATAAGCTTCATTGCTTGCATCGCAACTAGGGTCTTTAAAACCAAAATGTATTTCTGCTCCAAGCTGTCTTTCTTGATTTTGTTGTAAACCTTGAAATAAAATTTCACCTAACATTGTTACGGGCGTTTCATCGCTATTTTCCATTTGAAATTAAAATATGAGTTAGGGTCTTTTTAGAACATCTAAAAACTTAAGTCAATATTTGGAATTTGATTGAAAGTGTTAAGGTGAAGATATGAAAATTTCCCCTTCAATTTTGGATGCTGATTTTAAAGCCGTGCAACAAGATTTAGATTCGATTGCTACCGCTGACAGAATCCACTTAGATGTGATGGATGGGCAATACGTTCCCAATCTTAGTTTTGGTCCTCCAGTACTAAAAAATTTAAATTACCCGGTTGAATACGAAGTTCATCTAATGGCGCAAAACCCAGACCGGTTTGTGGATTTATTTTGTGATATGGGGGTTTCAACTTTTACCTTTCATATTGAAACCGTGACTGAAGAAAAAGCGCTGGAGCTTTTTAACGGGCTTAAAGAAAGAGGGGTTAAAGCAGGAATTTGTATTGATGGAGCGACGCCCGTTTCGGCTTTAAGTGACGAAGTTTTAGACCAGGCAGATCAAGTGTTAGTCATGAGTGTGCAAGCCGGCTTTGGCGGCCAAAGCTTTATGCCAGAATCAATTAATAAAATTAAAACTCTGCGAGCGCGAGGGTTTAAAGCAGAAATTGAAGTTGATGGTGGCGTGAATTTAGACAATGTGAAACTTCTCGCCCAGGCGGGCGCTGACATTGTTGTCGTCGGTAGTGCTTTGATGAAGCAGCCGACAGCATTACGCGCAAACCTAATAACTCAATTCCAATCTTCATAATTATCACAACATGGTGCAAACTTTAGTCGTTATCGTTGGTCATCCCGAGGCAGGTTCTTTAAATCATGCCGCGGCTGAGGCTTTGGTGGTGGCAGGTGTCTCAAAAGGATTAGAGGTTCAAGTGCTGCGGGCTTACGATTTTCCTTTCTTACCGAATGATCCTTCTAAGCATGGATTTCCTGAAGAATATGAAAAAGCAGTACAGTGCATTGAACAAGCCACTTACTTAGCCGCGGTAACACCAATGTGGAATTTATCTATCACGAACGGTTTAAAAAACTTTATTGATGGGGTTATGCAACCACGGCGATTATTTCAATACAATAAAAAAGGTAACCCAGAGGGGTTGTTGAAAACTAAAAAAATGTTGATTGTCTGGACGAGTGGAGGTCCAATCTGGGTTTATAAAATTGTTTTTGGAAATCCGGTTTATAAACAAATAAAAGCTGTATTTAAATTTTGTGGTGTAAAAGCCTTTGATCAAAAAGCCCTTGGTAAAGTCTTAGGGAAAGATTCACCCGAAGAAAAAGCTCGTGTGAGCAACTTTATTAAGGAACTAGAAACTTATAAATTTTAAATGTTCACGGGAATTATTGAGAAAGTCGGCAAAATTAATTCGATTGAGGCGAATCGGTTTGTGATAAGTCATGATTTTGAAGAGTCTTTTGAACTAGGCGAATCAATCGCTTTAAATGGCATGTGTGCAACCGTGGTAGAATTTTCTTCAAATGATATATCGGTCGATATAATTCAAGAATCCCGAAAGCTAACGACCTTTGGAACCGCGCAACCCAGAGATTTAGTGAATTTAGAAAGAGCCGCCAAAATTGGACACCGAAATTCAGGACACAATGTAACCGGGCATATTGATGAAGTTGGAGAAATTATAAAACTTGAATGGATTGAAGATTTTTGGTTAGTTCGAGTTAAAATTAATCCGCTGCATCGGGCTTGGTTAGTTCATAAAGGCTCTGTTGCGCTTGAAGGCATTTCTTTAACCGTTAGTGGAGTGAGTGATTTAAAAGCGAATGATGCCTGGTTTGAGGTTTCAATTATTCCACATACCTGGGAACACACGACGTTAAAAACGAGAGCTGTGGGTGACAAGGTGAATGTTGAATTTGATATCTTGGGTAAGTACGCCCTGAACCAAGTTTAATGTGGAAAATTTTATTATGGCCTGACCAAGCTTTAGCCAAGATAAGTATTAAGTTGATTAAAATTTATCAGGCTACGTTTTCGCCTGATCACTCGGTTAGTGGTATTGGGGATCCTTTGAAAGGCTGTAAATTTTATCCTAGTTGTTCTAATTACGGCATTCAGGCCCTCGAAAAATATGGATTTATAGTTGGGGTGCCTCGTACTATTTGGCGAGTTTTGCGCTGTCATCCCTGGAGTCACGGGGGCGTCGATTACCCTTAAAAACCTAAATACGAATTTAGAAAAAAGTTGGTGCCGACCCGCAATTAAGCGGGTCGAGCACATTTTTGGCTGAGGTTTCTGAGCCCTTTACCTTTCGGTAATTTGTGGCAAATTGTGCCCGCGAATGATTTCCATTCCGATCAAGTCGGCGCCTACCATCGCTGCCCAAAGTAGGGCAGAGATGAATGACAAATCCTGAATCCAGGAAGTGGGCGTTGCCAGCCTGCTGGCGGTAAGCCAAAGCGGTACAAAAGTTATCAGCGCCAAATAAATGGCGGCGATCAGAGCATCGCCTTCGGCGAATTTCAGTGCCAGGTCGTACATTTTGGATTCTCCAAAATTTTGAAAGATCTCAGCCAGCTCGACCGAGAAATTTCTGGTTGGGCCCCCGCCCAATTCGAATTTCCATCAAAGTAGAGTTATTGTGATTTTAGCACAATAATAAAAAAAAGTCACGCTTTGGGGGTTGCCCTAAATTTTGCCATCCATCATTTTATTCTTACACTCGCCCACGATGATTATATTTTCGATCTTGGCTTTCTTACTGATTTTTTCGACGCTTATTATTGTGCACGAGTTTGGGCATTATTACGCGGCTATTAAGTCGGGCGTAAAAGTAGAGGAGTTTGGTTTAGGGATGGGGAAAAAATTATTTGGTTATAAACGAGGTGAAACAGAGTTTACTTTGAATTTAATTCCTTTTGGGGGCTTTGTCAGAATGCTCGGTGAAGAAGACGATTCAAAAGATCCGCGTAGTTTTGGCCAGGCGAAATTATGGAAACGAATGATTATTACTCTAGCTGGGGTATTTATGAATTTTGTCATGGCTATCACGTTTCTAACTATTTTATTTACCGTGGGAACGGACCCTATTTTGGTTTCTCAAGCTGATGTAGAGCGAGCTTATGACAACGAAGTGATAGCTTTCACCGTAAACGGTGAACGAATGACTCCGGATGAAATAAAAGCCTTGGATGAGCCAAATGCACCGGTCGTGTTTGAATATTTACAGCAAACTAAAGCGCCTTTCCCTCAGTCAATTTGGCTGGCTACCACCGAAACAGTTCGTATTTCTTGGGCCGTGCTTGAGAAAGCCGCGGAAATTCCAGTAGAGCTCATTCAAAAACAAAGAGTCCCAGAAGGTTTAGCTGGGCCAGTTGGAATCGCAGAAGTAACGCACAAAGTTTTGCCACAAGGTTTTATGGCTTTAGTAAAACTAACGGCTTTGCTTTCAATTTCATTAGCCGTTATGAATTTACTCCCAATTCCGGCTCTTGATGGAGGGCGATTTGTTTTTCAAATTTTAGAGTTAATACTCAAGCCATTTAAAATTAAGCCAAACGAAAAATGGGAAAATTTCGCTCATATGGGCGGCTTTGCCTTACTAATGGGGCTTTTGCTTATTATCACTTGGAACGATATAACACGCATATTTTTAAGCTAAAAACGAGTACATTTAAGGATGCGAGCTTTTCGGGCTTGACAGTTAAAGCCGCTTTCATAATATCGCGCGGCTAAATTAAAGAATTTAAAAGAAATTATATATGGCTGAAACGTACAGCTTGGCTGCCGAAGTAAGAGAAACTACTAAAAAGTCTGCTCGAGATACTCGAGCTAAAGGACGAGTTCCTGGAGTGCTTTACGGTCATGGTGTTGACACTCAAGCCTTCAGTGTAGATTACTCTGAATTTTTACGTTTGATTCGTCGAGCCGGTCAATCTTCATTGGTTGATTTAGACTTCAATGGTAAAAAAACAAAAGTACTCATTCACAAGTACGATCAAGATCCAGTACAAGATACTTTTACGCACATCGATTTGATGGCGGTGAATTTAAAAGAAAAAACTATGGTTCACGTTCCATTAGAGTTTGTGGGTGAATCTGAAGCGGTTAAATCTAAGGGCGGGGTTTTGAATATTGCTCACACGAGTTTAGATATTCGATGTCTTCCAAGTGATATTCCACACGAGATTGAAGTTGATATTTCGGGTCTAGCTAACATTCATGATCATATCAGTATTGCAGATTTGAAGCTTTCTGATGATATTGAGATTATGAATCTTGATGAAGATACTCAGCTTTGTTCTATTATGGGACGAGCCGCTGAAGAAGAAGATTTAGACGCTCCTATTGAAATGCCAGACGCTGATTTAGCGCCTGAAAAAGATAAAGAAGAAGCTTAATTAGCAAAAAATTAATTCCTAAAATAAAAGTCGCCTTTGGCGGCTTTTTTTTTAAGCTAAAAACAAATGAAAGTAATTTTTAATGGCGAATTAAAAGAATCTGGTGATCCAAGTATTTATGTTTCTCCATTTGGTCCGGCTTTAGAATTTGGTCAAAGTGTTTTTGAAACTTTTAAAGTGACAGCTGGTCGACCACCAGCTTCAATAAAGGAACACTGGGAGCGACTTTTTAAATCCGCTCAAATTCTAGAGTTTCAGGTGCCACCGAGTCTAAAACAACAAACTCTAGACTCGGGCTTAGCGCAACTTATCAGCACCCTTGATTTAAAACATGAATACCGCTGTAAGGTTTTAGTCTGTGCCGATTTTTGGTGGATTAAGGCTATGCCACTTTTACCTTTTCCAGAGAGGCATTATATCGAAGGGGTGGTGGTGAATGAGGCCGTAGTTCAACGTATTTTGCCTGAAGCAAAAGCCGCTTCCCCTTTATATTCTTTGTATGCCTCTCAGCACTCTAATGATGGTATTTTTGAAACCCTTTATTTCTCTTCGGAGAATCAACTACTTGAAGGGAGTGTGAGTAACGTTATAGCTGTTATTGATAACGTATTGGTAACTCCAAATCAGAAAGTTTTGCCTGGTATTACGGTTCGTGAGGTTTTAAAAAAGGCTCAATCCGTCGGACTTAAAACTGAATTTAAAGTGGTTAGCCGGGGTGATCTGATGAAAGCTTCTGAAATTTTTCTAACGAATTCAATAAAAGGACTCGTTCCCGTTAAAGCTTGGAATAATTGGGAAAAAAGTTCATCGGCGGTTTATGACTTATTAAAATGAAAGTTCAAATTGTCATTTGTTTGAAATATTGCTATAATAGATTTAAATGTCTAACCCACAGGTATCAATTATAATTCCGTCTTTTAATGAAGGCGCTTGGCTTGAACGCACGGTGCGTGGTTGTTTAGAGAAAACCGATTACCCTGATTTTGAAATTATTGTGGTAGGGGATGGCTGCACCGATGGCTCAATTGAAGCCTTAGAGTCCAGAAAATTTCCTAATGTTAAAATTATTAATCTAGATAAAAGTGCTGGAGCCATTGTAACAAGAAACAAAGGGGCTGAAATTGCGACCGGTAAAGTGTTAGTGTTTATTGATTCTCATCAAGAGCCGATGACCGAAAATTGGTTGAAGGTGTTGGTGGATTTACTAGAAAAACCAAACTGTGGAGCGGCTACGGTAAATATTGCTTCCATTGGCGAAGTCGATCGCCTGGGTTTTTTGTACACACTGAAGAATTGGTCTTTAGAGCCTACTTGGGTACGCCCTGAAAATGCAACGGCTCAGATGCTGGCCCCAGCCGTTCCTGGAGGGTGTTTTGCCATTAGAAAGCAATTATTTGTTGAAACCGGGGGTTTTAATAATCGCCTAAAAAAATGGGGACGAGAAGATTTTGAGTTTAGTTTGCGTTTGTGGCGAATGGGATATGATTTATGGTTCTCAGGAGATGCCATTATGGGACACGCATTTGATCACAATCGAGCTTTTGAAATTAGTTGGGAACAGGTTGATTTCAACACCCTTTGGACGGCTTATACCCTTTTTGATTCCGAAAGCTTGGAATTAGTTGAAGCCGAGATTAAAAGCGTTCGCCCGAAGGTGTTTGAAAAACTAAAGATGAATTTTAATTTATCTGAAATAGAGAAAATTAAAGAGAATCTTTCTATGAACAGGTCTTTTGCGGAATACAAGGAGCATTTTATAAGAATTTAATTAGTTGCGTTAATATAAAACTATTAATACAATTCAATTATTCATTACTTTTTAATTATTTAAAAAATGAAAAACTTACGTTCAATTGGTTTCATATTAATGGCGAGCTCGTTTTTTTCGGTTTCCTTTGCTGCTAATTCCGCGCTTATGGATGAAGAGGCAGGATTGGCGACTGACATCGTAGAGACAAATAATATCATACAAGTTTATCAGTATGAGGGCATGTCTTCTGAAAGTGGCCCGATGATGTCTACTTTTAATGAAGGAGAAGATTGGACAAATGTTGTCATTCCTCCTGCGACGACACAAAGGTTCTACCCTTTCTCAATGCCAGTGAGTAGTTGGGTTAAAAATCAGTTTAGAGTCGATACGGGAATGGTTTCTGGCATGGAAACTATTGATTACGTAGAAATGATTGATAGTTGTACTGAGGCGGGTAATTACTGGAATTACAAAACCGATGCCTGTGAAAGTAACTAATTTGTTCGTTATTAAAAGGGCGGTTAAATGCCAAAAATCTAAAGGCAATTTATAATCACTTTATAGATTGCCTTTTACTTTGCCGAAGCTTAACGTGACTTTATTCATTATTATTTAATTATTAAAAAATGAAAATCTTCCGCTTAGTTGGTGCCGTTTTCATGTCGAGTTTATTTTTTTCTGTTTCGATGGCTTCTTATTCGGCCATAATCGATATCAATGCTGGGATGGCTTCGGATATCGTTAAAAGCAATAACGTGGTGCAAGTTTACCACTATGATGGCGCATCGTCAGAAAGTGGCTTACAAGGTTCAACCTTTGATGAAGGTGAAGACTGGTCAACCCCTTATGCACAATATTCTAACTGGAATACCTCTAATAATAGGCCTTACGTAAAACCAGTTAGAACTTCTACCAGTATTCAATTTACTCAACAATTGAATTCAGGTGTCACACAAGCGGTTACCTCTGATTACGTTAAAACAATAGATGCCTGTACAGACGCCGGAAATTACTGGAGCTATAAAAGCGATACTTGTATACAGGGTTAGTAGAATTTATGACGAAACGTAAAGAGTCATTCCCAGAGGGCTCTTTTTAAATAAACGCTTGTTATTTTGAGGCGAAATTGTAGATTGGTGATAATAATTGTTTTTTAATACTCTGAAAATGAAGATCTCTCGTTCACTTGGTTTAATGGCCCTCAGTTTATCGCTTTTATTGACTACCTTTGCGGCGAGTTCAGCCATTGCTGACGTTGAGTCTGGTCAGGCTACTGATATCGTAACCTCTGGTAACGTGATTCAGGTTTATACCTACATTGGGGCTTCATCTGAAGCGGGGATGATGTCTACATTTAATGAAGGCGAAAACTGGCTAGATATTGCTGTAACACCGAAAACAACCACAACGACTAACAGCACTCGGGTTCGTGGTTCTAGAAGTATTAGCCCGTATCAAAAGGAGACGCCAAACTCTCTTTATAGCCGAAGTAATCGAACCACTGCAGTTACAGTTGAATCGGATTATATTAAAGCCATTGATGAGTGTACCGCTTTGGAAGATAAAATTTGGGATTACCGAACCGATAGTTGTATCGATAGCTACTAAGTTTCCTCCCATTTAAATTGGAGAATAAGGCTCATCTCTTCTGGGATGAGCTTTTTTAAGTCGCCGTTAATTTAAATTTGGTCTTTAATCACAGGGTGCTAAGATTCCGCCAACATGGACTATCAACAAAAATCAATTGCGGCCAGAATGTCTCATGGTGGGGCAATCTTCACTGGACTGGTGGCAGAACCAAGTAACAAAGAAGCTCTGTCGACTTATTACAGTCCTGGAATTGCAGGACCTTGTTTAGAAATTGCAAAAGATAAAGCTAAAGCGTTCGACTTAACTATTAAGAAAAATACCGTAGCGGTTATTTCCGATGGAAGCGCTGTATTAGGTTTAGGTAATATCGGGCCAGAAGCTGCTTTGCCGGTAATGGAGGGAAAATGTATGCTACTGAAACACTTTGGAGGGGTAGACGGAATTCCAATTGTGTTAGATACGCAAGACACAGAAGAAATTATTGAAACAATTTTGCGAATCGCTCCTACTTTTGGGGGTATTAATTTAGAAGATATTTCGGCTCCACGTTGTTTTGAAATTGAAGCCCGTTTGAGTGAAAAGCTTAATATTCCGGTTTTTCACGACGATCAACACGGAACCGCCATTTGTACGGTGGCGGCTTTAATAAACGCTTTGCAGGTGGTAGGAAAAGAAAAAGAATCGGTGAAAGTCGTAATTTCTGGCGCGGGAGCTGGCGGAATTGCTATCGCCAAGTTGGTAAGACAGTGGGGCGTTAAAAACATCGTTATGACTGATTCAAAGGGAGTTGTTAGTTGCGCTCGTGACAATTTAAATGAGGAAAAACAGAATTTCTGTACTCATGATTCGAGCCAAACTTTAGCCGAAGCTTTGGTAGGCGCTGATGTTTTTATAGGAGCTTCAAAGGCGAATATTTTAACCCCTGTAATGGTTCATACAATGGCGAAAGATCCGGTTGTGTTTGCACTGGCAAACCCGGATCCAGAAATGCATCCATCTCTCGCAGAACAAGCCGGGGTAGCCGTTATGGCGACTGGACGCTCTGACTACCCAAACCAAATTAACAATGTTTTGGTTTTCCCTGGGTTATTTCGAGGCTTGCTCGATCACCGAATTAAAAACGTCACCGATGAAATAAAATTAAGCGCTGCACAAACTTTAGCCGCTTTAGTCGAAAATCCTCGTGTAGACTGCATCATCCCCGATCCCTTTGATGTAAAGGTGTCACCGGCCATGGCAAAATCCGTCTTAGGTTAGGTACCTAAATTCTAGATGTCATTCCATAGTTTGCCTTCTTGGCAATTGATCTTTTGTGATCGCGCCCTAAAATTTACTAGTAATATATACACATGCCGCATTATCAACGAAACGTTCGCTTTATACTCTTTCTGATACTCCCTATACTTGGTTTTTTATTGGGATGGAGCTTGAGTCAGAAAAATAATAATAGCCTAGATCAAGAACTCGCTCGACTCGAAGACAACCAAGAAGTTATTGCCAATTTGAATCTAAACGCCGAGACTTCTCGTCCCGCAGTTTTTCGAAAAACTGATCCAAAGGAAGTTGATTTATCAACTTTCTGGGAGGTTTGGCATTTAGCGGAAGCCAATTTTTTAAGAACGGAAAACTTTGACACACAAGCACAGGTTTACGGTGCCATTAAAGGTTTAGTAGAATCACTGGATGATCCTTATACTGTTTTTATGACGCCTGAAGAAGCTTCAAGTTTTGAGGAATCTATGTCGGGTGAATTTGAAGGTGTTGGAGCCGAAATTGATCGACGAGATGACCAAATTGTAATTGTAAGTCCTCTCAAGGGGAGCCCTGCTGAGGCCGCTGGTTTGAAATCTGGTGATATTGTTTTCGAAATTGATAGCGAACCGACCTATGGAATCACGCTTGAAGAAGCTGTTACACAAATCCGAGGACCTAAAGGGGAAGCGGTAGTGTTGACGGTTATTCGAGAAAATGAAAGAAAACCAATTGATATCACCATTGTGCGGGACAGTATTGTGTTACCGACCCTAGAATGGGAACTTAATGAAGAGGATATCGCAATTATTTCATTGTATCAGTTTGGGAATAACGCGGCGCGTGATTTCCGCGCTGCAGTGGAATCGATAGTGCTAGAGTCACCTAAAGGGATTGTGGTTGATTTGCGTAACAATGGAGGCGGCTTGCTGGATGCGTGTATTAAGATTTTATCTGAATTTGTTAAAGATGATGTGGTGGTTCGAACCGAAGGCCGACGATTTGGAGACACAGGAGACCTTAAAACGGGAAAAGATGGCAGCTTACTTGATTTGCCGCTGGTGGTTTTAGTTAATGAAGGTTCTGCGAGTGCCTCTGAGATTTTTGCCGGAGCGGTTCAAGATTTAGACCGAGGTTTAGTTGTTGGACGAAAAACATTTGGTAAAGGATCGGTACAAAATGTGATTCCATTATCGAATGGCGCAAATCTTAAAATTACAGTCTCAGAGTGGTTAACTCCTAAAGGCCGTTCCATTCAAAAACACGGAATTGATCCGCATGTGGTGGTTGAATATGACGAAAATGCACCAGAAGGTGTCGATCAAATCCTTCAAAGAGCGTTAACTTTAATTGGAACCTCTGAAATGTATGAAATTATCGCAGACGGCGTGCCTTTACCTTCAGAAGAAGATGAGGATGAGTCGAATAACGAAACGCTTGATAATTTAGAGGAGACTGATACAAACGCTGGTACAGAGGAATAAAACTTAATGAAGCTCCTGAAATTTAAAACGCTTGCGTTTGGTCTCATCGCCACCAATTTGGTGGCGATGGAGCTTCGAGCCGAAGAAAAAATTCCAACCCGAATTACGCTTATATTCGAAGACCGTTTACTCGCTCTCGATTTTAGAACTCACCCTGAACTTCTTCAGCAAACTCCAAACCACTTTTTAGTTATGGGGGAAAGTCGTATTCCGGTTTCTTTTGGTGAAAATTTACCGCCAAGTGATGGGCTAGCAAAGTTGGAATCTGAATTCAAAACCACAGTGAATCCTCAGGCTTTAGCGAATTTTTTGAAAACGACTTCACTCGTGAGCCAGAGAGAATCTGAGCCGGTTAAATTAGAGCTTAAAGGTGAGAGTGTTAGTTTTTCTGGGCGACCAACGACGGGGCATTACGATATTGATGAAGTTAAATTATCTTATTTGTTAAACACCGCCTTAGAACAAGGGGATTTATTCGTTCGAGTTCCAGCAGAAAAAACTTTTGCCCCAGTAGAAGCGAGTGAAGAATTAAAAGAACGAGGGATTGAATCGGTCATTGCGATTGGTCGCTCTGATTTCACGGGCTCTTCAGACGCAAGAGTACAAAATATTCTTGCGGCAGTTCGTAAGTTTAATGGACTTATAGTGCCACAAGGGAAAACATTTTCTTTTAACTCGACCCTTAAAAATGTGCTTGAATCAGATGGATTTGTGCCAGAGCTAGTCATTAAAGGAAATGAGACAGAGAAAGAACTTGGCGGCGGTGTCTGCCAAGTTTCAACGACTCTTTTTCGAGCTGCTTTTAATGCGGGCATGCCGATGATTGACAGAAGGAATCATTCTTACGCCGTACCGTATTATCAACCGCATGGTTTAGATGCAACGATTTATTTAGGCGGACAGGATTTTAGGTTTTCAAATGACACACCAGGGGATGTGGCTATGCAAGCTTTTATTAGTGGCAGTAATCTTTACTTTGTTTTTTACGGCCAAGATGATGGGCGGAAAGTAGCCGTTGAAGGGCCATTTGTATCTAATTACCAAGAGGCCCCAAGTCCACAATACATTGATACAGACGAGCTACCTGCAGGGGAAATGATGCAGGCTTCGCCAGCGCACGATGGATTTTCAACTCAATGGGTTAGACGGGTTTGGAAACCAGGTGAATTGCCTCAAGAAGAAGTTTTAAAATCGTATTACCGTCCTTGGGCAGCAAAAATTTGGCGTGGGGTTGATTCTCAAGAGCTTGCAGCTGATGAAATTGAGTCAGTGCCTGAATCACTATCGTTTGAGTCAGATGAAGCGGCCATGACAATAGAGCCTTAGTCTGAGTTGATCATCAGCAGTATAAAGCGCTTATTTGTCGAGCGTGCTTATTTTACTTTTTACTTCAATTAACCGAAAATTGAAGCTGTATGAAAGCGTTAAAGCTGTGGGTTTTGGGAGGATTATTATTGGGACTCTTTCCATTTCAAATTGGACAAGCCCAAGTTATAGAACCGAGCCAGTTAACAACCGTCCCAACTCGAGCGGTTGAACCGCTCCAAATACTTATTCGATCTGATATTGAAGACGATTATTTTGCGGGTGAAGTGCTATCACGTCGACCGCTTGAAGCGGATATTCTGCAGTTTACTTTGCTCAACGAATTTAAAGGTGTGACTTGGAGAGAGAATCTAACTTTACCCTCCCAATCGCAGCGAATTATGCCCTTTTACTTTGAGCAAATTGAAGCGGAAAAAACCTTATTTTTAAGTGTTCAAGCTTATGACCAATTCGGGAATACCGTTGGCAGTGGTAGTAAATACATCGACTTTCCTGAAAAAACGCCTTCGGTTGAGCTAAATTCTACAGAAGTATTTTTAGACGATACCGCACAGCTAAATATAGATCTATTTGCTATGAATGGTTTGGTACGTCAGAATTACGTACCTCAAATAAAAATATATCAAGGGTTAGAATACTTTGGTGATTTAGTCACGAGCATTGATAAAGAGATTGTAACTTTAGATCCCAGACAACGGCAAGAATTGAGTTATAAAGTTCCTTTTGAATACCCTGCGGGCGTGTATGAGATAGTGATTTCTCTGCTGGACGCGTCCAGCAGAGAACCGCTTTCGGCCGCATATCACCAACAAATATATCGCTCGGGTGATTTTTTTAAAGTAGTTGATTTAAAAGCTTATTATACCGCAGCAGATAAGTCTTCAGCTCGTCTTGAGCTTGATGGACTTTCAACGGTGGTATTAACGGAGCCCGTGCAAATGCAGGTGCGTTTGCAAAACCAACAAAATATCTATTTAGATAAAAATTTTAGTTTGGCGTTGCAGCCTGGTTATTTCACCAAATACATTGATTTAAGTTTACCAGACTACGTGACTGATATTAAGGGAAGTGCCATCTTTTATTTGCAAGGGAAAAAGATTCAGACGATTGATTTTAAATCTGAAAACTCCAATTTAGCTAATTTGGAGATTCCAGCAGAAAGCAAAGTTACAGAACCTCCTGAGAAAATCCCGCCTTTTGTGCCTTACGAAAAGAAAATGTCACTTAATGACACCCAAATTTGGTGGATCGTAGTTGCGTGCACGGTCTTACTTTTATTGATCGTGATTTTTGCATGGGCTCGTTCACGTTGGTTGGGGTTTATGTTGATATCTATGGGGGGAATGGGATCAACTTTGACGGCTGTTTATGCTTTAACGGTAGGCCGAGATGTGTTCCCTATGGTGGAATGGTCTAATCCAATCCCGCAGCAAAATATGGTTTTTAATCCTACGAGCGAAGCAGGATTTCAATGGTTTCCAGTTAAGGGGCGAATTTTTAATTACTTAACCCAAACGAGTCTTTTAAAAGGAGACGCTTTTAACGAAATCCGCTTTAATTTAATTAGTCCAACCAAACGATCTTATCAATATAAATTAGACTCAAGCCTACTGAAACCAGAGTCAAAAATTTATACGAATACCAGTTCAGGAGATTACTATTTTGTTTTAGATTTAGGGGCAATGTCTGAAATCAATCCTATTGCCAAGGCAGAACCTTTGATTTGGGAGGAAGGGAATTGGCAGCTTCAACTGATTTTCCCCTACCACCAAAAAGATGAAGATACCGTTTATTTGGCTACACCGCTTGAGGGATTTGGCTTTTTCAGAATTGATCAGCAACCTCCTTTGTGGCAATGGCAGCTTAAAAAGTCTAATGGTGAAATATTAGCCGAATCAGATTTTACTAATGAGCCAGTTATGGTCTCAATCTCATGCCAAGATCAGGGGAGCAATTGTGTGACGCCACTGCAGAATTTTAATGTGGTGGGGAATTTTTGCAGCGATGCTTTACAGTGTAATACTGAAGCCGCTCGTGATTTTGAAGTTTGTGATTCGGCTGGTAATTGCGGTACACAAATGATTGAAATAGAGGGTTATGACCCGGTTCCACCAAGTATCGAAAGCTTACTACTTGGAAATTCGGAGGCGGCGGTCGCTACTGAAAACACAAGTTTAAGTCTCAGATATTCAGACCCTAAAAGAATTAATGCCGAAGATTTAGCGATTCCCTTTGATGCGCAGCTATGCGGGGCTAATAATCCATTTTTTAGACTCGATAATCAATCATGGAAATGTATTGAACGCCAAGAGCCATGTGTACTCGTTTCTGAGCAAAATGTATGGAGAGGGCAAGCCTATAATGGTCTTTGTGAACCCGCTTGCCCAGAAGGCTACACTTATGAAAATGAAAGTTGCCAAATAATTTGTGGCATCGGAGCTTTCTCCGCTGATCGCTTATGCTTACCCTTTGATTTGAAATTAGATGAAATTTAATAAAATTGCCTGCTTTTTGCTATTAGGGGTGATAAATAGCGCCTTGGCTCAAGTGATTCCAATTCCTCAGTCTGGCATTAATTGGCAAAAATCCACACTCTCAATTGTGCGTTTCCAGCCAAGCGATCCAAGTCATCGTAGTAATTTTAAATGTTTTGAGGTGAATTATGACGGCTTACCCGTTGTTAAAAGTTTAGCGGATTTAGGTTATACAAATCCAGATGGTGGCCCGCTTACGCTAACTCAATCACTTGAAAAGGAGAAGTGTTTTCAACAAGCCGGGTGGTATGAAGCCAAAATAGAAGTGAATGATTATGCGGGGAATTCTACAATTTATGAAACGGTTTTAACGGTTGTTCCAGCCGATCTTAGTTTAGGTGATTCAACCATTGATGCCGTCGCGACTAAAACTAGCGGAGGCCAGAGTGCAATTGTGGATGTGGCAAAACGTGCCACCTGTAGTAGTACCAGTTTATTGGCTGATGGATCAGATGAATGTATTTTAGAAGTTAATCTGCGAGATCGTTTTGGCAATGTAGTAAAACCAGAAGGCTTGAGTGGAAAATTAACGGTGAACTTGCCGACAGAATCTGCCGCTAAAAACTTAGATGCGAGCCAAAATCCTTATGGGGCCTTTTTAGCAGGGCTTTATTTCCCTGATGACGAAAAAAGTGTTCAGTTTGAGTTACCGCAAGAAGATAAAAAGTTACAGGTAGGATTAAGGGCTTATGTGCCATCTTTAGAGCCTGAAAGGGGTGAAAGGAATCTAACACAGGCTGTGAATCAAGTACCTCAGCCTGTTGAGTTAGAAATTAACTTTGAGCCAGATGACAGTAATCTCCCGGGTGGAACTATTTCCAAAACGATCTCCCCACTGTTTAGTCCTTGGGTTCAAATGTTGGCGGCGCCCAATAGTTCAATTGAGAATTATGTGCTACTACCGCTCAATCGTTCAACCAAGATTCCGTTGCAGCTCAGTAGTATAGTTGAAAAAAAATTGCCTGAAAAACTAAGCATAGACTGGGAATCACCAAATCTGGAATCTTTGTGGCTCCGTTTTGATTCAAGCACCACCGAAGATAAAACCACTCTAAGAGATTTAATTGGCATTGAAAAAAATCCGCAACCTTATGAAGTGACCGTCTCGCTAATTCAGCCAGAAGGGATAATTGCCGATACCGCTTTTAGATTAAAGCCACTCGTTACCTACCTACAAAAAATAAAAGGTGAAAATGCACTCGTACGCTACCCAGCCACTATTATGCAGGGTAAAGCTCTAGATCTTTTACCGGCATTTCAACCACTTTTACTGAGAGCCTCTATTGAAGGAAAACTGGTCACAGAGAATGTACCAACCTCGTCTTATAATCTTATCCTTTCTGACGATGATAAAATCTTATTTAGTGATTTTCGTCGTCGAGCCAGTCGGAATTTTATCTCACTCATTCGAGGCCAAGCCCCTAGCACTGAAACGACCTTTAACGTTAACACAGGGTTTGGAAACTCGGATGTGGCTTATTTTAAAGGGGTAACACTTGATTTGACTGGGGAAGGAAATCTAACCGAGCCGATTGTTTTTGATCAAGGGGTTAAGACTATTATTGTGGAGGATGGAAACCTGCTTTTAAGTCGTGACCTTATTTATAAAACAGTTGAAGATTCGCTAGGTATTATTGTGATTAATAGTCGTCCAAACGACCCAGATCGTGGTCATGTGTTTGTAAACAGTGAAGTACAAAAAATGGTTGGAACGTATTTCTTAGACGGAACCTTAGTGAGTACTGAAAAATTCGCTCAACCGATAGTTTCAGATGTAATTCAAAGTAGAGAAACTACACCTAACCAAGATCTGCAAGCGCCTCTTGGGAAACAATTAATACTTGAGGGAACGCTTGTTTCCAGAAATACTTTAGGCGGAGCGGATCTAAACCCAGCCCAAGGGCCAAATGGCCAAAAAGTACAACGAGAGTTAGCATTGATTTACGATTTAAATTATTTACGACGTTATGAGCCACTCTTTAGTTTAGAAGGAGACCGGCTGGCTGACGGTGAAAATGAGTACTGTTACAAACCCGATACAGAACTCTGTTACCCTAATTCTGCCCCATTTGTGATCCGGTATGATGCTCGTGTTCAAGAACTGATACCACCAGGTTTTGAAGAAGAATCTTAGACGTTAAGGGTGCCTTAACAGTTCTGGTGGCGTACGGGTGCTTTTTGACTTAAAATTCCAATTGTATGGATTCTATTTTAATCGCTCTTGCCTCGGGACTAGGACTTGGCGCTGTTGCCACTTGGTTAAGTTTGAAAGTATGGCCAAAACTTGGGTGGCTCGATTTTCCTGAACGCTATGGTTTAACACGAGAACGTTTACCCTATCCTGGAGGCATCGTTTTTTGGATACTAAGTGTGGTAGGTGTTTGGATGATTGAACCTCTCAGACCGCTCATTATTCCGATTCTAATTTTAGGGTTTGTCAGTTACAAAGATGATCGAAAAGCTTTGCCGGCTTGGTTAAGGCTTATGGTTCATTTTTGGATTGCTTTGTTTTTAGTTTTTCAGGGCGTGCAAATTTATTATGTCAGTAACCCCTTTGCCGATACTAATTTTGCCTTAGCGGAAACCATTCCTTTTTTAGCCGTTTTGCTAACGGTGGGCTGGATTGTAGCGATTCAAAATGCCATGAATTGGTTTGATGGTTTGCCAGGACTCAACGTTGGAATTTCTGGCGTCGGTTTTTTAACCCTGGCTTTGCTGGGGGTCGTAAGGCCAGAACTTTGGTTTGATCCAAATCACTTTAATTTAACCTTGATTAACTTCTATTTAGCCGCCTTGTGCGCAGGTGCATTTTGGTGGTATTGGAAAGGAAAAATCATTCTAGGGGATACGGGTTCTCAGTTATTGGGTTGGTTACTCGCGGTGATGGCTATTTTTTCTGGCGCTAAAATTGCGACGACTTTATTGGTGCTCAGCTTGCCATTGCTTGATTTTGGCTGGGTTATTTTTAGACGGGTTTGGCTGGAAAAAAAGTCGCCTTTTAAAGGCGATCTATTCCACCTTCATCACCTGTTGGCAGCCCGAGCTAAAGATTCTAGGGTAACGCTTTATTTAGTGGGCGGTTCATTGTTACTTGGGTTAGCGGCTGTTTTTTTACCCTCTGAAGCAAAATTGCCGAGCTTTGCGGCAATTGCGTTAGCCGTTACGATTGTGAATTGGCGTCTGTGGAGTCGTCGAAAAGCTAATTAAAAAAAGACCGATCTATTTAAAGGCAGATCGGTCTTTTAAAATTAAGAAGAGGGGAGGTGACTTACGTCAATGAAGCTTGGTAAATACTTTCAATACTTTCATCCAGCATATCGGTAAACTCGCTTTCTGTTTGCTTGGCGCTTAAATCTTGGCTTAAAGCGCGTGAAAAGCTAGCTACCATGCCTTTGTTTTCGCTCAGTCTTCGGTTCGCTTCATCTCGATCGTAACCACCAGAAAGTGCCACAACTTTTACGACATTGGCGTGATCTTGGCAGTCTGAATAATGGTTTGGCGTTTCAGGGAGTGTTAATTTAAACATAACAAGCTCTTCATCGCTTAAGCTTTCAAGCGCCGCAAGTAAGGCGTCTCGAAGTAGTTCTTCACAGTCTGATTTATCAGCTGCGTGAATATTAATTTCAGGTTCAATAATTGGAACGAGGCCGTGCGCGCAAATTTGTTTTCCAACTTCAAACTGCTGTTCAACAATGGCTTGGATTCCATCAGGGTCGGCACTATTTATAACTGATCTCATTTTAGTTCCAAAAATTCCGGCAGCCTTAGCCCGGTCTAGTAATTCATCTAGTTCTGGCATGGGTTTCATAAGTTGAACGCCGTTCGCTTCATCGGCCAAACCTTTATCGACTTTTAAAAAAGGCACGACGTTTTTTTCTTCCCATAAATATTGTGAAGTTGGTTTTCCCATTACGGCTCGATCCATCGTGTTTTCAAACAAAATAGCGCCTAGAATTCTTTTACCAGTAAAAGCAGAATTGGTCATAATTCGAGTTCGCATTTCGTGAACCCGGGTAAACATTTCTTCTTCCCCATCGTATTGGTCTTCATTAACGCCATACATTTTCAACGCTTTTGGTGTAGAGCCTCCACTTTGGTCTAGTGCGGCAATAAAGCCATGGCTTTCACGAACTTTTTGTAACTGGTCATCAAACACGGTCATATAAATTAAGGGATTATTTTCAAAATCATTTTCTAAAATTTTGCCGCTTTGGGCAAGCCGAAAAAAGCCTTTGTGATAAAAGGGTAAGTACAGATCGGATGAAAATTAGTGTGGAGGGACTGGTGGCAATTTTTTGCTCATTCAGTCCCTCCAGTTGGCTCCCTGTTGAACGGCCCAACAATAATTTCTCTGCTCGGTTAAACCTCACTTTGAAACTAGTTTGTGTTGCAGTGGTTTTGTCTTAAAGCTCCTCCCAAGGAAACAAAACCGAAGCTCCATTAGAGCTGAAACATTTCCTTTTTAGTTTCTCGACGAACCTTAAGCGTTCGGAGTACTAACGGTAGAAATGTTAATCAGTTTGGCAACACGGCAAACTGAACTATTTAAACGCGTCTGAACAGGGGGCTTGTCCAGACGCGCTACGTAAAGCCTCTGCTGCGAGCAGACAACAACTTTACGTATTCGAATAAAATAGAGGCCCACCAGTGGGTGACAAGATTTTGGGGGCAGCCCAAAATGCCTCAAGGTGGGGATTAGGAAGCACTTGAGCCTCACTAACCGCTGGCGGTAACAGAAATCAATTTTGTATCGCCTCAGGCTTTCTTTCAAAAAAGCTCAAGGCGACACAAAAATATTCATCCGATCTGTGAAAGATCTGAACTTCAACTTAAAAGCTGAAGTTACTTCAACCGTCTCAGATTTTAGGCTCAACAAAGTCTGTTAGCGCTAAAACAACTGCAGACGAACAAGTTTTTATTCTTCGCTTAAAGAAAATCAAGCTCTTTTTAAAATTAATAAAAAAGCCTTTTGTTAAAAAAGATAAATACAGATCGGTTAAGTTAGAATGGTAAAAGTGTGAGTGTGCGCATCCCCATACGCACACTCTTCGCCAGCAATTTAACGTCCGTGAGGTGTGCTGGCTCCGAAGGATAAAACCTCCAGTCGATCGTCGGTACACTACTCCCTCGATCGAATTTGATAGATCTCACTCAACCTAAGTTAGGGAGTGAGTTCCGCCTTGTACTACCAGCCCAAGTTCCAAAATTATACGATTACTGGGGATAATCATGGGGGCGAACATGGGGAAGAGTTCCAAGACTTACACTTTAAAACAGCTTAACTGCAAAAGTGTCGAAATTTGTTGGACGGAATTTTCTCCTCCGTCCGGGGAGTTGTTTCCGGGCCGCCAAGTAGGGCGGCCCGGAATAGCGTTTTATTCAGCTGGTTCTGCTTGAAGTTCGCGCTGCTTGATGCCGGGCACGAAGCTCAGCAACAAGAAGAAGACAAAGACGCCGAGCGACATCAAGGCGCCCAACTTCAGCGCGTCCTGAACGAGACCAGCCTCGTAAGAGAGACCAGCGACGAACAGGGCTACGGTGAAGCCAATTGCCGCGATGCCACCGATCAGGAAAAGCATCCAGAAGGAGATCTTCTCGTCGAGTTTGACCTGGTTTGGCAGCAGCCTCATCCCGATATAGGTGACCAAGGGTATACCCAAGGTCTTACCGAGAATCAAGCCGCCGAGAACGGCCCAAGTGCCGACACCGATTTCACCGATCACAACGCCCGCGTTGACAAAGGAAAAGAACCCCAGGATGATCTTCACCATCCCTTGCAGCTCGTGTTCCATCACCGACAGCGGGTCACGCCGATTTTCGTCTTCTTCGAACAGAGCATCACCGCTTTCGACACCATGGCTGCGAGGCCAAGGCATGGCGAAGGCAACGGGCATGAATCCGAGCGCCGGGTGTACACCAGACTGAACGAATCCAACCCATGAGATGATCATCAGCAGAAAGTAGAACCAGGCCCCGTTTTTGACGCGAAGCACGTAGGTGCAGATAAGTGCCACTCCGACCGCCGCCAGGCTCAGGAAAAGCCAGGCATATTGAGAGAGACTCCCTTCGCCAAAGAAGATGGCGATGAGAAGAACGCCCCCAATATCGTCGAGAACGGCTACGGCCAACAAGAACTTGAAGGCCGGATGGTTGGCGCCAAAGATCCGACGCCCGATTAACGCCGAGAAGGCGATGTCGGTAGCGGTCGGAACCGCCCAGCCGCCGGCATATTCGACGAAGTTGCCCGTCCAAGTGATGATGGCGATGTAGACGATGATAGGTAATCCCATACCGCCCACCATGCCGAAGAATGGGGCGAAAATCTTCCGCCCATGTAGGGCGCCGCCGGGCAGTAGAGATTCGAAAACCTCTTTGCCAACGATGAGAAAGAAGAAGGCCATCCCCACGTCGTTGATAAGCCAGTGAGTTGTAATCACCCAGTGCCCATGGTGAAGTTCGCCGAAGTGCAGATCCAGCCCGAAGACGTGGAAATGTGTATCGGCGATCACGACAGCGTGTACAAAGGCATAGTAGTTCTCGTAGTTCATCCACGGAAGCATTCCGCTTTGAAGTACGTTGTTGGCCATTACCAGCGCGAGGATCGCGCCCGCAATCAGCCAGCCGTCGATGGCAAACAGCCATCCGAACAGCTTTTGTGTGGTTGTTGGTGGGTGATGCATAACTGCATCCTTTCTTCTCTTTTGCCCCGCCGTCAGTACGGAGTCTGGTTTATATTGTGACCTTGCGGCCTGTTAAAACTCGCTGTTAAGCGAGCTGAACCGCAAGGGGTTCGGCTAGTCTTATAAAAAACTAAATCGAACCCCTCGCGGAGAAAAAATTTAAATTAACCGATCTGTAAAAGAACGGAACTTTAGAAATTTCTAAAGTTACAAAAACAATGTTAAGCGAACGCTTGTACTAAGTTTTTAACTTTTGGTAAAACCATCACATTTAACATTAAAAAATTAATACCTTTAAATACAAAAAAATCAAGTGTCAAATGCCGCTCTTTTAAATTAATAGAGGGTGTTTAAAAGCTTAGACAGGTTTGCACTCTGAGGCTTAATTAATTATGTTGAAACCTCTAAAATGAAGTTAAACCTTATACCCGCAAATCCTAAAATTTTACTTTATGGCTATGGCCTAGAGGGAAAAAGCAGTGAGGCTTGGGCCCAGAGAAATTTAGCCCCGAGTTTAGTCGAAATCTTCCAAGACGAAGCAGGAGAGAAACCCAATTGGGAAAGCTTTGATTTAATTATCAAAAGTCCAGGCGTGCCACCCAGCGCTGTGCCAGAGCATGTTTGGTCTAAAGTGACCTCAAATTTAAGGCTCTTTTTAGAAAACTTATCGGAGCAAGATCGAAGCAAAGTTATTGGAATAACGGGGTCAAAAGGAAAATCGACCACCGCTAAATTTACCCATCAATTACTGCAAACCGCTGGCTTTAAAAGCACTATTATTGGGAACTTTGGCGTTCCGGCTTTAGATATTTACCAAAGCGTAAATGATTTAGATTTTATCGTAGCAGAGTGTTCAAGTTTTCAACTTTATGATCTGACGGTTTCCCCCAAATACGCCATTTTTCTCAGCTTCTTTCCTGATCATTTAGACTGGCATAATGCTTCTGAGATGGATTACTTTAAAGCCAAAGAAAATTTGTGGGCGCATCAAGTTGAAGACGATTTACTGATTGTTCCCGACTCTTTGCCAGCCACCATCGGGATGGCGTTGACTTACGGTGAAGCGAATCAAAGACAAAACCCCATTGTGTTCTCGGAGCCGGTAGATTCAGATTTTTTCCCAATAGATTCAAATCTACAAGCCCTGCATTTTCGGCAAAACCTGGGAACCGTTTGGGCTTTGGCCGAGCAACTTGAAATTCAAAATTTAGAAAGTGTTTGGAAGGAAACAGCGGCTCAGTTTGAACCCATCGAACATAGACTAGAAAAAGTGAGAGACTTTAATGGCTTCAGTTTTATTAATGATTCAATTGCCACAAGCCCTGATGCTACTGAGGCCGGAGTTGCCTGGCTAAATGAAAACTTAAGGGTTTTGATTTTAGATGGCGCCGATACGGGCGTGGGGGATTTTGATGATTTAGTAGCGACGTTACTAAACGATTCACCAGATGCATTAATAATTCTGCTGAGTTCTCCAATTGCCGATAAATTTTTAGCGGTACCGGATTCTAAAAAGCTAAAAATAGCTCAAGTTGAAAACTACGATGACGCCTTGGAAATAACTTTAGCTAAGGCGAAACCAGGTGCGGTGCTTTTCAGCCCAGCAGGAAAAAGTTTTAATCGTTTTGATAATTATGCCCAGAGAGGTAAATTTTTTAAGAAACTTGTGTTAGCGCTTTAGGCCATGAAACTCTGTGATCAAATTCAAAAAGCTTTAGAGGCTCATTTCAAAACGGTTCTCATTCGTGATGAAAGAGGGGACGGTCATTTTGTTCAGGTGGTTTGCGTGGATGACATTTTTAACGGCCAAAGTTTAGTGGCGCGTAGCCGAGGAATTAACAAAGTAGTTTTGCCTTGGCAAGAAAAAGTTCATGCATGGAGCGTTAAAGGTTTTACTTTTGACGAATGGGAAAGGAAAAAAGACACCTTTGAATACCAGCAGTATCAACACTATCCAAAATATTAACATGACCGAGCTCTATCCACACACCGAAATTAAAGCCTTAATTGCTTCAAACCCGATTGTCGTATTTGGAAAAGGGGAACAAGGCCAGCCAATGTGTGGCTTTACGGCAAAAGTCCAAAACGTGTTTGAAGATCTAGACCTTGAATACGCGATGGTCAATATTTTAAAAGACTCCGATTTAAGAGCGGAAATGAAGACCTTTTCCGATTGGCCCACTTTTCCACAAGTTTACTTGAACGGTGAGTTTATTGGCGGCTGTGATATTGTGCTGGAAATGCACGAAAATGGTCAGTTTATAGTGGAATAAAAAAAACCTTCAAGCAGGGAAGGGGCTGTGAATTTCGTATTAGTCTTTTCGACTTAAAAGTCGTCGTCTTCGGTGAAGAGTTTAATTTTGATTGGGTCTTCTTGCAGAATCAAAATTTCAGCCCCACACAAAGCACACTCTAGCACTTCATCTTCTATGATGTCTGCGCCTTCCAGTTCAAATCGTCCGCGACAATCGGGACAAAAGAGAGAAACCAGGGTTTGGTTGTCCATTCGTAAGTTGTAGGTTTAGGAAGTGGGAGTTCCTGAGCTTGTTTTTAACCTTTCTGAAGTAAATTGCAAATTTTGAGCTTCTCAATAGGCTAAACGATCTTGCATGACTTGAGAAAGATTATTAAATAATGTGCATAACTCTTAAAGTAAAGTTGGCTTTTAGACACACTTAACTTCGATTAACTATCATAATTCCGTCATCTTTATCCAATTTTTCAATGGAGTAAGTCCAAAGGCTTTGATTTTCAATCCAATCATAAAAGCTTTGCATTTTAGATTTGAACTTTAGAACGTCATCTATGACTATGACTCCGTTAAGCGTGAGTAGGGGGCTGGCAATTTCAAAAAATTCTAAGGTGCTTTTTTTTATGCCATCGATAAAAATAAAGTCGTATTTGGTACTCGAATCAAATTCAGATTGAATGACTTTTTGGGCTCGGCCTTGATGTTGGGTGACGCTTTTTTCTAGCTTAGCTCGGTATAAATTTACTTTGGCTTGGTTAAAACTAGGTGGGGAGTGTTCAATAGTTGTCAAATGTCCGCCATTTTTTTCAAACGCGTCCCCTAACCAAATAGTTGAATAAGCGTGGGCCGTTCCAATTTCGAGTCCTGAGGTACACTGCCGACTTAAAACTAAATTATGTAAAAACTCTGCATTGGGTTCAGAAACACTGGGAACATCTGCTTTTAAGTCCGCTTTTTTCAGCTGTTCAAGTAGTTTTTTCCGTTCGGGTTTCATCGTTTTATAAATTTTTTAATTTATAAACCATCTCTAACGCTTCTTTAGGACTTAAATCGTCTGGATTTATGTCCGCTAAATAGCTCTCTACGGCCGAGTACGCTGGAACTTCAACTACTTTTTCGGTGACGGCTGCTGTGCTGAAAAGGTTTGGCTTGCCGCTGAGTAAACTCTCAGACTCAAGTCGTCGTAAAACTTCGCGGGCGTTTTGCACCACGCTTTCAGGCACTCCCGCCAGTTTAGCGACTTCGATTCCAAAACTATCGGAAATACCACCCGGCTTAATGTGCCGTAAAAACACAATTCCGTCTTCATTTTGGGTGACCGAAACGTGCCAGTTAGCCGCGCCATTTAAATCTTCGGCCAAATCAATTAGTTCATGGTAGTGCGTGGCAAAAAGGGTGTTGGCTTTCAAATCGTTATGCAAACTTTCGGTAATCGCCCAGGCGAGTGAAATGCCATCAAAGGTGGAAGTTCCACGGCCAATTTCATCGAGCACGACAAAACTTTTCGGAGTTGCCGCGTGCAAAATACGAGCGGTTTCGGCCATCTCTACAAAAAAGGTCGACTGCCCCGCGGCTAAATTGTCGCTGGCTCCAACACGGGTAAAAATTCGGTCGTATAAACTCAGTTCCGCTTTTTTGGCGGGCACAAAGCTGCCAATTTGCGCCAGTAAAATAATGAGGGCGTTTTGCCGTAAAAAAGTCGATTTTCCGGCCATGTTGGGCCCAGAAATTAAATGAAACCGTGATTCTGGATTCATTTTTAAATTATTGGCGACAAAGCTTTCGGTGCTCAGTTGCTCAACCACGGGATGTTTTCCGCCTTGAATATTTAAATAGCCCACGTCGTTTCGAAGCGTCGGAGCCGTCCAGCGATAAGCGCGGGCGGTTCTACTCAGGCTCAGTAAAGCGTCAACGATGGCTAGGTTTTGGGCCGCGGTTTGAATTTGTGGTAAAAACTTTAAAACCTCGTCTTTAAGTTCAATAAACAATCGGTGTTCAAGGGCGAAACTTTCGGCTTCCGCTGATAAAGCTTTGGTTTCGTATTCGGTTAGTTCTGGCGTGGTGAAACGCTCGGCGTTGACTAGTGTTTGCCGACGAGTCCAAGATTCCGGGGCTTTGCCGGCGTGCGATTTACTAACTTCAAGTGTAAATCCAAAGTTTCGCGAATACGTGGCTTTTAAATGGGTAATGCCAGTTTGTTTGCGACAAGTTTCAACGTAGTTTTCCAGCCAGGTTTTAGAATCTTGAGTCAGGCTTAAAAGCGTATCGAGTTCCGCTTTAAAACCGCGAGTAAACATGCCACCTTGGGTAATTTCTAAAGGCGGATTTTCAACAAGCGCCTTTTGCAACAGTTCGGTTAAATCACCAAACACACTTAAGCTTGTGGGAGTTTTTCCAATTAAATCAGCTTCCGCTAATTGCAGCGTTTTTGCCAGTTCTGGAAACACCGTAAACGCATCACGGAAAAAAGCTAAATCACGCGCATTACCTCGTCCACTAGAGAGTCGGGCCAGTAAACGCTCTAAATCAGGGAGTGTTTTAAGCTGTGCTTCGAGCGGTGTTCTTAGATTTGGTTTCTCACCGAGTTCTTGCACAGCACTTAAACGCCGATTAATTTTCTCTAAGTCTATCAGCGGATTGCACAGCCAGTAGCGCAGTAGTCGACCGCCAGGAGCCGAATAGGGGCGTTTGAGGGTTTGCCACAAAGTGGCGTTGTGTTCGCCTGGGTTTAGCGATCCAAAGATTTCTAAATGACGAAACGTTTGCGCGTCTAAAGCCATCACTTCATCGACGTTTGAGTGTTTGATTTGGTTGATGTGACGCAACTCTGTTTTTTGCGTGTCGGCTAAATAGTTTAGTACTCTGGCAGAAAGCACGAGTAAGGTTTCCATTTTGTCAATTCCCGCCACATTTAAGTGATTGGCCGGAAAATGGTCGCTTAAGGTTTGCACGGCGGCTTTAATTTTAATTTCTGGTCGAGGCGTAAATAAGGCTTTTGGTAAACGCCTTGTCAGGCTTTCTTTATTAAAATCAGTCGTTGAAAGTAAAATTTCTTTAGGCGCGAGTTTGTACAGTTCGTCCCACCATCGTGCTTCATCTTTAAATTGTGCGGTACAGAATTCGCCCGTAGAGACATCCGCGTACGCTAATGCAAAAGTTTGCTGGGCTTCATTGTGTTCTAGTGCCAGCAAATACTGGGCCGCGTCTGGTTTCAGCGTTCCGGTTTCGAGCGTGCTGCCTGGCGTCACCAGTCGAGCAATATAACGCGAAATTTTACCTTCATCGTCTTCGCGTTGTTCGGCAATGGCCACTTTATAACCGGTTTCAATTAACTTTTCTAAATAGTCTTTGTGCGCGTGATGCGGGAACCCGGCCATCGGCATTTCGTTTTCAGTGCCTTTGTGCCGAGCGGTTAAAGTGATACCAAGAACTTTAGAACCAATGTGAGCGTCTTCAAAAAATAGTTCGTAAAAATCACCCAAGCGAAAAAACAAAACCGCTTCTGGATTTTGATTTTTGAGTTCCCAATATTGCCTTTGCACCGGCGTGGCCATAATATTTTTTGTGGAAGAGGGGTCGAGTATGTTTTACCAAAATTACGCTTAAAGGCAAAAACAAGTGCGCTGGGAAACATAGTTTTTTAAGGCAAAGATGACAGTTGTTAAAAATTAACTACTTTAAAACTTGATGCGTTACTTATTTTGGGCGTGCTTGCTTTGTCTGATTCCAGGACTGCTGATCCGAATTCCCTTTGGAGGCGGCGGTATTTTGCTGTCAGATTTTTTAGCGCCTTTATTTGCTTTGGTTTGGTTTGCGCAAAAGGTTTTGATTGAAAGAAGTTTACCCTCGTTTCGTTTCATAGCGCCCGCCATGGCGTTTACCTTTGTGGCGTTAATAAGTTGGGTTTGGGGCGCTTGGGATTTACTTTTAAAAGAACAAGTGCTGACTTTTTCTTATATCGTTCGGTTTATCAGCATTGTGTTTTTGGGATGGTATATGCTCGATCAAACCAAAAGCAACGTTGATAAAACGCTGCTAAACTTATTTAAAATTGTGGGCGTGGTGGTGCTCTTGGGTTACCTGCAGTTTTATGTGTATCCAGATATTTCTAAGTTTTCGACCGTGGGCGGTTTTGATCCGCATATCGGAAGACTTTTGGGAACCTGGATGGACCCGAACTTTGTTGGAGGTTTAATCGCCTTTATGACGCCGCTAATGCTGGGGTATTGGTATCAAACTGATAACAAAAAAATTAAGTACTGGCTTGGCGCTATTATTTTGCTGTCTATCTACGCTTTATTTTTAACTTTCTCACGTTCGGCTTATTTAGCCGCCGTTGGAGGTCTATTTATTTTCTTTTTATTGCGTGACCCAAAAGTTATTTTGGTGGGCGTTTTGTTAGCCTCTCTTGGCCTCGCCAGCAGTGAACGCGCTCAACAACGAGTGGGGGAATTAGCCGGAACGATGGCCTCTGTGGTTTTACGTGACACCGACGAAGTGGATGCGACCGCTAAATTACGAGTCCAAAGCTGGCAGCGCAGTTTGATATTGTTTGATAAATATCCCGTCATTGGGATTGGCTATAATACCTATCGCTTCCGAGGCGCCGAAGAAGGAGTAGTCGATGAAAATTTCTTTTCGGCCGGGGGTTCTGATTCGACGCTGTTAACCGTTTTAGTCACCACGGGCATAATTGGGTTTCTTGCCTTTATGTGGTTTTACGCCGACTTATGGATTCGAAATTTTATTCGCTGGCGTAAAGCCCCACGACGAAATTCTTTTTTAAGTGGAGGAGAATTAAACCTTGGTTTTGTGGCCGGTTGGTCGGCAATTTTAGTGCACAGTGTGTTTGTAAATTCGCTGCTCTTTCCTCTCATTTTTATTCCCATTATGGTGGTTGCCGGAGCCCTAGAAAGACAGTCTAAAAAAGAGAATTAACCAAAAGTTATTTCTAAAAAATTATAAGGTGAAGCCGCGCCCGAAAGATAAATCTTCGGAACGCGGCCATCACATTTGGGTTCAGACAGGCTCAGTTTCCGATTCCGAGAGCACACGCGCTAAGTCAAACAGACGTCGCCGTTGTGCCTCAGGGATGGAGAAGTAAGCCCGAATCAGCTCCAGCGCCTCCTTGTTGCCGAGCAGGTCAGCTGGAATACCGCTTTGGTCTATTTTCGAGTCTTCATCCAGACCTTCCCAGAACCACGATACGGGCACATCCATCGCTTGTGCGATGTCCCACAAGCGGGACGCAGAGACGCGGTTAGCCCCCGTTTCATATTTCTGGATTTGTTGAAATTTGACACCGACCTCTTCAGCCAGCCAGTTCTGGGTTTTCCCCATAAGCCACCGGCGATGCCGGACTCGTTTGCCAACGTGAATATCAACGGGATGTGTCATAGCTTTGCCCTCCTCAGGCGTGTTTTTTGTGAACCCAAATGTAAAAGAACAGGGTTCACTTGTTACGGTTGTAAAAGTTAAACCACTAAAATTAAATTAAATTAAATAAGCAAAAAGTCAAATATGTTGGGTTCGCGATTATTTCATTCTTGTTTACAATGATTTTCGATGTTTCGCCTACTCGGGTTTGGCTTGGTAGTTTTCAGTATTTTTGGACTGAGTTTTCAGTTTATAAATGCGAAAATCCCTGAGTGGAAAAATTCAACCAAAAACTTATTAATTGAGGCTGAGTTAGCTGGGTTTAACCCGGAATTATGGCAGCAGGTCGTGCAAAAATCGCGGGACGATTTACCACGAGTGTACCCGTTTAGTCGCGTACAAAACGTACTGCAAGAAGCGAGTGATTTAGTGTTTTTAGTGAACGAATTTCAAGACGAATTTTCGGTTAGTTTCTCACTTGAATCACAAACTATCGACCCGAATGATTTACGACAATTTTTTGCCTTGCTGGGGCAAAGTGACCGCAGCTTGCAACGCATTTTAAGGAATTTAAATAGTTTGCCGGCTTGGGCTTTAGATGATGAAACCAGAGCGCAATATGAAAACAGAATGGCCTGGCTCGACTATTTGCAAACACAAGTGCAGGACGCACAAACATTTGAAGCGGTATTTAACGGTTTTTTAAAAAAAGAAGAACGTGTGTTGTTGTTACTGCAGAACCAAAATGAACCCCGATCAACTGGAGGATTTGCTGGAAGCTTGGTACAATTTGATTTCAGTGAAGACGAAATTACGTGGAAGTTTTTAGATATTTACGCACTTGATCGTTTAGTACCTGGGGAGGTTCAACTTGAAGCGCCAGACTTTTTTAAACCCCTTTCACAAACCATTTCTTTGCGAGATGCTAACTTTTGGCCGGATTTCCCAACATCAGCGCGTGCCTACCAGAATTTTTTAAAAGCCGCTGGGCAACCTGTACCGAGTACCGTCGTGGCGATTAATCTAAATACAATTCGTGAAATACTGCGTTTCACCCCACCGGTTCGCATTGATCGGTGGGACGTGGCGCTCGATCAATATAATTTTGATGTCGTGCTGCAGTTTTTACTCGCTTCGCAAATTACCGGTCGTTATAACGTGAAAGCGCCGGTTGAAATTTTTGCGAAAGAATTATTTCAAAAAGAAAATTTAGCCGAAATCAATTGGCAAGATTGGGCGCTGTTTGACTGGGAAGAGTTTTTAGCGACCAAAAATATACTGGCTTATTCTTCAAATAATGAACTTCAGCGGTTGTTTCAAAAATGGAAACTGGCGGGAATATTTAACCAAAACCCTGAAGCGGATAATTTTCTGCACTTTGATTTTGTGTCAGTCGGGGCGAATAAATCTGAAAAATTTGTTTGGACAAAACTCGAACACGATAGTGATATTCAGGCTGATGGAACGGTTCTAAATACGCTGCGGATTCGCCGAACTCACTCCCTGAAGCCAAACGAAATCCAAGACCTGCTTGGTTTTGAACAATTAAGTGAAAATGTGAAAAATTTGTTAAATGAAGATTTGTTGTGGACATTAGGGGCGGGTGAAAATCGGACGGTTTTGCGTGTTTGGGTCCCTCGAGATGCCGTTTTGTTGGGAGCTAGAAATCCTAGTGGAACGGTGCAGTGGAAAGAAGATGCCGAGCTAGAAGCCTATTATTATGAAGTGCCAATGAATGT
Organism: bacterium; assembly: GCA_009995455.1. Taxonomy (GTDB): domain Bacteria; phylum Patescibacteriota; class Gracilibacteria; order UBA4473; family UBA4473; genus JAACPJ01. The sequence continues at coordinate 372,738 of JAACPJ010000001.1, forward strand.
TTTGCCAGGTGAAAGTTTAGTAGCAGAACTTCAATATACGACTCGCTTAGGCCGCGGTTCAGTCGGCTGGAGACCTTATTACTTACAATTACTTGGTACACCTGGCCGCGATAAAACGAGTTTGATTACCACTATTTCAACGGGTAGTGCTGGAAGTTTTACGGCGTCTACTCAAAATTTGGGACGTCCTGCCAAACTAACCGACCAAGATTTTAGAGCTGTAGTAGAGTTTAAAATCCCAGAATTAGAGCGTTAAATCATGCTTGATTGAATCACTTTACCACCTACAATCGCACCGTGATTGAATGGTTATTACTGGCTTACTTTTCAGACCAAGGACAAACTTTTTTGTCTACACCGAGCCTTGCTCCAAGGTCAGAAACGGTCTTAATTAGTCCCGCCGCCCTGCCAACAAAATCGGTAGAAAAACTGGAGCCAAAATTATTGGCCGATCCTGATTTAGCCGTTTACGCTCAAGACTTGGGTTCTGGGAAAATGCTCTTCAAAAAATCGAGTCAAAAATCTCAACCAATAGCGAGTTTGACCAAAATTATGACGTATTTGGTCATTCGAGAAGAAAACGATTTAGATGAAATTGTGACGGTTCCACTGGTGGCAACCCAAACCGAGGGAGCTAAAGCGGGTTTATATGCCTATGAAAAATTAAGTGTCAGAACGCTTCTTGAAGCCTTGCTCATTCCCTCTGGAAATGATGCCGCCGTCGCTTTAGCCGTTCATAATGCGGGCACTGAAGATGATTTTGTGGTTAAGATGAACCAGAAAGCGGCTCAGCTCGGCTTAAAGTCGGCAGAGTTTTTTAATGCTTCTGGGCTCGATATTTTTGAAGTAGTGTGTTCCGATGAGGACTGTGATGAGGTTTTAGATGAAAGTGTTTTTGGAAACGTAATGTCGGCTCAAGATATGGCCTTAATGGCTCGGGTGGCTTTGCAAGATTCCTTTTTTAGAAACACGGTGGCAAAATCTGAATTTTACGGCACATCAACCGACGGAGAATTTGTGCATCAAAAAGCATCTACCAATCAATTACTCGGAACTTTTGTGAATTCAAAAGGCGTTAAAACAGGCTTCACCGGTTTGGCAGGCCAGTGTTTAGTAAACTTATCCGAAGACGAAGACGGGCAAGAAATTTTAACGGTTGTTTTAGGGTCTTCAGATCGTTTTGGCGAAACCAAAAACTTACTGACTTGGATTTGGGACAGCTTTGTGTGGCGGTAGACAGAAATTAATCAGGTCTTGAGTATTGTTTAGCCGTCTTATTTGTGGTATAATGCTCTAATGTTAAAAGCTTTATTCGCTTCTTTTGTAGTTATTTTGGGACTTACTGCGGTTCAAGTACATGCAATTCCAGATGATGGAAATGCAGCCCCGTATGTTAATAATGGTAATAATCCTGGGAATCCAAATGCACCAGGGTATTACCCAACAACCTCATCCCCTTTAGCGCCAACTACGTCACCTCGGCCCGTAGCACGACCTACGACTGGTACCGCAGCCCCAGCAACTGGCGGCGGAGCGGCGGCACCTTCAGCCGCTGAAAACGCTCAAGCGGCACAAGAAGCCATTACAGCAGCAATACAGGCTTATGTAATACCAACTAGCACTCGAAATTTTAGCCTCGGTAACTTGAGTTCTGATAGAGAGGCCAGCTTAATTATTAGTAGTGGGAACGAAGATAATAATATTATCTTTCGGATTATTCGCTTAATCGCCATGTTGATCGGTACGGTGGCGATTCTACTTTATATCGTAGCTGGTTATTTCATGATTTTCTCTCAGGGAGACGAAAACCAACTGACCAAAGGAAAACAAATTGTGACTTTTACCTCGCTTGGGTTAGTAATTGCTTTTGGCGCTTACATGATTGTTCAATTAGTAATGGGCCTTATTTATTTTACGAGTTAAGGATGAAAAAAATAATTTTTACGTTAGCGGTTGTCGCTTTTGGTTTTAGCACAATTGATGTGGCTAAAGCAGACCCATATGTACCAGGTTTAAATAGCCCAACAGGAACACCAGGACGAGGGACTGCTATTGAGGCGACTACACCCGTTGCGGCTCCAACAACGGCGGCTCCTGCCACAGCGGCTGCACCAACGCCTGCAGCACCCGCGGCTGCCGCGCCTCCAGCGGTTGCCGGTAGCGCTGGTTATTATCAAGTAAAATTACAAGAGCCACTAAGTGGACAATCGGCTTATATTTCAGCTTCAAACGGGGTAGATTTGATTAATCAATACATCAGCATGATTTACATGTGGATGGCCAGTATTGTGGGGATTATTGCCGTCTTAATGATTGTCGTTTCAGGCGTACAAATTATTTTTGGGGGCGCCAGTCCAGAACTCGTGAGTGACGCTAAAAACCGGGTGATGCAATCACTTTTAAGTTTAGTGCTTCTATTCGCCACAGCGATGATTTTGCGGACGGTTAATCCTAACTTTTTTGGATTTGGTTGATTCTAAAATTTAAGCGCCTTAGGGCTTGGACGACGGGTAAAATCATTTGCCTTAAAACTGAGCTCCCCGTTGACCCAGGTGCTCACTAATTGACCCGTTAAAGGATAATCTTCAAACGGTGTCCACTCACATTTAGAATTCAAGTTTTTAGCCTTGATGGCATTTTTTACGTTTGGATCATATAAAAAACAGTCCGCTTCAAAACTTGGTTTAATGAGGCCTTTTAAGTTTTGCACCTTGAAGGTTTGAAAAGTATTAAAACTCGTCATCGCACTTAGTTTTTTTAAATCATAACCGCGCTTAACAAATTCGGTATAAAGCAGTGGGAAAAAAGTTTCCACGCCTGGAATTCCATAAAATATTTGGTCAGATAATTTTTCTTCTTTGGTGTGCGGCGCGTGATCGGTGGCAAAAAAATCAATCGTGCCATCTTCTACGCCTTCCCACATGGCATCTAAATCATCTTGGGTCGCGAGTTCTGGTTTCATGCAGCAAAAAGCGCCGTGTTTTTCTCGGTCTTCGTGGGTCATAAACAAATGATGCGGGCAGACTTCAATCGATATTTTATCCTGCAAAGCCGGATTTTTTTTGATATTTCTTACCAGCTCAACCTCACGTCTTAAGCTAGCGTGACAAAGGTGTAAATGACCGTTAGCGCCACATTCTCTCCAGATTTCTACCGCTCGCTCAAATACCGGTCCTTCTGCATGCAAGGCCACGGTTTTGCCTAAATTAAAAATTTCTCGCCAGCGGTCTTCGTCGTCCATTTTTAAATTTCCGGTCGTGGTGTTTAAATACAATTTTGTACCCGGAACACCCTCAACGTTTTCAATTTCGGTTTGGTTGTCTGGTCCCGCCCCAAAATAAAAACCATAATTGGCCCAGCTTTTTTTGGCGGCTAAGGCTTTTTTTGCACTCAATAATTCGCGAGTAAAGGTGGGAGGATTTGTGTTTGGCATATCAAAAAAACTGGTCACCCCAGCACTGATAGCCGCTTTAGAACCGCTTTCTAAATCTTCTTTATATTCAAAGCCTGGCTCCCGAAAATGCACATGTGGATCAATACACCCAGGGAATAATTGCAGCCCACTTCCATCGATAATTTCGTCTGCAGTAGTGACGGTTTCCGGTTCGGAAAATTGCCCGTTTACGATCAAAACATCTTTGATTTCATCTCTCTGGGCGTCAATTACACGAACGTTTCTTATAAGGGTCGATTTCATCAAAAACATAATAGTTAAAAAGAAAGTCTTTGCGAGCGTTGTTAGAATTCAAATCTTAAAACACGCGGTAATCTACTTTTAAGTTTTTTTAATTCCTTTTTTTGTTCGCCCAAAAAAGAAAGAAAAAAGGACTTCCCGTGAAGCAATTTTAAAACTTTAAGTCGCTCACTCTCTAAATTTATAAAACTCAGGCTAAGGCCCTCAGACAATTCTAAATTTTAGGTTCGATTCGTGAAAGGGGTTAGTAAAATTGCTTTAATGGGGTATTCGAAAAATATAATAATTAAATTAATCCGAGTCCGCGAGCAATCAGTGCCATTCTAACCGGTACTCCATTGATGGCTTGTTCAAAATATTTCGCTTGAGGGAGCTCGTCCACTTCGTAAGCAATTTCATTCACCCGCGGTAGTGGATGCATCAAAATGGCGTTTGGTTTCATTTTATTAACTTTTTCAGCGTCGAAATGAAAAGCGTTTTTATGCTTTTGGTAGACTTCTAAATCCAGTCTTTCTTTTTGAATTCTGGTATCATAAATAACATCAGAGGTTTCTAGAATTTCATCTGTTAGTTCAAAGAATTTTTTATCGACCGAAGGATCAAAATACTTATCAGGAATTTGAATTTCTTTTGGTGCCACAAAATTAATTTTAATATTGGGAAAGTTTCTCAGCAGTTGTGAGCAAGAGTGCACCGTTCGACCAGCAATTAGTTCCCCTACAAAAGAAACCGTGATAGGAGATTCGCCTAAGGGAAAATATTTACTGATAGTATACAGATCGAGTAATCCTTGGGTTGGATGCTCGGCCGATCCGTCACCTCCATTTAGCACCGGCACGCCAGAGTAATCGGCCATGATTTTAGCGTCGCCAGGCGTTTTAGATCGAATCGCAATAATGTCTGCATATCCGCCGACAATGCGGGCGGTGTCACTTAAAACTTCGCCTTTGGTAATAGAGGAAAAATTAACATCGGTTTCTGAAATAACCGCTCCTCCTAACCGGTGCATAGCGGCCTCAAAACTAAGCCGGGTTCGGGTGGAGGGTTCATAGAAAAGAGTGGCTAAAATTTTACCTTTGGCCATATCACTGCCACCTTTGGCAACAATCTCCTCCATATCAGAGGCCTGAGCCATAATTTCTTCTAATGTTTTGCGATCAAACTGGCCAGCCGATAGAACGTGCTTCATTGGGACTATATTAACTATTTGACATCAGCGTTCAAGTTAGTACTTTTGCGCTGTCTTAAACGACTCGGCTCGGGATTCAAAGCGTCTTTTTACTAAGGCCTCCAGCCAGTGTTTCTTAACCCTTTTAAAGATGATAGCTGTCGCAAAATTTGGTGGTCACCAAGCCATTGTAACTGTTGGAGAAATTTTACGTGTTGATAAAATCGATGTTGAAGTGGGCAAAATGGCTCAATTTGAAACGTTGTTAATTGCCGATGCTGACGGTAAAAATTGTACTGTAGGAGCGCCAATGATTGAAGGAAAAATGGTAGAAGCGAAAGTGCTTGATCACGCTCGTGGTGATAAAATCAAGGTTTACAAAATGAAACCTCGTAAACGATACCGACGAACTATCGGTCACCGTCAAGATTACACAGAAATCGAAATTACCAGTATTGGTGGCGTGAGCACTAAAGCTAAACCAGCCACTAAAAAAGAAGAACCTAAAGCTGAAAAAACAGAAGCCAAGAAAGCGGCTCCAGCGGCAAAAGCCCCAGCAGATAAAAAACCAGCGGTAAAAAAAGTTGCGAAAAAAGACGCTTAAGCGTCATAATAGATTCAATTTATAAGGAAATAGTTTATGTCTGATCAAGCACAACCTCCCGTACCACCTCAAGATCCTAATGGCACGCAACCGCCACAAGATCCTAATGCGGGAGCCGCTCCAGCTCAAAATCAACCAGTTGTACCCGCTGGTGAAACTCCTTCAGCGGCCGCAACCAGACAAGGTCAATTGTCGCCTCGAGCCGGTCACTTGTTTTCTATTCCGCCACATCCAAACACGCAGTTTGATGAAGAGAATTTTCTAATTTTATTAGAAGGTTCAATTTCATTAACTATGGAAGAGAAGAAGCGAGTGATCGAAGCGATCCCTCGACTTTCAATCGAACAAATCAACGAGTTAATTTCAATCTTTCAAGAAGAGAAACAGAAATTTGCGGAACTTGAAAACGAATTTGCCGATGATGTGGCTAAACTAAAAGCTGAACGCGAAAAAGAAATAGCGGTGACCGAAATGAAACAAGAAGAGCAAGGTGAAGACGCTGAAGCGAAAGCAGAAGCCGAAGCGCTTAAAAAGCAATTAGGGCTTTAGTTTCACACGTTTAAATTAGATTAAAAACCGTCGAGAGGCGTTTTTTTTTTACTATTTCCGATTTTTGTGCGTTTAATCTGTAATGCGTGTTTTTAATTTTTTTTGCGTCGCCAAAAAAGAAAGAAAAAAACCGCCCATTCGGGCGGTTTTTATAAGTCGCAGATTTAAGTGAGTTCGAGAACTAAGCTAGTTCAACCGTAGCACCAGCGTCTTCGAATTGTTTTTTCATCGCTTCAGCGTCTTCTTTTTTCACGTTTTCTTTAATCGTTCCTCCGTTATCAGCTAAAGCTTTAGCTTCACCAAGACCTAGTCCAGTGATTTCTCGGATTACTTTAATAACCGCGATTTTTTGTCCACCAGCGTCTTTTAATTCAACGTTGAATGAAGATTTAGCATCTTCTTCAGCGGCAGGAGCAGCACCAGCAGCAGCTGGAGCAGCCGCAACGGCTGCAGAGATACCGTATTTTTCTTTGAAGTAAGTCGCTACGTTGTTCGCTTCGATTACGGTTAGTTTCTCAATAGAGTCAACTACCGCTTGTTCTCCTTTTGAGAGTTCAACAGTTACAGTGTTTTCTTCTGACATAGTAATAAATGAGTTAATAATAAATTATGAAGCTTTTGAGAATTTCTCAGCTTCTTTAAGGGCAGCAAGAATACCTTGCATACCGTGAGTAAGACCAGCATGAATACCGGTAACTCCGTGATTTAGAGCTCCTACAATCGCGCCAAGAGATTCTTCGCGTGATGGGGTATCGGCTAAAATGGCTGTTTTTGAAGCGTCTAAAAATTTTCCTTCAAATATTGCGCCGGCAAAATCAAATTTGCTGGTTTTAGTCGCTTTACTGAAGTGTTCTTTTTTAAGCGCTTTAATAGCTGCTGCTGGAGCAATTTCATCGTCTTGAGAAACGATAATTGCTACCGAACCTTCTAATTGGTCTGAATCAAACTCGCTAAGACCAACGTTTTTAGCGGCAAGAGACATAAGTGTTTTTTTCAAAACGCTGTAGCTCATTCCTTTAGCACGTAGATCTCGTCGGGCTTGTTGAACATCCATAACCGTCGCGCCATTGAAGTGCACGAAGGCCACTCCTTTAGCGTCTTTAAGCTTGGTTTCAAGCTCTGTAAGTTGATATTGTTTTTTGGCTCTCGAGGTTGCCATATTCAATTTTTATTAGGTTGAAGTTTATAATAAAATAAACCCTTGATGCGTTATCAATGGCTCTCGGGATGAAGCGACCTAAAGGATAATTCCAGGCTCTAGAGCTAGTTTGCTCTGAGCGCTAAAGATTGGAATCTTTTACCTTCATTCATCTCGGCGGGACTTATTTTGCTTGCGCAAGGCCTGCGGTCTTTGATAAAGCAAGTGGAATCTATTGGGATTTTTGATTGTGTCAAAGGTTTTCTACCAAACTTAATGCTCCAATCATCCCTGCTGTCGTTAGGGTTTCGGGTTTAAGTAAATAGGCTCGCGTTGCTTTTAGGCTCGGTAGTTTTATGAGCACAATTTGCTCCGCCGGTTCTAAGCTTGGCTTTTCGGTGAGTTCGGCATTTTTGGCTAAAAAGTAATGGTACTTCATGCGGCTCCCAGTTGGGTTACTATACACGGTTTTCAAATGAATAAATTCTTCAGCGGTGTAGCCGGTTTCTTCTTGTAGTTCACGCGCGGCGGCTTGGGAGGGTGTTTCACCTTCATCCACCATACCCGCGCAAAATTCGGTTACCACTTCGCCCCCGCCATGTTTATATTGTTGCTGTAAAATAACCGAGCCATCTTTAAGCACGGGAATGACTATCACAGCGTCCGTGTTTAACGAAACATACCAATCAGCGGTAGAACCATCGGGTAACTCGACTAACTGTTTTTCTATACGGCAAAATGGCGAGTCAATGAGTCGTTCTTGGTTTAAAACTTTAAAGGGTTTCATGCATTCAATACCGTTATAGTAATTTGCAGAACGGTCGCAAAACTTACCCAAGCCAAGTACGGCAGGTTAGCAATTGCAATCCATTTATTATGTTTCCAAATGGCGGCCATAAACCATAAAATAGTGATTAATACGAGTCCAATATCAATTGCGGCGAGTAAATTGTTTTGCAACCCAAATTGTAAGGGCGTAAAAGCCGCGTTAAAAAATAAATTTAAGGCAAAGGGAAGGGCCACCGCTCTTGGGATTTCGCCTTTATAAATTTTATAAAACACCCAACCAAAAGTGATAAAAATAATGGTGTAAAGCACGCTCCAAACGGGACCAAAGAGCCACGCTGGTGGCGCCCATTCTGGTTGAATATAGTTTTGGTACTGACTGGCTTCTTGGGTATTTGAGCTAAAAAAAGTATCCATCTAGTTAAATTTATGAAGTTTTAAAATGGCCGATTACAGTGGTATTCTGCCCTTTTGGAAAAGCTTTGTCACGTCGCCAACTCGCCAAGTCTAAATCTTCAAAAGTAGAGCGATTATCAAAATGCGCTTTGGGCAGCATATAGGCGAGACACTTTTTAAATTCAAAAAAAATGCCCCCAGCATCAAAGGCAAAAAACTGATCGCCAAATTTTGCTTTTATGAGTTCAAAACAGCTATCTTCTTGAATTTCAAAGCGGGGGAGAATCGGGCCAATCCAAATATTCATCCCGGGATGGTTTTCCACATCATCCCGGGATGAGTTCGAACTGAGTTCAAACTCAAATGCTTCTAGCATATTTTCAATTGCCCCGTTAACGGTGCCCCGCCAGCCGGCGTGCAGAACCCCAAATTGATCTTTGTTCCAAATACAGATAGGTGCGCAATCGGCGGTTTTAACACCAAGAACAAACTTGTTATTTCGAGTCCAAACCCCATCACAGTCAATTAAACTTTCGTTGCCATTGATGATTTCAACAACCCTAGAACTATGGCTTTGTAGCGGTAAAATCAGCCTTTTTGGCAAGGCTTCTTCTGGCTTAAAGGTTTGAATTTTGATTTCGTCATTCATGCCAATTTACTATAGTTAAATTAAATAATTTCCCCAGCCATGAAATTCTACCACTACCCACATTGTCCTTTTTGCCAAAGAGTCCGTTTAGTTTTGAAAGCGAAAAATATTGTCTATCAAGACGTGCCATTAAGCTACGCGGATGTTAAAACTCCGACGGAGCTGATTGGCGCTAAAATGCTGCCCATTATTGATTTTGAGGATGGTAAGGTAATGGGGGAAAGTTTAGATTTAATTAAAGAACTAGAAAAACGTTTCCCAGAGCCGTCTTTAACGCACAACTGGATTGAACCCGATTTAGATTGGGCTAGTAATATTGTGGTGCGTGCTCCTAAATTTTTTGACGTAGTGTTGCCCTTTTATTTAGACGAGTTTGAAGGCGCACCCGAATTTGATGAAGCTGGAGCTAAGTATTTTCAGGAAGGGAAAGAAGCCAAGCGAGGGAAAACGTTTGATGAACTTAAGGCTGATGCTCCAGCGATGTATAATCAAAATTTAGTGATTATTTTAGCCGAAATAATAGAACGCGTTGAAGGCGGTTGGATTGGCCAGCACTTTAGCATGGCGGATTGCGTTCTCGCTTCTGATTTAAGCGGATTACGTTCGGTAAAAGGGATAGAGTTGCCCCCTCAAATTATTCGTTACATTGAAAAAGTTGAATCCCAGTGTGGCGAAGACTTAATAGATTGGTAAAACCTAGTCTTTTCTAACAACTCTAAGACTTGCTTGGCGAGTTTTTACCACTAATTGAGGGGTTGATAAAAGATATTGTTTTAAAAAACGGAGAAACACTCTTTCATAAACAGCGCTGCTTTTATCGGTACTTGAAAATTGATCGGTGGTGATTTCGTTAACTCGAATTAATAAAGCTTCAATTTCTGTCGGTGTTTTTTGAGCTAATTTGTAGGCAATTATGGCGGCGTTGGATTGATCATCGCTCCAAACGTCGACCGTGTCTAAGTTTGAAATTTCAGTTATTTCTTCCTCAGAAACGCCAGAAATAGCTTGTAATAAAATAGGAGCATTTGGTACTCCTTCTAGCTCATTCACATAACGTAGAGCGATTTTTAAAGGGTTTGGCTGAGGTTTCAGAGCTAGGGCAGTCTTAGTTTCCATAATAACTTTAAGTTTAATTAAAAGCGTTTTATTTTTTTAGGTCAGAAGCGCAAGTTTTAATTCAGCTTGAAGCCAATTTTTACTATCTCTCATGGTCCAATTGATATAGTGGATTAATTCCGCGTTCTAAGTTGTAACCAACGAAACGACTTAAGTTTTCATATCCTGGCGGTTGGTAATTAAGCGTGGCTAAAGCGCCATTAATATTTTGCAAAGCGATGGGCGCCTTAAAGGTTCCCGCTAATTTTGTGTCATGCGCCAGCATGGTGTTCGCTAAATCGCGCCAAGTTTCTCCAACCGAGAAAATGGCCACACTACCGGGTTTCAACGCCCCACCGTTTGTATTGCCCGCCCAAAGCAACACCGTGGCATTAGGTGTATAGCCCACCACAATATCGTCGACGGGCATGACTTGCCCATAAACTCGTTTAGAAGAAGTTCCGGTTTTAATTGCCATTGGCTGAGCGGTGGCTACCAGCTTATTCCAACTCACGGGCCGTGCCGATTCATCGCTTAAAATCTCAGAAATAAAATAGTTCGTTGTTTGGTTCGTTCGTCGAGCAATTTTAACCTGACACGGATGACTGACTTTTTCGCCCTTAATAGTGGTGATGCTTAAAATAGGGCACAGTTCTTTTTTCTCATTACTGCCAAGAGTCGCGTAGGCATTGGCTAGATCTGAAATTTTAACGGGAGCGGTTCCAAGGGCCAGCGTCCAACCAAAAAAGTGTTTCGGGTAAGATGCATTTATATCAAAACCAAAGCGTTCATCTAAATAACTTTTCACCACACTTTCGCCTCCCGCGAGTAACATCGCTTTAGCCGCTGGAATATTTCGCGAATAAGCCAACGCTTGCTTCATCCGAATGCCTCCCAAAAAGTGACCGTCAGAATTACTCAGCCGAAACGCATCATTTCTAAACCAAGTGACTGAATCATAAAAAATAGTGGGCGGCTGATAACCTTTATCAATGGCAGCTGCGTAAATAAAAGGCTTAATGGCTGAGCCCGTTTGTCGTCGTGACTGCAACATATCAACTTGGCCTTCAATGCCTTCGTTCCAATAATCTTTTGATCCAATCCAAACAAGCGGGCCTCGGCTTTTATGGTCAATCACAATAGTGGCTAGATTTGAAATCCAGTGATCGGCGAGTAAGCCGTCACTTTTTTGGTCAATTTGGGCAATAAATTTTTCTTGCAAATTCTTATCGAGAGTGGTTTTAATCACTACTCCATCGCCCATTTCAGCCGTGGTTAAATTGTTTTCAGCTAGAAAATTTTCGAGATAAAATCTAAAATGTTGAAAATCATCGTTCACCCAAGATTTGGTTTGGGGAAGTTCAATGTCTCTTAAATCAACCCAAACTTGATGCGCTTTTTCGGGCGTCCATTTTAAATTTTCTGCGACTGCAAACAGTAATGATTCTACCCGAGAAAAATCGTAGTTTAAATCTTTAAACGGGCTACAAGTGTCTTCGATAAATTCCATGGGGCATTCTCCCAACCAAGTTTCGATGTTGGTTTTGCGTGCTAATCGAACTGGGTCTTTTGGCAAAACCGCCAAGACTAAGCTTTCAGAAGGTGTTAACTCAATCGGTGATTTTTTAAAATATTCTTTGGCCGCCACCGATACGCCGTTGGTTCTGGGGCCGTAGGGCACCGTGTTGAGATACATTTCAAGAATTTCGCTTTTGCTGTAGCGGCTTTCTATGCCCAACGCGATAAACATTTCTTTTAGTTTTCTTTCGTAGCTGCGTTCATCATTTAAAAATATTTTCCGGGCCAGCTGTTGGGTAATAGTAGACCCCCCTTGGGTGATGCCGCCGGCTTGATAATTTTCCCAAGCCGCTCGCCCAATCCCTTTTATATCAACCCCAAAGTGCGAATAAAAACGCTTATCTTCGGCCATAATGGTGGCCAATTGAAGCGTTAAAGGAATTTCCTCTAAGCTAATCCATTCGCGGTTTTCTTGGTCAAAATTTCGATATAGTTCTTCCCCGTTTTTGTCGGTAATCACCACCGAAAATTCAAGACTGTCTAAATTTAAGTTTTGTCCACGAGCAAAATCTTCTTTCCCCCATTCCCACAATGATTCTGCGGTTCCAGTCCCAGCGCCAACCAGAGCACATAACAGCAAGAAGAAAAACTTTTTCATACTACTTTTATAAAATAAATTTAAATAATGTCAAAAATATTGATTAGGTCTGTAAAATATAACCAAATACAAAGTGGGGAAAATTTTACTTTTTGAATTTTTTTAATAATTTAAAGTGTGTAATTAACCTATTTTTTAAAACATGCTTAATGACTTCAAAAAATTTTTAATAAAAGGTAATGCCGTAGATTTAGCGGTTGGTTTTATTTTTGGTGCGGCTTTTGCCACAGTGGTAAAATCTTTCGTTGAAAATGTAGTTATGCCACCTTTAGGCTTGCTTACGGCTGGTATTGATTTTGCGAATCTCAGTTATGTTTTAAAACCTGCTACCGAAGAAACAGAAGCTGTTACTGTTAATTACGGAATATTTATTAATGATATCGTAGCGTTTATTATTTTAGGTTTTGCGGTGTTTATGATTGTTCGAACGATTTCTAAGTTTGAAAAGAAAGAAGAAGCCAAACCGACACCAACCCAAAAAGATATTGAATTATTGACAGAAATCAGAGATTTAATGAAAAAATCTAAGTAGTTTTTTTTTGTTTTTTACAGCTAAAAAACACGGTTTAAAACGCCGTGTTTTCTTTTAACTCAAAGCGGGCTTAAACAAGTTATTGATTTATGCCAGAATCGAGTACAATAGTTTGGAAGACATGAAATTTAAAAGACTCAAAAATATATATAAAACCTTAGGATTCAGTTTAATGCTGTTTCCGTTTGCTCTTACGCAGGCATTTTTTGTAAACGTGAGTGATACTTTTGCTGGGGATGAAGCAATGCTTCAAATAACGGGCTTAACCAATTCAGAAGGGGTTAGCGCACAGCTGATTCGCCCCGATAAATCGACGCTAAATCTTTCGTTTCAAGCTGATTCTGAAGGGGTAGTTAAATCTGAAATTTACGGACTGCATTTGCAACAAAGTGGAGGCTATCAACTTGAGGTGGTTCGCAGTAGTGCCACCAGTTTAACCGAAAAAGAAGTTTTCACCGTTCAACCTGGAGCGGCTTCTAAATACCGATCGACTATTAAAAGCGCTGTGACGACTTTACCCGCGGATGGAGTTTCCCTTTCCCCAATAACCGTTCAAGTAAAAGATGCGTATGGCAATGCCGTGCCAGGGCAAGCCGTGAAAGTTTTTTCTTCAAGAAATGAAGACGTCATCAACTTAGCTGGAAAAACCGATATCAATGGTTTAGTTAAAGGGACTGTTTTTTCTACCACTCCTGGAGTGAGTATTATTTCAGCTTTAGTAAATGAGGAGATGTTGTTTGAAAAAGCAGAAGTGGTTTTTCATTTGCCGGCGACTCCAATGGGGGCAGCGGGGCAATCGGGGATTGGGCGATTTTTAAAGGCTCAACTTTTTACTGATGATTTTGAGGAAGTGGCTTACCTCAGTATTGAAGGTTTACCAGCGGAGGTTTTAACTGAAGAAGGTTACACTTTTCGTGTTTTAGCCAAGGATACTAATGGGAATGTTGTAAAAAATTATGAAGGACAGGTTCGTTTTTCTTCAAACGATAGCGGTGCGAGCTTGCCGGTTGATTATACTTTTACCCGAACCGACCAAGGTCAACACGAATTCGCGGTCGCAGCGGCTTTTGCCACGCCAGGGAAACGAACTTTGACCGTAACCGATATTGCCGCTTCAACCATTCAAGGTCAGGTTGAGTTAAATGTTGTCAGTAAAGACCGAGTGGTTGAACCACCAGTTGGTGATGGCCTCGTCATTTTAACGCCAAACCCGGGAACTTTTAGTTCCCCAAGAATGACCATTACTGGGCGGGGAGAACCGGGCGTGCCCATTAAAATTACCGACGGACCTACGGTTTTGGTGGAAGATTTAAGTCTTGATATAAACGGCGATTTTTTCTATCAAACGCCAGCATTAGCTGATGGAAGACATTTATTTCGAGCGGAGTTAATGGATGGCTCAACTTTTTCAAATGTGGTAGAAATTCGAATTGATAATACACCGCCTCGAGTTTTGGCGGTTGAGGTTGACCCACCAAATGGAGTGGCCGCTGGAGGAGTGTTTAGAGTGAGTGTTTCTTCAAATGAACCCCTTTCAACTGCTACGTGTACTTTTAACAGTGTCGCAAATGCTTTAAATCGTTCGGGGGATAATTTTGTAGGCGATATAAACGCAGGGCAAACCTGTGGTACCTTTCCTTTGGCCTGTGTAGTCGCTGATATTTTAGGAAATGAACTTCAAGAAAACGCCGCCGCCACCGTTCAGGTTTGTGGAAATGAGCCGATTGTCTCAGGACTTGATACGGATGCTGATGGTCTAACCGACGCTGTGGAGGGCGCTACCGAAGATGAAGATTCTGACAGTGTGCCCGATTACTTAGAATCGAATCTAATTGATTCTAACGGGAATGGAATTGTAGATCAGAAAGATCCAACCAATGATACCGACAAGGGCGGTAAAAATAATATTACCGAAAAAAATGAAGGACTAAACGCTTTAATTCCTTCAGATGATGGCGGTGTAAATTTACCGCCAACGTCTGTTTCTAACTTGAGTGCAACCCCAGGCGAAGAATTGGTGACGCTTTACTGGTCACCAGCCAGAGATGATAAGGCTATTGCTCGTTATAAAGTGATTTTTGGTGAATCTCCAGAGAATATGTTTGGAGTCAATTTAACCCCCGATAATAGAACCCAGTGGTACGTTGATAAATTGAAACCAGCCACTAAATATTTCTTTAAAGTAATTGCCGTAGATTCGGATGGAAATGAGGGCGTTGGAAGTAATTTTGTAGAGGCTTCAACTTTTGGAGAAGTTTTTCAGTCTGCTGCAGTGCCAGAATCCGGTTCTGCTGATAATATCTGGCTTCCACTGCTCTTGTCTTTTTTAGGGGGTATTTTATTTCTATTCTTTGGAAGGAGAAAAGCGTAATTATGCTTTATCAAAGGGCTAAAGTAGGATATAATGTTTAGATTTTCAAAAAAAACTAAAACAAAAAAACGTTCATGCGTTATCCTGCTTTTAAACCAATCGTTGCGTCGGGTCTGATATTTGGACTGCTTTTTTCTTATCTGCCAGCGCAAGCAACGGTATACGACGTAAGTGGTATTCCGCCAAAAAACACCGGGGATGCGATTACCGCAGCAGAGGTAAACTTGATGGTAGACATGCTGCGAAATCTTAAAAAAGATGATCGTGGTGATACCGACACTAGCAATGACCGATTGGGAATTGGGATCGCCGGAACGCCAGGATACATGTTAGACGTGAACGGTACAGTTAATGCCGCCGCCTTCAGAGGGGATGGTTCGCAATTAACCAACCTGCCAAATCCAGGGGCATGGCAAATAACCGCGAATGATATTTATTACAATGCCGGAAAAGTGGCGATTGGAATCAATTCAAGTCCGACTTACCAATTAGAAGTTCATGCTGCTGGCGACTCAGCCATTCAGGTAAATGCGGGCGGTTCTGGTAATGATGCCACACTACGTCTTAAAAATGACAGCCAAGAATGGATTATCCGAAACAACGGTGGTGCGGGTGATAACTTTCAAATTAACAATGTCACCACGGGTACTACCGCGATAGATGTGGATTCAACTTCAAACAACGTAACGATTGCCAATGAATTAACGGTTAACAACGATATTACTACAACCGGAATTATTTACGCGGCTGAATTTTACGATACCGATACAGGTACCCCGATAGGAGGCGCCGCTGGATTATGGGAAGAAGGCGCCGAAGTAGATGAAATTTATTATGACGAGGGGAACGTGGGGATCGGAACGGCTAATCCGGCTTACCCATTACAAGTAAGTGGAGACGTTAAGTTAGACGACCACTTAGCCGTGGGTGGTAGCGCAACGGTTAACACAGACCGAGTGGCTTATATTGATGAAAACTTTAGTAACGACAACAATAATTATTTATTGATGGTACAAGGAACTGCTGCTGGTTCGACCACTGGTACTAAAAATTTTTATGGAGGTTATATTGACGCCGAAACGACTCAGACTGAAAGTTCTGGTAACGCCTATACTCAAGGGTTGTATTCTCGTGCTAGATCAAATGGAACCGCTACTTTTAATACGCTGCGAGGTTTAAATGGAACGGCTTACAACGATAGTTCTGCCGGTTCTGGGCTTGGAAATTTGATGGGGGTTTCTGGGGAAGCCTATAATAATGATAGTGTCGCAGGGGTTAGCGCCGCCTATGGAGGATATTTCACTGGTCGTGGACGAAGCACTGGGCCAGCCGGTTCAATTGCAAATTTATACGGTATGCGTTCTGAAGCCTCTGCCTACGAATCAGAAATCACAAATGCTTATGGAGCTTACAATATTGCTCGAACCGTAAATGGTGATGGAGGAAGTATTACTACCGCCTATGGTTCGTATAATAATGTAGAGGTTGATTCTGCCGCTGGAGGTGATATTACAACTGGTTATGGGGTTTATTCTGATTTGGGTGGGCGAGCGGGTTCGACACAATTTACTAATGCGACCGGTATTTACTCAGATGTTAATAATGCACTCACGGCTTATGCTGGTCGATTTTATGCTGACGACCCAACCGCTAATTTGAATTATGGTTTAGTTATCGGGGCTTCTGGAGCCACCAACAATTACGGTATTTTTGGAATCGATGGGGATTGGGTTTTAGATGCCGATGGAGATGGAAATCTTGGCGGTACTGGCAGCGATTTAATCATTGGGGAAGATGGTGATTTAAGAATTTATCATAATGGCACTAATTCGGTGATTGATAACCGAACGGGAAATCTAAATCTAATCGGATCTAATGTTGGTATCGGCACTTCAAACGCCGCATTACCTTTAACCGTGGTTGGAACTGGGGTAACAGTTCCGGTTGGAGGTTTAAATTTTAATGCGGTTTCTATCTTTTCAAACACAGATAATGGAGCGGGGATAGTGTTGGGGGGAGAAACAACTGAAGGCGATGGTTTTATTGTTTCGAATACCGATGGGAGTGATTTGATTTTTGCTAATAACTTTTTGGGAGTCGGTGCGGCCGAAGCTTTGAGAATTGCGAGTAATGGATCAATTGGTGTCGGAGACTCAACCCCAGATGGCACTTTGAAATTAGACGTTGCCGGACAAATCGGAGCGACTGAATATTGTGATGCTAATGGCGCAAACTGTACGGCTGCTGGAGATCTAGGTGGAGGATTGTGGACTGAAAATGGGACGAGTGTATTTTATAATTCAGGTAGAGTCGGAATTGGAACCAATGTCCCAAGTAGTGCACTGACGGTTGTTGAGGGAACGGTTCCTTCTCAGCCAAATACGGGAGGAGCGGTAATAAGTGTCGGTAAGAATGGAGATGCTTTTATTGGGGTTGATAGTACTGATAATGCCGGTAAATCTGGTATTTCGTTCTGGGGAGCTGGCGACAGAGGGAGTGTTTATGGAAATTCTAGTTATGACATCGTGATTGAACCAAATGCACAATTTGGTGGAGGTGACGTTATTATGAATGCCAAAGGTGGGACGACAATGAACGTAGGGATTGGAACGACAAGTCCAGCCGAAGAGTTATACCTCACTAAGACTCAAGCGAATCCAACCACGATGGTGGTGCAGAATTCATCGGCTGACACTGGTGCCAATGTTCGTTCTGGGGTTACATTAGCTTCAAATGGGGCTCAACTTGATTTAGCGCTTTATGGAACCGGAGCTTCTGGAACTTTAAGTGGCGAATCAAAATCTGATGCGGCATATATTCGTACCACAAACGGAGCACCAGTATCGAGTTTAAATATTGGGAATGGTGGCAGTGCTCCCATTAACTTTTTTACGGGTGATACGAAACGAGTCACGATTGGAAACGATGGAAAATTTGGAATTGGCGCGCCAAGTCCAACTAGTTCTTTGACAATTTTAAATACGACGGATGACAATGGTTTTAACATGGAAACGGTAAACGGACGAGTTTACCAAAGTTACGCGAGCGGCCAAAACCGAATCTTGATTGGTGAAAAAAATGGTGGAGCGGGTTCAGCCGGACTTTACTTAAATGGAAATGACGGAGATATATCTGGTTCCGATTATGCCGCGATGGTTCATAGTGGAACGACGGGTGATTTAACCTTAACCACGACTTCAAACTCTGGAACTTGGGCGAATGCCGATATTATTTTAGCCCCGGCTGGAAACGTCGGAATTGGAATAGGAACGATTAGCGCTGGCTTGAAATTAGAAGTTGGTGGCCGAATTGGAGCCACAGAATACTGTGATGCTAATGGCGCCAACTGTACGGCGGCTGGAGCCCTTGGTTCTGGTTACTGGAGTAAAAGTGTGACCGATGATGTTTATTATAATGGTGGAGAAGTAGGAGTTGGGATTTCAAATCCATCGGAAGAATTAGTGGTTAATGGGGCCCAAACAGACCCAACCACTATTGCCATTCAAAATAGTTCTTCGGCGGCAAGTGCCACGGTGAGAGCTGGATTAGCCCTGCAAAGTAACGGGAACACAGTTGATTTAATGACTTATGGAACGGGGGCTACCGGGACGATTGGCGGACAAAATCGTGCCGACAGTGCCTTTTTAAGAACGGCTTCTACCAACCCGGTTAATACTTTGAATTTAGGAACGGGCGCAGCGAACGACTTAAATTTATTTACGAATGATACCACTCGGCTAACTGTGGACGGTTCTACAGGTAATATCGGAATTGGTACTACATCACCCTTAACACCGTTACAAATTAGTGGCACTGCTGGTGGGCTTGAGTCAGGAACAGCTACGCCAAATGGTTACATGGGATTAGGGCCATCTACGAGCGGTGGGGCAGACGTAATGTTAACGATGGGAGCGAACCCAGTTCCGCCTGGATTTCATTCATGGATTCAGTCAAGAAGCGCTAGTTCTACAACTGTTTATCCGTTAGCCTTGAATCCTAGTGGCGGAAATGTTGGAATTGGGACATATGGTCCATCCGAAGAATTACACGTTTTTCAGAGCCAAGCTAATCCTACAACGGTCGCAGTTGGAAATACTTCAACTAGTGCCAACACAAATACTCGGTCTGGTTTCACCACAGCCTCAAATGGTGCACAGTTAGACATTGTAACCTATGGTTCTAATGCTACCGGTACTTCAGGCGGACAAAACCGAGCGGACTCAGCGGTGATTCGAACGGGCACGACTTTAGCGCCTTCAAGTTTGAATGTAGGTACCGGCGGCACTCAAGATGTAAATTTATTTACCAATGATACGACTCGGATGACGGTTGATGGTACCACGGGGAATGTCGGTATTGGGACAACCACACCAGACGGAACTTTATTACTAGACGTTGCAGGAAGAGTTGGTGCCACCGAATACTGTGACGAAAACGGGAATAATTGTACGGCAGCTGGTGCTTTAGGAACTGGCTACTGGAGCAAAACCGGCGATGATGTTTGGTACGCCCCAGGAGCCACCGGTGAAGTAGGAATTGGTTTAAGTAATCCAAGTGAAGAATTAGTGGTTAGTCGAAATCAAGCTAGTCCAACAACCGTAGCCGCCTTAAATAGTTCGGCTAGTAATAATACCAATACCAGAGCTGGTTTTACCGCGCAAAGTAATGCAGCTGCGATGGATATGATGGTTTACAGTAGTGCCGCTACTGGCGCAATTGGAGGGCAAAATAAAGCCGATGCGGCTTTTGTAAGAACTTCAAGTAGTGCGCCAGTTTCAAGTTTGAATATGGGAACCGGCGCCGCAAATGATGTAAATTTATTCACCGCAGATACAACGCGATTAACGATTGATGGTACGACGGGGAATGTGGGGATTGGAACGGCAAATCCTCGTTCAATGCTAGATATTAATGGAACTTCGGATTTTATCACCCTTGGGACTGATGCAGGTCAGGTAGGAGAGCCAGCGAATAATCCAGCTATGAAAATAGGAGAATTTAGTGATGTTGGAAGTGGTTCCGATATTTGGTTTGATGATGCAGCTTTATTATCAGCCGAAGATAGTTTAAACATTAATATTGATGGCGACGCCAGCACTGCGGGGGCAGCCACATTTACTATTGGGGCTAACTCTTTAACAAATACAGCGAATGAATTATTTCGTGTAGAAGAAACGGGCGATGTAGGAATTGGGACGGCGGGTAATGCAGAAAGTATGTTGCATATCTCTGGAAGTGCAGCAAACGTACAAATCACAGACACTGATACTGGGGCCGACTTTATGGTCTTGACCAATTCGACTGTTGGGGGCGCGATTTTGAGTGCGGATCGAAATAGTGAAGTTGCGAGCAGTTACTTAGATTTAAGTGTAGATGGAGCGACACATTTAAGAGTGACGGAAACAGGGAATGTAGGGATAGGAGATACGACGCCAGACGGCAGTTTGAAACTTGATGTAGAGGGGCGAGTGGGAGCAACAGAGTACTGTGATGCTAACGGGGCAAATTGTTTAACGGCAGGATCATTGGGCGGGAAATGGTTAGACGGTGTAGGCGCTAATGAAATTTATTATAGTGCGGCAGATGTAGGGATTGGAACCGATGCACCGGTTACACGTTTGCATATAGTTGATACTGGCGCGGAAGTGTTACGGGTGCAACGTTCTGGAAGTAGTGCCGATGCCGCGATGGCATTTGTAAATGATACGAACTCGATGTACGCAGGAATCAGTAATGCAGAAGAGTTTGGGATTGGTACGTCTAATAATATCGACGCAGCGTTATTAACCGTAGAGAGAAATGGCGAAGTGGGAATGGGAACGGTAAACCCAAGTGAAGAGCTTCATGTGTTTAATAGCCAAGCGAACCCGACGACGATTGTGGCCGGGAATACCAGCACGAGTACAGATACGAATACGCGGGCTGGGTTTACAGCGGCGGCAAATGGCGGGCAATTAGATATTTATCATTCTGGTAGTGCGGCGACAGGAAGTGTGGGTGATCAAACGAAAGCCGACGCGGCCGTGATTAAAACGTTAACGGGGGCCCCTTCTAGTAAAATGATAATTGGAACAGGCGGAGCAGCACCGCTAAATTTAATGACGAATGATTTAACGCGAATGACGGTAGCAGCGAATGGGAATGTAGGGATAGGGAATACAAGTCCTGGAGCCCAATTACATATAGGAAGTTCAAGTAATACTTTAGGGACAACGGCAGGGAATGATATAACGTTATTAAGACTGGAAAGCGATTCAGCAAATACCGATTCATTGATGTTCACGAGTGAAAGAATTAGTAATGGAAGCGATTGGACAACCGCGGCACAAAGAATCCAGCGTTTGGTTGATTCGACTAGTATGGGATATATGCAAATGGGGAATGCGGGATCAGATTTAATAACGTTTGGGGAGAACAATACAGAATATATGCGTATTGATGGTTCTGGAAACGTAGGGATAGGGGATACGACGCCTAATGGAAGTTTGAAGCTAGATGTAGAAGGGGCTATTGGCGCCACGCAGTATTGTGACCAAAATGGTGCCAATTGTACGTTAGCGACTGAACTAGGTTCTGGCTACTGGAGCAAAACAGGGGATGACGTGTGGTATAACCCAGGCGCTACCGGAGAAGTTGGGATTGGACTTTCAAACCCGACTGAAGAACTAGTCGTAAACCGAGCCGCGAATAATGCCCCAACTACGATTGCGGTGCAAAACAGTAGTGCGGGTACGGGAACCAATACGCGAGCGGGCTTTACGGCGGCTTCAAATGGAGCGCAAGTAGATATTATGGCGTACGGAAGTGCGGCGACAGGCACGATGGGTGGCGTCAATAAAGCCGACGCGGCGATTATTCGAACGGGTACTACCTTAGCGCCTTCAAGCTTGAACGTAGGAACGGGGGCGGCACAAGATGTAAATTTGTTTACGAATGATATCACTCGACTAACGGTGGATGGTTCTACTGGGAACGTTGGGATAGGAACGACAAATCCAGACAATAATTTAGAAGTGGTAGGAAGCCTAAAAGCCAAGCTAGCTGTAGCCAATAACACAGGTATTTATTTAGGAAGTGATGCAACAAATCGACCAAAACTTGGCTTTCGAGCTTCTGATGACTCAGAAAGATTTAAAATGCAATTTGAAGGAGTTAACACGGCAGTAGAAAGACTAGCCGTTACAAAGTCAAGTGGGGGTAGCGCTGAAGTAATGAGTGTGCTCGCAAATGGAGGTGTGGGAATTGGAATTAATAGTCCATCAGAAGAACTGCACGTATTTAATAGCCAGGCGAACCCGACGACGATTGTGGCGGGCAATACGTCAACGAGTACAAACACTAATACTCGAGCGGGCTTTACAGCGGCGGCTAATGGCGGGCAAATTGATATCTATCATATGAGTAGCGGGGCGACTGGAAGTGTGGGCGATCAGACAAAAGCTGATGCAGCGGTAATTAAAACGTTAACGGGTGCCCCTTCTAGTAAAATGATAATTGGAACGGGAGGAGCGGCACCGCTAAATTTGATGACCAATGATTTAACAAGAATGACCATTCTTGATAATGGAAATGTAGGAATTGGTAATACTAGTCCTGGTCGTGCCTTAGAGGTTTCGGGTGATATTGAATCTACTGGGGATCATTACTGGGGTGATGGGAAGCGATTGTTCCGTTTTAATGACGCCTGGCTTCGAATGAATCCTAATAATGAGTTTACGACGGGTATTTACGCTGGAACGGGCGTATTTAGAACCGATGGCGAATTTCAAGTCGGTGGTACTAATGGCGGTGATTTTGTAGTAGAGACCAGCGGGGAAGTTGGGATTGGTAATATCAATCCGGCAGCGCCTTTAGATATAGTGTCGGCACAACCAAATATTTTACTAGCGGATTCTGACACCGGAGCTGATGCAGGCTTCTTAGCTAATTCAGGAGTAGGAGGCGTACAAATTGCGGCCGATTTAAACAGTGAAGTTGCTGGTAGTTACGTTGATTTAAGTGTAGATGGAGCGACACATTTAAGAGTGACGGAAACAGGGAATGTGGGAATAGGAGATACG
>JAACPJ010000006.1:0-51684 GCA_009995455.1 bacterium
TTAAGAACAAAAGTTCCGAATTACGATTCATTTACGCAAAACACAAATTCAAAAATGAACAACTTCTAAATCGCACTTAGCGTCTTAGAAGTTTTTTTAATTTGACAATTTTTTGATTTATTTTGATTGGTTTTTGGGCAGTGCGTAGAGTAAAACAACAATGGCTAACAGAGGTAAAACAAATCCAATGGCCATTTTGCTGAGTAAAATATTTCCTAGTAAATCGTAGTTGGCGGTGGTATTTTCAGAGGCTCTTTCAACCGGATAGATTTGGTAGAGATACTTAACCCCTAACTGTTTGGCGGTTAAGGCCAGATTCATCAAGCTCGCGGCAACGGCAAACCAAGTGGCGCGATTTCCAGCAGGCGCGTAGTAGGCAATTATGGCCAGCATCGGAATCATGCTTATGTGAGTCAGGGGACCTTCTGCGGCAGTGTCCCATAAAGCAACGGTCTGAGCGCTGAGCCCCAGGGTTTCGTGCCAGCCATAATAAAGCGCGATTTCTGGTATGCTAATGAACGTTTCGGCGAGTACTAAACAAATTAAAATTAAACGTACGGGTTGATTAGCAATAAAACTAGTTCCAAACCAAAGTAACGCTAGGGCTGTTAAGGCGCTGATTTGTTGGAGCGACCCGAGAAACATTTCGTTAAATCCCAGTTCATCAATGGCAAACCAGGTAAAGCCTGGCCCCGTGCTGGGTACCATTCTAAAGATAAATATTGCGGTGAGAGTCATTACGATCAGCCTTACTTTTTCTGGCGCTTGATCTTTTAGAATTCTCCACAGCAAACCACTGAGTAATAAGAGTGAAACTCCAAACACAATTTCTTGACTGTAGGTTAAATTCTGAAAAGCCATTACTAAGCTAAAGGCCGCAAAGGCGACGCCTCCGCCTAAAATAACTGGGTCAAATTTACCGACCCCTTCAGGAGTTTTAAGTTTTACTAAAGCCGCTCCGGCAATTGAAATTAAAGGAATGATTAACGCGACTAAAAATATATTTTCGTAAGTCATCACGCTGGCTAAATAGCCTCCAATTCCGGCGACTAATGTGGAAGAAAGCATTAAGGCTAAACGTCCTAAGATTTGAATTTTGGTAAGCTCTGCTTGAATCTCGCTTTCAGTTTTTCCGTTTCTTTCAGCGACTTCGGTACTCATGGCATCGGCCGTAACGTCTTGAATGACAAAACCAAAAATGGCCACTAAATTAGCCGCTAAATATTGGGCAAAGTTACTGCCAATCCACGTCATCCAAGCTGCCTCTTTGGCAATGCCGTAAAGCATAACATAGCCAAGGGCCATTAACAGCGCCCCTAAATAAACGTAGTTTTTACGACGAGAACCTAAAATTGGAAAGTGGTCGACACACTGACCAAAAATCATTTTTATCGTCCAAGGAAAGGTGAGCCACGCGGTGATTAAAATGATTTGTTCGGCCCCAATATTTAAATTTTCTTTTTCCCAGAAAGTTAAAGCAACGGTCGTAAGAGCTTGGGCACCATAAGCAAAGTAAATTAAAAGTAGGGGAGCGTAACGCCATCGAAGGGCAAGGATAGGTTCGAAAAATAAATGTTTAGCGGTGTTTAAAACTTTCATAACCACAATGTTAGAAACTTTGCCACCTTTGATCAAGTAATGAGGGTTTAGATTAAGTTTTAAGCTTGTTTTAAAAATAAATTTTTACAGGATAAATTTATGCAAAAATATTTATTAATTTGGGTGATAACTCCTTGGCTTCAAGGGTGCGTGGTAGACTCTGAGTCTGAAAGTTTAGATAGTTATTTTGAGAATAAAAAATATGTTCAAGAACAATTTAATAGTTCTGAGTTAGATTTATCTTTTCCCACTAATACACAAGGTTTAAGCTGGTCAGAATTAGCTTTTGCTGATCGTTGTGAATGGTTTGAATTAGAGCGAATTGTTGATGGTGATACTATTATTGTTATTAATAATGATGAAAGAATTAGAGTTCGGATGATCGGTATTGATACCCCGGAAAGTAAAAAAGCGGGTACACCAATAGAAGCCTATTCCTTGGCCGCCACTGATGCCCTGGAAGAATTGCTAGAAGAGAAAAATACTCTCTGCTTGGTGGAAGACCGAGTCGGTGATAAATACGATACTTACGGCCGAAAGCTGAGTTATGTTTTTACCGAAACCGGCCGTGATATTAATGCCCTTATGATCGAAACGGGGTGGGCCGAAGCTTATACCCGCTTCCCAATGGAGCGCGCGGATGAGTTTGAGGCTTTAGAAGCGGTGGCTCGTCAGACTAATCTAGGCCGCTGGGAGTGATTTAAAAATTCCCCCAGACTTCTCCTTGGGGGTGTCTATCAATGGTTACTCCTTGTTGATCTAAAAATGGGGCTGCCGCTTGATGTGAAGCCAATACATTATCTAACGAAACCGTGGCGGTGTTTTCCCCCGCAATCGCTCCACTGTAGACATTTCCATAGGCGCCAAGATCTGCGACACTGTCAGGCACAAGCGTGATTTCCTCTTTGAGATTTTCGCCATTAGGTCCTCTTTTAAGCAAAATAACCGTACGTCTGTGAAGACGAATATGAATTGAATCAATATAAGACTGATCTGCTTCACTGTAAATAGGATCTCTAAATACAATTTCGATTCTGCCTCTTTTTTGATTTACTCCCTTCGCCACTCTGAAATGATGTGGTATTTTAGACGATCCATTATTCCAACTGAATTTGCCTTTAATTCCGGTTGGGGTTTGTGATTGGTTATCGACTTTTTCGTGATCCCGGTAGCCTCTATATTGGGCAAGCGCTAAAATTTGTTGTTCTTGGATGCCGTTTAGGAAAGCTTTGATTTGCTCATCACTTTTTTCGGGTTCTCCAACGACCGCTTCGATGGAAGCTAAGGTTAAAAGCATATGGCTTTGTAACATATCAGGCACAATACCCCCCACACTTTCAAAAAATGAACCTCGACCATTAACGTTTTTTTCTTCATCCATAATAACTTTAACGCTCTCCCAATATTGTGGATCAAGCAACGTTTCAAACACGTTGGCCCACCCTTTTGAAATTTCACTATCTGTGTTTCGCCCTTGTTTAAGTTTTACGATATAGTCTATTAAAGTTTTTCCTAAATAATGATCGATAGCTCTCGTCTTGTCGGCGTAGGGAGTTTCTTTAATTTGACCAATTAGACCTTTGGCTTCTTCTTGATTAGTTCCGACGGGTTTTTCTAAAAGTATTTTTTCCATGTTTGGAAGCTCTGGCATTCTGGTAATCATCTTTCCCCAAATCTCAGGTCCAAGGGCCGTATGCATCAACCAACGAGTTTCACCAACATTGTGTACTAAAGTTTCCATATGATGAGGATTGAATAGATTTCTAAGGGCCTCTTCATCGGTTAAGTCACGGCATTCAGCAGCAAAAACTTTTTGCATAAGTTGACGTGTTTCTTTGTCATTGTAGCCGTGTTGTGTTTTTAGCTCGGCGTCTAAATAATTTCTTTGTTCATCGGTTTCGCCTTTCCCTTCTCGATTAATAAACAAAAAGCGCGTGTTACTACACCTTCCAAGCCTTACTAGTTTATCGAGCTCAGGAAGTATGAGCGTTTTAACTAGATCAGAAGTACCTCCAGGAATAATAAAAGTTGAAGGGGCTGATTCAGGAGATCTGGGAATAGCAGGAATTGAGGGAAGTTGATTGAGTGCCATTGAAAATTTCTAATTAAAATTTTTTTTCGTCAATACTTTTGTTTTTTGATTCAATTAGTCAACTTTATTTGTTGATATTTTGCTTTGTGAGTTTTTTGTAAAAAAAATTTTACTTATAAGTTTAATTTAATAGAAATAGTTTAATTTAATTTTAATAAAGATGAATCAGCTATCTCTTACGACAGTACCCGAGGAATCTCTGAGTCTTATGGAACATGATCCCGCCCAAATTGATACCTCCGAATTTTCAGAAGGGACAACCATGAACTTACTGAGAACTTTTAATTCGCTTATTGCCGAAAAAGTGAGTGTCGTGATTGGCTCTAAGGTTATTGAAAGTGCGATTAATAAATCAGGCTTAAGCGCAGAATCTAAGATAGTTAAACATATTCGAAATTTTTATCCTGAAGATTCTCAGGCTTAATTAATTTTTTTTCTAGAATGCAAAAAACCCAAGCCAGTTGGTTTGGGTTTTTTTGTGGGAAGGTCTATCTCTGAAATATATTTATTCCTGAATCATATGGGCAATCGGTGATTCTCGGTGTGGATTTTCATTGAGAAGTTCGCGCCGAGTTTCGTTTTTTAAACGGTTGTGAGTGCGGTTTAGTTTCGATAATGCGTGCTCCAAAACTTCTTTAACCAGTCCTGGGTGCTTGGCTTCTATCTCTAGTAAATTAGAATACGGCGTGTGAAAAATTAGAGCGCTGACATAGTTGGCAATGATTCCAATGACTAGAGGATCAATATCATTCCCTGTAAATTGCTTAAGGGCTAAAACGGTGCCACTAAAGGAGTCACCAGCGCCACTATTATCAGGGGCAGCGTTAAGACCGTGTTTTTGAATAATCACTTTTACTTCACTTGATCTTTCGGACGGTAAAATTGGGAGCGCTGATTGAACTTTTTCTTTGGCTGATTTTCTGTGACTCACTAAAATTTGGTTTTCTCCGTCGGTGACATAAAGCGTGCCTTTTTGGAAACCAAGTTTATGAATTAGATCTGCACAACGTTGCGCGGTTCTAAATCTTTTTTCTGGATCTTCCGATATTTCTTTGGGCACGCGGTCGGCTTGTATGTTCCAGGTAAAAGAATCGCGATGATCAGGTAGAGCCGCTTCCACTTTCTCTGAGTGGTCTTTCAGACTTTTCTTTTTGCGGTTAACCTTGTCGGCTTCCTCTGGCGCTAAGTCTTCTAAGGTTTCTAGTAAAATTGGATCATTGTAAATATTGGGGTCTGAATGACTTCGCACCCATTCGAGCATTTCATCTAAGTTAAGCGTAATGGTTTCACAATGCGCTAAGAAGAAAACGTAATTAGCTAAACCTTCTTTGATCTGATTTGAACCTACGGCCCATATTCTTTTTTTATCTTCAAAAAGAGAAACAATATCAGCAAAAGTTTTGCTACCGGCTTTTTCGTTATTTATGACCACAAACCCATTATCGGCTGAAAAAGTAGGTAATTTTTCGTTGCCCAGTCTGCCAGTTGGTGTTGAAAGTAAAATTTCATCTTTTGGGTTAGCGGCGTCTTTTAAGAAAATTGAACTTCTGGTTTCGCCTTCGGTTGGATGAATTTTTAGATTCTCTACTCCAGCCGCTTCTAATTTTGCAAGTGTTGATTCACGAATTGCCTCCGCGGCTGGGAAAACAAATTGTGTGAGGGGGAGTTCTTCCGGTGGAATGTTAAAATGTTCCCCGAGATGTTTAGTAATGACACCCGCGTCGGTTAGACTATTAAACATCCCGCCTCCTAGATGGCTGTTGGTGTCTGGTGATTTGGGAATGACTATTCGCTCGACCAAGCCGCGAACTTGAACACTAAAGCCTTGGCCTTCATCAAGAATACTTTCAACCGTAATTTTTTTACCCTTAATACCCGCATTCCTTTGGGTTTCGGCATCGGTTGAAGTTTGTAAAAGCGCTCTTAATTGCGCAAAGATATCAGGCGAAACGGAGTTGCGAATATCATCCACTACACCACATTCCGGCGAGGCGCCTAAAATGCTTCGTTCTAATGGTTGGCCTTCAGCTTTTCGGATAAGGGGGAGAGAATTCATTTTTTTATTGATAAGCCTTTAGTATTCGAGCGTAAATGTCGGTAAAGATTAATTTCAAAACACCTGTTTTGTTGTCATATTTAAGCTTTAGATTTGTTGGGTCTAGCTTTTGACCGGGAAAATTGAGGCGTGTGGCTAGTTCTAGCAGGGTTGAATTCGCTAAATCGACAATTTTTCTTTCAATATCTGATGGAGGCGTTTCTGACCAAAAGTCTTGTAACCCAAGTCCGCTGATTCCTTTTGCGAGTGAGTTCCCAGCAATTGGGTGTCGCACAACGCTTATTAAAAGTCCATCTTGCTCAACTAACATTCCAAAGTCAGCACACTCATACTCCATTTGGATAAATTTTCCGTCGACTTCTAGTTTTTGCCCCAAAGGGTTTGGAGTTTTTTCTAATTGGGAGCGCACTTTTTTGCCTATGTCTAAATACCAACCCAAGACTTCTCTTGGGTTGATTTTATCCGCGTTATTTTTTAAATCATGATAGGCCTTAAGCAATACCTCTCGCTGTTTAATGGTCCCGCGAAAAACGTGACTGTCAAAACCGTCATCTAAATACTCAACCTCTGAAATTCCTCTTTGGGTTATGGCTTCAGAAATATTTTCTTTAACGGAATTCATTTAATTAAACTTCGTAATCGCCATCTCTTGGGTAAGATCCACTTTCGTCTGGTTGAGCGCCTGGAGATAGCGCTACAACTTCTGCTTGTATGGCTTGTCTTTCTATAGCTGTTAGTTCAATTGTTTCTCTAACGCTTTGTGATGTTTGTGTTGTAGCCGTTCTCATTTCAGGGGCTTCTTCATCTACTCTATGCACTGGAAAGCCTTCTGAATCAGTTGGATATTCATCTAACGGATGAAATCTTGTATTTTCACCTGGGTACGTAATTCTATCAATTGGCATGGGGATTTGTTGAATAATTTACTAAAATGTAAAATATTGAAAACTTATGTCAAATATAACTTTAAAATATTAATTATTTTTACTTAATGCGCTAATTTCAATTCTTTGTCGCTCAACTCCCAAGGAAAACTATGTTCCCAAGCTTGATAGAGGGGCGTTTCTTCAATTGGAGTATTCCAAAATTCATCATCCATTTGCTTAATCATACCCGTTTTTAAGCGAGAGGGGCGTACCGATATATACATTAGAAATAAACCAATTACCGCTAGCAAAATGGGAAAACTGCCCGTCACAATTTTTTTAATATCAAACTGAAGCGGATCAAAATTTTCTAAATTTTCTTTGGGGTTTAAGTCTTGCCAAAGCTGGGCCAAAACACCGCTGGCTTCATGGGGAACAAAGGTGGTTAAATCCATTATGCCATTGGCATTAACGGTTAAGTCTGGTGTTTCACCGGTAATGTTAACGCGTGTTTTCATCGGTTCTTCAAATTGTCCGACAAAGTAGGTTGATTGATCATCTAGAAAGGGGACTTGATCTGGGCGCACTTGGCTGACATTGCCGCCAAATTCTGCCTTGATATTACTTAAATAAACGGGTCCTAGTTTCGTAAGGCTAAACATTTCGAATTGTTCGTTGATGCCTGTGAAATCAAGTGGTCTAAATTGTAGCCAGCGATTTTGCGCCGGCCCTCCCAGTAACACTAAGCGGTAATTATCATCGCCCACAAGAGCGGTTGCTTCATCGGCGCTCATCACTTTTAAGCCGGTGTTTTTTAAATTGCTAATCAATTCTGTGAAACGTTTTCGCTCGGCTTTGTTTCTAAAGTTTTCTACCAAAACGGTTTCCAGTTTTAGTTCTGGTAAATCACTGCCCGGATAAACACGCAGAGCAAAATAACCTGGAGCTTCGGCGGTGCGAATAACCTCATAGGCAATGTTTTGAGCAGAGCCTTGATTAATCGTCATTAAACCGAAAACAAAAAGTGATAAAAGTCTTTTCATTAATTGACTATTACCATTATTTGCTATTTTTGCAAATTATATTTTTATTATCAAAATTTGATGAATTTTTAAAACTAACGAGTGACGATTTGGCTCAGTTTGTAAATAATGTCGGCGGCTTCACCTCGTGTAATTGGGTTATTTGGAACGGCCGTGTTACCCGTTGAAGTTCGTATTAGTTTTTGGTCTCGAGCAAAAGCGAAGAAAGGCGCATACCAAGCGTCAGCTTTTACATCGGGGAATGGATCGCTCCCAAACTCTGGAAGAGGGAAGTTACCCGTGGCAAGAGCCATTTTTAGAAATTCTGCCCGACTAACGGTATTGCCTGGTTTGAAGCTTCCGTCGGGATACCCTTTAACGATTTCTCGTTTAAAGGCCGTTTCAATGTAAGGCTTAAACCAAGCCGTGTTTCCTACATCATTAAAATTGTTTTGGTCCGTGCTTTCAGCATAAATGCTGTTAGCTTCTAGAATAAGTTTTAAGGCTTCGGCTCGGTTAAGAGTAGCGTCTGGGCGGAAAGTTCCGTCTTCATATCCTTTAACAATGTTGTTATCTTTTAAATATTTAACCGCGCTTGAATAGGGGTGGCTGCCAGGAATATCTTTGAAAATTTCAGGCTTAAGACTTGGCGATTTAATTTCACCAAAATCACTCACAGCCACCAGTCGGAATGGATATTCACTACTCGTTTTGATAATGACTTCGGCTTCACCGTTGGCATCAAAATCGCTCGCTTTAAGCACCGCTGGGGTTACTTTGGCTCGGTCTCTCAGGGTTGAAGACATCTCTATGCCCGCAGTGGCGACTAAGTTCGCTTCGTTAATTCGAATGGTGATGGTTTCGTTTTGTCCAGGTGTGTAACTTTGATCGGTTTCAAAACTAATCTCGAGTTTTCCTTTTCGAATAGTCTGAGTCATTGGTTGATTAACGGGTGGTTTTTCAGCCAGTTCAACTTGGGTTGGGTCACTGTTTGGGGCTGATGCTTGCATCTCTTCTTCGGATGGGCCTTCGGTACTTTCCCATTTTTCTATTTTATTATTTTCTGGAGTGTCGATAATTTCTACGTCTGGAGTTTCAATTCCGAGTGGCGTGTCTACGTTTTCAATTACGCCTGGAATAATCGTGTCGTCTAAGGCAACCAAGTTGTTTAGATCGATGTCATTGTTACTAAAACGAGCGATGAAATTAAATGGATGCTCGGTGTATTGTTTGGCTTTTTGACGACCAAATCCGCCTTTTACCGCATCAAAGTTTGAATTATATCCAGCGGCCTGTAATTCAGCGTAAGTAAAAGGCCAGTAAGGAATAAAGTCAGCATCAGAACGATCAATTTGAAAGTGTAAATGCGGCGCGGTCGCAAAACCCGTATCTCCGGATTCCCCAATGATTTGGCCTTTGCTTACTTTTTCACCTTCGCGAACATTTGTTTTAGACATATGAGCATAAGTCGAAACCAGCGTTGTGGTTTGGCCAGGGTTTCGCGGATCAGGAATGTTTACGTGTGCGACTGAAACTGATTTTCCAAAACCGGTCGATTGGTTCCCAACTTTATAAACGATTCCATTCGCAATACTGTGAACGGGCGTTCCAATTAGAGTTTTAATATCAATTCCGGGATGAGAACCACTGTTTTCGGTGGCATCTAGTTTATAGTTTCCCAAGTTTGGAACGGGGTACGTAATATAGGCATTACGCTGAGCGTCGGTGGCGTCTTCCCACACTTCACCTTTTTTCATGTTCCGTAAATTGTAATCCGGAATGGGAATAATTTTACTTTTTGGAATTTGATCAAAGCGCATCGTTCTTTCGGCTTCACTCAGTTCTGTCCAATTAGGAACGTGCGTTATAGGAATGGTGGTTCCGGTAAATTCTGTTTGTGGTAAATCCAGCAAACTGGCTTTAAAAATGTAACCATAATTTTGCAGCACGCTGCCAAACACTAAAGCACAACTGGTCAGAGTAATAATGGCAATAGCGTTTTGGTTTTCACCAAAAAATCGAGACCAACTAAATTGGGCGCTTCGAAGCGCTTTACGTGTAAACCCGAGTTCTGAAATATCTCTTTCTGAAGCTGGTTTTCGGTGTTGAGAAATTTCGTATCCAGCGCCGATGCCGGCGAGAAATATAATAAGGTCGATAAGTTTGCGCATCCCAGGCATTCGTTAATAAATCTGGCGATTATAGCAGATTTAGAACATTTTTTCAAGACCGCTATTAACCGGCTTTGGGATTAAGAACCAAAGGCAATTTTAATAGGTCTCAGGCTTTGATTTAAAACTTCAAATATGCTAGAATGCTTTAATTATTGATCGACGAATAAGGTTTATAAATGACTGAAAAGAAAACAAAAATCGGAACCGAAAAAAATACTCCTAAATCGAATCGGTTTACAGCGTATGCCAAACTTCACTGGAAACTGATTTTAGTGGTGCTGCTTTTTTCTGCAGCAGGCGCTAATTGGTACCTAAATAAAGGGAAAGCCGAAGTGCCCGATTACGTCGTTGAAACGGCCACCAAACGAAACGTTGTGCGTGAAGTATCGGTCAATGGGCAAGTGCATTCTAAAGAATCACGTGATCTTTACCCCAGTGTAAGTGAAAAAGTAAGCGAGGTTTTGGTGCAAGAAGGGGACTTGGTGAATGCTGGAGATGTATTAGTTAAATTTAATACCGCGGCCTTAGAACTGCGTTTGGGTCAAGCTAAGGCTCAACTCTCGCAAACACAAGCGGTGCTGAACCAGCAATTGGCTGGGGCCACCGGGAGTGACATTGCGTTATCGGGTAATGACGTACAAAGCGCCGAAGTGGCTTTAGCAGCGGCAGAAAAAAATCTTGAAAAATTAATCGCTCAAAAAGAAACCAATTTAGACATAGCGGAATTAAATGTTCGTTCTTCTGAAGTAGCAATGAAGAACAGTAATATTCGCTACCAAAATATTCAAAACAACACCGGCCAAAGTTCAAACTTAACTGATGACCGTTTAAAAAATGCGCTTGAAAGTGCTTTGATTACTTACAAATCAGCTTTTAGCGACGTTAAACAAGCTCAAATTATAGCGAATTCAATTGTGAAAGAAGACCGTTTTGAAAGTGAGGCGAATCGGTATCCGAATGTGAATTTTGGAAACAAAAATAGCGTTTTGACTAGTAAGGTGAAGCAAGACTATCGTCAGTATAAATTAGAG
The DNA here is from genome assembly GCA_009995455.1 of bacterium. Taxonomy (GTDB): domain Bacteria; phylum Patescibacteriota; class Gracilibacteria; order UBA4473; family UBA4473; genus JAACPJ01. The sequence continues at coordinate 10,841 of JAACPJ010000006.1, forward strand.
ATTTCTAACTTTGAATCGACCCAAACCAATTTGACTCAATTTGATTGGACCAATACTCAAGAAGCTTTAAACAGTTTAGAAACTTTGAGCGTTTTGCTTTCAAAAGGAGCGGCCTTACTCGCGTCTTCGGCAAATTTAGCCAATGATACACTTGATACCGCGCAAATCGAAGTAGCCAGAACAGCGGCTTTAACCGCGGAACAAAACTTACTCGCCCAAGCGGCTAAATTACAAACGGCTCTGCAAGCGATTGAAGTAGCTCGTTTAAATGTTAACAGTGGCGGTTCTGAAAACACGACTCAGATTGATAACGTACGGGCTGAATTTGATACGGTTAAAAGCCAATACGAACAAGCCCAGTATAATAAAGATCAAGTTTTAATTCAGGCTGAAACCTCAATTGCTCAAGCCCAAGCTGAAGTTGAGGCTCGGAAAGTGGCGTTAACTCGAGCGCAAAACGGACTGAGTAAAGTTCGTACTGGGCCACGTGAAGTAGATTTAGGTTCAAACCGAGCCAGTATCCAAATGGCACAGAATCAAGTAGCACAAGCGCAGCTGGCTTTAGATGAAGCGCAAATTGTGAGTCCGATTGATGGAATGATTACCTCAATGGAAGCTAAAACGGGAGAACGTCCAACCAGTAGCACGCCTTTGGTGGTCGTTAAAAGCCCTGAACTTGAAATAGTCGCTGATATTTCTGAAACCGATATTGGGGATGTTGAAATTGGTCAAACCGCTCACATTACTTTTGATGCTTTTTCTTCTCAAGAAATTTATACCGCTAAAGTGGTGAAAAAAGCGCAAGCCGAAACGATCTTACAGGGAGTGATTTATTATGAAGTAACTTTAGAGTTAGAAGCCGAACAAAAATATGATTTAGCGAGAATTTTATCGGGCATGACGGCCGATATTGAACTTTTAATTGATAGCCGTGAAGCGGTCTTCGCACTTGAACCGCAAGCGATAATTTACAAAGATCAAGAACCCTACATTCGAATTATGAATGGAACTTTAGAAGAACCATTGGTTGAAGAACGAGCTGTGGAACTCGGTTTAGAAGGCAATACTTATATAGAAATTATTAGTGGAATAAACGAAAATGATTCTATTATTTTGTATGAAGACTTAGGAACGCGTAGCCCTTTTGAACGATGAGTCTGATAAAAATTCGCGATATCAAAAGAACTTATAATGAGGGGACTGAAGTCTCTTTAACAGTTTTGCACGGCATTAAGCTTGATATCACACAAGGTGAATTTGTGAGTATTATGGGACCGTCGGGTTCGGGTAAATCGACGCTTATGCATATTTTAGGGTTTCTAGATTCACCTTCGGAAGGAACGTATGAATTTGAAAATATTAACACCACTAATTTTACCGAAAACCAATTGGCGGATATCAGAAATGAAAAAATTGGGTTTGTTTTTCAGGCCTTTCATTTATTACCGCGAACCACTTCGCTTGAAAATGTAATGCTGCCCTTGATGTACGCGGGTGTACCCGAAAAACAGCAACGTGAACGGGCCACTAAAGCCTTAGAAATGGTTGGTTTGGGAGATCGATTAGATCATACCCCAGCCCAACTTTCGGGGGGACAACAGCAACGAGTTTCAATTGCGAGAGCGTTGGTGAATGAACCCAAAGTGATTTTTGCTGATGAACCGACGGGGAATTTAGATACCGCCAGTAGTTACGAAATTATGTCGATTTTTGAGGCCCTTAATAAACAAGGAAAAACGATTATTATGGTAACGCATGAAGATGATATTGCTTCTTATACAAAGCGAATTGTGTATTTGCGTGACGGAAACATAGAACGAGACGAAATTAATAAAAAACCTAAAAGTGCCGAGCAATCTTTGAAAGCCTATAAAGCTAAACACAAAGACCAATGAAGGGTTTAAAACTCACTTTGAAACTCGCTTTCAGTGGCTTATTTACTAATATAGCCCGAAGCTTTTTGACGATGTTGGGGATTATTATTGGAGTGGCTTCGGTCATTACCATTATGTCGGTGGGGGATGGCGCGCAAAGTTTAATTACCGGCGCCATTTCAAGTTCTGGTACGAAGAACGTAACCGTTCGGTCTGGAGGTGAAAACCAAAGTTTTGCGCAGGGTGTTTCGGTTAAAACGTTAACCCTTAAAGACGCCGAATCACTCGAGAGCATTCCTTCGGTTACGGCAGTTGATACGCAAGTAAATGCTTCGTTCGACGTGGTTTATGCGGGTGAAAGTTTGACTACCAGTGTAAATGGGGTGAGTGAAAACTATCCTACCGTGCAAATGCACGATTTAATTATGGGACGGTTTTTTGATCAGTCTGAAAATCGGAGCCGAAAAAAGGTGGCGGTGATTGGTTCTAACCTCGTGAAAGAATTATTTGGAAACCGAAATCCAATTGGTGAAAAAATTAAAATTAAAAATACGAGTTTTACCGTGATTGGAGTTTTAGAAGAAAAAGGGGGAGGGGTGTTTGGGAGTTCTGATGATGCGGTTTTTGTACCGGTGCAAACAGCGCAAACACAATTACTCAATGAACCTAATTTAAATTCAATTATCGTGCAGGTAAGCGATGAAGATTTAATCGATCGAACCTCAGAAACGATTAAAGCAAAACTGCGGTATAGTCACGATATTGAGGATCCAGACGATGATGATTTTCAGGTTTCATCCGTCGCACAAACACTTGAAATTGTAACGACCATAACGGGCGCGGTGAGTGCATTTTTAGCTGTCATTGCGGGAGTTTCACTTATTGTTGGCGGAATTGGAATTATGAACATTATGTTGATGAACGTGAATCAACGCACCCGTGAGATTGGTCTAAGAAAAGCTTTAGGCGCTAAACCGAGTATGATTCGCCAACAATTTTTAGTGGAGAGTTTAGTGCTGACCACCGTTGGTGGAATTTTAGGCACGATTATTGGTATTTTAATTGCTTGGGGCGTTGCTTTAGGTGCCCGATACGCAGAATATGATTGGGTTTTTCAAATACGACCAGAAGCTATTTTACTCGGCGTTGGTTTGGCAGCGTTAACCGGTTACGTGTTTGGTTCTGGCCCGGCCAAAAAAGCGGCAGAACTTAATGCGATTGAAGCGCTGCGCTACGAATAAACATGCGAAAATATTATTACCTGGCTCGCAGTTCAATTCTGATGCTTCAAAGAAATTTGAAGCGGACACTACTCACCTTGCTCGGGATTGTGGTGGGAACGGCGGTGCTGGTTTTAGTGCTCAGTTTGGGGCAGGGGTTAGAGGGGTTAATTATGAATCGCTTGGGATCGTTTTCCCCGAATACGATTTTTATTGAAGTACAAACCCCGCCGAGTTCTAAAGCCGATATTCGGTCATCCCTGAATATTAAAACGATGACTGAGAAAGATCGTGATGACTTGCTTTCTCTGGAAGGCATTTCTTACGCTAGTGGTTGGCGTTCAGGCGCGGCTAAAATTAAATACAACCGTGAGAACGAAAATATTACTTTACTGGCCGTAAATAAAGATTTTCCTAATTTACAAAATGTGCCGATTGGCTTGGGTCGATTTTTTAATAGTGTCGAAGATAAGTCGGGCGAAAAAGTGGTGGTGCTCGGTTTAAGCCTCGCCAATAAACTTAGTTACGATCGTCCAGAATCTTTGGTGGGGGAGAAAGTTAAACTCGATAATCATTCTTTCAGAGTCGTGGGGATTACTGAAGAAGTTGATGCCATTGGCCCAGTCAGCTTGAGCGATACCGCTTTTATTCCGCTACGGACTGGTTCGAAAACTTTTTGGTCGGGCGATCACCTGCAAGCCATTATGGTTTATATGGAAGACGCTTCTCAAACTGATCGTTTGTCTTGGCGTATTCAAAACATTTTGCGTCGAAATCACAATATTGAAAACCCTGATGACGATGATTTTGCGGTGCGAACTTTTAGCCAATTACTCGAAATTGTCGGCACGGTGACGAGTGGTATTAATTTGCTTTTAACTTCACTCGCCGGTATTTCTTTGCTGGTTGGGGGGGTAGGTATTATGAACGTGATGTATGTGACGGTGAGTGAACGAATTCACGAAATTGGTCTGCGAAAAGCTTTGGGCGCTAACCCGCGTTTAATTCAAATTCAGTTCTTGTTTGAAGCGCTTATGCTAACGGCTATTGGTGGGGTGCTTGGAGCTGTTTTGGGTACGACTTTATCTTGGCTTATTAGTTTGGCGGCGGTTTCTTTTGGGTTTAATTTCCCGTTCTCTATTCCTTGGGTGGCAATTGTAGGAGCGGTTTTAGTTTCAGCCTTAATTGGAATTGTTTTTGGTTATGCACCGGCAAAGAAAGCCGCGCAGATGGATCCGATTGCAGCCTTGAAGTCTGAAGCCTAAATAAAAAATATCTGATCCCATACGGGAGCAGATATTTTTTGGTACACCCAGATAGGATTACAGTCCCGGCATTTCTACGCTGCGCTTCGAAATTTGGTTGGGTCAAACAGCACAAACTCTGTTGCTTCCTGAGGTCTCCAGACTTTGGCTTTATTATCGAACCTTTTACAGTTCTCATTCTAGTATAAATAAAAAAAGTTTGAGCCCGGATGGGCACAAACTTTTTTTGGTACACGCTAGTAGACATCTTACGAACTGACTGCTATCAAGAAATTTTAAGCCTCTACAATCATATTCGAGCGTATAAACAGCTACTTAAAATGGAAGAGAATTGTTTTAGTGCTATAATCTAAGGCACTTAACTAAAGATGTAATGAGACTTAAAGTTTCACCTAAAGTTGTTATTGATAGAATCGATGAGTTAGTAAAAAGTGGTCAAGAGCTTTTATCTGAGGTCAACAAAGAATATTTTGAAATTCTTGATGAAAGAGACAATGATGGTGAGTTAGATTTTGGAGGATTGTTCTCACAGTCTAATGATTTTACAATGCCTCCTTTGATTTTTGGGCTGAATAATGAAGATTACTTAAAACGGCTTGCTGAGTATCAAGCTGAAATAAAAGAAAAAGAACGAAAGGAACAAAAACAAAGTGAATTTCGCTCAAAACAGGAGGCAATAGTTGAGAATTGGCGAAAAAAATACAAGCAATGGCAACAATCTTGTTTTGAAGTTTTTGAGATTATTTTTAGCGACTATGTCCCAGTAAATACATTTGAACGTGCATCTTCACAAAATAGAAAGAGGGACTTGTATGAAATATATTTTTTCGGCAAACACACAGATTTAGTTGCCTTGCTGGAAGTTAAATTAAAAGTCCTTAGAGACTTTTATACTGAAATATCGAAAAATGTAAGAAGCCCTCTGACATACTTAAGTGAAAAGAATCAGATTGTGTTTTACGATTTTGTCTGTCAGCTTAAGCCAGATAGCAATGAGGCTTTGCTTTGCAAAAAAATGTTTGAATTTCCAATCGGAGAATCTATAGAAGAAATCGATGTTTATGAATTTATAACTGGTGATAATGATGGAATAAGTGATAAAAGCTCTCACAATTTAATCAAGAATGCTTGTGACGGAGTTAATAGAAAAACTAAAGATTCTTTTGGATTTTCAATAATGAAGAATCAAGCAAAATCGATTAAATTATCAATACCCTCAAAAATAATTGCTAACTTGTGACCCGAAAAAGCAATTCAAAAAACATTGAAACTTAATCATAGAGAGTGTTAAAGGCTCCCGAAAAGTAGCCACCCTCAAATACTCATACTTGCTACTGATGATTTCATCAGAGCAAAGTTTTCAGAAAGCTATTGAAGGATTATATGACCATCCTCTTTCTCAAGAAGAGAAAAATGAGGCGGTAGCAAATCTGACAGGTTTTTTTGATGTACTGATTGAAATTGACCAATCTCTTAACCAGAATAAGTAATGACTAAGATTTCTGAAATTGAAATTATTCCCATCAAACCACAAAAAGGCTTATTAGCTTTTGCGAACTTTGTTTTGGATGAAAAACTATTTGTAAGCTCCGTTGCCATACACTCTAAAATCGATGGTTCAGGCTATCGCTTAACCTATCCGAAAAAGAATAAATTTGACCTCTTTCATCCAATAAATCGCCAAACCTCCAAAGCAATCGAGGAAGCCATTATTTCTGAATTTAAAAATGTAATGAACTTGAACAATGATAGATACAATCGTCCTCTCAATACCTCAGCATAAGTTCAAAATCCTGAACCACGAAAGATTCAATCCTTCGACCAGAGGGCTTTATCAACCTCCATATACAGTAATGGGTGGGAAGCCTTTTATAAAATCAATGCAGAACCCTCCAAAATCAGCCTTTAAAAATGGAGTCTATTTACCAAGACTTACAGTTATAAAAGCTATTCGCAACGGTGGCTATGTGATTGAGTTAAAAATTGAGCTGTCCTTGCCTAAATTATTTTTCGGTAATAATTTTGATGAATTAGAAAATAATAACTTTTTACGCATTATACGCCTGCTCAGCCGTGCTTTATATAGTATGGAAGTAGAAGTTGCTTTTGAATATTTAGAAAATGCTTCTGTGTCGGCTATTCACTATTCAAAAAACATTCACCTGAAGAATTACACTTCGTGTTCTATGGTCTTGAGTGAACTGCAAAAAATAGACCTTTCTCAAAAAATAGATGTTGGCTCTGAGAAATTCCGAAATGGTGGACACGCTTTGCACTTTCATACCAATACCAGAGACCTTGTATTTTACGATAAAATGAAAGACTTAGAGCAGGCTAAAGTAAGTGAAAAGCGTGCCATAGAAAAAGATAATCTAATTCAAATGGCACTCTTTGATGAGTTTCCAAATCCGAAAGCTCTTCAAGTCCTTCGGATGGAGCTACGACTTGGAAACCCTCAAGAAATAAAACGCACTTTATCTAAAATTGATATAGAAACAGACCTTCGATTTAATTTGCTCTTCAAAAAACAGATTTCACAAAAAATGCTTCAGTACTTTTGGGAACAGATTGAAGAATCCAGCCAAATACTGAACTTTAAAACTGAAGGTGTTTTTGAATTAGCAGAAAGCCTAAAGGCTAATAATCCAGACCTAAAAGCACAAAAGATACTTGAATATATTGCCTTTTTGGTACTCGGAAGAGAAGAAACCACTAAACGCCTTAGAAGCTTTTTAGGGTATGAAGGTTCTCCAAGTGCGAATCGGAAGTGGTATGGCATCAAAAAAGCTATTAAATCGCTCAAATATGACCGTAGAGGGAACTATCAGGCACTGGATGAAATAGGAGGTAGCTTGGTGAATTTCGAGTCTACAAAACTTGAAGATTTAAATTCTGATTGAGGTTTTTTAATAAAAGTATTAAATTCATAATACAAGGAAAATGTAATGAAAAATTTAAAATGAAAAAACTGATATTGCTTGTCTGCGTAATCTTCTTATTTGGTTGTGAGCAAGAAGGTGTTGTTGAAATAGAGGAATGCGTCGAAACAATTAAGGTTAAAGAAAACAGTTTTAAAGCTATCACCAAAACCTTTACTTGTACTTATGATTGGACAGAAAAGGAAGATGTACACAATGGAGCGTTATGTGTGAGTCTTGAGTTAAACAAAAATAATCAATGCAAGAGAGCATATATCTACGAAAAGACTCCATCTAAAAAATGTGCTGTAAATTCTTTTTTGAATAATAAAGGAGATTGTGAATGTCAAGACCCCAAGGAATACCCTTACTGAGGGTGTTTGCAAGTTGAAAGTATGTGAAAAAGACTTTCATTTAAATGATAAAGGTCAATGTATTTGTCCAGAAGAACACATTTTCAGTGAAGGAGACAATAAATGTTATTCTCCAAGAAACTTTATCAAAGAACAGTCGCTAAAAAGTAATTCGCAAAAGGAAGAAACTGACTTTTTACACGGAGAATGGATTTTGGAAGAAATTGAGCCGTACGAAGTTGGAATGTACTCAACAGATGGAGCAACTGAGCAACTTAACAATATAAAAATTGGAGATATCGTTAATATTTATGGAAATACAATTGCAGTCAGGCAAAGTCCTGTTTGTAGCTATAATCCTGATTTATCAGGGATAGAGAACCACAAACAAGATAAAAATGATAAATATAATCTTGAGAATGGAATTTGGGATATCAAAGGATCATGTGGAAGTGCAGGTTGTAGTACCCCATCTCCTTCTAGTAAGATATTTGATAATTCAGAGCTTGTACTAGTGCCAAATACTTCATATTGTGAGAATGAGGCATTGTCAAAAATTGTACTAATTAGTAACAACAAAATTGTTTTAGATGGCTTTGCCCACTTATTCTATCTTCAAAGGAAATCTCCTATGGAAGATGATAGTACTTTTAAAATATTGAATAAATTAAGTATAGCAGGTATAGACAATTATAAAGAGTTTGGAGAAGTGCTTCAGAACCTAATATCTTTATCAAACGGAAGTGAAACTAATTTACATAAATCTATATCTCTTGTGAGAATTTTTAGCTCTGCTGATGGTGAAGTTCAAGTTAATAATCCAGCGGATTTTTCTAAACAGACTGATAGATTATTTAACTTTAAAATAAAAGACCTTCTAAAAGATGTTTCTACTGAATCTATGTGGTTTTCTTGGAAAGGAGCAATGCTTGGGAGTGGAGACATCTGGATTGTTCCAGTTGAAGAAGATGGAATAGAACAATATCAAGTAACATTTCATCTAGATTAGACTTGTATTTTTATTGGAAACGGAAATATGGACGAAAAAATCGTTTATATTTGACTTTTAGTTGTATTTTCTATATGATTTAGGTGAATTTAAATCAAATTCCGTTCCTAACCATATGAAAAAATGTTTTCCAAAATAAGAATCAAGAACTTTAAATCCATAGAAGACCTTTTAGTTGATTTTTCTTATGCAGAAGGAAAAGCTCCAAACAACTATAAAGATTCAAATATCATTTCTTTTTTAGAGCCTAACTCTAAGGCTGATAACAGAGTAGTTTCCGTTATGAATATGTACGGAGCTAATGCTAGTGGGAAGAGTAATATTATTGAAGTTTTATCACACATAACAAATATAATCAGAAATGGATTAAAACCTGATTATCCATTTTGTCCGAATAAGCTTAAAAAATTGGAGAATGAAACACTTATTCAAATGAATTTTTTCATAAATAAGCATTCTTATGAGTATTCCATCGCCTATAATAATAAAACTATAACTATGGAATCTTTATATTTAGAAGGGAAAAAATTATTTTCTATTGATAAAACAGAAAGTAATTTTGAAGGCATTAAAACAAGGGCTTATGGAAATAAGGTAATCAGAGAACGGTTTCAAACATCCTGTTTAACGCTCTATGATGAAGAAGTAAATCAGATTAATACATTCTTATCTAGTGTAGTTTCAGATTTGCCAAGCTTAAACAAGAACTTAACACTTGTATTTAACTTTTTAACCAAGAAAATTGCAGTCTTAAGGGATAGTGCTGTTCACGCTAGTCACGGAGTAAACCTTCTTTCAAAGTCTCAACAAGACAAAGATATTAAAATTGCCTTTGATAAGATAACAGAAATAATCAAAGAATTAGATATAGATATTAATAAGTTTGAATACGAAAACGATGAAGAAGAATTAATTATGAGTGAAAAAGGGGAAGTTCAAGTGAAAATTCCAGCAAATTCATATTCTTCATACAAAATCGATAAAGCAAAAAATAGACTTATAACAAATAGGATTAAGTCTTATCATACAAATTCAGAAGGGAAAGAAGTTCCTTTTGATATTGCCGAAGAATCGGTTGGAACAAGAGTTGCTTTTGGCTTAGTTGGATTCATCCTTAAGACATTAGAAGATGGAGGTGTCTTGATTATTGATGAGTTAGACCGTTCGCTACATACCCTTATTTTAAAACGGTTAGTGCGGATGTTTAAAGATAAAGATTTAAATAGGAATAACGCTCAGTTAATCTCAACCCTTCACAATACGGATATTTTAGAAGATAGCATTTATAAAATTTCTGAATTTGCCTTTATTAATAAAAATCAAAAAAGAGGTACTTTTATAAAACGATTGTCTGATTATGAAGGTGTCCGAAATGATATGAACTTTAGAGATAGATATTTAGATGGTTTATACTTAGGTATTCCTTATCCATACAACTAAAATTCAAATGAGACATATTTATGTTTTTTGCGAAGGAGATACTGAATATAACTATGTTCAAAAACTTAATCGTGTGTTAAGAGAGAATGATTGTCAAGATTTATCTTTTACTACTGTTAATATGAACGGTGGTTTAACTGCAAGTGGGTATGTCTCAAAAATAAAATCTGAAATTAGAAAGAAGCAAAGTAAAGATTATAAGAATTTTCAAGAAATTTATATCTGGCTTGATTACGATATTTTTAAGAGAGCTAATATAGCTGTTGATGAAGTTAAGAAAGAAATTAGCTCCCTAAAAGCTGGAAGTAAGAACTTAATAGTTATTTTGAACTATATGAACGGTGAGGATTTTATGGTTTTAAATTACCCTAAAGTTAAAGTTTTAGAATGGAATCAGAAGTGTATTGGCAAAAATCATTTTGAGAATCCTATGGATTCTGTAAGTTGCATTGAAGAGTTTAATAAAGTACTGCCTGATTACCAAAAGGGGCATTTTCCAATGGATATTGCCTTTACTAAAGAAACTTTAAAAATGTGCTTACAAAATATGGAATTATCAGACGTAGAGATAAAAAGTGATGCTAAAACACTTTTAGAAATTGTTTTAACAAAAATCGCGTAAATGAAAGCTGTAATTCTCGTTCGTGTTTCTAGTAAAGAGCAGGAAGATAATCATTCGCTTGATGCACAACAAGAAAAACTCACGGCTTATTGTGACCAGAAAGGTTTTGAAAAACCCGAGGTATTTAGAATTGTTGAATCTTCTACACAAGGAGAGCGGAAGAAGTTTAATGAAATGATTAAATGGATAAATCAGCAAGGCGAGTTGGTTTATTTAGTGGTTGACGCTGTTGATAGACTCCAAAGAAGTTTTAAAGAAACCATCATTCTCACAGATATGATGAAAGCCAAAAAGCTCGAGCTACATTTTCTTAAAGAGAACCTGATTTTGGGTGAAGACGCAAACCCGATGCAGGTGATGATGTGGAACTTTGCCGTAATGTGTGCTCAGAATTTCGTTTTAAGCTCTGGTTATAATATTAAGCGTTCTAACCAAAGAAAGCTCAATAATGGTGAATACATTCGCCAAGCACCAGTTGGTTATCGCAATTATCGAGATGATAGTGGAAGAAGCCAAATCAGAGTTGATGAAAATAGAGCCTATTTAGTAAAAGAGGCTTTTGAACTTTATTCAACTGGTAATCACTCTGTTAGTTCGCTTTGGAAGTATTTAAAAGAAAAAAAGCTTACGGTCATCAAAAAAGCCGAACGACCACTTATTGGTCGAGCCAGCGTTGCCCGAATGCTTCAAGATAAATTCTATATCGGTACAATGACGGTTAAAGGCAAAGAATATCCACATAATTACCCAACACTTATTGATGATTTCACATTCCAGAAATGCCAAAAAGTAATGCACAGTAAAACTCAAAAGCACAAAAAAGAAGACACCAAGCATTCTTACGCCCTGAAAGGTATCCTGAAAAACAGAGCCACAGGAAGGTTGATGTCAGGCTCAACCACAAAAGGAAATATCTACTATTACAGTCCTAAGTATGGCGATAGCCCAGCCTCTAAGAATGTGAAAGAAGAAATCATATTGGCTCAAATAGAAGAAGTTTTTAAAAGCATTGTTATACCTGATGAAATTCGTACAGAACTAAAAGAACGACTTAAAAATATCCACGAATCCAAAAATTACTTCAAAGAGCAATCAATTGCTCGAATCAAGAAAAAGTACAACGGCATTGATAAAAAACTTTCAAACCTGCTTAATTTGCGAATTGACGATAGGATTACTCAGAAAGAGTATGACAAAAAAGCGACTGAACTAAAACAAGAAAAAAAAGATTTAGAGCTTGAAATAAAGCAGTTTGATGATGCAGATGAAAAGTTTGCTATTACCGTCCAATACTTGCTTGACCTTTGCTCGAAGGCTCACGAACTTTTTAAAAGTTCTAAACCAGAGCAAAAACGCCGATTGATTAACTTTGTACTTTCAAACCTTTCTTTAGATGGAGAAAGACTGCACTATGACTTGAACAAACCGTTCGATGTCATAGCACAATCTTCTAAAAGTTCTGAGTGGTACACGCGATAGGATTCGAACCTATGACCCTCGGTTCCGAAGACCGATGCTCTATCCAGCTGAGCTACGCGTGCATCTTTTTGTAAGAGCTTGCCGATTGTAGACAGAGACTGCCTGAGGGCAAGTAATTTTTTTGTTTCGCTTTGATGAGTGTTTTTTGCGTCACTTAAAACGACGAATCTTCGTTTTAATAGAAGTATTTACTAAGCCTCTTTAATCATGAAAAATTTTAACTTTAATCTTGTGGCGTTGTTTGTTTTAGGAATTCTTTTAGTGGGCTGTGAAACGGCCTCTAGCTCTCAGATAACCCCGAATGAAACTTCAATGGAAAATACTGAAAATCAACTTACAACTCTAGAAGTAGAAGTCTTGAGTGTCAGGGCAGAAAAAGATGGCTATACGGTGGCTTTAGAAGCGAATGCTGGTGAAAATTATGAAGGGGTTTTTTCTATTCCTAATATGGGACCAGACCGAACTTTTGATTTTGCTGATTTAGCCCCCGGTAATTCTTTGTCGGTTACGGCTGAAATGTGGGAAGGGGAGGACGGTAAGCATCTTTTAGTACGTTCAGCTGAAAAGTTGTAGAGCGGTTACTTGCTTTTATTTAAAAATATTTTATTATGATTTAAATAATTAAAAGTAATCATGGCTGAAACTCAACACCCTTACGATGTAGCGCGTCGTTTAGACGAACATACAAAAAATTTAGCAGAAGCAGGCTCAAAACAAGGTGATTGTAAAAGATGTTTAGATTTAGTCTGCCGTTTTAACGTTACCGCTTTAGATATAGTAAGGGCTGCTGAACAGAATCCAATGACTGATGATATCAAGCAATTTACCTGTGACGATACAGAAACAGACCCGTTAGTTTCACAAAAATTAGGAATGATTAAAGATTACGAATAGACTTCGTAAATTCCCCTTGAACATACACCCATCAGTTTGCTAATCTGATTTCCCACCAACTATGAGTGATCAGACTTACGCCTTTGTTGATATTGAAACCACCGGTTCTTCGCCCACGACGAGCCGTATTACCGAGGTGGCGATTATAATTATGCGCGATCACGAAGTGATTGATACGTTCCAAAGCCTGGTAAATCCCGAAACCTCGATTCCCGCTTTTATTACCAAAGTCACGGGCATTGATGAACAACTGGTAAAACATGCGCCGACGTTTGGCGAAATCGCGCAGACGGTTTGGGAGAAATTGCAAGACTGCATTTTTGTGGCGCACAACGTGCGCTTTGATTACGGTCTTTTAAAGAATGAATTCAAGCGCTACGATATTGAATTTAGCGCTAAGACTTTATGTACCGTTAAACTTTCACGTCAATTGTACCCAGAACACTCGCGTCATGGTTTAGACGCTTTAGTGCAGCGGTTTAATTTAAACGTTGAGAACCGGCACCGCGCTTTAGACGACTGCCAGTTGATGATTGATTTGTGGGGATTGTGGCATGAAGCGGACTCTGAAAATTTAATGCATTCGGTGAAGCAACAATTGCGCGGCCCCATTTTGCCGAAGAACCTCGCCCCCGAGCAAGTGGAAAACCTGCCGCGTACCCCTGGCGTTTATTATTTTTATGCCGAAAAAGATTCGATTCCGATTTATATTGGCAAGAGTGTGGATATTCGAAAACGAGTTTTAAGTCATTTTTCGGGCGATCATTTAAGCAGCAAGCAAGCCAAAATGGTGGGTCAAATTGCCCACATTGATTTTCATCAAACCACCGGGGAACTAGGGGCGTTGTTGCACGAAGCTGAGCAAATCAAAGAGTATTTGCCGGTTTATAACCGACAGTTACGTCGGATGAAAACGATGTACACCTTGCATTTACAGGAAACCGCTGACTACCACACCGTCGAAATTAAAGAGATTGAACCCTTTGAATTTTTACAGCATAAAAATTATTACGGTTCATTTCGGTCACAACGTGACGCGAAAAAAGTGCTTGAAAATTTTGTAGTAGAATTAGGATTATGCGAACAAGGCTTGGGTTTGAGTAAAGGCAGTGCGGCCTGTTTTTCTCATCAACTTGGTAAGTGTCATGGGGCTTGTGTGGGTAAAGTGTTGCCCGTGAAATATAATTTCACGCTGCAGCAAGCTTTAGCGAAATATAAATTAAAAGATTGGTGGTTTACGGGGCCGATAGCCATTAAAGAATCGGACGACAGCCAGGAAAGATCACAAGTTCATTTTTTTGACCAGTGGTGTTATTTGGGCACGTTAGAAGCACAGAGCGATGAACCACTTAACTTAGGAGACTTACATCCGCCCAAATTTGATATGGATCACTATAAAATTTTACAGCGATTTTTCCGCCAGCCACGACCGATCAATACAGAACTAATAAAACTAGAATCACTTCAAACTTATCCGCAATAAAACCTATGAAAGTCTTGGATATTAAAGCCTGCGAAGCGACTACGTCTTTAGCGTTACCCTTATTTAGTGACCGGGTGAAAGCCGGTTTTCCCAGTCCCGCGGATGATCATTTGCAACGGCGACTCGATTTAAACGAAGAATTGATCGCCCATCCGGCGGCTACTTTTTTGGTGAGGGTTACGGGGGACTCTATGCAAGAAGCGGGGATTTTTGATAACGATACTTTGGTGGTCGACCGCTCTTTAAACCCAGTAAATAAATCGGTGGTGGTAGCCCTTTTAAACGGGGAATTTACCGTTAAATATTTTAGTAAAATAGGATCTGAGATTTATTTGAAACCGGCTAATAAAAACTATGAACCGATTAAAATTAAACCGTCGGATGATTTTGAAGTTTGGGGCGTAGTGACCAATGCGATTCATCATTTTAACGCGGCTTAATGCAATACGCTTTAGTTGATTGCAATAATTTTTACGCTTCGTGTGAACGGGTTTTTGATCCCAAGCTACGGCACGTGCCAGTGTGTATTCTCAGTAATAATGATGGCTGTATTATTGCTCGCAGCGCTGAGGTTAAAGCGGCGGGAATTCCGATGGGGGCTCCGGTTTTTAAGTGGCGGAAACAATTGAAGGCGATTAACGCGCGCTTGTATTCTAGCAATTACACTTTGTATGGTGATATGTCGGCGCGAGTGATGAATACTTTACGTCCGTTCGCCGACAACATGGAAGTCTATTCCATTGATGAAGCTTTTTTACAGATTCGTGAGCGTTCAGATTACGCCGCTTACGGGGAGGCGATAAAACAAACCGTGTACCAATACACCGGCATGCCGGTATCGGTTGGCATCGCTTCTACTAAAACGCTGGCGAAGCTGGCTAATTTTATTGCTAAAAAATATAAGGATGGGAATTTTCAGATTACCGAAAGTAACCGTGAAGCGGTCTTAAAATATATTCCAGTTGGTGAAGTGTGGGGGATTGGGCGTCGGACGAATGAAAAGTTAAATCACTGGGGGCTTAAATCCGTTTATGATTTAGTGTGTCAGCCCGATAACTGGATTAAAAAAGAATTAACGGTAGTGGGTTTAAAAATGGTGCACGAACTAAGAGGGAAGCCTTGTTTTGATTTGCAGGAACATCCTGACGCTCGAAAAAATATTATTTGTTCGCGGTCGTTTGGACGGATTGTGACCGATAAGATCTCTGTGAGAGAGGCCATTGCGCATCATGCGGCTCGCGCAGCTGAGAAATTGCGGGAGCAAGATAGCGTCGCGACGGGTATTACTTCTTATATTCGCACGAATCGTTTTCGACAGCAAGATCCGCAATATGGACAGTCGCACTATCAAAGTTTGGAAGTCGCTACCAGCAATACGGCCGCTTTGATTGAAGCCGCGCTTTTTAATTTAGAACAAATATTTTGTTCAGGATATAATTATGCTAAAGCTGGTATTGCGTTATCTGGTATTCGCCCGAGTGATCAGGTGCAGTACAATTTGTTTACCCCCGAACAAGAACTTAAAAGTGGAGATTTAATGAAGGTGCTCGACGCAATAAACCATCAACATGGAAATCACACTTTGCAGTTTGGCGCCATGGGACTTAAAAAACCCTGGCTAACAAAGTCTGATTTTAAATCACCAAATTATACCACTAAGTGGGCAGATCTTCCGCTAGTAAAAGCCTAAATTGATCAATAATTTTGTTCAATTTAAAGGATTTATTGACAAAACTATAATAAAATTTTAATTTGTTTTTGATGAAGACTCTAGAAGCTCAAGGCAGCGGGGGATCGGTTATGGAAACCGTCACAAAATATACCGGTTTAGCTTTAGGCGTTATAGGCGGTTTAGAATTAGCCGAAACTACCGACTCAGTTTTAGGAAAGGTTTTTAGTGTTATCGGTGGGGCTATAGCGGGAACGTGGCTTGGTAAAAAAGCGGGTCAGGCTTTGAACTAAATACAAATCTTGGAGCGTTGTTTGCAGCGCTTTTTTGTGGTATAATAGCGTGATGTCAATTTCTCCAAATCGGGCACCCGAAAGTATTGAAGCCGCCAGTGGTGATGAGGCGAGAACTATTTTTAGTCGCATGTTTAATTACGAACGTCCTCGGCCAGCCGCCAATGATAACCCCCTTGATACGGTGGTTAATTTAAATCAAAGGCGTGAAGCGCTTGATAGCAGCCGGGTGGAAGGCACGTGGTTACAACGAAATGTGACCGATCTTTTTATGAATCGAACCGAAACTCGGTCTGAACTTTATAGCCACAGTGCCGAAATTGGAAATGATTTAACCTCTGTTCGTGCTGACGTGGGAGAATTAGCGGAAACTTGGAATGATGATCGGCAGCTTAAACGTAGAATTGACCAATATGAACGTTATAACCGTCGTTATGGAGATCAAGCGCGACACGTAGTTGAATCACAAATTGAAGGCCTAGATGATTCAGAAACTCCTGAATTAGAAATTGATGAAAATTCTACACCAGAGGAAATTGCGGCTTTTGAAGAACAACAGACGGAAAATCGTCTGAGAGAAGAAGCTCTTGAAAGATGGAATCAGTTCGCGGTTCAGTCAGAGCCTGGTGGAAGTTGGCGTTCTAGAAAATTGTTTGAGTCCGCTTTGGGGTGGGAAAATATTAAAGATTCTTGGCAAAACCGAACGAGCATGTGGGGATTTTTTAAAAACTTAGGCGCGGATTATGCCCAATGGAAAGCCGTTAAATCAGCTATTCCGGCTGTAAATGTAGTTAGTTATGGGGTTAGAGAAGGTCGAGAAACTATAGAACAATATCGAGAAGTAGGGGAAACTGTAGCTGAAGGGGTTGAAACCGTTGGTGAAGCGCGCCGAACCCAAAGAGAAGTTAGACGAGAAGGCGCTGAAGCGGTGGTACTGGCGAGCGAAACGGCCCGGTCTGGTTATATTCAAGAACAAATGCGACGCTTAATGCGAGGGGAGGTCAGCCGAGAACAAGTTTTAAGAAATACGCGTACCGCCTTTAGAAATTTTGAAAGACAAGATCCACAAGAATTTGCCCGAATGATTCGTGGGTATGGTTTAACAGCGCGCAGTTTAAACACCAAGGCTGGTTTTTATGAACTCTTTAAAAATGCGGCTTTATGGTACACGCCATGGGGTGACCGAGGGGAAAGAAGTTTTTGGGAAGCTAATGAAACGGCGGTTCCTGTTTGGGGAAGTTACGCAGCTTGGCGAGATATAAATGTAGATAATGGTTTGCCACTTTGGAGTCGGATTGGTTTTGCAACCGTAGGAACAGCCTTGGATATTGGGACGGTGTTAAGTTTAGGAACCCTTTCACCTGTGGTGGCTGGAGCTAAGGTTGCCATGGTAAAAGGAAGTCAAGCTTTGGGCCGAAGAGTTGCACAGCGTGGCGCTACACGTGCTGCGGTAGGGGCTACGTCGCAAGCTGGAAGTAGAACTCTGGCACAAGTGATGGGCGGATTACCACGGGCTGCACGAGAAGCGGTAACGGGGGCTGGTGCGAGAGGCGTAGCCATGGGAGCTGCTGGATACACGGCTTTGTCTGCTGGTATTGATTGGTTGTTTGATTTAGAAGATCGCGCTGTTGATTTAGCTTTTGCTGCCGCCGAAGAAGCCTTGGGACAAGAATTTAGTTATCAACAAAGACGTTTACTTCGAGTGGTTGGGGAAGACATTGAGCCCGTAATACGTGACGCTTATGATGACTACCGTGAAGATGAGGCTGAAGTTGATTTAGCAGAAACAACCGAAGGGCCAGTCGAAGAAATTACCGCCGATGAAAGCCAAGAATTAACCGATGGGCAAATAGCGGATGTTTCAACTTCAGATGAAGAGCGAGCGGCAGCCTAGTTTGTGACCCCTATTTGGCCTTGCCTCACAGAGCCAGAATTCTGCAGTCTTTGTTGAGAAATAAATTCTACGGCGGCACGGGGTTTACGAGCGCTTTTAAAAATTAAAGAACCTTTCTCGGCCGCAGTCTCTATTTCAATGTCTCCATATTTAAATAACCAATGCCAAAAGCTGGTATCGTTTGGTTTTACGTTACTAATAGCGGCGTAACTTACTTCATTAGTAATGGCGCCAAATAACTCACGTTCTTGCCAGATTAAACGTTTATCGGTGATGTAGATTAAGTCGTAATTAAAGTCGAGCCAAAGCTTGGTAAACATGAGGCCGGATAGCAAAAGCAACATGACTCCAATCGCTATTCCAAACAGAGTACTAATGGGCGTTAAAAAGATTAAAACCAATAGGGCTACTGAAGTGATCATCAGACAAAAAATAAGGGGAATTAAAAACACGATCCAGTGTTTTTGGGCTACGTGCAGTATGCATTCTCCTTTAAAAGCCGTGAAACCACCGTGGGTTTCATTGCCTCTGCTGCTTCGCCTAATAGCGGTTCTTTCCGCTTCAAATATTTGGCCTAATTTAAAAAGTCTTAAAATACGCAGCAACATAAATATTTCAGGATTATTTATCAGCCCTAATTCGTGTAGATAGAAAGGAGCAATAGCGGCTAAATCTACTAAGCCCCACCAGGATATAAAATATTTTAATGGCTTATCCGCCGACCACAGCCTTAAAAAATATTCTATGGTAAAAATAGTCACGACGAGTTTATCAAAAATTATCAAATTTTGATTTAAGTTGATAAATTCTAATCCCAGGTAATGAAGTGGTATGACCGTTACCGATAGCACCACTAAGAAAGCAATGAGTCCATTAACCAATTTTCCCATTGGCTGTACGGGGTTGTGAAGGCAGTTGTGGCAAATAACGTGGAACTCGTCTAGGATTTTCATAGGTAGTTATAATTTATACAGATTGGTGATAAAGTGTCAAAACGGTAAATTAGCAATCAGTGCAAAAGACTGCTAATTTTATTTGACACTGCTTTTTAGCACTCTTATAATATGAGTGCTATTTTTTGAACATTTAACTTAAAAATACTATGACAAAAATTATTGGAATTGATTTAGGAACCACCAACTCTTGTGTGGCGGTTATGGAAGGAGGGAAAGCGGTAGTGATCCCAAATTCAGAAGGAAATCGAACTACACCGTCCATTGTGGCGGCAAAAGATGATCAAACGTTGGTTGGCGTAACCGCAAAAAGACAAGCGATTACGAATCCGAAAAATACTATTTTCTCGGCTAAACGTTTTATTGGACGAAATTTTAACGAAGTAAAAACGGAAATGGATGAGATGCCGTTTGAATTTTCTAAAGGAAAAAATGATGCGGTTATGATTCAGTATGAAGGTAAGGCGGTTCGACCGGCTGAAATTTCTGCGAAAGTTTTGGCTAAATTAAAATCTGATGCGGAAACTTATTTAGGCGGAAAAGTGACTAAAGCGGTGATTACCGTACCGGCTTACTTTAATGATGATCAACGTAAAGCCACTAAAGATGCGGGTAAAATTGCAGGTTTAGAAGTCGAACGGATTATTAATGAACCTACGGCTGCAGCTTTGGCCTATGGGATTGATAAAAAAGGCAAAGACGAAAAAATTGTGGTATATGATCTTGGGGGAGGAACCTTTGATGTGTCGGTGCTTGAAATTTCTGATGGCACGTTTGAAGTACTAGCCACTAATGGGGATACCCATTTAGGAGGTGATGATTTTGATTCAGCCATTATTCAATACATATTAGAAGAATTTAAAAAGGCTAACGGGATTGATCTTTCTAAAGATGCTACCGCTATGCAAAGAGTTAAAGCGAAAGCAGAAGAAGTTAAAAAAGAGCTTTCTTCAGCTTCTGAAAGTGAAATTAATGAAATGTACATCACGATGAGTGATGCAGGACCACTTCATTTAGGCGTAAAAATTAGCCGAGCGAAACTTGAAAGCTTGGTTTCAGACTTAATTGCGAAGTCTATTAAACCTTGCGAGAAAGCTCTAAAAGACGCCGGTTTAAAAACATCTGATATTGATGAAGTTCTTTTGGTTGGTGGAATGACTCGAATGCCAGCGGTCAAAGCAGCGGTGGAAAAATTCTTTGGGAAAAAAGTAAATGAATCACAAAACCCAGATGAAGTGGTGGCATTAGGAGCGGCGATTCAGGGGGGGGTTTTACAAGGGGACGTACACGACGTCTTGCTGCTTGATGTAACGCCTTTAACTTTAGGAATTGAAACGGCGGGTGGTGTTAGAACCGCTATGATTGATCGTAATACGACTATTCCAGCTTCTAAATCACAAGTATTCTCGACTTACGCAGATCAACAAGCTTCCGTTGATATTCACGTTTTGCAAGGGGAGCGAGAGATGGCGACGGATAATAAATCACTTGGGACTTTCCGCTTAGATGGAATCCCACCAGCCCCTCGTGGAGTACCGCAAATTGAAGTCACTTTCGATATTGATGCTAACGGGATGCTATCGGTTAAGGCCAAAGATAAATCTACTGGGAAAGAGCAATCAATAAGTATTCAAGGTTCTTCTGGGATGAGTGATGAAGAAATTGAACAAATGCAGAAAGACGGAGAAGCTAATGCCGAAAAAGATAAAGAACGAAAAGAAGCGGCTGAGGCTCGAAATCATTTAGATTCAATGATTTACCAAGCGGAAAAAACGGTTAAAGAAGCGAAAGATTTAGATAAATCAGAACTTGAAGAAGTTATTAAAAATGCGGAAGAAGCGATTCCTGCTGCTAAAGAAGCTTTGGAGAAAGCTGAAAACGCAGAAGCGATGAAAGAAGCGTCGGATAAATTATCTGAACCAATGATAGAACTGGGGCGGAAGATGCATGAGGCCGGCCATGACGCAGAAGCCGCCAAAGGCGAACAAGATGCAGATGCGAAAGGCGAACCAGAAATTATGGATGCGGACGAAGAGGAAAAAAAATAAGGTAAAGTCTTGATTTCAACAAAAAAGAAGTGCCATAGCACTTCTTTTTTATATTCTGCAAGCATTGACAAAAAACTTAAAACGTATTAAAATATTCTATCTTTAAATTCTTAAAGATATTAATTCCTAACTCAAAATTATTATCACTTAATTTTAATCAAAATTCGTATTAATTATTATTTTGATTTAATTCAAAAAAACAATTTTTTGATTGATCTAACAAATAATATACCCCTTTAGTAAATAGTTCTTTGTTTACCATTTTGCAGAAATGCTTTATAGACAAAGATAACAAAATAATTTCATTATTTCTTTTAAAAACCAAATGAAAAATAAAAACTTGGCTTTCATCCTTCTTCTCGCTTTAACCGCTTCAACGGCTAGTGCTCAACTGCCTTTGCCAGTGACGGCAGATTCAGACGTAAGTGTAAGAACTGACGTTAGTTTTGAGCGTCCCGTTAACGCTGCTCAAGAAGCTGCACGGGCTGCAAATCAGGCTGTTATGGAACAACAACGTGCGGCTGATCAAGCCGCACGAGCTGAAGTAGAAGCGGCGCGTGAAAATTTAAGTAACATTCGTACAGAACAACAATCGGCGGCTGAAGCTCGTCGTGCAGAGACGCAAAATATGAATGCGGAGGTTCGTGCTAATGTTGAAGCGGGAGAAATGGACAGAGCCGATGCGAGAGTACAAATGGAAGCTCAAAGAGATTCTAACCGTGATGCGGCCGTTCAAGATCGGGAAGTTCGTGCAGAAGCCCGAACTGAAGTGGTGAGCAAGCGACAAGCCATGGTGGATGCTCGTGTTGCAGCAGTGCGAGAACGTGATGCAGAGTTAGCCGATATTATGGAAAATTATTACGGCCAAATTATGGCGAAAATTGAAGCCGTTCAAGCAAAACAAACTTCTTTGATTGAGGCGGTAAAAGCTGAAAGTATGACTACCGCAGAGGCGAGAACCGAATTTAAAGTTTACATTGAAGCGGAAAAATCGGCTATTCAAATTTTAATTTCCGATATGAAAGCGGCTATTACGACTTACCGAGAATCTAAGAAAAACGAATCCTAGTTTTGAGTCTCGTTTTTTAAATTTAAATCAGTGAGGTAAACTTCACTGATTTTTTTTATTCTTTTTGTTTTTCTATAAAAAAACCAGCAATGAGCTGGTTTTTTTATCGATATCAAATTTTCTCAATTACTGTTTATCAGTGTCTAAATTAATTTTGATTCCAGGACCCATTGTTGAATTAATGGTTAATTTTTTAATAAAAACTCCTTTTTGTCCGCTCGGTTTTGCATCTTGAATGGCTTTAATCATCGCTTCAAGATTCGTAATAAGTTTATCTTCACCAAATGAAAGTTTTCCAAATACAGTATGAACGATCCCAAATTTGTCATTTCTAAATTCAAGTCGACCGGCTACTAACTCTTTAATAACTTTTTCAATATCTGGCGTAACCGTTCCTGTTTTAGGGTTTGGCATTAAACCTTTTGGTCCAAGCGTACGAGCCGCTTTTGCGAGTACTCGCATCATATCAGGTGTGGCAACTAGAGCATCAAAATCTGTCCAGCCTTTAGCCATACGGTCAACTAATTCTTCTCCGCCAGCTTCAATCGCTCCCGCGGCTTTAGCGGCTTTTTCTTTATCATCACCACAAACCGCAACCACTCGAACTGTTTTTCCACTTCCGTTTGGAAGAGAAATTGTTGAACGAATTTGTTGATCGGCATGTCGAGGATCAATTCCAAGTGTGAAATGAATTTCAGCGGTTGCATCAAATTTAACCTTGCTATGTTTAAGCATTAGTTTTAAAGCTTCAGCTGTTGAATAGCTAGTTTCGGTTCCGATGGCTTTGTAGGCCTCTTTCAAGTGTTTAGACTTGTTCATTATAAGGGGGTTAGTGGTAAATGGCGCCCGCCTGAGGCGAGCTCCCACAGAATGTGGACGGGTATAAAGTTAAGCGACTTTAACTTTTTTAGCTGGAGCATCTGGCACTTCCAAGCCCATTTGTTGAGCTGAACCGTACATAATCCAAGCTGCGGCTTCTATATCATTCGCATTTAAATCTGGCATTTTCGCTTCGGCCACTTCTTTAAGTTGAGCCCAAGTAATTTTTCCTACTTTTTCTGTATTAGGTCTTCCTGATCCTTTTGGCAGGTTGATTTTTTTCTTGATCAAATCAGAAGCTGGTGGTTGTTTGAATTCAATTTCAAAACTTTTGTCTTCAAACACGTAACAAATACAAGGAATTTTGTATCCGTTAGCCATGTGATCAGCCGTTCCATCGTTGAATCGCTTCACGAAATCTTGGATGTTAATTCCGTGCTGTCCAATTACTGGACCTACTGGAGGTGCAGGCGTTGCTTTACCAGCTGGAAGCGTAATTGAAAATTTGGAAGCGAATTTTTTCTTTGGAGGCATAGTTGTTCAGCGGTTAAGCTTTTAATCGGGCACTTTATAATGACTATTAGTCCTTTGGCAAGAGAATTTACTTACTTTTAAGGGCTTAGGGCTAAACTTTTAAAATCACTTGAGTGAAATCAAGTTCAACCGGGGTATCTCGGTCAAAAATTGAAACCATAACGGTTACTTTTGCTTTTGATGGATTTACTTCAGAAATAGCCCCTTCGTAGTTAGAGAAAGGCCCTTCTTTGATGGTCACCAAATCACCAACTTTAAGTTTAATATCGGCATTTGGTTCTTCTTGTCCCATTCGCCTTTGAATGACGCCAAATTCTTCTGGGAGTACTGGAACTGGAGTGTTTCCTGATCCAACAAAACCGGTAACGTTTGGCGTATTTCTGACAATAAACCAAGAAGCATCCGTTACCAACATGCTCACCAATACGTAACCAGGGAAAAGATTTCGTTCGGCTACTACTTGTTTCCCGTTTTTGACCGTTACTACTTTTTCTTTAGCCACGACTATTTCAAAAATATAGTCCTGCATATTCATCGATTCAATACGTTGTTCTAAAGATTTTTTAACTGAATCTTCATAACCTGAATAAGTATGAATTACGTACCATTGTTTACCGAGCGACGAATCTTGTTTAGACATAGAGAAGGAAAGAAATTTTTGAGTTAGTAATTTATCCGATTAAATAAAGAACGGCTTCGCTTAGAGCCGCATCAACAAAACCGAGAAAGACTCCTACAATTAACATAATAGTTAAAACTAAGACCATTGAATGTACGGCTTGTTTTTGAGTTGGCCACGTAACATTGTTAAGTTCGCCCCATCGTGCTTTGAAAAAATTGTAAATTCGGTTACCAGTTTTAGTCGTCGCCATTTAAATAAAAATTATTATTTTGAAGCCACTCCTAAAAAGGCCGGTGGCACGTGTGGTATAGTCTTTTTTTTGAAGGGGTTTGTCAAATTTAAAGCCAACTCTAACGTCAAAAAACCCTGTTCCTAATTGAAAAGGGTTTTATGAAAGGGTTTCGCTTTTACTTTCTAGTTTTTAGAAGATGTAGCTTTGTCGAGTTCTTTTTTGTAAATTTCGATTCGAAAGTTTTCGGCTTCAATATGAGCCTGAGTTAGATCAGAATCTTCAATGAAAGTCATAAATAGTACTTCTAAGGCTGATTGATTATCTTGCTTGTAACTTGGGATAGCGCTTACGGCAACCACAAAAGCTGTAATAAGAATCAAGCTTCCAGTAAAAAATGAAACTTTTTGATTTAGAACAGCGCCCTTTTCAGGCGTGACTTTTTTGGTCGATTTTTTCGCTTTTGTATTTTTTTTTGTATTCATGGTTTTTTGCATAGTAAGGAAATAGGAAATATTTCTAAAGATCCTCGGCTATTAAAGCACGCTTGAAATATTAATAAGACTTGCTTGTAGTAAATTTGCAAAGCTAGAATCTGGGCTTGGCATCACGCTAAAAGCGCAGATGGCAGCTCCAGCTAAAGCAACCGTTCCAGTTACAGTAGATACTTGGGTATCTTTAAGCTTTTGAAGCAGGTTAGAGTTTGTGTTGGCCATTTTTGTTTTGGGTTAGAATATAAAAGGGCTATATCACATATTACCACTAAATTAGACAAAAGACAAATATATTTTATTTAATATTCTGTGTTTGTAGCTGCCTTAAAAACTGTCTTATTTAATAAAGCCGCCGGATTGGTGTTGCCACAGCTCTGCATACTTTCCATTTTCTTTGATCAGGTCTTGATGCTTGCCATCTTCCACAATTTCCCCTTTATCAAAAACAATGATTCGATCCATTTCACGCAAGGTACTTAAGCGATGCGCAATTACTAAGGTTGTTTTTTCTTTCATCAGTTTATCAAGCGCTTCTTGAATGTAGATCTCCGCTTTACTATCAAGAGAGCTAGTGGCCTCATCTAGAATTAAAACAGGGGCTTGTTTAAGCATTGCGCGCGCAATGGCGATTCTTTGTTTTTGACCACCAGACAATTTGACGCCTCTTTCACCGACTAAAGTTTCGTAATTTTCTGGGAAGGTCATGATAAAGTCATGTGCATGAGCCGCTTTCGCAGCAGCGATTATTTCAGCGTCAGTCGCATCTGGTTTCCCGTACGCGATATTTTCTTTAAGCGTTCGGTGAAATAAAATGGGTTCTTGTGGGACATAGGCTAAATTTCTTCTTAAGTCGTTTTGAGTTATCTGTTTGATACTTTGTTTGTCAATTAGTATATCGCCACTATCGGTGTCCATAAAGCGAATGAGCAGGTTTACGAAAGTAGATTTGCCCGCCCCTGATTCACCAACTAAGCCCACTTTCTCACCGGCTTTAATACTCAGGTTAAAGTCTTTAAAAATTTGAGGTGAATTTTTTTCGGTTTCGTAGCGAAATGAAACGTTCTTAAATTCAATAGCCCCTTTATTAATAGTGCACTTTTCTGGTTTTTTAGGATCTTCTATGCTGGGTATCAGGTTCAAAATCTGGGTCATCTCTTCGGCGTCCGCTAAGGCATTACTGTAGTCTTGAAATAAACGGCCCAGTTCCCATAGGTTTGAAAACACCAGCCATATGAAAGTCTGAATGGCGAAAATAGTTCCGAGGGTAATAGAACCTTCTGTCCAAGCGATCACCATTTGGTAAATGAGAAATATCTCAAAACTAATCATCATGACCCCTTGCCAAACGCCCATAAAAGTCCCTGTCATCCAGGCTTTGGTTCGACTTTTGCGACGTTTATTGATGGTTTGGTTAAATCGTTTTTTTTCTTCCGTGGCGCCTGCAAAAATTTTAACGTTGAAAATGTTGGTCAAACTATCGGCCAGTTCGGCGGTTACCTGCGAATCATCACTCGCGTTTTTCCGCCAAAACTTAATGGCCCATTGTGCGTATAAATAAGAAAAATAGGTATAAACAATCGTCCAGCCCACTAAGGCGTAGGCGAGCATCGGTAAAAAATAGTAAATAACTCCCACAGAGGCGATGAACATAATGACGATTTTGGCTAAACTCCACTGCAAAATATCGGCAATCATTTCAAAGCTTCTGACAAAACGATTAGTTTTTGAAACCAAGCCTCCAGTAAAATGGTTGGTATAAAAGCTATGGGAGTGATTTTGCAGTTTGGCAAAAACTTCATCCTCAATGTCGCGCATTACAAAAGGTTGAAAATGGTCGTTGGTGAAACCCGCTACCCGCCACCAAAAGAAAGTTGTGGTTGCATGGGTTATGCCAATGAAAATTACGAGGCGTATTAATTCGGAGTAAATACTCTTTGGAGTGTCTTGATTCTCGGCCATTAAATCAAAAATCTCTTTGTACAGAAGCGTCGCCACAAACTCTTGTCCAATAACCGCTACAGAAATCGAAAAGAAGAAAAGCAAAAGCAGCCACTTATATTTAAGGGCTTTACGGCCGTAATACTTAAGGGTTAGGTGATTATAATTAGTAGGGGATTTCATGTGTAAGATTTTTTAAAAAAAGTTCATAGGGCTATGAACTTTTACTTTTTTAAATTGAATTTAAGGGCTCATAGAGGATTGAGCCAACTATGTTTGACTCTTGGATTATCGCACGGCTGGGGAAATAAGATACTTCATGATCTAATACTCAAACGTGCTTTTTGAATTTTTGTTACAATAAAAATTAAAAATTTAAAAAGTCATCTACCGAGGCCTTGTCTTCTTCTTTCACTACTGGAGCTGCCCCGCCACTTTTAACAATTCGGACTTGATACCCTGTCACCCCAAACAGGTCAGAAATAGCTTTATTAATTGCGTTTTTCGTTTCAGTTTGATCGAGTTTTTCGCGGTGAAATTCAGAACTCGTATTGAAAGTTATAATACTGCCATCAACACTCGGCGAACAAGTCAGGAAAGATTTCTTGGCAAAGACGGCAATCCCGGCTTTTAGCGAGATGTTTTCCATTTGTCTTTTAATGTTACCCGCATTTAACGATTCACCACTGACGGGTAAAGCCGTTTCTTCTTTTGGTTTAGGGGCTACAGCTGGTTCTGGAGTTGGTGATGTGGCGGTAGCAGGGGCAGGGGATTGAGCCGCGCCTTCAAATACAAAACCATCGCTTGTGCTAATCGTTTGCGTCATTGGTGTTGGATCTGGCGCTCGAGTCGGAGTAGGTGCCATTGTTGCGGCTGGGGCTACAGCCGGTGTTTTTGTATTAACTGGTACTGACGGATAGTTTTGCGTGGCTTGGGTTAAATTAATAACTGCAATTTCAAGGGGAAGTTCAATAATCGGAGAAGTTTTAAGCCGTTGCAAGGCCACTTCAAATTCTTCAATACATTTAAGTGTGAAGCCAAGTTCCGGTTTACCTAGTTGAGACAGCATTTGCTCTCTTAGATATCCGAGGAAGTCATGACCAAATGATCTAAAATCGGAGCCGTTTTGGCTGAGATTTTTTAGCGTATCAAGTCCGCCTTGGCTGTCACCAGATTTTAAAGATTCGTATAAATTTATAAGCGTGCCGGTATCGGAGACACCTAAGCTCATTTGAACGGCTTTTTGGGTCACTTGGTTCTCGGTTTCAGCGGCGACTTGTTCGAGTAATGAAATGGCATCGCGCAGCCCACCTTCGGCTTTACGAGATATAATGTCTAAACCTTCTGTTTCTGCGTTTATGCTTTCTTTTTCTGAAATGTAAGCCAGTCGATCGGTTAGTTGAGTTAGCGTGAAGCGTTGAAATGAAAACGTTTGGCAACGACTTCGAATGGTCTCAGGAACTTTGTGCATTTCGGTGGTCGCCAGGCAGAAAAAGGCGTGGTCTGGCGGTTCTTCTAAGGTTTTAAGCAGCGCATTAAATGCCTCTTTGGTCATCATGTGCACCTCATCAATAATATAGACTTTTCGTCTCGCCACATTGGGGGCGAAATTAATTTTTTCTCGCAAATCACGAATTTCATCAATCCCTCGATTACTAGCCGCATCAATTTCAATCACATCGATAAGCGTGCCATCAGCTGTGCCCGTGCAAAATCGGCATACGCCACACGGGTCGCCGTCTTGCAGGTTTTCACAGTTTAAACCTTTGGCAAAAATTCGAGCCGTTGAAGTTTTTCCCGTTCCTCGGCTTCCCGTAAATAAATAAGCGTGACTCGGACGTTCCGCTTTAAGTGCATTTTGCAGGGTTCTTCTGACGGCTTCTTGGCCAACTAAATCAGAAAAAGTTTGCGGACGGTATTTAAGGAATAACGACATAAATGGGTTTTAATTGTGAGGTGTTTGGAGTGTAAAGATTTTCTTAGTTTTTGATAATAACATTTATAATTTCATCTATCTGTGGCAAACCTTGGTAATGTTCTAACTTTTGTTGAAGGTTTTTGTCTTCAAGTATTTGCGTGATTGTGGGTAACAGTTTGGAATCTGTTTCAGTGTTTTGTTCGAGCAAATAACACAAGCCTTTATCGGCAAAATACTGTGCATTATGCAGTTGGTGATTGCGCGCTGAAGAGGGGAGTGGCACCGCAATGCATCTGGTTTGTGCCGCTAGGACTTGAAACATAGAAGCGCCACTGCGGCAAATTACCAAGTCTGATTCAATCATGGCCTTAATTAAATCTTCTTGGGGCATGAAATGATGAACCGTTAAATTTTGAGCGTTCTTCTTAACTTTATTCTTAGGGCCAGCTACCAGAGTTATATGGTGTTTTTGAGTAAGTGATTTTGAATTTTGAACAATTAAATTGTTCAAAAATTGCGCTCCTTGTGAACCCCCAAATATTAGAATTTTAGGGATTGGGTTTTCGGGTTTTGTAATCTTTAAATTTTCAGGCCAGTAAAAAAGGGGCGTGGGGTTTTCACCAAAATTAGTGAAAATTTTGTCGGCTGATTTACCAATAAATTTAGTCAATGCTCCCGGTGAAATATCTGAATCGTGCAGATAGGTTTTTCCTTTAAAACTCGACAAATATTTAAGCGCGACAAGAACCGGGAAACCCACAAATCCGCCTTTAAAAAAAGCCACCTGTGGATTTATTTTGTTGATCAAATTTTTTGTTCGAAAAAAACTACTTATTATTTTAAAAGGGGCAACGAAATTTCTTAAACTTAAGTGGTAGTCTATTTTATGGGTGCGTAGGTAATGCACTTTAAGCGTTGGTAAATCGGTGAATTTATCGTCGATTACTTTTTTGTCGAGAGGGGAATCGTTCACAATTAAATGGACTTGATGCCCAAGTTGCAATAATTTTTTAGCGAGCGGGTAGAGCGGGAAAATATGTCCCCCTGTGCCACCGCCAACCAGTAAAAATGTTTGCGGTTTCATTTAGGTGTAACGCTTACGGGCGGTCGTTTTAATGTTCCCCGAAATATGCAGCAGAATTCCCATGGCGGCAAAGGTCGCCCAAAGTGAGGTTCCCCCATAAGACAGTAACGGTAAGGTAATACCTGTATTAGGGAATAGGGCTAAATTTACGGCAATATTAATAAAGGCTTGCCCAACGATCCAGGTGGTAAGTCCAACGGCCAGCAGTTGGGTAAATTGGTCGGGGGCGTTTCGGGCAATAAAAAATCCGCGGTGGGCAATAAAGAAATAAATACCCAGTAAACAAAGAATTCTGATAAATCCTAGTTCCTCTGCAATGGCAGAAAAAATGGTGTCTGATTGAACTTCTGGTAGGTAATCAAATTTTTGAATTGAGTTTTGAAAACCTCTACCAAACCAGCCCCCAGAACCAATGGCAATTAGGGCTTGCTTCATTTGAAAACCGGCCCCAAGTGGATCGAGTTCAGGGTTCATAAATACGGCAAAACGTTTGGCAATATAGGGATTAGTCAAAACCACAATTGTGGCCCCAACCAGACCCGCGATAATAGCCCCTAGATAGTGTTTCAAATTCGCGCCCGCCACAAAATACATGACCCCACAAACCGTCGTAATTACCATGAGCGATCCAAAATCAGGCTGTGCCATAATAAGAATCGCGGGGATGCCGAGCACAAATACAAACGGCATGAATCCGCCTTGCAGCGAATCAACATCATTTTTTCCGCTGGAATAAACGGCCGCTAAAAATATCACAATGGCAAGTTTTGCGACTTCAGTGGGTTGAAAGGAAATGGGGCCGACTTTAAGCCAGGACTTAGCGGCGGTTCCGAAATCTTGCCCAATAACGAGCACTAGCAGCAATAAAGTAATCGCAAATATAAACAGGACGGGTGAAATTTTTCGCAGCGTGTCGTAAGGAAATTTAAAGGCGATTAAAAAAATCGGCACTCCCAAGACGATATAAAACATGTGCCGTAAAAAGTAGAAATCGTTTCGCCCCGTAATTTCAAAACTACCGGCCACTGACATGGAACTCATCATAATAAGGCCAAAGAGGGTGAGGCCTATGAAGGCAAAAAAGAGTCCTTTATCAAGTTGGTTCATGTTTGTGGATGCAGTGTAATTAACTGAAGGCCAAAAACAATTAATGGGGGTTTGAAATAATTTATAAAAATGATATTTATAGTTTAATCTTAGCTGAAATGCGTATTACCCCCGAAACAGAAGTGGCCTCTTTAATCGACGTTGATTTGTTAAAAAAACGAATAGCGGAAAAGGAAGTAGGGGATCCTGAACGAGAAATTTTACTTCGAGTTCAAAAAACGGGTCATTTGATTCCTTCTCGGTTAATAGCATATAGAAATTATATTAGAGCTTTAACCGTTCAGGCTTGTGGAGCGCTTCATGAAATGCCTGGTAATGATCGCACTGTTCCTAATTGTCCAATTAAACAAACTAACGTCGCCTGCCTGCATGGTCTTGATTTTAGGTATATCGGAAACGATCGTAGTCGTGGTGGAAAAGGGATTATTGGTGGAAATAATATCTGGGGGTTAAGCGTTTTATCTTTGGCTTACGTATTAAGAGAACGAGGCTATGAAGCGCCTGAATTTGAGGAATTTTTAAGAGCCTCTAATAAAAAACTGATAAATACCGATGATGCGGTAAGAAACAATTATCAAAATTCATATCTAGCACGCTTATTTAATGAGCCTGTACCAAAGAAGTTAGACAGCACGGCTATTGATTTACAGCAGTATTTAGGTGACCGATTTATGGAGGAATATGTTATACCGACTCGAGAAGCCTTAGAGGCTTTTTGGGCCGCTGAAGTGAGTGAAAATTAACCACGAATAATTTTTATGTGCTCCATTCGTTTCTCCATTAATTCAGGGGAACCGATGTCGTGTCGAAAAAATAAAGGGCCTTCAAACTGAGTTAATTTTGCGTCGCAATTGGCTTTGGCTTCCGCCATGGTTTTGCCGGTGCCTAAAACCCCAACCGCTCGTGAACCTTTAAGCAAGTATTTACCTTTTTCTTCGGCTACTGACGCAAAATAGAAACCTTCTAAAGAATCGCCCGTAAATTTAATCGGCACATTTTTGACCGAGTCGGTGGGATAACCCTCTGGGCACAAATATTTTACGACCGTGGCAACTGGTTTGAATTTGAGTTGGCTAATTTGATCGAGTTCACCAGCAATAGCCCGTTCACAAACTTCCACAAAATCCGTTTCTAAAATGGGCAGAATGTTAAGCGCTTCTGGATCGCCAAAACGAGTGTTATATTCAATTAATTTTACCCCATTTTTAGTCACCATAAAGCCGCCATACATGACGCCGACAAAAGTTTCATCGGTTTCTTTTTTAACCGCTTTCATAACGGCTTCAGTTATGGCGTGGGCTGCTTCTAAATCTTTTTGGGTTAGAAAGGGGAGTGAGCCGTTTTCATCAGAGACACACCCCATACCACCAGTATTTGGTCCGGTGTCGCCTTCAAAGGCGCGTTTATGATCTTGAATGGCTGGGCAATCAAGCACGGTGATTCCGTCAACAATTGAGATAAGTGAGAACTCTTCTCCAATTAATTTTTCTTCAAACACTACGCGACCAAATTTATTAATTGATTGCAGCGCAAAATCATACGCTTCTTCAAAAGTTTCAAAGTGTTCGCCGGCTACAATCACGCCTTTACCGCCGAGCAAGCCATCGGCTTTAACCACAATTTGTCCTTCATTAGAGTCAAAAAAAGTTTTGGCGGCATAACGGTCGTTTTGGTTGAGTACTAAAAAATCAGGCGCTCCAGCAATTTGATACTTTTGACATAAGTTCCGCGTAAATGCTTTAGAGCTTTCGAGTTGGGCGCACACTTGATAAGGGGCAAAAGAGGGGATACCGACTTCAAGTAAAGCGTCAGCGGCGCCTGCACCAATCGGGTCGTCAGGGCCAACAACGGCAAAATCCGGGCGTACTTGCGCGCCAATCGCTTTGACTTGATCCATATCCATATAGTCACCCACGATGACTTCAGTGCACAAACTTTTAATACCTGGATTTAGCGTATTAGCGAAATTAAAGATTTCAACGTTTTGTGGTGATCGTGCCAAAGCTTCAATTAATGCGTGTTCGCGTCCACCGTTTCCAATAACTAAAAGGCGCTTCGTCATAAGATTAAATATAAAAACAGCGATACTATAATATTTTATAGCTCGCTGTCAGATAATTTCTTCTTTCTTTTTTAGATTAGAAACCGCCCACCACTTGATCATTCATTTGTAGGATCGGTAGGTAGATAGCCAGAATCATGAATACCGCTCCTCCGGCAATAATACTAAGAATAACGGGTTCCATCATTTTAGACATCCCCCCAATTTTTCGATCGAGTTCTTCATTATAGAAATCAGCCGCTTTTCCCATTACTTGATCGAGCGAGGCCGTTTTTTCACCAATCGCCATCATGTTCACCAACATACTTGGGAAGAGTCTTTCATCATCAGATAAATTCTCTGCAATCGAAATCCCTTTCGTAAGATCGTCGGCGGCGAGTAAAAGTTTGTCTTGATAAATTGGGTTTTCAGCAATATGCGAAGCAATTTTTAAACTTTCTACCACGGGTACCCCAGCTGAAATTAGGAATCCGAAAATCCGTGATACTCGAGTCAAAATCATTTTAGAAAGAATGTCTCCAAAAATAGGCATTCGTAGAACTATAATAGACCACTGCCTTGAACCTGTTTTTGATTTTTTCCAGTACAGAAAACCAAACATACCCCCAACTGCACCGGCAATTAAGAAGTACCAGTAACTAAGGACTATATCACTCCCATTGATCAGCATTCTGGTTGGTAATGGTAAATTTTCACCACCCCCAAATAGTTCTTCAAGTTTTGGTACCACGAAAATAAGTACCACAACGGTGAGCAAAAGCATGAAGACAATTACAATGATGGGATACATCATGACCGCTTTAATCTTTTTGGTAAGACTACTAATTTGTTCGTATTGAGCGACCAGCTCCTTTAAAATCGCATTTAGTTTCCCCGATTTCTCACCGGCTTCAACCACCGAACAAGTGGCCTCATCAAAAACATCATCATTATTACGCATCGCACTGGCCAAGCTTTCCCCTCGCTCAATTTGAGTTCTCATGTCAGTGATTACCCGAGCTAATTTTTTATTATTGGTTTGATTAATTAATAAATTAAGGGCGTCAATAATAGGTAAACCCGCTCCAATCATTGAGGCTAGTAGTTGAAAGAAAAGTAGTTTTTCGTCTAGCTTAATACCAGACATGTTGATCAGGTATTCATCTACTTGTTTAAAAAAGCTAATCCCTTCAACTTCAGCTTTTTCTTTTTTGGCCTGGCCTTTAATATCGAGTACTAAAGTTTCTTTTTCTTGAACCTTAGTTGGCAACGGTGTTTGTGGCGCTGCTGGTGCTGGTGCTGGCGGGACTGGAGCCGCTACTGGCATAGTTGGGGCCGTTTGTACAGGTGCCGAAATTTGTGGGGCAGCAGCCGCTGCCGTTTGAACTACGGCTGGGTTTTGCGGTGGAACCGCAGCAGGCGTAACGGGTGATTGATTTACCGGGGGCATTGGGGCAACTGGAGCCGGGGTAACCGGAGGTGTTGAGGCAACCGCAAAAGGGTTTGGAATGTTAGCGGCACTATTCCCTCCAGGATTTGAACCTGGATTTGGGAAACTTGATGCTGGGTTAGCTAAATCACTCATAAATATTAAAATATTATACTACTCTTTAACGAGTTTGTAAACTTCTTCCAGTGAAGTAATGCCTTGCATCACTTTGATTAAGCCATCTTGTTCAAGGGTGATCATCCCTTCGGATTGAGCTACTTTTTGAATTTCAAGACCGGGCATTCCTTTCATTACGGCCATTTTAATTGGCTCACTCATGGTCATAATTTCATAGATCCCCATTCGACCTTTGTAACCGAGTCCACCACAGGTTTCACAACCATTTTCTGAATGGGTAAAAAACTGTGGATGTTGAAATAAATCCATATCAAACCCTTCATAGGGTTTAAATAATTTGAAAGCCTCTTTCAGCTTTTCCATCGCGTTGTTACTCGGGGTCGTTTTAACCTTACAATCTGGGCAAAGTTTTCGACTCAAACGTTGGGCAATAATCAAATTCACGGCCGAAGTTAAAAGGAAATCTGGCACCTTCATATTCAAGATACGAGTAATGGTTTCCACGGCAGAATTCGTATGGATAGTAGAGAGTACCAAATGCCCAGTAAGCGAGGCCTCAATAGCAATATCGATCGTTTCTTTATCCCGGATTTCCCCCACCATGATGATATCAGGATCTTGCCGGAGAGCGGTTCTTAAACCAGAGGCAAAGGTATATCCAATTAAGGGTTTCATCTGACTTTGATTGAGTCCATCCATTTGATTCTCCACCGGATCTTCAAGCGTCATGATGTTTACTTCTGGGCTATTAACATAACTCATCGCCGAGTACATGGTGGTTGTTTTCCCAGACCCAGTTGGCCCTGAAGTAAGTACCACCCCATTTGGCTGTTCGATAGCCGCTTGGAAGAGTTTTAGATTTCGCCCCACAATTCCTAACTGATCGAGTGTTGGAATTTTTTTCGATTTATCGAGTACCCGCATCACGATCTTTTCTCCATTAACCGTTGGGAGCGTTGAGACCCGAAGATCTACTTCTTTTTCTCCCAGCCAAGTCGAGATTCGACCATCTTGGGGAACCCGTGATTCATCGATTTTCAAATTCGCCATTAGTTTCGTCTTTGAAACTAACCCTGGATGCATATTCATTGGGTATTCGACAATATGCCTTAAAACACCATCGACCCGTAACCGGAATTCAACGTTGTTTCGTCGCGGTTCAATATGGATATCTGATGCCCCTAAGTTTAGAGATAGCGACATACAACCTTCCAGAATTCCAGGTACATCACCTCGAATAATCGCGTCTTTAAGTTTTTTTAGTGGATCATCAACGGGCATTTTTTATACGGGTTCAGAGTAGAAAAGCACTTGTATTTGAGCGTTGTAAACTTCTTTATTTGAGTCTTGGCTTCTCCCTCTTTCTTCGTTTAAAGACAGAGAATTAATTCTACCAACTGGCAGTTGATTCGCTTTTAAGAATTCGATTGAGGCGGTTTCTCCACCGCCACTCGCGATCACCTTGTTTTCGAGTTCGTTTGAAATTTGACTCGTTTTTAGAAAGGCTATTAGTTGCTCTAGCATTTCACGGTCAATAACCACATTGATGTTTACCCCGGTTTCGGCGAAAGGTAAGCCATCAACATTACGTGTAGCTGATACACTAAGGGTGTTAAGTTTTAAGTCATTAGCTCTATAATTCACTTGCATTAGAATCGAGTACATCTCAATAATTTGAGTGATTTTTATCGTATCAATCTCGGTTGGGAACCTTTGATCTGCAATCGCAATATAAGGTTTGGCTTTTTCTTTAAAACTTTCTTCAAGCGTGTCTTTTTCGGTGCTAAGGGCTTGGTTTTCTGATTCAAGTTGTGGGATTAAAGTTTCCATATCTTTTAATTCACTGCGTTTTTCTATCCACATGGACGCATTTGGATAAATTAAAAATCCTCCTGCAACAGCCGTAATTCCAATAATTACTAACCACGGAATAGGACTTTTATTCATGAGTTCTTTCCGGGTGTGTTTAGCCCCTGAGTTGTTTTTGATGACGGAATTTAGGTTTGCCATGGTTTATATATTTTTTTTAAACGGGTCTTAACGCCAGTTTTTTTGCCACTGAATTAAATCGGTTAAGTAGACATCATTTGGGTCTTCTTCATCTTCTTCTTGAAAATCAAGTCTCAGGGCTACTTCAGTACTATCACCCCCTTCACTTAAGGTTCTGCGATTAAAGTTGGTAACTTCAGCCCCTTTGTAGAAATCAAAACTATTCATCATCGTTACAAACTCAGAACTGAGAGTGAAAACACGACTTAGTAAATCACTGGCTGAAACGGTTACATTAACCCCACTAGCCGAAATATTTAGACCTCGAATATCAATTTCATTGGCCATAATAAGGGTGCTGTTTGTGGTACATCGTCCACTACTTTCAAAAGTTTTTTTCTCGGCTTTTTGTGCTTCGCTTAATTTGTTGTTGGCGATGTTACAAACATCTGGTTCTGTTTGCGAAATACTTTGATCACGATTTTTCTGATTGAAAAAGCGAGGTTGGTATTCTTTATCTTCAAAGTATTCAATCATGTCAGCAAAACTGTCGATCAAACCAAATTTTTCTTCTTCTACTAATTGTCCATCTTCATTGGTCGTTTCAACGATTTCGTTAAACCATCGTTTTTGTAAAGCTTCTACTTCAAGAATTTCTGGCACGAGTAGTGATACTTTTTTGGCTTCGGTACTATTATCAAAAGACTCACTTCGTTCTTCAATTGAGGCAATTTGTTTTTCAAGCTCAGCATTTTGCTGCTCAAATACATTTTTTTCTTGTGAAGATTTCACATATTGAGAACCCGTGTTTTCAGATAAACCTAAAAAGCTAAAATAGCTGTTAGTTGAATCAAGATCCGCTTTTAGTAACAAACCAGCCACAATAGCCACAGCCATTAAAATTAAAGAGAAATATTTTAGCAGCACAATGTGAAATGGCATGGTGTGCCGTGCCGTTAGCATTCGATCGTGCTCCTCTTTGGTCAGCGTCATGCTGGAGATGTTTCCGGCATTGCTTACCGCCTGAGAGATGATGCTATCAGTGGTTTGTGTGCTCTTCTTGACGCCCATAACACTTCCTGTTTGGTCGGCGTCCTTTCCTTTCATAATTGATTTCAGATTGAATCCCATAGGGCAAATGTGACAAATATATCAGAGGATTATAGCAGATATAGCGTCTTTTTACAAGGGTTGTGAGTGGAGATTTTATAGTTCGACTTCTTTTAATTAAAAAAAAGACCCCAACATGACTGAGGTCTTAAGTTTAAAGTTTGTTTCTTGGCTTACTATTCGTATCGAACGTAAGGCAGTAAAGCCATTTGACGGGCTTTTTTAACCGAAGAAGCCAACTGTTTTTGGTTCTTTAGTGAAGTTCCCGTGTGGAAACGACTTTGAATTGATCGGTAGTACGTAATGTACTGAGCCAATAATTTAGGATCTTTGTAATCAATGTATTCGATACCCGCTAGAACAAATGGATCGATGAATTTTTTAGGTCTTGGTGGCATGGTGTTTAAAAGTTAAAAATAGAAAAGAGGGGAGAGTGACTTAGATGTCGCTCGCTTCGTCAACAATCGCGTCTAATTTTTTATCCACGTCGTCTTTTGGTTTTTCAGTCGCTTTTGGAGCGGCTGGTTCTTCCTCTTTAATCGTCGTTAGTTTTTCTTTCTTCGCTGGAGCTTTAGACTCTTCAGCTGGAGCTTTTTCATCGGCTTTCGCTTTTTCTTGCGCTTCGTATTCTTTTTTCATATCCGCGTACTTTCGTGGCAATGGTGCTTTTGGATCCACTTTTGTAATCATGAAACGAACCAAGTCGTTATCTAGATTAAGTTCGTGACGCAAACCTTGAGCTTGGTCAGCTTCCATGTTGAATTGTGAAACATGGTAGTAACCCCACTTTTGTTTGTTGATCTTGTAAGCGAACCCTCGTTCACCCCAAAAATCAGAGAAAGTGATTTTTCCGTTAAATTCTTTTTCTACTCGACCGTCTAGGTCTTTCGCGTGTTTCTCAGCCGCTTTCGCGTCTAAAGAATTGGCGATGATAGCCATTAATTCGTACTTTTGCATGCTTTTTGGACGTTAAGAAATAGTAATTGTCTTGTGGCGTACCGCGTACGAGCGGTAGGCAAAGCAGCAGGAAAATAGGGATTTTACGGGGTTTGGCAAGTTATTTGATATCTACATTATAATAAGTACCAACCACCATTAGTATTATTAAAATTATTATACCAGACCAAAATGACGCATTTCTAAAAAATGAATTTTCTTTATGTGCGAACATTGCACTGATTAAGCCTATGAAAATTGCTATCGAAGCGTTTAATGCAATGATTAAACTTATTAGTTCCGTGAAATTTTGGGCAGATTTTATTATATTAACATCTATAATAATGAGGGCTAATACAGCAGAAAAGACCCCAATAATTTCAATTGTTCTTGTGTTTTGACTTCTTAGTTCATCTCGGAATCGATCAAGTCTGTCATTAATACTATTTAAATCTTTGTTTGACTCTTTTAAATCTGCCGTCAAAGTTTGATAATTCTCGTACGCGGCAATATAAAAATCTCTTGCTGTAGTTAATTCTTTTTCAATCGTATTGGTGCTCGAATTAATTGCGAGATTACTACTTTCAGTGCTACTAATTGGACGAACTTTGAATTGTTCACTCATTTAAATAATCTTCAGTAATTTAGATTCGGCACTTTCAAGTAGAAATTTAGTAATAAGTTTATTTATCTCAATAGGTTGAATACTGACAGTATTTGATTGGGCGGTATTTAAGTCTTTAACTAGGACTAAACCTGGAGTAACGACATTGTTTTTCTTTTTTTCTCCCTGAAAAACATGTTCGATGTTATTGCAGGAATAATTTTCAATAGTTTTAATTTTGTTTATTTTAACTTCAATTTCTTCAAATTTGTCGTTTTGGATTAAGCTTGGGTTTAACAAATTAGTTAATGCTGAATGTGCCTTAATTGTGAAAAATTTTGATATGAAGCCAATTCTAATAATTTCAAATTTGGTTTTCACGATTGGAGTATCTAATATTTTGCTTATTATCTCTGGTAACTTTTCAGTATTAATAATTTCTTCATCTCTTACCTTTTGTGGTTTTAAGATAATTTGAATTTTTATATTTGATATTTCTAAGTTGAAATCTTTAAAATGGAAAATTAATCGCGGTATTTCATCTGGCGCCTCGGGTGGGATTGGTAATTGTGTTGGCGGTGTGTTTTCAAATTGATCTTGTAGCTGCGAGGCTAGATCAGTATATTTTCCTGTAAATTTGTCTTTAATAAATAAAACAACCTGTACACTAAAAAGTTCCATTAAATGATTTTTTATAATTATTTTTACTGTATTTTAATATAATTGTTTGACAAGATATTTAGCTGCGTCGGTGCTGGTGTGTTGAAAACCACCGGCTACATGACGTTAAGAAAGTATTGAAGCACATGGCTTACGGCACATATGCTCCGACATTAGATCCAGTCTGACCTAGATTCCGGCCTCCGCAGGAATGACAATTAAGTTTTAATTTCTGGCTAAGCTCAATGTGTCTCTCAACCTCCGCCCAAAATCTTGTGTTTATGAGACTCTGGGCAAGCCAGAGATTTAAAAGATGACTTTATTGCATAGATTAATAGAACTAAGAAGTATGAAACCTTCCCAAAACTTTTTCCTTCTCGTCGATAAACCGGCTGGTTTTACCAGCTTTGATGTGTGTGCGAAGCTTCGTAAACCACTGGGTATAAAACGAATCGGGCACACCGGTACGCTTGACCCATTTGCCACCGGTTTGTTGGTGATAGCGGTCGGGAAATGCACTAAGTTAATTCCGCTGTTTGAAAAGGATATTAAGACTTATCGAACACAAATTTTACTCGGAAAAACTTCTGAGACACTCGACCCAGAATCAGAAATTATTGACTGCCACAATGGTTATGTACCGTGCTTGGAGGAAATTGAAAAGCTGCTGAAAGAAAAATTTACGGGAAACATTACCCAGATTCCGCCC
>JAACPJ010000006.1:51882-52646 GCA_009995455.1 bacterium
CTCACCCCCAAGAATGATTCTAAACTCTTTTTGATTTATTCGGAAAGAGCGCTTCCCCAAGCATAAACGCCCGCAGACCTACGATTTTTTCTCCTAACGGGGCCATTTAAGCGGTCCCGTTACGCGTTCAACCTCATCTAGCGTCGTCACGCCAGAAAAGACTTTCAGTATTCCGTCTGTCTGCATTTCAATCATTCCTTGCTTCCGCGCAAATTCACGAATTGTCTCCTCAGTCACCTCCTCCGCGATCAAATTTTCGAGCGCGTCGTCCACTTCAAGCAGCTCGAAAACCCCGACTCGCCCGCGATAACCATTGTGGCACTTATCGCATCCTCTAGCCGAATATATTTTCGGTTTTACGTTTGTTTTATCGACGCGCTTTGGCAGTTTAGTCATTAACTTTTTTATATTCTCCGCGAGACCCGGGCTCATTGGTGTTTCGGTTTTGCAATACTCGCACAGACGCCGCACCAAACGCTGTGCCACGATCAGATTTATCGCCGGGCCGATGATGGCCGGTTTGGTTCCCAAGTCCACCAAGCGCGGCACCGCCCCGGCGGCATCGTTGGTGTGAAGAGTTGAGAATACGACATGGCCGGTCAAAGCCGCGTGCATTGCCACTTCCGCCGTCTCCAGGTCGCGGATCTCTCCAACCAAGATTATGTCGGGATCCTGCCGCAGAATAGAGCGCAGACCGGAGGCGAAATCATATCCGGCTTTGGGATCGACTTGAGTTTGCTCTATGCCAGATAAGTGATACTCGA
>JAACPJ010000012.1 GCA_009995455.1 bacterium
CAACAATAAACGTATACATTCAGCTCTTCGGGTTCCACCCGTCGTATTTAGACAGAGACAAGGTGTCTAAATTTTGGGGTACTTGACATGTTGTACATCGTTCCGGCCGATGTACAAGGTGCACGCTTGATGAAATGTGCTCCAGGTACGAAAGCAGTTGTTGTTGTGACTGATGAAGAGAATGCGGTGAGTATTGTTGATTGTTGTTACCGAGAAGCTGAAATTACAGTTGTAATGCCCGACGATGATTCTTTTGAGATTGCAGGATACGTGAAATCGCCTGGTGACGATCACGCCTATCCTGTGAG
This sequence comes from bacterium, assembly GCA_009995455.1. Lineage (GTDB taxonomy): Bacteria > Patescibacteriota > Gracilibacteria > UBA4473 > UBA4473 > JAACPJ01. Next base: position 309 of record JAACPJ010000012.1, read on the forward strand.
GAAGTCTGTACGAGGAAGTTGGCTGATCCAAGAGGTTGGCCAAACGGTTAAAGTCGTTTTTGATCTTGAGGGGGTGAGTATTGAGAGTGTCTTCTTGAGGGTCCATCCAGAGAAAGGGAAAATTGACTCTTAACCAAACACAATAGAAAATAGAAAACCCGGAGACATGTGTCTTCGGGTTTTTCTTTATTTTGGAAAGTAGGTTTTCCCTTTGATAGTGTCAGGAAGGAGTGATGTGTTTTCGGGGTATTTTTCATAACCATCACCGTATCCCAGTTCCTCCATAAGATTTGTTGGAGCATTGCGAAGGTTCATAGGAATGGGGAGATTTCCATGCTGGGTCACATCTTGTCTTGCTTTTGCGAGGGCATCGTTAGCTGAGCGGTCTTTGGGGCACTGTGCTAAATATGCAACTCCGTGGGCTAAATTTATGCTACATTCTGGGTACCCAACTGTTTCACAGGCTCTAAAAACGGCATTTGCTACAACCAGGGCGGTTGGGTTGGAAAGCCCAATATCTTCGCTTGCAAAAATAACCATACGTCTAGCAATAAATTTAGGGTCTTCTCCAGCCTCAACCATACGTGCAAGGTAGTATATTGCTGCATTTTCATCACTTGCCCGCATTGATTTGATGAATGCAGAGATAGTATTGTAGTGTTCTTCGCCTGTTTGGTCGTAGCGCAAATGTTCCGTTTGGACAGCTTTTTCGATTATTTCGGAAGTGATATCAAGAGAAGAATCGTTAGGTGATTTGATTTTTCCAAGTTCCATGCTGAGTTCAAGAATGTTAAGGGCTGAACGTGCATCTCCATTTGCAATGTGAGATAGCATTTTTTTATTTTCATCTGAAATTACAAGAATTGGTTCTGTTTCAGAGATCTTTTCAATGGCCTTATCTATTATGTGTGAAATGTGTTCCGTAGAAAGTTCTTTTAGCACAAACACTCGAGAGCGGGACAAGAGGGGTGATATAACTTCAAAACTTGGGTTTTCAGTTGTTGCTCCTATTAATGTAATAGTTCCATTTTCAACGAGAGGTAACAGTCTATCTTGTTGAGATTTATTAAACCTGTGAATTTCGTCAATAAATAAGATTGTCCGTGATGCAGGTGTGTTGGTATTTTCGCTGGTAAATAAGGTTGCAACTTGATGTACACGTGCTTTTGCCTCATCGGCAACTTGTTTAATATCTTTTACTCCACAATCTGTTGCAGAAAGCTGTACGAAGTGAGATTTTGTTTCATTGGCAATAATGCGTGCAAGAGTGGTTTTTCCTATTCCGGGAGGTCCCCATAAAATCATTGAGGGGATAGAATCTTTCTCAATGAGCTGACGTAAAACCATATCTTTCCCAACCAAATGATCTTGTCCCACTATGTCATCTAAGTTTTGCGGCCGCATACGGTCAGCAAGTGGTTTTGTGTCCATCAATGAATTGTACCGCTTTACAGTTTGTTTTGGTAAGCAGACAAAGGTCTATTGTTTTTCAAAAATAAAAACCCGCCACACAGAATCGTGCGACGGGTTTTTTGTTGGTACATCAGGGTTTACTTATAGCGACAACTCAAGTGGAATATGAAACGGTTATTCGCCATGTGCTTTGTTGCCAGAAACTGCCGGGGAGTAAAGGTAGTGGTGACATTTGAAAGTCTTTTTCGCTTGTTGCATTGCAAAGAGCAATGGCTTCTGTCACAACGAGAAGTCCTTTCAATCCTCTGGCAAAGAGAATTAGTGGTTCGGGGTTTTGGGAAAAATGCCCGATCAGTTTCCCAGAAAGATCGGTAGGTTTTGATTTACTAGTTACCCAAGGGATCATGTTATTAAACTCCTTGTGTTAATTCAAAATCACTACGTAAGAAACAGACCATATCCTAAATTTTTAATGGTTCAGATGTGCATATAGTATTAATTATTGTTTTAATCAGACAAGAGTCTTAATTTTCTTGTGGGATATTGCGATCATACAGATAAAAGCGAAGGGCGGTTCGTTCATTTCCATTAATGTCGACTTCAACGAAACCGGCCCACATACCAAGGTCAATATTGTCTTGTTTCAAATATTCTTGCGCAATGGCAATAGCCTTGACAGTCTGATTGACTGTGCTTGCACCGATTGCTTGTGCCTCTGCACAGCCTTCTTTTCTCATTACTCCTGCAATAGCCCCTGCCACAGAGTTCGATCGAGATGTTGCACTTACTTTGATTATCTCAGCCATGACGTTCTCCTTATTTTATGAATGTTCAACGGAAGTTAACCACACTATATTGTGCGCTTTGATTATAACCTACCAAACAAAACGATTAGTTGTTTATAGATTGAGAAAGGAGGGTAGCCATTTCAACAAACTCTTCGTCTGAAGAAATTTTTTCATGGTGAGTGGAAAGATCGTCAGGTGAATTAAGTGGAAATACCTTCACGTGGGTGTGGTTGACCCCAAATCCTTCAATTATCACGCCAACTCGTGAAGGAGACAGTGCCTTTTCAACAGTAAGCATAATTTTTTTAGTTGTTGTCATAAGGTGCATGTACATTTCATCATTAAGGTGGTGTGCATAATCAACATGAGTTTTGGGTACGATAAGTGTATGCCCTTCACGAATTGGCTCATTATCAAGGAAGGCAAGCGTGTGTTCATCTTCATACACTATGTGTGCTGGAATTTCACCGGCAACGATTTTGCAGAAAATGCAATTAGGATCCATGGAAAAAAGTGTAACACAGAGAAGAATGTTTGGTGGCGATTCTTCTCTGCGTTGTTTTGTCGCATACGATGATAATTGATCAACGCTACTGTGAGGGTTGGATACACGGACCATTTCTGTCAAATCGATACATTTTGCCCGAACTAAGATCTGTAATTGTTACCGTTTTCATTCGGCCATCTGGAGTACTGATTTCTACATGAGTTTCTTGGTACGGGAGTTCACCACACCATTTGCCAACTGCAAAATACTCCCAGTTCAAGACATTGCCGGTCTTACTATCAGTCCAGCCCTTTTTGTTGCCAGGTTCAAGACCATCTTCATCTGGGGTGAGTTCGAATCGATAGTAGTTATACTGCTCACCACAGCCTACGCATTGGCTTCCAGCCCAACTTATGTCTTGGATCAGACCAGTTACGGTAAATGGTCCGGGCTTTTCTACCGGATTTGTCATCCAGACTACTATATTGGTCGTGTTGATGAGGTACAAGAGAACTAAAAGAACAGCGATAATAATAAGCATACCTACATTTGGTCGTGCCATGATGTTGTTACCTTTCTGTATTACTAGTTTGGAAATGTACGAAGAAAACTACGGAATTTACATTATATCTTATTCATATCGAAGAGCTTCGATAGGGTCTTTACTTGCTGCTCGCATTGCTGGCCAGAGTCCAAAAATTACGCCAATTAAGGTTGAAAGGCCAAGGGCAAGAATCATAATACCAGGTGTAATCGAAGGTGTGAGTGGTGTTTGGCTTGCTACAACAGCGCCAATTGCAAACGATAGCAAAAGACCAAGGAGTCCGCCAATCATTGTGATTAGTACAGCCTCTGTTAAAAACTGAAACATAATATCTCGTTTGGTAGCACCAACAGCTTTTCGAATCCCGATTTCTCGTGTTCTTTCGGTTACCGTTACAAGCATGATGTTCATAATGCCAATTCCGCCAACAAGAAGTGAAATTGCAGCGATTGCTGTAACCATAGTTGTTGCCAATGTTACAAAATCATCAAAAAGTCCAAGCAAGTCGTCTTGGGTAAGTATGGTGAAATCTTCTTCCCCACCATGGTTGTCAATAAGAAGGGCCTTCATTTTGTCTTTGGTTTCATCGACGTTAGCAGTGTCAGTGGCTTTAACAATAGTTCGTGAGATTGAAAGTTCGCCACCATTAAGTTTGGTTGCTTGCGAGAATGGGATGAGTACAATATTACTGTACTCTGATCCTAAAAGGTCTGAAAGTTTTGGTTCATCGCTAAGCCCAATAATAGTAAATTCAGTGTCTTGGATAAAAATCTTTTCACCAAGAGGGTCTTTATCTCCAAATAGTGCCGATGCGGTTTTAGGACCAACAACAGCTACTGCATCTTTTTCGTTTTTGTCAAACATTTTGCCGTCTTTAAGGACTAATACTTCAAAAGTTTGGAGAAAGTTCCCTGTGACACCCATTATAATAGGGGAGGACTGTAAGTCCGCATATGTAACTTTTCCAGGAACAAGAGAGACTGGGGCGACTTGTTCAATTCCATCAAGTGCCTCTAAATCAGAAATATCATCAAGGGATATAATATCTGTTGCAACAAAGTTAGCTGGATTCATTGTTCCGGCTGATGCCCCCCCCTCAAGGTCAATATTTCCATTCGCAATAGTAACTACATTTGTCCCAAACCCTTCAATAAGTCCTGAAACTTCAACCTTTAATCCTTCCCCGAGTGATACCAGGGTAGTAACTGCAGTAACACCAATAATAACGCCAGAAAGATTTAGGATTGCACGTATTTTGCTGTTCCAGAATGATAAGAGGGCGGCCTTAATGTAGTTATTCATCTATTCTCCCATCTCTTATGTTAACTATTCTTTGTGTTGATTTTGCAATATGGTCGTCGTGGGTTACGATTACTATGGTTTTGCCTTCTTTTTTTAAATCAGTAAAAATATCAAAAACTTCAGCTCCACTTTTTGAATCAAGGTTTCCGGTTGGTTCATCGGCAAGAATTAGTTCTGGATTGTTTATGAGTGCTCTAGCAATTGCTACGCGTTGTTTTTCACCACCAGAGAGCTCATTTGGTTTGTGGTTAAGTCTATGGTTAAGTCCAACAGATGTTAATAGTTTCTCTGCCCTGGTTCTGTTAGCAGAAGTATTTTTCTTTGAGGGACTATACCCAGCGGGAACCAAGACATTCTCAAGGGCTGAGAGACGAGGTAGGAGATTAAAAGATTGAAATACAAAGCCTATTTTACTGGATCTAAGGTGTGCAAGCTTTGTATCTGACATATCCAAGGAAATTACTTCGTTTCCTAAAGTAACAGTACCAGCCGTTGGCCTATCGAGAAGACCAATAATATTCATAAGGGTAGATTTTCCAGAACCCGAGGGACCCTTAAGAGCAACCATCTCACCCTGCTTTATAAAAAGATTAATCTCGTGAAGGACAGGTACATTAATCTTTCCAATAAAAACCTTTTCTACATTTTCAAGGCTGATCATATTCATCATAAATAATCATACCACGTTTAGTGGTGTAAATATTGCTTGAAAGACGTTGGCCTATCTGGACGTGCTATGGGTTTTCATAGTGGCATATTATTGGGGTTTAATCTGCGTATAGCTAAAAACTATCGGTGTGTTGTGGCGAGTATAGTTCTATCTAAATATTGTAGTTATATCTGCTCATGAAGATCAAATTCTCTTTGAAATAAGGGTTTCTGTTTGTTTTGTAAGTTTGGAATTGTACACACAAGTTGTACGTACCCTATTTTCCTAGATATAAATTCTTGTTCCACCATAGCTTATAATTTTCGGGAAATAATTCACGGAGGATGGTGAATAGTATTATCTAGTGGTTATCGTTTCTGCGTAAAGATCAGAAACATTTTTCCAATTAATGATCTGTAATATTGCTTTAATATAATCTGGTCGACGGTTTTGGTAATGTAGATAATACGCATGTTCCCACACGTCTATGCCCAGAATGGGAGTGTGACCAATTGTAAGTGGGGAATCCTGGTTTGGGGTGGTTGTGATTTCAAGTGAACCTTTCTGATTTATCACAATCCACGCCCACCCACTGCCGAAATGTTTTGTAGCGGTTTCAATAAGTAATTCTTGCATTGCCTCGAATGATCCGAATGACTCAGTCATTGTCTCGATAAGATCATCAGAAGCGGGTGTCTTAATAGGTGACAGTATGTTCCAGAAAAGGCTGTGGTTAGCGTGACCGCCCCCATTATTATCTATATCTTTTTGTATGTTCGCTGGTAGTTTTTCCAGATTGCTGAGAAGTTCACCTAATGTCTTAGTGTGAAGTTTTGTATGAGACTCAAGGGCGGCATTAAGTTTTGTTACGTACCCTGCATGGTGTTTGTCATGGTGAATTTCCATTGTTTGTGCATCGATGTAGGGCTCTAATGCATCAACATCAAAAGTAAGTTGGGGAGTTGTAAATGGATATGTCTGGTCAAATACATTCATCATGTGGCTACTGTATCAGTAATATAGAAGTGGTGTCAACGAAGCGTTTCGTATTGAAAGATAATGTTTAAAACTTAATCTGAAATTACTTCTAGTATTGTTCCTATGGCAACTAATAAAATTCCCAGAATTCCGAGAAACTGTTCACGTTTCATAGTAACAAACACTTTTTGATCGATTTTATGTTCTTCTTTAACGCGGTGATGCACCTGTAGGGTCATATATGCAATTAGAATGGTGCCAATTGAATCTAAGAGTATTCCAGTAATTCTATACATCTTATATATATGAGTAGCATGAATAGACAAAGGGTGCAATAGGTGTGTTGGTCCTAAATCTCTAAGGGTTGTAAGTAGTAGCCGCTCCTTGCACATGCCACGTTGAATGTGTGTGGTTTAGCCCTCGCCTTGGTATAACTTTGGTGGTGGAGCTGAGGGGATTTGAACCCCTGACCTCTTGCATGCCATGCAAGCACTCTAGCCAACTGAGCTACAGCCCCACGTATTTATGTTCCACCCCAAGGTGTTGTTATTACTAACCTTTTAGGGGTATGGTGGTGACTACTAAAGACACGGAATTTGTATCTTTTTGGAGCCACAACCCTTTTCTGTTAGTTATTATAGGAGGTCTTGATGATATAGGCAAACAAATATTCTCACGTGAATAACTTGTATTATTGCCTTTATTTACGTACAATCTCTTCCATGCACGATCATGTCTACAATCCAAAAGAGATAGAACCTCGGTGGAGAAAGTTTTGGGAGAGTGCAGGCCTATATCAGTCAGATGCGGTCTCTGATAAAGAGAAGGAATATATTTTGGTTGAATTTCCATACCCTTCAGGTGCTGGCCTTCATGTGGGGCACGTTTGGGGTTATACCATGGGAGATGTCATTGCACGTCGGGCACGAATGAACGGAAAAAATGTTTTGTATCCAATGGGGTGGGATGCTTTTGGGTTACCCACAGAAAATTATGCAATCAAGACAGGAATTCATCCGGCAATTGCAACGGCACAAAATATTGAGACGTTTAAGGACCAGATGGAACGTTTAGGGTTTTCTTTTGATTGGACAAAAGAAATTAATACAACAGACCCGTCATATTATAAGTGGACTCAATGGATTTTTCTTAAACTATTTGAGAAGGGCTTAGCTTACAAACAAGAAATGCCAATTAATTGGTGTCCAAGCTGTAAAACAGGTTTGGCTAATGAAGAGGTTACGAGTGAAAATACCCATGAACGTTGTGGGAATGTTGTTGAGAGAAGGATGATTTTGCAGTGGTTGTTAAAGATAACTGAATATGCAGATCGGCTAATTGATGACCTTTCTACTGTAGATTACACCAACGATATTGTTAGTCAGCAGGTGAATTGGATTGGGCGTTCTGAAGGTTCTTATATAAAGTTTACTGTTTCGACTGATAACGATAAGTATATTGAAGTTTTTACAACACGGGCTGATACCCTTCCAGGTGTTACATTTGTTGTTCTTTCGCCGGAGCATCCATTAGTGGCGGATATTACAACAAAGGAGAATCAGGAAGAAGTTGAAAAATATTGTGAGTCTGCCTTTTTAAAGTCGGAGCTTGAGAGATCGCAGTTACAAAAAGAAAAAACAGGGGTATTTACAGGAGGTTATGTTATTAACCCATTAAATGGAGAAAAGGTTCCTGTTTGGGTAGCTGACTATGTACTTTTTCACTATGGTACGGGCGCTGTTATGGGTGTTCCAGCTCACGATGAGCGGGATATGGCTTTTGCTACGTTATATGACTTGCCGGTTGTTGAGGTTCCTGATGTGGGTGAAGATGCAAGTAAGCATATAATCGGACTGTTATCAGTTAATGGTATGGCAAGAGAAGGTGTCGAGTATAAGCTAAGGGACTGGATTTTTTCCAGGCAGCATTATTGGGGTGAACCAATTCCAATAATTAATTGCAAAAAGTGTGGTCTAGTTCCAGTTCCTGAAGATCAACTTCCGGTTACATTACCTAATATTACCGATTTTGAACCTACTATTGATGGAAGGTCACCGTTAGCTAAGGTTACCGACTGGGTCAATGTAACATGTCCTGCCTGCGGCGGTCCTGCTGAACGAGAAACAGATACAATGCCAAACTGGGCAGGCTCTTCATGGTATTTTTTGAGATATGTTGACCCACATAATACCGATGAATTTGCCTCCCAAAAAAAATTGGATTATATGACCCCCGTTGATCTTTATATTGGTGGGGCAGAGCATACTACTCTTCATGTGCTCTATTCGCGATTTTGGCACAAGGTTTTATTTGACCTAGGGTATGTTTCTACTGCAGAGCCATATTCAAAAAGGCGAAATAGGGGACTAATCCTAGCGCCGGATGGTAATAAGATGAGTAAAAGTCTTGGGAATGTAATTAATCCTAATGATGAGGTCGATGCTGTTGGAGCAGATACTTTAAGAATGTATGAGCTATTTATGGGCCCATATAATGAAACATTTCCATGGAACCCCTCAGCTGAGAAAGGGATCTATCGGTTTATCGAGAGGGTTTATGCACTTACGTACATAATTGTTGAGAAGAACTCAAATATTACTTCTCTAGAGATTGACCAAAAGATTCATAAAACAATTGAAAAAGTTAGTGCAGATCTAGATTCAATGAAGTTTAATACAGCTATTGCAGCGCTTATGGAGTGTGTGAATGTAATTGAAAGAAATCCTCGGGACATATCTATTAGTAACTGGGGTAGTTTTATTAAGCTTCTCGCACCATTCGCACCATTTGCGGCTGAAGAGATGTGGAGTGTTTTGTGTGGAAAATTAGAACCGTATGAGTCTATACACGCACAAAGTTGGCCAGAGCTTGATAGAAATAAGCTTATTGAGGATACTATTACAATTCCTATTCAAGTAAATGGTAAGTTACGAGATACCATTAATGTTTCTTCTGGGGACATTACCGAAGAAACAGTTGTTGGTTTGGCCAAGGCATCGACTAAGATTATGGGGTGGATAGGGGGCAGTCAGATTACTAAAACGGTATATGTTCCAGGGAAGATGGTAAACTTTGTTATTCAACAAGAGGGCTGATTGAGATGGGACTTGACTAAGATATAAGGTGGAATATAATACACCTTGTGGAAGGCTTCGATACTTCTAATAATCCGGCAGACACATTGTCTAGAGCTTTTTTGTCTCGATATAAGTATGAACTATTCGCAAGCCTAGCGTTTATTTCTCTTATTGGAGGGATTGTTTTTGGAATGCAAGTTTTAGGAAAATCGAGAGATACTGACGCGATTATTGTAAAAAGTAATTCCGACCAGAACGTTATGATTGATATTGGTGGTGCTATATTGCACCCTGGAGTGTATGAACTTAGTCTTGGGAGTCGCATTCAGGATGCTATCGAATATGCAGGTGGGTTTTCTGGTGACGTAGACAAAGACTGGGTCTCAACAATTCTAAATAGAGCAGAAGTTCTTGTTGACGGACAGAAAATTGTTATTCCCTTGTTACGTGAAGAGAAACAAATTGATAAAAGTAGTGGGATTGATTTAAAGATAAACATAAACAAAGCTACACAAAGTGAATTAACATCGCTTCCTGGGATTGGAAACGCATATGCATTAAGGATTATTGAACATCGTCCCTACAGTTCAGTAGATGACTTGTTATTGGTACCAGGTATTGGCCCATCTCTTTTAAGTTCTATTCGTGATTTAGTTGGAGTGTACTGATGCTAAGGTTTTTAGATAGAAAGTTTTTTTTAGTATCATTTTTTCTAGTTGTGGTACTAATGTTTCTAGTTGGTTGTGTAAGAGGAAATTATATTATGAAGGATAATGAGTGGGGGGAAGTACCTATACGAGGAGTAGTCTCAAAACCTTCATATGAAAATGGGTTGTATCAGATACTGACCGTTAGTGTTAAAACCGTAAAGCAAGAGGTGAAAATTATTGTTAATAGGTATCCTCAGTACGAATACGGGGATATTATTGATATTTGGCAAGTTCCCGATAAGGATATGTTTCTATTCTCACCAAAGTTACAGTTGGTTTCACATGGTGGGGGGAATGTTTTTTACACGTATATTTATAAGATTCGGGAAAGACTAATCATAAATATCTCCACATTATATCCAGAACCGTACAGCAGGTTAATTTTGGGGATTGCTTTTGGGGTTAGGATGGATCTTGGTGATGAGCTTGAGGAGCAATTTTCTAGCGCTGGGGTAACACATATTATGGTTGCTTCTGGCTACAATGTTACAGTCATAGTTACGGCAATTTGGGGAGTGTTGTCGGCTATTGGTGTAAGCAAAAATGTGTCTCGTTGGATTAGCGTGGGTATTATTCTTGTATTTACCGTATTGGCGGGATTGGACCCCCCTGTTATTAGAGCAGCCGTAATGGTACTGTTTTTAGTTGCGGCAGAGGGTTTTGGCAGACAATACCACCCGTTGCTTATTCTTTGTTACGTTGGTATCGGTATGCTCGTTGTAAATCCATTATTGGTTAAGTCATTATCATTTTACTTATCGGTAGGTGCTACTGGTGCAATTTTTGTTGTTAGGCCAGGGATTGTTAAATATTTTGACCTATGGCCATCAGTTATAAGAGATGATCTTATAACAACGGTGTCGGTATCATTTATTACGGTGCCATTATTGTGGGTATGGTTATTAAAGATTCAATTGACTGGTTTACTTACCAACTTATTAATTTTGTGGACGGTACCCTACATAACATTTGGAGCTGTGTTTTCACTGATTGTTCAATCAGTTAATATGCCGTTGGCAAGATTTATTGCAGTAGGAGTCACAATCCTACTTAAGTATATGTTGGTTATGGTGGAGGTGGTTATTAAGTGAAAGAAGTTAGGTACCGAAGTATTCTCATGGTGCTAGTAATAATAGTAACTGTCGTTTGGTATGTCGTCTCTGTAAATATTCCACACAATAGAATTGTATTCATTAATGTTGGTCAAGGGGACGCAGCCTTTATTGAAACAGTTGATGGTTTTCAGATACTAATTGACACCGGTTTCGATTCCCGAGCTGTAAGTGCTTTGGGATCAATTTTGCCACCATGGGATAAAAGTATTGATCTTGTTATTCTTACTCACCTACACGCAGACCACGTGGGAGGGTTGCGTGATATTTCAAACGGATACAAGATCACAAAAGTGTTGGTTAATGTTCAGAACTATGATTCTTCGATAGTGGCTGAACTCAAAGAAGTTCTTTCTAGGGATTCTATTGGTAGTGTTGAGGAGTTTGTGGCGGGGGAGTCAATCATAATACCATCAGGTGTAACTCTTAATGCAATATGGCCAAAATCATCATATATTACGTCAAGAGAAGTCTCTACAGATGATATCAATGATACAAGTATTGTAGTTGTGCTAGATATGTTTGGAGTAAAAACTTTGTTTTCGGGCGATCTCGAGTTGGGTCGGGAAGAGTTTGCACATTTACTCAATATCATTGGTGATATTGATATACTTAAGGTGCCACATCACGGTAGTGCATTCTCTGTGTCGAATAGATCACTAGATTGGTTACAGCCGGAGGTTGCAATTGTTTCAGTTGGTGAAAATTCATATGGGCATCCACATTCTGATGCGCTAGGTTTGATGCAAAGGTATGGTGTAAATGTCTATAGAACTGATGTATATGGAAATGTAACTATAGATGTGAAGGAAAGTGACTCAAGCTATAGGACAGTAAAACAATATGACTAAGTATAGTAAAAATAGATCAAAACGAATCATCGCAACAGTTGTTATTGTAACATTGTTGGCGGTAGGTTTTGTAGTAAGAGATGAGATATACCATTTGGGAAGTGAGAAGATTACTGCAATACAAAATGCAGACATTACATTCAATTTTGATGATCTAAAGGCATATATTTGGAAAACCACTGAACCAGATGGTGATCAATCAGAAGTTATCTTAAAGATTGGCCTTGTGTCGGATAGTCATGGCTATAATGAGAATATCAAAAAATCCCTTGCTGAGATGAAGGGAAATGATGTTGATAGAGTTATTCACCTAGGTGATTTCACTGCAGGCGGAGAGGAAGAGTCTTTTGCAGGTGCTTATGAGTATCTTGAGGCATCAGATTTACCATATACTGTAATACCTGGAGACCATGATTTTAATTGGATTCCGGAACATTCTCGAATAAATTATGAACATTATTTTGGCGAGTCGTATAGTCAGTTGATTGATTTGGGGGCAATTAAGCTTATTTTATTCGATAATTCTGTAGAGAATGGTAAGAATGGTATTGGTTGGCTTGAAGATACATTACATAGCCAAAGCTTTGAATCTATAATAATCTTTTTCTCAGCAAAACCGCTGTATAATCCATATTTTTCTAGTAAGAACGACCCTCTTGGGTCAGAGATCATTGATTTATTGGTTAAATATGGAGTTAAATACGCTGTGGCTGGTGACACCCATGTTTTTGCTGAGTATGAAGATCAATCTTATGAGTTTAATCTAATAACAGTTGGTGCTGTTGGAGCATATAAGTCGCCATTGCCCCAGTGGGTATTGATGGATGTTTATAATAACGGAAACGTAGTTTTCACCCCACATCCTTTGGTAGATTTCTAGGAGTGTCAAACCGATGTAGAAATGTCCTCTTTTGCGCGTC
>JAACPJ010000013.1 GCA_009995455.1 bacterium
TTCTACGATCCATTATACCATTGAAGGGAATCTAAATCTAAGGTAGACCCATTTGCCAAGACAAAAAATTGCATTTTTTAAGTTACAGTTTGGGCTAATTCTTTCTGCCAAAAATACCTATGTGCGAATGTTTGCACATACCTGTTTTAACTTAAATACCCGATTTAGCATCCCTTCTGACATTTCTGCTATATATACAACCACAATAATTCTGTTGATATAATTTATATCGCTTGGCAAAATTAATAGCGAGTAGAAACCCACCCTTCTTTTTAAAATCGCAAGGCAAAAATCTTGAAAGGTCTATTAATTTGCCAATCTCATTGATTACGGATGCGTTTTTATGTGAGCTGACAGTAAGGGTGGTAGTAAATTTTGCAATACCCAAGTCTTTTGCCTTACTCCTGGTTTCTTCAAGCCTCATCTTAAAACAAACCGAACATCTCTTTCCACCCTCAGGCTCCTTTTCTAATCCTTTGGTTAATTTAAACCAATTATCCTTATCATAATGGCCTTCAATTAATTCAAAGTCAAGAATTTTTGCAATCTCCTTTGTCACGGCCAACCGATGCTCGTATTCTTTTTGGGGATGGATATTGGGGTTATAAAAAAAACCTATTGGGCGAAAACCCTCTTTTCTTAATCTTTCTACAACTGAGCTTCCACAAATCCCGCAGCAGATATGAAGAAGAATATCCTCCATTTAAACCTAGCCCTCTATATATCTTATAAAATCCATCTTACTTCTTATCTGATTGCTATCATAACATCGCAAACTTATTTTTAATGCTCACAAGCTCGCACGTCTCGAAAGGTGCGTCAGGAGCGTTTGCACGGCAATATCTTTCCGTATATGATTGCACGAAAAGACATAGCACGTTCAATGCAGCGTCTACCACGCACTCCGCACGTGACTTCGAAAGTGCAGGATGGCACAAGGCAATTGTAACTGATGCGACCCAATCGTATTCGCGATAGTAGTCTCTAATCATACCAATGTGCGTGTCCGCGAAGCATGTCGCTTTCAATAGAATCTCTCCTTCCGAAAGGTCAGGTCGTCTTTGATGCAAAGCATTAGCGAATGCTTTGAGATTCGATTCATGGTAGGCCTCAACAGCGTGATTATAGTCGGCAAGAAACTTATCAGTTCTCCTGAACGTAACCGGTCCGGCAGTGAACGTAGCCGGTTCTTTCTCATAGAAAAGCACACAAGGAATATGGTGAATCACATGGATTAGCCCCTCGGACGATAGGAGTTTGGCTCGATTTACCAGCTTTAAGACAGAACTTTTGTTTATCTTCTTCCCTCCCTCGATAAACAACTCGATGAACGTAGCGCGAAGTGCGCGAACATAATCTCGGCGACCGAACTTTTTCGCCTCCATGGAGCCATGTTTAATCGTACGGTTCGCTATCTCATAAAAACGATTATATGCAGCTCGGCCACAGAAGAGGATTCCTCCGGCTGGCCTATTAAGCACCGCGAACGTGTCAACACGATTTTCTCGTAGGTGTCGGATCAAATTTGGAGGCGGCATGAGAGCAAAACGCTCGGCTTCTCGGAAGATGAACTCGACGTCTGCGATATTTTGCTTCTCCTTTTTCATGGCAGTATATTATATATTAACAATCTCGCATTTCACCGAAAGCCGGATTTATCAGCGATCCGTTGGAGCGACTCGTTAGGTAGCAAGTTTTGTTCTAAGATTTTCCGCCTTAGCAATTAGATCATTGATGTAATCCTGAAAGAGTCCATGTCTAATGTTTCCTGCCCATCTTTCAATCTCTCGGAATGATCGAGGTACCTGCTGGCACCTGCTGGCAACTATCATAGAATTTAAAGACGGCTCCCATAACCTCCTCACCAAGAACTGGCAGATACGGCCGATATGCTTCAAACGACTCGCGGTGACAAGCGGTCTCGACACGTTGAGCGATTTCTTCGATGGTCATTGGTTTAATAAATTGTGGAAGTTCGTTTGCGGGGAAAGCCTCTAAGAGCTCAATCACTTCCTTGAGTCCAGGGATGATCGTGCCAATTTCTTGGGATAGCAGAACCCTGACATGTCTCAGTGAGCGCCGTTCTTTAAGACGTTCGTAACCTGCGGTTAGCAAGGTGCCAAGAATGACGCCTCCTATTGTGAGCATGATCTCAAACATACTGCCTCTTCCGACCTAATATTATTTTTTAGTCTGCTCTTTCTATTGATTACACAATAATATTTTTAAGTTTCTTCGTCAAATCTTTTTTTCTAAAATAACGAAGATAAAGGGTTACAATACTGTTCTACACTTGCTATAATTTCGATTGATTGATCGGAATGTGATATATTTAGCTTTAGCAACCATAACCCAACGCAAAGATATAATGTAAAAGAATTTAAAGAATATTGTCTCCAGTTCTATAGAGAACTGATTCATCCATATTCTTCACCAGGAGATTTCTTTGAGAGAATGGGATATTATTGAAGAGATTATAGAAATAGGTAAGAGGCGTGGAACGCTTACTTATGATGAGATAAACGATGCTCTTCCCTTAGAATATTACTCCCCGGATGAGTTAGAAGAGCTCATGGACCTTTTGCATGATATGGGCATTGAAGTTGTAGATGAACAGGAGACTGACACTGCCCAAAAAGAAGTCTTAGCTTCAGAAGATAAAGAGGAATATGATGAAACTGAGGACATTGTTCAGGCATATTTCCATTCGATGGGGAATATTTCAATACTTACAAGGA
>JAACPJ010000014.1 GCA_009995455.1 bacterium
CATCCCCCCCAATGGTAAAAGAACCATTGGGGAGGTGTCCCCAAGTGTGGGTTCTCCATTCCATCAAGGGTCGCTCCTTATCCTCCCTCACTTCGTTCAGTCCGGTACCGCTTTACCCCTTGATTCCATTCCCGAACCTAGAGGTCTTACTTCAAGTTCTTTGGGTGAGGTCGGGGGTGTGGGGGCAGAGCCACCGCATAAGAAACCTTCGATAACCAGGATGCCAGTGAAACGGTTTTTTCTGTACGATCGGCTGACGAGGACGGGGTTGAAGCGTGAGCTTCAAGTTCCCCGTTTTCGGCATTGCCGAGGGGACAGAAAAAAGGCGAGCAGTCAAGGGCTTGAGGGTGGAGATTTGCAAAGCAAATACTACCCGTCCCTTGACAGTGAAGCCAGTGAAACGGAGATAAAAACAAAAGCGTATAAATAGATATAGAGGCTACAAGGGGTTAAAATGATATGAAATATAGTGAATATAAGGGTTTGGATAGATTTTTTTTGTTCTAATATTTTAGATTTTTTGTTCTAATATTTTGGAACAAGATGATATTTTAGATTAGAACATTTGTTATGATTTTGTTCTAATCTTTAATTGACAATTTATATATTTAATTTTATAATATAACTTGAAAAGGGGGTGAAACAGTGGCACAGAAGACATCGGCAACAACAAGGAAAAAGAAAAAGACCGTTAAATTTGCAAGTGAAACAATTTATAGAGCAGATGAAAACGGAGATCTTCAACCACTTGATGCAGAAGTTATTAACGAGGAATGGGAAGAAGAAGCTGATATTAACTTCGACAAGATTTGGCTTTCAAGTGTTATGGAAGCCTTGGAACAAGTGGGAAACAAGAAAATCAAAGTGGCTAACTACATACTAAGCCAACGAGATAAAAACACTAATTATCTCATTCAGACACAAAGAGAAATAGCTGAAAAATGTGGTGTGTCTTTACAAACAGTATCAAGCACTTTAAAAGCTCTTGAACAGGCAAACCTTGTAGTTGGAAAATCTGGTATTTATCAAGTAAATCCAGACAGAATAGCACGAGGAAAGCACAATAAGAGAATGGCAATACTAAGAATTTATCAGCAAAACAAATTAAACAAGAGCGAATAAAGCACAATGCGCAAGTGCTTTATTTGAAATTAACACTTGTTTCTATGGTATCGAGAAGAACAGGACGTGAGTTAGTCCTGGGTAAACTAAAAAGCTCAATTATTGCCAGGTCTTAGAGCAATGACCCAAAAGAAAGCTCGCAGAGAAAAAAGAGAGTGCAGCTCACTGATCCATGACGGAAGTGTGCAGCACTCTTTTTATCTTTCCAAGTCCCAGGCATCTTTCTGCATCTGCTTTTGCATTTGCTTTTTAACAAGCTCCTGTTCCTCTCGGAATTTTCTGTAGCTTTCGAGCTGGTTCGTGTCCACCAGGAAGTCCTTGACCGTGTCAATCTCCTTGGCCATGCCTTTGAGTTGTTTCTCACGTTCAATATCCTTCTTGTAGGTGTCCATATCTCTTGACCTGTATTTATCCAAATCTTGGCTTAAGCTCTTGTTATCACGTTCTAAACGCTCGAGCTTAGTTTCTAAAACATGCTGACGTTTACCAATGTCTTTGAGCTTGTCGAAGTCCTCGGTCTTTACCTTCACCTTCTTCTTGCCTATAAGCCCAAATTCACCCTGTATAGCGTCTATTTCGTTAAAAGCCACCTTGATATCCTTAACTCGTTCCAAATCGCTTCTAAGGGCCTTTAAATCGGTTTTAAGGGCAGTCACTTCACCCATTAGGCTGTCACGATTATCACTAAGCTCTTTAAACTGCTTTTCGACACTCTTAGACAACTCCGTGTGCATGCTTAGTGTTCCTTCAACCTTTCGCAATTCCTCAAATGCAGTCTGCTTTTTAAACTCGGACATCTCGATATGAGTTCTCGTATTTTCGCCTTTATCCAGGTTGAAACCATGCTCCCTCATATGCCTGTTATAGTCCGTTTGAAGGCTTTTTAGTTCCACAGGGGTAAAGATGCTCTTGGCACTTAAACGGCCGTCCTGGGTCACAGGAACGATGTATGTGTGCATATGTGGAGTTCTTTCGTCCAGGTGAACCTTAGACGAAATCACGTTCTTTTCACCGTAACGCTCCTTCAGGAAGTCATAAGATGCCTGAAAGAATTTCTTAGACTGCTCCGGGGTAAGGCCATCAAAGAAAGCCTTGTCCGATGTGGTGATGAAACCAACGGAAACTACAGCGTCTTTCCGGATAGCTTTTGGGAGATCCAATTCGCTGATCCTGTCTTTCGTCCTCATGTAGTATGTCCTTGAATCGTCCGATCGGTGCAAGTCGTAATTGAGGTGGGAACGTGCATCGACAATATCCGGATTCGTCCGACTGTCCTTAATCCGTTCATTGTGATTCTCGATGCCCTTCATTGCTCCCATCTTCAATTTAGTCATATGGATTACGCTATAACTCATCCCAATTCCTCCTTGCCTAAGTGCCATACTTTCCAACCAGTCTAGTTCGTTTCGCTCTTCCATGGTGAGCGAAGCGAACTACCCTTTCCAATCATAACACGGTTATGGTTGGATTGTAAAGTATAGCACATTATACTTTACTTCGTAAAGAATGTGCTCTCCGAGGGTAAAAGAAAGGGTTTCACCCTCGCCGATCAGCAGAGCTGATTGGCACACCCATCACCTTTTGAAAAAGGTGAACCAAAACTTTAATAGCCTTCGGCGACACTCGGCGTGAGCCATCCCCCCCAATGGTAAAAGAACCATTGGGGAGGTGTCCCCAAGTGTGGGTTCTCCATTCCATCAAGGGTCGCTCCTTATCCTCCC
>JAACPJ010000004.1 GCA_009995455.1 bacterium
CCATTCGTCAATATCCGCATTCTTTCTGTGTTGTTGATGTTGAATGAAGTGTAATTGTCTTTTGACATACGAATTCCCCAATGGGCATCTCCATCCAGTAACCCAAAATCAGCTCCATTTCCCGCCCCATAAACTCGACCATACGTGGCGTCTTCTTTGTCTCTTAATATAATTTGTGTGCTTGTACTGTTATTAGAATCTATGTACATCGCCGCCCCATTATCTCCATAAATTCGCTGGTCTCCTGTCCCCATAATCACATTTCGTCCACTCAATTCAATATTCCCCGTGGCGATCGACCCTCCACCCGAAGTACCTGTATTCATATCGGGTCGATCACTCCCAAAATTCCACGTGTTAGTACTATCATCATGCTTTATAAAATCGAAGTTTGATCCACCAGCACTTACTAAAGCCCGATTATTTATATACAAATCTTGCGAAGCGGAATGGTTCCCTAAATTATCCGCCCCACTTGGTGGTACGGCCCAAGTATTATCCCCTCGTAAAAAAGTGGTGGTGTTAGTCGTACCCGTCGCACTCAGTTCCGACAACGCCACCGAATTTGCCGCCAGCTTGCCCGCGGTAATACTATTATTGGCGATTCGGGCGATATTCAACGTCCCCGAACTTAAATTTGACGCGTTTAACCCCGTCAATCCAGCCCCATTACCCTGAAAGGCTGTCGCTCTGGCCGTTCCTACAACATCTAGCTTTTGCCCAGGGTTGCTGGTACCAACTCCCACATTATTATTATTGGCTACACTTACGACTTCTGTGCCATTAGGGGCATCAAATGATAAACGCGGTGAACCACCAGCATCACTTTTTAACGCCACTCTGGCGTTCCAATTGTTTCCCGTATCACTCAACCGAATCCCTCCGTTTTGGTTCGAACTATAAGCAATCGGTCTTAAATGTATCATATCCGCTGGAGCACTCGTTCCTATCCCAATTCTTCCGTTCGACAAAATTCGCATTTTCTCACTATTGTTGACGCGAAAACCAATATTATTGTCTTTCTGCATCAATATACCCCAATTAGCATCGCCATCCATTAACCCAAAATTACCTCCATTTCCATCACCATAAATTCGACCGTAAACCGTATCTTCCTTGTCTCGGTAAATACTTTGCACCACCGTGCTGTGATTTCCATCCATGTACAAGGCCGATGAATTATCTCCATAAATTCGTTGATCACCCGTTCCAAAAATTACGTTCCGTCCATCCGTTCGAATATTTCCGGTCACGTGTAACTTCTCTGCTGGACTCGCCGTCCCTATCCCTAAGTTTCCATTTCCTTGAATAATTCCTTGGTTCCACGTTAAGTTGTTCCCTCTTAATTGAGTTGTATCACCGCTTCCAGCCCCTAAATAGGTATTAGTTGAATATAAGTAAGTGTTATTGCTCCCTCCGCGTACATAAAAATCATCATCCGTTGCTATTCGGTTTGCTTGATCACGGAATAAAGAAGTGTCAGTCGCACCAAGCATTAAGTTCCCCGTTACTAAGGCGTTCCCATTAACGTGTAATCTCTGGGATGGTCCAATTCCTATCCCCAGTTGTCCTGAATTATCAAACACCATGGTCTGTTGGGTACCCCAGCCTTCTTGTAAATCGCTGTAAAAATAAATGTTTCCGTCTGACGCAATCCCTATATTTTCCGCGTTGGGATCAAAATAGGTTGGATTTAAATTATTTGCCACGTCCCCATTTCCGATAAATAATGAGTCATCCCGGGATGATAATTGTAATCCCCCACGGTTTGAAACCTGTTTTAAGGCCGCAGTCCCCCCTTCGTACTCAAGAATATTGTTTCCCGCATTACTTGCAGTGGACCGAAAAGTGTTCGCTTCTACGTTTCCCGCTACATCTAATTTTTGCGTTGGGCTACTGGTACCCACTCCCACATTCCCACTATTGTAGTAGATGCTATTAGTAGAACCCAAGTTCCAAGCTCCACCAGCCCCCGTATCAATTTCTTGTTTAATCTCCTCAACAGCATTTCGAATCTCTACAATCCCAGCAGCCGTAATGGGCGCTCCAGGGGCAATATTATTGGCATCATCCCAACTAATTTGTGCTTGTGTGATTATTGGATTAACCAGTAAACTCCCCAACCCCAGTAACGACCTGTAGGAAAATTTCATGTGCTTTTGGTGTTTATTTTTTTGTTTTTACGTCCGTTTAAGAATCTCTCTAAAAGCGATTTTAAGTTAAGACTTTAAACCATCTTACCACACAATAGAGAAAAATTCCAGAATTTTTTTGATAATTTTTTCGTATAACTCTGTCATACAATCAACAAAGCAGCCTTGCCGATTTTACAGCAAATATTTAAACAATAAATCAATTATAATTACTTGTCCTCAAAAGACTATCAGCCTTTTAATAGACTAAACTGATGGACCATAAAAAAATAATCGAAGTGATTGATTTGTTGACTTTTTAATACGATTATTAATTGAGGTTTGTTTATCAGTGCAAACCAAGGAACATTCTTAAGAAGTACTTCTGCCACCGTAAAAATGACATCAGCAAAATTTAATAAGGTTTGAACCACTAACTTGGAATGTCGTAACCACTGGTTTGTAATATGTAATCTAATTGTTCAACCGAAGCCGCGTTATTTTGGGCTACTTGATACGTAATATTCCCTTGAATCGTTTGATGCGCGAGTGACTGATCAAACATCACCATTTTCCCTGAATCATCGGTCTGCATGGCATTCGGAATTTGAAAAACTGAATTTTGGCGAATATGATTTGCCACTGCGTAATTCGACATCAATATTTCATAAACTAAAACTCTTCCACCATCGGTTGATTCCAGCAAACGCTGACAAATAACCATCGATAAAGTTGAGGCTAATTGAGATCTAATTTGTACTTGTCGTTCAGCCGGGAAAACATCAATAATACGATGAATCGTTTCTGCCGCGCTGTTTGTGTGCAGGGTTGAAAAAACCACATGTCCAGTTTCTGCAGCAGTTAAAGCTGAAGAAATCGTTTCTAAATCACGCATCTCTCCCACCATAAGCACATCTGGATCCTCACGCAGGGCGGCTTTTAAACCTCTCTCAAAGCTATAAACATCACGTTCCAAGTTGCGTTGATGAACGATACTTGTATCAGAATTAATAATAAATTCGATTGGGTCTTCCAGTAAAATAAAGTGTTCTGCTTTGTGATCGGCTCGCGCCTTAATCATTGAGGCCAAACTGGTTGATTTACCATGCCCTGTTGCCCCAGTTACTAAAATCAAACCTTTGTTTAATTTTTTAGCGTGCTCAAGTACAAAGTTTGGTAATCCCGTGGTTTCAAAACCAGGAATAACCGCTGGAATCATCCGAAAGGCTAAAGCGACTCCATCACGTGTGTGATAGGCGTTACAGCGAAAACGAAATTTTTTATTTGAAGTGTGTACAAAATCTACATCACGAATTTCTTCTAATTTTGCTTGTTGCTTTGGGCTTAAAATATGCATCAACAGCTCATCAATTTCACGTTTTGCAATCGGTTCACCTACCGAGGTAATACGTCCGCTAATACGAAAATAAACCGGTCGCCCAGGACTGATATGAGTATCAGAGGCATCTTTTTCACCAGCGTAGTTAAGAATTTGGTCAAGATCGATCATGTTATGAAATGTTATTAAGCTCGAAGAGCGCTTTTAATTGATTTTTATCGGTTGCGTACTCATACGCGACTTCATTTGTAATTTGTTTAGACATCACCAAGCTCACCAAAGACTGTTCAAATAAAATCATTTGCCCACTACTATCGGTTTGCATCACATTTGGAATCTGAAAAATTTTATCCTGCCGAATATAATTGGCGATCGCGTAATTCATGGTCAATATTTCAAACGCTAATACTCGTCCTTCACCGTTGGCTCGTGGCACGAGTCGTTGCGAAATAATCATCGATAGGTTAGACGCCAACTGACTACGGACTTGCGGTCTTTGCTCTGGGGTAAAACTATCAAGAAACCGCGTAATCGTTTGCACCGCCGTATTTGTATGCAGCGTTCCCATTACCATATGACCCGTTTCCGCCAGCGTCAAAGTTGAAGCCATCGTCGATTGATTTCGTATCTCACCAATCATGAGTACATCTGGATCTTCTCGAAGAGAACCAATAATTCCCGCTTCATAATCGAGTACATCACGTCCAATTTCTCTTTGTTGAACTACACTATCATGACTTTGAATTAAATATTCAATTGGATCCTCAATCGTTAAAATATGTTGAGGTCGAGCTAAGGCTCGAGCTTGTAACAATGAAGCCAAGGTTGTCGATTTCCCTTGTCCGGTTGGACCGACCACTAAAACTAATCCACTTGATGCACTCACCAGTTTTTCTTCCACAAAGGCGGGAAAACCAATCGTGTTAAATTCTGGAACCCTTGGCATAATGACTCTAAAACAAGCCGATAAACCGGTATTAGTAAAAAAAGCATTTCCTCGCAGACGATGTTCGCCTTGTGAAAACATGAAATCAACTTGGCGATCTGACTTTAAGGTTTGCAATTGAATTGGCGTCAACATTTGGGCAACTGAAGTTTCAATAAACTCTTTAGGCACGGCTTCTCCCATGGCTTGCATTTGCCCATTCTGACGTATAAAAATAGGTTTTCCCGCAATCAAATGAAGATCGGAAATACCGTTATTTGCTACGTAATCAATAATCTGCTTAATATCCATGGATATGATAAATATCCAAATATTATACCAGATCTAAAACATATATACAAGTCCGCAAACTTAGAATTTATAGAGTAGGATTTACTTTCCCTCGTCTGAATGGATTTTTATTTAAGGCCATTGGGTCGGCTTTCAATTTTCCAGCCCGAATTCGACGTTGTTCATCAATAGGTAATGCCGCAAAATTGGCGCAGTCAATTGAACAACAACCTGAAAACTCAGTGTTGCAATTTTCACATTGTATAAAAAGCAAATTACACGCTAGATTACTACAATTCGTGTGTTCATCACATTGATTACCACACTGATGACAAGTACTTAAAACGTCTTCAGTAATACGTTCTGCCGTTCTGCCATCAAAAACATAATTTTTCCCTTTAAATTTAGATTCCAGACCTTGAGCCTTAACTTGATGGGCATACTCAATAATGCCACCATGCAACTGGTAAACATTTTTAAAGCCATGATGACGCAAATAGCTACTGGCTTTTTCACAACGAATGCCGCCCGTGCAGTAGAGCAAGACTTCCTTTTCCTTATCGTCTTTTAAGGCTTCTTTTACCATCGGCAGCTCTTCTCTAAAAGTAGCCGAGTCAGGCGTAATGGCGCCTTCAAAGTGTCCCACTTCAGACTCATAAAAATTTCGCATATCGACACAAACCACATCTTTTTCTTCCAATTTTTTATGAAACTCAAGCGCATTCAAATGCTGACCAACATCAGACGCATCAAAAGTTTCATCATCTAAGCCATCAGCTACAATCTTATTCTTAATTTTAATAGTCAGTTTCCAAAAAGCATCATTTGGGTCTTCTATGGCGTGTTTGAAAGGCATATTTTCAAATTCAGGCCAGCGGTTTAAGTCATCAATAAAGGCGTCCCACTGTGGCTCTGGCACATTCATTTGGGCATTAATCCCCTCTTTAGCAACGTAAATTCTGCCTAAAGCCCCAAGTTTTTCCCATCGAGCAAAAAATTCATTTCTGGTTTCGATTGGGTCTATAATTTTTACATACCGGTAAAAAGAAAAAGTACGGCGTTTAAAGTCTTCTGACGCTAACCGTGCAAGCGCTTGTTCTTTATTAAGTCGATTTTTCAAAAAATGTGGATGTGCCATTTCAAAGGCAAGATAATTAAAATAAGCGCGCTATCAAGCCTTATTTTGAATCTTTAAGACGGATATTTCTAGTCAGGCTAAGGCGTCCAAATGGTGGTATCAAAAAAAACTTGGCTCATAGTTCTAATTTCTCCATCTGAATATTGTACCTCCAGCGTTGCGGGCGTCAGTGGTTCCGCAATCATGAAAGTGTAAATCAAAGGATTTTCATCTGTATAAACGGCCTCAGAAGGAAAAGTGTAAGTCATTGGTTCACGATCTTCTAATCGCAAAATAAGGGTTGCCCCAATAGATTTTTCTTCTTTAGGAAGCACAATGCGAGAATAATGCTCCCCATCTACAGGAATTTGCGTTTGAGTTGCAACTGAAACTTCCTCCGAATCGGTGGTTACCAAATTCTCAGTTTGGTTAGACCAAAGCACAATTCCGCTTCCAACCAATGCTATCACTAAAACCGTCCCGATAATTCGATTCATCAAACTGACTCTAGTAAACCCTTAAATCATTTCAAATTAGTTTCCCACCTAAAATTATTAATTTTAAGTCACGAATCTCTATGTCAGTCGGTTAGACAAACCCAGACGCATTAGTATATTCGCCCACGACTTAAACTACCCCAGATGCTACAATCTTTTCTCGACACACTGATCGGCAATTATAATGATAAACAAATAAAACGTATCGGTAATGCTCTACCTGAAATTAATAAACGCGAGCATGATTTTCAAGCCTTAAGTGATGAGCAATTGAAAGCCAAATTTGCGGAGTGGAAAAAAGAACTCACCGAAAACCCAGAACTTTTAGAGAAAAAAACAAATGAGATTTTAGCGGGCATCAAAAATGCCGCTCGTCGTTTAGTGGGTCATAAATATGATGTTCGCGGGAAAGAAATGGTTTGGGAAATGATTCCTTATGATGTGCAACTCATTGGGGGTTTAGTTTTGAACGAGGGTAAAATTGCGGAAATGAAAACCGGTGAGGGAAAAACCTTGGTAAGCACCCTTCCGGTAATTCTAAATGCGTTGTGTGGTAAAGGCGTTCACGTAGTAACGGTTAATGATTATTTAGCCCAACGTGATGCTGAATGGATGAGACCTATTTATGAATTTTGTGGTTTAACCATGGGTATTATTGTTCATGGAGTTAATAATGAAGAACGAAAAGCGGCATACGCGGCCGATATTACTTACGGTACGAACAACGAGTTTGGCTTTGATTATCTGCGTGATAACATGGCCCAAAGTAGTAAAGAGCAGGTACAACGAGAACTCCATTTTGCCATCGTCGATGAAGTGGATTCGATTTTAATTGATGAAGCACGGACTCCCCTGATTATTTCGGCTCCCGCCGAAGAATCAACCGATAAATATTTGCAGTACTCTAAAGTGATGCAAAGTTTAACCAATGAAGAGGACTATACGATTGATCTCAAACAAAAAGCCGTTCACTTAACCGAAACCGGTGTAAAAAAACTAGAAGGCTTACTGGGTATAGACAACATGTTCGCTGATGGAGGATTTGAAGCCGTTCACCATGTTGAAAATGCGCTTAAAGCTCGAGTGGTAATGCAAAAAGATCAAGACTACGTTGTGCGTGATGGGCAAGTAATTATTGTGGATGAATTTACAGGACGTTTAATGCCAGGGCGTCGATTTTCAGATGGGCTCCATCAAGCTATGGAGGCAAAAGAAGGGGTGGATATTCAAAGAGAATCAAAAACACTCGCCACGGTTACCTTTCAAAACTATTTCCGTCTTTACACGAAACTAGCGGGAATGACCGGTACCGCGGAAACCGAGGCGGAAGAGTTTGCTAAAATTTATCGACTCGACACGCTTAGTATTCCCACCAACAAACCTGTTGTACGACAAGATTTACCCGATAAAATTTTCAAAAACGAACGCGGGAAACTAAAAACTTTAGTAGCAGAAATTAAACGACTTAACGCTAATGGTCAGCCCGCTCTAATTGGAACGGTTAATATTGATAAATCAGAACAAATATCAGCCTTTTTAACCGAATCAGGCATCAAGCACGAAGTATTAAATGCCAAACAACATGAACGAGAAGCCGAGATTGTGGCTAATGCCGGACAACCGGGCGCTGTTACGATTGCCACAAACATGGCGGGTCGTGGAACCGATATCAAACTAGGGAAAGGCGTAAAAGAAGCTGGTGGACTCGCGATTCTTGGGACGGAAAGACATGAATCTAGGCGAATCGATAATCAGCTACGAGGTCGAGCGGGGCGTCAAGGAGACCCTGGCTTTACTCAGTTTTATGTCGCCATGACAGATTCACTTATGCGACGATTTGGAGGTGAAACCATGGAAAAAATGATGGAACGAATGGGATTACCAGAAGATGAGGCCATTCAAAATAAAATGATTTCTAAATCGGTTGAAAACGCCCAGAAAAAAATTGAAGGGTTTCATTTCGACGCTCGAAAACATGTGGTGCAATATGACGATGTGATGAACATTCATCGAGAAAAAATTTATGCTCGGCGACGAAAATTGCTTTCTTCAGACGCTATTCTTGAAGATTTAGAAGTCATGATTAAAGAACTCGGGGAACAAATAGTCCATAACAATGCCCCCTCACAAAACCACGATAATACTTGGGATACCGATGAAATCGCTAAAGCAGTAAATGCCATTTATTACGATTTAGAAGCGCCTATTGAAGCCGACGAACTTGAAAGCTTTCAGCATCGAGATGAACTCGTTGAAACGGTTCAAAATTATCTACTGAGCGGTTGGGATAAAAAACAAGATGAATTTCCAGAGGAAGTAGTGGATGAAGTTTCTAAACACGTGACGCTTCGTTCAATTGATCAATTATGGCTTGAACACATTGATGAAATGACTCATTTGCGTGATCGTGTCGCTTTATCTGGCTACGCCCAAAAAGATCCTGTCATGGAATATAAAGCCGAAGCCTTTAAAATGTTTGGCCGTTTACTCAACAACATTCGCTTAACGGCGGTTGGAAATTTATTCCGAGTTCATTTTAAAGAGCGTCCACCTACACCGCCTAAAAAAGACTTAAGTAATTTACAAACCAACGACGCCCAAATTAATCAAACACTTGAAGATACAGGTGAATTTGGCGTGGGGGAAACAAAAGGCGCTGATGGACTCAGTCGACAGCAAAGACGGGCTCAAGACAGAAAAAAGTAAAACAGATTCTCGGCTTTGGTTTGCGAGCCCGAAATCAAAGGTTTAAAATTTAAATATGAAAATAAAAAAATTTGTCCTTTTATGCACTCTGCTTCCAAGCCTGAGCTTCGCTCAATCAAGCGGTGAAGGGATTGGAACTTGTAATGCCAGTTTGCCACCGGTAGATGCCAAAAGGTGTAATGATCCGAGTTATTTTGCAGAATACAGAGCCGCGGCAGACGC
Organism: bacterium; assembly: GCA_009995455.1. Classification (GTDB taxonomy): domain Bacteria; phylum Patescibacteriota; class Gracilibacteria; order UBA4473; family UBA4473; genus JAACPJ01. Next base: position 9,230 of record JAACPJ010000004.1, read on the forward strand.
GGCCACAAATGAGGCGAATGATAAAGCCACCAATGAGATATATCAAGATAATCAAGCCAACAACGATACCGTGGTTTCCACTTCTACCGATAATTTAAAGAATTTTGCCCAATGCCAAATTGATATTTGCAAAACGTATTTTGAAACCTGTACCAGTGGCGAGATTGAAGATGTCAGTGCCAGAAGATTTGAAGAAAACACGGGACAGTGTTACGACCAAAGTGAAAAACGATTTGCTGTAGCGAAAGGACTCAATAATGCGGCTGTTAAGCGTAATGCTCAAATTAAAGCGCTTACTACCATAGAAGAGAAAGCGCGAGCCATCATGTCTCGCCAAAAAGAAATACTGATTCCTATTTTGCAAAATATTGTTGAAATGACCGGCGAATGGGCCAGTAAGGGCAGTCATTTAATTCGTGAAACCCGAGACGTTGATAAAAGTACGGTGCAGTAGAATCAATTTAGTTTTATCGATCTGAACTAGATTCGGTGTTCTCTGGCATCGCTAACACAAACTGTTGTGAGTTCAACCACTGAGAAATCAAACTCACCGGGATAAGTGATTGATCATTAGATTCTTCTTCTGTATCGATCTCGATTTTTGCCAAACCTTTGAAACAACCGGTTTCGGTTCGAGCCACTAATCCCCCGTTAAACGTTTCTTCACCATTGGTGGTGAAACGCGTCGCGCCATTTTCTTCAGCAACAAAGTTTGCTAAACCATTTAAAATAACGACATCTTCTGGCTCATCTGCCTCAGATTCAAGCGGTTCAAAACCATAGACATTCAACTCATCTCCAATTCTAAAAACTGAATCTTTCATACATTGAGCCGTATAATCAGGCCAATATTGGTTCGCAAAATCATCAAATGGCGTCTCTGGATCCGCTAAATCTTTGCCTCCCTCAGTGTGAACCGTCTCAATTTTAAGTAACACTAAATCCGCCTCAATTTTATTTTCTGGGGTACTAAGATCCGGTTGAACTTTCGCCGAAAAAAACTGCCAACCATCATCACTAGGTAAAGCCACAATACATCCCTCTTCATGCATTGGCTGTGGCAAAACCGATTTTAAAGTCAGCAAAAGACGTGCTTTTTCATCTAAAAATAACGCAGTATGAAATGTTCCTTCTGAAGCTCTAGTAAAACCTTGTCCCGGCAAAGGACAGTGCACCCAAGCCGTGTAAGGCTCAAGCTCTGGCATACTGGTTTCAGTTGAACCTCCGCCACCACCAGTAAGACCCATCAGTAAGGCGAGTAAATCAAAAGGAATTTCATTTCCATTTTCCCAACAAGGCACACTGGCTCTTTGATTTTGACATATATGTTCAATCGACTGCAAAGCCTGATCTTGCTGCTGAGTAGTTTCATTCATGACTTCCATATTTTGAGTCACTCGTTCATTAATCGCGGCATTACCCTGTCCGGCAATATCATTGTGTTGAGTCACACGGCGATCTCTTTCATCATTCACCGTTTTAGATTGGCGGTCAAAATCATCGGTAGCACGACTACTCGATATGACTCTTAACTGACTTTGCCCACTTTGACCTAAAGTACTAAAGGGGCTTTGTGCCCAGGCATTAATATAAAATGTTTGTTGCACTCCTGGTTTCAATCGCTGCCAAAAATTTTGAATCTTATCAAAGAAACCTTCGTTTTGATCACTACTCACTGGTTCGTTTTCAGCGGTGGCTAGTCTTTTATGGGCTAAATTATCCCCTAAGTTCAGTTGTTGAGTGATATCGTTACTTGGACCCGCTGGGCGCGGAATATTTAAGGCCTCTTTTGTCGGTGTTTGTGGCATTGAACTTAAACTTCCGGCCATATCCTTTAAATTCCCCACTTGAGCAAAAACAGAATCAAATTGTTGCACTAAATTACTCGGGTCAAATTCTCCGCTAAAATCCCCAGCCTCAGCCGCGGTTTGACTGAGTAAAATTTTAAGATCTGGATTATTATCCGCGACCATTTTTTCAACTTGAGCTATTGCCGCATTTCTTTGCTGTGCACAAGCCTTTTGCGCTGGACCATCTGGCGTAGCGGCACATCTTTTGTCTAATTCTTCTACTTTATCAAGCATCGCTTGTCCTTTTTGGCGCAGCTCAGGCGTTACTTTTTCTCCATTAATAATATTGTCGTTAAACTGACTAATCCAAGGGTTATTTGAAAACCTTTCCGTGAATTCAATAGTGTGTTTATCTCCTGATTGAGCCACACCTGCAGGAGTTGAACTTATCCCCTTTAAAAATTGATCACTAGCGCTGGGCAAAGCCGCATTGGCAATAGAAAAAAATAAGGCTAATCCCAAAATGTACTGACTCACTTTCAAAACCAATTGAGGCACTTTCATATTAAAATGGTTTCTTTTTAAGGTTGGCAATTTTTTCCATATTCTCAGCAAATTGAGTGGTTAATTCATGAACCGTTCTTTGAATTTTATTTTGATCTTCCATCATCTGACTGACTCGATTCGCAAATTCTTGTTCATCCGCCATATCGGGGTGGCTTTTCAGATCTGATAAAAACTTATCAAAATCTTGCTGAGCTAATTCATTTTCGCGGCCAGTAGTATTTGTTTGGCCTCTAAGTGTCCCCGTAGTACCTTGCGCTTTAGAAGAAGGAATAACCCAGGCCAAAAGATTTTGGTACCACGGTAAAGCTTTTTTAAGCACATATTGCTCTGGGGTTGGCTGGTAACTTAAAGCGCTTGAAGTTCGTCCCCCGACCAGGTCAGCTTGTTCAAAAGCCCGACGATCTGATTGCACTAAATCAGCCACATTTTCCATTTTAGATTCAGCCAGCCTTGGAGCCGTTGAACAGGTCGCATTTTGTGTTTTTTGATTGTTAGCAGTAGTCACATCGCCTAGTTTTTGCCGATCGGGTTCCATAGTTGGTTGCATCACTTGGGTAGAATTACCCCCCGCGCCTTTTGATTCTGAATTAATTTCTTTGGATGATGCCATAGTACAGTCTGCATGTTCAGACAAAGAATCCCCCTCACAAGCGTTCTCATAGGTTGGCGCCAATGGATCAATGGTTAATGAGGCGGCATTACCTTTAGCGTCCATACACTCATCCCCTTGCTGAGATGATGCGTGTGGAGCCGGATTCAAAGTGCTCGAGCTGCTTTCAGCAAAAGCCGGTTTCGATTCTTTGGCTTTTGGACCATGTTGTTCAACATCAGCCGCTTCTTGCTGCGCTAAAATATCAAGTCCGCCGTTGCTTTCGTCACCATCCGCATGCCGGGTGGCTCGCTCCGTGGCATCGGTTAACATATCTCTATTTTCTGCGATTTGATCAAGCATTGAAGCAGTAAACTGCAATTCTCTCGCTCTCATTCTTTCTTGAAGCGTTGGCTCCCCTTCTCTTCTTGAAAGACCGGTACTGAATTGACCCGTCTCTTGGCCTTCGGTTACATCACCAGGGGTGACATCATTTTTAAATGGAATCGTATCAAAAGGAATTTCACTAGCCGTTTCCTCCGCCCGTTGTTTTTTCTCGTCTTCAATCTCAGTTTTAGTTTCCTTGTAATCAGGCGTGCTCGCAAAAACGATGACCGTAGCCGATAAAGCCAAAAGCGTTAGGAAATATTTCATAGTGAAGTCGCATTATGAGAAGTTCCACCTTGATCAAATTTTTCTACGTAGGCTTGAAAAGCAATCATCATCACTTCGGCTTTCGCATTAATTTCCTGTGACTTATCGGCAACAGTCTTAAGCGCTTGCGATAAATAATTATAACGTTCATAAGTCGCTCGTTCTTGGCGAGCTCGTTCTTCAACTTGTCTGGATTCTTTCTTTGAAGTCTCAATTTCTTGAACACGTTTACTGTGATAGGTAGAGAAATTTCGATATCCAACTTGCGCTTGGGCGACAGCAATTGGCGCATACCAACGACTAGCGCTTTGCGTACAAAACTCAGGATTCTCTTTGCAATAAAGGTTAAACGAAGGTCCAACTTGTCCCATTTCATCCATTTTTTGTTCATGGCAGGTTTGTAAGTTTTGGCTCACCAAAGCGTATTCGGCCGTCGATCCTGGTTGATTAGCCGATGTTTCAGCTCCATCTTTACCTTCCGATAAACCTTCGGTTTTAGCGCCATTACGCGCTTGTTCGGCAATGACTTTTTTATCGGTTTTAGAACAAGGACTGCTGCTAGGTTTCTCAACTGGTTCAAACGGTTTTTTAACCCCACCACTGGCTCGAACGTCTTTAATCATTTTATTATTTGATTTGATAGAAGACGCTACGGAAGTATCTGATACACAAGCTTGAGTATCAAAGTAGTCTTTTTGTACCTCTTCAACTGGCACCTCAAGTTCTTCTGGCTTAGGAGCCGGACAGTGTCCTAAATCGGCATAACGCTGCTCGCGTAGTTCTGCTTTTTCCTCATCAGAAATATAGGGATCAATTGCGGAATAAACGTTCTCAATAATATTACCGACCGCAAAAATAACGAGGCTCAAAACAAGCACCATTGAGAGCCGTAATGTGTTTAATTTTGCCATGGTAAAACACTTGGATGAGCGGGTAAAGATTGAGTGATACTTGGCAAACCATCACGCCAAGTTCTAAGTTTATTATAGGTCATATAATAATTGAGAGAAGGGATTTGCTGCGCCTCTGGAACTTCACCCGGTAAAATTTGATTCCAGTAGTAAGTGACAGGACCTTCAATATCTATCGACTGTCCATCAGCGAGCAAAACTTCGACTTTAGAGTCAGATTTAAGGGTTAGAACACTGCCGTCACTTAAGGCTTCATTGTTAAGAAGTGATTTACGACTCATAAAATCTTCTTCGTCTGTTTGTTGCCAACTCGCTTCACCCTCGGTTAAACAAACATCAGCGTATTCGAGTCTGAGCGCTTCGCCAGGATTAAGTGTCCATTGCTTTTCCTGCGCTTCTCGGCCACGTAATGGGTGCAAGTAAGTCCACAGTGTGGCGGGTTTATTACCAGCCCTAATTAACACATCATCATAATAAATTTGGTAGGGCTCTAAACCAAGACAAACTTCTTTCGTTCTAACGGGGAAATCAATACGTGATAATTGTGCCACTTCAACCTCACCCGTTACTCGTGTCACTTGCGCCATGGTTTTTTGTTTGGTTTCTGGTTCAATTTCTTTTTGCGTAAAAATTCCGTGGATAAACTCTGGGGCTCCGTCAATTTTGGATTCTAAAATCCACTCATAAAATGGATTACTATTAGCCGAATAAGGGACAACATCCAAATTCATCTGACTCCAGAAGGGCGTTGTATCAAATGATTTAAGAGGGAGCTCTGCCGCTAAAAACTCTGCTTGGGGCCATTGTTTTAAGGTGGCTGATTTAATCACTTCTGGTTCAAAACTTGGACTTCTTTTTAAATAAACGGTGCGCTGTCTCAGCGTGTATAAAATTTCATTTTGGCCATCCCCATCTAAATCAGCTCCCGTTTGGGCTTCGACTCCATAAAAAGGCATAGTGTGTAGTAAATCAACCTCTGCATTTTCGCTTTTGGCATAATACATACCCGGTTTTAAACCGGCGTTTTGTAAGTCTTCTTTTTCTTTATCGGTCAGCGAACCATCACCATCGTTACTTACCACACCGGTGCTCAGTAAATCAGCTACGTTGTTACCGGGCAAATCAAAACCTGGGACGTTAAAATAATCAAAGTCAGAAACTGAAATATCGGGTAAATCAAGGTTCAAAGGTTTAGAAATAAATTCTCTATCAGGAATACTTAAATTCAAACTAGGCGTTTCATCAGCCGTAAATTGTCGTCCAAGTTTAGGCACTAAAGCGAGTACTTGTGGAGATTCCCAAAAGGCAAGCTTATCTTGATTTGCGAGTTTCGCCAACGCTCTATTTTCAGCGCTTAACTGATTTTCATAATCATTGAGTTTCACCAAATAATTATTCCAAGTTTCGCGGTAATCGGTTAACCACTTTTGTGTCGCCACAGTATCAATTGGTTCACTAGCGATAACCCAATCTTCCCACACTTTAAGCTCTGGCATTAAACCACGATACTGCCAGGCCGCCTTTTGTAGTAAAGCCCAGTTTTGACTTGGAAGCAGGCTTACGGCTTCTATCGGCTCGGTTGGGAGTGGTGTTTGAACTGCCGGTAAATTGGGAGTGTTTGGAAAGCTGAGTGACTCCGTGATACTAGATGAAAAATTTTTCCAATTTTCTCCAAGGGAATTAAACATGTCATTTATACCCGTAGCTGAAGTGATATTTAAGTTTTGAGCTACTTCTGCGTACGGTTTGAAATCTAAAGCCGCGGCCGTAAAGTCTCGATTTCCATCCAGAGAAGTTCGGCCGGTTCTTCTTTCAACGTGGGGCTTAACATCCCATTCACTAACGGGTGAAGCCCCTATTCGGTAGGCCCCAATTTTACCCATACGAGCAAATGCTGGTTGAGCCGCCGCCAGCAACTGAGGCACTTTTGGTAAAGTAGACGGTGGTGGTGGCGTGAACGGTTTTTGATCAATCGGCAATTGGGGCAGATTCGCCGCAAAATCAAGGGGCGGTTGAATCACTTTGGGAACCGTATTAAAAGCGGGCAATTCTGGCGTTACAACGGGTTCTAGTCTTTTAGGCAAAGATTCAGGCGTTAAGGCCGCCATCGCTTTTAAACCTTCAACCGAAAGGTTCGCAGGAACAGAAGGCAAAGGGGTGAAATTACCGCTCAAGACCGCTTCAGAGTTTAAATCAGGAAAAAGCTGCTCCGTTTCTAGTGCCTGTGCTAGTGCTTTCCAACGTTCTAATCCAGCGGTTAAAGAAGCCATCTCTTCAACTGGATTTATTTCAAAACTAAGTTGCTCGATGTCAGCCGCTAAATCGTTACTCACTTCTGGCATTGGCGGTACTTCCTCCATAGTTTTCAATGGCCCCAGATCAACGGTCTCGACTTGTACTTCTGGCAGTGTCACATCCATACGCCCCGGCGTTGAATTTTTGGCATCTTGTTTAACTTGTGGGAAAACGGGCAGCGTAGTAATCGGCAAGTCACCATTAATACCATTATTGGTTTTCCAAGGAAGCAATGTTCCACGATCTACAATGTCTGTTTGGTAGGTTAAAGAAAAATTATAGAACTGATTCATCACCCCTTGTTCAGCCGAATGTTGCGCTTGATTTACCGCAGAAGCTGCCATCCATTCGTTTTGCTTTTGTGTTTCTTTCGCTTCAAATGCCTCTTGTTGTTTCGCATAGATTTCTGTCATTTGCGTAGTAGCGGCCACCACTTGATTTTCAATTTCTCGAATTTCGAGCACTCTATCAGTGGCAGAGGTAATTAAGTCTTTGGTGTTATCAAAGCTTTCGGTGAATTTTTGCACAAATCCTTCTAAGGTAGAACGAGCTTCAACCGCAGTTTCAAGCGACTCGGCATAGTCGGCTAAAGCAGGAGCCAATGTTGGTTCTTTTGCGGCGAGTTCTTCTAAAGCCACTTCCGCTTCTGCTCGAGCGGTTACAAGTGAAGCTAAGCCCGTTTCTTGTAGGGTTCTTAATTGGTTAAAATCTGTCTGTGCTTGCAGCATATAAGACTGAGCGACTTTACAACTTTCAGTTACTTGATTGGTTTCGTTCTCTAAACAAACCGCTTTGTAAGCCGCCGCGAAATCACGAAGTTGAATTTGGTAACGCGTGAAAGATGCACGCAACAATTCTTCGTCTGGTAAATCGGCTAACTCAGTCGTCACCATTTCTGGATAAGCTTCCACTAAGGCTTCTAGTGAATTTTGAAAGTTCTCCGTGTCAGCTGGAATAACAGACTCTAATTCGGTTTCAAAGGCTTCTTTATTAATCGTGAATTCAGATTCAGCAGATTTTAATTCAGAAGCTTTTGTGGACGGAATCACGACTGGGACTGGTTCACGGGTAAAATTCACCGTGTCACCCGCTTCAAGCGCGTTTTGGGCTTCATCCATTGCGCCTTCAGGCCTTAAGTGATTTGGCCCACTTTCTCCGGCGAAACTTGGACTACTGTCCACGCGATTAGCCCCAGGTTCAGATTCAGCCGTTTTACGATTTAAATCCACAAACTGCTGGCTCGACCAAGCTGAAGCTTTATCAGTACCCGCCGTTAATCGGCCAGAAATTGGGCCCGATTGGGTTTGAAGTTTTGAATTCAAACTAGCGGCGTCAATATTACCTGGAATTTGAAAATTCATACTGCCCTGAACAAAACTAGAACTATTGTTCAGCATTCGGCTCGTTTCTGGGTTCGTTCCACTTTCAGGACACGTTTCATTAAACTGCTGCGTAGCCGTTGAAACATGACAATTATCGGTTTCCACTGGGCTCGCCATGTTCGGTCGCTTGAGTCCCAAACAAACCGCACTGGCAGACCGTCCCGTACTGGTCGGCATGTTATAGGTTCGCAGATTTCTTAAACACGTCGCACATCTTCCACCACTTTTCCCCCCTGGAGTCGCGTGCGGTGGATTATAGTTGGTTGCCAGCCCTGGTGCATTTTGCGCTTTACTCATGGGTTGATGAAAGCACGATCCGCCCCCTTGTAATAAACTAGCGGTAATACCTCCAATCGCTCCTGCGAGCATTCCCGGTAATAAACCAGCCCCAATGCTTTCAGCCCCATTAGCGGTATCAGGGTAATGATCATGAGAAGCGGGAATTCCATCCCCATCCGGATCTGCGGTATTATCAAACGCTGAAGTAATAGCGGCATCTGAAACTTCAACCACGTCGTTTTGGTCACTAATAGGTTTCACGACAGGATTATCAGCCTCCGCTTTACTCGACATATAATAAAGCATGATTGGGTCATCGCCTTCACTCCAAGCCACCGCGATATCATCTAAAGTATCAAAACCATTTTCAAAATCCCCTACCGCTACTTTCAAATTTGGCAACGCTTCGACTTGTAACTGCCAACTCAATGTCGCCACTGAATTTCGTTGCAAACGGGGAATACGCGCCCAAAAAATCTCTCGTTCACTTTTTTGTAAAATCTCGACCGCTCCCCCACAGTTTGTACAACTAAAACTATTGGGAACGTAACTAAAGTATTTATCTTGCGGCAGAATTAACTGCACTTTATCAAGCGTATTAGTGGTCGATAATTTAAATTCAACTTCAATTATATCCCCTGGAATCACCTGCTCTTTATCTGATTCTGTGGTGTAATCAGCTCGTCCCAAAAAACTTGCATCTTCAAGCGAAACAAATTGTACTTGGTTTGGATTCGATTTAGTTTCATCGTAATACGAACCGATTAAAGCTTCGTCTAAATTATCTGGCGTGAGTGTGATTTTACGAGCATCAGGACTCGTTTTAATCATCGTTGTATTACCCGCCAAAACGCCGTCCCCTTCTATGCCTTCGTAGCTAATAAAACCAAGTTTTAAATTAATATTTGGATTGTCTAAAGATTCATCAGTAAAAACAAAGTTCGGGGGAAACTCAGCTATAAGTTCTGGCGTTGCAAAGCGATTTTCTCCTAACCAAGACCAACGCCATAAACTATGATTTTCATCTACCACCACTAAATCGGTAAATCCATCTTCATTCAAAACTCCGGTTTGAAAGGATTCAATTGGTGAATTTCCAAGCCATGTAACTTGTGTCGGCTCAAACTGTCCATCATTCCAGGCCCACGCAATTAACTGATCACTATAATCTAACTGAAGTAAACTCCAGTTTTCATTAGTACCTTCTAACAGGAGTGAAGATTTAATACCGCCTGGAAGCTGAAGCCACATTTCTGGGGCCTTAAACTGAAGTCTATCTTTTCCATTCGGCTTAAGTTGTCGGCTCACCCATAATTTATTACCCGTTAAAGCTAGCACATCTTTTAAACCATCGGCATCCGCATCAACCGAAAACAAAGTTTTAATATTTCCGTCGACCGTTTTAAAAAGCGGTTGTCCCATATCTTTAGTAAATCCGGTTTTGGGTGAAGTCCCATTCGTCAATTTAACCGAAAGAGAAGGATCCCCATAAAATATCAGCAAATCACTACTGCTAAGTTGAACTGCATTTCCAAGGCTTTCGCCAGCCGCTACGTGCGCCGCCGCTCCCCAATCTGGGCCCCAAGCTAAATAGTTGGTGCCCGTTTCATTTTCAATTGAAGCCTCTAAAGAACCTAATTTGCGACTGGTCATTTCTTTCTTACTTTGATCGAGTAATACATAACCAAAACCGGCATTCGTACTGTTGCCGACTAAACTTTCATCACTGTAAACTTTCGGATCAATCAGTTGAATTTCTAACGCTCCATTTTGAGTAAAGTTTTCTTTAATTTCTAATTTTTGATCTGAGTAAACCCACTTAAAGGTTCCTAGTAGATCACGGTTGCGATAAACATTCCAGATAAAAATATTACGGGTCGGTTTGAGCGTAAAATTTCGGTCTAGCAATTTTAAACCGCCTTCTGAACCAAGTTCAATCACTCTCAAGCCATCCCAACGCCAAACTTTTTCGGCTTCGTCGTAGGTAAGTGTTTTATTTTTTACGATTAAAGACTTCCAGGCTAGAGCCGGTGCGTCAACGTTTTCTAAATCTTGCGTATCTTTAACTTCTAATGGCGCATGTCTTTTGGCTTGAGCAATGATTTTATTATCGCCTTTAATCAAGGAATTAAAGTGTTGAGCACTAACCCACTCTTGGTCTAGTCTCGGCCCCAAATCACCGCTTGGAGCCACGTAACCATATTGATAATTTGGTTCTGGAGCATTCGCCAAAGTCGCTACCCCACCCGTTTTATTTTTAGTGAGCCAAGTCAGGGCAAAATTTTGCGCGTATCTTAAGTCCCCCGCTTCCCAACCAAGCAGTAAGGTCAGCAAATTTCTCGGGGCTAAATTTTGTACATCAGTCAGTTTAAAGAAACTGGTCAGTTTAAACTCTAAAGTGCCAAGCGTTAAGTCTTCATGTTCGGCTAAGAGTCTCACCGTCCCCGATAAATTCTTTGGCTTTAGCGCAATCGTTTTCTTGCCGCTAATAAAATTTAAGTCGGAGGTATCAATATCAATTAAATGCGACGTCCCTTCGGTGGCTCTCAGATTCATTTTACCGACCCAGTTAGGCACTAAGTTTCGATATTTATCATAAACCTGAACGCTTAATTCAATTGTTTCATTCGCATCAAAATCAACCGCTTCTGGGTTTTTATTTGGCAGAGATAAATCCACTTTTGCTGGCTCGCCAGGTAACACGGTGAAAGCCGTTAAACTGTTAACAAACCCTGGGTAAGCCAGTCTTAACTTAAAATTCCCCGCCAGAGTCCCAGGTTGAAACTTAAATTCTCCTTTGCCGTTAAACAATTGGACATTTTCTGGCAGAGTCCCTCTCACAATAGGTTCAGAACCAATTTGAAGTACAAAATCATCTTCAATTAATAAGCCATCTTTGGTTCTCGCTTCAATTTGAGCCGTAATAAAATTTTCATCTCCAGCTTCCACTTTTGTTTTATCAAAAGACACCTGAAACACCGGATCTTGAATCACTTTAAACTCTAAAGCTTTCGTCGATTCTTCGGCTAAGAAATCACTTAGAATTAAAATTTGAGCCGTGTCCTTCCCAGCCGTTGCCCGAATCGGAAGTTCTGAAATAGAACCGAATGAAGCCAGCATTTGCACGCCATTTTTACGAGGGTCCGCATCGTAAGCCGCCCGATCAAGAATATCTAAGTTCTGAGTTTTCCACGTCCATTCATGCGGAACTCCATCCACAATATTATTAAATTTATCTACTAACTGTGCACCAATATTTTGGTAAAAACTCCCGGCCACTAAGTAAGGTGATTTTTTATTAAATTGAATTCCCACGGCTAAATCAGGCAACAAGGTAACTTTTGTTTTATGTGGAGGTAACAAAGTTTCTGGTTGAGAAACATTTATTTCATAGGTACCGGTTTTAGTCCCCGGTAAGAACTTAATTCGAGCAATCCCATTTTTTATGGTTGTCTTGCCATAGTTTTCAAAAGTACCGCCCGCAGAATTAAATTCTAAAGTCTCTCCTTCCCAGTCACGCGTTGGGACGTCATTAATGTCTAAAACTTTAACTTCCACGGTCGTCCCATCTTCATCACCCACAATCAGTTCATCTTCTATAATTTTACTCCATAAGCGGTATTGCCCAAGTCGAACCGGAATCGGCACACTACTGAGTTTTTTCGCACTATTATTTAAATTTCGAGCGACGGCCGTCATATTAAATTGGCCCCCAAATTCGCGTCCTTTAGGCACTAAGAAAAAAGTAATTTCCCCAGCCACTAATGGTAAATTTTGAGCCGGACTTATTTCAAAAAAGTCAGCGGCATCCGTACTATCAAATTCTAAACTAATTTCTGTAGAAAAATCGCCTTTCTGTAAATTACCAGCTGTATCTTCTAACTTAACCGTCACTTCAATTAAGTCTCGACCTTGGCTGCTAGCAAAAATGTTACCAGGAGTAACGGTCAATTTTTTACCTTCTAAGCTCACATTTAAGTCTTCAATAATGGGCTCAATCGGGGCATTAGTTCCTAGGTTTGGTCCAACCGCTACTTTTTTAGTCGTTGCCGTAGTAGTGGCCTTAATCGAGCAAGCCAGTCTCAAAGGCCACGTTAAAGTGGTATTTGGAATAGAATCACATTTAGATTCTTCTTCGGCATTTAAAAAAGTATCAGCGAAATCTTCACCTAAAAACTCAGTGCTCGTTTCCCCTGTTTCATAAACAAAAGCGGCTTCCTCACTTCGAGCCTCTAAAAATTGAAAATCTGGGTCAAAGTCTTCTGGTAAAAAAGCCATTTCTAAACCCTGTTCGGTCGAACCGTTTCCAATAATTTGCACGACTTCATAACCTTTAAAATCTGTCTCTTCAAAAAAATCATTGTAATCTTCGCTGCCCCGCATGGCGTGTTCAAACGCCTGACGATTTTTAGATTCAATATTTAAATCAATCCAAGCCAACGCTTCATAAACTTTTTGCCAATCGAATTTAGCCATAATTTCATCCACAAAACTATTAGGAATTAAAGCGCCTGTTTCGTAAAATTTTGTAAAACTACCACCACAACCACTCCAGCGGCGGGCCTTGGTAAATTCATCTATCGCTTGTACCGTTTGACTAATAGTACATTCATCGTCGCCACCTCCACCAGTTCCCCCGCCTGGTTCAGTTGATAAACCAGGTCCAGCACCGCCTCCGGTGTCTGTGCTAGCATACTGAGCGAACCAAATACTATTCTGGCCGGCAAACCCAGCCCCACTTGAAAACTGTTGGTTTGAAACCGTATTTCCAGCCGCCGTGATAGTGTTAATGTTATCAACTTTAGTCTGCAAAATATTTCGCATAGCGATTTGTAACTGGTTGGCATTAGCCACCGCTTCCCGCTGAGTAAAAACATTTGGGAATTCTAAACGATGGAACTTTTCGCCGTGGTCCATGAAAGACAAGGCGCGAGGATCGTCCACCGGCAAAGCACGAGTGAATTGCGCTGATACTTGATCCATAATGGTTTTAGGGCGTGGTTCATCGTGCACCATCAAGCTAGAAAAACGAGCCGCATACGTTTCGTCTTCATTAACCGCTAGGCCAGGCCTACAACCATCAGCGCCTTGAAGTCCCACTATTTCTCGAGTTCCACGTTGCGAGAAAACCGGCAATTCAGTTCCCACGTGGTACAACGAATTAATGCCGCTTTGCCCACCGGCCCATAAAGTTCCTAAATTACAGGTATTATAGCCAAAAGCATTGTCTTCGTAAGTTATGTTTCTGGCACAACAACCTTCGTATTTATCACTATTAAAATTTGGTTCAGAAACATTTTTACACAAATCAATGGTATCAATATCCATACTTTGATTCGCTTCAACTTGCTGTGCAAACGGGAAGGTATCATTACGTTGTGAACCGCGAATGAGTGTACATTCCTCAGCCGTCATATTACCAGATGGTCTGACACCGTTCCAATAAGCGGGTTTATTCGTGTAATTCGTGCCCCCCTCCGGTCCAGACTCCTCGTACGGAACCACCACCGTATGCGGCATGGCGACATCTTGTGGCACGTTAGCCTCATTCACGGCTTCCAGCAAAGCTTCTTCAACTAAGTCATTAAAGTAACGCAGCGCTAAAACCGACGCTTCATCTTTTTGTGAAACTAAAGCGGGCAAACTTTCTACATCAGCTGCCGTCCAACGGCCACTTCTTTCAACGTGGGTGTTCGCTTGGGTAATCCAATTTTCATATAAGCGCACATAACGTTTGGCTAAGTTATCAATAATACTCTTCGCAAAATTATCGGGCAATTCAGATAAATTATCCGCATTCAAAGTTTCTAAAACCTCTGCCCGAGTTAAGCCAGAATCAGCCGCTAAAATTTCATCGGCTAAGGCTTGTTTTTCGTTTTCAGTGAGGCTGTTTAAATTCCCAGAACTAATCCCTGCTTGTTCGGCTCTTTCATAAAGTCTTCTCAACCAATGCTTAGTATAACGTAAATACTGCACTTCTTCGACAAACTCAACCCACTCTTGGTAACGCCAATAAAGCATACTCGGCACGATTTTTCGTTGTCGGACTAAATCGGCAATAAAAACTTTTTTATCAAAAGTAATTTCGTCGCGGTGAATGCCGTGATTAGCATTAAAAAAATTACGAAGTTGTGAAACTCGGGTCGTTAAGTTATCGCTGGGAGCTTTAATAACTCCATGCCAAATTTCCGGAGCCATGTTTTGACCGGTTTCAAATACAAAGCGTTCTTTTTCTTCGTCCCACAAATAACTGGGCTCATAAAAATCAGTGTAGGGAAAAACCGTCGGCCACAAATTGCCGTTCTTTTCTACCACCGGTAACGGTAAGTCTCCAATTAAAATAACTCCCTTCAGGTCTGCCGGCGAATCATCAGCCGGTAACCCATTATAATAAAGCTGTGCTAAACCTTCATAAATATCAAATGGTGACACGTCATTATTTAAAATAGTAATAATCACTTCCGCATCCTGAGCTTTTGCCACGTCGTCCGCATAACGCAAAATAAGCGGCTTGAGTTCCGTCTGACGATAAATTTCATCTTCCACCAAAAGTGAAACTAGTTTTACGGTTTGAACCCCTGTTTTAGGAGCTAATTGAGCCCAAACGGGCGCAGGGATTGTTCCACAAAGCAGACACACGAGCAGACAGTGCACTAAAAATTTGTTTCTAGCACGCTGACAAAAGACCCGGAAAGACCTTTGGATAAGCATTAAACTGCGTTGATTGTGAGTCCTATTTATTCTAAAGACGTTCTATCCCAAAACCAAGTCATTACGGTTGCCTAAACCCTGTAATCACGGTGATATAATCTTTAAAGAGGTTGCATTTAATCTCATTTAATTTAATAAATATATAAATGAAATCCACATTGGTTTTTGATGTCAGCGGAATTAACAGTCAAGGGGAAGAAGTCTTTCCAGCACCGGAATATTTTCCTGAGTTTTTTAATTTGGTCGGGGCTATGGTGGAAAAACATCCACAATTAGTGATGGCTGTTCTGGAAGCCTTAGAAAACGATTTTGAATCACTGGGAATTCAAGACGACATATTTAATGTTTTTAATTTACCAGAAGATAGAGATATAAATGAAGACGGTACGCCCGTTGATAAGCCAGGTGACATTGTGCTTTTACACGATACCGACATTTTAATTAATGGAATTAGGCTGAGAGTTTTTTTTACCATTGACCCAACTTTAGTGGGATTAAGGCCAGAACAAATATTGGCCGTAACCGACTTAGTACCACCCCGCCGCAAACATTAACTTAAAGCTTGTTTATAAACTTCTAAGGTTTTATTAGCCGTTTGATCCCAACTGAAATTATTTATGTGCTCTAAACCAAGGGCTTTCAAGGCGGCTTGTTTTTCACGGTTATGCAACAGTTTATCCAACACCTGCGTCATATCATCCAAACTATGAGGATTAAAATACTCCGCCGCCTTTCCACAAACTTCAGGCAATGAGGCTGCATCAGAAACCGCCACAGGCGTTCCGCAGGCCATCGCTTCAAGGGGTGGCAAACCAAAGCCTTCGTAAAAAGAGGGGCAGACATAAATTTGCGCCGCATTAAACAAGGCAATCAAATCTTTAATATTAACGAGCCCCACTAATAAAACCGAGCTTTCTATATTATGGGTTTTAATCGTTTCGATAACCTCTGGGTAATGCGGATCGTTTTTCCCCGTTATAACCAGTTTTAAATCGGCAAAATCTGGCTGTTTTTGCAACGCAGCAAAAGCTTCAATTAATCCCACTAAATTTTTGTGTTCGCGCCAATTACCGGTGTAGAGAATGAAATTTTCTAATCCGAATTTCTGTTTCACGTCAGTTACTTCATCATCGGTTATAATTTGAAACTCTGGTGAAGGGGCAATGTGTATGGCCGAAATCTTTTCGCTGGCCGTGCCAAACAACTTAATGACATCTTTTTTGGTATGTTCTGAAACCGTAATTATATGCAAAGCCGCTTTGACCGCGTGTCTTATAACTAATTTGTAAGCGAGTTTTCGCCACCAAGCGTTCATTTTTTTTCCAGGGTAAAAAGAAATCGTCGTGTCATGAATCGTTACAACAAATTTTCGCCAATAAAGCAGCGGCAAATTAAAGTGTGAGAAATGCACTAAATCACATTTTTCTTTATACAGTAACCAAGCAAAGTTTAATTGCTCCGCTAAACTGTAGTGCCCAGCGTTCACGCAGACTTTTTTAACATGAGCCGGAAATTCAAACTCACTAAACTGCGGTTCATTCAAAAAAATCACCCACTCCAAAGATTGATCTTTGAAAGACTTCTCTTTGAAAAGACGTTTGGTTAATTCAAAGTTATAACGCCCAATGCCGGTAAAAGCATCAGAAAACATCCGGGCATCAATTCCAATTTTAAATGATTTTTTTGGCATCGCGAATAAGCCTACAAGAGGAATGTTAAAGTGTAAAAATTAAATGGGGCGAGCGATGGGGATCGAACCCACGGCCAGCGGTACCACAAACCGCTGCTCTACCACTGAGCTACGCTCGCCGTCTTAATGAGTAAAAGCGAGGCAGATCGTAGGAAAATTTTCACACAACGCAACTTTAATCGTTAATAAGCTCGAACCTTAATTTGCCACATCAAAGTTTTGAAATAAAAAATTACATTTATACTCTGCTCAGCATGAACAAACAAATACTTTTAAAAACGATAATTTTTACTTTAGGCCTTTTTATAATTAGTGGGAGCGCCTGGGTTATGCGCGACGCCATCGCCCAAATGATCACTCCAACCCAAGCGGGAATCACCACGCCAAATCCAAATACTATTGAAAACGTTACGCCAGCCAAAGCGGGCGTACCTCGTCAGGTTTCATACATGGGAAGACTCAAAGAGGCCAGAACCTTAATGAATCACGATTACTTTGCCTTAGCCAGTAATGAAATCGCTGAAGCTCTAAAGCAAAAACCAGATTACATTGAACCGTACTTAATTTTAGCCGAAATTTATCTGCGCAGTGGAGATGTGTGGAAACTTGAAAATTTAATTTTAGAACTCGAAAAGCGTTTCCCAGAAAGCCAAGAAATTTTAGTCATTAGAACGCGGCAATGGATTGCGGCTCGAAAATTCTCTGAGGTTTTAGAGATTATGAACCAAAGTGATAACTTACCACCAGAACTAGAATTTTATAAAGCGGTTTTACTAGCGCTGCAAAACGATCATACGGGCGCAAGAGAAATTCTTAAAAATTTGCAAAAACTGGATGTCGTCACCGAGGCGCCAATTGTCTCTGAAGATGGATTACTAGACCCTTATGAAGGAGAACGAGTGCTCACTTCGGATGTCGCGGTAAAAATTAAAGAACTTTCAATTGTCTATGAAGAATTTGATAATTTAGCCGAAGGCAAAAACGCCCATTTATTTGCGGAAATGGCCAAAGTTTTAGCGACTTATAATGAAGGCACTTTGGCCCGAGAACTCGCTGACACAGCCATTAAAGAAGATGTAAATTATATTGATGCCTGGATACTACGCGGTTACGCACAAATGCTTCTCCGTGACTACGCTCGTGCCGAACTCGATTTAAGACACGCTTATGAACTTGATCCACTTCGGCCAGAAACTCAGTACTTCTTAGCCTTAAGTTTGTACGAACAAAAGAAATTAGACGATGCGGCTTTATTCTTTGAAAAAGCCCTCGACTATGATTTTGAATTCTCCGCTGAGGTGCGTTGGAAATTACTCGACATTTTTTCTTCTCAACAAAAATACGATCAAGTGATCGAACTCTACCGAGACTTGCTGGATTACGATACCGAATCTGAAAAATTTATTTCAGCAATTCATACAGCCGTAGACTTACTAAAAGAACCAAAAGTGGCTTTAGAATTTAGCACCATTTTATACGAACAAGATCCGAGCGATGTCATGGCGGCCAACGTTCATGGCTGGGCTTTAATCGCGAATGAAAAATATATAGAAGCAGGCCAAATTCTCGAAGCGGCTCGAATTATTGATCCTCAAAACCCGCGAACGTATTTAAATCTAGGGCTTTTATTTGAAGAACAAAACAAATTCGAAGACGCCAAACGGTACTATAAAAAATGTTACGAACTGGGCAAAGACAATGCCGAATACAACAGTGTCGTTAATTTAGCCGTTGATAAATATAATCAACTGATTGAAAGCGACCAAAGGCCAGCAGATTTAGCCGCTCCCATTAACCCACCAAGTTCGCCATAAGGTTTAATTAGAATCACTAATTGGGAGCTGCGCATTTAGGGCTGATAAAACTTCAGATCGAAGCAGGCCAATTTCTTCAGGCAGAACCGCCAAGCAGGGATATTCATCATCTTCAAATAAATCTTCTATGAATACTTGGTCACCTTCTTCTTCATTATCGACAAAATAATAGTATATAAGTAAGTAGCCAGCATTAATCTGAGGGGGCTCAAATAATTCCGTATCTGGCTCTAATAAAATATCAGACATGGCGTCTAATCGCCCAAGCGCGAACAATCTTAACCTATCGGTAATTTCAGAGTGAAGTTCTGCATCTAAATTTACTTCTTGAGAAAAAGCATCAATTCCAGCGTAACTTAACACCACTTCTAACATAAGTTTTAATATTAAATTAAATTCCAGCTCTGTTAACTTTATATAATTAAACACAAAAATACAAACAAGTCGATTTTGTCGACAATAACCCACTTGGGCATTGTTATCGCCTCGACAACACACGTTAGAATAAAAAATACGACCGTGGAACTTGATCTTTTGGTTAACTCTATCTTTCTTTTTGGTGCTATGGCCTTTTGAGGAATTGGGGTCGCTCTGATCCCCTTTCTTTTGCCCGAACTCGGGCAGATAGAATGAATAAAAAACTGCCTGATCTGGCTGGGAACAATCGTCTGGTATTTCTCGCCAAGATTGTTGTCTGGCGCGGGGCAAGGGAATCATCACTGCATTAAAGCTTAACAACTGGACCGTTTGGGCATTCACAGCTTTTGGCGCCGCCCTCAACTTGTGGGTGGCAACTGTCAGCCTTTACTAAAGAGCCTCAAGGCGGCCGACTCTTTCGGCCGCACCATAACACTCAATTTCATAAAATCCCCTCTTGCTTAGGCGAGTATTTTAAATATCTTGACGGTGACGAGCCAGGATTCTTTTTTTCATTTTAAATCCCTCCCATATATGTGTGGTATTCTAGGCCTTTCCAATCGCGAGCAAGAAGTTTTCCCTGAACTGTACGACGGACTCCTGATGCTCCAGCATCGCGGACAAGATGCAGCCGGAATTGTCACCTACAACGGCACGTTCTTTCATGAACACAAAGACAACGGTTTAGTAAAAGATGTTTTCCATTCAGGACACGCAAAAATATTAAGAGGGAATGTCGGTTTAGGACATGTTCGATATCCAACGGCTGGTTCCCTGAGCGCTAAAGAAGCTCAGCCTTTTTTTGTGAATGCTCCCTACGGAATTTATTTAATTCACAATGGAAATCTTACTAATACCGAACAACAAAGAGCCAAAGTTCAGGGCAAATATAGACGACATTTAAGAACCACTTCAGACTCTGAAGTATTGCTAAATGTCCTGGCCGATAAAATTGCCGATAGCATCAAAATAAACGGAAACGACGATCCGAGAAAAAACGTTTTTGAAGGCGTTAAATTGACTATGGAACGGGTTAAAGGCGC
This sequence comes from bacterium, assembly GCA_009995455.1. GTDB lineage: Bacteria > Patescibacteriota > Gracilibacteria > UBA4473 > UBA4473 > JAACPJ01. The sequence goes on from JAACPJ010000004.1 coordinate 29,372, forward strand.
TTACTCAGTGATTGCTATGGTAGATGGCGTAGGTCTATTGGCTTTTCGTGATCCAAATGGAATTCGGCCTCTTTCAATGGGACAACGAGCCGCCGGAATGCTGGGAGATGATTACGCTTTTGCGTCAGAAGATGTCGCTTTTGGGATTCTTGGTTTCAAAAAAGTGAGAGACGTTCAACCAGGCGAAGCGGTGTTAATTGATTTAGAAGGTAAAATTCATTCTTTCAAAGCGGCGGAGGGTGAATTGCACCCTTGTATCTTTGAATACGTTTATTTAGCTCGGCCCGATTCTATGCTAGATGGCATTTCGGTTTACAAAACTCAGCTACGAATGGGCCAAGCCTTAGCCAAGCAAATCGTGGCAGCCGGCTTAGAAATTGATAGCATTATTCCTGTACCCGACTCGGCCAGACCCGTTGCCCTAGAAGTCGCTAAAGCGACGGGCATCAAATACCGTGAAGGACTCGTTAAAAACCGATATGTGGGGCGAACCTTTATTATGCCAGGCCAAAAAGAAAGACAGAAGTCTATCAAAAGAAAACTAAACGCCATTCCCTTAGAGTTTAGAAACCGAAACGTATTACTCGTAGATGATTCAATCGTTCGTGGAAACACTATGAAACAAATTATTCAAATGTGTCGAGATGCTGGCGCCAAAAAAGTGTATGTCGCCAGTGCAGCGCCTCCAGTTAAGTTCCCAAATGTATACGGAATTGATATGCCAACCAAACAAGAGTTTATTGCCAATGATTTAACGATTGATGAAATTCAAAGAGTCTTAGGCGCTGATGCGTTATTTTATCAAAACCTCGATGATTTAATTTGGGCGGCCCACGAAGGAAACGAAAATATTAAAAGTTTTGATTGCTCGTGCTTTGACGGTAAATACGTTACAGGAGATATAGACGAAGCTTATTTGAAAAAATTAGAAAGCAGCAGCCGTGTCAGCCAAAAAGTAAGTGAAATGCCATTAATAAATATTTAACCATGCCTATTGCCGATTTGCTTTCGCCCCTTAAACGCCAATTTGTGGCTTTTGCATTTACACTTTTAGTCGTCACTTTTGGAGTTTACGCCTTACTACAGCTTTTTCCAGAGACTCAAAAAACAACAGTTTATTTTAGTCTAAAACCACTCGTTACCGATCAAGGAACCCAAACTTTTGATCACGCAGAAAGTACAATGAAAATGGCCGAAGCTATGGCAGGATGGGCAAAAAACCCTCAATTTCGTGAAGACATTGCCGCAGAAGCCGAAGTTGTAATTGATAATTTCAAACGAAAACTAGCCGCCAGAAAGCAAAACTACATCAATGTTTTCTGGACCTTAAAACTGCAAAATGAAGAAATAGAGCATCGTGATAAAGTCGTTGCGGCTTTACTAAGTCAAATCGACAATCGTTTTACCGAACTAAATGAGGGCAGCAGTGCTCCATACGCGATGACAAGGCCAGAAGTTTTTTCTGAAGGCCAAACACTCCCCTCTTGGGTAATTGTAGTCGTTTCATTGTTACTGGGGGTTACCTTTGCAACAATAGCCGCTTATTTAAAAGAATCTATTGGTGGAAGAACAAGCTTTAATGCTCAAATCAAAGCCCTATTCCCAGAGAGTCCAATTTTAGTCATGCCAGAAAAACTTGGGAAACACGACGAAAAATTACTGGAGCAATTTATTCTTACTTTCGAGTCACCTCGTTTAATTGGAACTTTTCCAGCCAGTGAAAAGCACTTTTCACTTTCTCCAGCTGACACCATAAACCATAATTCTGATACCCCCGTTTTACTGGTTAAGCTGGGTGAAACCACCTTGAATGAACTCGAAAACCTCAAAGCGATTTTTGGTGAGAACCTTGGATTAATTGTATTCAATCAATAATGAGTCACAGCTATGCCAGTGCCGGTGTCAACATTGAAGCAGGCGACGCCGCGAGCAAAGCGGCTTACCAGAATGCAAAAACAACTTTTAGTAGTCGCAAAGGCCTGATTGGTGAACCCTTTGCCCTTGAAGGTGGATTTAGTGGTGCGTTAGATATGGGGGACTATTTACTGATTCAAAATGATGATGGTGTGGGAACCAAGTTAGAAATTGCGGAAAGAACCGGTATTTACGACACTTTAGGCGAAGATCTAGTCTGCATGGTGGCCGATGACGCTATTTGTGTTGGTGCTGAAACCATTTCAATAACAAACACATTCGACGTACCAAAAGTAGATCCAGTAGCGATTAAAACCTTAACTGACGGACTGGCAAAAGCCTGCATCAAAGAAAAAATTGTTATTCCTGGTGGAGAAATTGCAGAACTAGGGAATGCCTTAAACCGTATGGTGTGGAACGCTACGGCCGTAGGAGTCGTTAAAAAAGATAAATTTATTACGGGAAAAGATATTAAACCCGGCCAAGTAGTGATTGGATTAAAAGGTCGTGTTATTCGCTCTAACGGAACCTCACTAGCCCGGAGGGTCTGTGAGTCGACTTTTGGAGAGAACTGGCATCAAGAGCCTTTTAATGAAGAAAAATCTTGGGGAGAAGTTTTATTAACGCCTTCAAAGATATTTCATCGCTTATTACTCGATACGGTGCTGGGTGATTTTAACGGACCACGAAAATTCAACGTTTACGGACTCGCCCATATTACGGGTGGTGGAGTACCAGGGAATCTTCCTCGAATTTTACCAGAAGGACTTGGGGCTGATTTACCAAATCTACACACACCTCATGAAGCCGTTTTGAAACTACAAGAATTAGGCCAAATTGATGAAGCTGAGTGTTACCGAACTTGGCATTGTGGCACGGCTATGATGCTCGTGTGTGACGAAGATCAAGCGGACAAAATCTGTGCCGCTCTAAATGAAGCAGACAAAGAAGTTGAAGCTCAAGTTATTGGAAAAGTTACTGACACGCCTCGCATAAAATTAAACTCAAAATTTTCTGGGAAAAGCTTAGATTTTGCTATAAAGTAAGAGACACTTAAAGAACTATTTAGGTAACCGATTCTTAACCCAATTAATCTTATGATTATTCAATTCAACACCAACGACGTGACCTTTTTTGAGGATGACCAAGAGTACTTTGAAAAAAGATTAAACGATGTAATTCGTTTCTTAGGAAAAGAAGCGGGTGACGACGATTCTGTAGTCGTTCATGTCACCTTAGAAAAGAATCGACATAAATCGGGTGATCGCTTTGAAGCTAAAGCTCATATGACTTCGCCTAATGGGGGGGATTTTATGGCTGAATCAAACAGTGAAACGATAAAAGCCTTAGCCGATCAAATTAAAGACATCCTAGAAAGACAGGCCAGAAAGTTTCACTTAAAACATATAAAATCTGTCTAAGTTACTATCTAAATAAAAAAACACCTCGCATTATCGCGAGGTGTTTTTTATGTTATGAAGATTATCAATAGCCTCTAACGGCTCGTCTTACGAGAGAAAACTCCGAAGATAAGCGTTAACACTAACATCATTAAACCAGCCAGTAAGAATAAACTTTGTGAAGGGCCTGTTTGCGCTAAACCACAATTAAGGGGAACGCTCACAGAACCAGCTTGTGGAGTAGAAACACTTAAAGCCGTTAAGTCGGCACAATCATCTAGGACTCTCACAAAGAAAGTAAAAGCTTGCGTACAGGGCGCTTGATTTGAGTAAGCCGGGTATACAATTGAACCACTCTCTCGCACTCCAAAACCAGTATTGGTAAATTCAACCACTTTTTCAATACCTGAAACATTAACCGATGGAACGTAATTCACTACATCATCAGTTTGTGAATTAAGCGTGATTTCATATCTAAGTACATCTCCAGGTCGAGCACCAGATTGAGTTGCGTTAGCATTATCTTGTGAAACATTCGTAACCGTTAAAGTAACTTGTGCGCTAGAGGGAAGTCCTTGAGAAGAACCACTCGCACTACTTTGCAAACTCTCTTCTGCCGATTCTTCGACTTGGTTATTACTTACGGGCTCAATAAGAGAATCTTCAGCTGTTGGTTCAACCGCATCATTAGCGTTTGTTTCATCACTGCTTTCTTCTAAAAAAGAATCTAAATCACTAAAAAAATCACCAGAGAAAAGATCATCTTCTGTTGTAGCGGCTGATTCCTCTTCAATAAGAAGTTCTTCTTCTTGGGCAAAAACAGGGCTCATAATTAAACTTAACATGAGAGCGAAACCGAGGAGTTTTGTATTCATTGACGAAAAAATGTGAACAGGTCTTCGTAATTGTTCCAGAAGGCCTATAGAGCGTCAATCTTTTTTAATGATTTTTGATAACCGTGATTAAAAAAGCTTGTAAAATAACTAAATCATGTTCTTCAAATTGCTCATATTTATCTAAAAGCTCGGTGGCTGAGACTCTTCTAAACCACTCCAGAATCTGTCGTTGTTGATTACTGAGAAGCAAGGCGCCTGTTTGTTTTTCAAGCGTAAATATAAGCGTAACTGGGTGAATCCAAATATCAGATCTCACCGAATCAAAACGGGGTAAAACGCCACTGTGCCACATAAGTTTTGTATAAAAATAAATTTCTATCACTTGAAGTGGGATTGACTGCAGAGTCCATACCTCATGCAAAAGCTGCACCACTTCTGGAACTTCTTTTTCTTCTGGGCAAAAAGTAGCGGTATGACCGAGCGCTTCAAAACCAAACTGAATTCGTTCGTAACTTTTGATAGAAGGCGAAAAGTCGGTTAACGTTTTCACCTGCTTCAGTTTTAAACTGTTTTTGGGTTGGGCTAGTTCTAATTCTAACCATCTAAAGTAATCCAGTTCTGCGGCCTTTTTTTTTGAGTTTTGTAGTTTCGTGCCAAAGACTTTTATTTTCCCCTGCTCAGAGGTTAAGAAAGTCAAAAGCATATCGTCATTCGCCAATGGAACTTTTTGCAGTAACCAACCGTGAGCCGTATGCAATCGCACCGTCATTAAGCTTCAAAGTGCCCCGTTAGGTATCTCTTAATCGCAATCCAAGCCCCCAGTACCCCAACTCCCATGGCAACTAACATTTGATTCCATAACACAAAGTTCCACCAGTACTCAAAAATTTCACCGCCTAAATTCTGCCCGGGTAAAAAATCAATTTCTCTTAAAGCTAACACAAAACCAAGCGCTGAAATAAACCAAGCCACTAAACCCAGTAACATCCCTTCCCATAAATAGGGCCCCGCTATAAAAACCGTATCAGCCCCCACCAATCGAGCCACAAAGACTTCTTGCCGTCGGGAAAACAAAACGACTCTGAAAGTGTTCACCGCCAAGGCTACTCCGCCCGCAATAAACAAAATAATCAGCCAAAAAGTGGCTTTTTCAACCGTATCTCTCAACCCCAGCAAACGCTCAACCAAAGTCACAAATTCCCGTTCAGCCGCAAAATCCCATTCCCCTATTACCTCGCTATAACGAACACTTTTCAGGAGTTCAAATACACCAGAGACTTCTCGCAGGCTTGAAAACTTAACGTAAAGCAAAGGCGGATTTGAAAAATTCAAGAACTCTTCAGCCGGAATGACCGATGTTTCAACAGAAAATTGATTGTTTAAATCATTTTGCAACGCTTCTAAATTGAAGACTTCATAAGGTTCTTCGAGTGGCACTCTAAAGTCGGCGCGGCTTTCTAAATTTTTTAAAGAATAATCAGTAAAAAAATATAGCGCGAAAATAAAGTTTAATAAAAACAGAATTAAAGCCCCAAGCAAAATAGTGGTGCTTGAAAGAAATTTGTTCCGTATGAGTTGTACAGAACCTTCACGAGCACTTCGCCAGATCAAATTTTTCCAGTGTTCCATTTACAATCTTAAAAACTATTTATTTATTTTATCAGCCTTCAGTCCAATATTGCCGTAATCTTTATAATTTACCAAGTCGAAAAATTCAGGCCTTGTATTTATAGGATTCATTATTATTGACTAAATTCTCTTTTGAGATTAAAATAACATATTAAACAAATAATCCCCTCTTTAATGAAAAACCTGCACATCCCAAAAAATTTCCAAGAAGTCGTCCATTCACCCGTAACTTTAGTCAGTGGAACCGCCTTACTCGCAACCGCTGTGATTTTAGCTTACAACTTTATTAAGAACGCTAACGGAGAAGTGTTGATTGATGTAGCCGCTGGTAACCTGATTAGCATGGTGCAAATGATGATGGCTTAAAATACAGTGTCTAAAGACTTTATAAATCAGAACTCACTCTAAAATTAGAGTGAGTTTTTTAATTCCATTAAAAATAATTTGACCCGCGTCGCGGACTTTCTAATATGTGTCGGCTAAACGGCTCGTTCGTCTAGTGGTTAGGACGCCGGATTTTCATTCCGGTAACAGGAGTTCGATTCTCCTACGAGCTACCAAAAATCTTCAGATGGCCCAACGGGCTATGTGAAGATTTTTACTAATGCCCGCTTGGGCATTAGATCAAACTCAGAGTTCGATACGACAAACAAATAAAAACAAGCACCCAGCAGGGCATTTGATTTTGAGTGCCAGAGCCACGGAGAGCAGCGGAGTATTCTCCTACGAGCTACCAAAGCCCTTCGTTAGAACGAAGTGAGAAAAGAAGTTTCACTGACCAGTTGTTTTGAATTTAGGCAACTTTGCCTTCAAATTTATTCTCATTACAATCGCCATCACATGGCCACCAACCGAAATGTCATTACCAATACCTTCGCCCAATTTGGGGGAAAAATTGGAACGGTAATTGCCAGTTTTACGGTGGTAAAAATAGTTTCTGGCTATGGCACTGAGTTTTATGGGGACTATGTCACCGCCTATGAATTTTTAGCTTTCTTTGGGGTTTTTGCCGACGCGGGCCTTTTTGCTATTGCGGTACGTGACATTAGTCGCAAAGCCCTCAAACCAGATTTTGTGCTCGGAAATATTTTAGCGATGCGTTTGGGACTAATTGCCTTAGCGGTCTTAATTGCGGGTTTAGCGGCCCAACTTATTCCCACTTATTCAGACGCCGTTAAAACCGGTATTTGGATCACTGGGCTCTCAATGGGGCTCACCATTATTGCCGGGAGCTTGAGTGCTATTTTGCAAGCCCGGATGAAAATATATTTATTTTCCAGCAGCTTGGTGATGGGGAAAATAATTTTAGCCGCTTTAGTCTTCGCCATCAGCAGCAATTTTTTACTGCCGCCCGCCACCGGCACCGATTTATTTTTACGATTTTTATGGGCCGGAGTTATTTCAAATCTTATATTTTGTGTCTTAGTGCTCTACTGGGCGGCGCGTGAAGTACCTTTAAAACTGCAGTATGACAAAGAGTACTGGGTTGAAACGGCTCGCACTTCCCTGCCCTATGGATTGGCTTTGGTTCTACAAACACTCTATTTAAGAGCGGATTTAATTATCATTTCTCTTTTGCTTGGTTCGGCCAGCGTGGGGATTTATGGTGTATCGGCTCGGGTGCTGGAAAGCTTTTTAGTTTTAGGAGTCTTTTTTGGACAAGCACTGTTGCCAAAGCTGGCGGGCAACGATGCGGAGGCCGACCACACCCTGCAGTGGGGACTAGAAAAAGCCGCCTTATTTGCTTTACCCATCATGATTGGAACGATGGCTTTTGCGCCGCAAATCATTGAGTTACTCAGTAGTGCCCAATATCTGACAAGTAGCAGCCAAATTGGGTCTGATAAATTACTCTACATCTTAGTCCCAACAGTATTATTTGCCTTTATGAATCAGATTTTCACTTTTGCGTTAGTCAGTAAAAATCAACAAAAGAAATTACTCTTGATTAACGCTTTAGCGCTCATACTCAATATTACGCTGAATCTTATTTTTATTCCGCAGTATGGTTTAATGGCCGCCGCTGTAAGTACCGTTATTTGTGAATTACTGGTGTTTGGGCTGCTGTTCAAACTGGCTCGAAAAAACTTTACTTGGCCGGTTAATTTTTCAAACTGGGCCTTTATTTTAGGCGCCAACGGACTTTTATACCTGGGTCTTAAAATACCATTCCTAGCCACCAGCTTACCCTTAGCGGTTTTGGTCAGTGGTATATACTATGTCACCTTTATTCTTTTATTCCGTAAAAACCTACAACTATGAAAACCTTAATTTTATTTTTTAGCCTCGTGATTTTAACCGCTTGTAACCAAGCGGCCGTAAATGAAACCGATACCACAGTGCCTGAGGAAAAACTGTACAGCTATTGGCCTAGCCAAGGGCAAGCCCAAATAACCTACGAAGTCATTAAGGAATCTTCGCCGGCGTACGAAGTCTCATATCCAAAAATCAATAATTTAAGCCCTAATCACCCTGTTTTTCAAGCGGTAAACGATGGCTATGTCACCGATATCCAAACCTTTAAAAGCGATGCTACCACGTTTTATTCCGATAGTGATGAAGCCGTTGAAGCCTCGGCATCAATCCCGTGGGATTATACGGTTGAATGGTTAGGCGGCCGATATAGTCCTAAAGTTTGGAGTCTGGCCTTTTTAATTTACACCTACCAAGGCGGCGCCCACGGAAACAGCTATACCGATACTTATAACTATTACGCCCCAAATAATAAAATTATAACCTTAAATGATTTATTTGCGGGTGAGGAGTATTTACCCGCTTTGAATAAAAAAATTATGGACGCTTTGGTGGCCGAAAAAACAGAACGTTGGGCCGAATATATGGAAAATGAAGCCTATGATGTTGAACAAGACGCCTTCCTTAAAGAAGTAACTTTTGACGAACGTAGCCTTGGTTCATGGGTGGTTTCTGAAAGAAACGGTGAACTTGGAATTTTATTTTTCTTCGCGCCGTACGCGGTTGGCGCTTATGCGGAAGGCAGCTTTGAAGCGTTTGTGCCAGCCAGTGATTTTCAAGATTATTTGAAAGAAGAATATAAAGAGATTTTTGAGTAAACTTTGCTGCGCTCTTGGTGAAACAAGCGAACTTTGAGGTTCGAGTAACGTGCCCTACCGGCACTAACAAAAAAAGATTTCAACAGGACTTTCTTATCTCAATTACATTGAGAACGAAAAACCGCCTGCACATTTCGCCCACTCCCCTACGGGTCGTGACTCGATGCCGATCGGCGAACCTTTTACGGTTCGCTTGGCTACGCCAAAAAGAAAAAACTTTCTAGACCTGACAGGTCTGGAAAGTTTTTTCTGGTCGGGGAGACAGGACTCGAACCTGCGACCTCCTGGTCCCAAACCAGGCACTCTAGCCAACTGAGCTACACCCCGGTCATCGAGAATCATTCCGTATGTTTCGTTTCATAATTTATAAAACTTCACTTACATCATCTTCTCTCTTCCTCCTCACAAAACCTTTAACCGCCTTCGCGGGGCTTTGTTCGGGTGACCTGCAAACTTACAAATCAAACACTCTTTAACACTTTGGGAATCTTCATTAAGAGCCGGCAGATTCTAGAAACGACTGTGGGGAAAGTCAATTTGATTTTTGCTAAAAAAGAAAGAGAATCAGCCATGATGTCCAAAGCTCCCACAAATCTAAAAGTCATTCACGATCGTTTTTTCTTGATAGGCTTCGGCTTATTCTTTTTAGGGGTTATTGGAGGCGTGTTTTATTTACAGCAAAACCAACAAAGGCAAATTGATCACCTGATAAGTGATAAAGCCCTTGCAGTCATTGAGATTAAACTTAATAAATCCAATTTAGACTTTGTCGTGAATCAATTAGGCAGTGGAGAAGACACACCTATTAAAGTGCCTGGCGTAAATAGCCCTTTCACTTTAAGTGATTTCTCACCTTGGCTAGGGCAAAATTTAGCTTTGGGATGGTTACCAAATCAACAGTTTTTGCACGCCTTTGATTATCGTAAAAAAAGTGATGCGCTGGCTTTTGCCGAAACCTTTTTATTACCCGCTGAAGTTTTCACCGAAATCGAAACTGTCTACGGAACCGTATTGACCCCTTCTTATTCTTCTAAAAACGCCTTTATGTTTTATAAGGGCTGGTTGTTGTGGGCCGACAACCCGTTGACTCTCAGCCAAGAGCTTTCGAGCCCTAATAAACTGAAGGAAAACGCGGCTTATAGAGCGATGGAAAAAGATCTTCCAAAACTGAAATTTGTAAAAACATATTTTAACTTTGCGGGTGATACCAGCGCCTTAACCGTAACCAGCGAAAATCAGTCTTACGCTCCCCTGTTGCGCGGACTTGGTACCAGTACTCCACAATGGGGTATGACCTTCAATATTAAAGACAATGCGGTATTAGGTGACATTAAAGTCAGCACCCACAAAGCGGTCTACGATGAAAGTGAAGTCGTAGCTAAACCGGCCAACAAAACGCTTCCAAACCTCGCGTACTACGCTCCAAAGAACGCTTTGTTCTTTCAGAACGGTGAAGATTTATATGCCAAGTATCAGCACACTAAAAGTTATTTAAACGAGCTAGATCCCCAGTTATCTTTAGTTTTTGAAGGATTAATTCGTGCGCAAGCCGAAAACTGGTTCGGGGTTGATTTCGATTTTGAAACCGACTTCTTGCAACTTATTCGCGGTTCGTACGCCTTTATACTCGATTTCAATCAAGGTCTTGAAATTGGTTTTATTACCACCTTGGGTGACACGCAAAACCCAGATTCAATCAATGAATTAATTCAAAAAGCGCAGTCACGCTTTACCCCCATTACGGAAGAAGTGGAGCTTCCAGACGGCAGTACTCGTTCTGAACTTATCGCCAGCGATCCACAAAACCTGCCTATCAAGCAAAACGAACTTAACGGGCAAACCTATTACAGTTCGAGTAAAGACGATGGCCGTATTAATTTTAGTTACACCCAAATCGGCGATTATTTAATTATGGCCAACCGCGTGAACTTGATCGAAAAAGTTATCAGCACGCAAACCAACCCAGAAAATAGCTTGGCCGCCAATGAAGATTTTAGAAACAGCGTCCTGTATGAGTTTGGTTCAGCGGAGGTTTATGGTTTCGTAAACGCGGCCAAGTTAAACCAACTGCTTTTTTACTGGCAAGAAACCCAAACCCTCGATACCCCTTTCACTTTAAACTCGCTGCAAAACCTAAGAAACTTAACGTTCTCTCGGCAGGTTTTCCCAGAAGTGATGTACATCAAACTACGCGCTTTCTTTAACTAAGTTAAAATATGCTCCGCCCCTTACTTTACGGTGTCGCCTTACTCGCTCTAGCTGGCGCGGCTTATGCTTGGTTTGTGCCCCGAACCGTTGACAAAGAAATTCCAAACGTCAGCACCGAAGCCACCCAAACCGCCCAGTTTGCTGGAGGCTGTTTTTGGTGCACCGAAGCTGATTTCGAAAAACTAGACGGCGTGATCGAAGTAATTTCTGGTTATGCCGGTGGAACGGCTGAAACCGCCACCTATGAGCAAACTTCGAACAAAAACACCGATCACCGTGAAGTCGTTCAAGTGAAATACGACACCAATAAACTTACTTTTAAAGATTTAGCTGATTACCATTTACGACACGTAGACCCAACCGACAACGAGGGTCAATTTGTCGATCGAGGGTATGTGTATTCCCCGGCTATTTTTTATGAAACCCTGGCTGAAGAGCAGGCGGCACAAATCGCGGTAGAGGAATTAAAAGCGCTCAATAAATTTGAAGACCCAATTAATATTGCCATTGAAGAAACCAAGCCCTTTTACCCAGCTGAAGAATACCACCAAGATTATTATTTAAAGAACCCAGTTCGTTATAAATATTACCGGAATGGTTCAGGAAGAACCGATTTTTTAGAAAACACCTGGAGTCATTAATTCAAAAACATGGAAATAAACGACGCTAACGGCACGCAAATTAATATTGGCGACACGGTTCACTTAATTAAAGATTTAAACGTTAAAGGTATGTCTAAAGGCCTTAAACGCGGCACCAAATTCGTGGTTCGTGATTTAACCAAGGACGATGAAGCCGTAGAAGTAAAACTTGGTAAATCAACCATTGGTCTTAAACCCGAATACGTAAAAGTCGGTTGATTAAAATTTAAGCTTCACACTATAATTTGAAACGAACTTAATTTAAAGACTTCATACCCTCCGCCATACTACTTATGATTTGTGCCTTCCTCATCGGAAGCGCGTTTCAATTTTCTGGAATATCAAATTTAGTTTTTAAGCAAACACCTCAAGCCGCCATTACTCGAAGCCTTATATACCAAGCGGTAGTTATCTATTTGCTTTTTAAAATTGGTTTTAGCGGGGGCATCGCTATTACCGCTGAACCACTACAAGCCGTCTTTACCACCACCGCTGTAGCCGGAATTGCCGCAGTGGTATGGACCATATTTATTCTAGCAATTTTAAAACGTTGGAGTGGTTTTACTCGCCTAACCCAAATTTCAATTGCCTCTCACTTTGGTTCGGTAAGTGTTGGTACTTTTGTGGCAGGAATCTCGTTTATGGAGGCTTTAAGTATTGAAGTTCCTGGCAGTGTCGCGGTTTGGCTCGCTATGATGGAACTGCCCGCCATTTTAGTGGGCATGTGGATGCTAAAAATCAGCTTTAAACAACTCTTTAGCATACTAATCAAAGACCGTTCATTAATGGTGCTTCTCGTGGCTATTGCCTTTGGTATTTGGGGAGCCCAGCTCATTACTCAAGACGCACAAACGTTTTTGTTTAAAACCATATTCACCCCCATCTTAGTTTATTTTTTATTTGAAATGGGACGCAAAGCCACAGCTAGTTTTGGGCAATTAAAAGGCGAAATCGGTTCGGTCATTATGATTGGAATTTTTGTACCAATAATGGGCGGACTGCTGGGAATTTCGGTTGGAAGTTTATTAGGCTACACAACCGGACAAATGTTTATGCTTGGGGTTCTGATGGCCTCGGCTTCTTACGTTTTGGCGCCTATCAGCGTCCAACAAATTCTCAATAGCTTGTATCATCCTACTGCGCCAGAAACTCAAAACGTCGTCGCTATTAGTATGGCTTTATCGGTCGGCGTGGCCCTGCCTTTTAACGTTCTAATCGGTTTCGAATTGTATAATCGATACATTCTAGCCATGACGATGGTCCCGAATCTAGTGTGGCTAGGACTTCTAATCCCGTTGATAGTTTGGGCAGTAGCTTTAGTAAAAAGAACATAGAAAAGCAAAGCTAGAACTAGCCTTAGGCTGAATTTTTTGCTATAATGGGCGGAAGTATTTTCACCTCTATGAACAAAGAAACTCAACGGCTCATATTACTCAGCCTGTTTTCAACCCTCGGACTCTGTTTTAGTGCTAATTTAGCCTATTTAAATTGGTGGAAAAATGATTTGGCAAAAGACTTAAACACCGTCAGCAAAACTCAAGCGTTCGAAAAAGCGAGCGACTCACAAACGAAAAAAGCTCGTCATTCATATGCGAGTTAACATGAGGCAAAACTTTCAAACTGAGTTCAAAGCCTGGAGTTCTGATTTTATAATTGAAATTATAAACGGGTCTGAAAATCCAGATAAAATTGTACGCGAAATAAAAACGCTCCTCAGTGAATATGAGCAAAGCTTTTCACGCTTTTTACAAGGTTCACAATTAACCGCACTTAATAACCAAGACGCTATCACCCTAACGCCACTTTGGGAAACCGTTTTAAAAGAGGCCGAAGCTATAAGCCAAACACTAAGCCCTGCATATTTCAATCCACACGTAAATTTAGCCGCCCATGGTTATAATCGTTCCATAGAAAAATTGGGTAAAAACGCAGCCATCCAAACCGATAAAAATGCTTTACTTCCCTATCCTAAGGGCTTGATTAAAAAGCAAAACAAACTGCAATTAAAATCGCATTCAACGCTCGACTTTGGAAGTTTTTTAAAGGGCTATGTTTCACAGCAAATCGCTGATCAATACGCCGATGCTTGCCAAGGCTTAATTGTAAACTTTGGCGGTGACTTGACGGTGCGTGGCCAAGATGAAGAAAAAAGCGAATTTGAAATAGGCATTTTTAATCCGGTCACTAAAGAAGATCATTGGGTGAAGTTAAACCAAGCCAGCTTATGTACCAGCGGTATCTACAAGCGAAGGTGGTTGCAAGATAATCAAGAAAAACACCATATTCTAAACCCGCACCTAAATAACCAAAGCGACTCAGATTACGTATCTATTAGTTTTTGGGGCCAAAACGGCGCTCTGTGTGATGCTATGGCTACTGCCGCGTTTAATGCCCCTGTGAGCGAATGGAATAAATGGCGCTCAAAACAGGCTGATATAAATTATTTAGCCATTGATAAACAAGGGCACGTTATAAGTTCAGATTTTAAATAATTAACATGAAAGTTTTAGCTTTTGCCGCAACCAATCATAAACAATCAATTAATAAAAAATTGGTGAAATATGCCACAAGCCTGTTTCAAAAAAAACACGAAATAAAACTCATTGATTTAAATGATTATGAAGTGGTGCTCTTTTCACCAGCCAGAGCCGCCAAATCGGGTGTTCCTAAAAAGGCGCAAGAGTTTAGTGATTTAATAGAATGGGCAGATTTAGTCGTCATTAGTTTTGCTGAATACAACGGTTCTTATACGCCCGTTTTTAAAAACTTACTCGATTGGGCCTCCACCACCAAAGAAAAATTATTCGTTAACACTGAGATGTTACTCCTCGCCACTTCACCCGGAGCGCGTGGGGCTAAAGGCGTCTTAACACAAGCCGCTAATTATTTTCCTTTCATGGGCGCCACCGTCATTGGCACTTTTTCACTACCTAAATTTAGTGAGCATTTAACCGCTCAAGGTATCAGCGATAAAGCGCTCCATACGGAGCTTGAAAATTTAGTACTGACCGCTGAATCTACTCCAGTGCCGGTTCATACCAAAACCGTCACGTGGGTAAACAAGCTCTCAACCCTTTGGATTGTAATCGGTTACAGCATGTTTGCGTTTGTCACCCTTAATGGTTGGCTCGGTGCGCCTTGGTTTGCGATAACAACAGCCAATATTTATTGGGAAATCGCTATGATAGCCGCCACTTTTACCTTACTGATTCGTCCGTTGTACGATCTACTCCCCGAATCCGATATTCTACGGTCCATGCTTAAATGGCGAAAAGGAATTGGCGTGATATCGAGTGGGATTGTGGTTGGGTTTTGGCTGAGTCGAAATACAAGCTTTACCGACCCCACTATTTTCTTTGATTATTTTAGAGCCGAAAAGTGGAATTTTGGTTTAGAAAACATCCTCGAAAGAACCACCGAAATTACCGCCTGGACGTTATTTTTAATTTCTAATAAATGGATGGTGCTGCACGCCAACTGGCTGTGGCATCAACTACAAAAATTGGCCTACGTGTATTTTTTATCAGCCGCCTTTTTGCTCTCCATCATTCACGAAAAAACCTACGGATTGGTGTGTTTAATTTTGTTTTTTGTTATTTACCAAGCCTGGATTTACAAACGCATTTTCAACCCAAAACCGGTCGAAAACCATCAATCACGATTAAGTCAGGCCAGTTAGTTCACTACCAGCTGAGAAACGAATACCAAGGTCGATTAATTTGAATCAAATCCCCTTCTGAGTCCATTTCGACCTGAACGTTGAGGTTTATTTTAAACAGGCCAAACATCTTTCTTGGTTCGGTGGCTGGAACTTGCGTCACCATTTCCCCATCTTGATTGACGATTAAAATTGGAGCTTCATTTTTAATCTCCACCGTTGGGGCCACCGCTTGCACTTGTTCTTGAATCACTTCTAAATTCACGTCATCCAGAACAGCGTCGAGCCGCACTTCAGGTTCTGCTTTGGCTCGGTATAAAGCCGAATCGCTATTTTCCTCGTCATCACCGGTATCCTCTATTTCAATCGCCGTACTTGTGGTTCTATTACTTCGTGATGAATTATAATCTGTGGCGCGCATAACGCCGTCATCCGTTTCTTCTTCATCGTCAGAATCCGTTTCAATTTCAATTACCGCACTCGTCGTTCGGTTGCTGCGAGATGAATTATAATCGGTGGCTCTCGTTTCAGTCTCACTTTCAACTTCCACTTCTTCCACCGTTTCAACCGGTTCTGGTTCTGGAACAAATCGGTCTTGTTCTTGGGCCCAGGCCTGCGTTAAAAAAAGGCTAGCGGCTAAGAAGGTACCGAAGACAAGATAGCTGATTTTTCTCACGTTCAAGTATTAAAAGTTAGTTTCAACTGTAATTAAGGTTGGGCGAAAGTACAAGGGGGAGATTGATTCAAGTTTCTGACAAAGATCGGTGTTAATTTCAAAAATCATTTTTTTGGGGCGGAGACGTCAATTAGGCGCTTAACCTAAAACAATCAACACTTGGCGCTCAACCTAATGGTTGTGAGGATGGGATGTTCTTACATTCTCCTTCCGCTTCGCTCCAGTCCGAGGTCGATTACTCAAATACTCGCATCGCTCGCTTTTCGTTGCGAACCCAGGTTCTCATCCTATCCCTTTCTGCGAAAGTAAAAAATTTGGACAGCCCCAGAAGGGGCTATCCAAATTTTTTATCCTGACGGAGACTTCAAACTGGCGTTCAATCAGTAGCAATCCGCGTTTAGCCTACAATTTAATGGCGGAGAGGATGGGATTCGAACCCACGGTGCGGTTACCCGCACACTTCCTTAGCAGGGAAGCGCTTTCGACCACTCAGCCACCTCTCCTTTGCGGCAGCCGAAAGATTGTAAATAAAATCCCCAACCGCGCAAACCAGAAAAATTAGAAAACAATTCTGGCTCGGCCTTTATGAAGTTTCGGTGAACCCCATCTCTTGGCAAAAGCTAAGTCTCGCCCTAGCGTTGAAGCGAAGTTAAACCAACGCCCATGCCAAAACTAAAACGCCGGTCTCAGTCATTTATCTATTTTTTGCTGCTGCTGTTTTTTTGGCAAACCCCCGCGCTTAGTTTTTTATATTTGGGATTTGAGGCAGAAAACACTTCTTACGCGCAAAATTTAAGTAATCCGAGTATCGGTGAGGCTTCAGTTGATGAAACACCGTCAGCGGCCATTACACTCGAACAATGGCAGGCTCTGCAAGTGACCAGCAGTGAAGCGCTCCTCAAAGACCCGGCCGTAATTGGCTATTTTGAGGAAGATTTTAATATCGACGGGGCTTACGGTGAACTAATTAGCGGCGAAATTGTCAGTCACTGGGAAGGAATTGCTAAAACCATGGGCACTTCTGGTTTAGCGTTGGCTGGCGCTTACTCGGTCTGGCGCCGCCGCCGGAAAGACTCTTTAGCCAAACTTCGCGCAGGAGATGCAAACGCAATCGAAACGTTATTCGAGGAACACTTTAGTACAGAAGACGCTGAGTCTAACGAAAACCAAACCAGCACTGGTGAAAGTAGTGATTTAAGGAGCACTACTCCCCTGCCCTCTCATCTACCCCCAAACAATACCGCTGCTTGGCAAGCTTGGGGTGAAAACCAGGGTTTACCTGCTACAGGCGCGACATTAGCGGCACTTTATGCTTTATGGATTAAAAGAAGAGCTTCCGAAAAAACCAGCACCGATAAATGGAGTGATTACTTCCGTCGTTTTTTTACGGCCGAAGAATCACCAAACTACGGTGAATTTTCAACAAACGTTTCACAAGCCGTTAATAGTGAACTAAACCACGCAAAGGCCAAAGCGTTAGAAAAATTTGAAAGCTTAAACCCATCCCCAATTGCGCCCGTTAAAACACAAAACATCAAAGCTTACGAAGCGCTCAATGTGCACTATATGAACTTAACCCTGCCCTACAACGAAGCGGTCAATGCGGCTAACGCGATTCGGTACGATAACAACGGTAAGATTGCGGCCATTAAAATTGGCATCCAAAAAATGTGGCAGCAATACTATTACTATTTAGAAACCAGTAATTCTGATGGGATGCAAGTTGCTCGGCGCCATGTAAATGACCTGATTACTTTCTCAAATCGCTACGCCACTAGCCGGCAAAAATGGGAAATCAGTATGATTAAAGATTCCGCTAAGTTGCAATTTGACCGCATGAAAGCCGAATTCGATAACCAAGCTGGCGCACAAGCCGAATACCAAAATCAGCTCGCAGCCTATAACCAAAGCCAAACTGAGGCTATTAACCAAGTGAACGCCCAATACAGTGGCTGGACCCAAAATCTTTATAACTGGTGGAATCAAGCCACGCAAACCGCCCAAGATGACCAAGCCTGGTTACTCAACTTAGGCCAACTAGGAACGCAAACCGATCAGGCCCTGCAAGCGCAGAAAGAAGCGCAAAACGAAACCTTTAAAAACCAGTTACTCCAATTAAACCAGGTCTATTCAGCCGCAGAAATTGAATCGCTGCTTAAGGGCGAATCACTTCCAAACTCGGTCGAAACAATTCCAGACCGGCTTCAGGCAGAGTCGCAGTTAGCCTTTTACAAATCAGAACTGCAAAACAACCAAACTTGGGCTGACTTTAGAGATAGTTATTTTCACGCTCAAGGCTATGGAGGGGACTACCGCACCGGGTATTTTAAATACGAATACAACGAAAAATATCAGCGCTGGCAAAACAACTATGTTTCGTATCTCGATGAGCAACCAGCCAAGAAAGCCTTTGAGCATTATTACCACCAACAAATCTACGCTACTCAGCAGCAAATAGATTTAATCAACGCCAAAATCTTACGCCAACAAATTGAAAGCTTAAGTGGCGAAACCTGGCTGAGTGAAATTTCAAATTTTGATTCTAAAACATCGCTCGATAAAATTTTCCCCGAACCGCAAAAAACACCCGAACACACCAATCTAGAAAATGAATTCAAGACTCTTACTACCGAGAAAGAAAACGCTTATCAAGCTTTAATCGATAGAGAGGCATACATTAAACAATTCTACGCCGCTCAAAATACCGATGCGGCCTTCTTTGCCATGCTCAACCGAATTGGCAAACCCTACAGCGCTGAAGCCAAAACCACTTATTTTCAAAACATTCAAGCTAGTATCGCCTACGATAAAAGGCTGTCTGATCAACGAATGGCCGACCACGAATATAAATACAAAGATTTAAATCTGCTGGAAGAAAACCTAATGCCTTTCCAGAAAGCTTACCAAGAAAAATTAAACGCCCACCAAGAAGAAAAAGAAAACTACCAAACGATCAAAGATAAAATCCCCTCTTTGAACCGGTTAAATTCGTTTATCCAAATTCTAAAGAACCATCCAACCGATAGCCGCGTACAAGTGGCGCTTAAGAGCTGGCAAGAACTTCAGGCCGCTCAAGCCAAACTTAAAACCGCTCAAGACCAATTAAACCTTCGCCTAAACACTTGGGCCCAAACCCAAAGTTTACATCACTCCATAGCAGACCTGCAAAAAACAATTGATGCGCAAACCAGTACGTTGCTAAATTTTCAGCAGTCTTTTATGGCCACTTCCTTATCCACAAAAACATCCCTCTTAAACAGCCGCGCGTCAAGCAACGTCACCGAAAATAAATTAGAAAGTAATCCCGTTCATCACTTTATCACCCAGCAAAAACTAGCTCGTGAATTCTTTGTGAAATATGGAGAAGACATTTCAGTCATTAGTGAATTAAAACAAAACCTTGAACAGGAACTGGAAAATCTAGCTTATTTAGAAGATGGCAGTTTATATGAAGACGGAGTCATTTATGAAGATTATGTAGCCCTTAAAGAGGATTATAAAAAGTTGCTCGATAACAAACTACCAGATGTTTGGGTTAAAGATTGGAGTTGGATACAAACTAATTACCGGACCAAACGCCGTACGCCCGTGCCAAACCGTAACGATGATTTGCTACACGACTGGTATCACAAAGCCGCCACCGTATTTAACCGCGAATCACAAGAAAGCTACAGGCAACAAATTAAAGAACGAGAAGCCATGCTTTTCGAACAGCGCGCTTTAGTATTTGAAGCCAACCAAAACATCGAAGTTGAAAATCTGTTTACTACCGATCAAATCACCGAGTACCAAGCTTTAGCCCGACAACAAATCGACCAGAACCAACAATTAAGTGCTTTAAGCGAAGCTGAAACCATCGCCACGCAAGTTAAAAGCCAAGCCATTCAAGAGAACAATCGAGCTTCCGTTCAAGCACCACCAAGCACCAGAACTTTGGCCGTACAAACGCTTAAAAAAGAAGACGTGATGTCAGTAGCCCTTAGTAGTTCTGAAGTTGAAGGTTTTAGCTTAACTCAAATTCCAAATCATTTTTTAGAACCACTGTGGCAAGCTTTCCGTCGTTATAGTCAGTCGTTTCAGTTCAACCAATTTAAATCTGAAGTGCTCCGTTTAACCGCTCAAGCCCAAGAACAATACAAACGAAGTTTAATTGCCGACTACGGTTTAGCACCAGCACCAGTGCGAACAAAAACTGTAATTGATTATTCGGAGCACGCCAATGAAGCCAACGCCGAAATTGATAAACAAATCGCAGAAGTTGAAGCGGGTATTCCCAGCTTGAAAGAAAAATTTGCCGGTCAAGCCTATTTAACGACCGCTCTAGCCCAAGCGGAAGCCAAAATTGAAGCCCTCGAACGCTACAAAGTTAACGGACAAATTGAAGCCGATAGTTACCATGCCGATTTAGCCAAATGGGAACAAAGTAATGCGGTCATGTTGGCCGAAATTGAAACCGCGGCCCAAAACCACTTTTCAGATATAAACCATTTCATTCAAGGCTTTTGGGATAAATCAGACGAAGTGGTTGCCCAAAAAGCGGCCGAAATTGAAGCTGAAAACATAATCGATACGCGAGACACGGTTGAGCTTATTGATCAAACACCAGGTGGGTTTAGTACAGAAAATTTTACGGCAGAAGCTGAACTAAAAGAGTTCTTAAATAGTTTATCCGGAAAGTATGATGAAGTAGACACCGAGCCGAGTTTTAAACTGACAAATGAAACCTTAAGCAATCAAGCTAAAATCTATCAAAGCTATGAAAGCCAGTTTTTAAGATCACAGGGTTTAACCTGGGATAAGTTTTCAAATGAGAGAATTCAAAAACTTCACCCCGAAATTAGAGAAAAAACCATTGAGTTAATTAATAGAGTACAAGACGAAATGGGGGTTAATTTACGAGTAAATATTGATGGGAACTACCGCAGCAATGAAGACCAATTAAAGCTTTATTGTAACGATAAAGACACAGGTATTTGCGAAGGGGTAGCCAAGTGGGATGATAGCGGTAATTGGAAATCAAATGCTAAGCCTGGTGAAAGTTATCATAATTATGGACTGGCGATTGATTTCACAGAAATTGATAACAAAGGGTTAGTGAATAATAAGACCGATTGGCTAAAGCTGGCAAATATTGCTAAAGAATTAGGCTTTAGGCATCCATTACCAGTAAATGATAAAGCTCATTTCGTTATGGACTTTGGCTATACCACTAAAGAGTTGAAAGAACGTATAGAGAAAAATCAGATAAAAGATGGTTACGTTGAACTCTTCAAAACTGTAGAGGTTAAAAAAATTAATAGAGAAAAAATTGAAGTTTTATCTTATAACTTCACTGGCAATGGAATATCGCAAAGCGAAGCCGAGCAAGTATTAGGTTTCTCTGAAGATTACTTTCAAGTCTGGGCTCAATATCAAAATCATGTTGAACTTGAAGCCTCATTAAGAGAGCGCTATATCAAAGACCATATGGAGCAAGAACCTAAGTTCAGAATTGAAGACTACAAACTCTATTGGAGAAACATAACTGGCATTTCAAATTCAGCCAAAACTGAAGTAATAAAGGTTTATAATTCAATTATTAAATTTTCTCAAAACGGACTCTCAGGAGAAATTAAAAGCGCCCTCAATTATATCGAAAAACTACGAGAATACGAAAAAGGTAAAAATCTCGATTATAAAATGGTGTCACATTTTGCATTAGATGCCTATGGGGAAGATCAAGAAATTGCTTTGTGGGGATTTGAAAAAGTTAATAACACACAAGCTCGTTTCGGAATTGACCCAGCAGAATTAAATAATTCTGAGACCGGCTTTAAAGCGAGTATTTATGAAAATGATGATACGTTAGTGGTCGCTTTTGCGGGCACTGAAGACCTAAAAGATTGGATTGAAAATGCGAAGCAAGCAATTGGTTGGAACTCAAAACAATATGAGGCAGCATTTAAGATCGCAAATAGAATAAACCAACAAAAATCAAAAAAAATAGTTTTTACAGGACACTCCTTGGGGGGCGGTTTAGCAGCCGTGGCCGCCGCCAAAACTAAGCACCAAGCCATCACCTTTAATTCAGCGGGAGTCCATCCTTATACGCTCATTAAAGAGGGAATAGACTTTAGCGCGGCTGAGTACATTTCTAGTTTTGGTGGTTTGAGTACCACCTTACTTAAAAAATTATTAACCGATAAAACTATCGATACCTTAGAAATAGCGCGCAAAGCGGGTTATTTCAATATTCCTGCTGAAGCTTTTTCTCTGTTTAGGAAAGATTTTCCAAACATTACCAACCATGTAACAAGGGGGGATATTTTAACTGACAAACAAGAAGACTTAATATTACTGCCTCTCGCCTTGGGAGAAAAAGTACTTCATGGTAGTATTGTAAACAGCGTTGCGAACTTTGACCTATGGTACACAAATCCATACAGCTTGGGCGCTAGCACGATCTTCGGGATCGAGCATCATAGAACTTATGGTAACTAAAAATATGAGCATTTCTAAAACCCTGCTTACGGTCTCGATTACCATTTTAATAATTGGTTGCGGATTTAATGATCCCTACGCAGCCAAACAAGTATTTGAAGACCCTAAAGTCGTAAAATTAGCGCAAGCAACCGCAAAAGGAGACATTGAAACAATAGACACCCTTTTAGCTAACGGAGTCAATATTGATAGCACTGGAAAAGATAATCTAACACCGTTGTATTGGGCATTTCTGTATGTAAACCCTTCACCAGAAGTTAAGGCTGGCTTTGAACATTTATTAGTAAAAGGCGCAAATCCAATGCACATTAATGAAAAATCAAAACTTCCATTACTACACATGGTATCAAGAAGTGATGATTCCGATTATTTAAGGGAAATATTAAAGTACAATGAAAAATTAGATCTTGATTATATTTCCGATGACTGGGTTTGGCCAACCGCACTAGCAAATGCAATGTCAGCAAGACGATTTAATAATTTTAAAATTCTAAAAGAGGCTGGTGCAAATATTGGTTTAAAATCTGGAGGTGACGAAACAATTTTAGAAAAATCAACTGATACAGGAACCTGGAACTATGCCCTATATCTCCTAGAACAAGGCGCCGACTACACCGCTGGAAACGATAAAACAGAGTGGAATCCCGAAGGTTATTCAGAGATAGTTAGGTCTTTAGAGAATCTAAACTATTGGGACTATAGCGGTAAAACAAGCCGTGATGAAGTTATTGATTTTCTAAAAAAGAACGGCGTAGAAGTTTATCCTTACCACAAAGAAGATGATCCTCGATACAATCCAAGACCACAAGCATACATTATTGAAGACCCTGAACCTTATTTTGATTATGAAGCACTTTTACAGACTCAATCAAAAGAAACGACTGCGAAATATTATGATAATTATTTAACCGCCAAAAAGTTCTTAACCCTTATTAGAAGAGCAAATGCTCAAGCCGATGATATCGAAACTTTTAGTAAAAAAATAAAATTTAATCCAAGTGATAATTTTATGTCTTTAATCCATTGGTATGCAATTGATTTTTTTGACGCTAATTCCAACACCACAACTCGATACAAAAATGATGAAATTATTAAACAGCTAGAAAATAACCGTGGTGAATTTAGGGAACGTTTAGCACAACTCAGTTACATTTACTCTCAGCCGTATCCACAGTATTCAGAAACCAATTTTGTAGTTACTGAAGATGAAAAGAATCTTTTTATACGCGTAGCGGCAAACTACGGACTTTTGTTTACCAATGAAGAAACGCCAAAACTTCTACGAATTGAGTCTTACAACATTGCTGATATGTAACTAGAAATAAAAAAACATTCCCCTACCCTAGAACTCGATGTTCTATTACCCCACCCTTTTAAAAAACGAATACTTGGTAAACCTGCAGGTGGTATTTCCGGGTGGTTGGGGGCAGCTAAAACAGGAACAAGCTGGGCTTCACTTTTTATGGGAGAATCTACTTTTTTCTCCGGCTACAAATTTAGAAGACCCCGATGAATGGTTATGGGAAAACACATTAGACTTTTGGTCTGTCACTTCTTTTGAATCGGTCAGACTTAATTTCACCCTTCGCCAAGACCAAGTTAAAAAATTTGTGCCAAAACTAGAAGCTTTAATAAAACCACGGCCCGTCAGTACTGATTTTTTGAATCAAGAAATTAAAGAGCTGCAGCAGTTTTGGCAAACCGACCGTGACCGAAAAGAAGACACCGTTTTGAGAGCCCTTTTTAAAAACGAAAACGTCGTCCATCCAGATGAAAATTTAATCGACCAACTGGAGACCGCTGATCTTGAAGGCGTGATTAATATCTGGGCGGACTCTAAACCATTTGTCATAATTCTTGGAACGGTAGAAACCGATGACCTAATTGCCCTCAGTCATATTTTCCCCGAAAAAAATACTTTCAAAACATTAACCCAATATAAATCACCTAAAAATGGAAAACATTTTTTTACTCCGACTCGTTGGGGTCTAGCATTAGAGTTAAATCAAAGTCACATTTTTGAATTACTCATTATAGAACTTTGGGAACAACTGTTTAAAGTTCAATTTTATTTTGAGTATCACCTTAATGACTTATTTGTTTGGACGAACGACGTCGAACATCCGCGTCTGCTGGCACAAAAAATTAAAGGCTACACCTTAACCGAAAAAGATTTTAACAGCGCTCTAAGTGACTATTTAAAGTTTCTAGACCAAATTTATAAAGGGGAAAACAGTACGCACTTAGAAAAGCTTGCTGAGCTCACCGAAGGCCTGCATGCGCACCCATTTCAATCAGGTACCTATGGAGTAAACCAAAAGCAGCTCGATTTAAGTAAAACTTTCAAAGAAATTAAATACCAAGCTTTTAAAGATTTTTACGACAATTTTATAAAAGTAGTCCCTGATTTAAAATAAAAAAAGCTCAACCAAGTGGTTGAGCTTTGGTTAAAGCTAAATTTTAAATTTATCGATTTCGTTCAATTAATTCGAGTAAGTCGGCTTTTGGACGAACTCCCACCGCTTCATCAACAATTTCCCCGCCTTTGAAAACTTTTAAAGCCGGAATAGACATCACACCATACTTGCTAGCAATTTCACTCTCCTCATCCACATTAATTTTTACAATTTTAGCGCCGTCGCCAATTTCATTAGAAAGTTCTTCAAGTACAGGGCCGATCATTTGACACGGACCGCACCACGGAGCCCAGAAATCAACCAAAACCACATCATCAGATTTTAAAACTTCAGCTTCGAATTCGGCAGTTGTAATATTTTTGGCCATAAGAAAAAATAGTTAGTTCGCTTAGAGTATAATCTATTTAAATCTCATCTACAAACCAACTCGGTAAGCTAGGCTACTAAAGCAAATTAAGCCGAATGTTGTGAGGATTCATCTAAGCCTCCTGCCATATCTAAACCCGTTTTCATAGCTTCAAGCACTGCCAAACATTCACGGGCTTGTTCAGAACGGGGGTCTATTTGTAACGCTTTTTTAAAAACGTTCTCCGCTTCTTCGTGCTGCATTGAGTTCATATAACAAACGCCCAAATCACAAAGAATATTTGGATCAAAAGGGCTTAAGTTACGCGATCGCTCTAGTAAACTAATCCCTTGGGTTCTGCGGTTTGAATTGTAAACCGCCCAACCAAGACATCTTAAAATCTCAGGGTGATTGGGGGAAATTTCATCGGCTTTTGTGAGTTCTTCAACCGAATGACGCCAGTCTTCTTTCATAGAAAGCAAAAAACCCATCAAATAATGCGCATTTGAAGATCTCGGATTAATTTTTAGCGCTTGTTTAAGAGCCTTTTGAGCTTTTTCAGGTTGATGAGAACTGAGATAGTTATCGCCCAGTTCTTCATATGCTTCTAAGCAATTAGGCTCAGTGACTAAAATCGACTGTAACAATTTAATAGCTTCATCATTACGTCCCTGACTTTTTAACTCTTCAGACTCTCTAATTAAAGCGATAATTGATTCGTTATATAACATGTATAATTTTTAACGTACTTAGTGGTTTATTATAACTATTTTGAGTCAATTTACAACTCCCCAAGAAGGCTCTTTTATTGTTTAGCTATAAACTCACGGATAGTAGCCTTGGCCGCTTCGGTTTCTTGTTTAAGGGCAAAATGCAGTGTCGCTTTCAAAAAACCGATTTTATCACCCGTATCAAAACGTTGACCTTCTAAAATTCGACCGTAAATTTTGCCGTTATCGGCTAGGTGATCAGCGAACGCATTTGCCAATCTCACTTCCCCATCAGGGCCTGGACTAGTGGTTTTAAGCTTATGCCAAATATTGGGCGTCAAAATATATTTCCCAATGACTCCTAAATTTGAAGGCGCATCAGCTAAAGCGGGTTTCTCAACAAATCGGCTCACCACACCATGATGCTTATCGGCTTTTGTATAATCAACAATCCCGTATTGGCTAACACGATCATCCGGGACTTTTTCTAGTAATACCACTGACTCACCCGTTTCGTGGTAGGTTTCCATAAGCTGTTGAACCGCGTTTAAACCGCCGTCGTTATCGACAATGTCATCACCAAATAAAACCACAACCGCTTCATCTTCTTCCACTAAACTTTTAGCACACAACAAAGCGTGACCGTCACCTAAAGGTTGAGGTTGACGCACGTAAACGAAATTTGCCATGTCAGATAGACGCTGAACCATTTCGAGTTCCTTCATTTTCTTTTTTTCAAACAAAGCGTGTTCAAGCTCAAAGTTTGAATCAAAATGATCCTCGATCGCTCGTTTTCCGCGCCCAGTAACAATAATAATATCTTCAATTCCAGCCGCGACCGCCTCACGTACAATGTGTTCAATAGCTGGCGTATCAAAAATCGGCAACATTTCTTTTGGTTGGGCTTTAGTAGCCGGTAGAAATCGAGTCCCGAAACCGGCGACCGGCAAGATGGCTTTTCGAATGGGTTTCATATTTATTTGGTTTTATTAAAAAAGGTTTACGAGTGACGATTGCCAAGCAATCAAACGCGGCGCGATAAAAACGAGAACTAAACTTACAGAACTTAAGACCAGTGCCATAATGGCCCAAAGTCTTCTTTTATCAAACAGAATTCCCAGCAATGACACTACAATGTTAATGGCGATGAAAAGCAGAATGGAGAAGAAAAGCAACTGGGCAATACTCAGTAAAAAAGTTACATTACCAAGCAGTGAATCTTCTTGTTGAGTGGGTTCTAGCACGAGCAAAAACAAAAAGAAAAGCACACTCTGAAACAAAATTATCGGAGAAATCAAAAAAGCAAAGAACCCAAAACTGAAACCAATTTTGAGTTTCCATTTAGGTTCTTCAATAACCTGTGATTTTGCTAAACGAAAACTTTTTAAGGGTTTTGTTTTTTCAGTCGGTTCATTTGAAACCGGAGCCGGAGTTGATTCCGGTATGTTTGAAGGTTGTTCCGTCATATTATTTAAAGAAGGTCTTTATGAAGATTTTATAGTTGTTCACTTATACGAAGCAATTGATTATATTTAGCCATTCGCTCTGAACGACAAAGCGAACCCGTTTTAATTTGCCCCGCATTGGTGCCCACCGCTAAGTCAGCAATAAATGGATCTTCGGTTTCCCCTGAACGGTGAGAGATCACACAAGTAAAGCCATTTTCTTTCGCTAAATGCATAGTGGCAAAAGTTTCGCTTAAAGTTCCTATTTGATTCACCTTAATCAGAATTGAATTACAAAGCTCTTGATCGATCCCTTGTTGCAAACGTTTTTTGTTAGTCACCAATAAATCATCCCCGACTAATTGGACTTTATCTCCCAGTCTTTTCTGCATCATTTGGAAGCCAGCAAAATCGTCTTCAGAGTGAGAGTCTTCAATTGAACAGATTGGAAATTCATTCACGAGTCTTTCGTAGTAATCCACCAAATCTTCTGAACTTAAAATTTTTCCGTCAATCTCGTAACCGCCTTCTTTATAAAATTCTGAAGCGGCCGCATCAATCGCGATTTCCACTTCTTCACCCGGCACATAACCGGCTTTAGAGATGGCGTCCAAAATGACTTGAAAAGCGTCTCTAACTTCTGGCAAACGGGGCGCAAAACCCCCTTCATCCCCGACTCCAATCGATTCACCGCGATCAGAAAGTATTTTTTTTAAGGTATGAAAAATTTCCGCTCCCGCTCGTAGATTATCTTCAAAATCAGCAAACCGAGGCATCACCATAAACTCTTGCACCGCTAAACCAGAATCGGCGTGCGCACCTCCGTTGATAATATTCATCATCGGTCGTGGTAGTGAAACTTCCGCCCCGCCAAATAACGCTTGAATATGGTGCCACAATGGAATCCCCTTTTGAATAGCCGCTAAACGAGCGGCGGCTAACGAAATCCCTAAAATAGCATTAGCGCCTAAGTTGGTTTTGTTTTCCGTTCCATCAGCTTCCAGCATGGCCGCGTCCAAAGCGGCTTGATCTTGAGGATCCATCCCAATTACCACTTTTGATAATTCGTTTTCAACGTGCTCAATCGCTTTTAAAACTCCCTTTCCACCGTAACGACTTTTATCACCATCACGCAGTTCTAAAGCTTCATGCACTCCTGTAGAAGCGCCACTTGGTACACAAGCTCTGGCTATGTTTTCACCATCACTTAATTCTACTTCAATCGTTGGATTCCCACGGGAATCTAAAATTTCTCGAGCGTGTACAGCGGTAATTGCAGCCATTATTAAATTTGTATTTAAGAAGTTCTCCTAAATTCTAACGGGCAAAGGCTTTTATCCAAAAAGAAAACTAAAGTTTAGCGGTCGCTACCTTTAACCCGAGTAAAATTAAAATGCCACCAAAGACCTGATCGGCTCGCTTTTCAATCCGTAAAAACTTATCGCGTATCGGTTTAACCGTCATTACCGTGGCCACAAAGCCAAACCAAGCAAAGGTTATAAAAAATAAGGCCAGGCTAATTATCACTAAATTCATTGGGGCTAGATCGGGGGGAATGACCACACTAAAAAAGCCGAGAAAGTAAAGTGTCGCTTTAGGATTAAGCAAGTTGGTCATAAAACCGTCTCGCCAAGCCTGCCATGGTTTGAGTGTTTTTTGGGTTTCCGAAACCGTAAAATCAAGTTTAGAGTCTGATTTACTAAAGAGTGCCTTTACGCCAAGAAAGATTAAGTAGGCAGCCCCAATCAACTTCACAATACTAAAGAGTAAAATCGACTGAGAAATCAGGAAGGCAATCCCCAGCAAACAATAACTAATGTGGACTAAAACTCCGCAGGCAAAACCCAAGGCCGTCCAAATACCAATTGAACGCGAATATTTAAGGGTATTTTTAATACAAATGACTAAATCAGGACCCGGGCTCATCACCGCCATTAAATGCACTAATGAGACGGTCAGTAAAAGTGGAGTCATAAAGTTTTGGTTTGAATTCAACGCTAATTTAATCGACAATACAGATCGTGCAAAAACTAATTTTATTCGGATTACTCATTATAGCTCTCAGTAGTGCTACGGCGCTGGGGCAAAGCCGCTTAAAAACGGCTAATAGTGTTAATATAAAAGATGGTTACATCGAAGAAACCGTGGTTTTAGTCGATGACGCGGGAGAACTTTATTTAGAATTTATAAAAGACGATCGAGTCGCTAAATCACTCGATGGTCAAATCTATACTGGGGAAATTTTACCACCAATTCAAATAGACGCTCTCGCCAAAGCGCCCAGAGCCCGAATGCGAGAAGTTCTTAGCTTTGAAGTGATCTCTGATACCAACGAACCACTTGAACTGATTGATCAATTTACAGCGTTACAATCCAAAGAACGCTTAAGATTTAGTTTAAAAAACCAAGCGGGGCAACGCAGCCAAGGGGCACAATTAATTTCAGTTTTCAAAGCCGAAGACAACGTGAACGACCCAGCACTTTGGAAATACTATCCAGAAAATCCAAAAACGCCGTGGAAAAGACTCGGCGGCATTAAGGGGGAAACTCCAGCCGAAGAGGATCAAATTTTCTCAGCCTATCTTTTTAGCACCGGTTCTTACACTATTTGGGATGAAAATCCTCTACCGGACTTTCAACCGAGCTTTCCTAATGATGAAATTGAATTGGCTGAGCCTTCTCCTTTTCCCAGTGTGGTTGAAGAAGACGAGCTCGCAATTTTTGACGATGAAGATTTTGTAAACTTACTCGAAGGCGAAGACGCACAGTTTGAAGATGACTTTAGCCAGACACCCTTAACCGGAGACACAACGACTCCAAACCTGGTACCAGCGGTAGGAAATCCATCTCAAAGTAATAATGGAGCCTTAGTACCAGCCGTAGCAGAAGATGAAACTTCTAGCTCAACCATGAACCAAATTAATACGCCTCAATCACAGACTCAAACCAGTAATTTCCTACTGGCACCAACCACATCTTCAAACTCAACCGTACCAGCGGTTCCAAATCAGAACGAAGCAACGAGTGTGAGCGAAATTGGTTTGGCTCAGTCGCTTCAAGCTAACAGCTTTCAAAACTTTGGCGTCGACGAAGGAGACTTACCCGAAGCCGGAGGCTTTCAATTCCCTTGGCTGATTTTAATCGTCTTTGGAATTGCGGGTTTTAGTGTTTATGCAATCCGTAAAAAACCGTACTAATTATTTTGATGAAAGTGTGATTTTCCCTTTGACGAAATCTTAATTTTTGCGTATAATAATACTTAAATAAAATTTGTCAAAACCCCAAATGACCGACTTAACCAGATCTATCTTGCCGGAAGCCGAAGTCAGCAAACTCAAAAGGTATTTAGAAAGTAAACCAAAGCTTATTATTCTGACTCACTCAAACCCAGATGGAGATGCCATTGGTTCAGCTTTAGGGCTTTATAGTGGCTTAAAAGAACAAGGCTTTGACGTAGAAGTAGCCTGTATTGATCCGTGTCCAGATGAGTTTAAGTACCTGCCCGATCACGAAAAATTAAAAAACGATTTTAATCCAAGTGACTATCAAGCCGTTATATTTGTAGATTGTGGCGATAAAAAGTTAACCCGATTTGAAAATGCCCATCCAGAAATTTTATCTGAAGATATGGTCAAGATTAATATCGATCACCACGCTTCAAATGACAACTTTGGGGAAATAAACTTTGTGATTACCGATGTCGCTTCAGCCAGTATGATTGTTTATCAAGTATTAAAAACGCTTAAATACAAAATCACGCCTAACACCGCCAATGCCCTCATTACTGGAATTTACACAGATACCGGCGGCTTTATGCATCAAAACACCACTCCCCTAACCTACCAATATGCGGCTGAGCTGATCAAACTGGGCGCCAGCCCACAACATGTGGCAAAAAATGTGTTTCATACTTACGACTTTAGAACCCTTAAACTCTGGGGGAAAGTTCTACAGAATTTACATTTAACCGGTGATGGTGCCGCCGTCGTTGGGGTCGAAGAAAAAGATTATGAAAGCCTTGGGTGCACACGGCAAGACTTAGCCGGCGTTATCGATTTTATTAACGCTATGCCAGAAGCCCGTTACTCCGTCATGCTCTCTGAAGATGGGAAAGGCAACGTAAAAGCGAGCCTGAGAACCCGGAAAGACGATGTAGATGTTAAAGCCTTAGCCGAACAATACGGCGGTGGTGGTCACGTAAAAGCATCTGGGTTTACGATTCCTGGTGGACGCCTCGAAAAAGAAGTTAAATGGAAAATTGTCCAAGACTAATATGACGGCTCCTATTTCCCGTTCTCAATTACAAAAAACTATTGCTTTAATGGTAAAACAAACCGAGCTATTCCCAGATTCTATTAATCAAAAAGCTCAAGATCTAAACCAAGAAGATTTAGAAAAACTGACCATAACGCTTCATGTAGCGCAAAAAGAAGTACAAAATTTAGATTCTTACCAAAGCGAAAAGCTGGAAAAAAGTTTAAAACGATATTTTGATGGCAAAAAACGAATCTATCTTAAAACACATGGGGCCTGGATGGCGCGTCAAGAGGCCAAACAGGAAGCGCAAGAAACTTTGTTTGAAGACGCCCTCTTAGAACAAATCTAATGTCTTTGGGAGCATCTACCGGCCCCGAATCAAGCCAAGCTCGATTTGGAACGCTTGAGTATTATCAAGAAGCTTTAAACTCTGAAACAACGTGGCGTCGGCTCGATGCGGCTCGAAGCTTAGCCGATAAAGCGGCCGAAAATTTTGAACGAGTGTTAAAAGAAGATTATCAAACGACCCTTGGAGTTGAGGCCGATGATCAAGATTATGACGAAATGATGATTGCTGAAGTTCAAGCTGAATGCGAAAGCTTGTATGAAAAAATACTAAGAGATTTACAAACCTCCGAGCCAAATGATGCTAACCGTGCTAAAGGTTATACGGGTGGTTACATGTCACCCGTGATTGGACTCTTTAAAATTGCCACCTTAGATAGCACCGACCCGTTTTTAGACATTGCGGTTATGGAAGAATTTACCCTACAAGATGCCGCCCAAAGCACTACTGATGGGGTTTTTGATAAATACGGCTTTGATATTGATAATGCCCTTGAAAGAGAAATGGCCATTCGAGCCATTATGTCCGAAGCAGATACAACCCTCTATAATTCCGAAGTGCGCACTTAACGACGACTAACGCCACCAACAAAAAACAAACCTCCCAAGACCGCTAACACAACTAAGTAAGTAAGCCAGGAGTCACCACCAGCCGTCGGCAAACTTTGATTACTACTCGCCGCTCGGGCGATAGTTTGCGTTGGTGGAGCGGTGTTTATCGTTCGGTTGTTGACCACCGGCGTGGGATTTGACGGTGGCGTTACCACAGGTGCTGGCGTCGGTTGAGAGACGGGTGCCGATTGTACCGGTTCTTCCAATTGGGGTAAATCGACCGTTTCAGAAATATCTTCAGCCGCGAAATCATCCCCTGTTCCAAATAAATCAGAGAAATTAACGGCTCCTGCACTTTCCTCTTTTACGCTCACTGCGGCCACTCGAATCGTTCCCGTCATAGAGGGATGTAATTCACAAATATAATCAAAGTTCCCCGCCTGATTAAAGACAAATTCATAAGTTTGGTTCGGGGCTAAGGTAGAACTGTTACCAAAAGCACCTTTAATAAGATGATCGGTTGTATCACGATTAATCCAACGCACCGTATCCCCCTGGTTAATATCAACCACTGCAGGCGTAAATCGCATTTCACTAATATCAATCTCTTGAGTCGCAGCAGAAGCCCAATTAAAAATCGCTATTCCAAACACCAGAAGTCCTAATTTCTTCATCTCATTGATTGTGTTTTAAAAAGCGCTAAGAGTCAAACCAGCCCGGCTTTACAATAAGAGCTAAATTGGGAATAATTATGAAAAATATCCTTTCCTCATTTCTGTATGAAAAACCCCGTTAGTGCTTTAATCAAAGATCAAATTCAAGCCCAATTTTACGCTCAAGCCGCCAAAAAACTAAATTTAGATCTTGGTCAAAGCCAAGACTTAGTGGTCAAAGCCTTACCAACCTTAATTAAGGGCATGGCCATTAACACCCAAAGTAAAAACGGGGCCAAAGATCTATTTGGGGCTCTAACACAAAAAAAGCATGACGGAAATATTTTAGATTCAAACCAAGATTTTTTTGCCGATTCAAATTTAGATGAAGGGGATAAAATTTTAAAACACATCCTCGGTGACACCCGTGACGATATTGCCGCCGCCTTAGCCTTCGAAACCAAGACCGACACTCATACCGCAAAAAAAACTTTAGCGGCCCTTTCACCGCTCGTAATGGGTGCTCTGGGGAAAGCGGTTCAGTCCAAAAAACTAAACGCCGACCAAGTCAGCAGTATTTTAAATATCGCTTTAAAAGAAAAAGATTTTGCCAAAGCTGGAAATCGAATTGCCCTGCTTATGCTCGATAAAAATAATAATGGTCAATACAAAGACGACTTATTTGAAATGGGCAAAGTATGGCTGAGCAAATTGCTGAGCAAAAAGAAGAAATGAAATTCAGCTCATTAGGCTTTTAAAATAAGGATAAATCTGGTACAATGCTTAGATTTATTTCTGAAACTTTAAAATGCATCAACAAGTACAACAATGGGTTAAGGTGAGTGCTAATTTAAAAAAGAACTTAGAAATTTGGGTTGAAGCAAACCAGCAATTAGACGTCGAAAAAATTACCGAACTCTACCATCCAAAAGCTCGAGTTTTTCCAGCTTATGGATCTTTAAAAGTTGGACATGCTGAAATCAAAGAAGCTATTTCAAAGATTCGTTTAGAAAAACTCACGTTAAATTATGGATCACTTTCTTACAATACTGACGAAAATATTGTCGAAGGTGAGTACGAATATCAACTACAGCACGGTGAAGTGCGAAATGTGAATTTTGCGATGAAGTTTGATTCTAAAAATCTAATCGTTGAACACGCTTCAGCCCCTGTTAAAGCGGGTAAATGGAAGCTCAAAAATGAAGTTTCAATTTGTACTTTACTTACCGCAGCCACGGTGCAATCAGTTCTAAAAAAATCTGAAAACACGACAAGTTTTATGAATTTTACGCAAAAACTAAAACCAAAGAAATAACGAAAAAAGTAGCCAAAACAAGTAAAAACACGGCCGAGACGATCAAAATCGAATAGTCGTAAATAGAAGGATAAGACTTAAAAATTATTCTCACTCTTTTAAGCAGCATCAAATTATAAATAATAAGGCCTGCCAACGTGAACCAAATAAATAAATCAATAAAAGACATTATTTTGAAGCATAATATTTAAGAATTTTCAATGCCTGTTCAGGTCTACGGGCGCGGTGAATGGTTAACTTATCAGTCGATTCTACCTCTTTTACAATCGTTGATAAGTTTAAATCGGCGTAATTAAACACATAACTAAGCAAGCCTTTGCGCGATAAATCAAAGGTATTTAGACGTCCAAGCTCAAAGCTTTCATGGCGTTGGCGCAGCATGTTTTTGAAAAAAAATAACTGTAATGTTTCTGGGAATACTAAAGCCACATTGAGTCGCCAATAAACATAACTGCCTAAAATTGTATTTATCACAAAAAACAAAAAACACAGCTGTAATAAACGAATTTCGGTACTCGAAATAGCCTCGGTCGGAAAAAACAGCAAAATAAGTCCAAAGGGTAACAACACAAAAAACTGGGTAAACATACGCCATAAAACAAACACCGGGTGTTGGTAAATAACATAAGCCGGCGTTGGTTGTTCGGGCACATAGGCCTTGGTGTGATGCTTTTTGGCCGCTTTCACCATTTTATCAATCGTGGGCGTTTTTACCGTTTGTTTAAACTTTTTAGCCATAAGTATTAATAACTATAGAACTTATTAACTAAAACTGCACGTAGTTTGTTAAAACAAATCAGAAAGCGAAGCGCGACTAATCACCATAATCCACAACTGTATTAAAAAATAAAACGCGGCCACAATAATAACCCAACCGGTCGGATCACCAATGGTTCTTTTAAAAAGACGCTGTTGCCAGGTATCTTTAGGCGGTTCAATTTTTTTGGGAGTTTCGGTTTTCAGCTTTTTTTGTGGTTGGGGCATGTGGTTTTATCTTAGCCTATAACAGAACGTACTTCATGTTCAATTCGTCGTATTAAATACGAACCTCGAACCCGTGCAAACCAATCACTAATTGTAGATGACACCGTTGGAATTTCTTCAAAATTAAAAGCAAAAGTAATAGGTTCAGTATCATTTTTTTGAACGCCATTCTCATGCAAAACCTTTTCTACTAAAACCGATACGCCCCCTTCTCGACCATACTCATTTACCACCGCATCAAGCTCTGCATCTTCAAATCGACTCGAAAATTTTTCTCCGCCCTCAAGTGAAACCGTTAACATGGTAGGCATGTTTATAAGGTTAAAATAGAAGGCTTTAGAAGTAAATAGAAAAAAAGCTACTCTGCAACTTTAAGTGCAAATGGCTTTGAAACTCTTACAAGTTCTTGATCTAAAAAGTCTAACCAAGCCGGCAAAGCGGCTTCAATCCCCTCTGCTTCAAACTGCGCAAAAGCAACTTGAGCGGTCTCTAACCTTCTTTTTAAACTCAAAAAACCTTCTGGAACACTCGACTCTGAAACGGGCCTAGAGTGTGCCAAATCAGATAAAAAAACAAAGGGAATAACGCTTTCACATCGGTCTTTTACCGATGATACGAGACTGACCGTATCGTGCAAAGCAAAATGGGTTAAAGGCGCTTCAACCACGAGCAACGTATTTTTTGCTTTTGGCCTGTTATTTAAAGCATCTAATATAAAAGCGGCATCCCAGGCTCCGTAAAGGCGAAAATCATCTGGAAATAACTGCGCCAGCCGCTCTCGCGTTGGATTCAAAAAATGACCTTCAAAACGACTCCCTCGTTCTTGAGTATGCACGCCCCGAAAAGCATAAACCACTTCGACAGATTTTTCACGACACTTCATTGAAGTGAATATATAAACACAATTTATAATAGGTCAATATATTGAAATTTAAAATACAAACTTGAGTTAAAAATCTGTTAAAAAACTCTAACAAAGAAGTCATTCTGGCTTGCCCAGAATCTGGCAACTTACAAGCCCCTTTTAAAGTGATTATCGGATCCTCGACAAGCGAGGATAAGGAAGTGGAGGTATTATTTCAGCGAAGAGTTCGAACTTCTAAGCGCAACCTATTTTTTAAAGTTCGAACTCTGCTGTCCCGTCATTCTTCGTAGAGAGAATCTTTAGTTTTTTGCTATTTTAAAACGAATACCACTAACCTTCAATTCACGGTTTAAATTGAAACTCGTAGCGACTTCTTTATCTCTCTCTAAAACCTTACCTCTAACTTTTGAGAAATTTACGCACTCAATTTTTATTGTTGCAGGGTCATTAGACTTTATAGAAAATGGAGCTTGACTCATTGGCGGAATTTCATGAATTTGAATAAAGATACATTTTTTATTAGTTTTTGTATCTACGGCATCCAATCCGAAGTAGCTATAATCCCATCGAACATCAGAAAACTCCACCGAATCAATCTTTGAGTTATCAAAGCAATGCTTGATCTCAAAATTTTTACTTTCGACCTCTTGTTCATCGAAAAAAAGTATAATTTGCACATCAAAAAGTGATTTGCTTGATTTATTTTCTACGGTAAAGAACATTCTCTGTTTCCAAGAGGATGCTTCAAAAACTATTTTATTTGGAGTAATCTTCACATTCCATTTTGGGAAAAAGAAAGATAGAATACTGCGTAAATTTTTTAAACCAAAGATTAAAATATCTAATATACTCATTAACTTTCTCACTTAAATTCTAATTTTCCTTCGCCCCCTTCCACTTTAATGGTTAGGCCATTTTTGTCCCCCACCTCTAAAAGTTTTAAAGCTAACGGATTTAACAACTCTCGTTCAATCGCCCGTTTTAATGGACGCGCGCCAAAGGCTGGGTCAAAACCAACCGTCACTAAATAATCTTTAGCACTTGGTTCAAGTTCAAGGGTAATGCCTTGATTGGCTTGCAGGCGTTTAATTAAAGCGGCTAATTGTAAATCAAGAATTTGGTGAATATGCGTTTTGCCGAGTGGATGAAAACCCACAATTTCATCTAACCGGTTTAAAAACTCGGGTCTAAAATATTCGGTTAAATTTTCTCGCATGGTTTTTTCGGCGGGCATGGCTTCTTCATTAAACATTTCTGCCAATAAATTGGAGGTAAAAATAATAATCGTGTTTTTAAAATTCACTTTTCGTCCTTTGCTGTCTGTTACATGACCGTCATCTAAAATTTGTAAGAAAATATTAAACACATCGCGGTGCGCTTTTTCAATTTCATCAAACAACAACACGCTGTAAGGCCGACGACGCACTTTTTCGGTTAGCTGTCCGCCATCATCGTGTCCCACATAACCCGGTGGCGCACCAATCATTTTAGCCGTGCTGTGAGATTCCATGTATTCCGACATATCAAAGCGCAACAAAGCGTCGGGCGAATCAAACATGAGTTTGGCTAACGCTTTAGCGAGTTCAGTTTTTCCGACTCCCGTGGGTCCAAGAAATAAAAACGAACCAACCGGTCGATCTTCGGCGCCAAGCCCCGCCCGGTTACGCCGAATAGCGTTACTCACCGCTGAAATCGCTTTAGCCTGCCCAATCAGGTTTTCATGCAAATTAGCCTCTAACTGCGTCAGTTTTTCAGATTCTGTTTCGGTCAGTTTAGCGGCCGGAATTCCGGTCCAACGGGCAATAATATCGGCGATATCGTTTTCGGTAATAGCTTCACGCAGTAATTTTTTACCGCCCGTTTTCGCATTTAGTTTTTCAATTTCCGCTAAAACTTCTGGAATTCTCCCGTGTTTCAGTTCAGCGGCTTTAGCGTAATCGGCGTCTTTTTCGGCTCGTTCTGCTTCAAAGCGCAAAGCCTCTAGTTTTTCTTTAGCTTCATTTAAATCATTCACACTCCCCTTTTCCATTAACCATTCTGATTCAATGTTTTTCAGTTCGTCTTTTAAATCAGCAATCGCTTTCTCCGTTTTTTTCAATTTTTCGGGCTTGGTATTTTCTTTCATTAAAGCCGCTCGCTCAATCTCAAGCGTTACTAATTGCCGTTTTACATTACTGACCGCTTCGGGTTCCGATTCCATTTCAAGTTTTAATTTACTCATGGCTTCATCCACCAAATCAATCGCCTTATCGGGCAACTTTCTATCAGGCAAATATCGCATCGATAAATTTACGGCGGCGATTAAAGCGTCATCGGTAATACTTACCCGATGATGCAATTCGTATTTTTCACGAATCCCCCGCAAAATCGCTAGGGCTTCTTCAAAGCTCGGTTCATCCACAATAACGGGTTGAAATCGTCGTTCGAGCGCCGCATCTTTTTCTATGTACTTCCGGTATTCGGTTAAAGTGGTCGCCCCCACGCAATGCAAAGTGCCACGAGCCAAAGCCGGTTTTAATAAATTCCCCGCGTCCATAGAACCCTCGGCTGCGCCGGCGCCAACAATGGTGTGCAATTCATCAATAAACAAAATCACGCGGCCTTCCGCTTTTTCAAGGGCTTTTAAAACGTTCTTCAAGCGATCTTCAAACTCACCTCGGAATTTTGCCCCGGCGACTAATGCCGCTAAATCAAGCGATAGCACTCTTTTATTCTTCAAACTGTCTGGTACTTCCCCTTGGTAGATTTTAACGGCTAAACCTTCCGCAATGGCCGTTTTTCCAACCCCTGGGTCTCCGACGAGCACGGGATTATTTTTGGTTCGACGCGAAAGTATTTGAATCGCACGACGAATTTCATCATCCCGACCAATAATCGGGTCAATTTTCCCCTGCTCGGCCAAAGCCGTAAAATCAACGGTAAACTTATCTAACGCTTCAAGCTTATCGTGGCCTTCTGCCGAATCAATCGTTTCTCCGTTTCGTAACTCTAGCAAAGCAGACTCAACGGCTTTGGCCGTTAAGCCTAATTTTTCTAAAGCCGTTTTAGTGTTAGAACTCCCCTGCAGCAAAGCCAGAAATAAATGATCCACCGCTAAATATTGGTCTTTCAATTTACTTTGAATTTTTTCTGCTCCAGACATCATGTTTGAAAAATCACGTGAAGGCTGTCGAACCGCCCCCTCAACTTTAGGAAAATGACTCACTCGTTCTTCAACCAAGTTTTTAATTTCAGAAACTTGGAGACCTAGTTTTTGAATAATTTTTCGGACAAAAGAATTTTCATCTTTTAAAACGGCCACTAACCAATGATCAAGCTCAATGGTTCCGGCTTGATTTTCATCGGCTATTTTCTGGGTAGCGACAATTGATTCGGCTGCCGTAGTCGTCCATTTATCAAAGTTCATGTTTTGTGAGTTATAAAGTTCTGCTGCTTTTAATAATTAATTCAGGTTCAAATTCTCTGGAAATTCCGCGCCTATTTTCTGGTATTTTTTCAACTTTTAGAATTTCGGTAATTATGTTTTCACCGCCTAGGCTACTAAACCAAGGACTAATTGTTTGTCCCAAACCTAAAGGCAATAAAACCGTGGCCAACAATTTTTTTTTGTTTTTCATAGTTTGTTTTAACCTTAAATTAGCAATCTACATAATATACTGCTAATTTCTTAAAATCAAATAAATTTTGGCAAGCTGTATTTACCACAAAAATAAAAAAGTTAAGATGAAATTTGATGACTCCAACAAATATTCAATATCGAATTCATACGCAGTTTATAATTGTCGTAACGCTGATACTACTCGGTTTAGTTTTTTATCTCGTTAGCCCTTTTATTGCGACCCTATTTATTGCGGCCGTAATTGTAACCGCCCTAAACCCAGTGCATCGTTGGCTACAGAAAAAAATAAAATCGCGCTTTTTATGCGCCATGCTTATGTGGGTTGGGATTGTCTTGCTATTTGTGATTCCCAGTACCGTTTTAATTTGGCTTTTACTAAAAGAAACCGCGGGTGTTTCAACCCAAATTAGTAATGCCGCTACCCAACTCCCCTCCTATTTAGATACCTTGCCCGAAAAAATTGCGCCCTATTTACCCGCCGGTTCACAATGGCAAAATCAACTGAGTAGTAACAACCTCAGTAAGTTAGCTGCTGATGTTTTTAGCCAAATGAGCACCTCTCTATTACGCTCAGCAACGAGCTTTATTACAGGCCTTTCACTTCTATTCCTGCATTTAATAATTTTTCTTTTCGCGCTTTTTTATCTGTTATTTGATGGAAATCGACTGCTAAAATATGTAAAAAAATTACTCCCTTTAGCTGAAAAACAGAAAAAAGAACTCGTACAAAAATCGACTGATTTAATGCAATCGATCATTTATGGAATTTTTGGAGCCGCTTTAGCCCAAGGTTCGCTTGTCGGAGTCGGGCTCACCTTAATCGGGGTTCCAAACCCAATTTTCTGGGGCACTATCGCTATTTTACTCGCCCCGATGCCTTACGTGGGAGTCGGATTAATTTGGGTCCCCGTAGTACTCTGGTTGTTTGCGACTTCACAATGGGGGGCCGGAATTTTCTTTCTCGCTTGGTGTTTAATTTTTGTCATAAATATCGATAATATTATTAAACCTTACCTTATTGGGGCTCGCAGTTTACTCCATCCATTTGCCGTTATGCTGGTTATTTTGGGCGGCGTTTTAACGCTTGGTTTTAAAGGTTTAATTTTTGGTCCTTTAATTCTGACACTTTTAATTGCCTTCTTACACATTTATCAATTGGAGTTTGCCAGCAAAAAAATAGACCCAAGGAAAAGTCTTAAATAGTGTAAAGGTTCGCCTTAAAATGAGGCGAACGCCAAACTTTGCCTTCGGCTGAAATTAACATAATTTCTAAATCAGGATTGATAAGGTTTAATTTTGCCCATTCTAATTGGGCCTTTTTAAAGCCCATCACAAACAAAGCCGTACAGAGGGCATCCGCCACTAATCCACTAATATTTTTTTGGACATATACGGCAGACATTTCTTGCGCCGGCAATTGAGGTTCAATATCAATTAAATGGTGAAAATCGCCCCATTTACGCCTAGAGGGTGAGGAGGCACATATAAAGCCATTATAGTTTTCAATTTCCCCAATAACACGAGTATTAAGCCGAGGATCTTCTAAAAAAATTTTAAAGGGTTCGTACTTATCTGCCGTCGAAACCAGCAAGTCACCACCAGCGTTTACCAAGTATTGATCTACTTTAAATGATTTCAAAATATTTAGGCATTGATCTAAAAAATAACCTTTTCCAAAGCAGCCAAAATCAACGGGCACATTAATACGCACCAATCCGGGCTTGGTTTCGAGAGTTAATGATTCAAATTTTCTAAAATCCGCCGAAGCTTTTAAACCATAATATTTATCGTATCCCCAATGATTAAGTAAATTTGTAACTCCAAAATCTAACAGCCCATGAGTTTGCTTTGTTAGACTTGAGGCCTGGTTAAGTAAAAAAAGAAACTCTTCATCAACGGGCGACCATTGATTCAAATTTTGATTTAACACACTCAAATCTGAGCTATCTATAAATCGCGAAAACTTTTGCTCTATCCTTAGGGCTTCTTCTTTAAGAATTTCAAAAACTTCAGTAAA
Source organism: bacterium (assembly GCA_009995455.1). Taxonomy (GTDB): domain Bacteria; phylum Patescibacteriota; class Gracilibacteria; order UBA4473; family UBA4473; genus JAACPJ01. The sequence goes on from JAACPJ010000004.1 coordinate 71,410, forward strand.
AAAAGCCTCAGGCAATTCAATATGTATCAAAGTGCCCAAGGCTTCAAATTCTCCTATTTTGGTTTTTAGCATAAAGCTTAAGCTTCAGCTTGAAGTTCAGCCAAGGCTCGGTTAAAAGCGGTTGGAGTCAAAGAAGATCCAGAGAGTTTGCTCGGTAAAGCCGAAACCGTGGCGTAGTCTTTTCCGACAATAAGTTCGCCTAATTCCGCTTCAATAAGTTTTTGATATTGATTACTGGTTTGCTCTCCTTTTCCATTCAGAGAAACCTCTGTAATAATGTCGTTGTTCAAAGTGAAACTCACCACTAATGGCGTTTCGCCTTTTGGGGTTTGGTAATTAACATTGTAAGCGTATAAGCCATTCAAGTTAGCGGTGGCAGGTGTCTCTGTAGTAGTTTCTGTTCCCATAGAAACAGAATCTAAATTCGCTCCTTCTGCCCTCTCTAAGGTGTCAATCGAGTCGTTAATAGTATCGACTTGTTCAATTGGATCTTCTAGTACATCAATATTAAACTCTGGAGACGCTACCTCGGTCTCTGAACTAGAGACTGTTTGAGTCACCGTTTGCGGCGATTCTACTTTTTCATCCGTTCCACAACCAATTAGCAAAAGAGGCAGAGCGAAAACCAGCGACAAGTCTTTAAATTTATTCATATGAGATATTAATTTTTCTGGAAAATAGTACTCAGTCTTAATCGGGAAAGCAAATGTACAAGATTGACAGCAATTACCGCCCAAAGCTCGACATTATTCACCCCAAAGTAACCAATATAACGATAGGTAATAACCGCTAACAAAGCCGCCCCAATTTGCCAATATTTTTTTGTAGGTGAAGTTTTAGGCTCAAGCAGCATTACTCCGGCTAAAAAGTAAATCGTTCCTGTTGTATAGGGGTACACTAAGGCCTCAAGTCCTGCATTAAAATAGATCCATAGAGCATTAAAAATAAGAAATGAGATTACGAGATATAATTTTCTAAACTTGTAAGTGGCGTAACTAACGAGAGGTAACAAAATAATTAACGCCCATGAACCTGCGTAATCGGTTCCCCACCAAGAGACAAAAGTTGGCAGCAAAGCGTCTGAGCCATAAATAGCCGTAATAAAAGTGCTAAGTAACAAAAGCCCAAAAGTAGCGGGATTAAAAATCAATTGTTTTTTATACCGAGGACCATATTTAGCCATAACCACTAACACCCCGCCTAAAAAAGTCCAAAACAAGGTTTCAAGACTCAGGTTTAAGGCAGGATTTAAAAGTAAGAAAGCAATCAAAGCACTGACCGCCGTATTAACCGGTAGATGCCCGCCTTTCGGTTGAATAGATTTTAGTAAATAAAAAGAAGCGATTGCTCCCAAAACAACTGATATCAGTAACATTATAACCGAGGTTCTAAAGTTATAGGCTAAAGCGCCCAATGCAAAAACTTGTAAACCAAGTGTAAAAACGAAAAGCGGGTTTTTGTACCATTTCATTAAATCTAGTTTAACAAAAACGTTTAAAAAAGAAAACTTGCCGAGGCGCGCTTGATTTATACAATCCTTTGGCAGTTCAGATGCCGAAGTGGCGGAATTGGTAGACGCGCACGACTCAAAATCGTGTTCCGCAAGGAGTAAGGGTTCGATTCCCTTCTTCGGCACCATAAAAAAAGTTTTTTACCAGAGAGGTACAGAACTTTTTTTATTAATTTCAACCAATTAAATTTTTGCCGGGTATGTGCTTGGCACTTGAACTGGTGCCACCTCATTTGGCTGTAAGTCTTCAGCCGTGTACCCCGTATAAGACGGATTTAAGTCAGGGGTAACATTAAACCCTTGCAATAGATTTTTATCATATGGATCAAGCGAAAGCGTTCTGATTGGGAACGGAATCGTAATTCCGGCCTTATCAAACTCTAGTTTAACCGCTTGCACAACTTCCGAATGAACCGTCCACCAACGGGTGGTTGACTCAATCCAGAAACGAACTTCCAAGGTAATTGACGATTCCCCAAAGGCGGTCGTTAAAATTTCTGGTGCTGGATCGGCCACCACAGAATTATTTGTTTTAACGGCTTTCATGGCGGTATCAATAGCGTATGGCAAAGGAGTCGAATAATGAACCCCGACTTCAATTGATAGACGACGATAATTATTCGCCGTGTAATTTTGGACTACGTTTGTCAGCATATCCGCATTCGGAATAATCAAATTGGTGCCATCAAATGATTGAACGTCCGTCGTTCGCATTTCAATATTAGTAATTCGCCCTAGTTGATTATTAATTTTAATGACATCATTAATTTTAAATTTTTGCTGCGTTAAAATAACCATCCCCGCAATAATATTCCCAAACAGATCTTTAAAGGCAAAACCTAAACCAACCCCAACAGGCCCCAGCACCCAAGTTAAATCGATCCCAACGGTCGCAAAGGCAATGACGCCTCCCAAAATCACAATCGTAAAATAAGTCGCTCTCTCCACTAAAAGCACCACTTCTTTATGAGCGGTGTATTGATTTTTCCGTTGAAAACGTCGCGCTGTTAGTTTCGCGATAAAAAAACCAAGGAATATAAAACTCACAAAAATGAAAGTTGCAATCCCCCACCGAATAATTTCACCAAACACTCCAAGCCGCTCCAGCAAACCAGGTTCTTCAACATTATACTGCGCTAGCACTGGCATAACCAATGAAAAGCTGAGAATAAAAAATCCGAGACGAGAGATTATTTTTTTCATAAAATCTCATCATTATACCAGCATAATGCCTTTAAAACAAGAGTCTGTAAGTGATTTTAAGCCGCGCGGTCGTCGTAGGCTAAAATTTCTAAATCTTTCAAATCAGGAATTTGTTCCATACTACGAGCGAGCAATTTAGTTAATTGCAAGTTTGTCAGTAATGGAATATTACGGTCAATCGCTTTACGACGAATGAGGTAACCATCAGAAATTTCTTCATGCGAGAATCTATTTGAAGTGTTAATCACCAGCCCAACCGCTTTTTCTTCAATCATATCAACCACATTTGGGTGCTTATCAGAGGAGACTTTATAAACCGTTTCACATTCGTATTCATTATCTCTTAAAAATTGAGCGGTTCCTTCGGTTCCCGCAAAAGTGAAGCCAAGGCGTTTAAATTTCTTTGCAATTGGTAAAAAGTCCGCCTTATCCTTTATGGTTCCCAGCGTCACTAAAATTTTAGATTTAGGTTTTGGAATTTCAAAGCCCACCGAAATAAAGCTTTTTAAAAAGGCTTCTTCCATGGTATTCCCAAAACAAGCCACTTCACCGGTTGAACTCATCTCAACCCCTAAATTTGGATCGGCATTTTTAAGTCGACTAAAAGAAAACTGAGCGGCTTTAACACCTACGGCTTGTACTTCAAGTAAGTTTTTCTCTTGAGGTTTAAGGTTTTCACCCAGCCAAACGCGAGTTGCAATTTCGATAAAATTTTGCCCCAACACCTTAGAAGCAAACGGGAAACTTCGTGAAGCCCGCAAATTACACTCAATCACTTTAATATCGTTTTCTCGAGCTAAAAACTGAATATTAAAGGGTCCAGAAATATTAAGCTCTTTGGCAATTTTTTGAGCAATTTTACGGACTCGACGAACCGTTTCGAGGTATAAATTTTGCGGTGGTAAAACAATCGTCGCATCACCTGAATGCACGCCCGCGTTTTCAATATGTTCAGAAATTGCCGATACAATAATCTCACCGTTTTGCGCCACCCCATCAAATTCAATTTCCTTCGCGTTTTGGAGGAACTTGCTAATCACTACCGAACTTTTAGTACTACCAACGGCAGATTTTAAGTAGTTCTCGAGCATTTCGTGCGTTGTAGCCACGGCCATAGCGGCCCCAGATAGTACAAATGAAGGACGAACCAGAACTGGATACCCCACTTCATCAGAAAATCGATACGCTTCATCTAATTGATCAAAACTGGCCCAGGCTGGCTGATCAATCCCTAAAGTATCACACATTTCAGAGAATTTCTCACGATCTTCACATCGATCTACTGACGCCACAGAGGTTCCAATTAAGTTCACTCCATATTCTTCCAAATGCATAGCCAAGTTTTGAGCCACTTGTCCTCCGGTTGAGAAAATCACCCCTTCTGGTTTTTCTTTTTCATAAATATCTAAAACCCGTTCCAGGGTTAGTTCTTCAAAATACAAACGATCACATTCATCAAAATCAGTCGAAACCGTTTCGGGGTTCGAATTCATAAAGACGGTCTCATGCCCAGCCGCTTTAAGCGTCCGAAGCACCTGTACACCACACCAGTCAAATTCAACCGAACTACCAATACAATACGGACCAGAACCAAGTATCAGAAATTTTTTGCGTGAGTTTGTCATGATTTCCGCGTTAGTTTACAAAAAATAAAAGATAGTAAAAATGATTTTACATGGAAAAGACAAAAATCACTTCGGCTCAGAACCCAATTATAAAAAAATTCAGCACCTTCAACCGCAAAAAAACGCCAGACTTAATACGACTAGATGGAACGCACCTGCACCTAGAATACTTTAAAGCCACGGGAAAAAATGCCGAAACCACTCTTGTAAGTGAGCGCTTTGTAAATTCGGCAGACTGGGAAAACTTTAAACATTTAGAAAATCTGGTAGAAATTCCAAACGACTTAATGACGAAACTAAGTCCAAGCAAATCACCCGCTGGAATTTTATCACTCGTTTCAAAACCACATGTGCCATCGGTCGTGGAAAAAAATCTAGTAGTTGTTCTTGAATCTATTCAAGACCCAGGAAATTTGGGGACTATGCTGCGAACAAGCCTCGCCATGGGCGTGAGTGAAGTTCTACTCCTCGGTGAAAACGTAGATATTTGGAATGATAAAGCCCTGCGTGCCGGCATGGGCGCCCAATTCTATTTATCCGTATCGAGTATTGCAGATCTTAAAAACTGGAAGCAAAATTTTTCTGGATCGTTAATAGGAACGAGTTTACAAGGGAGTTCTTCATGGGAAACAACACTAGATCAAAAAACCGCTCTAATTTTTGGAAACGAAGGCCAAGGGTTAAGTTTAGAAAGCCAAAAACTTTGTGATAGTACGATTAAAATTCCAATGCAACCAAATGCAGAAAGTCTTAATGTGGCCAGCAGTTTAGCCATTTTAACGCACGAATGGGCGCGGCAAAATAAGAGTTAAAAAATTTTCCAACCAAATTTATCGGCAAAGGAGGTAACTTTTTCTGAATAAGGGGCTCGCAAAAGCTTAACTGATGCAGGGTCTAATATTTTTGTAGCCAAAATCAAACTATGGAGTCGCTCCCCGACCATTAAGTCCGCCTTATCAAATAAATTAAAAAGTTCAGTTTTAGTTTGAGGAAATTCAAACCGCCCAGACCAATTCTCTGGTACAAAATTTAAGTCTGAATGCTGAAAAGCGACAAACACTAAATCTTTTCCCTGCGCTTTTTTTTCTAAACGTTTAAGCAATTTAGTCTCTAATGGCGCTAAAGCATTTACCAAAATACTTTCTGTGTTTGCAGATGTTTTTTTCCAAGCCAATTGAGCCAGCTCGACCCTATCGCCCGTTAGGGTAATCTCATTTATTTCTAAAGCCGATAAAGCTTGAAGTGATGGTACATCACGCACTGATATAAAGTCGGCCTTCGAAAGTGCAGATTTAGTGAACCAGCGACTTAGAGAACTCATTTGCTTATCAATGCCTTGATTTTCAAATCTAAATTCAGCCGTTGGATTAAAGTGTTTTAACCATCTAAAAACCAGAAACCACAACACGCAAGCCCGCAGCTTAATCGCAAACAGTCCCCCACCAACAAAGACTATTTCATCAAAATTTTTTAAAGCCGCTACCGCTTTACGGTATTTTTTGGAGGTAAAGTAGCGCGCAAAACTTCTAAAAGCTGTGGGTGGAAATAAAACCGTCTTGAAAGTTGTTTCACAAAAAGTCTGACTGAGTTCTGCGTCTGCAGTCATTACTACTGCTTTCGGATAGGCTTGAAGTGCGGAGAGAAGAATCAGTTCATCTCCAATATTTTGCGCTCCAAAATTACCGACCAACAGAGTTTTCATTCAACATCAACTCTATAAAGATTTGGTATGAACCACAAATCAATTGCCTAAACCATATAAATATAATAAAAGAGGAAAATAAAGGTGGTTTGAGTTAGTATAAATAATCGCGTTTATTCTGATTGTGTCCAGCTAGGTCGGTCGCAAAACGAATATTGCCACTGCTGTCGTGAAGATAGTAGTAAAATTCAGTTTCGATTGGATTCGCGGCGGCGGTCAATGAATCAAGTCCCGGGTTTGAAATAGCGGTTGGTGGAAGCCCTAGCTTTCGACGCGTATTATAGGGCGTATTTTTTTCTAAATCAGCGGCGTAAAGGGGGGTGGTCCAATTATTCAATTCATAACGAGTAGTCGCATCAATCCCTAAAGCAATGCCCTCGTCTAAGCGCTTCCAAATGACATCGGCAATTTCCTGTTTTTCCACCATATTACTCCCAAAAGCTTCACGCTCAATCATAGAAGCTACAATAACCGTTTCATTTAAACTACGCCCAGAAGCGGCAATGTCGTCTCGCAATGAAGCAATTTGCTGCTGAAAGGTATTATAAAGCCGTTGAATAAATTTCTTACTAGAAAAATTCTGCACACTTTCGTAATAAGTCGATGGAAACAAGTAACCTTCTAAGGCCTCAATCTCGAAGCCTAAGTCGCAGGTGTTCGCGCAAACCACAAAGTCCCCTGGTTCAATCAGGCTTTTTCGAGCGAGTATTTCATCAATTTGAGCAATCGTTGAACCTTCTGGAATCGTAATTCTAATTTCTTGCGATTTTCCACTTTGCAGTACTTCTACCAGTTCGGCAAAGGTGAGGTTTTTCTGCACCACGTAATCTCCCGCTTGGAGTTTAGATCGCAGTTTATGATATCTGGTATAAACCTCAAAACTAAAAGGATCAGCAATCAGCTCATTTTCAATGAGTAAATTTTTAATTGATTTAAAGCTACTTCCAGGCGTTATCGTAAAAGAAACTCGGTTATTTTCTTCTGAATTTGGACGATCCCAAAAATAAAGAACTCTACTCGTAAAGTAGAGTCCCATAATAACAATGATCAAGAAAATATATTTTTTCATTACATACCTGGCATTCCACCCATAACGGCTTTCATTTTTTCAGCCGCTACTTGTTGGGCTTTTTTAAACGCTTTATTACAAGCTTCTTTAATCGCTTTTGAAAGACGTACTTTATCACCGATAATATCATCATTCAAAAATTCAATTTCAATAATTTCTTGTTCACCACTTACCGTAACTTTAACCCCATCAACTTCAGAGAAGATGTGCGTATTAGCCAGTTCTTTTTTAATTCTTTTCGCTTCTTTCTGAAGCTTATACATGTCACCCATTTGATTCATTAGTCCCATAGTGTTTGTTGGTTAAATTTTTAATTTACAGCGCCAGTATAAATATAGATTTTTAATTGAGAAGGAAAAAATAAACACTTATTTTAGTGAATTAAAAAAAGCTATGGTGATAAGAACATCTGAGGACGGCGTTATTTGCCGTCCTCAAAACAGGTTATACAAGCCGATCCAGCCGCAACTCGGATGGGGCGGATTAAAGCTGGTTATAAACATAAAGGTAGAAATTAGAGTGTAGATAATCTGATCCACCTTAGGTTTTGAAATAAGTCCAAGGTTCATAAAAAGAAGACCTAAACCAATCCAAAACATATGATCCATCAAAACATTCATAAAAATCCTTTCTTTGTCACCAAAGTTTAAAAGATCGCGGTAAGCGATTAGTCCCATAGCGAACTAGAAACAAAACAGACTCACAGAAGCTAAAATAAACTAAACAAGAAAACAGGCAACCCCTAATCACTTCCTTCTACCAAAGAAAGTCTCTACAATTTAACAGATAAGTTATCCACACTCATGACAGAAAATTACGGCGCCTCCAATATTCAAGTTTTAGAAGGACTCGATCCGGTCCGAAAACGTCCTGGAATGTATATCGGCTCAACTGATACTCGCGGGTTACATCACCTTATTTGGGAAGTGGTTGATAATTCTATCGATGAAGCCATGGCCGGTCACTGTGATCATATTGAAATCACACTGCACCAAGATAACTCTATTTCTGTACAAGATAACGGTCGAGGAATCCCCGTCGAAAAACATCCGCAAACGGGAATCTCTACGGTTGAAACGGTTTTAACGGTTTTACATGCGGGAGGTAAATTTGGCGGCGGAGGATATAAAGTTTCTGGAGGGTTGCATGGAGTTGGGGTATCTGTGGTAAATGCCCTCTCAAGCCGAACCGAAGTGACGGTTGAACGAGAAGGCGGGAAACACTTTGTAGCGTTTGAAAAAGGAGAACCTGTTGAGCCACTTGGTAGAATTGGTGATTCAAGTAGCAAAGGAACACGCGTCCAATTTTGGCCAGATGGCACTATTTTTGAAACCACAGAATATGATTACGCCGTCGTTAAAAAACGTCTGCGACAGCAAGCCTATTTAACTAAAGGAATTACCATTACTTTAGCCGATGAACGAAAAGATAAAGAGGACACTGTTCAGTTTTATTTTGAAGGGGGTATTAGCTCTTACGTTCACCATTTAAATGAAGGGAAAGATAAAATTGGGCCGATCCTCGCTTTTGAAGGTGAAACCGACGACGTACAAGTTGAAATTGCGATGCAGTACACCCAAGAGTTCAGAGAGAACACGTACAGTTTTGCCAATAATATTCAAACGGGCGAAGGTGGAACTCACCTAACCGGCTTCTCTATGGGGTTAACCCGAGTGATGAATAAATATGCTCGAGAAAATGGGTTACTCAAGGAAAAAGATCCAAACTTTACCAACGAAGATGTTCGAGAAGGGCTAACCGCTATTGTTTCGGTTAAAGTGCCTGAACCTCAATTTGAAGGACAAACCAAAGGAAAATTGGGGAATTCTGAAGTTAGAACTATTACCGATCGAGTTTTTTCTGAAAAATTCACCGAGTTTTTATCGGAAAATCCAAATGAAGCACGTGCGATTGTTAATAAATCAGCTTTAGCGCTTCGAGCCCGTTTAGCGGCTCGTTCTGCCAGAGAAACCGTTATTCGAAAAGGGGCCTTAGAAGGCATGACGCTCCCTGGAAAACTCGCCGATTGTGCCTCAAAAGATCCTAACGATTCTGAACTATTTATTGTAGAGGGAGATAGTGCTGGAGGTTCAGCTAAGCAAGGTCGAAACAGGCATACGCAAGCTATTCTGCCTTTACGTGGAAAAATTCTAAACACAGAACAAGCCCGTTTAGATAGAATGCTGGCTAACAACGAAATCAAAAACCTGGTTATTGCTATGGGAGCCGCTATTGGTGATACCTTTGAAATCGAAAAACTTCGTTACAAAAAAATCGTCATTATGACCGATGCTGATGTCGATGGAGCGCACATCAGAACGCTGCTTCTAACCTTGTTCTTCCGTCACTTTAAACCACTTGTTATGAACGGAAATATTTTTATCGCTCAACCGCCGCTTTACAAACTCAGCAAAGGAAAACAAACCTGGTACCCAATGACGGATGAAGAAAAAAATGAAATTTTAAAAGAACACGATATTAAATCAGAAAACATTCAACGTTATAAAGGGCTAGGAGAAATGAACCCAGAACAACTTTGGGAAACCACCATGAACCCAGAAACTCGAACTATGGCGCAAGTAACCGTTGAAGACGCTGAACGTGCTGATCACATTTTTAAAGTACTTATGGGTGATGAAGTCCCACCCCGAAAAAAGTTTATTCAAACACACGCAGCAAAAGTAAAAGATTTAGACTTCTAAAGTTTAATCGACATTAATAGAACTCATAGCGCTCATTTAAATTAATGAGCGCTATTTAAGTTATCGTGGTTACCTTAAAAAAGCGAATACCCACAATAGGAAGAAGCATCCTTCGGAAATTTAGTCGATATCAAAAACTTGGTTTAAAACAGCATCAAAAAATGTGTAGCGTTTTCTTTTACCTTGGTTATTAAAGTCTCGCTTCACAAAAGAAATGGTTGTGTGCCCTGCGACTTCACGGATACGTAAATTCTTTTCAAATATACCTCTCAACGCAGGGTCAAACTGAAACTTAATATCATGTTGCTCACAGAAAGAAATAAGATTTAACGTTTGCTCAAAAGCATCACACTGCAAGATAGCACTCACCTTCTCTTGTTCACAAATAAGTTCCAGCTTATCAAGCTTCCCAAGTACTTTACTACCCGCAATTTCTTTTTTAAGTCCATAAGGATCAATTACACCGACAACTTTATAAAGAGCATAAGGTGATTTTTCTAGTTGTTTAATAAAGTTCTCACTCACATTATTGGCTCCCACAATCAACAATCGATAAACTTTACGATCGCTTTTTTTTACCCGCGCCATAAACAACTTAAAAGCGACTTGAGTAAAAAGCAGAGCCGCTGAACCAAACACAAATGCATAAACCGAAATTAAACGTGAAAATAAGATTTCTTGCGGAAAGAAATAAATCACAATTAACATACCATTCGCCACAACCCCACCCAGCAGAAGTAATGCTAAATCATACCACTCTTTTCCCCCCGAGCGCGGAGGCACTCTGTAATACCTGGCAAAAGCCAAAAAGGCCACCCAGACTACAGATCCCACGGCGGCCATTGCGGCAAATAAGAAAAAATTAAAATCAGTTGAAAAAACCCAGTTTACCCGAATAAAGTAAGCCATCAAAAAAGCGAAATAAACCAGAACAATATCAAAAATGATATGTGCCATTCGCCAACTAAGCCAGTATTTAAGCATCTAGTAAACTATAATAACTTATGCGGCTAAGCTCAAGTAAACACTTCTTTAAGGAATTAGATTTAACCATTGGTAATCTGTCCACGTTCCACCAGTTACCCCTTCACTACCAGAAGTACAAGTAACAGCCGTAACATTATTAGCCTCTTGTTTGGCTAGATCCGTTCCGTCAAAAATAAATCCTGCGGCCCCAGTGCCTGACTCAGCTTCTTTATCTACAATTAAAATCATGTCGGTATGGTTACTCCCGGCGGCTGTATATCCGTATAGAAAACAACCATCTTGGTTTTCAGTAGCAAGGATGTAATCTTGATTTTCAAGACGGGCAACAATATCTGCCACCGTTACCGGATCATTGGAACCGATATAATTGTTGTCAGAATCTAAATCGGCAAAATTAACGCCATCTAAAGAAATAAATTCGTCTGCCATTAGTATTTTTGTCGCATTCTTAATAATCGATTGTCTCCAAGCATCACCCGCTTGTTCATTATACTTACTAAGCTGAGGCACACTTATAGCGGAAAGGATTCCGATAATTACGGTTACCACTAACAATTCAATTAACGTAAAAGCCTTTATTTTCATATTAACGGAATTATACACATATATTTTTGTTTAAACAAAAAAAAACACCGCTTTGAAGCGGTGTTTTAATTTTTTAAGATAACCTATGACTATAGATCAGCTGAACCAAGAATTGTGTAATTGGCAACAGTTGCATCCGTTAAATCATGATCTGTTGAAGAACAAATCGCTGTAGTTCCATTAGCCGTTGCAACAGCTTGGATAGCCGCTGTAGTACCATCAATGAAGTAGTTAGCTTGAGTTTCTTCGCTACAAACAGCAAAAGCAAATTGTTCACCATCAGCTGTTAAGAACATGTAACCATATTTGTAAGCGTCAGTTGTGTCATCAGGAATACTGTAACCACCTTCAGTGTTCAAAGTATCACTCACATCGATTGCTGTACCAGTTGTTAGACCTGTTTCACCGAAGTGAGGAATAGATTCAACGGCTCGAGCTGTTTTCAACAAAGTTGAAACATTTCGAACTACTGCTTGACGTTCAGAATCACGTGCTTTTGCGAAGTAACCAGAGAAGGTTGCTACTGAGATAGTTGCAAGGATACCGATGATTACGATAACCACTAACAACTCGATTAGGGTAAACCCTTTTTGTTTTAATGTTTGCATTTTTACATTTGGTTAAAAAATATGCACTTACAATGTAGCAAAGGTGACAGATGTTGTGCAATTAATTGATACAAAAACCTATTGCCGAGTTTAGGGCTTTGGGTTTTTAGTACTTTTTGCGTAACAAAATAAAGCTTAGTTCGTTTACAACGAGCTTAAAACGGAGTCTATTTGATCATGAGAGTTTTTAAGCTCTGCCGTATCTATGGTGCTGCCAGTCATTCTTTCAAAAAGCTCTAAGTACTTTTGAGACGCTGATACTCTAATTTCGTCGGTCATAAAGTCTTTAGGATTTTGTGACTCATCATCAACATCGTAGCCAGCATTAACGACCATCCGTCGTACAAACTCTTTGTCTAAACTCTCCGGCTCTTCCCCTTTCTCCAGTTTTTCTTGGTAAGTTTCAGAAATCCAATACCGAGAAGAATCTGGCGTATGAACTTCATCAATCACGAGCAACTCTCCGTCATCGGTGAGTCCCATCTCATATTTAGTATCCACTAAAATCAAACCTTGCGCGGCCGCTACCGCTTGCCCATAGGCGAACATTTTTAATGCGTATTGCTCCACTTTTTCATAAACATCGGGTGACACTAAGCCTTCGTCTAGTATTTCTTGTTTAGACACATTTCGATCATGTCCGATTTCAGGTTTCGTCGTAGGAGTAATAATGGGCTCTGGTAAAATCTGATTTTTAACCAAACCTTCTGGCATACTAATTCCACAAATGCTGCGGTTATTATGCAGGTAGGCATACCAACTAGAAGTGGTGGTCGTTCCAGTAACGTAGGCCCTAACAATAATTTCGACCAGTAATGGTGTAACATTTTTGACCACTGACACATTTGGGTGTGGCATTTCTATTAAGTGATGTGGAATTTGAATATCATCCAGTTTATTAAACCACCAAGCCGCTAAACGGTTTAATACCTGCCCCTTGAAGGGAATCGTACCCAAAATAAAATCAAAAGCAGATACTCTGTCAGAAACGACAATCGCACGACGGTCTTTATCAAGCACAAAACTGTCACGCACTTTTCCATGATGAAAAAACTGGCCATTATCGAAATCAACTTTCTCAAGAGTCTGGTTTAAATCGTCAGCCGTAACTTTGTAATTCATGCTTTTTAAGACTAACAATATTGCTTTGTTTGGCGAATAAAAAAAGCTGAGATTATTTTAAATCTCAGCTTGAATAATTTAAGTGTAAGAGTTCCGTTACGATACCTTTGTGATGCTATACTCAAAAATTCCACCTGGAGCTTGAACTTTAACTTTGTCCTTCGCCTTTTTCCCAAGAACGGCTTCACCAACAGGAGATTCATTTGAAATTTTATGAGCCATTGGATCGGCTTCTGTTGAACCAACAATCGTATATTCATGAGCTTCTTCACCTTCGCGTTTAAGTGTCACCATTGACCCAATTTTAACCGTCCCTTTATCGGTTCCAGAATCGGCAATAATTTGCGCGTTTTTTATTTGATCTTCTAAAGCTAAAATTCGGCCTTCAATAAAAGCTTGTTGATTTTTGGCTTCATCGTACTCAGAATTCTCAGACAAATCTCCGTAAGAAATCGCTTCAGCTAGACGATTTGAAACTTCTTTTCGTCCAGTTGTTTTTAAGGTCGCTAATTCTTCTTCTAGTTTAGCAAGTCCTTCTTTGGTGAGTAATACTGCGTTTTGATCGTTTGTTTGAACCATAATATTGGGAGGGTTATCGTTGAGTAAAATAGAAATTGTGCGAGCAAAAGCAAGCAAAACCTAGCGTTGCATAAGTGGATAATTGTCAGTCACAGATTTTTTATGAGCGCCTGGATCTTCAGAAATCTTCACAGACATTGGATGAGTACGTAGTTTTTCTAGTACTTTGGCTTCAATTTGACGAATTCGTTCACGAGTAACGTTAAACTCTTTCCCCACTTCTTCTAATGTATGTGGAACGCCATCATCTAAACCAAAACGCATTTTAATAATTTTTTGTTCTCGGGCTGATAAATACTGCAGTAAATCTGTAATATTTTCTTTAATCATTTCACGGTGGGCGGTTTCGAATGGAGAAAGTGCGCCTTCATCTTCAATAAAGTCTCCAAGTTTAGAGTCTTCTTCCGAACCTACTGGGGACTCCAGCGAAACTATATCTTGAGAAATTTTTAAAATATGATTCACTTTTTTAAGATCTAAATCCATTTCAGCGGCGATTTCTTCTGGTAATGGTTCACGCCCAAGCTCTTGTTGCAAGCGACGTTGCGTATGCGTTAACTTATTAATGGTTTCAACCATATGTACCGGGATTCGAATCGTTCTGGCTTGATCTGCAATGGCTCGCGTAATAGCCTGACGAATCCACCAAGTCGCGTAAGTTGAAAATTTAAATCCTTTCGTGTAATCAAATTTTTCTACGGCTCGTAGTAAACCAAAGTTCCCTTCTTGCATTAAATCAAGGAAAGGCAAACCCCGACCAATGTAACGCTTGGCAATCGAAACCACTAAACGCAGATTTGATTCGGCAAGTTTTTGTTTCGCCGATAAATCCCCTTTCTCAATTCGTTTCGCTAAATCAACTTCTTCTTGAGCGGTAAGCAGGTTAATTCGTCCGATCTCATTGAGGTACATTCGTACAGAATCATTCGAGATTTCCGATAGATCAACAAATGCATTCGCTTCCGCTTCAGATTCTTCAGCTTCCTCTTGCGCTAAATCTTGGTCGGTTGGTTCCACATCTTCAATCGTCACTTTTACCGTCCCCTCTTCTTTCTTACTCAAACGCTCACGCCAGATTTTTTCTTCTTTAACATCAATAACTTCTACCCCTAAATCTAAGAATAGCTCATAAAGTTCATCTAAAAGCAGTAGATTTTCTTCTACATCTGGCACGACACCCATCAATTCTTGTTCGGTAATAAATTTCTGATCTCGCCCTTTAGCAATGAGCTGCTGAATTTTTACCGAGTATTTTTCGATCTTTTTTTGGAACTTTGACATAGAGTATGTTGGGATTAAGGCGAAGGAAGAAGTTTTCTATTCTTGAGCTTTGTAATGATTTTCTACTTTCTGTCTACCACTTAGAGTAGACGGGTAAGTTTTAAAATTGTTGCAAAAATTCACGTTTATTTGATGAAAGGAGGCGAATATCTTCAATTCCGTACTTCATCATGACTAAACGAGTCAGTCCAAAACCAAAGGCAAAGCCCGTAAATTCTTCTGGGTCAACGCCACTGTTTCTTAATACATTTGGGTGCACCATTCCGGCCCCACAAAATTCTAGCCAACGACCTTTCTCTTCGCCATTTTTATCGATATATTCCCACCAAATATCAACCTCTAAACCCGGTTCTACAAACGGAAAGTATCCTGGACGAATCCGAATTTTCATCGGTTTAGCAAACACCGCTGAAAGCATAGTTTCTAAAGTTCCTTTTAAATGTGAGACCGAAATATCTTTATCAACCACTAAACCTTCTACTTGGTAGAACATAGCGTCATGCGTGGCATCTACATCTTCATTTCGATACACTCGGCCAGGAGCAATGATTCGCACTGGCGCCCCATTTTCGAGCATTTTTCGGATTTGAATATTTGAGGTTTGCGTTCTTAAAACAGAATTTAGGTCAGAGCGGTCGTTTTTAGAATTCACAAAAAAAGTGTCTTGCATATCACGGGCCGGATGATTCGCCGGCACATTAAGAGCATCGAAGTTATGCCACTCGGTTTCAACTTCCGGACCATCGGCAATTTCAAAACCCATCCCGGTAAAAATGCTTTCGATATGACGTTGGACTTGTGAAAGCGGATGCAAGGCTCCTTTTTGCGATGGATAAGCCTGCGTTACATCTATAAAGTCTGAGGCAAGTTTTTGGTTGAGCGCCTGGGTTTCTAATTGATTTTGTTTATCTAGGCAGGCTTGTTCCCAATAAGTCTTAAATTCTTGTAATTTAGGACCGAGTTCTTTCTTTGCTTCTACATCCAAAGCTTTTAATTGTTTAAACCAATCGCCCATGGCCGATTTTTTTCCCACTAAGTTTCCGGTAAAAACTTGTAAGGACTCTAAAGTTTCGATTTTATTGAAAGTCTCAAGCGCTTGCTTATGAACTTGCTGAAGATGTTCTGGAGTAACTTTTTCGGACATAAATAGAGGTATAGGGTCGCAAACAAAAATTTGCTTTTCTGATGAAAATCGTGTACAGTATTGAGATTTAAGGTCTGAAGTCAACTTTTTACCAGGGCTACAAATCAGTATTTAAAAGCAAAATAAATATGGGGATTAATTTCAATTTCGGACTCGGTGGAAAATCAGGCAATAGTGATGATGGTACCGCCAGTGCCACAGATCCTAATGCGGTCATTACCGCAGATCCTAACGCTGGCAGCACGCCACCGCCAACCGAACCGATTATGGTTCAACCTCCAACTCAAGCCGTTCCAACGGTAGTGCCAACTCCGGTCTCGGAATTTGGAGATGATATTACCATTAATGTAACCGACGCACCAGACATTGCGCCGGTCCCCTTCGAAACTACGGGGCAAATTGAGATGACGGAAACACCCGCGCCTACACCAATTGAAGCCACTCCAATGGCTCAAACGGCTGAACCGGTTTTAAACCCTTTCGCAACACAAGGAGAAGCCGCACCTATGGTAGCGCAAAATCCTTTTGCCACCCCAGAAGTAAATCAAAATTTAAACCCAACACCAGTGGAAGCTTCTCCAAACCTTGGAGCTCAAGCTCCGACGCCAGTGGCAGAAGCTACGGCACTAAACCCTTTTGCGAGTGAAACCCCAGCCGCCGCAGACGCGACGGCTAATCCTTTTGCAGCAGCCCCAGTAATGGAAGAACCGCAAGTGACAGCTCCAGCTGAAGCCGCACCTGTCGTAAACGAAAATCCATTTGCAACCGCCGCACCAGCGGCCGAAGCACCCGCCCCAACGCCATTAGAAACACCAGCACCCACGCCCGTGGTGGCGGAGAATCCTTTTGGAAATCAAGAAACAAGCGTTACACCAGAACCTGAAGCTACTGCCGCAGCAGAAGTAGATGAAGCACCAACGCCCCTTAATCCATTTGGAGAAACAACCAAAACCGAGGCTTCAACTGAGGCAAGCGTTGAACCGGACACCCAAAAAATGGTGACGGAAAATCCTTTTGCTGACATGCACATAAGTGAAGAATCAGCAAGCGAAACAGAAGAAGATGATCAATCTACCACTGTATCGTTTAATTTTGACGAAGCGGCTAATCAAGAAATGGAGGTTGAAGAAAAAACAACGCCTGAAGTTAAAGTCGATGAAGTTCCTGAAGTTGTGGAAAGCGTTCCGGCTCCAGTTGCGCAAAAAGAAGAAGAGATCATT
The DNA here is from genome assembly GCA_009995455.1 of bacterium. Taxonomy (GTDB): domain Bacteria; phylum Patescibacteriota; class Gracilibacteria; order UBA4473; family UBA4473; genus JAACPJ01. The sequence goes on from JAACPJ010000004.1 coordinate 88,747, forward strand.
GAAGAAGAACCTAAAGCCGTAGAAGAAAAAGTTGAAACGAAGGTAGAATCAGCCCCTAAAGTTGTGGCAGTAGCGCCTATGCCAAAAGGTGATGGTAGCAGTCCCCTCTCTTCACTTGAAAATATTAAAGCTGAAATTCAAGGGTTTGTAGACACTCACAACCAAAATGTTGAAGATTACAAAGCCCAAATTAAAGATTTAGAAGGAAAAATTCGGGATGAAAAAGATCTTTTGAAAAAAAGAAAACACGAATTCCGAGCGATGCTGGGTGAAATTGAGGCTTTAACCGAAGATTTTAATCCTCATCAAGAAACTAACGAAAACAATTCAGCTCAAGCGGCCAATCAAAATTCTAAGCCAAAACGAAAAAGAAACCGCAACAAAAAGAAAAGCAGTGAAGAAAATGGTGAAAGCTCAGAAAACCAAGCCGCTTAGGAAAGAATCAACGACTTAAAAAAACACCGACTCGTTTGAGTCGGTGTTTTTAGTTATGGCCGCTAAGGCCCTAAGTTAAGCAAAGCTTAGATTAGTTAACCGCTTCTTTAAGATTTTTACCAGCTTTGAAAGTAGGAACTTTTGAAGCTTTGATTTGAATCTTTTGAGAAGGATTCTGAGGATTAACCCCAGTACGAGCTGCACGGTGAGATACTTTGAAAGTACCAAAACCAGTAATAGTTACTTGTTCTCCGTTAGTAAGTTCACCAGACACTGTGTCGATGAAAGCTTCAAGAGCGTCAGCAGCAGCTTTTTTAGTCAACCCTGCTCGGTTGGCAATAGCGGTAATTAGATCACCTTTTGACATGTTAATGTGGGATTAGGAAATATTGCAGGCTGGATTTTAATCACCTCTAAACCCCCTTGGCAAGGGAAATGTGTCTATTTTCATGTTATCAAAAACACAAAATGTTTTATTTATATACTGTAAGGATACTAAGCAACTAAAGCTTCTGCTGGAGTAGAGTTCCCTTGTCGAGCCCGCAAGACCATCACAATTGGCATCACGCCAACCCTTGGATCACGAGTCGTAGCGCTAAATTGGCCATCAGCGACATACATACCTCCTTGATTCTCATATTGAGGATGACCCGCCCAAACATAAGGACTACTAAGTCCGCGGTTGCGATAGCCCATACCATTAAAGCGTTCAGCAAAGTTTGCTTGTGAATTTAAGTCATCTGCCGAAGGATTTCCATATCCACCTTGTAAAGCGTCAATAGCCGCATCTTCCCAATTATGAAAAAGAATCCCTCGTGGAACAATCGTAGTGGTTTGACCAAGTGGCTGACCATTATGAAGATAAGTGCTAAAATTATTACTTGATTCACGATAATGAATTCCTGCAATGAGCTCCCATGGAACCCCTGTAATCGCGGCCACTCTTTCGTATCGAGATCTATTGGCCATACAAACTTCAACGGCCGCATTAACTTGATCTCGTTTTTCAGGTACCACTTCTACTTCTCCAGAATTCAGTATTTCTGTATTCAACGGATTAGTCGCTCCGGTGCTGTTAAACTCTTGCCGAGCCGCAATATATGAAGCGGCCTCTTCTATCTCTTCCTCTGTGTATCCAGCCGCCGTCATGGTTTCCCCCACGGCTTCAGCCGTGCTACCATCGCCTAAAAAGAAAGCCGCAAAATTAGGGTTTAATCGACTTCCCTCTCGGGCATCTTCGCCGCTAAAACGCCCATTGAAGTCTCCTTCTGCTCGATCAATATCGGTTAAATAATCTTCAAGTTGGGCTCGGTACGCAGGCGTTAAACGCTCGCTTTGCGAAGCCTCTGGCGATTCTTCAGTCCCCTCTTGTGTAATAGTTTCGGTTTCAATTGGATGATCTTCAACGAAAGCGGCCATCAAAAAATCGGGCTCTAAACCACGCTCTAGGGCCATCTGAGCCACCTGCATTTCACCATCAGTCCTTGGTTCCTCTCCTTCTTCTACGGTTGAAAAGGCTTCTAATTGTGCATCATATTGCGCTTGAATCTCGGCTAGGTCACCCGTTTGAATTTCAGATAGAGCAGTTCCTTCATGAATCTTTAAACGTTGTCCATTTTCCGAAAAGAATTCCCCCCCAAGTGAGGTCGCTCTTCGAGAAAAACTTTGCCCACCAGAAGTAACCGTTCGAACTTCAGCCGGTAAACTTTGTCCCGCGGTAGTGTCACGCCACAACGCTTCGTTGTATTGTCCTTCAAAAGTAAAAGTAAAAGTTAAATTAGAGACTTCACCTGAGGCCACTTCGGCACTCGTTACATGATTAGTTGTAATTAAGCGAAGCCGGTCACCCGCTGGTAACTCTAAAAATTCAATGTTTGACATCGTTTGAAGTTCCGCTGTTTCTTCAGGGGTTAAGGTCGCCTGTTCACGTTCTTCCGCTTCTTCGGCCACGAGTTCATCGACTCGTTCAGTTAGAGTCGCAATATGTTCATCTTCACTGAAAGGTTCCATGCCTTCCATGGCACCATCTAAAAGCGTGGCCGTATTTAAATTATTAGGAATCGAAGCCGCAATATGCGCGGCAGCGGCTTGAATAACTTCATCGCTAATAGCCGCTCCTGGATTAATTCTTCCTCTTAAAATATCGGCTACAGTATTTACTTCGGCGGTATCTAAAGCGCCTCCGGCCGCAGCGGCTTCTGTGGCCGCGGCTAAAACTTCACTCGCTGGTCCACCGTATTCTGCAAAGTGCACATCGTCTCCGCCAACAGGGTTGTTGGCTAATTCAACGATTGTAACATCCGGAGCCGCTAAACCACGAATAAAATCATTCGCTTCATCGAGTGATTGACCGCGCAAAGGCGGTAATGTCGCTAACACCACTGGCACGCCTTCGGCTCTAGCGGCGGCAATCATTTGACTGTATGCGGGAGTCATAACGCCTAAGTTTCCGCCATCGTTGGTTCCCCCAAGAATAGTAATAACTCGGGGTTGAGGATTTGAGGCCAAAGCGGCTTCAACGGCCGCTGGCATGTCTCGAACCGAACGACCAACTTCTGCATTACTCCGAACCCCAGGAATAGACGACGCCATTCCAACCGTTAAAGAATCACCAATCATATAAATATCTTCTGGTCGTAAAGCCTCAGCACTTTCTACCCCAGATTCTGGACCTTGCCTCAGGTTAAGAAATTGTGTCTTCGGTTCGACTGCCAAATGAGAGATAAATTTCATAGTGTCTAAAGTTGATTTAATTTTTGAGTAAGTTCGGCTTCAGCGTCCGTCATTTCTTTTAAACGATAGACCTCTTCAGCTTCGACTAATTTTTTTAAAGCTTCGTGAATAGCCATATTTTCTAAATCAGCGAAAAAGTTTGGGTTTGTTTTAAGAACTTTCTTAAAGAGATCGGTTTGTTTCCCATCAATTTCTGTCAGCAAAGGCAAAATTTCCGCCTGTTTTTCAGGCGTAGCGTCTAAAATCTTTGCTTTGAGCTGCGGCTGCAGAAACAGGTTGCGCTGCAACAGCTCCACTAAATTTGATGTTATGGGTGTAATACTCATCAGGCGATTATAACATATTATTCTTTTCTTTGCCAGATAAATATGTTAAAATAAGCAGATTAATGGATGAACTAAAACAACAGATCCAAAACCTTCTGGCTCAAGATTTAATGCTTGAGGGAAGTTTTAAAAATCAAGTTTTAGAGAAACTAAATACGCTTAATCAATCACAACTAAACGCCATACTTAACTCTCTACAAAACCTAGTTAATTTAGAGCAAAAAGTGGTGACCCAAACGGTTGCTAAAAACCCCAACTTTTTTCATCAAATCCAACATAAAATTCTGCAGATAATGCACGATGATTTTTTAAAAAAAGAAGCCGTTGTTCATCAGCAAGCCGAAATCGATTTAGTGCAAAATTTAAATAACTTAGCCACATGAAAAATTTAATTCAGCAACCATTTTCGCCAAGAACTAATTTTATTGGACGAGTTCCCGAAGGACCAGAACAATCAGAGCAAATGCAGGGTGCTGAAGTGCAAGCTCCCGTTGATCATGCGGCGGTGGCGCGTGAAGGCATGCGAGAAGCCAACGCGCAAATTAGACACATCGGAACTTTAAGCCCCGAAGCAGGGCAAATTGTAGGACAAGAGTTACCGCGGCTCGTTAGTGGTGGTATTGATTCCGCAGATCAAGCGGCAGCACTTGGAGCCGCCGCGGCTCAGGCGCGTGAAGAGATTACCCGGCAAATGAATGCGGACCCAGAAAGTGACGAAAATAATCCAGAAGTAACACCAGAGGCTTACCAAGAAGTGATGGACTATTTCACCGAAATTGAAGCCCAAATGGCGGCTGCGCAAGCGGTGTTGCAAGAGCAAGTCGAAGCGAATCCAGACAATGAATATTTAGCGGATCAATTAGAAAGTTTTGAAGGCATGATGACGGAAGTCTCTCGTTTAAGAACCGATGCGAGTGAAGATTTAAGTGTATTACAACAGCGAGCCGCAGAAGGCGGTGTAACCGGCCCATTAGCACAGCGCCTGGCCGCCGTCGCTCAAGATGAAGTTGGACAAGCTACCAGTGATGCTGAAGGGAATGCTAAATACACTCCAGGTGGCACCGATCAACCTTGGTGCGCAGATTTTGTAAATTACTGTTTAGAAGAAGCTGGCGGTCAAGGAACTGGAAGTTCTATGGCTAAAAGTTTTACGGCCGAAAGTGGAAGCGGGCACGTTGCCGTAGTGGTTGATGACAGCGGTGCGACCGTTGGCGGAAATGAAGGGGACGCGGTTAGTGACGAAGGTCACGTAGATCGCTTTGAAAAAGTAATTAGCGCCGAAGACGTTTCGGCTGGAAATTTTGAAGATACACGTTCTGTCACAGAGGCAAAAGCTGGTGACATTGCCGTTAAAAGCCGAGAAACGGGCGATGCGGCTCCAGCGGCTGATCAACAAGAAGCTTAAATGAAAAAACTTATAAATCGATCTCAAGAAGTTAATACCCAATTTATTTGGCAAGAAACTCCCGAGGGACCAGAAACAGTCGTGGCCCCATTAGACGCCACCCCAATTGAAGCGGATGCCCCTCAAATTGAAGCAGCGGCAGCAGCAGCAGGAGCGAAAGATGTAACCGTAAGCCACCGTACGCTTCCCAATGCCCCAGATATTCAAGCAGAAGCCTGCGCCATTGAAGAAGATTGCGCTCATTTAGCTGAGGTTGTTGAAGGAGAAGTTAAGCAAGTTGATGTCACTAGTGCAAAAGATTCAACCGTTGATGGTGAGATTGATGTCGTCGAGACGCATGATGAAGAGAGTGAAACTATAGATTTCTATGAAACTATTCCAGAAGTTAAAAGAGAAGCCGCAGATGAAGCGATTGCGAGTCGGATTGAAGCCGCTCGGGAAGAAAACCCCGATCTAACTGAAGAAGAAATAACCGAAATTAGAGCTGAAGCGAGCGCTGAGTTTTTGGCCAATAACCTGAGAGATGAAACCTTAGAGGTTTTTGACCGCGATATTGCAGCCGCACGCGAAATGGGTGACGAAGCCTTAGCCGCTTCCCTTGAAGCCCAACGAGCCGAATTTGAAGCCCGAGATGTTCAGGCTGAAATAACCGAAGCCGCTACCTTTTTAGAGGGCACAGACCCGGCCCAAATTGTAAATTCTTACCGTAGTAGTGGTGAGCCTTATGGGCCCAGTGGTTCTTCTTTTGGAAACGGTGTTTCTGGCACCATGGAAGGCGTTGCCGAAATTAGTAACAGCGAAATGCTAGCTCACTGCGATGCCGTAGCCCAACAACTAGGCGTAGAAACCGCAGCCGTTAAGGCCGTTGTTTCAGTTGAAAGCGCCGGACAAATGAATGCCACACGTTTTGAACCACATATCCATGCGCGATATCCCAACACGCCAGAACCAACCCGTACGCAGTTAGCCACCAGTTACGGAGCTTTCCAAATTATGGGATTTAATCATGAAGTGGCAGGCTTCGATTCACCTCAAAGCATGATAGATGCCATGGCGACTCCACAAGGACAACTGCAGGCTTTTGCGGGTTTTATTGAAAGTAACCCCAGAATTCATAACGCCCTACGAAGTCACGACTGGGCGACCTTTGCCCATGGTTATAATGGAGCGGGATATAGAGCTAATCGATACGATGAAAAAATGGCCGAAGCTTACAGCCAGTTTAGCCAGGAACAACCCTCTACCTAATTATGAAATACCTTTCAAATCCGTTTCAATTAAAGAATTCATGCTTTGTATTTCTACGTGAAGCGCCAGATGTACCTACAGCAGCGGTAGCGGTACCAGCAAGCGCACCGAGCCCAGAAGCGGTCGCTAGCGAATTAGTTCAGCGAATGCCTGGGGCTGATTTTAGCCGTGCTGTGAGTCGGCTCCCTGGAGCTGAAGGCATTACCCCAATGGTAAGACAACTTGAAGCAACACTTGAGAGTAACGGCAACCCTTTAGCTGATTTACAAAGCACGTTGGAAAACTTCGCAAATACAGATCTTGGGGCCAATGGGGCGAACTTGTTTACAATGTTAACAAGCCTCTTAGAAGATTTGGGAATTGACTTAAATGATTCTGATAAAGGTAACACAACAAGAGGAAGTAATACAGGTGGAAGAACACCAAGTGGGGCACCAAATAGCACAGGTCCAGTCGAACCCCCTAGAAATGTTGAAATGCCAGAGCTAAATGATCCTATAAGCCCGGAAGATATGGCCTTATTAAGAGAGAGAGCGCGTGATGCGGATGTTGAAAACCTCACTACGCCGGCCAAGAACATTGCCATTGCGACGCTACGAGCGTACCCAAATCTTACCATTACCTCAGGGTATCGTGGCCCAGAAAGGAATGCCGCTGCCGGTGGGGACGTTGGTTCTGACCACTTAACGGGCAATGCCCTTGATTTTGGAACGACCGACGCCTCTATTGAGCAATGGCTAAATCGTCAATTCCCTGGTCAACTTTGGACTGACATTCACGGTAGTGGTGGCAGCGGCCCTGCAAACCATTTGCATGTATCTTATCGTCCAGGTGGAAATCGTTTTGCTTAAATCAAAAATATGAAAAACTTATTTAACCGGCAACAAAGTTTTAATACTCGTTTTATATTTCATGAAACGTCAGATCCTCGGGTCGATAGTATTGAATCAACCATTCGTACGCGTGCCACACAAGCCGAGTTAAGTGACGAAGATATTCATGATTTAGCGCACCAATTTGCCGAGATGATTCCTGATGATATGGATTTCAGTACCATATTTACCGAAACCCTTGGAGAAAATTTAGAAAACGATGAAATTGATACTTGGATAAACTCGATTGAAACTCGCCTTAGAGAAGAATCTCATACAGAAGGAGAACCCAGTAAAGTTGGAGTCCCAATTACGGCAGAACAATTTGATGAAGTATTTTCTGAATGGGATTCAGAAATTGTGCTACCTGAAAACGTTTTACCCGAAAATCTACAAGCCGATATTAGAGATTTAGCGATTGCCACTATTGAAGGCGAAGGCAAAACACCAGAACAATTAGAAACAGAAATTCAAAGATTTATTGATCGTGAACGCACCAGCCTCAGGGTTCAATCTTTTGGTGTAACCCGTTTAGATAACGGTGAAATTATTACCAAAGAAGATTTACAAGACCCTGAAAACGCTCCCGAAAGTGTAGCTGACGCGATTCGTCGGATTATTGGTGAAGATTTTGAACCCAGCGCGGCGGTTCAAACTTTGATTGATGAAGCCGAAGATTTAGCCGAACAAGCCGACGCCGCTGAAGGGGATGAAGCTATTAGGCTTAGAGCCGAAGCGGTTGCCGCGGCCAGAAGAGCCGAAAGAGCTCGACAAGAAAACCTTTCACTTGAAACCGATGTTATTGCTGGGCTTATAGCCGAGGGGCATGGTGGTTTTGGTCAAGATGACGCCGGCAATGCGTTTCCTTTAACCGAAGATGGCATTCGAGATTTTTACAGCCAAGCGCTTGCTGCCAGGAATTTATCACCCGATACACCTGCGGCTGAAGTTGAAAATCCAGTGGCTCGATCCATTTATGAAAGCATGACAGGGCCTGGAAGTAGTGTCCCAAACAATGCTCCAGAATCCAGTGAAATTAGAACTTTAGGTGATTTATTACGATGGCTGATAGCCTTTGTAAACGGCGACACCGACGAAAACGGGAATATTATTAATCAAAATGGCGGCAGCACTCCAACCGACGAGTGGGGGCGTCCAATGGCCACTTCAACCCCTCGTGGTAATACACGTTCGGGTGAAATTGTGAGTAACATTGAAGGCGATCCAAACAACATAAGCTTGAACCCCGAATTTTACGGAGAAGAAATGATCGCTGAGTATGAAGCTTTACCTGAAAGTTACCGTGAAACGGTTGAAACCATTACCGGCGAACGACCACCTTGGACGGAAGGCTGGGCTTTACCCGTGATGAGACACGCTATTACCGCGCATCGACACGGACAGCCTTTTGATAGTAATCGCCCATTTTTTGCCAACGATTTAGGTACCTTTACCGCCTTAATTTATATTCCTGGTGAAGGCACGGTTTACACCACCTCGGTTGGAGGGAGTGGCCGCAATGGAGGGGGAGGAATTAGTAATGTCGATGGGAGTTACGGGAGTCCTCTCGGTTCATTCAACTTTTCACCAAGTGACGTCGCGTATTTGCCGAATCATCGTTACCGGGCACGAGCCACCGTTCATGGTTTTGAACCTATGCGTGAACAATTTAGAGTTCAACGAGAAGTTGGTTCGAATGTTGATCCGAGTGCTGGAAACACAAACACCGCTGGTCGAGCGGTATTAATGCATGGTGTTAATCCTGGGGCTGGTTCTACTTGGGGCTGTTGGGGCGTGCCACAAGATGTGGCTGTCCGATTTGCTCAAGCCATTGAACAACATGGCGGCGCCAGTGGCGAAGCTTTTGTATCTACGAGTTAAGTGAGTTGGAAAAAAACTAGTTTTAAACCTAAAATTTTTCCATTAAATTTAACAAAGCGTCTTGGTTGTCATCTTCAGCGACTTTATTAGGGCGCTCAAAATTGCATTTCAGGCAAACGTGCATAATTCTATTTGGCAGACCCGATTTTAATTCCAAACCCGCGGGCCTCATTTTTCCGCCACAAGCCGCCGCCCGGTCACCGGGGTTTACATCGACGTGTTTTGAATACAAGCATTCAGTGCAGTGATTTCTACAGGTACCAACCGCATCGGGCACATCCGCTTCGCAGTTTTCACATTTAAATCCTTCGTTTCGGTGGGTAAATCTTTTCATTCAAGCTGTTTTCAGGTTTAGAATAAACGCGCCCCAAACACACACAAGTTCTATGTGACAGAAAAGCGCAAAAACCATAAACTAAAAATCGTGAACTCCCCTACTCTGCTTGGCGTTAAAATTTCTACGGCAAATCAAACCGAGGTTTTTGAAACGCTTATTAGTTTTTTAAAGGGCAAAAGTTTTAACCACGTGGCCACGGTTAACCCCGAGTTTTTGGTGGAAGCTCACAAAAATGATAGATTTAAAAAACTATTAAACTACACAGATTTAAACGTTTGTGACGGTTTTGGCATTACTTTTTGGACAAAAATTTTATACAAGAAAAATATCCCCCGAATGACGGGCGTTTTCTTAGCTGAAAACTTGTGCCGAATCGCGGCCGAAAATCAAAAATCGGTTTATTTTATTGGTGGTTTTGGCGTGGCGCAAACGGCCGCCGAAAAGATGAAATCCACGTTCCCTGATTTAATAATCGCGGGCGCAGAAGATGGCTCTCCAAAAGAGATTCCACAAACCTTGGTGCAAACTAAACCCGATATAATTTTGGTCGCTTTTGGTGCCCCCGCTCAAGAATTCTGGATTGATAAATTTAAACTCCAACTAACCAACACTAAAATAGCGGTAGGCATTGGTGGCACGTTTGATTTTTGGACCGGCAAAGCCACTCGTGCGCCAAAGATAATGCAGAAACTTGGACTTGAATGGTTTTGGCGTTTAATCACCCAACCCAAAAGAGCCAAACGCATTTATAACGCGGTGGTCGTTTTTTCAGCTCTAGTCCTGAAAGAGCGTTTCATTAAATAAAGAAAAAATTACCACGTAATAAACAACAAACATTAAATACTCGCAATGAAAATGATTTCTAGAGTCCGTCTAGTTCCGATAAAATATCAGCCTCAGCTTGCGCTTCTTGCGCTTGAATCTTAGCTTCACGTTGTTTTAAAGCCGCTTGTTCAGCCGCTCTTCGTTGCGCCATTTCTTCGGCTTTTCTGGCCGCTTCTACTGGATCAATTTGCGGTTTTTTACCGTATTTAGCGTCAATTTCAGCCAACTTTTGACGTTCACGCGTTAAAATATCTCTCAATTTATCAACCTGCGCGGTATTCATTACCTCGTACAAATTAAACCAGTACTGACGTTCTTCGTCCTTCATAGACTCCGACTTCATAATAAGCTCAATCAACGCTTGATCGTTTTGCGTTAGTTTCGCCGGAATTCGGAAATCTTTTAAAGTTTTTCCCGTCGGTGTTTTGAGTTCAGCGATTGTAGTATCAGTCATGTTTTCAAAGTATTATACCAGAGATAAGTCTTTTCGTTAAGTAAAGTTTTAAGAACGAAGCCAAGCAAAGAATTCACGAACGTTATTTACCCGTTCTTCGAAAAGTAATCCACTTCCATCTACGTAATAGCCTTCGGGTCTAAACCAAGGATTCGCTTTTACAATCGCCCCTTCGTTATCATCAACACTCCCAAAGCTTGTCAGCCGAGAAGTGTCTAAATTTTCGGCAAAAACCACTAAATCTGCGCGCGTTAATTGATATCCATCCCAAAATTCTGCGTCTTGCTCTAGCATTGAAACAAAAGCCGGTGAAATTTGTCCGTCTTGTGAAAGCAACTCAATTGGAATTCCTCCAGATTGAGTAATTTCTTCCCAGTTAAATTTATCTTGATGGGCAGAAAAATTATCAATTACCGATTCTAAGTAGGTTTGGTCTAAACCTTGCAAACTTTCTTCTAATTCGCCAATAGCGTTTCGAGTAACGTTAATAAAACTTTTTAAACTTTGTGCGTTCATATCAGCATAATCAAGTGAACGAGCTCCAAGTTGAATTTCGTCTAATCCTAAAATTGATATAGCTCCAGCGGTTAAACCACCCGCAATAAGAAACGGCAATACCATTCCTCCAGAAGCAAAGATTGCAGCGGCTGCACCAGCCGCGACTCCCCCACCAATTTCGGCCGTATATTCTCCAATTAAGGCATCTAAATCATAAGTCAGTTCAATTCCGTCAGAACCAAAATCAACATTCATATCTTGGTCACCGTTTCGGCTAAGCGCTAAGAAATTTAAATCTACAATATCTAAGTTTTTACTCAGCAGTTGAACCGATTGTGGCTCCGCTTCAATCATAGCTTTGATGTTGCTGAGCTCCGTTCCAAATTGAGTCACGTGTTCTAAAGTTAATGGTTGTCCATCAACACTAATCTCTATCTGAGCTGATTGATCGTTTAACAAGTTACGGTAAGAAGCTCTTAACAAATCATATTGAACAGACGCTTCAGCTAAAACTTCTGGGTCAGAATTTCCAGGTGCTCCAGGCGTAGTTCCTGGTGCACTTGGAGGGTTTTCTCTCAATTGTTCTTCTAAGGTATTATACTCGTTCCAGTGTTCTCCGTAACGATCAATATCTTCGTCTTCACTATCATTTAACCACCAGTTCATTAAAGGCGTGAACTGCAGCATCAGTTGGAAAATAATTTTCTGAATCCCATCGACTTGCGTCATTAACCATTCGGGGAAATCCATCGCCCCTTTTCCCGCCACTTCATTCCGAACATATTCGTGATATTTATCTTCCCATTCGCCGCCAATAAAAAAGCGAGGAATCGTTTCAAGTTTAGAACGAATATCTTGTAATTCTTCCGCCGTTAATTCACCGTTTGGACGGTCGGCCCAGGTACCAAATTGTTCGGCAATTTTACTAAAATCCAAAGTATCAGGAAATAAAGCGGCTAACTGAGTTTCAATGTGAGGCCCAAAAGAATTCGCATCAAAATTACCACTAAACAAACTCGTCATTAACGGCGTTTGCCCAGCGGCATTGTTAAACAAGGCGCCTAAAAGCGGATCTTCTTCAATAAAGTGATAGCTTAAAGCCATCCGAAAGTCCCCTCCAAAGTTACCCAGGGCATCTGTAACATTTCCGGCAGCTTGACCAACCGTTGATTCGCCAACAGTCGTTGCACCGGTTAATTGTTGTAAAATTTCAGCTTCTGTTTGCCCCGCTGCATTCGCATTGGCCGCATTCACCGGTAATGATTGTACAAAGTCATCATTACTGCGCGCCCATGCTTCTAGTTTATCGACAATACTCGGAACCAATTTAGCTCTAAAGCGACGCATAATTTCAGCGTTGTTGGTTAATCCTTCAGCCTCAATTTCAGCTTTAACCGCTTGAACCGTATCGGCAATATTTAAATCTGGGGCGGCGAGCATATCAATTCTACGAAGGCCAAGGCCTTCTACTTCATTGCCATTTCTTAATTGGGCGGCTTGTTGTACTCGAGCTACATTTGGTACTGCGGCAACCTGTACTCCTTCTCGCCAACGTTCTTTTAAGCCATCTAAACCCGTTTGATCTGTCGCTCGAACAATGTTGGCAATTTCAGATTTTAAGGGTTCGGCTAAGAACTCAGTGATATATAAAAAATCATCTTTAAAATTTGCCAGAGTGTAAGATTCAATAGCGGCTATATCATTTGTCAAAGCCACAAATCGGTTCGATAACGCTTGTAAAATTCGAGAATCTTCAGGCGTTATGTTGTTGAGTCGCACTTGGTCTAAACCATTGGCTAAACGGGCTTGCAGATTATCCAAAGAAAAATCAGCCATCTCAATCCCTACTGCTGATAAGCCTCTAATAGCTTCCGCGTTTTCTCTTTGTTGTTCTGGTGTAATTCTTGGTCCCATGGTTAATCGTTAATTTCTTCATGAATTTCAGCTAACTTTTGAGTAAATAAATTATTAACAAATTCGTTTGTTAACTCTCCATAAGGATATGAATGACGTGCGTCACCCCACTCCGAATCTAAATAAACATCGTTGTCTCTTAGAATAATCCATTCTCCTTCAACAGCCTGAGGGTTCCCCAATACATTAACAAAATTTTGAATCGTTTGAACTGATAAACCTTTATCAAAAACACCCGCGGCTTTTGGATGTTGCGCTAGTAGAGCTTTAGCCTGTGCCACAAGCTCTGGGGTAATTGTTTCCCCTGCCGCGGCTTTGATATGAATACCATCAACATTAACTTCACCGGCTTCAATTTGTGTTGCCAAAGCCGCTTCTGCTTGTGCCTCAGCCGTAGCTTGACGTGCTTCTTCTTCTCGATCTTCATTAAAAGCCTCAACCACATTTTCTAAAGTTTCGGTAAAGTTATCTCCATAAGGCACTAATACATCACCAATCGTAATTCCAGATTCATTTGTCGCGGTAATCGCTCCTTCTGGCAATAAGGCGATGGCATTCAACTCGTTCAAACTTAAGCCTTTTGAAAGAATCGCTGAACTCATTTGTTCACTTGCTAAACCTTTAATAGTAGCTTCGGTGGCTTGAACGTCTTCTAGTTTAAAGTTAGCGTTTTCATCTCTGGCTAAAAAGGCACGAGTTTTCGCCTCATTATATACAATTGGGCTTGCCTCTAAATCACAAAATTCAGCAATTTTAGGCGCCCCTGGTGCGTTAAAATATCTCGCAATGGCCGCAATTGTTTCGTTTTGTCGTTGCACTTCAACACTCACGCCATTATCAGCCGCTCGAATCGCTAAATCTCTCTCTTGCTCGGCTCGGGTTTCTTCATCCGAAGGTCCTTCATCAGCCGCGTCTGTATTTCCCTGCAGCGATTTTAACATATCTAAAAACGGCTTTATCAGTTCAATAATACTGGCTAACTGCATTTTCAAAGCAATCGTTCTTAACTTACCTTCATCACCAGCGGCTTCTCGAATTAAATAGTCATTAAAACTAATTAATGTTGCGTCTGGTTGAAGCATCTCCGCTTCCCAAGCTTCAAATTCAGCGGCAAACATAGTTTGCATTGATTCGGGCACACTATTTAAAAGCGCCGCTCTATCACCATTTTCAATAGCCGTTGACGCTGCGTCTGGTGTGGTTGGTGCTGGCACTGTTGCTAAGGCCTCTGTAATAATTTCAGCTCTCTCTGCTTCATCTGTAACGCCTTCTAAATCAGATTCAAGGGTCGTCAAAAGCGTATCAACCGCCGCTAAATTTCCATCGGATAAATTTCGTACAAAATTTGAATTCCCCATAAGAGCCGTTGCAACATCACTTTGAGATTCAACCCATTCCATATTAGGTTGAAGATCCTCCATTTGTTCAATTATCGCTCTAATTTCAGGATTTTCTACCCCTTCTTTTAAAGCATTCATTGCCTCCTCGGTAACCTCTTGCGGAATTGGCGTTCCTGCCGCCTCAAATACTTCTCGAGTCTTTTCTAAATAATGATCCACCACGGCTCGTAATTCCTCTTGCCTTTCAGGTGAGATTTCACTTTCAGCGGCGGGCGCTTCAGCCGCGGATCCGGCGACTAATCCAAGCTCATCAGCGATTCCCAACTGCTCTGCCAGCCAAATCCCCTCTTCTGAATTTACCGGCCCCCCAATGGCCGCTTCAATATTATTAATCAGACCACGAATTTCTGCTTCCCCAGGGTTACTCGCCAAAAATAAATCAACTTCAGCTCTAGCCGCTGCAATTGAGGTAAATAAATCTTGATCAGCAACATCTACCGTGCTGGCATGTGTGTCTAAATCCACTCGAGTAAACTCTTGTTGTTTTAAGGTTTCGGTGGTTGAAGCATCCGCATCAAGTTGTGCTTGAACCTCACCAATTTCGTTGATTTTGTTTAGATCCGCCATTTTATTCAGGGTTAACATTAGAAGTATCTACGCCATGTTCGTTAAGTTGACGCACTAAATATTCAAACTTAGAAACGATTTCGAGTTTCCGCTTGTTATCAAAATGAAACTTGGGTTCGGTTTGAGCCATGGTTAGAGTTTTTTAAGTTTTTTATCGAATTCCACTTCAAAATCCGCAAATTCTTCCGCTTCTTTCTCTTTAATTTTTTCGTTTAATTCTGAAACTTCGTCCATACTGGCAACGGTGCCCCCAAATGCACTTTTGCGCTTCTGGCTTTTTCCACCGCGATACCAACTGGGTTTAAAGAATCTATTCATAAACAAAAAATTCTGATTATTATACCACAGCAAAGGCTAAAAAACAAACCTCATGGATAAAGCGCAAGCTCAGAAGCAAATTGAATTACTCCGCGAAAAAATTCGCGAAGCCAATTACGCTTATTTCACCGAAAATCGTGAGGTCGTGCCCGAAAGTGTGCGTGATCAACTCAAACAAGAATTACTCCGTTTAGAAACAAAGTTTCCCGAATTTATTACACCCGACTCCCCGACCCAAAGAGTCGGCGCGGCCCTAGATAGTCGTTTGCCTAAAATTACGCACAAAAACCGAAAATATTCACTAGGGGACTCCTTTAATGCTGAAGAGTTAACTGAATTTGATGAACGCGTAAAACGATTTTTAAAAGTTGAGGAAATAGAGTATTCGTGCGAATTAAAAGTGGATGGTTTAAATATAACGCTTTGGTACGAAAACGGCGTACTCGCCAAAGCTATAACCCGAGGCGATGGTTTTATGGGCGAAGATGTTACCCACACCATTCGCACCTGCGAAAATTTACCTATTACGCTTTTTGAAAATATTAATTTAGAAGTCAGTGGCGAAGTTTTTATTACGAAGCAAGATTTTGAAAACGTTAAAAATCGCCCCACTAAAAATGAAGCCAACGAAGTTGAAAGCTACAAAAACGCTCGAAACTTAGCCGCCGGAAGTGTGCGACAGCTCGACCCCAGAATGGCGGCAGAGCGGCATTTAAAAATATTTTTGTATGAACTCGGCGAGCATAACTTTTCAAATGAAATCAAAAGCCAAAAGGATTTATTTAATCAGTTTGATACCCTCCATTTACCACACCAACCATTAGAAAATTTTAAAGTTTTTTCAGACATCCAATTTGTGATCAAATTTTGTGAACAATGGAGTGATCCTAAAGCACGAGAAAAACTAGACTATGACATTGATGGAATTGTGATTAAAGTTCATGATTTTAACGACCGAAAACGCCTGGGATACACCGCTAAAACCGCCAAGTTTGCTATGGCCTTTAAGTTCCCAGCGGAAGAAAAATTCACCCAGCTTTTAGACGTTCAGTTTCAAGTCGGGCGCACAGGAGCTATTACACCAGTCGCTATTTTAGAGCCGGTTGATTTAGCCGGTTCAACCGTGGCTCGCGCCACGCTGCACAATCGCGAAGAAATCGAACGAAAAGGCGTTCGCATTGGCGACCAAGTTATTATACGCAAAGCCGGTGACATTATTCCTGAAGTCCTTGAGCCCTTACTTGATTTAAGAACCGGAGATGAAAAAGAAATTGTATTTCCGACACGCTGCCCAGAATGCGGCTCTATTTTAGATTTAAATGAAACCGTCGCCCGTTGTGAAAACTTAGACTGCCCAGCCAGACACCGGCAAAGCCTGTTTTATTTCGCCAACACTTTAGATATTGAGGGCTTAGGTCCAAAGTCTATTGAGGCGATGCTCAAACTCAATTTAGTCCATACAGTGGCCGACTTTTGGAAACTAAAACCACTTGATTTAGCCACGCTGCCCGGCTTTAAAAGAAAGAAAATTAAAAACTTATTGGCGGCCTTAGAAGCCAAAAAAGAGTTAACTCTAGCTGAAATTTTCACCGGTCTTGGAGTGCGTTTGGTCGGATCTGAAAACGCTAAAATATTTGCTCGCTACTTTAAAGAACATTTACACAGTCCCCTCTTAAAAGAATTTAATACTTATCTCTCAACCTTAAACCCAAAAACTTTACTGGAGGATTTTATTCATTTAGACGGTGTCGGAGAAAAAGTAGCCCAAGCCATGACCCATTATCTATCTATAAATAGTACACAAAAATTGTTCAAAAATTTAGAAAACGTTGGAATAGAGTTAGTTTGGCCCGAAGAAATTATCGCAAATGATACGATATATACCGGTAAAAAATTTGTCATAACTGGCAGCTTTGAAGCCTTTTCGCGCGATGAAATTAAACAAATGGTGACGCGTGGCGGCGGCAAAATTTTATCAGCCATATCGGGAAACGCTGATGTTTTAATTTGTGGCGCCAAAGCAGGCAGTAAACTAAAAAAAGCCCAAGACTTAGGTTTAGAAATTTGGGAAGAAGATAAAATCTCAAACGCTTTATCTACCGTTCAAGACAATAAGGAACCTCGAAGACTATTTTAACTTAAACTTCCAGTGCTGCCCGCCAACTATTTGATTTCAGCTCTCGCACACGCTGTACCATTAAAACCACTCTTAGTTGCGCTAAAACATAAGCATCACTATCGGCTGATACCGTTTTCATCTCAAGTATTAGCTGAGCGACATTAGTGGCCAAAAAAGTATTTGGCCCCCCATATTTTTTTACCAAAACGGCAAACATTTCAGTGAGCGATTTCATAGACTCACCACCTTCTTCAAATAAATCAGCCTCGATAACAGGCATACCCGTTAAAGCATGTGACTCTTTTAATTCGATATCACCAGCTAAGTCGCGTAATTCATCGTCAGAAAGCGGGAAACGAAGATCAAATGAAAACATAATAATCTATTTATAAAACTTAACTTTGACGTGTCGGCAAATCCTTTTAGAATCTCGCCGATTGCTTAATTGCACCACAAATATATCTGTAAAATATTTTTAATGAAAAGTCAAATATTACAACGCTTCGTCTTTGTCTCTCTTATCGCGCTTATCGCAGCGATATTTAGTGTTCCAAACCATATTGTGAGCAACACCTTTGGAGCCGAAAGCCCTATCACCCAAACGCTCGCTAAATACAAAGTTACCCTTGGTTTAGATTTAGCCGGTGGAACGGAACTCGATTACCGTATCGATTTAAGTGATGCCATCGCTATGAATAGTGATGACGAAGTTGAAAATGATGTAGATACCAATGCTATTGCTGAATCGGTAAGAGATTCCTTGGAAGCCCGAGTGAATCCGGCGGGTATCGGAGAGATTTTAGTGAAAAGATCACAAGTAACCGTGGACGGTGAAGTTCAACAACACATTTTGATTCAAATGCCCCCTTCTTCTAATGTAGAAGAAGCCAAGGCTGATGCTGAACAAGACAATCGTTTAGAGTTCTTTGCAGAAGACCCAGCGGCTCTTGCGGCTAAAAGAGTAGAAATTGCAGAAGCGATGACGGTTGATTTATTCAACACCAATTGGGACACCGCCGCGCCACAAGTGGCTGAAAACTTTGGTGGAACACTTGAAACCTTTGATGATGTATTACTCAGCAGTTTAACCGACAGCAATTTAGCCAGCCAACTGGAAAACACACCGTCGGGAGGAATTGTTCAACAAATCATTGAAACGCGAATTGATCCAGAATTTACAGTCAGTGAAGATGGAACCTTAGAAATTAACGGAAGTCCTTTTGCTCGTGAAATTTTAGCCATTGCTCGTGTAAACGAAAAAACAGCCGAAACCAGAACCGATGAAGTTGAAGCCGAAGCTTCGGCCAGGCATATTTTATTTGCTTACCCTGGGGCTTTAAGAGCGCCAGAAGATGTTAAGTATACAACTAAAGAAGAAGCAAAAGCAGAAGCGGATCGAATTTTACAAGAAGTCAAAGATGGTGGAGACTTTGCCGAACTGGCAAAAGAATATTCAACGGGTCCAACGGGCGTAGACGGAGGAGATCTCGGAACCTTCTCGCCGGGCTCAATGGCACCAGCCTTTAATGATGCCGTATTTGACGCCGAGCAAGTTGGTTTAATTCCAGAATTGGTTGAAACAGATTTTGGTTACCACATTATTGATATTACGAATTTACAAGAGGCTGGTGAAACCACCGTTGAAGATACACGAGTCAGTTATGATTTAATTACGTGGGATACAGAAGATATTACTTGGGCAAAAACACCACTTGGCGGGGCTCAACTTGATATTGCACGAGTTGGATACGATCAAATTGGTCAGCCCTTAGTTGATCTCAGATTTAACCCAGAAGGCGGAGAAATGTTTGCGAACATTACCGAACAACTGGCGTCAAGAGCCTGTGATGGTGGCGCGTGTCGTTTAGCCATTGAAGTTGGAGGGCAAAAAATTAGCACGCCAACCGTACGAGAAAAAATTGTGGGACGAAACGCTCAAATTAGCGGTAGTTTCACTTACCAATCAGCCAAAGATTTAGCTGACGGGTTAAATTTAGGGGCAATCGATGCCCCAGTGATTTTGAGTGGTCAAACAACCGTAGAGGCATCACTGGGACAAGAACAACTGCAAAAAAGTCTTAACGCCGCCACCTATGGATTTCTGGCTACCATTCTATTTATGATATTGATGTACCGAGTTCCAGGCGTGGTGGCAGGGGTTGCCTTAATTGTCTACGCCCTGATTTACATCGCGCTTTTAAAACTATGGCCCGCTTCACTTGGCGGTCCAATTGTGATGAGTTTGTCTGGCGCAGCCGGTATCGCGCTTTCTATTGGTTTAGCTGTTGATGGAAACATTCTTATCTTCGAGCGAATGAAGGAAGAATTAATTAAAGGTCGAACTTTAAATCAAGCCATTGATCTTGGATTTGAACGAGCCTGGAGTGCTATTAAAGATTCTAACTTAACGACATTGATAACTTGCATCATCCTTTTCTCTTTAGGAAGTTCGGTCATCAAAGGGTTCGCCATTACCTTGATTGTGGGAACGATTCTTTCAATGTTTACGGCGATTATTGTTTCTAGAAATTTACTACGAACCTTATTACTCATTCCCGGTATTGATAAACCCGTCTTGTTCGGACTCTCTGAAAAAGATTTCACCAATACAAAAAAACGCACTGGTGCTAAGGTTAGAGCTCGTAAAAAAAGCAAATAATTAACGTCCTGACTCATTTTATAAAAAATATCACATCATGAATATTACCGCCCTTAGACGAATTTGGTTTTCAATCTCTGCCACACTTATGCTACTTAGCATAATCACCGTAGGCGTGTTTGGTTTAAATCTTGGTTTAGACTTTACCGGTGGAGCGCGATGGGATCTTAAATTTAACGAACCCACGAGCACCACAGAGTTAGTTTCATTCTTCGATACTCGAGAAGAACTCTCTCAAGAAGTTACTATCCAAGCTTCAACCGATAATACGTATCTTATAACGATTGAAGATTTACCAGATGCGAGCATTCAATCTTTGAGCACCGCCTTGGAATCAGAAGTTGGGGATTTCGAGCAAACGTCTTACCGTAAAGTTGACGCAAATATCGGACAAAGCTTCAAGCAAAAATCACTTTTAGCTATTGCTGCAGCGCTCATTGGAATCATTTTATTTGTCGCCTACGCCTTTCGTAAAATTCCAGCCGCCGTTAATCCGTGGCGTTTTGGGGGCGTTGCCATTATCGCCTTGATACACGATATTATTATTGTACTGGGAATCTTTGTATTACTAGGCTCAATTTTTGATGTAGAACTTGATTTACCTTTCATCACGGCCTTGCTGGCTACGCTTGGTTTTTCTGTAAATGATACAATTGTAATTCTAGATCGTGTACGAGAAAATATCCGTTTACAAAAACCAGAAGAAGACTTCGAAGACACCGTTGAAAAATCAATTCAACAAACTTTATTTCGATCATTAAATACTTCTATCTCGACGCTCCTTCCTCTACTGGCCTTGCTTTACTTTGAAGCCGAATCAATCTTCTTCTTCGTATTGGCATTAACGATAGGAATTATAGTTGGAACCTATTCTTCTATCTTCCTAGCCGCTCCAATGCTCGTTGAGTGGAAAAAAATAGCTGATAAGCGTTAATATTAAATGAGTTCGTAAATCTTATAAATAATAGTCTTGCACGGAGGCTATTATTTTTTTTAATTAAGGAGAATGGCAAAAACTTGGAAAAGTCTTCATCTAATAGAATTTGAAAAACCCTATTTCAAAAAATTAAAGACCTTTTTAAAAGAAGAAATTCAGCAAGGAAAAGTCATCTATCCCCATCACGATAATTTATTTAAAGCGTTTGAACTTTCCTCGTTTGATAAAACAAAAGTCGTAATCCTTGGTCAAGATCCCTATCACGGAGAAAGCCAAGCTCAAGGATTAAGTTTTTCGGTTCCCACAGATTTTAAAGTCCCACCAAGCCTTAAAAATATTTACAAGGAACTAAGTACCGACTTAAACGTTAAACAACCGTTACAGGGCAATTTAGAGTCATGGGCGGAGCAAGGCGTACTATTACTTAACAGCACCTTAAGTGTCCGAGCCCATTCCCCTGCTTCACATGCCAATCAAGGCTGGGAGATCTTTACCGACCAAATGATTCAAGCTTTATCAGAACATAAAGAACATTTAGTTTTTATGCTGTGGGGAAAATACGCTCAATCAAAAGAAGCCCTTATTGATGGAAACAAACATTTGGTTTTAAAAGCGGCTCACCCTTCACCCTTTTCGGCCTATAATGGATTTTTTGGTTGCCAACATTTCAGTAAGACTAACGAGTTCCTTTTAAAACACGATAAAACCCCCATCAATTGGGAAGTTTAATAAAGATACTTTTTAAAATATTTAAAATTTAGCGCAATAATATTAATTGCCAACCAATTTACATTAATGGCAATTGGTTATACTGAGAAAGTAAATAAATAAAAAAACAAAGGAGCGTCATTAATTATTGTTTCTTTTATTTTTTTTTAACTCAATGAAAACTTCATTCCTCTCTGCTTTCGTTCTGGCGACGTGTTTTAGTGCTACCGCTTTAGCGCATGATATTCACAATGTTGCCAGCGATCATACGCATCCAGCGCCTGTTTACACACATAGTGTTTCAAGTGCTTACGATCACAACTCAGTTCATTTACCAAGCAAGAACCATTACAGTCAATACAACTATGGCTACTCATTACCAAAAGTAACCACTAACACAGCGACTTACTACACTCGTAATTACCCAGTTTCAAATACCTACACTTACTTAACCACGCCTAATACAGGCATTCATTACCCACCTTTTGCTTACTCAAGTTGTGCCAACAACTGTAATCAAACTCAAAAACGAATTACGGTGACTTCAAACATTGGTACGCGTGCTAAAACTTACCGAGCTCCGTCTGAATACTCTGCGCAACAAACTTACATTCCAACGCCAGTAAGAAATAATCATGTCTGCACCAACCACGCAGCGCATAGCACTACTTATGTTTCGCCTTACCAAACTCATAAATTAACCACCAGTACTTGTTACGGTTGTGGCCACTAAAAAGATAAGTCTTAAAGAAAAATACCGGTCAGGCTTCATATAAAGTCTGACCTTTTTTTATGATTTTTTTCTTCTTATACGACGACCAATCGCCGCGCTAAACCGGCGATCCCCATAAAGCCAATACAAAACCAGAAAGGCCACAAATAAACTCAAGTATTGATTAAAGTTTAAACCATAAACTTCATTCATCGCATTCCCTCTTAAAAACTGTAAGAAGAACTCAATAATCAAAAAATAAAGTAAGGTTTTCAAACTCAAAACTCCAGGGGATTTTTGCCACCTTTTTTCGTGTTCTTTCACCCACCACCAAAGGATCAAATGCGCTATAAAACCATAGAGTGTAACGGGGTGTACCGGATTTAAGATCTCCACCCCAAACGTTTCATATTGAACGCCCCAAGGCAGATTGGTTTCAGTACCGTAAATTTTACCCGTTAAAAACCCGCCCCAATCGGCGATCATAGCCGCCAGTAACATCGGCAGCATTCCCGCATCAAGCCAAGGGCCAACCGCTTTTCCTTCCCGTTTTAGATCAAGGAACATCGTCATTAGAAAACCAAGCAAGGCTCCCCAAAAATTTATTTCGCCATCCCAAAAAGCAAAAAAAGACATAAGTCCAAAGCGATCGAAAATTGTTGGATCAAGTAAGACAGAAAAAAGTCTTCCCAGTAAAATCCCCCCGAGTAACCAACGCCAATAATGATGTAAGAAAAAGTCTTTAGAAAACCCTTGCGCCGATAACCTTCGGTAGTAATACCAAGACGCTAAAATAAACGCTAAGCTAATAAAAATTCCGTAAAATTTAAGAGCGAAATAGCCAAAGTTAACCTGTGAAAAATTCATCAAGCTCATAATGCCGAATCAAAACCGAACTATCAAGGTTTGATAAGTGACTTTAAGTCCAATAAAACAAAATCGGAAACTGAACGGTGTAAACCACAAAAGCGGCCACGGTACAGGTCATTATTACTAAGCCTTCAAACCATTCTTGCTTTGGGTAAAAACGCACAAAGTAAAACGAGATCATCATTAAAACTCCAAGGCCCCAAACATACCACAGCAATGGTGAATGTAAGAAAAACAGGGTTTGATCGACTTGAATTTCAAAGTAATAGAGCCCATACAAAAAGAGAAGAAAAACCGAACATAAAGCCGCGAGAAAACAAAAGACTAAATAAAAAACATTCGTAATTTTTTCAAATGGTTTTAATTCTTTCACGCTATCTTTAAACGAACTCGCATCTAATTTTGAAAGTTTAACTTGCAAGTCAATCAACCCCCGACTAATCGCTTTATCAAAATTCGCGCCAATAGCTTGGAACTGACTCCTACGCCGGTTCATTTCATCTTGTAACTCAGACGGGATATTCGCGTCTTTCAAAAAGATTTCATCACTCGATATTTGTTCTAGTAAACGCTGCGTTAAACTTCGAAGATGCGCTACAGAATTAGAGTGCTTCAAACGCATAAGTAAACTAATCCGCTCTTCAATTTCTCGTTTTTTATGGCCATCAATAAATTCTGCATTTTCCTCAAGCAAAGGAACAACCTCACTTAAAACGGCATCAATTTTTTCTACGATAAAACGGCGCTCTTCTTCATTAGCATCAACCGCTTCTTGTACCTCATTGGTATTGGATCCGTGCTGTTTCTTTTTTTCTCTTTTCTTCGCGATTTTTATCTCCACTTGCATTCGTTCTTCCAGCTCTGGTGGCAGTCCCTCACTTCTAATTTTTTCTTTTACGGTTGGAGCCGAAGCACTATCAACTAAATAATTAACGTCTAATTTATATTCAAGTCTTAGTTTTTTAAAGGCTTCGTAAAGTTCAATCGCTTCAATAGTTCCTTGAACGATTTTTTTAAGTTTATTTGTCGCCTCAAACTGATACACCCGCATCCCCTGCTCCATGGTGTCATTCATCTCTTTCGGCTCTTCCAGCGTTAAGATAGAAAGCCCGCCCGCACTCAATTTATCACGGGCTTGTTCAATAGATTCGGCACTCACGTATCCGGAGATCTGCTTACCCTCTGCCGTGACCGCTTGAAAGAAATACTTACGCATATCACGGGATTATACCATATTTAAGAGCTTTATTCCACTCTAAACCTCGAATTTTCTAACCGGCTGAATTGACAATATTCCAAAAAAATAAAAAGTGTCTTTAATGCACAGATTAATTGAAAATACCAAGCACTATTTACAAGGATTTGTCGGCCCTGGATTAACCGAATCACAGGTACTAGAAAACCTTGATATTTGGGGTTCTACCGCCGATGAAATATTTGCCGTAATTGCCGAACGAGATTTACAAGATATTCCAGCCGCATGCCAATATTGGTATCGAGCAAAATTAGATATTATTTTAGGCGGATTGCTAATGAAAGGCGAGGTAAGAGTGGCCAATCCAATCGAGCCAGATGAATTACAAAATCGAATTGATTTGGATAATTATTATCAGCACCCGACTCGCTACCAAAAAGAAAGAAGCGGTATTACGAGTACAAAAAATTCAGCGTTGCCAAGTGGAGTCTTAGCCTAAACTTCGTTCTTTAAAGCCGCTCCAATAAGATCTCTAAATAATGGATGTGGCGCGAATGGACGTGAAATTAATTCAGGATGAAACTGCGCCGCAATCATGTATGGATGCGACGCATTTTCAACAATTTCAACCAGTTTAGATTTTGGGTGTCTGCCTGAAATAACAAAGTCAGAACCTTCATAATTGGCTAAAAATTCATCATTAAATTCGTAACGATGTCGGTGTCTTTCCGAAATTAAATCTTGGCCGTAAACTTTATGCGCTAAGGTTCCAGGTTCAATTTCACAATCATAGACCCCCAATCTCATCGTACCACCTTTGCGTTTAATATTTTTTTGTTCTGGAATAAAGTGCACCACATGGTTTTTACTTTTCCCATCTTCATCAAATTCTTCACTCGTGGCATCTTTAAGCCCTAATACATTTCGAGCAAATTCAATCGCCATAATTTGCGAACCGAGACATAAACCGAGGTACGGTTTTTTATGCTCGCGACAATATTTTGCCACCGCAATTTTGCCTTCAATCCCTCGATTTCCAAAGCCACCTGGCACAATTACTGCCGCTACAGACGCTAATTTTTCTAGCTCCGCTTCATCATTTTCTTCAATTTTTTCGGTATCAATCCATTCAATATTAATTTTTCTACCATGAAAATAACCAGCCGATTTACAGGCTTCAATCACCGATAAATAAGCATCATCAAGGTCATTATATTTCCCCGCTAAACCAATCGTCATTTCTTTTTTGGCTTTCATCATTTTCGCAAAACCCTCTTCCCATTTGCTTAAATCAACGTTCAGTTCCCCAAGGTTTAATTTTTCGGCTAAAATTGATCCAACGTTACTTTTTTCAAAGCGAAGTGGCACTTCATATATAGATTTAACGGTTTCGGCCGGAATAACATTCTCGGTTGGAACATCACAAAAATAACCCACTTTTTTAAGCAGCGCTTTTGGAATTTTAACGTCTGCTCGACAAAAAATCATGTCTGGATGAATGCCTAATCGGCGAAGTTCACGGACCGATAACTGGGTTGGCTTGGTTTTAAGTTCACCCGAAGCCGCCAGGTAAGGCAGCAACGTTAAATGCAAAGACACTAAATCTTTGCCGTACTTATTTTTCATCTGCCGAATCACTTCAATAAACGGTTCGCCTTCAATATCCCCCACCGTTCCCCCAATTTCTACCACTAAAACATCCACCGCCATTTTTTTTGCGGCTTGTTCCACTTTTTGCATAATTTTGCCCGTAATATGCGGTACGACTTGAATCGTTCCCCCCAAGTATTTCCCTTCGCGTTCTTCCTCTAACACTTCACTGTAAACTCGGCCAGTGGTCACGGTACAAACGCCACTTAAAGGCGTATCAATAAATCGTTCGTAATGTCCTAAATCTAAATCCGTTTCGCTGCCATCTTCTAGCACAAAAACTTCACCATGTTGAAAGGGACTCATAGTTCCTGGGTCAACATTCAAGTATGGATCAAGTTTCATGATCGCCACTTTAATACCCGCTGATTTCAAAATAGCCGCCACCGATGAGGCCACAATCCCCTTACCTAGTGAACTACAAACGCCTCCCGTAACAAAGATAAATTTAGACATAGATTAAATAAAAAAGACTTAAGCGATGGGTAGAATCAAAGCAAAAATCTTAAAAAAAATCCGCAGTACTCTACGGGATTTGAGTGTATCACGGAATTTTTAGGAAGCAAAGATTTTTAAAAAAATAGGTGCACCATAAATCACTCTAAATGCTAATTTCTGACTAAAGATTTTAAAATATCTTCAATCTTCTTTCTAGTGCCCTGCCCTAATTTTAAAAATCTCTCACTTCGAACGACGTCACCCTTTTCCCAAAAAGCTTTTATTTTACGAACACTCTCATGATCGGCTGGTAGCGCTTGGATATCTATTTTTGCAAAATCTTCTGCACTAAGTTCAAGCACGGTCGGTACCGCTTCGCTGATCTCACGCATAATGAGTTCATAGAGCCTATGCCCATGCATTACCATAAAAGCACCTAAACATTTATCATGGTGATAAAGTTTAAAACTAGTAGGACCATAACTTACTTCTCGGTTCTCATTTACGGCACTAAAAGTTTCACCCTCAATTTCAAATGTAATATCGGCTTTAACAACAGCCGAAATTATATCTTCACCGAATCCTTTAAAAGCTAAAGCTTGGGCTTCAGTTTCTGGACTTCGTTCTGTAAAGTCATTTTCTCTCATTTGCAATATTTTAAAATAAATTTATTGATTGTCAACCAATTCCTTTTCGACCGTCTCGGTTCGTAACTCCATAAACACTTCTGATGGTTCTAAGCCTTCTTTGTGTTACAGCGCAAGGCTCTTCTAGTTGCAAACTATCAAGTTCGTGGGTAAAACCAGCGTCTTGAGATAATTTTAAAAGCAAATCACTAAGGCCCTCTAAATTAATCAAATCAAGTGGCTCAAGCGTAATTTTTTTGTGATTAAAAAAAATCTTAAATTTATCTATCTTGTGAAGCAGATAAATCAGCAAAGGCCCTTTACTGGTATTGATTAAATAAGCTTCAAGTTCTCTCGATTCACGAAGTTTTAAACGCGACTGTTTTTTCACTAAACGCTCTAAAATAGTATCAGCTAAAGCTAATGCACTCTCAACTTGGGTTAAAGGCTCGGCTGTTTTAATTTCAAACTCAGGCTCTGCAAAGGCTAAACCACCCTCAAATGTATTCATGAGAGGCTTGTACAAATTGCCTCATATTTTAGCAAGAGCGAAACATAAAAATTACAACATTCCGCCCCCACCAATAATGCCTAAATGTGAAAAAGCGGCCTCCGTCGCCATTCGTCCACGAGGGGTTTTTTGCAGCAAACCTTCCCGAATTAAAAAGGGTTCAATCACTTCTTCTATGGTGGCTTCGTCTTCTCCAATAGCGGCCGCTAAGGTTGAAAGTCCCGCTGGACCACCTTTAAATTTATCACACAAAGTTCTTAAATACTCTTGATCAGCAAAATCTAACCCTTTGGCATCAACCGACAGATTTTTCAAACTCTCTTCTACCACCGCTTGGGTAATTGATCCTTGATGCACCACTTCAGCAAAATCTCGCATCCGACGTAGTAAGCGATTGGCAATCCGTGGTGTCCGGCGGCAACACTTGGCTAACTGTTGGGTTGCGGCCGCCTCTATTTCAATTTCTAGAATATCAGCCGATCGTTTAATGATCTGTCCAATCTCATCATCTTCATAAAAGCGCAGTTTTTCAATATGTCCAAACCGGTCACGCAGCGGATTTGAAAGTTTAGAAAACTGAGTCGTCGCTCCTACTAAAGTAAAACGTGGCACATTTAAACGCATCGTTCTTGCACTAGGGCCTTTCCCAATCACTAAATCAATCGCAAAATCTTCCATGGCGGTGTACAAAATTTCTTCTACCGGCATTCGCAAACGATGAATTTCATCAATAAACAAAAAATCACCTTCTTGCAGATTTGAAAGAATAGAAGCTAGGTCGCCTGGTTTCTCGAGAGCCGGCCCAGAAGTAACCCGTAACTGCGTTCCCATAGAATCGGCTAAAATCATCGCTAAGGTGGTTTTACCAAGCCCAGGTGGCCCATAGAAAATTGTGTGATCTAACACTTCACCTCGATTTTGAGCGGCCGTTAAAAAAACCTGTAAATTTTGTTTCACTTCGCCTTGCCCAATGTAGCCTGAAAAATCTTTCGGACGAAGCTTATTTTCAAACGCTTCTGTATCATTTTGAGTTTGGTGAGCGGTAACCGCTGTCCCCTCACCCGCAACCATTTCTTCTTCTATAGCCATATTATTTATATTATTGTTTATCAAAGACGGTTTATCAATTTAAATAAAGTCTAAATCTTTGCGTCTTTCTCATTTGATTTTTGTTTTAACACTTTTAGAAGCGTCTAATTTTTATCGGAGAGACTGTAGGTTTAAAAAGAGTTTTTAAAATTAAGCTTTAAAAGTGATTTAAACTTAAAATTAGAAATCAGCAAAAAAGTTTTTGTTTCTTTTTTCACAAGGTGAATTGCCGAAGGCAAAAAAGAGTGCCCTGGGGGTAAAAAAAAGAAAAAAGACCTTTAATTAATTAAAGCCTGCGCTTTAACTTTTTCTAATTCGTCTAGGCTGACTTCAACTTTTTTCTTTTTCAAAAAATAAGCGATTTTGCCGGCCAGTTTTGGCAGTTTTTCTAAAGCGACTTTATCTTTTAAAACATATCCTCCTCGACCAGACGCTTTAAACGTTTCATCAAAAACAAGCTGACCGTTTTGTACCGTAAAACGCAAAAGCGCACTGGGGTGCGCCTTTGTTTTAGTGACCAAGCAAGTTCTTTCCATTACTCCTCGGAACCTTCTGATGGGTTGTCTTTGTCGTTCGCGCCTTTGTTGTGTTGTTGTTTAAAAACTAACACGATTCCGAGCACGCCTCCTAACACTAAAATTAACAATAAACTATCCATAAATTACCGGGTTAAAAAAACACCTCGCCGAGGCGAGGTGTGAATCAAATTAATCTTTTTTAAGTTCTACTCTATGAGAATCTGCATTTACTGAGAGAATCGTTCCAGAAATACTTTCGCCTTCTTTAACCATGCTGGTTAACTCGGCGCCTTTCTCGACTCCAAATTGATCAATTGAGAACAAACCTTGTACTTCAGAATCAATTTCTACAAAGACTCCGTTGTCGTTCCATCGAGTTACTTTACCCGTTACGGCTTGTCCTTCGGTGTATTTTTCAACGTAACCCAACCATGGGTCTTCGGTTAATTGTTTAATACTGAAAGAGAGTTTGTCGTTTTCTTGTCCGATAACCAATACTTCTACTTTATCACCAATACCGTAGTTTCGACCTGGGTCTGAAACGTGACCCCATTCTAGTTCTGAAACATGAACAAGTCCTTCAACGCCACCAAAAGTAACAAAGATACCAAACTTAACGACACCAGAAACGTGTCCTTCTACTCGGTCACCCACTTCAATATTTTTAAGGGTGTCTCCCATTTGGCTTTGGTGTGCCAGTTTTTCAGAGATAATAATTTTAGAATTCTCTCGGCTTACGTTAAGTACTCGAACCACAAATTCTTTCCCAATGTGTTCTTGTAATTTTTTCAAAATTTCACCGCTGTCTGCCCCTTCAACCCGAGGGTAATTCATTGGCATAAGTTGTGAAACCGGCAAGAAAGCTCGAAGACCTTTGTATTTAGCCATAAGTCCTCCTTTGTTGGCTTCTTCAATTTTCACTTTGATGATTCGTTCATCTTCCATGATTGAATTAAGTTCAGCCCAAGCGGTATCTTGTGAAGCTCGTCGTAACGAAAGCATTACTAGACCTTCTTCGTTTTCAGGATCAATAACGGTCGCTTCGATCGTCATTCCTTCTTCTAACTCTTCACCTTCGGCTCCGTAACCCGTCGCTTCACGTCGAGTAATAAGCCCTGTCATTCCACTTGGAAGTTCCATTAAAACGCGTGAATCGTTCACGTCTAGAATCGTTCCTTTAATAGACTCACCCGCTTTGAAAAATACTAAAGCACTGTGGTCTTTGTCGAGCAATTGTTGCATATCGGTTGCCATGTTGTTTTACGACACGTTATTAAATAGTTATTACAGCTTTGTGGCCCCAAAAGTACGTGTCATTTCCTTAAGGTTTGTTGCAAAGCGTGACGAAAATAGTGTTATCAGTTGGTAAGTCAAATTTAGGCTAAACTTAAACGTAAAAAGACAAACAAAATTGTTTGTCTTATTTAGATTAAAATTAATTCAACTGGGCCAAGAAACCCAAGCCTATTAGACTTATGATACCACTTCCGTTTCAGCTCCAGCGCCCGTCAAAGTATCAATAACGTTTTGAAAAACTACCTGCAACTGATCACCCAAAAGAGTCATTACCGCCACTACCGCAATCGCAATCACGGCAAGAATCAAGGCATATTCAGTTAAAGCTTGCCCTGAGCGATTATTTAAGAATTGAACTAAAAAACACTTCATATGAATTTAAATTAGTATTAACTCAATATCTACAGACAATAGGCTATTTTGTCAATTTTTTTACACTTTAAAAGCAAGAAACAAACGTTAACATAATTTTATGTGGACTTACGAATTATGGCCAACACAAATTTTTGAATGGAGCTGGATCTCTTTAGTGACATTAGTGCTTGTTTCGGCGGCTTACTTCGATCTTAAAAGTCGAACTATCCCGAATAAGCTTAGCTTGGGCGGACTGTTAATTATGGCTCTCTATTTATGGGTTTTTCCGGCCTTCCCAATAACAGAGCACTTGTTAGGCCTTCTAATAGGATCTATTATTTTTTACAGTCTATTCTTATTAAAAGTTTTCGGTGGCGGTGATAGTAAATTACTCATATTTGTAAGTTTAAGTTTCGGAGCGCCTTTATTAATTTCAGTGTGGTTATGGATTTTTATCATTGGCGGACTTCAAGCCCTCTTTTGGCGAATTTTCTTTAAACAAAAAAGCATGCCCTATGCCCTATCAATTGCGCTGGGCAGCTTGTTTTATATATTAAGTAGTTACCTTTAAGCCTGAATAAGCTGAAGCAATCCAGGGCCAATATAAACAATGAGTAACGCTGGAAAAATAAACAGTACCAGCGGCAAACTTATTTTAACGGCGGCGGTACGGCTCAGAGTTTCGGCTCTCTGCCGTCGCTTTGTTCTAATTAAACGCGATTGTATATCTAAAGTTTGCGCCAAAGAAACACCTAATTTTTGGGCTCGAAGTAAACTATTAATAAATTGCTTAAATTCATGATTTGGAAGTTCTTTTTTTAAATCATCAAAAACATCCTCCAGACTCTTTCCCAAGGAAAGTTCTTCCAGTTTTTCTTCAATGACTCTAGCTAAAACTCCCTTTTTATTTTGAGCCGTATAACGCAGCGCTGGTTCAATATTTAAACCACTTTTTAAGGTCAGAACTAATAAATCCAAAAAATACGGCACTTCAAGCGCCAGTTGTCTTGAAATTTTTTCTTGCCGCATTTTTAACCACAAATTTGGCAACATATAAGTCAGTCCAAACAAAAGTACCAAACGAAAAAAGGTCATCAAGTTTACTTCACCAAACCACAAAAATAGTAATGAATAAAAAGAGTAAAACGTTAAGATTAATTGCTTAATGCCTAAATAAGCTTCTAAGCTAATTGGATCTCGAGCTTCTTTCAAAGCTAAAATTAAAGGCGCTGGTTTAATGGTTTTTTTTATAATAAAACCAGGCGAGGTAAGCCAACGGAGTCGGCCTAAACGCTCTAATAAATTTACAGGTTCTGATTTGGTTAAGGGAAACACAGAAAAAAGTTCGGTAGCAACGTGCTGTGAATGCCTCAGCTGCGAACGCCACAGCGAGTATCCACTCAATAAAGTAAGTGCCACTAACCCGATTAGTAAATAAATCATAATTGTACTCGTATAATGCGCCAAATAAAAAAGAACCCCACTAACTCTAAAAACAAAGATATAAATAAAAGAATTTGTCCTTGGGGCGTGTAAAACAAGATTTCAGTGTGTTGCGGCGATAACCAAGCAAACAAAACTAATGAAACCGGCCACAAAGCCGCAATAAATATACCACTTAACTTCCCTTGAGAAGTAAATGATTTTATGTCTCGTTTTAATTTCAGTTTTTCTTCAATTATGTGGCCCATATTTTCAAACAATACCACTAGATTACCGCCAATTTTTACCTGAACGAGAGTCCCTTCAACCAAAAAATCTATTTCGGGTTGCTTAAACTCATCAGCCAAAGATTGAAAGGCGGTCTCAAGGGGAACCTGCAATGACAACTGGTAGTTCACATTTCTAATCGCTTGTTTCAAAGGTGGATCTAATTCCTCAGCCATGAAATTAAGTGCCGCCGTTACCGAATAACCCGCCTGCAAAGATTGACTTAACGCTTCTAAAAAACTGGGAAGCTGTTCAATGGCTTTGTTTTTTTGATCTAAAGCTTTTAAAAACACCAAACTAATCCCAAGACCAAACAAAAACAACGCACACGTAATTCCCAATAACAAGCCGATTGTTTTTCCAACCAATATTCCACTTAAAACAGACAAAAGAATTAGGTTTCCTCCATAAGTATTTGCGCTTAATCGCCAATTTCCCAAGCGGTAGGCTCGTAAAAAGTAGGTTCTAAAACTGGTTTCATCTTTATAAAGCTCAGGGCTGAGCACCGTCTGGTCATTCTCATGTTGAGGCACCTGATTAAGCGTGTTGTGCCACAACTTTAAGTGGTATTGAGAAAAAAAATAAGAACGACCCGCCCACCAAGCCATCATCACTATTACCACGCACACAATCGCCCATAAGCCCCAAAAATCAGAGACTATAAGCGTTAGCAACTGAGCTAAATCTTGCATCATTTATCAAACCAGGCTTTAAGAATCTCGGCTTCTTGATATCGACTATTGCGCAGACAATCGGGCAGTTTTTTGGTCATCTGAAAACACTCTTTTTTAAAGTCGTACCAAAAAAGAGGTCTTAATTCATAATCATCGGCTCTCATATTTTTTATGACTTCAGAAATTTGGGTAATTTTACGTTTACCACTCGGCAGTCGTTCTTGTTGAATAACAATATCAATCCCCTGAATAACTTGTGATCTTATGGCTGGCAGCGGGAGCTCTACGTCTCCCATTAAAACCATGGTTTCTACACGATATAAACTTTCTAAAGGAGAATTAGCATGCACTGTCGTTAAAGAACCTTTGTGCCCTGTATTCATGGCCTGCAGCATATCTATGGCTTCCCCGCCCCTGATTTCACCGACCACGATTCGATCTGGTCGCATTCTTAAAGCATTTTTAAGTAACTGCCGAATCGGTATTTCCCCCGAGCCTTCGACGTTTGCATTTCGAGATTCAAGCGAAACAAAATGCGGGTGATTGATTCTAATTTCAGCCGAATCTTCGATGGTAATTAAACGTTCTTTTTCTGGAATCAAACTCGCACAAGCATTTAAAGTAGATGTTTTCCCGGCGCCAGTACCGCCAGAAACCAATATGTTTTGGCGGCTTAAAACCACAAAACTCAAAAAATCAGCCATCGCTTGATTACACGATTCATACTGCAACATATCTTTTAGCGTAAAAGCCTTTGCCGGAAATTTTCTAATCGTTAGAGACGACCCTTTAAGACTTAAGGGCGGAATAATAGCGTTTACTCGTGAACCATCTAAAAGCCGGGCATCGACTAACGGATTACTTTCATCGATGCGTCTACCCACCTGCCCTACAATTCGATTAATAACCTGAATTAACTGTTTTTCGTTAAAAAAATGAAGCGAAGTTTTTTCTAAGTTACCGTGTCTTTCGACAAAAATATTATCACAACCATTCACCATAATTTCGCTCACCGAATCATCTCGCAGCAAAAACTCTAAGGGGCCTAAACCCACAATACTATAAGTGATAGAATCAATAATTTCTTCTTGTATAGCTTTAGGTAAAAGCGTGTCTCTTTGCTGTAAAAACGTCTGACATAGTTTGCGTACTTCTTGTTCTGTTGGGTTTGTCGTTTTATGGTTTTGCAAAATCGCTAAAACCTCTTTTTGCCCCGCTTCTTTTAAGGCTTGTACTTGTTTATCTAGATACTTCATGCTTTAGAGTTTTGGCGTTATTAACGCCAACGCTTTGGCAAAAGGAGATCTTTTTTTAAAGCACACCGGTAACCCTTCAAACAATTGGTACCACATATTTTTTTCATCGAAGGGCAAAATACACAGCCGATTTATGGCATTTTTTTTCAACGCCCGTTCCACAAAATTCACCCCGTTTGTAGGACACTGATTAAGTATAAATTGCGTTTTATTTTGAGTAGAAGCATTCGATTCCCAATAAACCTTAACCGCGTTTAAGCTTACCGGATCGACCGTTGTGACTAAAATATTACGATCGGCTGCTTGCATCAAAAACTGATGAATTTCGTCGTTAATCCCCCGCGAAATATCAACGACTATTTTATCGTAGTGTTGGCTGATCCATTGCCAAAAAGATTTAAAATTAGTCAGATCAATCTCTGACCACAAAGCCAACGGCGGACTACAAAAAACATCCGCCCCTAAATTAAAGCTGCCTTTTTTTAAGTTTTCGAGGGTCGCTTCTGGAGTATTTACAAATGGCAGTAAATCGCCCCAATGTTTCGATGGATCTTTGCCTAAGTATTGCGGCAGGTCTCCAAACGGGGCCAATTGAATTAAAGCCGTTTTAGAAAAAGGCTCCTGATAAGCTAAAATTAAGGCCGTGTTAAGAGCCGTAACAGTGCTGCCCGCACTTTTGGGACTGTGAAAAGTAATAATATGAGTCATAATTAAGATTCTAAGGTTAAGGGGTTTTGCATTAAGGAGGAATAAAGTAAAACTTGCATGGGTAAACGTAACCCACGAGCAAACAAAATTTGTTTGGCTTGCGCATCAGTGACTTTCACAATCAAGGTCTTTTTTTGATTTAATTGCTGAATCTGTACAACCTCTAATCCTTGGGCCACGGTTATGGTGGCCTCTAAGTCGCTGTCGGGGTTACTTACCAGAATATCAATGATGTCCCCGCCTCTTAAATTTGGCAGCTTGGCTTGAAACCAATCTTCATCCATCGTAAAGGCAAAAGCGTTTTCAAACTGAGCACTGACCGATTCTGGGTTTAGTTTTGACTGTACGTGATGCGGTAAAACCACCTCATTAGCCATAACATCACGAACTAAAGTTTGACCGACTAACGATTCTGTAGCCTCTGAGTTATAGGTTCCTTGTGGCAACTGGAAACGCGAAAAAGTTTGAGTCTTTAAATGCGCTGGCGTTAATTTTACCGGGCGCTGCAAATCTTCTGAAAAAACCAGCACCGTAACGGCTTCTTTCCTGATTCGTTGCTGCTCTAGGTACACGTATACATAATAACCCGTAATCGCTATCAGCAAAATAAAGGTAATGAGCCAACGCTCTTGCTGGCGTTTCAGGGCAACGTTGTAAGGCAAACTCACCACCGGTAAAGCCGGTTTTGCATACCAGTAATTAATAATTTTGTTTTTAATCGATGAATAAGTTTCTGTCAGCCAAGTTTTAAAACGAATTATCATGTTGATTAATTAAAAGCCATAAAAGATTGAGCCTGTACCTGCACCGTTCGCACTTGTGGTAAAATTTTTACTAAAAACCCTGGCGCTTGATCGTTCATTTCTACTCTAATTTTAACCTCAGTGGCTAAGCTTTCACTTTCAAACGGAAATTCTACAATAATTTGATCATCGGCTAAGCGCTCCGCTGGATCATAAAGTTTAGAGTAAGCCTGCACGGCCTGTGTAACCGCCACTTGGGTGCTTAAACTTTGGGCAAGCAATTGCACCTCAGCCTCGCTTAAAAAATCAAACCGATTGGTGGAACTACAAACACCGGGAGGAAACTCTACTTCGCAAAGAGACGCATAATTAGCCGCAGCCCGAGTTTGCAAAATTTCAGCAAAAGCCAAAATTCCACTATTGGCCGCTTGCCGAGCCACATGCTGCAACTGTCCCTGCCGTACATACAGTTGACCAGAATCGAGTACAAAAATAGCCACCAGCAATAACACCGGTAACACCAAAGCGCTAAACACTAACACCATGCCCGCTTCCTCTAGCATAAATTTTTTCATGTACACACCGGATTAAGCGTCGTAGCGTTACACAAAATACGAGCCGAAGATTCGGCCTGTAAATTTAAAACCGTCAGGCTGATAAAAGGGATTTGCAGCTGGAAAGGATGGGTTAGTTGAACCGTTATAACATCTTGATAAAAGCGATCGCTCGCGGCTAAAGCATTACCCGTAGAGCCATCATAATTTTCAATCGCGATAGCAATTTCATCAACCGCATAAAATTCTTCTACGGCGCCCGTGACTCGTAAGTTATCATTCGTAATAGACCCCACTTGCGTAGCGTAGTTAGCGGTGTAAACAAGTTTTTGTTGTTGACTCATGGCCAGCCCCAATTGGATAAACCCAAACACCAATAAAATCAAAATCGGCAGCACAAAAGCCGTTTCCACCAAGGCTTGACCCGATTCGTCTTGATAAAAATTATGAGACTTAGTTTCTGGACTCATAAAATTTTCATCTCGCCAATGCGCCCCCGTCCCCTCGGGGCATTCTAAAACTGCTACCGCTTTACGAACGTAACGCCAAGTATTAGTCGGAACAGAAGTCTCGCAACGTAACACTTTATAATTGGCATCCAGCCACACTAAATCAAGCGGCACCTTCATGCCAAAAGTATGCACGGCTCGACAGTTGGGTATAAGCAACGGCAAAAACTCGGTTTGCCCCATAAGCCCCTTTAAACGGGCCCAAAAGGTAGTGGCGGTTTGGTACTTAAAATCACCGTTCATTGACTACTTTTATAAATCAATAGCCATTTTTTGTCAAACAAGTAGGATCTAATAATTTAGACGGGCAGAGTCTCTCGCAGAGGACTCTGCCTCTACTTCACATCAGAGTCCCTTTCAGGAGACTCTGACGGGGAGGATTTAACATAAACGCCTGAATACTTTGCCCTATCGCTTCTCCCGGAAAAGCAAACTGCAATGACTCCGCTAAAGCCGAAGCAAATAAGCCTACTTTTTCACGTGCGGTTACGACGTCTAAAATTACCCCATCACTTTGC
>JAACPJ010000015.1 GCA_009995455.1 bacterium
AAGGTGCGACGCACCCTCTTGTGCAAGACAAACCCATCCTCCGCGAGTTGACCAGCGACTTCTCGCCGAAGGCTGGATTGATCCTTGGTTGGACGAAGAGAAGCTTATCTCAAGTAAAATTGGGAGTAAAAAACAATGGAATCAAAAATATCAATCATCAACGCAAAGATTGCCTTAGCGAGTGAGAATGTTGACTTGGCGTTTTCTATATTAGGGCAGTATTTGCTAGAAAATAGCACTGACGCAGATGGATGGTTGCTGATGGCTCAAGTGGCAAAAGAGCCCCAACAAATAATAGATTGTCTTGAAAGAGTCGCGGTATTGAGGCCAGATATCAATGGATTACGAGAAAGACTCGAGGTAGTAAAAAGGGGACCTTTAAAATATTACAATCAAGTTTTTGAGATTATCCGTGGCTATGGTCAATGGGAAGGTAAAGCAAATGAATTGGGAACTTATGCAGTCAATTACGAAATAAAGAATGATATCAATGAGATTACGGCTCTGTTGAACACTACGAAAAAGCAACAGCGTCATTTGCAAGAATTGGAAAAGATTATGAATCGTGATGAAAAAGCTTTTGACCTAATCCCCCTTGACAAAAATTTTCCTACATATGATGGTGAACTGAATCTTTATCTAGTAACTTCAACAATAATAATAAATATTATGATTTCGCAAGTACTCGAACAATACAAAAAACTTGTTTTGGATTTAGAGATACGATTGGAGAAAAAACTTAACCAAGGAAAGAAAACTAGTTTTCCAAATCAACGGTTGCCTATCCCGGACGATGTGAAAATATTTGTTTGGAAAAGAGATGATGGAAAATGTGTTAATTGTGGCAGTCAAACTAATTTAGAATTTGATCATACAATTCCGGTATCAAAAGGGGGAAGCAATACCGCGCGAAATATTCAATTGCTTTGTGAATCGTGTAATAGAAAGAAAAGTAATAATATTGTGTAGATTCGATAAATCAGGATTGAGGAATACATGTCAGAAGATTTGTGTAAAGTTCCATTTCCTGTCCAAAATGAACAAAGCGTAATTTGGCGTTATATGGATTTTACAAAATTTGTTTCTCTCCTGGACAAAGGTAGCCTGTTTTTGTGTAGGGCGGACAATTTGGGCGATCCCTTTGAAGGGGCATCTACCGAACTGGATGTTAATTCTTGGAAGATCGATTATTGTACGCGCATAATACGTGAAGGGAAGATGGGATATGTGAGAATGCAACAGAACTTACAGGAAATATCTGACGGATTTGAGCTCTTAAAAAAATTCGTCTACGTTAATTCTTGGTACATGAAAGAATATGAATCTGCTGCGATGTGGAATCTGTACGCTAAAACGAACGAGGCCGTAGCAATCATGTCATCTAATAAACGGCTTCGGGAAAGTTTACCCTCTTTTGATCAATTACTTGTCGGGCAAGTGAGGTACATTGATTATAAGAATGAAAATATGGAAGAGAGATATATTACTGATCGTTTCTTTTATAAAAGGAAGTCTTACGAGCATGAGGAAGAAATTCGTGTTGTGTTATTGAATTTGCAAGACGAATTTCCGTCGGCCATTCATCCGGTGGAAACTGAAGATGGCGTCTATATTAGAACCGAGATCAGTGAGTTGATCGACAAAATATATGTTGCGCCCAATTCTCCAGAATGGTTTCGGGAATTGGTTGAACGCATTATCAATCTTTACGGACTTCACAAGGAAGTGAAAAGAACTTCCCTTGATGACAAAGCACTGTATTAGATTGTTCTCTTGGTGTAATAATGGACAATATGCAGATAGAGAAAAAAGTGCCAATGATAGGTGCTTACATAAAAACATACGTTTATTTATTCAATGCTGCTCGTCTGTCAATAAAAAATGCAGCAACCGAAGAAAATGAAGAACTTATATTTCACTATTGTATGTCATCTATAGTCTTTTTGGCTTTTTGTATGGAGGCCTACTTAAATCACATTGGGGAAGAAAAAATCGAACATTGGAAAGATGATTTCGAAAGCTTAAGACCCCTTGCTAAACTTCGCTTGATAATGCGCGAATATGGCGAATTGGATTTTTCGCGTCGGCCTTTTCAATCCTTCTCGGATATTTTTGACGTCAGAAATCAACTTGCGCATGGGAAAACCGAGTTTGCTTTAGAAAAGCACCCGAATGAACCTTTGACTAAATGGGGAAAACTGTGCAATCTAAAAACTACTAAGAAGTTAATGGAAGACACAGAAAAAATGATAAGGTTTATGCACGCCAAAATAACTAATGGCGTTGAGGTAGATCCGTTTGAACCAGGATTTAAGTTTTACGGGTTTGCTTGGGAATAAAGATGATAAAAAAAAAGACCTTGATTTATTGCAAAATGAATAACTCATAAGAATTTTTACACCCCCAGCCACTTCCCCGCCTCGCGCGGCAAATTCGCCAGCGGACCCTGCCTCACCGTGCATTGTGGCAGTG
>JAACPJ010000016.1 GCA_009995455.1 bacterium
GAAAAGCAGTGGAATGATCCACAGGCAATCATCGCTAGAGCGTTAAAACTTGCAAATAACAAAATAGAGGAACTTCTCACACAAAGAGAAGATGACAAACCAAAAATCGAATTTTATGATGAATTTGCAGAGAGCAAAAACGCTGTAGAGATGAGCAAAGCAGCAAAAGTTCTAAACATTCCAGGAATTGGACGCACTAAACTATTTCAAATCTTAAGAGATGAACATATTCTACGCTCAAACAATGAACCATATCAACGATTTATAGATAATGGACACTTTAGAGTAGCTATAAATAGTTTTCAACATCCATCAGGAGATAGAATTCAATACACAAAAACGCTGGTGCTACCAAGAGGACTGAACCATATCAGGAAACTAATAGAAAGAATACAAAAACAGTGAGTGTATATACAAACATACATGACGTTCCTGCTGGATATGACATCATATATATGGATCCACCATGGAAACAAACAAGAGGTGGAAAAAAACAAGTTAGACCAAACTCATCAGGTATAAGTGTGCCTTATAAAACGATGAACCTATCAGACATCGAAGAATACATCAAAGTAGTAACTGATAAATCAAAAAATGCTAATGTGTTTTTGTGGGTTATTCAAAAATACTACATCGAAGCAAATCAAATTATGAAAAGGCTAGGATTTAAAAAACATACAGACATCGTATGGGATAAAGGAAACGGTCCATGCCCAGCATTTACAGTAAGAATGTCACATGAATACTTGCAATGGTGGTACAAACCGGGAAAAATTATAAAACCAGTTGATCCTGGAAAGTATACGACAGTACTGAAAGAAAACCATACAACACATAGTACAAAACCAGAGGCTGCATATAGAATGATTGAGGTGATGTTTCCAAACACTAATAGAATCGAGCTGTTCGCTAGAAACACAAGAAATCAGTGGGATAGTTTCGGTAACGAAATAAAAAAAAGACTATTGTAGGAGGAATAAAATGAAAGAGATCAGAGACGATAAAATCATTGATGGAGTCATCCAGGTAGTGAAAGCTAATCCAGGAAAGAAAAAACTGTTCTACTCAACGAAAGCATTAAACCCATACGGGAATCAAACCAGCACCAATCATCGTATAGAGACAATCAATAAAGTTCTTAGAAAGAAAAGAACTGGCATACAACTAGAACCATACGATGCGATAAAAGTTGTTATTAACATAAAATAAAAAGGAGGATACAAACATGTTAAAAGAACTAAAGGAACTACTGAAACAAGCTAAGAAAGAGAAAGCAGCAGCAATCCAACCGTACAATCAAAGAATCAGAACGCTACAAAGTGTAATAACAAACCTGGAAAAGTTCGATGGGTACTCTGCAGTAATTAACGGACCAATGAAAGAAAACAATGTAGCAACTCTACCACAGCCAGAACAAGCAGAGGAATAACAATGAACTATCAGGCTGAGTTCATGACCCTGAGAGCAGCCAGAAGAGAAACGCGCAAAGAGATACGACGTAAGAAGCAGCAACTAGAGCAGCTGCGAAAGGATCCAATGCGCAACAACTCAATGATCATACAGACAGAAGCAGAGCTACAGGGGGCAGTAGACACACTGCTGTGGCAAGACGAACAAATAAAGAAACACAAGAAAACAGTCGAGTCATTAACAAAGCAAATGAACAACCTAGAACTGAAAGTATTCTACAGAAAGTACATGCAGGGGGAGTCGTTGAAACAAATTTCTAAGAGTTTAAATTATAGTTATTCACACATAAAGCGTGTGAGCGCTACAATAAAGGAAAAACTCCATACAGAAAATGTGTAAACATGATACCAAAATGATACTTTTTGATAGTAGAATACAGGGAGTACGCACAAACAACTGTGTTATAATTCGTACATGGGCGGATGGTCGCCCTAAATGCGGACCTCCCAAGCAGTCGTACGTATCCTACCATCCGTCCTACCATTCGCATAACGATGCCAACACCAACTAAGATAAAGAAGTTCTATCAGAGCGCAAGATGGAAGAAAGCCAGATGGCAGAAGATCCATCAAGTGCATGGACTGTGTGAAGAGTGCGGTAATGCAGGATGGGAGGTGCACCACATAGAGCCACTAACACTGGCGAACGTGGACAAACCAGAGATAGCTCTAGGACTCGACAACTTGCAGCTGTTGTGTACGAAATGTCACAACTCAAAACGAAGCGAAGAGAAAGAGATCAGAAGCGGTTTAATGTTTGACTCAGCGGGTAACTTAGTCAAGAAAGAATAGACCCCCCCGGTCATTATGGCTAAACTAGGCCATACCCT
>JAACPJ010000017.1 GCA_009995455.1 bacterium
CAAACGCAAAGAAAATAAGCAATAGCAAAAACTCAATTTGCATTGCTCGAATTAGAAATAGCAGAAGATCCTTTGCCATCATTGCCTAACGTAGAGCTGACCGGCGCTGCGCGGCTTTATCGCGCAGCGTCCAGCGACCGAAGGGAGCGAGGTCGAGCGCCGGGTTGGGCATGTGGCCTAGAAGAAGTGCTTGATGCATAAGATGAGACCTGCGATGAACCAACTGCCGATGAAAAGCTGAGCTCCACGACCCTCCAGCACAAACAGGTCAAGCCAAACCTTACGTGACTTACTTGCGAGGGCAATGCCACCGACAAGCAAAAGCAATAAGCCTCCAAACGGAGATGGTATGGCGACCGCCGCAGCTCCAATGCCGAATGCACAGGTAAGAAAAGCCCAAAGAAATCTCGCCGCTTTCCGTATCCACTGCGGCGGACTCATCCATTGCGGAAAAGAGTATTCGCGACGGAGCCAAGATGAGATGTTCATGATGCCCAACGTTCAAATTGAGGGGCTGCGCGCTTTTGCGCAGTCCCTCTCGAATGCAGGGTTAGGCGATTTCTTAAACTCATCGAAAGAAATACACCGGATACCGATGTTCTCCATGTCACGGATATTGGATTCAGCCACGGTTAAGGCCGATGCCGAGGTCGCGTCCGTGATTACAGCAGTAGGGTAGCCATACGAGAGCGCATCGAACGCAGTCGCCCTAATGCAGTTCGGGTATTGCGTGCCGCAGACTACAACACTATCGACACCTAATCTTCGTAAGATCAATTCCAACTCCGTGCCAAAAAATGCAGAGAAGCGGGGCTTCACCACGCGATACTCCCCGGTTATTGGGGAGAGAGCATCAATAATTTCCACCCCTTTCGTTCCTGGAACAGCATAAGGCGGTCCAGCTAGAAACGCTTTCCTTCGTGAAATCTCAATATCACTTCCATCGGCTCGATACTCGCGCACAATATGAAAAACCGGATAACACTTTGCCCGGAACCACTCTAGCACCTCTTCGATTCGAGGGACTGTAGCAAGCGCGCCATGGATCACGGCTGGAGCACTCGGCAGAACGAAATCATTCTGCATATCGATTATGAGGAGGGCAGGTTTCATTTTTTGCCTAACGTGGAGCTAAGTGGCTGCGCGCTTTTGCGCAGTCCCGCTTGAGCGTAGGGTTATGCATTATGGAGTTTCAGAGCAATTTCCCGTAAATAACGCATGCCAGAAGGGGTTAGTCCGTTGTCGAAATATTCATGCTTTTCCAAATCGTCAATGTACTGATGCGGTAAATTATTCGTGAGCTCATCGAAGCCTCTGCGTATTGAAGTGGGGCTTCCTTCAATAATTTTTTCGCGTCCAATCTTTTCTATTACATTGGATCGAGTAAAGCGATCCATTCCACTATCATCGCGGATGTTTCGATCACGCTTTTTGTCCATACGCTCCATGAACAGCCTTTTATTCAGCTTAGAAACTTCTCTTTGCGCTTCAACCAACTCATCTTCTTTGGCTTTGAGTTTTGCGAGCACTTTTTCTTTTTCTTCCTGTTCAAGATGTGATCGTTCTACCAATTGCTGGACAATTTCGTTCCTTTCAGCGAGGACTTTTTCAATTTCTTGTTGCTCAGTTTCTAGCTTTTG
Source organism: bacterium (assembly GCA_009995455.1). Taxonomy (GTDB): domain Bacteria; phylum Patescibacteriota; class Gracilibacteria; order UBA4473; family UBA4473; genus JAACPJ01. The sequence goes on from JAACPJ010000017.1 coordinate 1,641, forward strand.
TTTGGTTTTTTCAACAGCATCGCCTTGCTTGGCTGGGATGTTCTGCAAGTAGGAACGCATTGATGAGTACCCCTCATCAAGATTCCTCAGTCGCTCCCCAAAGCCGCTTTCGATTTTTACCAATAACTCGGCAATATCCTTTGTAAACTTGTAAGTGTTGTCGTAGAAGGCATTGCTTGTTTCAGTCGCTTTGAAATAGAAAAGTGCAGCTAGGCCAACTGAGAACAGCGCTAAGAGAAGCGACAGTAGTGTAGGAAAGTCAACTGTCAAGGTGGTCGGTGTTGAATAGATTTTATATGCACTTATGCCAACCAAGATGACTGTAGAAATTGCTTTGACCCAATCCCACAAACCTGCGCTACCCTTTTCTTCATTCATGTGCGTTCCTTTTTGATGCATAACGTAGAGGTGACCGGCGCTGCGCGGCTTTATCGCGCAGCGTCCAGCGACTGTTAGTGCAACATTGTTTCTGTAAATTCGAATTCATCCGACCTGGCGCACGCGCAGAACGGCTCGCCAAAGTCAG
>JAACPJ010000018.1 GCA_009995455.1 bacterium
CCAGACAACCTACCGTAAAAATCCAGGGGACGGTAAAATCGATGAAACCAGGCTATCAAATTATAAAGCTCGATACGGCGACAAGCTCGACCTTATCCCGGTATCTCCGGAGGACGGCGACTGCGGCACCATCAAAACAGTTATCTCCGACACAGCCCTATCCTGCTGTGATTTTGTCACACCAATTGTCTGGGATATAGAAAACTCCTTTGAGGTGATCGGTGATTATTCCGTCGGCTATATCGTATTTTCCGGAGGGCGGGCACCATATCATGTCAGTGTGCGTGGTTCCGGTTTTCATCTCGGCAATGGTGTGCGCGATGGGATAGTCCAACATACACTCGTTAAAATCTATACTGCCCAAGCATGTGGAGTCGTAAAAGTAACAGTTGATGACGGATGTTCTACCGCTTCCGGGTATGCCCGTGCGACTAACGGAAGTTGGCTGCCGGTGGACGGAATACCACAACCGTCCTGCCATATACCAGGAGACTACTCGACTCGATTGGTTAATCCAGGTGATACCGTTATAAGCGGGAAATACATGGCGGAGAACATATATTGTGATGTTGGCTGTTCTCTACGTTTTCCGATATTAGAGGGGTTGGGAGATCTTGATGTCGTTCACTGTGAAGATGCTGCCCTGTTGGAGTGTTCGGCAAAAGACAGCGAGGGGACATTGTGTGCCAGTTTTTTAAATGCCTTCAATATTTCCTCGTTCAGCACCGGAAAAGTATGCGGCGAGTGGGAGACCATAATCGCAGGCGGAAGCACTCTACATAGATGGTGTGACATTAAGGAACATGATGGGCCGTGTGCGTGGTGGTTGCTCTATCGCGAATTTTCTTATGATGGTGGAGAAACGGTTGGTGCATACGATTTTCCGTTTGCACCAACATATTATAGTTTCGCATGTACGGCGATAATATACGAGTGGGTGTGTTGATGGATTTTGCAGCGTATGACGGTAGAACTCTCCAGAATTTTTTAACCCTGCTCAATCAATGTGATGGACAGGGGATAACGGATACTCGCCTGATCAGGGGGCAATTGCAACACTATTTGGATGGGAGGTTTGCCTCGGCGGCAATAGTGGAAAGATCAGTTACCCCAAAAACACCGCGACCGAGATTAAAGCCGGAAAAATGCCCATCCTGTGGAAAGATGTCCCTTCTACCTGCATCACCACTTGAGGGGCTACAAAGAATCGGCTGTAAACCGTGCGGTTATAGCCAGGTTGTTGGCTTAATCACTACAAGGAGATAAAGACAGTGGCATATAAAAATTTAGTAGGACTGCAGACAGCAAATCGGGCGGAGGTTTTTAAAAGGTTTCGGGATTTTGTCTGCAAACGTAATGGCAGTTATGATTATTCGGTAGACGGTATTGGTTGGACGCTACACGATGCCGTGTATGCCGTAGACCAGGATACCATCAATACCAACGATTATTTTGTTATCTACTCTCCCGGAGAATCCGGAGATGAGGATCTTTATTTTAAATGCACCTATGTTGCCAATTATATACAGATAATTGGTTTTTTATACTGGAACAACACCACCCATGCCGGAGTACAACAATATAATTCGTCACCAAATAATTTTTCCATCGCTGACACGGATGTGCCCGTTTTATGGATCTATGGAGATTTGGACGCCATTTTTGCTATCTCTCGGAAAACGGCAACAGATGATATTTTTAATCCGGTTGTTTTTGGCATGACAACCAACACCCTGTACAGTCAGGAAGTTTTTACCTGTGCCGGGGCATTGTCGTCGGGGGCTGACAGGGTTATTGATATCGGCACGGTGCCTGCCGACTGGCAGGTTGGGCATAACGTTTTTATCCGTGACACAGCCAATATTGCCAGAATCACCATTACGGCGCGGACCGCATCAACCATCACGGCAACCCTGGCCACTAATTATCTGGCTGGGGCAAAGTTGTCCGCAGATCTTGGATACTTCTGTATTTCTGGAAACTCATTCAACTATCAAAACAAATTTTTAATTGACCACTATGGCAATAAAAATTCCAGTGGAGATCGGTGGAATTATAATTCCACCGTTCTTGGATATGGATATCCAGATAAAATGCGCTCCGAGGCAATAGTCACTCCACTATACACAGGCATAATTAATAATGGGTACCTCGGAGAGTTAAAGAACACATATGCTCGTGGTTCTACGGCGATGGTTGATCTGAATGTTTATCAATTCCCCTCCGGATTGACTGTCCGCGCATTTACTACACCAGGCAGTTTCTATTTATGTGTAAAGGAGGTTGCGTAATGAGTGGCCTCGTTTTTCCAATATCGATTTTTCCCACATCCGAAAAACTGATAACAATTTCCGGAGATGTTAAGGATTCAGCCGCCGCACCATTATCGAGAAGAGTCATTGTCTATAAAAAAGGAATAGAAACGGTTGTTTATGCCAGTGCTCAATCTTCGGTTGAAGATGGATCTTTTACCATGCAGGTTAATGGGAACCGTAACGACAGACTCCGCATAGTGATGGTCGGAGATGGCGAAAACAGCCTTGTTTTTGAGAATGTCAGGGAGCCATTGTAATGACCTACGTTCCGCCGGAAACCGACGCACTGCATTTTATAACCACGGATAATTATGTCCCGCCGGAAACCGATGCCCTGCATTTCGTGGTAGGTGGAACGGCAGAGCCGGTAGTTACCAGCCTTCTTGCGGCGGTTTCTCAGACGTATATTTTGGCGGAGAAAATTACTACAGACATAGAACAGTTTTATGCTTTTCCGTTTCTGCTGCAAGTCGGCATGGAGCAGATCTTCGGGTTGATGTATCGTATTAGGCAGGATGTTGAACAAACGTATTATCTAACGGCTCCTGTCTCGGCGTGGATTGAGCAGGTTTATGGATTGCGCCTGGCCGGGCTACTTACCCAGAGATATTATGATGCACCGACTATCCGTGCATTGCTGCATGAGTGGTACGGGGCCATGCCGGAGCTGCGAAAAACGTTATGGCAGATGTACGGCTCGCCGCT
>JAACPJ010000019.1 GCA_009995455.1 bacterium
CGTGTGGACTGCCGGGTTGGGCGCCTCATCTTGAACTGCGTGGGCTACTCAACAATCTGATACATAGCGACCAAGTGACCGTTGCCATCCGTTGCGGTGTATTGCAGGCGTCGATCCTGTTCTAGAAGTCTTTCAGAAACCTTATGGCCTCTCTTTCGATGTGTTTCTAGAGTTCTAGTCAGAGCCTGATTGGCTGCCTCCTCAGTTGGGTGCAATTCTTCGTGCTCTGTTCCATTTCCCAGTCGACACCAAACTTTTGCGGACATAGTTCCTCCTCGCATGTAGTAACAATTGAACTGTTTAGCATCCAGGGGGAGTCATTGGACAAAATCCATTCACGATGAATTTTTGTTGCACGTCACTTTTCTTGTAAACGCAAAGAGTTTCGGTAATGGAGATCGGCTTGCTGTATTTCAGTATCCAGCCAAAGCATGTAGCAGAAGCCACCCCCGAAATCCCAAGGGCGATTAAGCCAACGGATGCAAACTTGATTAGTTTCATGATGCTTCTCCAGAAAAATGCGGCATTGAAGGCGACGCCGCTAGCGTCCAACGTGAAGTTGAGGGGCGCGCCGCTTTTGGCGCGTCCCTCTCGAACGCCAAGTTAGCTCTAAACACTTTCCTGATTAGCGCTGATCTTCAGCGGGGCGGACAGCCGAATCGTCTAAATCCACGTAACATCAGCAAGTCACATAGCGCCCGCCGCTCTGAGCGATTTCCTGCCAAAGCAGTCTCAGTGCCGCGTTGCTGAAGATCAGCGCTAATCAGGAACACTTTTTAGCCTCAGGAAGTGTTTTACAAATGAGCTGGTCAGTTCAAAGACAAACTCGATCTCTGCTGTGATAACAGCGTCGTCATGTTTGATGTAGGTGTTTTGATACTTGGTGTAGTAATCAACAAGTTTTTCAAACATGTTTGCCAATTGCGGAGACCCGCCTCGTTCTTTGACGTACTGCCCGATAAGAGGGATTTGATTCTCTAGTGATTTTTGGTTTCCAAATAACTGGCGCACTAAGATTTCGAGAGCCAAGCGTAAATCATCTAGGGTGTTGCGCTTGAAAACTCCGTGATCATGTTTTTGGAGCGCTTCATCAAAGAGTTTTTTAACCTCAGGATGATCGGATAGCCAGTGACGAGTTTCAATGACAATGGTTTTGTGAATTGCCTCGGTGTTGTCTTGATCTGCAAATTCTCGGTATTCCGAAAAAAGCTTCATTTTCAGCGCCACGAGCGGTGCAATACTTCCGTCAGGATTTAAGCGATCACACAACTCGCGAATGATTTGATATTGCTGCTTCGGAGCAAAACAGAGCAAATTATCAAGGAGGGCTGTTCTCTTGTTCGGTGCGTCAAACGGGTAACGAGCATGCGGAATATCAACCGCAAAATCTGCTGCGTAAGCGGATGTTATTTCGACTAGCTTCGGTCCAGTCAGACCGTTATTCGTCATCTCCGTCGCGGCGAAGGAAATAAACGCAGTTGGAATACGATCACGCATAGTGGCAATCTTGAGAGCTAACGTAAAAGTAAGGGGCTGCGCGCTTTTGCGCAGTCCCACTTGACTGCCGGGTTGGGCATTGGCCTTATTTGCGCCATGGCAACCACGATGATTTTTTGGCATTGAGATTGCCATTTTCAGATTCAGCTTTCACCTTTTCCCATTCTTCCTTCAACATTGCTTGGGAAAAATCGACAAGATCTTGAATGGATTTATCCAGCTCGGACTTCTTGCTGTGATCTGTAAATTTTGGAATATCCTGGATCAACTTCTGAATTTTTTGGTCAAGCTCACCATTCGGATTTAGCCTCAATTGAATTACATGCCGAAGCCGGTCGATCTCCTTCAGGATGTCGTGCTCTTTGTCCGTACCAGCCAGACCTGAATAGAACCATGTGTGAGTAAGCCCGCAGTAAGCGCCAATATCGAGGCGAAGCTGCTCAAGCCACTTGATGCGCTGACTCGTAACGGTATTTATGAAACTAGTCTTTCGAGTTGTCTTGTAGTTGTAGAACAGATTCCAAGCACCAAGCCCAAAGGTGAAAAGAATACCGATGCCGTAAATTATGTCTTTTGTCTCCATTGCTTCCCACACTCCGCTCATGATGGTGATGCCCAACGTGGAGCTAAGGGGCGGCGCGCTTTTGCGGCGTCCCTCTTGAGCGAAGGGTTAGACGCTGACTTGGCAACGGAGCGCTGAAAAAAAA